>NZ_JBPZIR010000005.1:0-466531 GCF_051857575.1 Pedobacter sp. GSP4 | reverse complement strand
CAATCTTTTTCTCTCCCGCAAACATTATTTTAAAATAAATGCCGCTCCCTTATCAACAGACCACCTTTTCAACTCAACCGTTTCCTCCGAAGCGGGATGCAAAGGTAGAAAAATTATCTGCCCCTGCAAAGGATATTTCCTTTTGGAAAGGCGATTTTACGTAAACACATGGTTTTCAGCTGGAAAAAGTTTCGTCCCTGCCAAAACTTTTTGCCGTAATGGGTGTTTAGGGGCTTTTTAAACCTATCAGGTTTAGTTCGTATTATATTGTTTTTCTTTTAATTGCCCCCCTTGAGCGCTAAGCCGTTTAAAAACCTGATAGGTTTGCCAGCAGGAGTATACCTTAATAGTAGCACCGAAACTGCTTTTCTGAAAAAAGAAACACATATTTTAAACTTCTGAAATTTGACAAACTGTTTACCGCTTGAAAATCGGAGACCTAATCGGAAGTATAAACAATAATTAATACTTTTACGGCCATATTAAAACTGTCCTTATTAAATGAAATTGATGCTCAAAATATACCTTTCATTATTGTTTATTGGCTTGGCTGAAATAAGCTACGCACAAAATTATAAAAACGAGCTGGTGGTTATTTCTGAAAATGATGCTTATATCGATATTACGAGCGACCGATATTATACCAATGGTGCTTTTATTAAATATAGGCATGCTTTAAATGGCGAAAATTTAAAGCCGGGCAGAAGCAAAGAGATTATTGGCTTTGAACTGGGCCAGAAAATATATAACCCGTATTATAGCTTTGTTCCAAATCCGGCTCAACACGATCGCCCTTTTACAGCATATTTGTATGGCGAAGCAAATTATAGCCGGTTTTACCAAAACAAACAAATGCTGAAGGTGAGTGCCCAGCTCGGAATAACCGGAAAAGATGCCTTGGGCGAAGAATTTCAAAAGGCATTTCATAAACTAGTTGGCCAGAACCAGATTGAAGGATGGGAATATGGCTTAAACAGCGAACCAACCTTAAATTTAGGTGCAGAATACAATAAACTTCTTATTACTACCAATAATAAGGTATTCGATATTACCGGAACAACTTCTGCAGCTGTAGGTAATGTGATTACAAAAGCAAATCTTGGTGCTTTAATTAGACTGGGCAGGTTTAATGATATGGATCTTTCTTCGGCCTTTAACAGTTTAGTAAGCAATAACCATATACATAAGGCACAACGCAAATACGAATTATTTCTTTCGGTAAGTCCGCAATTACATGCTATTGCATTCGATTCGAGTTTACAGGGAGGTTTATTTCTGAATGATAAGGGGCCGGTAACTTTTAAACCTAAACCGATTGTTTTTACCACCCAGGTGGGCTTAACCTTCGCCATTGCACGTTGGACAGCCAATTACGCCGCCACTTTTACTTCCAACGAAGTTAAATACAGTGCTGCCGGCTACCGCTATGCTTTTTACAGCCTTGCTTACCGCTTTGGCAAAAACTAATGATATCCTGATGAAAAAACAACTACTTTTTTTTATACTCTTTACAGCTGGTATCGCATCTGCGAGTGCTCAGATAGCGCCAGAAAACCACTCCATTATTATTAAGCCTATTTTTGGCACTCATGTAAATAATGATCAGGGCCATTTATTCCAAGATCAGATTACAGGTTTTGATGCGGCATATTTTAAGGATATCAGTCAGAACAGCGATAAATGGATTGGATTTAGCGGTGCAAAATCATATGGGATCGGTTTTATTTTTAGGGATTTAAGCAAACTTAAAGGAACAAAAGATACCTCGGCACACGCCTTTGGACAAGTATATGGTTTAGTGGCACAAATGGATTTCCAATTGTTCAAAATTGGTAAAGCCAAGTTTAATTTTACCCCAGGGGTTGGTTTAGGCCTTACCAATAAGTACTACTACAACAATACCAAGAACAGGTTTTTAGGCAGTCCGCTTAATGAAACCATAAAAGCTGATTTAGGCATGGAGCTTCCGGTGGGTAAATATACCGACCTAATGTTCGGGCTTGGTTTCTTACATGTATCAAACGGAGGGGCAACTGTTCCAAACGGCGGTTTAAATACCGGGAATGTTTACGTAGGCTTGCGCTTAAATAACCAGAAAACGTTAACTGCCGAAAGGAAAAGCCCTTATACTACTTTACAGCGCAATTCTATCGAGCTTAGTGCAGGCTTAGGTGCCAGAGGGGTATTTGGAAAAAGAACAAAAAGTTTATATAAAAGTGGTTTATATGCAGGCTATAACTTTTACCTGAACGATGTAATGTCGCTCAAAGCCGGCGCAGATGCGGTGTATTATTACAGTGTTTTCGATCCGAATAATTATGGCGATACTTTTCAGAACTACGGTACCTCCTATGATAGGTGGCGTACAGGCATTAGTATAGGTGCCGACATTAATTTATGGCGGGTAACAGTTGCTGCTCAGATTGGGAAATATATCCATTATAACCGGTTAATGGAAAAAGCAACCTGGTACTGGACATTTGGCCCAACATTTAACGTTACGCCCCACATTGGCTTACAGGCCAAAACCTATATGCATTTTGCACAGGCCGATTATGTAAACTGGGGCGTAGTTTATAAATTTTAGTATTGACCGGTACTTAATAAAACCAATGTACAGGCCTCAACAGGTTCAATACCGTGCTGATCCAATAACTTTTCGAGCTCGTAATTTTCTGTTCCCGGATTGAAGATTACGCGCTTCGGTTTTGTTTCCAATATATAATCGTGGTACTGCGCCTGCAAAGGAGGACCGATATATAAGGTAACGGTATCAATATCGGAATAAATTTCGCCTGGCCTTTCAATTTCAACTCCAGCCACTTCTCCCTTTTTAATGCCAACATTAACAATATCGTGGTTAAAGCGCTTAAGCATGTGGGCTGCTTTGTAAGCGTATCTATTTGGATCTGGCGATGCGCCTATAATCAGTGTTTTCTTCATTTCTTTTCGGTTTAGAATTTGGAAAGCAAAGCAATTTGTCCAGAATGGTAAGCGTGGTGCTGCGCCAGGCCGCTTAAAAGCTCGGCATTGGTTACGCCCGTCCCTAAAGCAGGATTACGTTCATCTTTCACTTCATCATCCCATTGGTTGTTTTTTACTGCTTCGCAGGTGCGGATCAGTTCTTCATTTGCCACTTTAAAATTAAAGATGATGCGTTCCCAGCTTTGGGGTGTTTTATTTTCGGGCACTGGCCAATCGCCCATCACAGGTTCGCCGGCCGGTTTACCGGTTAGCCTAGAAGTAACCTCTTCTGTCCACGCGGTTAAGTGCATGGCAATTTCGGCAATAGAATGCGCGCCGGGGATAAAATGGCTAAATGCACTTTGCGGGTTAACGTTATTGAGCGTTTGCATAACATGGTTGCCGTGCCAGGCATCACCATTAAATGCTTTTTTGATTTCGTTCGTAATGCTAAACATACTCAAACAACAACTGTAGCCATATAAAGTTTGTTATAAGGTCTTCAATATTGCATCGGCACAGTTAATGCCATCAATTGCTGCAGATACAATTCCGCCAGCATAACCAGCTCCTTCCGCACATGGGTAAAGGCCTTTTATCTGCGGATGCTGATAAGTTTCTTTATCCCTAGGGATACGCACAGGCGATGAAGTTCTACTTTCTACACCCACCAATATGGCTTCATTTGTATAGTAACCTTTAATTTTTTTTCCGAATAAAGGGAGCGCGGCACGTAAACTATCTGAAACAAAATTTGGTAGAATATTATCCAGCATTGCACTTTTTGTTCCGGGCAGATAAGAATTTTTAGGCAGATCGATAGATAATTTGTTGTTTACAAAATCTACCATCCGCTGTGCCGGTGCAACTAAATTACCTCCGCCTGCCTCGAAAGCAATTTTTTCTATTTCAGATTGAAAATTCAACATCCTGAGCGGATCGTAACCTTGAACATCATTTAAGGTAACCTGCACTACGGTACCCGAGTTTGCGTAAGGATTGTTCCGTTTAGATGGCGACCAACCGTTTACCACGATTTCGTTTTCACCTGTGGCACATGGGGCAATAATACCTCCGGGGCACATACAAAAAGAAAATACACCTCTCGATCCAACCTGTTCTACCAAGCTATAATAAGCGGGCGGCAAAAACTCCGAGCGTATATCGCAATGGTACTGGGCCGAATCGATAATTTCCTGCGGATGTTCAATCCTTACCCCCAAAGCAAAAGGTTTTGCCTCGATAAGGATATTCTTACTGTTCAACAATTCGTACACATCTCTGGCAGAATGCCCTGTTGCCAGGATAACGTGATCGGCAAAAAGCTTATCTCCAAAATTGATTTCAATGCCTTTAACTTTTCCAAATTCAATTAAGATATCGGTCATCTGGCTATCGAACATCACTTCTCCACCGGCATTCAAAATAGTTTCCTTTATGGCCGTGATAATATGCGGAAGCTTATTGGTGCCAATATGTGGACGGGCATCAATCGCAATATCGGGCTCTGCCCCATGGTTTACAAAAACCTGAAGTACTTTATTAATGTCGCCACGTTTATTGGAACGGGTATATAATTTGCCGTCAGAGTAAGTACCGGCCCCACCCTCTCCATAACAATAATTAGATTCTGTATTTACAACACCCTGTTTGTTAATGGCGGCCAAGTCTCTACGGCGCTGTTTAACATCTTTGCCCCGCTCTACGATGATGGGTTTTAGCCCATTTTCGATACATTGTAAGGCTGCAAACAAACCTGCCGGACCAGCCCCGATAATAATTACCGGCTTGGCTTCCTTTACATTGGGGTAGTTGATATGATAAACTTCGGGAATGGCTTCTTCATCTACAAAAGCTTTAACCTGTAAACGGAAAATCACTTTCCTCGAACGGGCATCGATCGATCTTTTCAAAATCTCATAGCCCTTGATGCGCGTTTCAGAAAGTTTCAAACCTTCTGCCAGTTTTTGTGTGATAACCTCAGCTTGCTCAACCTGATGCGGGAGCAGCGTAATTTCGATGTCTTTTTGCATAACCTGTCGGGTTTTTATCCCGAACGCTACAAAGATAAGGATCTGATAGCATATTTGATGATTTCAGTATATGAATAAAAACTTCAACAGATTAATTAATGCTATTATTTTTTTGAAAAGCAATTGCAGTATTTCATTGGAAGTGGCGGATTTTAATTGGGTTATTTTTCTACTATTAGTCAGTTTTCTTTGCCACAGGACAAAGTAACAAGCCCCGATTGCAGCGGGCGGAAACAGTCCTTAAAAAAAGCGAATGGCTTTGCGCTTCAAAACAAAAAAGAACTTCTTCATGCATGCTCAGTAAGATGCTAAACAAAAGCCGTTTTTTAACGGTCGTGACCTCTAAACAGTTTGTCAACCTGTCAGATAATAATTCAAACTGTAACAAAGGCATGCAATTTGATATCTAATTCGTAAATTGACCTAATTCAATTTTGTTTAAAAAGACAAAAACCATAAAAATGAAAAGATTAATATTTGGAATTTTAGCTGCAGTTATTGCAGTAAGCACTTTAAGTTCGTGCGGTTATAACAGCATGGTTAAACTTGATGAGAATGTAAAATCGAAATGGGGAACCGTACAAACCCAATACCAAAGAAGGGCAGATTTAATTCCTAACCTGGTTGCAACTGTAAAAGGTGCAGCAAAATTTGAACAGGGAACCTTAACAGCTGTAACCGAAGCCCGAGCAAAGGCAACACAGATGACGGTTAAAGCTGATGAACTGACACCAGAAAACATCCAGAAATACCAGGCTGCACAAGGCCAGTTATCTCAGGCATTGGGAAAATTATTGTCTATTACCGAGAATTACCCAGAGTTGAGGGCAACACAACAGTTCAGCGATTTATCTGCACAGTTGGAGAGCACCGAAAATAGGATTACCGTTGCGCGTAAAGATTTTAACGATGCAGTACAGGAATATAATGGAAAAATCAGGTCGTTCCCTACCAATTTAACGGCTGGTATGTTTGGCTTTAAGCCTAAAGGTTATTTTGAGGCAGATGCTGCTGCAAAAGATGCGCCCAAAGTAGAATTTTAACCATTTAACCATAACATTTAAGGGTAATAAGTGTTTACAATAAGCATTTTATTACCCTTTTTACTTCATAAAAAATATAACATGTCGTTATTTTCGGATATAGAACAAGAAAAAATAGCCAATGCCATTGCTGATGCAGAAACAGCTACATCAGGAGAAATCAGGATTGCTATTGATAAACACTGTGAGGCTGATCCATACGAAAAAGCTATTGAATATTTTTCAAAATTGGATATGGATAAAACAGCCAGAAGAAACGGAGTACTGATCTATCTGGCACATGCCGATCATAAATTTGCCATTATCGGCGATGCAGGCATTAACCGGGTAGTGCCCGAAAACTTTTGGGAAACGACCAAAATTGCCATGACTGCACATTTTGCCAAGGGCAATTTAGCTGA
The DNA here is from genome assembly GCF_051857575.1 of Pedobacter sp. GSP4. Taxonomy (NCBI): domain Bacteria; kingdom Pseudomonadati; phylum Bacteroidota; class Sphingobacteriia; order Sphingobacteriales; family Sphingobacteriaceae; genus Pedobacter; species Pedobacter sp. GSP4. The sequence continues at coordinate 460,090 of NZ_JBPZIR010000005.1, read as the reverse complement.
TGGTATAATTGCCGGTGTGGCACTGGCCGGAGAAAAACTGGCGTTGTTTTTTCCACCACAAAAAGGTGATATTAATGAACTGCCGAACGATATCGTTTTTATGGATAACCAAGAAAATAAATAAGTGATGAAACCATCACCGCTGAAAATAAATTTACACGGATGAAAAAAATATTCCTTTTATCACTACTTAGCTTATTATTTACTTTTGCTTTTGCCCAGGATTTTCCTGAAAAACCAACTACCTTGGTTAACGACTATTCGGGAGTGCTATCTGCCGATCAGAAACAGGCACTCGAAAGTAAGCTGGTAACATTTAACGATTCTTCCTCTACACAAATTGCGATAGCCATACTAAAATCGGTAGGCGATTACGACATCAATGAGTATGCCGTAGCGCTCGGCAGAAAATGGGGTGTTGGCCAGAACGGTAAGAACAATGGTATTATGATAGTTGTAGCCGTTGGAGATAGAAAAATCTCTATCCAAACGGGCTATGGTTTGGAAGGTGCCTTACCCGATGTATATGCAAAGCGGATTATTGAAAACGACATTAAACCTAATTTTAAAGCCGGAGATTATTACGCCGGTTTAGATGCAGGTACTACTTCTATCATCAAATATACAAGGGGCGAATATAAAAACGACCAGCCCCGGGTTTCTTCCAAAGGAGGCAGTGGTGGCGTAGGCAGTATTATTGTCATCATTATCATCATCATTGTAATCATCATCATTATGATAAAAGGTGGTGGCGGCGGCAGTGAAGTAATAGGTGGCCGTGGTGCTTCTAATGCTTTGTTTTGGGCCATGCTTTTCGGCAGTGGCGGCGGCGGAGGCCGTAACAGCGGCGGCTGGGGCAGTGGCTCTTCTGGCTGGGGAGGTGGTTCTTCTGGCGGAGGCGGTGGTGGATTTGGTGGCTTCGGTGGTGGAAGTTTTGGTGGTGGAGGCTCGAGCGGAAGCTGGTAATTTATGGTTCATAGTTCATAGTTCATAGTTCATAGTTCATAGTTCATAGTTCATAGTTCATAGTTCATAGGTTGGAATAGTTTTCGTTTTTGAACGTTACAAAAACATTCCAACCTTGCAACAATTTAAATACTACAACCCAAATGTACCGAAGAGATTTATTAACAGCAGAAATACAAAAGCTTGCACAGGTTCTTGCCCGCATTATGGGGCTTAAGTTAGAAGGAAAACTGGAAGATGCAAACAGCCTTTTTAATGAAACCATTGCAGATGGCTTTGGACTGCCCAAAGAAATATTGGAGCAGAGCGATCTGGCCCTCTTCGAAAAGTGGTTACAAAGTGCCGGTCTGCCGCCAGAAAAACTCGATTCGCTGAGCGAGTTCCTTTATTATGAACTGGGCTTAAGCCCGGAAAGAAATCAAACCATAGCGCCAAAACTTAATTTGCTTTACCAATATCTATCCGATAAGCACAAAATTGTACATTTGGTTAACTTGCACCGCCAGGAAACCATACAACAATACCTACGCTAAGCGCCAAACGAATAAACAACATAAATAAATGATCATAGAAAAGTGGCAAAAACTTGCCTCAAAATATTTAGTAAGAGAAAAATGGGCTACCCTGAGGGTAGATGAAGTAAAACTACCCGACGGAATAATAAAAGATGATTACTATGTTTTAGAATATCCAAACTGGGTAAATGCCATCGCCCTTACAGAAGAAGGAAAAATAATTATGGTAAGGCAGTACCGCCACGCAGCAGATATTGTTTCACTTGAAGTTCCAGGTGGCGTAATTGATGGCGATGAAGCGCCTGAATTTGCTGTAAAGCGCGAACTTTTGGAAGAAACCGGTTACAGCTTTAAAACCTGTAAACCGATTGCCGAGCTTTATCCCAATCCGGCAACATCGAACAACAAAACCTTTACTTATTTCTTAACTGGCGGCATTAAAACGCACGAGCAGCATTTAGATGAACATGAAATTCTAAATGTGGAGGAATACACCATTGAAGAAGTAAAACAATTAATCAAAGAAAATAAAATAGCTCAGGCATTGCATGTTGCTGCTTTGTTATATGGTTTAGCTGAAATAGATAAGCTTTAAATGTGCTAGAATAAAGTAAAAGTAAAGGCCCGATAAAATATCGGGCCTTTACTTTTACTGCGTAATTTTTCGAACATAAACGGATATTTATTGTTCCCGAACTCATTTAGCTCATTTTAAGCTTTTTCTGGATATCGTGTACGTATGCTTTAAATTTCTTATCTGTATCAATCAGATCTTCTACGGTTTGGCAAGCGTAAATTACAGTACTGTGATCGCGGCCGCCAAAGAAAGCACCAATGGTTTTTAACGATGATTTGGTGTGGCTTTTTGAAAGGTACATTGAAATCTGACGTGCCTGTACAATTTCGCGTTTACGTGTTTGCGATTTAACCATATCCACCGGAACCTCAAAATATTCGCACACCAATTTCTGGATGTATTCCATTGAAATTTCTTTTGAAGTATTTTTGATGAAGTTCTTCAGCATCTGCTTAGCCAGCGCTAAATCGATTTCTTTCTTGTTCAAAGTAGCCTGTGCCAATAGGGATACCATAGCGCCCTCCAGCTCACGAACGTTGTTATCAATGTTGTGCGCAACATATTCTACAACTTCGCCCGGCAGCTCAATACCATCGGCATACATTTTCTTTCTTAAAATGGCAATACGTGTTTCCAGGTCTGGAATCTGTAGATCGGCAGATAGGCCCCATTTAAAACGGCTCAATAGGCGCTCTTCTAAACCAGCCAAGTCTTTTGGTGCTTTATCGGATGTTAGGATAACCTGTTTGCCCGATTGATGTAAATGGTTAAAGATGTGGAAGAAAATATCCTGTGTTTTTTCTTTACCTGCAAAGTTGTGCACATCATCCATAATGATTACATCCATTGCCTGGTAGAAGTTAACAAAATCGTTAATGGTATTGTTCTTTAACGAGTCTACAAACTGCTGGCAGAATTTCTCACAGCTTACATAGATTACCAGCTTATCAGGCATGCTACGTTTAATCTCGTTACCAATGGCCTGCGCCAAGTGTGTTTTACCCAAGCCTACTCCACCATAAATCATTAAAGGGTTGAAAGATGTGCCTCCTGGTTTAGCCGCTACAGCGTAACCTGCAGAGCGCGCCAAGCGGTTGCAATCTCCTTCGATGTAATTTTCGAAAGTATAGTTGGCATTTAATTGTGGATCAACATTTAACTTTTTTAATCCAGGGATAATAAATGGGTTTTTAATATCCTTATTGATAGAAACCGGGATCGGCATCGATTGTACCTTTGCCTCCGCTCCATTTCCATTTGAGGGCATATTGGTAGTATAAGGATTACCGCTGTTAGATGATTTATCAACAACGATATTATATTCCAACCTGCCATCCTCACCAAGTTGTTTTTTTACAGTCTTGCGTAACAAGCCTACATAATGTTCTTCAAGCCATTCGTAAAAGAACAAACTTGGCACTTGTATGGTTAAAACCTTACCTTCCAATTTAAGGGCTGTTATTGGCTCGAACCAAGTTTTGAAACTTTGGTTCGGAATGTTATCCTTAATAATTTGAAGACAGTTCTTCCACACTTCTGTACAAGTTTTTTCCATTGCGATTTCTATAATTTATTGGTTTACAGTGCCGATTCGAAATAAAGGGATGGTCCGTTTCGGGACTACGAATATTGAGAAAATTATCAACATTTTAAACAAAAATCTCAAATAAATCGTAACGCACTGATAAGGAATATAGTAGCCCGCTTAACCTCAATTTTTTATGTTGATAACTATTTATTAACACAGGTTTTCCACATTAACGGTAATTTAACCTGGCTATCGCCTAATCATTTCAAATCGCCATTGGAAAAGCAAAATCCAAGCCATTTTGGTCATTATTTACGTATCTGAGCGTTAAAATAATCAGAATTAGCTGAAAATCAAAGCCCTAACAGCCATAAACAAATATCATTTTTGCTACATCTGCATGATATTTTTTGTTTTAATCCTGTATTGCGCAGTAGTGTATGAATTTTAACACAATTTTGTGTTTTGAAGAGCCTAAAATGAACAGCATTTTTATTCCTTTTTGAGGCAGTGCCTTGGTTGCATTTCCCCTTCAATAATGGATAGTGATGAAAGCAATTTAGTAGACACCAAAAGCGCCTCTTAACACATCAGCTATTTCGCCAAGAGTAGCATATTTTTCTACCGCATCGATGATCAATGGCATCAGGTTATCGTCGCCCCTAGCCGCTTCATCAAGTACACGCAATGCCTCTGCTACTGCCTGCGCGTTACGGGTAGCTTTAAGCGCATTTAGTTTTTCGGTTTGCAGCTTGCGGATAGAATCATCAATATTAAACACTTCAGTCAGCCCTTCCTCCTGCTGCGTAAATTTATTTACACCAACCGAGATCCGTTCTCCGCTTTCAATTTCTTTCTGGTATTGATAAGATGCTCCGGCAATTTCATTCTGCATGTAATCACTTTCTATAGCATTAACCGAACCGCCCATTGCGTCAATCTTATCAATATATGCCCACGAAGCGGCCTCAACCTCGTCTGTCAGGCTTTCAACAAAGTAAGATCCGGCCAGTGGATCAACCGTATCGGTAACCCCGCTTTCGAAAGCTATAATCTGTTGTGTGCGCAAGGCTATTTTTGCGGCAGATTCTGTAGGAAGCGACAAGGCTTCATCGTAACCATTGGTATGTAAAGACTGGGTTCCGCCCAAAACTGCTGCCATGGCCTGGTTGCTCACCCTGATTACGTTATTTAGGGGCTGTTGGGCTGTTAAGGTAGAGCCGCCCGTTTGGGTATGGAACCTCAGCATCTGTGCCTTTTCATCGGTAGCGCCCAAATCTTTGGTAATTTTTGCCCACATCCGCCTTGCGGCCCTAAACTTGGCAATCTCCTCAAAGAAATTATTGTGGCAATTAAAGAAAAATGATAAGCGCTTGGCAAAAACATTAATGTCCAAACCTTTATCCAGTGCGGCTTTAAGGTAGGTTTTGCCATTGGCCAGGGTAAAAGCCAGTTCCTGTACAGCAGTTGAGCCCGCTTCGCGGATGTGATATCCGGAAATAGAAATGGTATTCCATTTGGGCACTTCCTTACTGCAAAACTCAAAAATATCGGTAATTAGCCGCATAGACTGCTTTGGAGGATAGATATAAGTTCCACGCGCTGCATATTCTTTTAATATGTCGTTCTGTATAGTGCCCGAAATCTGTTTCAGATCTGCCCCCTGTTTTTTAGCCAATGCAATGTACATGGCCAATAATATGGAAGCGGTAGCATTAATGGTCATGGATGTGGTGATATCTTTCAGCTCAATACCATCAAACAGAATCTCGATATCCTTTAACGAATCGATGGCTACCCCCACTTTACCCACTTCTCCATCAGACATTTCATGATCAGAATCATAACCAATCTGCGTTGGAAGATCGAATGCAACCGATAAACCAGTAGTTCCCTGGGCCAACAGGTAATGGTAACGCTTATTCGACTCTTCGGCTGTAGAAAAACCAGCATACTGCCTCATGGTCCACAAACGCCCTCGGTACATATCTTTCTGAATGCCCCTGGTAAATGGAAATTCGCCCGGTTGCTCTTCCATTGGCCTGGCAGAAGTATACAGCCTATTTATTTCAATGCCCGAAGTGGTGGTATGCTTTTTATCGCTCATATATTTGGTTCATTGGTCCACTAGTCATTAGTTCATTGGTAACAGCAAACTGCCCATTGCAAAATGTATAGTGGTTAATTGTAAAGTAGCATTTTCCAACCATGCAACAGTTAACCAATTTAAACGGTTAACCAATTAACCTTGTTAAGCACAGTTAACCAATTTAAACAATTAACCAGTTAACCCAATCAGTGCAATTCATGCTAAAATAGCTTATGGATATCTTTCTTAATCAATTCAATCGTTAAATCGTATGGGTTTTCATCAATAGTGGCCATGTGTTGTAAAATGGCTTTGCTTAATTCAATTCCATTGGCACCGGCGGGTAAGCCCTGCACGGCATTGGTAATCATGGCAATGGTATCGTCTTTTAATTTACGCACTACAGTCCATGTTGTACTGTCTACATATAGCTGCTGGGTAATGTTGTGCTGATATTCAGAACGTACTTCGTTTAGGATAACTGCCTGTAAAGTGGCCAGATCAATTCCCTGCTGATGCAGGCGTACCAACAGGTTTGCCGGATTGATGCGATCGATAAAAATGATTAAACGTTCGTGCGCCTGAAGCCTTAAGGGCAAAATATGGGCCCTACCCTCTTTATTAAGCTCTATGTTTTTTAAATTAAAGAAGCGCTGAATATCGCCCTTTAAAATATAATAAACCGCCATTAGCGCGGTGAAAATGCCTGCAAATAAGATTACTACGTCAATTAAAATCTGTTGGGTGTTCATAAGTATTGTTTAAATACGGTAATATTAACGAACCGTTAAAAGCAAAAATGTGCATTATTATTTATATTTGTAACAGATAAAATTTAAATAACATGAGCACAACAGTTGATACAGCATTTGCACCAGTTACTTTTTCGGAAGGAGCAGCTAAAGAGTTATATAAATTAAGGGACCAACAGGAGATTAGTGAAGATTACGGTTTACGCGTAGGTGTAGAAGGCGGCGGTTGCGCTGGCATGAATTACATCTTAGGTTTTGACCAGAAAAAAGATGGCGATCAGGAATTCTTTATAGATGGCATTAAGGTGTTTATGAACAAAGCTCACCAAATGTATTTAATGGGCATGATGATTGATTGGCAAGATGGATTAAATTCGCGCGGTTTTACATTCGTTAACCCTAATGCAACCAGCACCTGTGGCTGTGGCACCAGTTTCTCGGCATAAATAAAATATATTGTAACATATAACACAGTCCCGATGTCTAAACACCGGGACTTTTTTTATTTTTACGCATAAAGGTTTAAGGCAAAAGGTGTAGGGATTAAGGCTAAAAGCCTGTCTTGCTACTTCATCCCCCCAATACTTGATACTTACTATAAATGAATTACAGAGAAAACATCAGACTGGCATTAGAATCTATTAAAGGAAACCGCTTACGCACGATGCTTACGGCCTTAATTATTGCCATTGGTTTAATGGCTTTAGTTGGGATTTTAACCACACTTGATGCTGTAAAGAAAAGTATGACCGATGCCTTTAGCAGTATGGGGGCCAATTCATTTACCATTAGAAACCGCGGTACCGGGATAAGGATCGGGAATGGAAAAAGACCAAAACCCTTTAAGGCAATCCGTTACGAGGATGCCATAAAATTTAAGGATAGCTTAAATACACCCGCAACCGTAGCCGTAAGTGTTTTTGCCAGTGGCGGCTCTACGGTGAAGAACGGCAGTTTAAAAACCAATCCGAATATTAACGTGCAGGGTATTGATGAAAATGGCCTTGCCTCACAAGGGCTAAATTTATCTCAGGGCAGAAATTTTAGTGTTTCGGAAATTACCTTGGGTAGTAATGTTTGTATTGTTGGCGGAGAGGTTGTAGAAAAACTTTTCAAAGATTCAGATCCTTTAGATAAATTGATCAACGTTGGTAATAACCGTTTTAAAATTGTTGGTGTACTCGAGAAAAAAGGATCGAGTATGGGTTTTAGTGGAGATAGAGCCGTATATGTGCCCCTCTTAAAAGCCAAGCAGATTAATGCCAATGCCAATCCATCATACACCATAACGGTAATGGTTCCCAGCAATGAAATGCAGGAAAACATTATTGGCGAATCTACTGCCCTGTTCAGAAATATCCGAAAGGTTAAAGTTAACGAAACCAATAACTTCGAAATTACCAAGAGCGATGCCATTGCGCAGACCTTGTTCGAAAACCTTGCTTTTGTGGCCATTGGTGGTGTAGCTATCGGAATTATTACGCTTATCGGTGCATCAATCGGTTTAATGAACATTATGCTCGTTTCGGTTACGGAACGTACACGCGAAATCGGTATCAGGAAGGCAATTGGCGCCAATCCGCAGGTTATCCGCCGACAGTTCTTGATCGAAGCCGTAGTAATCTGTTTAATGGGCGGGGTACTGGGTATATTCCTGGGTATTGTGCTCGGCAATATTATATCGCTGGCCATGGGTGGAGCTTTCTTAATACCTTGGCTGTTTATTATCGGTGGCTTTGTACTGTGTGTACTTGTAGGTATTTTATCTGGATACTATCCTGCTAAAAAAGCATCGAAACTGGATCCTGTTGAGGCATTGAGGTACGAATAAACCAAGTTCAATAGTTCATTGGCCAATGGTTCATTAGTTAATCGTTAATGGCCCGACGTTATGCAAAATTAATTAAAGGGTGCTGATAAGATTTTAGTGATTTGGTGCTTTGTGCCACAACCAATCTACTAATGGCAAATGAACCAGTGAACCTATAATAAGGCATTCTTTAATTGCTCCTGGCTGAGCAGATTTTCGATAAAAGGTGTAGTTAAACTATCTTCTAAGGCTGCTGCATGTTTTAAATGGTGCATATCGCTGCCAATAAAATCAACCATGTGGTTTTCTACCATTTCTTCGGCTACTTTTTTTGCTCCTGAACCATAATAGCCGGTCAGGGCAATGGTATTCATCTGTAATAAGCATCCGGTTTCTCTTATCTGGTGGTAGTTTTCAAATGCACCATAGTAATACGGGTATCGCTCGGGATGCGCCAGTATAGGCTTATAGCCGGCATCCTGCATCATTTTTATAAAATCGATGAGGTTTTGTGGGGCATTGATATACGATAGTTCGAACAAAAGATAATTGCCCCCAAAGGTTAAAACTTCTTTTTGTCTGATCTTTTTTTCCAATGTTTCATCCAGATAATATTCTGCTGCAGCATCTACTTCTAATTCGAGTCCGATGTCTTTAAGTCCATTCCGTAACGCATCAAGCCCACGGTGAATGGTATCTGGTGTATTCCTGAAATAATCGGCCATAATGTGCGGCGTTGCAATAAGCTTATGGTAGCCAAGCGCCTTAAACTTTTTGGCCATGAGGAAAGAATCGTTAAGGGTTTGTGCGCCGTCATCTATCCCCGGGATAATGTGCGAGTGCATATCTGTTCCTATGCTCGAGAAATTAAATTCGGGTACTATTTTTTTCTTTTTAAATAATCCGAACATAATGGCAGTTTATGGTATTTAACTTATTTCCTTTGGTAAATTGCTGGCTTCTGCAGCAGCTGCTAATTTAGAGGAATAGATTTTATGGAGCAAATTATTAAAGTCTTCGCTTAAATCAAATTGAAGATCTTCGTGGAGTTTTTTAAACTTATTTAAGGTTACCGCAACTGTCTTCACGTAAAAAGTAGTGAAGAGGATCATAAAATCGCGGTAACCAAAAATTGATTTCTTGTAATCAAACGGAATAATGTTGAGGATAAATAATTTCAGTTCAACCTCACCCAATGGGTCTTTTGTTACCTTATAGAAATGATTAACTGATGTGATCATTTTCCTCACCTTTACCAATGCTTCTTTAGCATTCAGTTTCTGAAGGTCTGAAACCTGTTCTTTTACATCAGTTTTAATCCGCTCTTTGCGGTCGTCTAAGTCCGTTTCATCTTCTAATAACTTATAATGAAGATGTTCTGTAAGCACTTTATCTTTGGCAATTAAACGCAGCAGTAGCTTGTCTTTTTCTTTGACAGGCAATGCTGTTATGGCTGCTTTTAGCTCTTTATGCTCAGCTAATTTCATTTAAAAGGGGTTAGCTTTGATGTATTTTTCCCACTCCCATGCCGAGCGCATCATCTCGTTAATGTCCAGGTTGGCTTTCCAACCGAGTTCGTTATTTGATTTTTGCACATCACCATAAATCTGCACAATATCACCAGCTCTTCTCGGGCCTATTTTATAATCCAGCTTTTCACCGTTCACTTTTTCAAAGGCCGCAATGATTTCCAAAACCGAAGAGCCTTTACCTGTTCCGATATTGAAAACATCGTAATTGCCGTTCGGATTGCCATTTTCGAGTTTTTTAATGGCCGCAACATGTGCTTTTGCCAAATCAACCACATGGATATAATCGCGGATGGCCGATCCATCAGGTGTATCATAATCGTCGCCGTAAACCGTAATTGGGCCACGCTTACCGATTGCAGATTGTGTAATAAATGGAACCAAATTTGCCGGAACGCCATTAGGCAGCTCGCCAATCAATGCTGTTTCGTGCGCACCTACAGGGTTAAAATAACGCAGAGCAATTATATTTAAATCAGGTGTTACCGCAGCTGTTTCTGCTAAAATTTCTTCTGCAATCTGTTTGGTGTTGCCGTATGGCGATTCTGCCTTTTGTACCGGCGCTGCTTCGGTTACCGGTAAGCTTTCTGGCTGACCGTAAACGGTACATGAAGAAGAGAATACGAAATTAATTTTTCTGTTGAACGAGGTTAACAGGTTAATTAATCCGTAAAAGTTGTTTTTATAATATTTTAAAGGTTGTTCTACCGATTCGCCTACAGCTTTTGATGCTGCGAAATGGATAATCCCATCAATATCGGTATGGTTTTCTGCAAATTCCTGAACAGCTTTATCATCCTGAAGATCAATTTCATGAAAATCGAACCATTTGCCAGTGATGGCGTGGAGCTGGGTTAAAATTTTGATATTGGAGTTAGAAAGGTTATCAACAATTACAACCTCATATCCTGCGTTGTGTAACTCTACTGCTGTGTGCGAACCTATGTATCCTGTTCCACCAGTCACTAATATTTTTGCCATTTTAACGGTTAAATGTAGTAAAATCTTTATGTTCTATTTTTTCCAAAGCCTCTGGAGGCAAAGATTTAAAATATTCGTATGTAATTTTTAGTCCTTCTGCACGGTCTACCTTTGGCTCCCAGCCCAATATTTCCCTTGCTTTGGTAATATCCGGCCTGCGCTGTTTAGGGTCATCCTGTGGAAGCTCTTTGTAAACAATTTTCTGCGAGGTACCTGTAAGTTTGATAATCTCTTCGCAAAACTGCTTAATGGTAATTTCATCAGGGTTGCCAATGTTAACCGGTTGTGCATAATCGCTCATTAACAAGCGGTAAATGCCTTCAATCAGATCATCAACGTAACAGAACGAACGTGTCTGACTTCCATCGCCAAAGATAGTTAAATCTTCGCCCCTTAATGCCTGCCCAATAAAAGCAGGTAAAACACGGCCATCATTTAGGCGCATTCTTGGGCCGTAGGTATTAAAAATCCTTACAATTCTGGTTTCTACGCCGTGAAAGGTATGGTAGGCCATGGTTATGGCTTCCTGAAAACGTTTGGCCTCATCGTAAACGCCACGTGGGCCAACGGGATTTACGTTGCCCCAATATTCTTCAGGCTGTGGATTAACATTTGGATCGCCATATACTTCGGATGTTGAAGCAATGAGCATCCTGGCATTTTTGTTTCTGGCCAGTCCTAGCAGGTTGTGTGTGCCCAAAGAGCCTACTTTGAGGGTCTGGATGGGTATTTTAAGATAATCGATTGGGCTTGCTGGCGAAGCGAAGTGTAAAATGTAGTGGAGTTTGCCGGGGATATGTACGAATTTTGAAACATCGTGGTTATAAAATTCAAAATTCTCGAGCTTAAATAAATGCTCAATGTTTGCCATATCTCCGGTAATCAGATTATCCATTCCAATTACATGATACCCCTCTTTCACAAAACGATCACAAAGATGCGAGCCTAAAAATCCGGCCGCACCTGTGATCAAAATTCTTTTCAAACCCATTTTAATCTATTAGTTTTCTACCTATGCTATTATAATAATAGCCAAGATCGATCATTTTTTGCAAATCATACAAATTTCGACCGTCGAAAACCACTTTATTTTTCAAAATACTTTCAATTTTTTCAAAATCAGGATTTCTAAACACCGACCATTCCGTTGCAATCAGCAGAGCATCAGCGCCTTCTAAAGCTTCGTACTGGTTTTTGGCATAATTAATTTTATCGCCAATAATATTTTTAACATTGGCCATTGCCTCTGGGTCAAATACGGTAACCGTTGCTCCGTTTTTAACCAGCGCATCGATAATATATAAAGCTGGGGCTTCGCGTATATCGTCGGTTTCTGGTTTAAAGGCCAATCCCCAAAGTGCAAAATGCTTGCCTTTAATGTCGCCTTTATAATATTTTAATACTTTATCTACTAAAATGGTTTTTTGCTTTTCATTCACTTCCATCACCGATTTCAGGATCTGGAAATTATAGGCATAATCATCAGATGATTTCACTAGGGCCTGAACGTCTTTTGGGAAACATGAACCACCGTAACCTACGCCCGGAAACAGAAAGCGCTTTCCGATACGGTCGTCTGATCCGATACCACGTCTTACGGCATCTACATCGGCACCCACCAGCTCGCAAAGATTTGCAATCTCGTTCATAAAGGTGATTTTTGTAGCCAGAAAAGAGTTGGCGGCATATTTAGTCAGCTCAGATGAACGCTCATCCATAAATAGGATCGGGTTGCCCTGGCGTACATAAGGACCATAAAGTTCGGTCATCAGTTTTTTAGCCCTATCGCTTTTTGTTCCCAATACCACACGGTCTGGTTTCATAAAGTCATCAACAGCTACACCTTCCCTCAAAAATTCAGGGTTAGAAACCACATCAACTTCTACCGTAGTATTTTCGGCAAAAACGGCTTTTACCTTATCTGCTGTACCAACCGGAACGGTCGATTTGTTTACGATTACCTTATAATCGGTAATGAGCTTGGAAATATCTTTGGCCGCACCTAAAATATAAGAAAGATCGGCAGCACCATCTCCACCCGGAGGCGTTGGCAGAGCCATAAAAATAATCTGCGCATCTTTTATGGCATCGGCTAAATTTGTAGTAAAAGTTAGTCTTTCCTGTTCAATGTTCCTGTGGAACAGAAGATCTAGGCCAGGCTCATAAATAGGCACTTCGCCAGCCTGCATTTTTTTAACTTTTGCTTCATTAATGTCAACGCATATTACATCATTTCCTGTTTCTGCTAGGCAGGTTCCGGTAACTAAACCTACGTATCCGGTACCAATAACGGCTATCTTCATCTGTTATTTTTTGTTTTTAGCTGCTATGGCGCTACTACAGTCTGTCTATTTATTGCATTGAATTATAGGCTAAACCGTAATGGTTCCATATATTTTTAAGCTTTTTAAATAATTCGTTTTATCTTGCCACGAAGATATGAAATTACACTAATGCTTTTGCTTTACATAATCGGAATTCGGGTTTACACTTTACTTATCAGGATATTTTCATTATTTAATCCTAAGGCTAAACTGTTTATAAACGGGCGTAAAAACGTCTATACACAAATTGTTCAGCAAATTAATCCCAAAGAAAAGCACATCTGGTTTCATTTTGCCTCCCTGGGCGAATTTGAACAGGGCCGCCCTGTTTTAGAAAAATTAAAAGAACTTTATCCCGCCAAGAAAATAGTGGTTACCTTTTTTTCTCCTTCGGGATATGAAATCAGGAAAAACTATGCACTGGCCGATGTTTTCTACCTCCCGATTGATACGGCCGCAAATGCCAAGCGTTTTATTGCCAGCATTAACCCGGAGATGGCCATTTTTACCAAATATGAATTTTGGCATTTTTACTTTAAAGAATTAAAAGACCGCAATATTCCTTTATATGTTATTTCAGGCATCTTTAGAGAAAACCAGGCCTTTTTTAAATGGTATGGAGGCTTTTACCGCAACATTTTAAAAGCTGTAAGCTATTTCTTCGTTCAAAATGAGGAGAGTAAAAAGCTATTACACTCAATTGGATTAACAAATGTTACCATCAATGGTGATACCCGTTTCGACCGTGTTTTTGAAAGTGCACAAAACCCTAAGCAACTGCCAATTATTGAAGCATTTATAGGCCAATCGCCAACGTTGATCTGTGGCAGCACCTGGCCCGAAGATGAAAAGCTACTGGCCGGATTGCCAAGCAAATATCCTGACTGGAAATTTATTATTGCGCCACATGAAATTCACGAAAGCCATATTGAAAGCATAGAGAAACAGTTTTCGGCTGGCAGTTTGCGGTTTTCGGCACTCAGCTCAGGTAATCAAACGCCAAACGCCAGTCACCAAACGCTTATCGTTGATAACATCGGCATGCTTTCGGCTTTATACCAGTACGGAAAAGTTGCTTATGTAGGTGGTGGTTTTGGCACAGGTATCCACAACACTTTAGAAGCTGCTGCTTTTGGGCTGCCCGTAATTTTCGGACCTAAATACGATAAATTTCAGGAAGCTAAAGATTTAATCGCATTAGGTGCGGCGAAAAGCATTTCATCAATTGATGAATTGAGCTATGCCTTTGAAGATTTTGCCGAAAACACCAATGCTGCCCATGAAGCCAGGAATTATGTAATCAATAAAAAAGGGGCAACAGATGAGATTATTTCGATGATTACGAAAGCAGACCGCGCTTAGCAATTTCCGCTACTATCTGGCTTATGCTTTGATCTATCGAAACCGTAATTACATCCTGTTCATCTGCCCCAGGTTCTTCCAAGGTTTCGAACTGACTTTTTAATAAACTGGAAGGCATGTACTGATGCGAACGTTTGGTAATCCGATCGTGGATTAAATCGAAACTTCCTTTTAAATATACAAAGCGGATAGCTGGATTATCTTCTCTAAGCAAGTTACGGTAGGATTTTTTTAGGGCCGAGCAGGCAATAATACAAGAGGTTCCATGGGACACGTGCTCACGGCCAACTTTTGCAATGAGCAAAAGCCAATCTAAGCGGTCGGCATCGGTTAAGGGAATACCAGCTGCCATCTTATCTACATTGCGCTGTGAATGAAGATTATCCCCATCAATAAATTCGGCATTTATTTGGGGCGCCAAAGCTTTTCCAACAACGGTTTTACCACTCCCCGAAACGCCCATTAAAATGATAAAACCTGCCATATCCAACAATTAATTTACCATGCCCGCAAGCGCTTCAATAAACACAGGGCTATCGTTTAAACTTTCTACCAATTGCACATGCTCACCACCCAAAGTCCTAAACTCTTCGTGGTATTCAACGGTAATTTCGTAAAGGGTTTCCAGGCAATCGGCTACAAACGCCGGACTAAAAACCAATAAACGTTTCTTGCCTTCGGCTGCTAATTTCTTTAAAACATCGGTAGTATAAGGCTGTACCCAAGGCTCTTTACCTAAACGCGATTGGAAGCACACGGTGTATTTATCTTTCGATAGGTTTAATTCTTCGGCAATTAAGCGGGCGGTATCATGTCCCTGAGCAGAATAACAGAACTTATTGGTATCGTTTAAGGTTTGGCAGCAATCGGCACTTTTTAAACAATAACTGCCGGTATGATCGCACTTTAGCAATTGCCGTTCTGGTAAGCCGTGGAAGCTGAACAGAACATGATCGTAGCTTTCAACATTATGCTTTTTTGCATTTTCTGCAAAAACCTTGATCATTAATTCATTATCGTGAAACGAATTCACAAACGAAATTGGCGGAACGGTTGGCCACTTGCTTACCAGCTCCATTACCAACTGCATTACCGAGCCTGTACTTGCAGAAGCGTACTGTGGAAACATGGGGATTACCTGAATGCTTTCTACCAAACCTGCTTTTAAATTGGCAAGCGCCGAAGCAATAGAAGGACTTTGGTAACGCATGGCCAGTTCTACGTGGTAATCGTCGCCCAATCTTTCTTGCAGCATTTTGGCTTGCAGGCGGCTGTAATACAAAAGCGGGGAGCCGTTTTCATTCCATATTTCTTTATACAATTTGGCAGTTTTCGGGCTACGGAAAGGAACAATAATTCCTTTTACAAGTAAAGTTCTGTTCAGTTTAGGAATATCGATTACCCTTTCGTCCATCAAAAACTGATCTAAATATTTTTTGACATCGGCTGTTGCCGGACTATCGGGTGTGCCTAAATTTACCAGTAAAATCCCTTTTTTGCTCATTGATAATAATATGTTAAGTGCCGCAAATATCGCGTTTTTATTATTTTTTACCTATGTTAAAATGTGATCGTAAACATTTTTTGGTCAGCAGAAAATAATATTAACCGCAATTCATTCCCTAGTTGTTTAACTGCAAGGTTATTAGCCTAAAGGCGAACATCAAAAGCTGCAAAAATGGTTCAAACGGTTTTGCAATGAAACCCAGCTGCAGGGAACAGCAACCCATCATGAGTATCAGGAAAGCTTCCTGCTGTGCGCAGCAGCAAATTATTGGTTGTAGAAAGCCTCCTCCTGTGGGGAGCAACGATTCTAAGCCCTATTAAAGCTTCCCACCATGCGCAGCAACAAATTATGGGTAATCGACCAAAACCATCTCTGAGTGAAGATATCAATTTCTTTAATAGTATAGTTTAGTGTAACTTGGTAACATCCGACAACGCAAAGGATTTTAAACTAGTCCTTCGACAAGCTCAGGATGAAAATATTTATTCATGATCATACTCAGAGCATCACCACTATTTTTTAACTTTATACAGTTGCCACCAGGGCATACCCGGTTTTTGGTGATGTTCTAAATGATAACCAAAGAAGTAACAGGTAAAAAATGCAACGAAATGGTTTTTCTGCAGCGTAGTAGAATGGTATTCGTTATCATGTTCACCTTTATGTGGTAGATAGGTGCCAAAATAGAACAATTGAAAAGTGCTTAACAGCGAAGGCAAAACCCAAAATAACAGTAAATTCTTTTCAGAAACCCAAATTTTAAGCACATTATAAGCGATAGCCATAATTACCAATTGAATAATGGTAACATAATTGAGCATGAAACGGAAATACCACTTCCAAAAGCCATGAGGTGCAAAATCGGGATCTTGTTCGGTATGTACATGGCTATGATGCTGATGATGTTTGGCATACAAACGGTTATAGAAGAAACCGGCATAAAGAAAAACAGAGAGGTATCCAATAAAATTATTTACTTTCTTGTTGGCCGATATTGTCCCGTGCATGGCATCATGCGCGGTGATAAACAGTCCGGTATACAGATGCATCTGAACGAAAACCATTAAGTAAACCAGCGGATTGCTCCAAGAGAAATGCCATGTAAGCAGGCTATAAAGCGATATGAGCCAGCAGGTAATTACGGCTAGGGCAACCAATATTCCGATGTATGGCTTTATCTTTTTCAAATTATGGTTTTATTGAGAAGATGATTCTTTTAAGTATCCTCACTCGCTGTCGTCATGCTGAACTTGTTTCAGCATCTTTTTTTTGTAATTTAAACCCTGAAATAAATTCAGGGTGACGATTGGTAATTAATCTATCGGTCGGTGTCACACCGACTGAAATTCTAATTGATTTTTTTGCCCTGCTGCGCAGCCTTGTGTCGGCTCACCGCCGCCGAAGGGCTCTTTCTTTTTGGCATCAAAAAGAAACAAAAAATGCCGGCTGAAAACTTTTCTTTCAAAGTTAGTGGGAAGGCCTGGTGAGTGCAACCCGAAAAATTTGTTAGGCCGGATTTAAGTAGAACGGAGATGTAGTGCTTTGGCCTATCTGGGTGGAAATGCATAATCCTAAACTTGTTTATTAGCAAATAGGTAACAACTCGAGTATACAAAATATCTAGTACTGCTCCAAAGCTACTTTAACTTTCTCCATTAACCACATTGGCGTAGAAGTAGCGCCGCAGATACCAACTTTATCATTTTCATTAAACCAGTGCTGTTCTAATTCTTCAACATTAGAAATGAAATAAGAATTATCGTTATACTTTTTACACACATCATATAGCACTTTTCCGTTTGATGATTTCTTACCAGAAACGAAAACAATCTTATCATAATGGCTTACAAAATCTTCAAGCTCATCGTAACGGTTAGATACCTGCCTGCAAATGGTATCATTGGCTTTCACATCGTAACCACGGCTTAACAATTCATCCTTGATGTGATAAAATTTATCGGTGCTTTTAGTGGTTTGGCTGTATAACGTAAACTTAGATGGAAGCTCAATGTTATCTAACTCGGCCAAATCCTGAAACACAATAGCCTTACCATCTGTTTGTCCCTGTAAACCAATTACCTCGGCATGACCGTGCTTACCAAAAATAAGCACCTGTTCTTCGTCATCGTGCGAGTTTTTGATCCTGTTCTGCAGTTTAAGCACAACCGGGCAAGAGGCATCAATTAAGGTTAGGTTGTTTGCCAAAGCCAACTGGTATGTTGATGGCGCCTCACCATGTGCCCTGATCAATACCTTTTCGTTCCTTAAATCTTTTAAAACTTCGTGATCGATGATTTTTAACCCGCGGTTGGTTAACCGTTCAACTTCTTCATCGTTATGAACAATATCCCCAAGGCAGTATAAATACCCTTCGTTATCCAAAATATCTTCGGCCATTTCTATAGCATATACTACGCCAAAGCAAAAGCCTGATGATTTATCGATGTTGACCTGTAAGTTTAAATTGCTCATTTTTCTTTTAGGATTAGTTATTTATCGTCATAATGCCCCTTTGCAGAAATTACAAATACTGTAATAATCTCTCCATCGATTCTATAGACTAACCTATCTTTTTTATTTATCTATCTGGACCAATAGCCTGAAAACTGAAATTTTAATTTTTCGGGCCTCCCCGTACCAGATGCCGGATGAATACTTAACTCTATAAAAATTTGTTGGAGTTTTTTAATAAGGCCTTATCTCCAGATTTAAGGATTGCAGCCAGTTGCTTTTTAGCTTGATCAGTAATATCTACAAAATACTTTGCCATATATCCTGAACATTTTCAACCCTCGTTAAACGCCCGTTTTTTATATCCTCTTCTCCCCTGGCTATTTCCTTTATAAATTCCGAACCATAGCTCTTTTCTTTTTTAAAAGTTATGTTTAATGCTTGTAACACAGCCTCAATTGCCAAAAGTTGTTTCTTATTTTTAGGCTGTACGATCAGTGTTTCCATTTTATAAAATTAATTAAAATAGTTATTACAAAATTACGCAAAAATATTTGTTCCGGTTGTCATGTACAAGACAACAAAAAAGATTAACTGCGCAACAAACATCGTGGTGCCGATATATTTCTGTTGTTTTAGGCCCAGAGCGTAGTAAAACTTGAGCAGTATTACCGAAACAATAAACCAGGCAACATAATTTTGAAGCGGAACTTCGTGCCAGTCCCATTGCCAGTAGTTAAACTTCATGGCTACAGGCTCTAAAAAGAAATCGAAACCCACCAGTACAAAAGACCCAATAACCGAAGCCAAAATACTGTGCCTTATTTTCATGCTTTTCATCATCTGGCCCACGCTAAAAATGAGTATTACCCAGTTTACACCCATCAGCAACGGAACCGCAGCAATTTTATAGCCTAAAGTATCGCCATAATAATAGCTGCCAAATATTTTACCGGTGTGCACACCCAACACTTCCACCATGAAACCACAAAGAAAAACGCCCGAAACGAATAATAACAAGCGCTTTACATCTGCATTGTACGAAAACACAATTACAGCAAACATCAGCAAGAGGTGGAAAGGAACAAGCTTGATAAAGTAAGGCTGAGCGGCAGGAATTAAGAAGCCAAGCAAGCCAACCAAATGAAAAACGATAATTACTGTTACTGCAATCCTTTTAACCTTTAAGTCGTTCTGATCGTTCTGCCCTTCCATGTGCCTGTTTTAAAAATATGCTTTTTTATAGAAATGAATGAAATTATCAAGAAGAACAGCATCTGGAATGGATGCAATATCAAATTTATCAAAACATTTTGTCCGGATAAATAGGAAATCATTATTCTGCTTAAAATTATTAATGTTAGTGGTAATACAAGTAAAGCTACATTAAAGTTTAAAATTAAAATTACCGGTCCTACAACCACCAAAAGCTGGTAAAGTAATAATATTATGATGTTATTCCCAAAACCTGCCAGTAAATTTTTACTAAAGCCATTCATACTTTCACCGAGGTTTTTGTACATCCTGCAATATATCAGGCCATTGGCCAAAAGTGCTTCGGCATTAAACTTTTCCTGTTTAACCAGTTTCATAATCTCAACATCCTCCACAACCTGCAGTTTTACCCGTTCGTGCCATTGATTGTCCCGGTAATTAGCCGCATTAAAAAACATACATTGACCGCTCGCTGCAGCAAAGGCATGGTTTTTTGAAAGTTTAACCAAACGCAAGGGCAAAAGGTTTAACAAAATGAAATGCATTAAGGGTACGGTTAAGCGCTCGCCTACCGATTTCATAACCTGATTGGTAAATACACTCAATAGCGAGAGCTTACCAAGCTCCATGCGCGCAATCAGACTGTTGATCAAACCTCTTTTTATTGTTTCGTCGGCATCAATAAACAACAGATATTTACCTGTGGCGAAGCTGCTAAGTTGGTGGCAGGCAAAGTTTTTACCCAACCATTTCTGCGGAAGCTCCTTTCCTTTAACCACTTCGAAATTGGCATTGACGGTGCAAAATTCTTTTACTACAGCAAAGGTACTATCGCTACTGTTATCGTCTAAAACAATAACTTCATAATTGGTGTAATCCTGATTTTTGATCGAAGCCAATAGCCCAAGTATATTTTCGGCTTCGTTTCTGGCCGGGATTAATATCGAAACTTTATCCTGATAATGCTTAACTACCCTTGGCAATTTCGGATTGGAAAGGAAGTTAAAAACAGTGACCGAAAACCGGATGACCAGAAAGATTAAAACTGCGTAAATAAAAACCGTCATTCAGTAATCTGTGTTTGTTTAATAACCGATTGATCGTAGTGTTTATTGTAAGCGCTTTTCAATAACTGTAAACTAACATACTCTTCGGTTTCCCAATTTTGCAGATAGGTATAGGCGGAAGGTTTCCTTTTTGCAAAATAATCGACAAAAGTTGCGGCAAAAACAATATTGGTCTTTTTCTGACTGGCATTGATCATCTGCATCACGCCTTTCTCAAAATGGATCTGCTTTAAGTGGTTGGAATACAGTTTTCCCTGTGGAAAAACGAGCACCAGGTTTTCGGGATTGTCTAAAAGCTTGCCCGCGTACTCAAGTGTGGTTAAAACATCTTTTCCTTTATTTTCTGCAGCAAAAGCGCCAAGGTATTTCAAAAAGCCAACTTTTTTATAATTATCAGCATTTACCAAAACATGAAACTGTTTTTTAAATAACTTCTTATTGATGTAGAACAGAAAAAAACCATCCCACCAGCTAAAATGATTGGCTAAAACCAAAATGGAAGTATCGTGTTTAATTTCCACTTCATCATACTTAAATGAAGTGAAATCCTTTTTGATAATGTACTGGATGTACCACGAAAAAAAGCTGAAAATAAAATTATTTTTTCTGGGCTGATACATTTCGGGAAGTTGCAAAAAATTGAGCTCAATTGCAAATGCAGCTTACATATGTGCATAAATCATGGACCCTGTGTTGTAACGTGGACGATATAACACGATTGATGGTTTGTTCCATCATCCATCTCACCTCTTCCATCTTCCATCTTACCTCTTCCATCTTACCTCTTCCATCTTACATCCTACATGCTATCCTATCTTAGCTTAGGTAAACCCGGTCTTCTTCGCCTTCTACATCCATTACCACATCTACATGTTCTTTTAAGATGGTAGCGAGTTCTAATCCAACGAAATCAGTTGCAATAGGGAAAATTTTATGACTTCTATCCACCAGAACTACTGTACGGATTTTTTTGTGCGGTGTATTTAAGAAAACGCCCAAGCCATAGGCCAGCGTTTTGCCACTGTTCAGTACATCATCAACAATAATAATTACCTTATTTTTCCAGTGGCTTTCATCCAGATCGGTTGAGGCAACCAGCTTACTGCTTTCTTTCTGCAGATCGATGCGCAATAGGGTTAACTTAAAATCAGAGATTTTTTTCAGTACTTTCTCTAACCTTAAAGCCAATTTATAACCGCGGTCCCAGATACCAGCAAGTACAACTTCTTTTTCGTTCAGGTTATCTTCTAAAATCTGATAAGCGATACGGTCTATTTTTTGCTGAATTTGTTTCTTGTTTAAAATAAGTAATTGTGATGCGGCCATTATATAAAAGGTTGAATACAAAAAGAACGATTTTAAGGATGAAATTCAAACTATTTGAAAAATAATTTCGATTCCCTGCAACGTTTCTATCTGATCTGCGTCTAATCAATAACCAAAACACAAAATTACGGGCCGTCATTTCACCTACAGAAATGATAGCTTCAAAAATCATTTAACAAAAAATAACTATGAAAATCCTTACCAAATCAGCAGCAGTATTATTTGTCATAATCAGCAGCTATATGGCCAAAGCGCAGGAAACCAAAAACGTTGCAGTAAAAAACTTCAACAGCATCGGCATCAGCAGTGGCATAGATCTATATTTAACGCAGGGCGGCAGTGAAGGCGTAAGCATTAAATCGGATGCAGAAACCCTTAAAGATATTGTTGTAGAACAGAATGGCGGAAACGTTAACATTAAATTTAAAGACGGCATCAACTGGGGCGGAATGTTTAAAAACCGTACCATTAAAGCCTATGTAAACTATAAAACATTAAATGCTATTGCTGCATCAGGAGGTTCTGATGTATTTACGCAGAATCAATTAAAAACAGATAAACTGGCCATCCGCTCATCTGGGGGATCAGATTTAAAACTGGAGGTGGTTTGCAATGATATTTCGATCCAATCTAGCGGTGGCAGTGATATCGACTTAAAAGGAAAGGCTTCAAACATGACCATCCAATCAAGCGGTGGAAGTGATATTGATGCCTATGACTTTATTACCGATTATGCAAAGGTACAGGCGTCAGGCGGATCGGATGTAGCTATCCATGTAAACAAAGGCCTAGAGGCATCGGCCAGTGGTGGTGGAGACGTAAGTTATAAAGGAAATGCCTCCCTTAAAAAAACATCAAGCTCAAAAAGCGGTGATGTTAGACATGTAAATTAGAATTTTAGTTTAGTTAATGATAATTCGCTGCTTTGTGGATACAAAGCAGCGTTTTTTTTTTTAAAATATCCCACGGATTAAGGGATTACACAGATTGGGCAATTAAAGCCATAGCATTAAAACCCTAAGCCCTACTACCTTCCACCTTTATTGTAAGGATAGTAAATAAAGTTTGCACCTTCGGGTACGATTACAAAAACACACATAAAATCTTCCGGTTTTTTGTAAACTTTTAGGAAAGGTTCTTTCTTCTCTTTACCAATAATCCCTTTCTCTACAAACTCCTCTAAAGTAGAAGCCTGGATGGTCCAATCCGTATTGAGTTCTTCTTTATTCAGGATCATTTCGCCAATACTAACCTCATGCTGGTGGGCAATAAAAATTGGATGGGCAGAAATACCTTCAACCATAATTTCAACAGCTACCTCTTTAATTGCATCAGCATAAAACGCCAGGTCTTTTTCTAAACTTACCAGCGGACTTTCCTGTTTCTTTGCCCCGCTATCTTCTGGCGTTGCGCTTAATAATTCTTCTCTATCCATAACCTACTAATTGTTGAATTTTGAATGACTGAAGGATGGAATGTTTATAAGCAACCAGCCCATTCTCTCATTCAATCACCCTCTCATTCAATTATTCAATCCTTCTATTATTTCAACCTCAACAACACTACATTTTCTACATGCTGAGTATGCGGGAACATATCAACAGGCTTAATGCGCTCAACCTCATATTTATCTTTTAACAATTCTAAATCTCTTGCCTGTGTTGCTGCATTACAGCTCACGTAAACAATCTTTTCCGACTCCATTTCCAATAAGCGCTGCACCACATCGGCATGCATACCTGCCCTTGGCGGGTCGGTAATTACTACATCAGGTTTACCGTGTGCAAGAATAAACTCTGCAGTTAGTATATCTTTCATATCACCGGCATAAAAAATGGTGTTATCAATCCCGTTCAATGCCGAATTAAACTTTGCATCTTCAATTGCCGTTGGCACATACTCAACACCAACAACCTGTTTTACATGTTTGGCAATAAAATTGGCAATTGTACCTGCACCAGTGTACAGGTCATAAACCAGTTCATCGCCTTTAAAACCGGCAAAATCCCTGGTAATCTTATATAATTCAAAAGCCTGCTCAGAATTGGTTTGATAAAATGATTTTACCCCGATCTTAAAGCGGATGCCATCCATTTCTTCGAAAATATGATCGCGGCCAGCAAATACCACAATCTCCTGATCAAAAATAGTATCGTTCTTCTTTTGGTTAACAATGTACAATAAGGAGGTAATCTGCGGAAATTCAGTTTTAAGAAAGTTCATCAGTCCATCAACCTGCTCCTGCTCCGGATAGGCAAATACCACTGCAACCATCACTTCACCCGTAGTAGAAGTACGGATAATCAGGTTGCGCAGAGCCCCCTCGTGGTTACGCAGATCGTAAAAAGAGAGGCTGTTTTCCAAAGCATATTTACGTACGGCATTCCGGATGGAATTGGATGGTTCATCCTGCAAATAGCAATGCTCGATATCCAAAATCTTATCAAAACGCAAGGGCACGTGAAAACCCAGTGCGTTCATATCAAAATCCTCATCACGTTCAACATCGGTTTTCTCCAACCAACGCTTGTTCGAAAAAGTAAATTCTAATTTATTGCGGTAATACCTGTTTTTTGCCGATCCCAGAATAGGTTCGGTGTTAGAAGTATCTATTTTACCCAGACGCTGTAAAGCAGCCTCAACATTCTTCTGCTTAAATTTCAGTTGCGCATCGTAGCCCATATGTTGCCACTTGCAACCGCCACAGGTACCAAAATGCTGGCAGAAGGGATCGGTACGCAAAGCAGATTTTTCGTGTAACTGATCGATAATCGCTTCAGCAAAATTCTTCTTCTTTTTGGTCAGCCGTACATCAACAACATCGCCGGGAACAGCTTTATCAACAAAAATCACCAATTCGTCGGCTTTGCCAACGCCTTTTCCCTCTTCAGCAATATCAATTATATGTACGTTTGGAACAATAGTTACCGTACCTGGTTTTCTTCTACTCATTATTTTGCAAAGATAAGGCAAAAGGCTGAAACAGGAAAGGCCTAAGGCTTAAGACCAAAGTGTTTTATTGGGCAATTGCTATTTACAATTTATTTACCATTAAGAAATTAAGAACATTCAAGTAAATTTTCTTAACTACCTTAACTTCTTAATGTTCTGAAAAGAGAAAACCAAGTTAAGCTCTATTACGATTTATTTACCATTAAGAACATTGAGGTAAATTCTTAACTACCTTAACTTCTCAAAGTTCTGAAAAGAAAAAACCAAGTTAAGCTCTATTACGATTTATTTACCATTAAGAACATTAAGGTAAATGAAAGCTAAAGTTGGAATGAATATAAATAGTTTACAAGAAAGAATGGGCAATATTTTCCCTTTCAGTCATGGCAACTGATCCGGCTTATTTATGATATTAAAAATTATTTTCCAAAAAACTTAAAGGCGGCTCCCCAAAAACCATCAAGCCAGTTAAAGTTAAGGTCAAATTTTTCATCTACCTGTACAGAAAATTCCAGTATTTCTTTGCTCATGATAAAAAATCTATCTATTATCAACAATAATACCAAATTTATACCAAAAACCAAAACGGTATAAATTAATATTATGTTAATTTTACACCTATTTGTTAAATATTGCTTAACCGGCATCAGCCTGTATATCATTACTGATTTTCAGCCGATTAATTTGATAATCTGATATAATTCCGTAACTTAATATATCATTCACATAAAAATGGAGGTTCATTATGAACGTTATCCGTAAAATTGAACATTGGGGAGATGTTCATCAATCAAAATGGCTGGATTATCTACGCATTGTCCTCGGCCTTATCATTTTTGGAAAAGGTGTTTCTTTTGTCAGCGACACATCGGTTCTTCAAAACATGATTACACAAAACAATGTTTTTGGCTTTTCGGGCATGATGATCAGTGTAGCCATTCATCTTGTTGCATTTGCACATTTGGTTGGGGGTGTTTTAATTACGCTGGGGCTTGTTACCCGTTTCGCGGTAGTGATTCAAATTCCGATCTTATTGTTCGCCGTGTTTTTTGTAAACCTTACCCCGGGTTTCTCTACACCTAATTCGGAATTATGGTTTTCGGTGCTGGTTTTATTTCTGCTCATTATGTTTTGGGTGGTAGGTTCTGGTCCTTTATCCGTTGATGAGGGGTTAAAACATAAAACAGGTAAGCGCTACGCTTAAACAAGATTGAATATTCTTAGTATCTTTCGCTTTTATTAATAACGATGAAAACGAAGATACTTTTTGCACTGCTTTTTGCGGGGTTGGGAACATACGCTCAAAACCCAACAGATGGATATTTTAACCTTACCAGAGCAGGTTTTAAAGAAAAAAATGCTTACGAAACCACAGCTTTTGTTGAAAAGTATTTCCGCGTGCCTGGTAATACGGGTTTTAACGCAAGTATCCACTATGTAGAAAATATACTTAAAAAAGCAGGTTTTGTATTGCAGCAGCAAAATGAAAAGGAAGCTCCTTTAACTTACCGCATTGAGAAACGCCCCATGAAAAACAATACATGGGAGCCTGTTGATGCGAACATCGATATCGTTGGCGAAAAGCAGCCCCTAATTTCTTATAAAACCAACCGCAATATGATTCCTATTAATTGCGGCTCTACCCCAGCTGGCGGCGTTACTGCGGCTGTTGTTTTCATTGAAAAAGCTAATCCCGCGGAGGTTGAAAAAATGGATCTGAAGGGAAAGATCGTGTTTAGCGAAACCCATCCTTCCCGTTTGCTCCAGGCAGCTACCAAAGCTGGTGCCATTGGCGTATTGGGCTATTCGATGCCAAAATATACACAGCCAGAAATCCACCAAACTTCTATCCAATTTGGCAGTATGAAAGCCAACAGCGAGGTTTGGACCCTGCTTTTATCGTATGCGGCCAAAGAAAAATTAAAAGCCACCTGCTTAAAAGGCGAAACCAGATTAAAGGTAAATATTGAGACCAAAATTTATCCATCGGAAGAATTGACCATTGTTGCCAATGTGAAAGGTAGCGTAAATGCCGATGAGCGCTTTGTTTTTAGTGCACACGTGCAAGAACCCGGCGCAAACGATAATGCCAGCGGTGTTGGAACCTTGGCCGAAATGGCAAGGTTAACTGCCGAACTGTACCAGGCAAAAAAAATAAACCCAAAGCGTAGCTTAACCTTTTTATGGGGCGATGAAATTGTTTCTACCAGAAGGTACATTACCGAAGATACAACCAGGGCAAAAGGTATTATGTGGGGCATGAGCTTGGATATGGTTGGCGAAGACACCAAAAAAACCGGTGGTTCTTTTTTAATCGAAAAAATGCCCGATCCATCTGCCATATGGACAAGGGGAACTGATAAGCACACAGAATGGGGCGCTGGGGATGTGGCTGAAAAAGATCTTTTCCCTCATTATTTTAACGACTTTATTTTTGATATCTGCAAAGCCCAGGGAAAGTTTGCCAACTGGACTGTTAACTATAATCCATTTGAAGGTGGCAGCGACCATACGCCATTTTTGCAAAATAAAATACCAGGACTTTTAATGTGGCATTTTACCGATGTTTTTTACCACACCGATAATGACAGGATTGATAAAGTTTCGCCCACTGAAATGAAAAATGTGGGCATAAGTGGATTAACAGCTGCTTATACCTTGATTTCTGCTGATGAAAATACGGCATCGGCTACGGTTTCGCAGGTTAAAACTGATGCTTTGGCGCGTTTAAAAACAGAATTCGATTTAAGCAAAAAGGCCATAGCGGCAGGCAAAGCTGTAGCCGATGAAAAACACATTATTGAAGTTTGGAGCAAATGGTATATAGCTGCTTTAGCCACCATTAACAAAATGCCTGTAAAGCCCGAAACCACCAGAATTGGTTCGGCAATTAAATTTGCAACAAACGAAATAGAAAAGCAGACCAAAGTTTATCTGGAGGAGTTGAAATAAACCATGCCAAAAGCAATAGTTATAGGTGCTGGAATTGCCGGTATTGCATCTGCAATACGGTTTGCTGTAAAGGGATATGAAACTGATGTTTTTGAAGCCGGTTCAAAACCTGGAGGTAAACTGGCCGAAATAAAAATGAATGGTTTTAGGTTCGATGCTGGTCCGAGTTTGTTTACCATGCCGCAATATGTAGATGAGCTTTTTACCCTGGCCGGAAAAAATCCAAAAGATTATTTTGAGTACACTAAGCTAACAGAAATTTGCCGCTATTTTTACGAAGACGGCTTAAGGTTAAATGCAAGCGCTGATCTTGATAAATTCGCCCGTGAAATTGAAGAAAAAACCAATTCTACAACCGCAGAAGTTAATAGCTACCTCAAAAAAAGCAAAACCATATATGAAGTTACGCACCGTGTTTTTTTAGAAAGAAGCCTGCATAAGCTCAAAAGCTACCTCCACTGGGATACTTTAAAATCTATATTTCGATTTGGGCAGATTGATGCTTTCAGAACACTGGCCAAAGCAAACAGTTCTTTTTTTAGGGATGATAGGATCACACAGCTTTTTAACCGCTATGCTACCTACAATGGTTCAGATCCTTATCAGGCACCCGCCACTTTAAACGTAATTCCTCATTTTGAATATCATTTTGGCGCTTACCTGCCAAAAAACGGGATGTATGGCATTGTTACTGCTCTGGTAAAACTGGCAGAAGAGTTAGGGGTAAAATTTCATTACAACCAAAAGGTTGAGGAAATCTTGCACCAAGATAAACCTATGCCTAAAGTTGAAGGAATTAAGGCTAATGGGCTTATCTACCATAGCGATATTGTTGTTTCCAATCTTGATATCTGGTTTACGTATAAAAACTTGCTTAAAGAAGTACCGCAGCCCCAAAATCGCTTAAATCAAGAGCGCAGCAGTTCGGCACTCATCTTTTATTGGGGCATGGCAGGTAACTATGGTGCTTTAGGCCTGCATAACATTTTCTTTGCTAAAGATTACAAACGTGAGTTCAGTTCCATCTGGAAAGATAAAACAATATGCAATGATCCTACGGTTTACCTCAACATCAGCTCTAAACACCTTAAAAACGATGTGCCTGCTGATGGAGAAAACTGGTTTGTAATGATAAATGTACCCGCCAACACCGGACAAAACTGGGATCTGTTGATTAAAGAAGCCAGAGCAAATATCACCAAAAAACTAAGCCGCATTTTAAACCGTAATATTGAAAAAGATATTCTTTGCGAGCAGGTGCTCGATCCGAGAAGCATAGAAAGCAAAACAGGATCTTATCAGGGTTCATTATACGGAAACAGCTCCAACAATCAGTTTTCTGCTTTTTTACGGCACGCCAATTTCAGTTCGAAAATCAAAAACCTGTATTTCTGTGGTGGCAGTGTACATCCAGGGGGAGGAATTCCACTTGCGTTATTGTCTGCAAAGATAATTGATGATGGGATTAATTCATTGGTTTATAAGCCATTTTTGGGTTAGTCGGTTAACTGTTTAAGTGGTTAATTGACTTCAACATCGAAAAACTGATTTATTAGGCAATGGCTATTTACAATTTATTTATCAGTAAGAAATTAAGAGCATTGGGGTAAATTTTCTTAACTCCCTTAACTTCTTAATGATCTGAAAGAGAACTAGGTAAACCCTATTAATGATTTATTTACCAGTATGAAATTAAGAGCATTAAGATATATTTTCTTAACTCCCTTAACTTCTTAATGGTCTGAAAAGAGAACTAGGTAAACCCTATTAATGATTTATTTACAAGTAAGAAATTAAGAACATTAAGGTAAATTTCCTTAACTCCCATGGTCTGAAAAGAGAACTGGGTAAACCCTATTAATGATTTATTTACCAGTAAGAAATTAAGAACATTAAGGTATAATTCCTTAACTCCCTTAATGACCAAGACTGATAATATGCTAAAAGGGCTAATGATTCCCCTTAATTGCTTCCTCTAACTTCTCCCCATCCAAATCAAATGCATCTACAATCAACTTCGCTTGGGTATAAAAAGGATCACGTTCCTGAAGTTTTTCTGTAATAAATACCAAAAGCTGTTCATCGTCCAAATCCTTAATCAAAGGCCTTTTTTGGCGGTTATGCAGGCGCGATACCAAAGCGGCAGGTTCCATTTGCAGGTAAACAGTTTCTCCATGGGCGTTCATCCACTCCATATTGTCGAAAAAACATGGTAGTCCACCTCCTGTTGCCACCACACAGGTTTCCGGGTAATCAAAAGTTTTCAGCATTTCGCTTTCGTAATCCCTAAAACCGCTTTCGCCATATTCAGCGAAATATTCGGCTATGGTTTTACCAGTTTTTGCAACAATTTCGGCATCTAAATCTATAACAGGGCATTCCAAGCGGTGCGCCAACTGTTTTGCTTTAGTGCTTTTACCGCAGCCCATATATCCAATTAGGAAAATCTTCATGTGTATTCTAGTTACTGGCGATCTACAACAAATGATCGCGTTTTAGCATAATATAATCAGTTACCGGTGGTTCAAAACCTGCCTTCTTTAATAAGGTTACAACCTGTCCGCGATGATAAGTAGAATGATTAAATAAATGAAATAAAATTTCATCTATCCTACTTTCGTACCTGATACCTTTAGAAGTACAATATTCAATGCTTTTATCTAATGGATCATTTTTGAGCACATCCCTGATCAACTTAAAATTGAGTACCGAGATGCTTTCAAAATCCTGTTTAGGATGAATATCCCAAACGCCATAAATTGGTTTAAGACCAGAGATACGCTGTGCCCAGATATGCTGTGCATTGAGTACATGGCTGAACAAGCGTTCTGCTTCGGGTATTGCGACAGTAGCCAGGTTAAATATGGCGATAATCCGACTATCTGCTACCTGTGTGTAATTGATGATTTCTTCTTCCTGCACAGCTTAACTTAATTTAACCCTCGGATCGATGTATGCGTATAAAATATCAACCAGAATATTGATAACCACAAATACAAAAGCGATAAAAAGTATTGAACCCATTACTACCGGAAAATCGGACATTTCTAAAGCTGTTACCGTTGTTCTGCCCAATCCGTTATACCCAAAAATGTATTCAACAAAAAAAGAACCGGCCAATAGCGAAGCAAACCAGCCCGAAATTGCGGTGATAACCGGGTTCATCGCATTTTTTAAGGCATGCTTATAAATGATGGTATTTCTGCTCAAACCCTTTGCCCTTGCGGTTCTGATATAATCTTGGGCTAAAACATCGAGCATGGCACTTCTGGTTAACTGTACAATAATAGCCAGAGGCCTTAGGCCAAGCGTAATCATGGGCAGCCATAAATTTCTTAGTGTTAAAACTTCACCATTAAATGGATCGTATGAATATAAGCTACCGCTCATTTTTAAACCGGTGTAGTTGCTCAGAACAAAACCAAAAAGCCAGGCAATAATAATCCCAGCAAAAAATGATGGGGCCGAAATACCCAAAATGGCAAAGGCATTAGCTGATTTATCAATCCACGAATCTTTGTAAACCGCTGATAAAACCCCCAAAAACACACCAATAATTGTAGCAAAAATCATAGCCGTTAAAGCCAGGATAAAAGTATTCGGAACTGTTTCGGCAAGTATGGCGGTTACATCACGTTTGGTTTGGTACGAGCTGCGCAGATAAGGCCATTTTAAGACAAGTGCTTTTTTATCGAAAGCGAGTAATTTGGCATAATGGTATTTCTGCTGGGCGGTGCTGTCATGATCTACAATGCTGATCGGCGATAAATCGTTCAGGTATAAAGCAAATTGCACGGGCTTGGAACGATCGAGGCCCAATTCTTTCCGAACAGCCTCGAGCGATTGTACATCGGCCCTTTGCCCCATCGTCATCCGTGCCGGATCGCCAGGTAAGATATTGAACAGCACAAAAACAACCAGTATAACGCCAGCCATGACCAGCAGTCCATACATTAGTTTTTTTAGTGCATAGCCTATCATGCTTATTTATCGAAATATTTTCTGCTCAGTTGATCAAAAGTTGGCACATTATGAAAATGCCATTTATTGATCACCACACCATTTTTCAACAATAAAACACCCGGATTTGCCCTTACCATACTTTTTAATGGAACGGCATCAGCATAAAAAACTTCAGAGAAAAGATTATTCTTTTTGATAAAGGCTTCTGCATCCTGCGCCGAATTGGAGGTTAACAGTACCGTACGGATATTAAACTGCTGCGTAGCATTGATGGCGATTGCATTTAGTTTACCAATGGCATTTTGATTGGCATTTTTTAGATCGTAAGCCACAAACACCAAACTATAATAAGGGTTTTCGATTAATTCTTTTGTATAATCGGTTCCAGAAGCATCGGTAATGATAAGATCCTTAATTTTTGGTTCATACCCTTTTTTAACTAGCTTCTTGGTCGGCTCGCCAATGATTTCCCAGTTGTTATCTTTCCAGATCTCGGTTTTCAGATAAGCTTTATCGCTCATATCCTGCTCAGCCTTGGTCTTTTTATTTTTCAGGTGGTACATAATTTCAAATTCATCGGGCTTTTCTCCCGGAGGAATCACCATTAATGATGGAATATGCGCGCCAACCTTGTAAGGAAGGAAATCGATAACTGGAAGCACATTGTAGGTATACAAACCAAATCCCAAAGAAATAAGGGTTACTGCCAGTGCAGTATTTCTCTGAACAGACTCTTTCTTGAACAGTGGTTCAATTAAATCCTTGTTGATGAAAATAATGATGATGAGCAATAAAAGGATCAGGTCTTTACTAAACGACTGCCAAGGTGTAAGTGGAATGGCATCGCCAAAACAGCCACAGCTGGTAACAACCTTAAATGCAGCCGATACAAATGTTAACAGCGTAAAAAAGATGATTAAGAGCAACAATCCCCAGGCTGCCTTTTTGCTCCAGAAACCCAATAACAACAAGGCCCCCAGTACAATTTCTAAGGTGCAAAGCAGAATGGCAATGCCAGTGGCCATACCACTCAGAAAGTTGAGGTGAAAAACTTCGAAATACTCCTGTAATTTATAACCGAATCCAAGCGGATCGTTGGCTTTTATCAATCCTGAAAATATAAATAAAGCACCGACAAAAAATCTGGAGAATTTCAATAGTATGTTTCGCATCTGTATGTATGTTAAAGGTAGTTGAGCTTTTATCTATTTTACGTTGAGCTTAATCAAAGCAAAAACCGAGTAATTGAGCATATCCTGATAGTTGGCTTTTACCCCTTCCGAAGCCAGGGTCTGCCCTTCATTGTCTTCAATCTGTTTAACCCTAAAAATCTTCATCAAAATCAGATCTGTTAACGAGCTGATGCGCATATCTCTCCATGCCTCGCCATAATCGTGGTTTTTGGCAAACATTAAATCTTTGGTTTCGGATACCTTTTCTTCAAACAGTTTTTCAACTTCGGCATAAGGCATCTCATTCGGATCGCTATCCGTCAGTTCTAACTGCATCATGGCAATAATGCAATAATTTACAATACCAATATATTCTGATACTACCCCTTCACCTACTTTACTTACCTTTTTCTCTTCCAAAGTGCGGATACGCTGGGCTTTGATAAAAATTTGATCGGTAATTGAACTTGGTCTTAAAATCCGCCAGGCAGTGCCGTAATCTTTAGTTTTTTTTAAGAATAATGATCTGCAAACAGCAATCACTTCATCAAATTCGGTAGAGGTATTTGTTTGTGCCAAAGCAATATTTATTTAGTTTTTAGTGTACTTTTGTCGTGAAAAAACAAAAGCTAAAGATACATTTTTAAAGCGAAACCCAAATCCCGAAAGGGTTTATTATGGCAGAAAAAAACTTTTTTGAATCTAAAAGGAGCTTAAATATAAAAGGCAAACTGATTGATTTAAGCAGTCCGAAAGTGATGGGTATTTTAAACATTACACCTGATTCTTTTTACAGTAACAGCAGAACAAAATCTACCGATGAAGCTTTAGCCAAAACTGCACAGTTTTTGAAAGAAGGTGCTACATTTATTGATATTGGCGGCTATTCGTCAAGGCCGGGTGCCAAAGATATTTCTGCACAGGAAGAAGTAGACCGTTTGGTTCCGGTGGTAGAAAGCCTTGCAAAAGAATTTCCAGAAGCCATTATTTCTATCGATACTTTTAGGGCAAAAGTAGCCGAAGAAACAATCATGGCCGGTGCCCACATCATTAACGATATTGCCGCCGGCGATATGGACGGACAAATGTTCGAAACAGTGGCCAAACTTCAGGTACCATATATGATTATGCACATGCAGGGTACGCCGCAGAATATGCAGGAAAATCCTGTTTACAACAATGTACTTTTAGAGGTGATTGATTATCTCGCCAAAAAAGTGGAAAGGCTTAAAGCGCTTCATATCCATGATGTGGTTATCGATCCGGGTTTTGGTTTTGGGAAAACTATTGCGCACAACTACGAACTGTTGAACCAAATGGAAGCATTTAAAATTTTTAAACTCCCTGTACTGGTTGGCTTTTCGCGCAAGGGCATGATTTATAAAACCTTGGGCACCACCGCAGCCGAAGCACTTAACGGAACTTCGGTACTGAATACCATTGCCCTTCAAAAAGGAGCCGGAATTTTAAGGGTGCATGATGTAAGGGAAGCTGTGGAATGTATTAGGCTTGTGGAGATGCTGAAATAATCAGAAAAGGTTAATCAGTTAATTGTTTAAACTGGTTAATTGAAGTTCATAAACCATTAAACTACTGTTAATTGCAAAAGTATGGTTAAATTAGTAGAGATGCTGAAATAACTAGAAAAGGTTAATCGGTTAATTGTTTAAACTGGTTAACTGAAGTTCATAAGCCATTAAATTACATGAAGCAGCTAAATAGTTTGCTAATTGATAATTTGATCCCAAATTTATATTCTCCTATAATCTTTCTTACTTTTGATATCATCCCATAATTAAATTAAAATTAATTGTGATGCATATTTATTCCTTTGAAAAATTAGAAACCTGGCAAAAAGCCAGAAGGTTTAGAAAAGACATTTACAATCTGACAAGAAAATTCCCAAAAGATGAAGTATTTGGCTTGACAAGTCAGATCAAAAGATCATCTAGTAGCATTGGCGATTGTTTAGCAGGAGGCTCAGCCAGAATTACACCAAAAGACAAAGCACATTTTATTAACATGTCTTACTCAAGTGCGATTGAAACAATTAACCACATTATAGGCGCTTTCGATCTGGAATATATTAATGAAGAAGAGTACATTTCATTTAGAATCAAACTTGACGAACTAACAAATAAACTAAATGCATTACGGAAATCGATACTTAAGCAATAATTTTCAGGAACATGAACAGTTAACCGATTAACCAATTCAAACAGTTAACCCATTTAGACAGTTAACCCATTCAAACAATTAACCATCATAAACAATTAACCGAACCTTGTAAACTGAAAACGGTTTTGCTATCTTGCCAATAATGAAAGGTTTTGATTTTGATTTCCTTAAAGTGTCTCCTACTGATATCGTTGATATCATTTTAGTAGCCTTATTAATTTACTACGTATATACTTTGATCCGCAATACCTTGGCAGTAAACCTGCTGGTTGGGATGTTTATTATCACGGTTTTCTACTGGATAGTAAAGAGTTTACACATGGATCTGCTAACCACCATCATAGAGAAATTTATGAGCGTTGGGATTATCGCCCTCATTGTAATATTCCATCCCGAAATTAGGCGGTTCCTCTTGTTAATAGGTAAAAATGCATTTCTACAGAAAAATAAAGCCTGGTGGGGTTATTTATTTGGCCGGAAAGAGATAGAAAGAAATAACTTAACACGCATTAAACCCATTATTGATGCTTGCAAGAGCATGAAAAAAACCAGAACAGGTGCGCTGATTGTATTTCTTAAGTTTTACGACGAACAGTTTTTTGCAAACAGCTGTGAGCTGGTAGATGCTAAAATTTCAAAACGGTTGTTAGAAAGTATCTTTCAGAAAAATAGTCCGTTGCATGATGGGGCCGTGGTTATTTCTGAAAACAAGATCAAAAGTGCCAGCTGCATATTGCCTTTAACCGATAACGATCAATTGCCATCGCAATTTGGCTTGAGGCACCGGGCCGGGATTGGCGTTTCTGAAACCACTGATGCCGTTGCCGTGATCATTTCGGAAGAAACCGGAGAAATATCTTATGCCAAACAAGGCAGGGTGAGAATGAATGTTTCGTTCGGCGAACTAGAGAAGTTACTCAATAAAGATTTCTGATGATTATCATAATAAAAAAAAGAAGCATCCTTTATTAACAGAAAGTTTCCATCAATAAAAGATGCTTCGCTCTTCGGCATGAAGAATATTTATTAGCAATATTGCTCAAAAGCACCGATCAGGTTATCCGCAATCATTTGTGCCGGACGGCCTTCAATCTGGTGGCGCTCAATCATGTGAACCAATTTACCATCTTTAAACAAAGCCATTGCCGGAGAAGATGGAGGAAAAGGCATCATGTAGTTTCTAGCCTGATCTACAGCTTCTTTTTCCATACCTGCAAATACAGTTACCAATTTATCGGGATGTTTTTCGTGCGCCGCCGCTGCCCTAGCCGCCGGACGTGCATTTGCTGCTGCACAACCACAAACTGAGTTTACAACAACCAACACAGTGCCTTCGCCTTTAATGGCTTGGTCTACATCTTCTGCATTTTTTAATTCTTGAAAACCTACGTTGGTTAATTCCTTACGCATTGGTTCTACTAAATATTCTGGATACATTATCGTGAGTTTTTTATTTACAATTTGAACGCTACAAAAATAAGAAAATCGGATGGCAAGTATCATCCGATTTATATTTTTAAGGTAAAATTAATCCAAGCAGCTGTTTAATTCAATCCACGTAAGAAATCATCATACATCTGTGGGTTTGTGATGGCCCCAACAATTACCAATACAAAAAACAGGATGGTTAAAATACTTAAAATTGTGGCTATCATACCGCATATTTTACCTGCTTTTGCATTTTTATATGACGATTCGGTGTAAAAACCCGGGTTAAGCTGGTATTTTTTAACATCGCCAGCGCCCAAAACCCAGGCAATAATGCCAAATATCAATCCGAATATACCATAAAAACAGCATGCCGGAAGGGCTATAATACCTAAAACAAGTGCAGCGGTACCATTGGGTAAATTCTGCTGACCAAAGCCTCCGTTCCCAAACTGTCCGAAAGGTGGTGGTTGCTGAAATGGCGGTGGCTGTTGAAAAGGTGGCGGCGTTACCGGACCATCATTAACCGGTTCAACAATTGGATCTTCTTTTTTTGAAAGATCAATGGGTTTATTTTCTTGAGGGTTTTCTTGTTCTTCAGACATAGTTATATTTAGATCAGTTGGTGATTGTATATTTTGTAAATGTAATTGATTAAGATAATTACTGCAACACCTGCAAAAACGATTTTAATGAGCTGGGCACCAAATTTAAAATCCATTTTAAGGTGCACAATGGTAAATAACGCCACAAAAATTAAAGGTATGGTTGCCGGATAAAATTTAAATGAAGCAACCAGATCGCCCTGAAATAAGGCAAGCACAGAACGCTGTAAACCGCAGCCTGGGCAATCTATTCCAAAATGTGATTTAAAGGGGCAACTAAAAAGATGCGCACTCAACCACTGCATAAAACTGTTATGCCCTTGAGCCATTTATACCTATTACTTTAATCTGAGCGTCTTTCCAGGCTTTATATTTATCCAGATCTTTTACCACCTGTTTATAAACCAGGTTTAAAATGTATATATCGTCTATAAAACCAAAAACAGGCACAAAATCGGGCAAAACATCAATAGGCGAGAGAAAATAAATCAATCCGCCCAAAATGGCAATGATCGATCTTTTTGGGATTTCGGTATAATCGCCATTAACGTAATCTTTTGCAACGGCAAATAGCAGTACCAGTTT
This sequence comes from Pedobacter sp. GSP4, assembly GCF_051857575.1. Taxonomy (NCBI): domain Bacteria; kingdom Pseudomonadati; phylum Bacteroidota; class Sphingobacteriia; order Sphingobacteriales; family Sphingobacteriaceae; genus Pedobacter; species Pedobacter sp. GSP4. The sequence goes on along the minus strand of NZ_JBPZIR010000005.1, from coordinate 422,256 downwards.
TGCCCAAACACCTTCCAAATCGCTCCTATTGGTTACCGCCTTGCCTAAAGCATCTTTAATGGTATTATTGGCCTTCGTTTTATCGCCTAAAATAACCGAAGCTTTGCTTTTCGACTTCTGAAAGAAGCCCAATATTTTCTGCCTGTTCAATTTCATAATGATATGGCTACAAATTAACGGCCAAAAGAATCGTAATTATCTTCGGCGTACTTGGTAAAACGGTCTAACAGTTTAATATTTTTGTTTTCGATGGCAGTCAGGTCATCATCAACATTGTTTTTTACCGGAACATACCATTCTACCGGATCGAAAAAATTTCTAAAGGTCTGCTTTTTAAATGCATACCCATGTCTGGCAAAAATGGTGTTTTTAATAATCTGCAAATCAAGCTTACGCAGGTTTTTTAAATCAGCTTCTTTTAAAAGCACAGCAGAGGCGTTCAATTTCAAAATCTGATCAGACGCACTTCTATAATAAGGATTGGCACCCAAGGTATCAACTGTTCCATCCTCTGCGGTATCAATCATTTCCACCATTTTATGGTCGCTCCAATCTACATATTCTGTTTCTGAAGGCAACATGAGGTTTGCATTATACTCAAAAGCTTTTTTAAGCAATTTAAACTCTTTTTCAGGCCATTTGAGCTCCTTTTTGTAAGCATTCCATTTACCGATTAAAGTATCGCCTACCAAAGTGATTTCAAATTTACCGTCATATTTATCTGTTCCTGGTTCTTCCAGGATAAAAGTGATCTTACCACCATCTTCAGATAGTTTACCAATTAGCGGGCGGCTATTTCCAGATACCACGCTCTGCGCAACTACAGTATCCTTGGTTATTTTTTTAATGTTAATGTTCAGTTTTTTAGGCGCATCGGCCATATCTCCTTCGTATTCCGATTCTTCGGCTGCGTAAAAATCACCGACCCAAAAGCCATATAGTTCCTTGTGGATTTCCTGCTGCACAATACCTGATGGTTCTTGCTTGCTGGTTTTCTTTGTTTCCCTGCAAGAGAGCATCAAAAATGGGAGAAGTGCTAGTAATAAGATTTTTTTCATGAGCGTATTCTTTTTTGGTCAAATAATTTTTTTCCTTATTAACCATTCTACAATTAACAAATTTGGCATCCAGCCCAACCATGCTATAATCTGGTAAACATCCATTGGTGCGGGATGAAATAAATATACTAAAATAACTTTCCACAGCCTTAATGTGATGGCTGATGTTGCCAATGCAAAACTGCGGTACATAAAATTTTTATGCGCTTTTATTTTCCGTTTTAAGATTAGCTGCAAAGCTTTTAACGTAAACCAGAACCATAAAATACCCAAAATAACAAATGATGTTTTGGCCATTAAGCCACCATTTGCAAACCAGCCTATAAAAATACCCGAAGGCGCAGCAAGCAACAGTACAAATACCACGTATAAGTAGCCGAGCCGCTTGTGGATATTGGGATACCTTGATAAAATTTTAGGGTTGAACTGCGTAAAGCCGGCCAATAATACAAATATGGCACTGTAAACATGCGTATAAAATATTGGCAGATAGGCTTTAATTTCGGATACTTCGGTCTGTTTAATCTGCAGGAAAGATACCTCCCTGTCGAAAGGAATATAGCGCAAGGTAAGCTGCACCATGAGTACGAAGAAATAGCCAAAAAACAATAGCCATGCTACGCGTGTATAGCTAATGCTTCTCATTATTTTTTGTGAAAAAGCGTTAACAATTTTTCATCAAAAGCAATAGCGATAAGTTTATCAGTATCATCTTCAGAAAGCTGCTGTTTTTTAGGATTGAATACGGAGCGGGCAGTGACAGGCATCCTATTTGGAAATGATAGATAAAAATTCATCAATTGTTAATATGTTAACCTTAGGGAACGCTATCTGTTTTAAAATATTAAAGTGGCTATCATTTGTGATGATATAATCTGCATTGCTACACACATATGCATCAACATATTTATTATCATCTAAATCGGATAATATCAACTTCCATTCAAAATAAACATCTACCTTTTCAACATTGCGAAGATTTAGCAATAATTCGGCAACGTTGCTTGCAATGAGAAAGTTTGTTTTTTGTTCAATAATTTCAACATATTCAGAAAGAATATCGTTACTGATTACTGCGCTAAATTGCTCATTGATCAATGAATCAAAAATTGCCCTATATTTCGATTTTTTAGGAATTGATACCAGAAGTGCATTAATATCCAGTACAACTTTCATTAATGCTATTTTTTTCTTAGATGTTCACTTTTCCAGGATTCAATGGTGCTTTCATCCCATTTTTTATCATCCCAGAGTTTATCCATTTCATTAGAAGCTGATTTTGCAAAATATCCAGCCAACATCTGTTTAATATCCTCCAACTGAGCATCTGGTAAATTGTACTGGAACAATTTTAACAATTCTAGTTGAACATTAGTTAATTTCCCTGTTGCTTCCATATTTAAATTGTAAACCAGAACAAATATAATCAATAATATTTTAAGATGATTTGATCATCTCCAGAATATCATCTACATATTTCCGCTCATTGGCCAAACGTGGTACCTTGTGCTGGCCGCCAAGTTTATCTTTTGCCTTTAACCAGTTGTAAAATGTATTTGCAGGTGCATTGTGCACTTTAGGCCGTGCCAAAGCCATATCTTTAAAACGCTTGGCATCATAATCGGAATTAATCTCGCGCAGCGTTTGGTCCATTACATCTACAAACTTCTCAAAATCGTTCGGTTGTTTGTCAAATTCAATAATCCATTCGTGCCCACCTGCCTTTTCATCTTTAAAATAAATTGGGCCAGCTGTGTAATCTTTTATTTCGGCATTGGTTTCCTGGCAGGCTTTGGTTAAGGCCTGTTCTGCATTATCGATAATTACTTCTTCGCCAAATGCATTGATAAAATGTTTGGTACGGCCGGTAATTTTAATGCGGTAAGGAGAAAGTGAAGTAAACTGGATCGTATCGCCAATCATATACCGCCACAAACCACCGTTGGTAGAAATCACAATTGCATAGTTTTTATGCAATTCTACCTCTCCCAATAGCAAAGCTTTAGGGTTTTCATCGCAGATATGCTCCATGGGTACAAACTCATAGAAGATTCCATAATCCAACATCAGCAGCATTTCTTCTGAATGATCCTGATCCTGGATACCAAAGAAACCTTCGGATGCATTATAAGTTTCCAGATAATACATTTCGGTTGATGGAATCAGCTGTTTAAACTGCTCGCGGTATGGGGTAAAATTTACAGCCCCATGGATATAGAGCTCCAGGTTTGGCCAAACTTCCAGTAAATTCTGTTTTCCGGTAAGCTCGAGTACTTTTTTGGCCAAAACGATGGTCCAGGTGGGTACGCCAGAAATACTGGTTACATTTTCATTGATCGTGGCTTCAGCCATCCTATCCATCTTAATTTCATAATTATCCATTAAGGCGATAGACATATCGGGCGTGCGATAATATTCGGCCCAAATGGGTAGGTTTTTAATCAGCACTGCTGATAAATCGCCGTAGAAGCAATCTTCATTTAATTGGTTTACCTGATGGCTTCCCCCCAGCACAAGGCCTTTACCGGTAAACATCTGGTTATCCGGGCGGTTATTGCAGTATATGGAAAGCATATCTTTACCGCCCTTAAAATGGCATTCTTCTAAAGATTCTTCCGAAACAGGGATAAATTTACTTCTATCGCTGGTCGTACCGGATGATTTAGCGAACCATTTAATATCTGATGGCCAAAGTATATTCTGTTCGCCATTGAGCATGCGCTCTATATAGGGCTTTAAGGTATCGTAATTTTGGATGGGAACACGTTCCTGGTACTGCTGGGTGGTTAAAATTGATTTATAATCGTACAGTTTTCCCCATTCTGTATTCTCGGCACTATCTATCAACGTGTGGAACCACTCTTCCTGAACATCGTGCGGATATTTCATAAAAAGCTCGATCTGGTGGATCCGCTTTTTCATTAACCAAGTAAAAATTGAGTTTACAAATGCCATATTAAATGTTAAAATTAATGAGCATCATTTTGCCACAGACGTTCACAGACACGCACAGATTTTTATACACGGTAAATAATTTTATAGCTTTTGTTTTAATTTCGTGATTAGGCAACACACCAAATTAAAATTTGTTTGCTGATTATCGTTGATTAAATAATTAAACATCAAATTTCTTACGCTTTAACACGAAGTTCGAGCCCAGGTAAACTTTTCTAACCATCTCATTTTCTGCCAGAACTTCTGGGATACCCTGCTCCAAAATTTTTCCCTCAAAAAGTAAGTATGCCCTATCGGTTATTGATAGGGTTTCCTGCACATTATGGTCGGTAATTAGGATCCCGATGTTTTTATGCTTCAGTTTGGCAACAATACTTTGGATTTCTTCTACCGCAATTGGATCTACACCTGCAAATGGCTCATCCAGCAAAATAAAGCTTGGATTGGCAGCTAAAGCACGGGCAATTTCGGTACGGCGGCGCTCACCTCCTGATAAAAGGTCGCCTCGGTTTTTACGGACTTTATGCAAACTAAATTCGTTAATAAGTTCTTCCAGCTTCTCTTTTTGTTCTTCTTTGCTCATGCTGCTCATCTCCAAAATGGCAAGAATGTTTTCTTCTACAGTAAGCTTTCTAAAAACAGATGCCTCCTGTGCAAGGTAACCAATCCCTTTTTGGGCCCTGCGGTACATGGCATCCTCCGTAATATCTTCTTCCTCTAAATAAATGCGGCCTTCATTAGGTTTAATTAAGCCTACAATCATATAAAATGAAGTGGTTTTACCGGCACCGTTTGGCCCCAAAAGCCCCACAATTTCTCCCTGACTTACGTTGAAAGAAACATTGTTAACAACGGTACGCTGTTTATATTTTTTAACCAGGTTTTCGGCTCTTAATATCATATATCAATCGATCCGTCATGCTGAACTTGATTCAGCATCTCCATAAAGAGATCCTGAATCAAGTTCAGCATGACGATTTAGTTTAACTTAATCTACTTTTATTCCTTTTATATTTAACTGCAAACGTTTCTTTTCTCTCCACACATTTTCTTCGATGGTATAACAGATTGAAAACGGCACTCTTGGCTGCAACAGATTTTGATACTCTGCCAGCCCAAATGCAATGCCCTCAAAAATAGGCGAATTTTGTTGCTTTACATTAATTTTTAAATGATTTGCCCCAACAGCCATGGCGTGCTGCGCCAGGTATACATTATGGGTTACAAAAATAGGCGCCATATTTTCAGGTCCGAAAGGTCCCATTTGTGCTAAAACCCTGTAAAATTTACCATCAATCTGAGCCAATTCTATTTCGGCATCGATTTTAATCATCGGCGTAAGCAGCTCATCTGTAATGGTTGCCGAAACAATTTCTTCGAACTTATCGGCAAAGGCATCTACATTGTGCTGCTGCATGGTTAAGCCTGCAGCAAATTTGTGCCCGCCATACTGATCTAATAAATCGGCACAGCCACTTAAAGCTTCATATAAATCGAAACCAACAACCGAACGGCAAGAGCCAGCGATGTGTCCGTTAGATTTGGTTAATACAATCGTTGGACGGTAGTATTTTTCGGTTAAGCGCGAAGCCACAATCCCGATTACCCCTTTATGCCAGTTTTCATTAAAAACAACAGTTGTTTTTTTGTTGATCAGAATATCGCTATCGCCAATTAAGGCCAATGCTTCGCGGGTAATATCCTGATCGTAAGTTTTACGCTCGGTATTTTTAAGGTTAATCAGTTCACTTTGTTCTAAAGAGTTTCCATCAACCTGGCAAAGCAGCATGGCAACGGCATGTTTTGCATGATCGATCCTGCCGGCGGCGTTAATCCGCGGGCCTAAGGTAAAAACCACATCGGTAATGGTGTAATTTTCGGTTTTGCCCGAAACTTCCATTAATGCCCTTAAGCCTTCGCAGGGGTTGTTGTTTAGTTTTTTAAGGCCATAGTAGGCTAAAATTCTATTCTCGCCCACAACAGGTACAATATCTGCGGCAATACTTACCATCACCAAATCCAGGTACTGTAAATAGGTTTCTTTCGGTAAATGATGTTTTTGGGCATAAGCCTGCGCCAGCTTAAAACCAATGCCACAGCCTGCCAGCTCTTTAAATGGGTAGGCACAATCTGCACGTTTGGGATCTAGAACAGCAATAGCCTTAGGTATTTCATCGCCGGGCAAATGGTGGTCGCAGATAATAAAATCAATACCCAAACTATTGGCGTAATCAATTTTATCGATAGATTTTATACCGCAATCCAGCGCAATGATTAACGAAAAACCATGTTCATTGGCATAATCGATACCAGCGGTAGAAATGCCATAACCTTCCAAATAGCGGTCGGGAATATAATATTCTATATTTTGGGTAAGCTGTGAAAAGAAACTAAATGCCAGTGCAACAGAGGTGGTACCATCTACATCATAATCGCCATAAATCAGGATTTTTTCATGGGTGGCCAAAGCTGCTTCTATTCGCGCTATGGCAACATCCATATCCTTCATTAAAAAGGGATTGTGGAGGTGATCTAAATCTGGCCTGAAGAAATCTTTAGCCTGATCGAAATCGCATATATTGCGCTGCACCAATATCTGTGCAAGCGAGCGGTCTATATTAAGTTGTTCAGCTATTGTTGTTAAAGTAGCATCATTACAAGCCGATGCCAGTACCCATCTTTTTTCCATTTATTCTGTCTCCGAACAGTAAATATACATTTTAATTGCATATGGTGATGGCAATCTTTAGTTGGCGGTACATTCTGGACAGCATGACCACCACAGATGGACAACAAAAATTAATTTATTTTGCAGCTCCTGGGTATGCCTGATAAAGCTTCAATAAATGCGCTTTCTGATCGGCATATTTTGCATCATCAATTAAATTTACCCGTTCAGCTGGATCCCAAGATAAATTGTACAGTTCGGCAAGCTCAGCATTATCTTTTTTGGTAATCCTCAATTTCCAGTCGCCATCTTTAACCCCCTCCAAAACATAGTTGTGATAATAAATTGGGCGGTGCGGCTGATTGTAATTTTTTGCGGTTAACAATGGGGCTATAGATTGTCCATCGTAATTTTTTTCCGGCAGTTTACTTTTCGTCCACTCGGCCAACGTAGGGAAAACATCTAAATTTGAAATTGGCTGGGTTAACTGGTTATTGCTAAGGGTATGGCCTTTCCAGTAGACGATAAAAGGAACCCGATGGCCACCTTCGTAGGAAATGCCTTTCGAACCTCTGAAAACCCCTGCTGAACCTACATGGTAAAATTTGGTAAAGCCATCATCGTACATCCGCTGTGGTGCATTAATCCATGGGCCATTATCACTGGTAAAGATAAAAATCGTATTATCCGCCTGCCCCGATGCTACTACCTGCTTCCATATCAGCGCTAAGCTGGCGTCCATATCTTCAATCACATCGCCCAGTTCGCCTCCGGCTGAAGGTGTTTTTCTGCTTTTTTGTGCTGCAAAAGCCACTGGCAAATGCGGCATGTTCTGTGCTAAATAAAGAAAAAATGGCTTTTTATTGGCCGCGCTCTGTTTAATAAATTTAATCGATTCGCGGGCGTAATTTCCCGTTAAAATACTATCGTGCGGCTTATAAATCTCTGGTTTGGTATTTCTGAAAATCTTGATCGTAGTATCGGTTTTTACATATGGCGCCCTATAATCGTGACTGTATAAAAGACCATAAAATTCATCAAATCCTTTTTTGTTAGGTAGCGAAACGCCATGATCGCCCAAATGCCATTTCCCCACCAGCGCGGTGGCATAACCCGATTTTTTGAGCAGCTGCGCCAAGGTAATTTCATCTTCGGGGATCCCGCGTTTATCGCCCGGCCCTATTGGCGAAGGTAAATCCATCCTACTACAATACCTACCTGTTAGCAATGATGCCCTTGAAGGCGTACAGGTTGGCGAAGTAGTTACAAAATTTGTAGCTTTTATTCCCTTTGCAGCCATTCCGTCTAAAAATGGAGTCTTAATTAGCGGGCTTCCATAGCAGGAAATATCTGCATAGCCCATATCATCGGCCAAAACAATAATTACATTTGGCTTTTGTTGCGCATTTAACTGCAGGGAAAAGCCAAAAGCCAGTATAAAAATTAGGATTCGAAAATTCATGGTAGAAATTTAAGGATGATATTTTACAAAAAAAGGAAGTATCCAAGCTTTTACCAAAACAAATACTAATGTTTAGATTGTTACCTTTGTAAAAACATTAAAACTCCACATTTTGCAAGTTCATACCTTATTTGAAGGAACCTATTCTGTTGATGCTACAAAGAAATTTGTTCCTTTTGACCCAGCTATACATCATTTTAAAGATAGACCGGCATCGTTGTTTATTAACGTTCAGCCTTTTTTGGTAGAACTGAAAAACGAACTGATTCTTTTTGATACGGGCCTAGGCTTTAGCGATGACCATGGCGAACTGATTTTGCACAAAAACATCCGCAATGCGGGCTTCGACCCTACTGATGTAACCAAGGTGCTCATGTCGCACTTACATTACGACCACTCTGGTGGTATGATCCATAAGTTGGGCGATAAAACAGAATTGAGTTTTCCGGATGCAGAATATGTAATTAACCGTGGAGAATGGGAAACAGCTTTTAGCAGCACATCTTCTTCTTACCATGCCGATATTTTTGATTTTGTACAGCGCAATGCACAGTTGAAATTTGTGGAAGGTGATGGGGCACTTGATGAAACCATTTCTTTCGAATTTACAGGCGCGCATTGTCCTAACCACCAGGTTTTTTTATTATCAGAAGGTAATCAGAAAGTGTTTTTCGGAGGAGATGTTTTACCTGAACCTGAAGAACTGGTTAAAAACTTTATTGCCAAATATGATTTTGATGGCCGCAAGGCGATGGAACTCCGTAAAGAATTTGGCAAAAGAGCAGCAGAAGAAAACTGGGAATGCTTGTTTTACCATGGTAAAAGTGCTGCAACAGGCTTTGTAGATGCTGTTGAGGGTGGGTTTAAGATAAGGTAAGCTTTGTCCAAACAGATGCATGATGTGAATTAGTCCTTTGAATTGTGACTGGCTAAAGCCGGACCACAATGAATTCATCGTTAGCTAATCTATTCCATGATTATTTATTTTGCCTGCTTCAGCTGGCATAAAACGAAAAAAGCCCCGACAGTTGTCGGGGCTTTCTATTTTCCGAGACGGGAAAAATTATTTTTTTGCTACTAATTTCACAGCTAATTCAAATTCATCGTTGATTGCTTTGTCGCCAATGCTATCGAAGAATGATTTAGAACCATATTTGATATCATATTTAGTTCTATCAACAACGATTTTACCAGCTAAAGCAGAAGCAGTACCATCAGCATTAACAGTTACAGTTGCAGGGAAGCTTAATGGTTTAGTAATACCTTTAATGGTTAAGTTACCTGATACAGTTACGTTAGCACCTGAACCAGCAACTTTAGTAATTACGAAAGTTGAAGTTGGGAATTTAGCTACACCAAAGAAATCATCCGCTTTTAAGTGGCCTTCTAATTTAGCGCTACCATCAGCATCTTTAATTGAGTTCATATCGATGGTGAAAGTACCACCTGTTACACTTTTACCGTTTACTGCAAGTGTACCCGATTGTAAAGCAATAGTTCCGTTGTGAGAACCTGTTACTTTTTTACCAACCCAAGTAATGGTCGATTTTGCTGCATCTACAGTATAAGTAACTGGTTTTGTAGGGTTTTTAAAAGCTGACAATGCTACAACTGCCACTAATAAAAAAATTGAAGAGATTTTTAATTTCATTTTCTGGTTTTTTTAATTTTGATACAAAGATATATTAACACTTGATCTATTCTTATTGACCTATGTTAAGTTATTCAAAAATAATCGGATTTATTTAAAATCATTCTATTGACTTGACAATTATAGTGAAGGTTTAATTTGTTTACTTTTTAATGTGAATTAAATAACACCAAAATTTAAGATTATATTAGTTTAAACTTTAAGAACAGAACAATTTTAGAATATGATCAGAAAAATTTTAGCCGTGCTGGCCGGCTATGCCATCTTTGTTATCTCATCTCTTTTACTGTTTAAACTATCGGTGCAAAGGCCCCACGCCGATGCGGCGCTCAACTTTAAAATATTGACACTCGTTTATGGGGCCATCTTTTCAATCTTGAGCGGTTACGTGTTAGGTGCAATTGCCAAGAGTCAAAACCTAATGCTGAATTATATACTGGCCCTCATTATTGCTGGTTTTGCCGCCATATCGTTATTTACCGCAGGTGGTAGCCATTGGACACAGTTGTTTGCCATCATTTTTTTTGCCCCCTTATCCATATTGGGCGGCATTTTGTACAGAAAACCTTAAGCTTAAAATCAAATTATGAAACATAAAATAAGCTCAATCAGGCCGTTTGTCGGTGCCAAAGATTTTGAAATCTCCCGAAGTTTTTACCGCGATTTAGGTTTTGAAGAAACTACACTGGGAGATCAGATGTCGGTTTTTAAAATGAATGATATTGCCTTTTACCTTCAAAACGCCTATGTAAAGGATTGGATTGATAATACCATGATTTTTGTAGAGGTTGATGATGTGAACGGTTATTACGATGAGCTTTTAGCGCTCGATCTGCCTAAAAAATATGACGATGTAAGATTGACACCAATCCGTACCGAACCTTGGGGCAAAGAGTGTTTTCTCCACGATCCATCAGGTATTTTATGGCACTTTGGCCAATTTCATTAAAAATATACTGCCCTTGGCCTGACTAAAAAAAATAATATTCTATATTAAAAAAAATTAACCGCTCATGAAAAACAAGTTTTGCGCAACGCTATTTGCACTTAGCCTATTACTCACCTTAAGCAGCTGCAACTTTAACAGTACATATATTAACCGTGAAGAAGATAAAAAAGATGCCGAAAAAGTAGCTGATCAATTCTATGCGCTGCTTCAGAAAAAGGAATTTCAAAAAGTAGATCCATTGCTAAGTACCCAGTTCAAAGCCGTAACCAGTGCTGTGAAATTAAACAATTATTTAAGCGGAGCACTGAACAAACTTGGAGAAATTAAAAGTGAAAAACTCGATCACTGGGAATCGAAAGTGGTAAGGGGCACAAATTCTTCTGCAACCTATGTATTGTACTACATCGTGGAGAGAACGAAATTTCAATCCAAAGAAACGGTTACCTTGGCCGCAGAAAACAATCAGATTAAAATTCAGGGTTATAATGTTAATTCTGACGGATTATTGTTAGGCAAATAAATTACTATATCAAAAAAAATCTGCAGATTTTATGGAATGACCCTATAAAACCTGCAGATAAATATGTTGGTTAAGATACGAACTTAGACTTAGCAATTTTCTAAATAGATTGCTAAGTCGTACCACCTCGCAATGAAGATAGAAGGGAAAATTGAGGCATTGGAAAGGAAAACCTTAAACCCTCTACCTTCCTGCCTTCAACATTACTAAGGAACAATCTCTTCCAAATAGCTTTCAATCGGCGGACAAGCGCAAATTAATGCCCTATCGCCATGGCTATCGTTAACACGGCCAACTGAAGGCCAGAATTTGCGTTCTAGTACATATGGAAGTGGGAAAGCAGCTGTTTGACGGCTGTAGGCATGATCCCAATCGTTTGCGGTAATTACCGACACGGTATGAGGAGCATTTTTTAAAGGATTATCTGTTTTATCAAAAGTTCCGTTTTCTACAGAAGAAATTTCGTTTTTAATCGCGATCAAGGCATCACAGAAACGATCCAACTCGTGTTTAGGTTCCGATTCGGTAGGCTCAACCATTAAGGTACCCGCAACCGGGAACGAAACTGTTGGTGCATGGAAACCGTAATCCATTAAACGTTTTGCAATATCAGTAACTTCGATTCCAAAAGCTTTGAACGAACGGCAATCTAAAATCATTTCGTGTGCGCAACGGCCCTGAGCACCAGAATAAAGTACTGGATAGTGCTGCTCTAAACGCGCTTTCATGTAGTTTGCATTTAAAATTGCATACTTGGTGGCATTCGTTAAACCTTCGGCACCCATCATCGCGATATAAGCGTGAGAGATGATCAAAATCGAAGCCGAACCCCATGGTGCAGATGAAACTGCAGAAATAGATTTTCCTTTATCAATATCAACCACAGCATGGCCAGGAAGATAAGGAACCAAGTGTTTTGCAACACCAATTGGGCCCATACCAGGACCACCGCCACCGTGAGGGATACAGAAAGTTTTGTGCAGGTTTAAGTGGCAAACATCGGCACCGATATTAGCCGGGCTTGTTAAACCAACCTGAGCATTCATGTTTGCCCCATCCATATAAACCTGTCCACCGTTAGCGTGGATGGTTTCGCAGATTTCGATGATACTTTCTTCAAACACCCCGTGGGTAGATGGGTAAGTTACCATCAAACACGATAGGTTATCTTTGTGTAATTCTGCTTTGGCTTTTAAATCTTCAACATCGATGTTACCATTTTCTAAAGATTTAACCACTACAATTTTCATGTCGGCCATGGCAGCAGAAGCAGGGTTGGTTCCGTGTGCCGAAGCAGGGATTAACGCCACATTACGGTGGAAATCGCCTCTATCATTGTGATAAGCACGGATAACCATTAAACCAGCATACTCACCCTGAGCACCAGCGTTTGGCTGTAAACTCATGGCAGCAAAACCGGTAATTTCGCTCAACCATTTATCCAGTTCGTTAAAAACAGAATAGTAACCCAATACCTGATCGGCAGGGGCAAATGGATGTATACGGCCAAAGTGAGACCAGGTAACCGGAATCATTTCTGCTGTAGCATTTAATTTCATGGTACAACTGCCCAAAGCAATCATAGAGTGGCAAAGCGATAAATCTTTTGCTTCTAATGATTTGATGTAACGCAACATTTCATGCTCTGAGTGGTGCGAGTTAAAGATTGGGTGCGTTAAATAAACCGAAGTACGTTGTAGCGATTCAGGAATAACCGTTTCTACATTTTCTACCACTTCAACCTGATCGGCAGCAATGGCTTTTACTTTAGCAAATACTTTAGCAATTAAAACAATATCTTCAAAGGTAGTCGTTTCATCAAGCGAAATGGTAACCACATTACCAACGTAGTTGAGGTTGATTTCGTTATCGATACATCCTGAGTGGATGCCACCTTTTAAATCGCCCAGATCAAAACGGATGGTATCGAAATAAGCTGAATTCAGCTGCTCAAAACCTAAGCCTTTTAAAGTAGCAGCTAAGCTGATGGCCAAACCGTGTGTACGCTCTGCAATGGCTTTTAATCCTTTCGGACCATGGTAAGCAGCATAAAAACCAGCCATAATAGCCAATAAAGCCTGCGCAGTACAGATGTTTGAAGTTGCTTTATCTCTACGGATATGCTGCTCGCGGGTTTGCAGCGCCATACGTAAAGCATAATCGCCATGGCTATCAATGGTTACACCGATAATACGGCCAGGGATATTACGTTTATAATCTTCTTTAGTGGCGAAAAAAGCAGCATGAGGACCACCAAAACCCATTGGTATACCCAAACGCTGTGTAGTACCAACCACTACATCAGCACCCCACTCGCCCGGAGGCGTTAATAAGGTTAAGCTTAAAATATCGGCAACTACGGTTAATTTAATATTTTGGTTGTGCAATGCAGATGCGAAATCTTTGTAATCGAAAACTTCACCATTTCCTGCCGGATACTGTACAATTGCACCGAAGAAATCTTCAGTGGCTACGAAATCTAAATGACTTCCAATAACCAGTTCAATACCGTAAGGGTTTGCACGTGTTTTTAAAATATCGATGGTTTGAGGGAAAAGCAATTCGGAAACGAAGAACTTTTTGGCGGCCTGGTTTTTACGCAAGCTGTATTGCATAAACATTGCTTCCGCAGCGGCAGTACCCTCATCCAATAAAGATGCATTGGCAATTTCCATTCCGGTTAAATCGATAACCATGGTTTGGAAATTTAACAAAGCCTGTAAACGGCCCTGAGCAATCTCTGCCTGATATGGTGTATATTGTGTGTACCATCCTGGATTCTCAAATACGTTACGTAAAATTACACCCGGGGTAATGGTATCATAATAACCTTGACCGATAAAGCTTTTGAAAACTTTATTCAATAATGAAGTTTGTTTTAAAGCACCAAGATATTCAGTTTCTGATTTTGCTGCCGGCAAATTTAAAGGCTGTTTTAACCTAATTGCCGTCGGAACAGTTTGTTCAATCAGCTCATCAATAGAATTTACGCCAACAGTTTGCAACATTTCGGCTGTATCTGCCTCATTTGGCGCAATATGACGATTTTGAAAATCTTCCTTGTAATGGATATTTAAGCTCATGCGGTATGAATAATAAATTTGCGTGCAAAGGTAGCAAAAACGAAGCTGTATTTTACTATCAATCAGTGTAAAAAAGGTGTCTTATTTATGCTTAAAAGCGACAAAATTAGTAGATTATGTAGCTAAAGAATAAGACAAACGTTTGTTCATTTTTAATCGTATAATCCGATTATTTGGAAAGCAGATAGCCTGCTAAAATTTAAGTTCGTTCCCGCTATATGTTTCAATCTTTTTGCCACTTCGTATCATGCGGAGGCACAAAGCAATCCTACGCTATGGGTGAGCAAAAAGCTTTAATTTATTTCATACCTAACGATCGTTGTAAGATTGCTTCGTCGTTCCTCCTCGCAATGACGGACTTTTCTGTTTTCCGCTTTAATATTTAACCTTACTTCTGCACCTTCCAACCTTCATCCTTACTCAGCTTCAGCTTATAGGTTTTGGTAATGAAATTACTGTTTTTATTGGCATCATCATCGAAAGGGGCAAAATCGGTAGTCACCATTTTTAGCGATACGGTTACCTTTGCTGTACTCGAATTTACCTGTGCAAAATCAACCGGTTTCTCGTCAGACAATGCGTACTCTACAACTTTTACCGTTGCTCTATCGTTATCCTGCTTCAATACCAGTGGACTTGCCTTATCGGTTAACGTAATCTGATAAACAAAGCTACTGTCTTTTGAAAGGAATTTCTTTTTAGCTTCTTTCAGATCGAGCGTAACCAAACCTTTGCTTGCCAAAGATTTATATTTTCCGAGCTCAAACATATCGTTGGTGCTGTTAAACTTCATCTCGCCAAATTTAAACCGGGTGGTTTTATACTCAGGGTTGGCTTTTAAATAATCGGTAATTACCTCGGAAGCTTCGTCTTGGTTGATGGTAGTTTTCGTTTTACAGGCCGCTAAGCCAAGCACGATAAAGGCTAAAATATAAAGAGTAAGTTTTTTCATGTGTAAATACGTTATGCTTTTTAAAGATATTTATTTTTTTTGTAAGTCGGAGGTCGTGTGTCCCAAAGTCAGAAGATATTTAGCTCAATTTTGACCTTTCATCCTCAACTTTTCTATCCGCTAGCTTTTTTCAGATACTTCAGATTTGGCAAAACCATGGCCGATAAAATGACCACAACCCCAACCCACCTCAAAAAAGAAACCTGCTCTTGCAATACAAAACCCGCCATCATTACGGCAACGGGCAATTCTGCAGCACTTAAAATGGAACTTAGGGCCGTACCAATTTTAGGCACACCTTCTGCATAAAATAAGGGTGGAATTACAGTGCCGAAAACCGAAATAATCAATCCCCATTTTAAAAGGCTTCCGCTTAAAGCGCCGTTGTATAAAAATGTTGGCGGAAAAATAATAAAGATCAATATACAGGCACCGGTAATCATCAGCGCGCTCTTTTTTAATGGTGCATATTCATTCCCGATCTTACCACTCAGCAATAAGAAGCCAGCATAGCAAAGGGCGGCCAGTAAGCCAAAGCCAATGCCCTTTAAATCCATATCTTGTATATTCGTTTCTACCATTCCACTGGCTAAAACGGTTCCGCCCAGCACCAGTAAGATGGCCAAAAACTGCAATGCTGTAGGCTTCTTTTTAAAAATGAGGTATTCCAGTAAAATGCTCATCCAGATAAACTGCATCAATAAAATAATAGCAACCGAATTAGGAACAAGCTTTACACTTTGATAGTAGAAAATACTCACCAAACCAGTACATGTACCTGCCAGCATCATTTTCCACCAAGGGGTTAGGGCAGGAACAACCTTTGACTTGTAACTTGCCGTTCTGCGCTGGAAGAAAAAAAGTATCCATAAAATTACGGCACCAAAAAAAGCCTGCGCACCGGTTACATCGCCTAAAGTATAACCTTCGTGATAAGCCAGTTTAACAAAAGTAGATAATATGCCAAAGCTACAGGCACCGAAAAAAACAAGGAGAATCCCTTTTAACATAGATAAAGGTTAAAAGCTTAAAGCGGAAAGATTAAAGCTTTAGTCTTTTTGCTTTAGTCTTTCTTCTTGTTAAGCTAGTTGTTGCAAATATTTTTGAATGGTGGTTTCCAGTCCCAGATAAAGGGCATCGCTAATTAAAGCATGACCTATTGAAACTTCTAACAAGCCAGGGATGCTCTGCGCAAAATAGTGAAGGTTGTGCAAATCCAGATCGTGACCAGCGTTAATACCCAAACCGAGTGTATTGGCATGATGAGCTGCCGCGATGTAATTTACAACTGCTTTTTCACGGTCGGCAAAATAGTTGTGCGCATAAGCCTCCGTGTAAAGTTCTATGCGGTTCGTTCCGGTTTCAACTGCACCCTCTACCATTTCTACCACCGGATCGACAAAAATAGAAACGCGGATGCCTTCCTTTTGGAAAACAGCAACCATTTCTTTCAGGTAATCTTTATGTTTAACAGTATCCCATCCATGGTTAGAGGTAATCTGGCCTTCGGCGTCGGGCACCAGGGTAACCTGCGCCGGCTTATTGGCCAAAACCAGATCAACAAATTTATCTTCTTTACAATTTCCTTCAATGTTAAACTCTGTTGCAATAACAGCCTTTAAATCGTAAACATCCTGATAACGGATATGGCGTTCATCTGGGCGTGGGTGAACCGTAATTCCCTGCGCACCGAAACGCTCACAATCTAAGGCAACCTTAACCAGATCAGGGTTATTACCCCCACGGCTATTGCGGAGTGTAGCAATTTTATTGATATTAACAGATAACTTTGTCATAAAGCAAAGATAAGGCTTTGCGTCTGTTAATCTAAAACCTTAAAAAAAATTGACTTTTTTTTGCTCATATTTGCCTCTGTAGATGAACTTAAAAGATACCCAGGTATATAAAATTTTAATTGCATTAATTGCTATTGTTAGTTTACTGGCACTTTTTGGTGGCGTAATGGAACCCGATTCTGCGCTGTACGCCTCTATTGCGAAAAATATGGTACTCCGCAACGATTGGATCAATATCTATGTGCGCGGTGCCGATTGGCTCGATAAACCTCACCTCACTTTTTGGCTGGCTGCAGCTTCTTTTAAAATTTTTGGTATTACCGCTTTTGCCTACAAACTTCCATCCTTTTTATTTGGCTTATTGGGTGCCTGGTATCTCTACAAACTGGCTAAAGATATCTACGGCGAAAAAACAGGATTGATCAGTGCATTGATTTTACTTAGTTCGCTGCATATACTCATTTCTACTTTTGATGTACGCGCAGAAGTTTACATTACCACATTTACCCTAGCAGCCATTTATCATTACTACAAAGCGCATCAGGGTTCTTTTTGGCATATCGTTGCAGGCTCATTCTTTGCCGCCTGCGCCATCATGATTAAGGGCATATTTGTACTGATCCCTGTGTTTGGTGGTTTTATTATTTATTGGCTGTTAACCAAACAGTTTAAGGAGTTATTGAAACTGAAATGGTGGCTGGCCATTGCTTTGATTTTTATTTTCATCATCCCCGAATTATATACCTTATACGTTCAGTTCGATTTACATCCTGAAAAAATTATATTCGGAAAAACTGGGGTGTCGGGCTTAAAATTCTTTTTTTGGGACAGTCAGTTCGGTCGTTTTTTTAACAATGGACCAATAAAGGGCAAGGGAGACATTTCATTCTTTTTGCATACTACGCTCTGGGCATTTTTACCTTGGTCGATATTGTTTTATACCGCGGTGGTTAACCTTTTCAGAAAGAAAAACCGGGTTAATCTTCCAGCAGAAAGCATCATGATCTGGACAAGTGCGGCAATCACTTTTCTACTGTTTTCACTTTCGAAATTCCAGTTGCCACATTATATATTGATCATTCTTCCACAGTTTGCCATCATCACAGCCTTGTACCTGCAAAAACTTGATGGTAAAAACTTAAAGGCATTTTGGTACATACAGAGCGTATTGCTGATCATTTTACTTGCAGCTATAATTTTTATAGGTTTTTATTCGGGCTTCAATTTTCGTTTTTATGGCATTGCGCTTCCGTTTGTAGGGGTTATCCTTGGTTTTTTCCGTAAGATAAGCTTTCAATCGCTGATCATCAGAAGCATAATCGTTGCCGCATCGATTATGGTTTTTCTCTCGGCATTTTTTTATCCATCGGTTTTAAAATACGAATCGGGTATGCAGGCCGGAAAATGGCTACAAGAAAATTATCCCAATGCAAAAGCTTCAGTTTTAATGCACCCTGATGCGTATTCGTTTGATTTTTATGCCAATGGCGAACCTCAGTATTTTTGGAGCTATGAAGCGCTTGATAAATTTAACGCAAAAAAAGACCTTGTGATTTACACCCCTGAATCGGAGCTTCAAAGATTAAAGACGGAATACCATGCCGAAGTATTAAAATCGTTCGAGTATTATCACATCACTAAGTTAACAGGCAAGTTCATCAATCCCAAAACCCGTGCTCAGGTTTTAGAACATTTTTATTTGGTTAAAATACATTAACATGGATTTATTCTTCCGCATTTTAAAATTTGGGTTAACGGGTTTCCTCGGAATGGCAATAGATTTCGGCGCTACCTGGTTGTGCAAAGAGAAGATTAAAATAAACAAATACGTGGCAAATGCCATTGGTTTTACCCTTGCAGTAACCAATAATTACCTCATTAACCGCGTTTGGACATTCGAGAGTACCAACATCCACTGGGCAACCGAATTCAGTAAATTTTTAGTGGTTAGTTTAATTGGTCTGGGCTTAAATACCATTATTATTTACCTCTTCCACCAACGGAAAAACGGGACTAATTTTTATGTAGCCAAGTTTTTTGCAATTGTAATTGTTTTCGTTTGGAATTTTTTGGCCAATATGTTGTTCACTTTTAGGTAAAAGTCTGAACACTAATGGAAATTTGGATAATTTTGGAAGATAAATACATGCGATTTGCATGGACTAATGAACCAATGACCAGTGAACTAATGAACCGCATTAAGAAACGTTTTTGCCAACAAAATAAATTACAACAAGCCAAATTAATCCTTTAATCAGGAAAAATAGGAAGCCGATAAGGCCCACCCTTTTAAACCATAATTTTAATTTTTCTTTGTTCATTACCCTGCTGGTAAAGATAAAAGATTTGAACTAAATTAGAAAGATTTTAAATAAGGAAATATGAAGTTATCTAAATCTTTGCTACTCACTTTATTTTCATTATGTTTTTTAACACAGCTATCTTTTGCTCAAAGTTTTGGTGACATCAAAAAATATAAAGTGAACTATGCCTTGGCAAGGATCAATAGTAAAAAGCCAATTAAAAACATTAGCCTCGATGCTAACAATATTGAAGGAATAGATGCATTTTTAGCGATCAGAAGCTTTACCGCCAATGATCAGAAATATATCCTCTTAGTTAATCCGAACAGTTTGGATACCAAAATCGATCTGGCCAGCAAGTATACGCTAAGCAGTTTACAGTATCAGAATGTACTGGCTATTTTTAAAACTACAGCATACATTAAATCCATCGAGGCCGCAGCCGCTAAAGATCTCCAGTTACAAAACGCGGGCATCGATCATGCCATCCCAAACGAAAAGGGAATTACCTTAACCATCGATCTTTGTCCTTCACACAAGGCTTTAGACCGGGTTATTTTTCAATCGGTTTTTGATGAATTTAAAAAGATAGAGCAGCCTGCCCCGCTAGCAGTTTCTGTTTCGGGCAAATGGATGCTGAAACATCAGGATGACCTGAACTGGCTTAAAAGTTTGATTGCACAAAAGGAACTGAATATTACCTGGATAAACCATACCTACAACCATGAAGTAAATAGTTTACCCCTGGCCGAGAACTTTTTATTGGCCCCGGGCACCAATTTAGATGTAGAAGTGCTGGAAAATGAAAAACTGATGCTTAAAAACGGTTTAACGCCATCGGTATTCTTCCGTTTTCCTGGCCTGGTATCGGATAAAAGCATTGTTGAAAAAATTGAGGCTTATGGTCTTATCCCGGTTGGAAGCGACGCTTGGTTAGCCAAAGGTCAGCAGCCCAATGCAGGTAGTATTGTATTGATACACGGCAATGGGAACGAAGAAATTGGCGTTAAAGATTTTATACAGCTGTTAAAAACCCAACAGGCCAATGTTAAAAACAAACAGTGGCTGCTTTTCGATTTAAGACAGGGCTTGGAAAAGGAATTTGAATGAGTTATCTCTTTGTTTTACCACAGAGATCACCGAGAAAAACACAGAGGCCGCAGAGATAAAAATTTAAACTAAATAGTAAAAACCGACCACAAATACGCGAAGCCACAAATGTTTTTAATTCTTATTGCCCTTTGTGCCTTAATGGTTAATGTATCATCACTTTTTAACCGGCAATAACTTTATTTCTTTTGCTTTAAACCGGTTATTTACAATTTCACCTGTAACTTCTGCTTTACTAATGGCGTTGCAGAAACCGTGTTCGCCATGTGCATCACCAAAATCGTCAATGCCTTTACCATCTACAAAATAAGGTTTGCCATTAATCTTCACAGCTAGTTCGCAATCTTTACCTTTCATTTTAAATTGACATTCGCTACAGGCAATATCAACAGTTTGCTTGGTTATCACTTTGGAAGCAGTTGCTTTTTGAGGTGTAGTTTGCGCACTTACAGAAAATGCAAATACGCCCAAAAGGATCGCAAATATTAACTTTTTCATTGTTTGTGTTTTTTTGTAAATATAACGAATCTCAGTAGGTTTAATTCGATGTTAATGTTTTTTTAAAATGCCTCTATGAGGGCTACGCCGTTCAAAAACTTCCGAGGTTAATCTAAAACGGTGGGTTTTGCGTTAGGGATTGTAAGGGTCCAGTGCCGGTCCTTTACCGGTACCGGAGCGCAGCGTAGCCCTGAAAAGCTCGCCCCCTTTCCCCGATTTTTCATCGGGATTGGGGGAACGCCCATATCAAAATAAATTATCCCTAAATAGATCCTTAAACAAGTTCAGGATGACGTTACGCCTTAAAAATCTCTCCGGTTTTTAGGAAATACCTATAGATACCCCGCCTTATAGGCACCCCTCTGGGAGAGGGAAATAAAAAAAGGGATATGCAAATTGCACATCCCTCATAATTATATAGACTTTCGACTGAAAACTCAGTACTAATATCTGTAAGTATCTGCCTTGAAAGGACCTTCTACCGGTACACCGATATAATCAGCCTGGTGTTGATCTAAAACATCTAACTCTACACCGATTTTTTCTAAGTGTAAACGGGCTACTTTTTCATCTAAATGCTTAGGTAAAGTATACACTTTGTTTTCGTAAGCAGCGGTATTGGTCCAAAGCTCTAATTGCGCTAAAGTTTGGTTGGTAAACGAGTTACTCATTACAAAACTTGGGTGACCAGTTGCACAACCTAAGTTAACCAAACGGCCTTCAGCTAAAATGATAACGTCTTTACCGTCGATGGTATATTTATCAACCTGAGGTTTAATTTCAACCTTGGTATCGCCATAAGTACCATTTAACCAAGCCATATCGATTTCGTTATCGAAGTGACCGATGTTACAAACAATAGCTTTATCTTTTAATGCCCTGAAGTGTTTTTCGCGAACGATATCACAGTTACCAGTTGTAGTTACCACGATATCTGCTTCTTTAATTGCGGTATCTAAACGTTTTACTTCGTAACCTTCCATTGCCGCCTGTAAAGCACAGATCGGATCAATTTCGGTAACAATAACACGTACACCTTGTGAGCTTAAAGATTCTGCAGAACCTTTACCAACATCTCCATAACCACAAACAACGGCTACTTTACCGGCCATCATTACATCGGTTGCTCGACGGATCGCATCTACCAATGATTCGCGGCAACCGTATTTGTTGTCGAATTTAGATTTGGTTACTGAATCGTTAACGTTAATTGCAGGTAAGTGCAATGTTCCGTTTTTCATTCTTTCGTACAAACGGTGAACACCAGTGGTAGTTTCTTCTGATAAACCTTTAATGGCTGCAATCAGCTCAGGATATTTATCAAAAACCATATTGGTCAAATCGCCACCATCATCCAAAATCATGTTTAATGGTTGTTGCTCCGGACCGAAGTGTAAAGTTTGTTCGATACACCAATCAAATTCTTCTTCGTTTAAGCCTTTCCAAGCATAAACCTGAATACCAGCAGCAGCAATTGCAGCAGCAGCATGATCTTGTGTAGAGAAAATATTGCATGATGACCAGGTAACTTCTGCACCTAAGGCCACTAATGTTTCGATTAAAACCGCAGTTTGGATCGTCATGTGCAGACAACCTGCAATGCGTGCGCCTTTTAGCGGTTGCGTTGGACCGAATTCTTTACGTAAACTCATTAAACCTGGCATTTCTGCTTCGGCTAATTCGATTTCTTTACGGCCCCATTCTGCCAGTGAAATGTCCTTAACTTTGTAAGGGATGTAAGTTGTCTCTACTGATGACATAATATAATTGTTTAATTGTTTGTAAAACAGTATTTTAAAAATAACAAACCTTTAAGCTGCTTCATGATTTGCATACCGCTAGATTTAAGCATTATTTTCAAGCTCCAAAATTACGCAATACTTTAACCAATTACAAAGTTCAATCTTCAGCGTAAACCATTCTGCATAAATTATTTGTCAAAATATGCCAATATCTTACCTAACCGCCTAAAATGTGTAAACACAGGTGCACAGGCTAGCCGGAAATATATTTTCCATAAGGAAGTTTATTAACGATATATACAATAACTCCAGAGACAAATAGGCATACAATTGTTTTTAAGGGAATAGCGTAAATAGGATTTACCAGAATTTCATCTAAGCCTAACCTTGGCATAAAAAACAAAACCAAAATGTGAACCAGATATATACCATAACTATATTTATTGATAAACTTGATGATATAGTTCTGCCCAGTAAAATTGGATGTTTTAAACGAAACAAATACGCCAACAGCAATCAGCAGCACATTGGGGGTTAAATAACTATAGAAAGCACCATTCATTTCTCCCTTGTATTTTGACACTAAATAGGTGCCAACCGCAGTAATGCCAATACCGATAATGATTAGAAATACTGCAATGCATTTTACACGGATTTCATGTTTGAATGTTTTCTTTGATAGGTAGTATCCAAGAATAAGGTAGCCCAAATAACCCGAAAAATAGGTTAAATCGATATTTATCTTAAACTTATGTATAAACGGTTGATTGAGAAAAAGTGTGAGCAACCAAATACATAGGAAATACAACATTTCTTTTTCACTACAGTTTCTAACCCATTTTCCGATTATCGGTATAAAAAGATAAATTCCGATGATCATATAAACATACCAGAGATGGTATGCACTTCCCCTCGCCATTGATGTATAAATATTCCTAATTAAAGCCATAGCCGACATTTCTACACCGTTTAATGAGTTTAAAATATAGACAAGACTCCAAAAAAACAGGGGAAGAACAACGCGAATAACACGCCGCCTTAAAAATCCAGAGATTTCAACTTCTTCATTTAATAAAAGTGCACCTGTAAGCATTACAAATATTGGCACACAAAACCTAACAGAACTATCGTATACATTGCCTACCCACCAAAAAACTGTAGAGATATTGCCATATTGGGAGGCTGTATTTGCAGCAATATGCAGGAAGATAACCGATACAGTACCTAAAACCCTCAAATAATCAGCCCACAGCACTCTTTCGTTTTGTTTGTTATCCATTATTATGCAAGTTTCTTATTAGCTATCTGGCTTTAAAATTACAAAGTTTGTTCAATAATAAATTACGACACTGGGTTTTACTATTAGATTATCTGAATTCTAGCTGCGGAAAATTACCGATTAAGCCCTCCGGCACTTTAGAAATAAAAAGCCTATTGTTAACTTACCAACCAAATCAATCTGTTTTGTGTTATGAATGAAATTAAATGGGGAATTATTGGCTGTGGAGATGTTACTGAAGTTAAAAGCGGTCCGGCGTTTAACAAAGTACCCAATTCATCATTAGTAGCTGTAATGCGTAGGGATGCCGAAAAAGCTGCAGATTACGCCAAACGACATGGTGTACCAAAATGGTATAGCGATGCCACCCAATTGATTAACGACCCTGAAGTAAATGCAATTTACATTGCCACGCCCCCATTGCAGCACGAAGCCTATACCATCGAAGCGCTTGCAGCCGGAAAGCCGGTATATGTAGAAAAACCAATGGCCTTAAATGCCGAAGCAGCCCAGCGCATGGTTAATGCGGCCAACAATTATGGGGTTAAGCTGAGCGTGGCCCATTACCGCAGGGAACAGCCTTTATTTTTAAAAGTTAAATCGTTATTGGAGAATAATATCATCGGCGATATACGTTTTGTTGATTTAAAAATGCTCCAGCCTCAAAAAAGCAAGCTTATTGCCAAGGCCGATTATAATTGGCGAATGGATCCAAGTATTGCCGGCGGTGGTCTATTTCACGATCTTGCGCCACACCAGCTCGATTTAATGCTTTATTTCTTTGGGGCGGTTAAAAAATTTAGTGGCATTCCCCTTAAGCAGGATCGGCAGCAGCAGGTTGACGATCTTGTTAACGGCCATATTTTATTCGAAAACGGAGTGCTTTTTAACGGTACCTGGTGTTTTACGGTAGCCGAAGGCGCACAGCTCGACACCTGTGATATTTACGGAGCAAAGGGAAAAATAAGTTTCCCCATGTTTGGACACCAGATTAAACTAACCCTTAACGGTAAAGAAGAGCAGTTTGATTTTCTGCCATTGGCACATGTAGAACAGCCGATGATTGAAAAAGTAGTTGAATACTTCTTAAATAAATCGGGCAATCCCTGCAGCGGCGAAGAAGCGTTAAAAACTATGGAATTATTGGATGGCTTTACTTCGAAAAACCAGAAGCAATAGCCCTCAGGCTTATCTTTTTATTTTTTTTAAAAATTTTGCACAAATTTTAAAACAATTTTTCGGCCATCCTGTTTATCATATAGTTTGTTTGGTTTAGCTTTATATGATGGATGTCTGTAAAGCAAAAAAATTCAGCCTCATAGCAATATGGGGCTTTCTCATTTTACAGGATTTTTCAGTCCTTTAGCATAGCAGATGAATGATAATGCCATACCCATAACTACTATTCGTTTATCTTGTTCCAGATATCTTTGTAAAGTTCTTCGTGTCTTCTAAACTGTAAATGCACGTATGGGCACAATGGAATTACCTTCAATTGGTTTTCCCTTACATAAGCTACCATGGCATCGAGCAGTAGTTTGGCATATCCTTTCCCCTCTCTATCGGGTTCTACTTCTGTATGGTAAACAGTTAAATCATTTCCCTGAATATCGAATACCATTTCTCCGGCCTTGCCGTTCTCATCGAAAATATCGAATGAACTTGGTCCTTCCTCTTGAAGGCTTAATTTTACTTCTGCCATGATTGCCTCGTTTAAATTTGCGGTTTTTTGATCATTAAATCTGCCCGATTATGTGAAAGCAAATTACGACAATTACCTTTATTGTTTTACACTTTTTGCGATTTGATTCCCGCTTGTGAACCTTCAATTCACTATAGCGACCAACCTTTAAACAAAACTTTGATTTTCAATCAATTATTGCTTAAATTGTTATAACCAAATTCACTGTTATGAAAACTGTAAAACACTTATTAGATACCAAGCAGGTACGCATTATCTCGGTATCGGAAAACATTTCGGTTTTGGATGCCTTAAAAGTAATGACAGAAAAGAACATCAGCGCTGTTTTAGTAATGGAAAATGGAAAACTATCGGGCATTTTTACTGAAAGGGATTATGCCAGGAAGATCATCCTTCAGGGCAAATCATCTAAAGATACGTTGATTATGGAAGCCATGACGGCCAACCCGATTACCATTACCTTAACCGATAGCATTGATTACTGTATGGAACTGATGACAGAGCGGCATATACGCCACCTACCCATTGTAGTTAATGATGAAGTAAAAGGTATGGTTTCAATCGGAGACGTGGTTAAATTCATTATCGCCGATCAAAAACAAACTATTTCTCAGTTAGAAAGCTATATTAGTGGGTAAATTTCCATCGGACTAAAAACATTATCGGATCAGGAACGCTTTAATATCATTCAATAAAAAATTAGCGGTAGAGATAACCGAAATGGCCGCTAATCTTGTTAACTGTATTATGAATTTGCTATTTCCACCTCCACTCACCAGCAATGGTTAGGGGTTCTTTTAAATTCTGCGATTCTAAGAAAGCTTTAAGCTCATCTTCACCCTGTACCCCTACCGGAATTTTTGGGGTATTGGCCAAAGCATAGGTAAGCATGGCACTGTAACGCACCGTATTTTTCAATTCCTGCTCATCAACCAGTTTAAACGAATCGCCATCTGAGTGATAAAAAGGGCCAGAATTATTAGGCAGTTTACCGCCAAAACCACCTCCAGTTGGAATTCCTTCCAGCATAAATGGCTGATGATCGCTATGTAGGCCTGCACCAGCGTTAAACAAATTTTTAAAACCCGTATCTATTTTTACAATTTCTGCACCCCAGGCTGTAAATAAATCTTTCATCTCAGCCCTAGAGGTAGAAAAACCCTTCGGATCATTGGTCATGTCGTAATTTAACATAAACTTCACCTGGTTTAAGGCTCCTTCCTTTTTAGCCTGCTCTACATAAGCCTTTGAGCCCAATAAACCCTGCTCTTCACCCATAAACAACACAAACTCGACAGTTCGTTTCGTTTTCAGATTCAGTTTTTTAAATGTGCGTGCCATATCTATAATAGCAAAAGAACCTATTCCGTTATCAATGGCGCCGGTGGCTAAATCCCAGCTATCTAAATGTCCACCAACTACAATTTTATCTTTTGGTAAGGTTGTACCCTTAAAAGTGGCAATTACGTTTCTGGCTTTGATGATGCCTGAGAAATTCGTCATTTCAATATGGGCAATCTGCGGCTGTGTTTTTAATTTTTCTTTCAGGGCCATGCCATCTTCCAAACCGATACAAACCGCAGGGATAGCAATCAGTTTACCGGTTACAGAAGCTGTACCTGTTAGCAGTACGCCATCTTTTACGGTATTGATAATAATGACGCCAGTTGCACCGTATTTTGTAGCAATTGCTGTTTTTTCTGAGCGGTGCAAAGATTTTGTTCCGGCAGCAGAGCCAGGTAATACCCCCAGATAAATCAATGCAATTTTTCCTTTAAATTTAGCAGGATCGGCTTGATAATCGGCCTCTAAACCATTACCGGCATCCACAATATCAGCAGTAACATTGGCATTAACCGGCGAATGCGCCAGTGTAACTGCTTTGGCTTTGGTTAAACTGTTTTTATCAGCCCCAATTTCAACATTAATGGTTTTTCTACTCCAGCTTTCTACTTCAAAAGGTTGAAATTTTACGTCGCAACCGTATGATTTTAATAAACCGAAAGCATACTGCTCTGCTTTTGCCCCATTTGCTGAACCTGTTAAACGGTGACCAATGGTTTCGGTTTCGAATTTTAACGTTTGATAAGCTTTAGCATTTTGTTGCACTTCGGTGTTGATTTTGGCAAAAACATCACCGAATTTATCTTGGGCATTGGCCAATATTGCACAACAGATGAGTGCAGCTGAGAAAAAGTATTTCATAATAAGTTGATAATTGGGTGAAAATACAAATTTGCAGCACAGGATTGATGCTGTAACGGTTATTTTGCTTTAGATTTTCCAATAAAATTAACCATATAAGTTCATTGCAGCTTATAGGCCTTATATGGTTAATAAGGAAAGCAATAGAAAATCTTAATTGCTAAAAACTAAGGTTTAACATGCCCCTTTTTCTTCGGGAAGATCAAAGAAGCGACAATACTAATTACCAAAATGGCCAAAATAATGATCAACGAATGTTCGGTGGTAAAACCCCACTTCTCCAGGTAATTATGTCCGAGCATTTTTACCCCGATAAAGGCCAGCAATACTGCCAAACCCGTTTTAAGGTAGTGGAATTTGTGGATAATGTTTACGAGTAAAAAGAACATTGAACGCAAGCCCATAATGGCAAAAATGTTCGAAAAAAATACGATATACGGATCTTTGGTTACTGCAAAAATAGCTGGAATAGAATCAACAGCAAATAACAAATCGGTAAATTCGACAATGAGCAACACCAAAAACAAAGGTGTAACCAGCGTTTTATGGTCGATTTTTACAAAAAAGCTTTTCCCTTCATATTTAGGATGTATCGAGAATATTTTTGATGCCCATTTAACAACGGGGTGATTTTCTGGATCGATTTTATCATCTTCTTCTTTACTGAAAAACATTTTTATCCCTGTAAAAACCAGGAATGCACCGAAGATGTAAAGGATCCATGCAAATTTAGCGATGAGTGCCGCGCCTACAAAAATGAAGATGAAACGCATAATAATTGCACCCAAAATCCCCCAGAACAGTACACGGTGGTAATATTTTTCTTCTACGGCAAAGGCCGAGAATATCAATACAATAACAAATATATTATCAACCGAAAGCGCATACTCGATTACATAACCGGTTAAAAACTCTAAGCCCAGGTTTTGCCTGTAAATGGCTAAACTGCCGTCAAAATCGTCAGGCAGCAATTTAATGTGGTGCTGATGTTTGGTTACAATTTCCTGAAGGTGGGCAAAATCTTTAATCCCATGCAACTGATGGCCTTCGGTTAACAGCAAGAAGTAAAAGCCTATGGCCAATGCAACCATAACCAAGCTCATTACCCCAGCCTGTTTTAAACTCACAATATGATCTTTCCGGCTAAAAAGACCTAAATCTAAAGCCAGAATCAATACAATAAAAAGAAGAAAACCTAAGCTGAAAAGTAATTCGTTGCTCATTATTTTTTGCGTTCAGTGGTATACAGTACAAGTTGTTCTAAACCGGTCCTTGCTTCGCCTGCATCAAACGCATGCAAAATGGCAAAAGCTTCATTCTGGTATTCCAACATTTTTTGGTTGGCATAATAAACCCCCTCATGGGCGTTTACAAAATCTATAATCTGCTGGATTTTAACCGGATCATCCTGATGGTTCTTAACCAGGTTAATTATCCTTTTTCGTTCTGTTTTTTCGGCTTTATTAAGCGCATAAATTAAGGGCAGTGTTACTTTTTTCTCCTTAATATCAATGCCCAACGGTTTGCCTACATCATCAGTTCCAAAATCGAAGGTATCATCCTTAATCTGAAAGGCAATGCCAACTTTTTCACCAAAGAGGCGCATTTTCTCTATTGTGGCATCATCAGCACCTGCCGATGCTGCACCCGCCGCACAACAAGAAGCAATTAATGAAGCTGTTTTTTGGCGGATTACATCGAAATACAGCTCTTCCGAAATATCCATCCTACGCACTTTTTCTACCTGCAACAGCTCCCCTTCACTCATCTGCTTCACCGCTTCGGATACAATCTGTAACAAACGGTGTTCGTTATTGTTTACCGAAAGCAATAAACCTTTGGCAAGCAGGTAATCGCCAACCAAAACAGCGATTTTATTTTTCCATAAGGCATTAATGGAGAAAAAGCCACGGCGCTCGTAAGCATTATCCACCACATCATCATGTACCAGCGTAGCCGTATGCAAAAGCTCAACCAAAGCTGCTCCACGGTGTGTAGATTCGGTAATGCCACCGCATAGTTTTGCTGCAAAAAATACGAACATCGGCCGCATCTGTTTGCCTTTTTGCTTTACAATATAGTGGGTAATCCTATCCAGCAACGGTGCGTCGCTGTGCATAGATTCTTTAAAGGTTTTTTCAAACGCTTTAATATCGGCTGCTATAGGTGTTTTTATCTGTTCGATTCCCGGCATTAAGTCGAAAAATTTTGATTGCAAACTTAAGCTAATTTCCCATAAAAAGATAATCTAATGCAAAGCATTGTACAGGTTTATAAAAGCAACGCCAGCAATTATTTATTACTTCCGTCCTGCTATTGCCCATAGTCCGCGCCCTCATGCTTCGGGCTGTGGGCTATTTGGCGCTATCAGGTTTAAAATCAATGGAGGGTGCATGTAAATTTCCCCTCAACCCTCTAAAGCAATTCGCTAAAAAATTCGCTTTATTTATTTCAAAAGTTTACATTTAAACCAATATTATCAGTGCCATATGAAAAAACGCTACAAAGTCATTATCGGCCTTTCTGCCTTAATTGTTGCAGGTTATTTATTGGGACCAAAACCCAAAAAACCGATCTACAACGAGCAGTTGATTCAGGTACCAGATCTGGATGATTTAGATAATTACGTAGCTGCCATCGAATCGATACATAAAATAAAGCCGGGCAATGAGGCCGAAATTGTATGGGCAGATACTCTACATCAGCAAACAGAATATGCCATAGTGTATCTGCATGGTTTTTCGGCATCCAAAACGGAAGGAAATCCGGTACATTTAAACTTGGCTAAAGAACTACATGCCAATTTATACCTTGCCCGTTTGGCCGATCATGGAATTGATACCCTAGCACCAATGAAACAGTTTACCGCCGACCGCCTTTGGGAAAGCAGCAAGCAAGCTTATGCCATTGGTAAAAAATTAGGCAAAAAAGTAATTCTGGTGGGTACCTCTACCGGGGGCACCCTTGCTTTGAAACTGGCCGCAACCTATCCAGACATTAACAGTCTGATCCTAATATCACCAAATGTGGCCATTAACGATAAAAATGCCTGGTTGTTAAACGACCCCTGGGGGCTGCAGATTGCCCGTAAGGTTTTAGGCAGCGATGAGCGCAGAGTAGATGGCAGAACCTTGGAATACAAAAAATACTGGTACACCAATTACCGCATCGAATCGCTGGTAGAGCTGCAGGAATTTATAGAAAGCACCATGACCAAAAAGACTTTCGAAAAAGTAAAACAGCCTCTTTTAATGCTTTATTATTACAAAAATGAACTGGAGCAGGACCCTGTAGTAAAGGTTGATGCCATGTTAAAAATGTACGATCAGCTTGGAACGCCCGAAAACCTAAAACGAAAAGTAGCTATACCAAATGGTGGCAACCATGTTTTAGGCAGTTATATCACGGCTAAAGATTTACCGAGTGTAGAAACTGCGATTGATAGTTTTGTGGGGAATGTGTTGAAAATACCAGTGTATTGATTTAGAGCAAATAAATATTTATAGGTGATTAAAGACTTAATAACTGCGATAGCCAAAAACCATAAAGATTCTGGTTTCCTGTTGCATGATCCTGCTAGCAATCAAGCCATCCTTGAATTTGAAA
Source organism: Pedobacter sp. GSP4 (assembly GCF_051857575.1). Classification (NCBI taxonomy): domain Bacteria; kingdom Pseudomonadati; phylum Bacteroidota; class Sphingobacteriia; order Sphingobacteriales; family Sphingobacteriaceae; genus Pedobacter; species Pedobacter sp. GSP4. The sequence continues at coordinate 390,717 of NZ_JBPZIR010000005.1, read as the reverse complement.
AAGCAATCGGGTTCGAACTTCCGCCTGATTTCAGAGAATTTTATTCTATATGTAATGGTTTTGAATGTGATGAGGACATCTTTAATTTCCTCTCTCTCGAAGAAATAATAGCGAATAATAATTTTGGAAGCTCTTGGTTTTATTTTGCAGAGTATATGATTTATTCGGATATGTGGTCGATTCGAAAAAACGATAAAGGAGTTATTGAAATATACAATGAGGAAGATATTGTGCTTACATCTTCCTTAAGTGAATTCCTGGAAAGATTTCTAAACGGCGGCGTATTTGAATCAAATGGTTTATATCACTGGAACAAAGAAATTAAGAATAAGTCAATCAAGCATATTAATGTAAATCCGGAGCCCATCATAAAAAAGCAGTCCTTCATGAAAAACAAACCCTTATTGCAGGAAATTTTATGGCTTTTAGGCTGTATTGCAGTTAGCGTAATTATAGGATTCTGCATATTTGGAAAAGCTATTTTTGAAAAAGACATTGACATTAACCTGCATGATACTTATTTTGTTATTGCAAATCATCACTTTTTAATTTCCTTTTTCTTAATCATTTCCTTTACAGCCTACTTCATTAAAGAAAAAAGACGTTCATTTAAGCCAAGAGGACCTTTTCTAATATTTTTATTTTTAGGCCTGTGTTTTGTTGTACTGCTTACCAAAGCTAGTCCAATTTTTTCCTTTTTCAACAGTCCACTTGGATCAGTATGGACAGTTTATCCGCCATTATCAGCAGTTGCTACAACTCCTAAAGCAGAAAGTTTTACTTCAACAGTTTTCACCTTAAACAATACTCTAGTGGTATTTCAAGTGTTGATAATCACATTAATGTTATTCGCATCTTACAAGCATGGGAAACAGACAGTTTGCAATAAAGAGGTTAAATAAAACGACCGTCATCTCGACTGAAGCGCAGCGAAACGGAGAGATCTAAATAAAAGGACGCTCAAGTACGCAAAATAGAAGGGATAATTCAAAATCAGTTCACAGACTTACGAGGTTCTGCCCTGCCATGCCCCACGAAACCTCGTAAGACAATTTAGCCAACAATATTTTTCACAATCATTTCGGCGTGCACCCTCGAATTTTCGATAAAAAGCTTGTGGGTATCTAAACCTCCGCAAACTACGCCGGCCAGGTATAAACCTTTTACGTTAGTTTCCATGGTTTCTTCATTATAAACCGGGCATAGCGTTTCGGGTAAATCAATGCCGAATTTTCGCAACATCGAAAAATCAGGCTGATAACCTGTCATGGCGATCACAAAATCGTTCGCAATTGTTTTAATCCCTTCCGGCGTTTTAATATCCACTTCTCCTTCCCTTATTTCAACAAGTTCAGCATTGAAAAGTGCAGTAACTTCGCCTTCTTTAATTCTGTTCTGAATATCGGGCCTTACCCAGTATTTAACATGCGGACCAAGCTCTCCACTCCTCACTACCATGGTTACATTTGCGCCTTTGCGGTAAGTTTCCAAGGCGGCATCTACTCCCGAATTATTGGCCCCAACCACCACTACATTTTGAAAAGCATACAGGTGTGGATCTTTATAATAATGTGTAACCTTTGGTAAATCTTCGCCCGGTACATTCATTAATAAAGGTACATCGTAAAAGCCCGTAGCTACAATTACATTACCAGCAGTATATTGTGTTTTCGAAGTATTGATTTCGAAAATCCCATGATCATTTTTAACCACCTGCTTTACGGTTTCGAAAAGATGGATATTTAAACTGAACTTTTCGGCCACGCGGCGATAATACTCAACGGCTTCGTTCCGGTTTGGCTTAGGACTAATGGTAACAAAAGGAACACCTCCAATTTCTAGCTTTTGCGATGTAGAAAAGAAGGTCATAAATACCGGATAGTTAAACAAACTGTTTACCAAAGCACCTTTTTCTACAATTACGTAGCTTAGGTTTGCTTTTTGAGCTTCAATGGCACAGGCCATCCCGATTGGTCCGGCACCGATAATGAATACGTCGTAATGATTTTGATTTGCCAAATTTGCGATTATTATACTTTCATTGCTTTGCTGGGGCAAGCAAAATCTGTTCTTTTTAAGTCTGTGTTTTTAATTGCCCCATAACCGCCAGCTACATCAATTACATTTTCGACGCCACGCGATTTTAATATTGAAGCGGCAATCATCGAGCGGTACCCGCCTGCACAGTGAATGTAATAGGTTTCCTTTGAATTGATTTCACCTGTCCAATCATTGATAAAATCCAACGGACGGCTTAAAGTAAATTCCAGATGTTCTGATTCATATTCGCCAGGTTTACGCACATCAAGCGCTGTAATTTCGCCTGCATTTGCTGCCTGCTCAAAAGTTTCGGCCGAAATAGATGCTATACTATCAATCTCTTTATTGGCAGAAATCCAGTTTTCAAAACCACCATCCAGATAACCAATTGTACTATCGTAGCCAACCCTTGTTAAACGGGTAATGGTTTCTTCTTCTTTGCCCTGATCGGTTATTAACAGAATAGGCTGTTGCAGGTCGGTAATCAGTGCACCAACCCATGGGGCAAATTGCCCATTTAAACCAATGTTGATCGAATTTGGGATAAAACCTTTGGCAAAAACCTGTGGATCGCGGGTATCGAGCATAATGGCACCCGTTTGATTTGCCGTATCCTCGAACTGCTGAGGTGTTAGCGCATTTAGGCCTTTCTCATAAACTTCATCAATGCTTTCTACACCACCTTTGTTAATGGCGGCATTTTTGGCAAAATATTGTGGTGGAGGCATAATACCATCGGTTACCTCGGCAATAAACTGTTCTTTTGTTTCGGCTTTTAGGGCATAGTTAACCTGTTTCTGATGTCCAAGTGTATCAAAAGTTTCTTTACTCATGCTCTTGCCGCAGGCCGAACCCGCACCATGCGCAGGATATACGATAACATCATCGGCCAAAGGCTTAATTTTCTCGTTTAACGAATCGTAAAGCATCCCTGCCAGATCTTCCATCGTTAAATTTCCCTTTTGCACTAAATCCGGACGGCCAACATCCCCTATAAAAAGGGTATCGCCACTAAAAATACAGTGATCCTTACCATCCTCATCGGTTAACAGATAAGTGGTAGATTCTAAGGTATGGCCCGGCGTATGTAATGCGGTTATGGTAATGGCACCGATTTGAAACTGCTCGCCATCTTTTGCGATATGCGATTTAAATTCGGTTTTGGCAGTTGGTCCGTAAATAATTGCTGCACCTGATTTTTCTGCCAGATCTACGTGGCCAGAAACAAAATCTGCATGAAAATGAGTTTCAAAAATATATTTTATCGTTGCACCGGCTTTTTCGGCTTTCTTTAAATATGTTCCAACTTCTCTTAAGGGATCTATTATCGCGGCTTCGCCATTACTTTCAATGTAATAAGCGGCTTCTGCCAGGCAACCTGTATATATCTGTTCTATTTTCATGATTGAATAAGTATCTAGTGGGGTATTGAGTATCAAATATCAAGGCACAACCTAAGCCTTAAACCTCTATACTTATACCCTTTCATAGCAAAAATAGGGCTAAATACTGATAAGCAAAATGATGTTGCTCATAATTGCAGAAGTTTTACTTAATATCGCGTGTTTAGACCTCGCAGGTTTCTAAAACCTTCGAGGTCTTCTTTAAATTGCTGGGTTTTGCGTTAGGGATTGTAAGGGTTTAGTACCGGTTCTTCACCGGTACCGAAGCGCAGCGTAGCCCTGAAAAGCCCGGCCTTTGCGCAGCTTAGGTAACGCCCAAATTAATCGGAAATTTACGCCTTGAAGCTTGTCTAGTCAGCTGAGATTTACAATCTCAGCCCGATTGGTTTTAAAGGATTTAAAATCCTTGATTCCATAAAAGGGATTACAAATCCCTACCAACACTTAATCCTTAGTCAATTCGCCCCGCAACGATTCTTCCATCAGTTTACGGCTTTCTTCAACCGATAGGCCGAGGCCCATTACAAACATGAGTTTGGTTACGGTAGCTTCGAAAGTTAAATCGTAACCGCTTAAAACACCCATTTTCAAGAGTTCTCTGCTGGTTTCGTAACGGCCTAACTGTACCGAACCTTTTTTACACTGAGAAATATCGATAATAATCTTTCCGTGCAAAATGGCCTGCCTTAGGCTATCCAAAAACCATTCTGCCGTGGTGGTATTACCAGAGCCAAAAGTTTCCAAAATAATGGCATCAACCTTCGAATCTGTTATGGCCTGAACAGCCTGTGGCGTAATGCCCGGATATAATTTCAGCACACCGATGTTCGAATTAAAATTGGTGTGCAATTTCAGTTCCTTTCCTGTTGCCTGTAAAATGTAATTTCTGTGAAACTGTAAATGAACGCCAGCTTCGGCCAGCACCGGGTAATTTGGCGAACGGAAAGCTTCGAACTTTTCGCTATTGTATTTAATAGACCGGTTTCCCCTAAACAACTGGGCATCGAAATAAATGCAAACCTCGGGGAATAATGATTTACCATCTTCTTTAGTGGCTGCAATTTCCAGCGCGGTAATTAAATTCTCTTTGGCATCGGTCCTGATTTCTCCAATAGGCAGCTGTGAACCCGTTAATACAACAGGCTTATCTAAGTTTTCGAGCATAAAACTCAATGCCGAAGCAGTAAAAGCCATCGTATCAGAGCCATGCAGGATTACAAAACCATCGTATTGATCGTATTTATTATAAACCAGTTCGGCCAGTGTTTTCCATATCTCGGGATCCATATTTGATGAATCCAGTACGGGGTTAAAGGAGTGCACATCTAACTGATAATCTAAACGGCTTAGCTCAGGTACATTTTCTTTGATCTGCTCAAAATCAAATGGAACTAACATCCCATTTGTAGGATCGTTAACCATACCGATGGTACCACCGGTATAGATTATAAGTATTTTGGTCATTTGGTTGGTGAAGGTTGCTCACCGCAAAGAAAGCAAAAATTTAGAAATGATAGCCCGATATTTTGAAATTAGCAACAAAAACTTTAATTAAAACGTTTTAATTATCAATAATTTAATAATTATCGCTATTAATTAACAAATATGCAAAACTAATTTACCCTAGTAGTTGGGAGGGCTATTAAATGGTGATAAAACTAGGCTGGTTAGTGATGACACCAACCAGTAGATTTGCCTTATTGGTTGGTTTCGCCACCAATCGATGACGTTATGCTTGATAAAGCATATTATCCAATAAATAAAGAGATGCTGAAACAAGTTCAGCATGACGATCATATTATTAGTAAATGATGCTTTTTAAACCCCAAATATCTTTTTTGAATTCGCTGTAGTTACATTGGCAATTTCTTCCATTGAAAGGCCATAAATATCAGCCAGTTTTTGGGCAATATACACCAGATAACTGCTTTCATTGGGTTTACCACGGAATGGCACAGGTGCCAGGTATGGCGAATCGGTTTCTAAAACCAGGTTATTCAAAGGGATTTCTGACAATACCAGGTCCAATCCGGCTTTTTTATAAGTAACTACGCCACCAATACCCAAATAAAAATTTAAATCGATGGCTTGTTTAGCTTGCGCTACATTACCGGTAAAACAGTGAAATATACCGCGCAATTTTTCATCTCTTTCGCTTTCCAAAAGTTCAAAAACTCCATCAAAAGCCTCACGGCAGTGGATTACTATGGGCAAGCCTAAATCCTTCGCCCAGCCAATCTGCTTGCGGAAAGCATCTTGCTGTATGGCCAAAGTAGTTTTATCCCAATACAGATCAATTCCGATTTCGCCTATGGCATAAATTTTTCTACCGGCAATGCTTTTATAAATCTCATCCAACACCGATAAATAATCTTCCTTCACATCACATGGATGCAAACCCGCCATGGCAAAGCAGTTATCCGGATATTTACTAATCAGATCATCAATCATAGCGATTGATTTAACATCAACATTTGGCAAAAACAAACGGCTAACATCGCTTTCAAGACAACGCTCCATCAGTTGCGCCTGTTTCTCGGCATCCTGCTCGTAATATAAATGGGTATGGGTATCGGTGAAAATCATTTTTGTAATGTAAAATGGATGATGGAAAATGTAATATGAAAGATGGATGATGTCTTTCGACAGACTCAGGCTCACAAATCACTTGTAAATCATGTTCTTTTGATTACTTTTTCTTTTTAGCAGTACTTTTCTTCGGTGCCTTGGCAATAGCCTCCGAACTTCCGACTGTGGACTCCGGACTATATTCCATTTCCTTCTTCAAAAATTTACCGGTTAAACTGATCGGATTCTGGATCAGCCCTTCTGGTGTACCTTCAAATAAAATCCTTCCGCCGCCTGCGCCGCCTTCTTCGCCCAAATCAATCACCCAATCGGCAACCTTTACCACATCAAGGTTATGTTCGATAACCAAAATGGTATTGCCTTTATCTACCAATTCTTGCAGCACGCCCAAAAGCACATTTATATCTTCAAAGTGAAGTCCTGTGGTAGGTTCGTCTAAAATATAAAATGTTTTTCCGGTATCTTTTTTAGAAAGTTCGGTGGCCAACTTAACACGCTGCGCTTCACCACCCGATAAAGTAACCGATGATTGGCCAAGGGTGATATAACCCAAACCAACATCTTTTAAGGTTTTAATTTTTCGGTAAATAATCGGGATATTCTCAAAGAAATCGCAGGCATCTTCAATACTCATGTCGAGCACATCGCTGATTGATTTGCCCCTGAAACGGACTTCTAAGGTTTCTCTATTGTAGCGTTTTCCTCCACATTCTTCGCATGGTACCTGCACATCCGGCAAGAAATTCATTTCAATTACCTTTAATCCTGCTCCCTGACAGGTTTCGCACCTACCACCTTTTACATTGAAAGAGAAACGTCCCGGTTTATATCCACGGATTTTCGCTTCGGGCAGTTGTACAAACAGGTTTCTGATATCAGAAAACACGCCTGTATAGGTAGAAGGGTTTGAGCGTGGGGTTCTTCCTATCGGCGCCTGATCGATTTCAATAACTTTATCAATCTCTTTGAGGCCACTGATGCGCTCATAAGGCAAGGGTGTTTTTTTTGCCCTAAAGAAATGGTGGTTTAAAATAGGATATAAAGTTTCGGTAATCAGACTCGATTTCCCTGAACCTGAAACCCCGGTTACGGCAATAAATTTACCTAATGGAAAATCGATTGAAACATCCTTTAAGTTATGGCCTTTGGCTTTTACAAGCGATAGTTTATGTCCATTGCCCTTTCTACGCACTTTCGGTATCTCGATTTTCTTTGTCCCATTTAAATAGGCGGCGGTTAAGGTATTGGATTTTAAAATATCTGCTGCCTTCCCTTCTGCAACCACGGTACCACCATGGATACCAGCGCCTGGGCCTACATCTATAACCCAATCGGCCTCCAAAATCATGTCTTTATCGTGCTCTACCACCAAAACAGTATTCCCCAAATCGCGCAGATTTTTAAGGGCATTGATTAAGCGTTCGTTATCACGTTGGTGCAAACCGATACTCGGCTCATCCAAAATGTACATTACATTCATCAATTGCGAACCAATTTGTGTAGCCAAACGGATACGCTGTGCTTCACCGCCCGAAAGTGTACGCGCGGTACGATCAAGCGTTAAATAGGTTAAACCCACATCGGTTAAGAAACCGATCCTGGCTTTAATTTCTTTTAAAATTTCTTTAGCAATTACATTTTGGCGATCAGAAAGACGCTCATCAACCTTATCAAACCATTGGTGCAGATTGGTAATATCCATTGATGAAAGTTCGAAAATATTCTTTCCATCAACCTTAAAATGCAAGCTTTCTTTTTTTAAACGGGCGCCATTGCACTCCGGACAGGTTTTCAGTTTCCTGAACTCGTCCATATCATCCGAAGCAGATTCGCTTCTTTTTTCGTTCTGCTCTTCGAGCATTTTTATAATACCATCAAAAGTGATATTATAATTCTGAACATTCCATTTATTATATTCTACCTCAACCTTGATGAGATCGGGCGAACCATTCAGGATAATGTTGATTACCTCATCGCTTAATTTTTCAATCGGCGTAGAAAGTGAAAAACTATATTTTTTGGCCAAGGCTTTCAATACCTGGAACATCCAGATATCGCGGTACTCGCCAAGCGGGGCCAAACCTCCGTTTAAAATACTCAGCTTTGGATTCGGGATAACCGATTCTTTATCTACCACGAAGATATAGCCCAAACCATCGCACCGCTCGCAGGCACCATACGGCGAGTTGAACGAGAAGCTGTTTGGCTGAGGTTCGTCATAAGAAATACCGCTTGTTGGGCACATTAAAAACTTACTGAAATGCGCAACATTATTATCCTTATCACTGATTTTAATTACTCCCTTGCCCATCTTCATCGCAGTTTGCAATGAATCGAGCAGGCGTTTTTTATCTTTGGTATCGATAATCAAGCGGTCTATCACCACTTCAATATCGTGGATCTTATACCTATCTACCTGCATTTTAGCCGTAATATCCTTAATTTCCCCATCCACACGAACCTTAACATACCCCTGCTTACGGATCTGCTCAAACAGTTCGCGGTAATGTCCTTTTCTACCCTTTACTACGGGCGCTAATATGTTTACGGCTAGCCCATCAAATTTGTTAAAGATATTCTGCAGGATCTGATCTTCGCTCATGCGTTCCATCTTCTCGCCTGTATTGTACGAGTAAGCATCGGCAACACGCGCATAAAGCAAACGCATAAAGTCGTAAATCTCGGTAATGGTACCTACCGTAGAGCGTGGGTTTTTACTGGTTGTTTTTTGCTCTATGGCAATAACCGGGCTTAAACCCGAAACCTTATCCACATCGGGGCGTTCCATGCCGCCCATAAACTGGCGGCTGTAGGCGCTAAATGTTTCCATATAACGGCGCTGCCCTTCAGCATAAATGGTATCAAAAGCCAATGATGACTTTCCGCTGCCACTTAAACCGGTAATAACCACCAGTTCGTTCCGCGGAAAACTTACATCTATATTTTTTAAATTATGTACCCTCGCACCGTATACTTCTACATCTTTTTGCTCGCCGAGGTCGATAGATTTATTGCTCATATTTTTTAAAAAAGTGTAAGGAAAAAGGTCTTTAGCACAACCAGAATTCCAATTCGCAAAATTGCTAAAAATTTTATCAAAAAGAAAGTCTAATGCAATCTGTATTAAGGATTAAATGTCATAATATAAAAGCCATATCCCGAAAGAAGACTGCATCTTTTTTCCACATCATAAACGTTGCGGAATGGACGATGGTTTTGTATTTTTAGAGAAAAAACCGATTCTTTTTTTTAAGAAAATGAAGAAAAACAAAAATAAATTACAATTTGAACAAAAGTCTATTGAAGTTTTAGAAAATTTAAAATGGCCTGACGAGAAAGAATATCCAACTGATTTGATTAAAAGATGTAATGAGTATAGAAAAATACCCATCAACAGACTTACGCCAGAGCAATTGAGAACATTAATTGGACAAAATATTGGCTTGAAATACCTGATACCTATCGCAATTGAACTTTTAAGCAAAGATATTCTTACTGAGGGCGACCTATACCCAGGCGACCTACTCGAGAGAACAACAAAAATAGAAGACAGCTTCTGGACTGAAAATCTAGTATTAAGAAAACAACTTTCCGAGTTAATTGATTTAAACTCTGAAAAGATCAGAAATAAAAATCTTCAACTGAAAAGCTTATAATGGGATCTTAAAAGAACAGGTTACACAGAAAGGCTATAGCTAAGTAATGTAAACCAGGAAAAACTAAAGATAAGCATTCAACGAATGGATATGCTACCACTCGATCGTTGTTCCATTCTCCGTTGGGTGCCCGGTGCATACCAAAACCCTTCCCCTTTCCAATTCATCATCGGTAAGTACCTCGTTATAATCCATGCGCACACCTCCTTTGGTGCAGTTAGCCACGCAGGTACTGCATACTCCACCCCTGCAGCTGTAAGGCAGTTTAATTTTATGTTCTAAAGCTACATCCAAAATCCGTTTTGGCCAAGGCACATCCAGGTTGTAGGTTTCTCCTTTAAAGTTCAAAATCACAGAATAGGTATTTTTATCTACTACCTTTTCCGAACTATCATCTTCATCCACCTCATCTTCTGGCAGCACAAAAGTTTCCCTTTTAATCTGTTTAATATCGAAACCCATACCCAATAAGGTAATACGGCATAAATCCATATAAATTATTGGTCCACAGGTATAAAATAAAGCATTGTGCCGATCAAAGGTTAAGTACTCTTTAATCAATTTCTCGATGTAAAATTTATTCAACCTGGCCGTCATTAAATTTTTGCTGTTGCTAAATACCCATACAATTTTTAACCTTTCAGGATATTTTTGCTGCCAGCTTTTTAATTCATCATAGAACAGCGTTTCTTCAATAGATCGGTTGCTGTAAACCAGGGTAATTTTCGATTTATTTTCAGTAACCAGGGCCGTTTTCAAAATAGAGAACAGAGGCGTAATGCCAACACCAGCGGCAAATAGAAAAATATTACGTTCTAGGCCTGGTATAGGATGATAGCTAAACAAACCCTGCGGCTCTTGCGCCAACAGCACATCGCCAACAGCCGTTTTATGGTGAAGAAACCTGGAAATTTCGCCATTTTCTACACGCTTAACCGTAATGGCCATAGGCTCATCAACATCAGGCGAGCTGTTAAAAGAATACGACCTTCTAATTTCTTTATGCTTACCTTCAAATACCAATGATAAAAACTGTCCGGCTAAATATTTTGGATATGGGCTTTCTATCTCTTCAAATTGAAAAGTAATATTATCGCCCGGTTGATTGATCATTTTATCGATTCGCAGCTTGAACATATGCAAAGAAAGTAAATTGGTTCATTAGTTCAATACTTCATAGGCCATTGGTTAGCATGATGCAGCGTAAATTCCGTGCTAATCTGTGAATAGAAAGTTTATTGGTTCAATAGTTCATTGGCCATTGGTCATTGGTTAGCATGATGCAGAATAAGTTCCGTGATAATCTGTGAATCTGTGGCTAGAAAGTTCAATAGTTCATTGGCCATTAGTTAGCATGATGCAATATAAATTCCGTGTTAATCTGTGGCTAAATTGGTTAATTGGTTAGCCTGATGCCGAAAGAAAAATAAGCAATCGCTGTAATCCTCAATTCATCGCAATCACCCATAAAAAAAGCGTCCCGAAATAATCGGGACGCCTTACCAAATGCTTGTCTTTATCTTAATTTTATTATTCGGCGTTATAGGCCAATAATACTCTCGGTTTTGCGTAACCGTAACGTACCGGATGTTCCATAATCTGTTTCATCGAAATTACTTTATAAACATAGCCTCCGGTTTCGCGGTTGAGCTTCATTTTGTAGTAATTATCCTGATTTTGATTATTGATCTGCTTGCGTAGTCGTCCGTCGCCAACATTATAAGCCGCAGCTACCAATGTCCAGCTCTCTAAACCTTTGTACATCTCTTTGATGTATTTGCAGGCAGCAATAGTAGATTTACGTAAATTGTAGCGTTCATCAACCCTGCCATTTACTTTTAATCCATAGGTACGGGCTGTGCCGGGCATAAACTGCCAAATTCCAGCTGCTCCTTTAGGCGAAACTCCTTCAGCCATTCCAGATTCGACCAATGCCAAATACTTAAAATCGTTCGGAATTCCGTATGCAGCAAGGATAGGCTCAATTACAGGGAACCATTTTGCTGCCTTAGCATGCAAACGGTTGGTTTGTGTGTTTCCGTAAGTGTGTGCTGCAAGTGTTTTTTTCATTTTGCGTTCCACCTTTTTATCACCCAGGGGCAAGGTTTCATCCGCGAAATTTAACTGAGCCATTAAAGAAAGAGGCTTTACCTCATATTCAACTTCCAGGCTATCAGATTTGGGTATTGTAGTGTTTAATTTTTCTTGTTTTAAAAGACTTTTTTGTGCTAAGGGCATTTGGTAAGCGAACACTTTTGCCAAGATAAATAGTGTTGCCACTACCGCAAATGGTACGATGTGTTTCTTTAACATTTTCCTCCTTTTTTTGGTGAACTTATATAAAAACGTTGGCAAAGGTAAAAAATAATAAGCACATTATCAAATAGTTACAAAATTAAGCTCGAAAATCGGGCTTTAAACCGCTTTAAACGCGGTTTTTAATTTTTGATTTTCGCCCATTTTTTCCTATTTTAGAGGCTATTTTTTTATCTGATTTTTCCGCTCTTAAAATTGTTATGTTCACCAATTATTCTTAAATTTGCAGCCCGCATTTTTAATGTGGTTAAAAGCGTATCATGATAAATAAAAACAACAGGAACAGTCGGGATGACAAGTCCAAACCGGGCAGCCGGAAAACAGAAGGCAGAAGCAATGCTGCCGGATCTGACAGAAGAAAATCAGACGACAGAGATAGCAAGTTCAAAAAATCATCCGATTCAAAAGAAGGCTTCAGACCTAGAAGCGCAGATAGTAAAGATTTCAAATCTAAATCTTTCGGAGACAAAAAAGATTTCAGGCCAAAAACAGGTGGACGTGATTTCAAATCGAAAGATTCGGAACCACAAAGCTTCAAATTTGGAGACCGCGAGTTTAAATCCAAAGATTCTAGATCTGAAGACCGCAGCTTTAAACCAAGAGAAGGTGGTTCAAGAGATTACAAACCAAGAACAGGCGACCGTGATTTCAAATCGAGAGATGGTGGTTCAAGAGATTACAAACCGAGAACAGGAGATAGAGATTTTAAACCGAGAGAAGGTGGAGCAAGAGATTATAAGCCAAGAACAGGAGAACGTGATTTCAAATCTAAGGATGGAGATTCGAGAGATTTTAAACCGAGAACTGGCAGTCGCGACTTCAAATCAAAGGACGGAGGAACTAGAGACTTCAAACCTAGAGAAGGCGGTTACAAAGATTTCAAATCGAGAGGCAAATCAGACGGTTTCAAACCAAGTGCTGGAAGCTCAAGAGATGTAAAACCGAGAGAACCGAAAGATGGCGATACGCGTCCGTTCAGAAAGCGTGAAGAAGCACAGCCAAGGGATACAGAATTTAACCGCCCAGAGCGCACTGTAATTACCCAAGGCCGCAAAACAAACGAAGATAAGGGCTTAATACGCCTAAACAGATATATTTCAAATGCAGGCATCTGCTCGCGCCGTAAGGCCGATGAGTTAATTGCTGCCGGCATTATTACCGTAAACGGAGAAGCAGTTACCGAGCTTGGACATAAAGTAGATCCGGCTAAAGATCTGGTTCGTTACAATGGCGAATTATTGAAACGCGAGAAAAAAGTTTACGTTTTATTGAACAAACCTAAAGATTACATCACCACTACCGACGATCCTCAGGAGCGCCGTACGGTAATGCAATTGGTTGATAAGGCTAGCCGCGAACGCATTTACCCTGTTGGCCGCCTAGACCGCAATACCACTGGTTTGTTGTTAATGACAAATGATGGCGATTTAGCGGATAAATTATCGCACCCTAAAAACGGTATCACCAAAATTTACAATGTTGAGCTGAACAAAGCTTTATCGCAGGGCGATTTAAACAAAATTGCTTTCGGTTTAGAGCTTGAAGATGGCTTAATTAAACCCGATAACATTTCTTACGTGGCCGGTGGCACAAAAAAAGAAATTGGAATCCAGATCCACAGCGGTAAAAACAGAATTGTTCGCCGTATTTTCGAACATTTGGGTTACAGCGTTGAGAAATTAGACCGTGTAGTATATGGCAATTTAACCAAGAAAGATTTGCCACGCGGCAGATGGCGTTATCTTGAAGATCACGAACTGATCCAGATCAAACACCTAATTAAATAATATATGAGGCAGCCAATAGGCTGCCTTTTTTATTGAATACGGTTTGTCATTCTGAACGCAGTGAAGAATCTCTACGCAACGGGGTAGGAATGCCTATTTGATAAAAGGCAAATGAATACATTGGTTTCCTGTGCAAATCCATAACAGATTCTTCAATGCGTTCAGAATGACAGTTATCGCTTTTACATTAAAATTTTTCCTCATATTTGTTTAAAATCAACACCATTCTTTCATGAAAAAAATTAGTTCATTGTTCGTGCTTACTTTGTTATCTACCTTAACTTTTGCTCAAAAAACCAACTATAACCTTTTAATAGGCACATACACCGCACCTGGAAAAAGCGAAGGGATTTACACCTACAATTTCAATACCGCTACAGCTGCAACTACTTTAAAAAGCATTACAAAGAACACGGCCAATCCGAGCTACCTTACCGTTTCTCCCGATAAAAAATACGCATACGTGGTTAACGAAACCGGAAACGCCAGTACTGTAAGCGCCTTTAAATATAACGCTGCTACCGGCATATTAACTTTCTTGAACAAGGTGGATAGCCACGGTGCAGACCCTTGCTTTATTACTGTTGATGCAAAAAACGTTATTGTAGCCAATTACTCGGGTGGTAGTTTAGCTGTATTTTCGCGCCATGCGAATGGATCTTTAAGTGAGGCTGTACAGGTAATTAAACATACCGGAAAAAGTATCGACCCAAAAGGCAGGCAAGAAAGTGCACATGTACACATGGTTAAATTCACACCAGATCACAAATATTTAGTGGTTAACGATCTGGGCGAAGATCAAACTTATATTTACAAATACAATGCGGCCGGAAAAGATAAAACACTGACCGGCAAATCGGTATTTAAAACCAATGCAGGCAGCGGCCCAAGGCACATTACCTTTAGCCCGAACGGAAAATTCGCCTACCTTGCACACGAATTTAATGGTAGTATTACGGTATTCGCCTATGCCAACGGCAACCTGAACAAAATTCAGGAAATCGGCTCTACCCCGAAAGATTTTACCGGCAAAATTGATGGTGCAGACATTCATGTTTCGTCAGATGGAAAATTCTTATATGAAACCAACCGGGGTGATGCGAACAGCATTTCTGCATTCTCCATCTCAGCAAACGGAAAACTAAAATTCATTGAAACGGTAAGCACATTGGGCAAAGGGCCAAGAAACTTCTCTATTGATCCCAGTGGTAACTTCTTGCTTATCGGACATCAGTATACCAACAACGTTGTTATTTTTAAACGCAACAAAACAACAGGCAAATTAACCGATAGTGGCAAACGGATTGAAGTAGGCGCTCCGGTATGTTTGATTTTTGATTAATATAATCGGGCATGGAAAATTTCGATTGGACCAAATTCACGCTAAAAATAGCTATCAAAGCAAAAATTGAGGACATTTATAATGCCTGGACTACGGCCAGCGAGATTGAAAAGTGGTTTTTGACAGACGCAGCCTTTGCGGATGAAAATGGGCTTAAGTTAAGCAAAACACAGAACACTTTAAAAGGCGACAAATACAAATGGGTTTGGTACCTGTATGATGATATTGAGCATGGGCGGGTAACAGAGGCAAACGGCAAAGATCATTTCCAATTTACTTTTGCAGGCGATTGTTTGGTAGATATCAAACTTAGCACAGTGTACGAATATGTAATTGTAGAACTTACCCAGCAAAATATCCCAACTGATGATGCATCCATGAAAAACATCCGTTTAGGTTGCCACAATGGCTGGAGTTTTTATCTGGTTAATTTAAAATCGGTATATGAAGGCGGCCTTGATTTAAGGAACAAGGATAACCGCTTTAAACCTATGCTGAACAATTAGGGGAATGGATTTAACAGGTAAAGAAAAGGAAATCAACGAGGTAGGGTTTTCAGTTATTTCAGATGTATATTCGGACGAGGAGGTAAAAGCCATATTAAGTGTGATATCAAATGTTGATACGACAAAAGAAACTTTCCGAAAACCAGATGATCTTTTTGCGATCCGCCAGTTTTTAAAGGAGATTCCTGAAGCAACTGCCCTGATATTTAACAACAGGTTAAAAAACATAATAGATCAACTCTTTGGCAAAGGCTATTTCCTTGTTAAATCAATATATTTTGATAAACCAGAAAACTCAAACTGGTTTGTATCCTATCACCAGGACCTGACTATTTCTGTAGACCAGAAGATAGAAATTGAAGGCTTTGGTCCTTATACAAACAAACATAACCAGTTTGCGGTTCAACCGCCACTTGATTTATTGACAGGAAATTTCACTATCCGTATCCACCTCGATGATACCAACGTGGAGAACGGCGCGCTAAAGGTAATTCCTGATTCGCACAGTAAGGGCATTTACCGACCTGAAACCATTAATTGGGATACTGAAACAGAATTGACCTGTACTGTTGCCCGTGGCGGTGTAATGATTATGAAGCCATTACTGCTACACAGTTCAAGCAGAACAACAAACCATAAAAAAAGAAGGGTTATCCATTTAGAATTCAGCAATCAGCCATTACCAGAGGAACTGCAGTGGTCTGAATACCTTGATTTCGGATCATACGAGTTGTAAAAAAACCTTACTGAGAAACAAAAATGGCCAGCTTTAACAACTGGCCATCTCCTATATTTTATCAATCTGCTTAAGCAGGCTCTGCTACTTTAGCTACATTGCGGTAAGGATAAGAATTACAGATATGACGGCGTGCAAAACGGCCCGGCGAATCTGCATTTACCAATTTGATGTAAATTGCTCTGGGCACATCAAAATATTCGTAAGCGCTCCCGTCAAAAAACTGGATATTCAACACCGATTGTTTGTACTCGAAATCTAAAATATTTGAGTTGGTAATGGTTTGTGTATAGGTCTCTATATTTTGTTCGCGTGTTTCGGGTGCTATGCTAACCAGGAAATGATAAGCTTCGATAATTTCTTTGCTCCTGGCTTCTGCTGCTAATTTCTCTTCTTCTACCTGAAATTTATCTGGATGACATTCTTTCATCATGGTACGATAAACCGACTTAAGCGCCGCAAGCTCAGCGGTTTTATCTACATTTAACAGCTTTCTATAATCTACTATTTTCTTCATTTGCCGCAAAGGTACGATTTATAATGATTTGATTTAGAGAAAGTTTTGTTTTCTTAAATATTGCAGATGTACAAGTTGACAGACAAAACTTAAAACCGGTAAATTTCACTGTATACAAAAAAGTTTTGCAGCGCTTACACTGCAAAACTTATATCAATAGCTAAAACTAAAACTAATATTTAGCCTGCAAAGATTTTTCTATTACCTCTTTATAATAACTGATGTAGATGGGAAGAATTTTTTTCAGGTCAAAATCCTGCGCCCTTGTAAACGCATTTTCTTTGAAACGTTTGAGTGTTTCATCATCTTTTAATATTTCAATGGCATGGGCTGCCATCGCATCCACATCGCCAACGTTGCTCATGTAACCACAAAATCCATCAACATTCAGCTCGGGCAAACCTCCTGCATTGGTTGTAATGGCCGGAACCTTACAGGCCATGGCTTCTAATGCTGCTAAACCAAAGCTCTCCGATTCTGAAGGCATCAGGAAAAGATCAGAAACAGAGAGGATTTCCTCAACGGCATCCTGCTTGCCTAAAAAGCGTACATTTTCGCAAATATTCAACGATCTGCAAAGCTGCTCATCGTAAACCCGTTCAGGTCCATCGCCTACCATCAGTAACTTTGAAGGAATTACAGCCTGTACTTTTTCAAAAATCCGGATCACATCTGCCGTACGTTTCACTTTCCTGAAATTACTGGTATGGATCAGTATCCTTTCGTTATTGGGTGCAATTGCTTTTTTGAAGTGATCTTTAGCCTGCAAACTGAATCGGCTAAAATCAATAAAATTCGGAATTACCTTAATCTCCTGGGTAATTTCAAAATGATTATAGGTATCTTCTTTTAAATCTTCCGAAACGGTAGTAACGCCATCACTCTGGTTAATAGAAAATGTTACCACAGGTTTATAGGTAGGATCTTTCCCAACCAGGGTAATATCGGTACCGTGCAGTGTAGTAACCACAGGGATATGGATGCCGTAACTTGCCAAAATCTGCTTAGCCATAAAAGCCGCAGAAGCATGGGGAATAGCATAATGAACATGCAGTACATCCAACTGCTCAAAACGTACCACATCTACCAGTTTACTGGCCAATGCCGATTCGTATGGAGCGTAATCGAAAAGCGGATAATCCCTTACAGAAACCTCGTGATAAAACAGGTTGGCAGAGAAGAAATCCAATCTGGCCGGCTGACTGTAAGTTATAAAGTGAACCTGGTGCCCTTCGTTAGCAAGTGCCTTTCCAAGTTCTGTTGCAACTACTCCACTACCGCCAAAAGTGGGGTAGCAAACAATTCCTATCTTCATCGTAATGTATTGTTGTTACCGCAAATGTAGCCCATTTTAATCTATAATGCGTGTCGGCCTATTGCAATAAAAAAGACGAGATATTGAGTAGATATTTTATGCAGGAAGGTGAAGAATTACTGATATGGTGTTTTTATTTCAGGTTACGCATTTCTTCTTTTATGACCAAAAAAAGCTCATTTGGCCGTTGTGTGCCAATAAAATATTCCAATCCATCCCTATCAGTTAATACCACGGCATCTTTACCCGAAGAATAAAAGCGGATGGTACCTTTGGTATGGAGGTTATATACAGGGTTATTAAAAAAGTAACGGCTGTAGATATCTTTACGCACATCCACAATACTGTTCAAGTCTATTTTTACCCTTTTGGTAGTCCATAAGCCATCCAATATCATACTCCCATTGTCTACAACAATTTTATATTGGATAAGAAAAAGCAATAACATTGAAACGCCAATAATCCCAAAACCCACAACCAGGAACAGATCCTGTGTATTGTCACGATCGCGTTCGTAAACGTAAGCAGCAAAACAGAAAGCCGCCATAATTAAACGGATAAAAATGCGGACATAATCGCGGCCGATGTACTGTTTTTCGATATAGGCGTATCTGCTTTCCACTTATTTAATTTTGAGTTCGAATATAGCAACTTTTTTGGTTGCAGTAGTTAATTTATATCGGTTATCCTGCCGCATGCCCACAACCCAAACAATCTCACCATTCCCATTAACGAGAATGGGTGTTGAAGCCTTTAAATGCAACGGGACCTTTTCATTAATAAAAAAATCGCTTACCTTTTTGGGGTTGCGCATGCCTAATGGAATAAATTTATCGCCATTTTGCCATTTTCGCAAAACCATAGGGAAAATCAGCTTATCTGCATTTACAAAAGCCTTGTTCGGGTTAATTTCAAATTTCAGCTCATCGGTAAAGGACATGGTGATTTCATCGTTGGCAAAAACAATATTTTCGGTAGCCGGATGGATAAACTGATTGGCTACTACAGCAATATTCTTCGCTACAATAACCAGATCCTGCCTATTGATAATGGCCTGATGCGTGGCACTGAAAAAATGGGTGCCGCTTAATGCTTTTAGGCTATCCAAAATTTCCTGTACTACATTTTCGCCAAAGCCAAAAGGCTTTAACAGTTCGTACAGCAATAATTTTTGCGGGTTCAGTTTGGCAATTTCTGCTAAAGCAATATAAACGCCATCTGTTCGCCTATTAAAGATTTTAGCCGCCAGTTTTTCAACCTGCAGATTCAAAAAAGTTTCGATCTCAGCAAAGCGGCTTATATTTTCGGCGAATGTTTTTTCGAGGTTGGGGTTTATCTCCTGCAAATGTGGAATTACCTGTAGCCTTAATTTATTACGGGTGTAATGGGTGCTCAGATTGGAACTGTCTTCTACAAAATCAATCCCCTTGTCCTCAACAATTTCGTTGATCTGCTGCCTATCCAAAAACAGTAGCGGCCTGATCAGCTTATCGCGTTTGGGTAAAATACCATGCAAGCCACTAATTCCGGTACCGCGGGCAAGGTTAATCAAAACTGTTTCAACGGCATCGTTCTGGTGCTGCGCCAGGGCAATATAATCGTAACCGGCGCTGCTTCTTACTTCTTCAAACCAGTTATAGCGCAGTTCGCGTGCGGCCATCTGCGTAGAAATTTTATTTTCGGCAGCATATTTTTTTGTGTCGAAATGCGTTACGTAGAAAGGAACTTCCAAATTACCGGCCAAAAGGCTAACAAAAGCTTCATCCCGCTGGGCTTCATCGGCCCTTAAATTGAAATTACAATGTGCCACACCAATATTTACGCCTATTGCCTTAAATAAATGCAACATCAGTACCGAATCTTTACCGCCGCTTACGGCCAAAAGAATGCGGTTACCCTGAGTAAACAGCTGTTCTTGTTCAATAAAATCGCGAAACTTCTGGAGGGGTAACATCCATCAAAAATATTTAATTTTAACTGGTATTCCGAACGTTCGGAACAAAAAACTAACTTTGTAGTGTGCAAAAACTATTTGTCTTTTTATTTCTTTTAATCAGTCCGGTATTTTTATTCGGCCAGCAACCAGCTTCGAAAATTGAAATCGTTTCATTTTCAAAAATAACCGGCGATGTTAAAAATAAAGTCAGCTATTTAAGAAACCCCGTTTTTCAACAAGATAACGCAACTTTAACTTGCGACAGTGCCGTTTTTTACAGCGAGCGCAACTATTTCGAAGCTTTTAAAAACGTACATATCCACCAGCTTACCACCGATATTTACTCCGACCAACTGGAATATGACGGTAATAAAAAACATGCGCATTTAACCGGAAATGTGAAAATGATCGATCCTACATCGATTTTAACCACAAATATTTTAGATTACAATACACTGAGCAAAATAGGAACCTATACCAGTGGCGGTAAAATTGTAAATAAAGAAGTAACCCTCACCAGTAAAAACGGCTATTATTTTAGCACCAGCAACGATTCGTATTTCAGGTATGATGTGGTGGTGGTTACCCCGCAGGTTAACATTAAATCGGATACTTTACGTTACAACACCCAAACCAAGTGGACCTACTTTTATGGTCCTACCAATATTAAAGGTAAAGACGATAATCTTTATACCGAGAATGGCGCTTATAATACCATGACCGAGGATGCCTATTTTGGAAAGAAAAACCTTTATACCCAGGGCACACGATCATTAAAAGGCGATAGTTTATATTATTTCGGAAAAATTGGCTACGGCAAAGCGGTTAAAAACATCATTTTTTCTGATACGAAAGATAAAATGAAAATGTTTGGCGATTTGGGCTATTACTATAAAGCAGATCAAAGAACACTGGTTACCCGCAATGCTTATTTAGGCATCGGAACGGAAGATTCGATATTGGTAAAAGGTAAAAAAAGGCCTGATAGCTTATGGATGGGCGCCGATACGCTGGAAACACAGATGGTGCTGCAGAAAACGTTAAAGCTGATCCCTAAAATTTCAATAAAGGCCGATAACCAAGTGGGCGAAGATGATGAAGAAACAGGAGAAAAAAAGGGTACTGCAGAACCAAAGGTAAAACCGGATGTGCCAACCAGCCCTAAAGAAGAAAGAAATAAACGTAGCTCGGCAAAAAAGACAAAAGCAGATAAAAACAAAAAGGATAAAGGCGAAGCCGATGCTGCTGATCTCCTTAAAGACAATAATATCGACAGCTTGAAATTAAAGGTAGATTCGGTTGGGAAAGGTTTGCCCCTCGCTGTTCCGGATAGCTTACAAAAGGGCAACGTATTGAAGAACAAGGCCGATTCTATTATTAAGAACCTACCGAAACTTAAAACGGATAGCTTAACAAAAAAGCTAACAGGCAACCCTGTTGCAATTATAAAAGATGCTTCGAAAATAAAAGTAGATAGCCTGACAAAAAAGGTGCTAAAACCTGGAATTAAGGACAGTTTAACCAAAACTTTAGGTACTTTAAAACCTGGTGCTTTGAAAAACGATACGACTAAATTTAACCCTGCAGATACCGTTCAGGCCCGTATTATTAAAGCATACCATGGAGTTAAGATTTTCAAAACCAATATCCAGGCAAAAACCGATAGTCTTTTTTACACCAGCGCCGATTCTACCTTGCGTTGTTATAGTAATCCCATCATCTGGTCGGAAGGTTCGCAGCAGGTTGGCGATACCATTTTTGTGCAGTTCAAGAATAAAAAGCTGAATAATTTACAGGCTTTTAGAAATGCTTTTTTGGTAAATACACCAAAAGATTCATTAAGGTTCAACCAGATAAAAGGAAGGCTGATGACCGGCTTTTTCAAAGACGGGAAATTTAAAAACCTATATGTTGATGGCAATGCAGAGAGCATTTATTATACACAGGATGACAGCACCAAAGTGTACAAGGAAATGAACCAGACACTGAGCAGCAGGATTAAATTTATTTTTAAGGATAAGGAAAACGCCATCGAAGATATTGTTTACATTAAAGGTGTGGAAGGTGCGTTAAATCCTGAGAACGAAATTGCAAAGGATCATGTTTTAAAAGGCTTTTCATGGAAACCAACAGAGCGGCCAAAATCTAAAAAAGACGCCATTGGCTCGGCTGGAAGAGCTAAGCCCAAAGCAAAACCAAAAACAGCGGCGGGTAAAACAATTGCAGGTGCAAAAACGGCTAGTCCGGCTACAAAACCAACGGCAGCAACAGTGCCTGCTAGCCCCAAAATTACTGTAGTGAAAGATAGTTTAAACCTGCAGAAGAAATTACCGCAAACAAAACCAGCAGATAGCGCCAACTTTAGCATTAAACCTATATTACCAAAAAAAGACAGTGTTCAGGTAAAAAAGGATACTGTTCAGGTGAAAAAAGCTGGTGTTAAAATGTAAATAAGTGCGGCCGTCATTTCGACTGGAGCATGGCGGAATGGAGAAATCTTTTATTAAAACTCAAAGTTTTCTATACTGCAATCTAAATAACCCTTCATTAAAAACCTAATCGGGTAAACCTTGATATATTATCCCTTCAAAAACCCGAGCATCTTTTTCAAGGCAATTGCCCTATGGCTAATCTGGTTTTTTTTGGCCATATCCATTTCTGCAAAGGTAATATCGTAACCATCCGGCTGAAATATAGGATCGTAACCAAAGCCCTTCAAGCCCGATAAGCGTTCTCTGATAGTTCCCTCAATTATCCCTTCAAAAATATGCCGCTCACCGTTCTTCATTAAAGAAATAACAGTTTTAAACCTTGCCCTTCTATTCTGTTTTCCTTCCAATTTTTTCAATACGAGCTGAATATTCTCCAAACTATCACGGCTTCCGGAGTACCTTGCCGAATAAACACCAGGTTCGTTATCCAGTGCTTCTACCTCCAAACCACTATCATCGGCAAAACAGTCTAAATTGAAATGCTCAACCACATAAGCACTTTTTAAGCTGGCATTTCCTTCAAAAGTATCAGCTGTTTCCGGAATATCAACAAAACAACCAATATCTTCCAGGTTAAGCACATCATATTTACCTTCAAGCGCTAAACGGATC
This sequence comes from Pedobacter sp. GSP4, assembly GCF_051857575.1. Lineage (NCBI taxonomy): Bacteria > Pseudomonadati > Bacteroidota > Sphingobacteriia > Sphingobacteriales > Sphingobacteriaceae > Pedobacter > Pedobacter sp. GSP4. The sequence goes on along the minus strand of NZ_JBPZIR010000005.1, from coordinate 367,470 downwards.
TCGTCGGTTTTATGTTGATTGTTGGTAGCAAAAACAAGTTTTTTCATTTTTTAAAAGAGGTAAAAGTTTAGGATATAGAGCTAGACATCTTGATGCCAAGTAATTGACACTATAAGTGCTATTTAATTTTCTGCAGGTTGCCCCAAAGTAATTTCTTAGCGGTAATATCGCTGTCTAAGTGGTGCAGGTTAGGCGCAAAAATTATTCTGGTAGGTCCATGAACGATAATTTCATTCTGCCAGATTAGATTGAGTTTCAGGTGTGCAATCTCTACTCCAAAAGATAGCATGGTAACAGGTTTAAAAAAATTATAAAGCTCAGTAAAATCAGTACCCTTATAATTTGAATAATTTAAAATGGCGAAATCGGGTGTTCCCAGATCTACCGCTTTAACAATTTTCCTCAGCAGTTCGCGGCCCTGTTCGGTACTTACATCGTGCAGTTCATCGTTAACCAGAATAAGCACCGATTTTTTATTTCCACCTAAAAATTTAAATGTTTTTGGCGCCTGTGGTTCGGCTACAATATGCGGAATTTCAGGAGTTTGAGGATAAACTTTTGGCGTTTGGGTAGGCTTAATTTCAGGAATCTGTATGACTTCTTCCGTTATATTCAATTCTTTTTCAGCTACTGACGAAACATTTTCGGGCACAAAAACAGGCTCAGCGTTACGCAAAGGCAGAATTTCTACGCTTTCATCCTTCACCAAAAAAACCTCTTCGGTAAAAAATAAACGTAAAGCATTCGCATTGTTGGTAAGCTGGTTTTCCATTCGTATTTTTGTGTGATAATAATTTCTGTTAAAATTAGTTAAATATCTTATAATAGCGTCGCTAATTGTTACTTTTATCCCTTAAAATTTATAGACTGCTCTGCGTGAGAAAAGCTTATTGCTTATTTGTTTTCAGCTTTATTTATAGTATTTCGTTTGCACAAAACGTTGCTGTAGTGAATGGTAAATCAATAAGTGCCAAAGAGTTTCTGTGGGCATACAAAAAAAGCCACAATGGGAATGTAAGCGCATCATTTGATACGCTACAGGCCTATTTAAACTTATATATAAATTTTAAGCTTAAGGTTTTGGACGCCCGGGATATGGGGCTGGACAGAAGCCCTGGTTACCAGGAAGAAGTAAAAAATTATGAAGAGGCACTATCAACCCACAAAAAAGCGGGAACGAGTGCCAAAGACCACGATTTTTTATTAAACGAATACCGTGAAGGCGTACTCATGTTTAATGTTTCTGAACAGAAAATATGGAACAGGGCACAGGAAGATGAACAGGCCATAAACGATTTTTACAATAGAAACAAACAGCGTTACAATAAACCATTAAATGATGTTAGGGGCGAAGTAATTGCCGATTACCAACAGAGTTTAGAAGAAAACTGGCTAAAGGGCCTTAAACAAAAATACCAGACCAAGATTAACGAAAATGAGCTTAAAAAGCTTGCCAAGTTATAATTAAACCTGTTTTTTGATAGTAGATAAGTATTAAATTTGCAAAATATAATAAATAGAATGAAGAAAGTTTTTTTAGTAGCAACCGCTTTAATTTGCCTGTTTTTAAACAGTTTCGCGCAAAAGCACACTGTAGATAAAGTTGCTGCTGTGGTAGGAAGTAATATTATCCTACTGTCTGATTTAAACCAACAATACACACAATATCTTTACCAGGGAAACCCGCCCAACGAAGAAATTAAATGTAAGATTTTACAACAGACCCTTACACAGAAACTGCTTAAGCAACAGGCCGAAATCGATTCGGTAATGGTTGAAGACGGCCAGGTAGATGATGAGGTAAACAAGCGTATGCGCTACAGCATGCAGCGTGCCGGTGGACAGGAACGTTTGGAGCAGTTCTTAAACAAATCTGTTCTGCAGTATAAAGATGAGATCAGACCATCGGTAAAAGATGAGCTGATTGCACAAAAAATGCAACAAAAAATTACAGAGAACATCAACGTTACCCCAATGGAAGTTGAAAAATACTTCAAATCATTAGGTGATAGTATCCCTGAATTTAATACCGAGGTTGAGGTTGGCGAGGTAATTTTAAACCCGCAGTTAACCAGGGCAGAAAAACAGAAATTCCGCGATAAAATTGAAGCCTTAAGGTTAAGGGTTAAAAGCGGCGAAGACATGGGCGTTTTGGCAAAAACCTATTCGGAAGATCCAGGTTCTGCTGCAGATGGTGGTGACTATGGCTTTATTGATAGAAATACCATGGTTAAAGAATTTACTGCCTGGGCTTTTAAATTAAAAGCCGGAGAAATTTCGCCAGTATTCGAAACAGATTATGGTTTCCACTTTTTACAGGTTTTAGAGCGTAGAGGGGAGCAGGTTCACGTTAGGCACATTTTAATTATGCCTAAAACTACACCAGAAAGTTTAACCCGCTTAAAACTTCATGCCGATAGTATTTATAATAACATCATCGGTAAAAAATTAAGCTTTGCTGCTGCTGCAAACTTATATTCAGATAATAAAGAAACCAAATACAATGGCGGTATGATGCTTAATGCCGAAAACGTTCAGGCAAGAAGTACTTTTATCCCGGTTGATAAATTGGATCCATCTGTGTTTTTGGTAATCGATAGCATGAAAGTGGGTGGCATTTCTAAACCAGATTTATTTACCGCAGCTGATGGCAAACAAGGTTACCGCATTTTATACCTAAAATCGAAAATACCTCCGCACAAAGCCAATCTTACTCAGGATTTTCCAAAAATCAGAGATGCTGCACAAAGTGATAAAATTAATCGTACTTTAAGCGAATGGTTTGAGAAACGTCGTGAAAGCACTTACATTAAAATAGACGACGAATTTAATACCTGCGATGAATTAAAAATCTGGACTAAAACCACAGCCGCAAAATAATACCAATGCAGTATAAGAACGAAGTAGAAGCTGTTGATGCGCTTCATCAATCATTCAACAACATTAAAGCCGAAATAAGCAAAGTAGTAGTTGGACAGGATGACATCATAAAATCTGTTTTAATCGCCATATTCAGTAACGGTCACTGTTTGTTGGTTGGCGTACCAGGATTAGCTAAAACTTTACTTGTACAAACTGTAGCATCAGTTTTAGATCTTGATTTTAACCGCATCCAGTTTACACCAGATTTGATGCCAAGTGATATTATTGGCGCTGAGATTTTAGGAGAAGACAGGCACTTTAAATTTATAAAAGGGCCTGTCTTTTCTAATATAATCCTCGCTGATGAGATTAACCGTACCCCACCTAAAACCCAGGCAGCGCTGTTAGAGGCCATGCAGGAAAAATCGGTTACGGCAGCTGGCCAAACACATATTTTACCAAAACCTTTTTTCGTTCTGGCTACGCAAAACCCTATTGAGCAGGAAGGAACGTATCCCCTGCCCGAAGCCCAGTTAGACCGTTTCATGTTCAATATCCAACTAAATTACCCTGCTTTTGCAGATGAATTGAACATTGTAAAAAACACCACAAGCAATAAAACTACTGCCCTAAAAAAGATCATCCATGCCGATGATATCCAATATTTTCAGAAATTGATACGCGACATTCCCATTACGGATAATGTTTTAGAATATGCTGTTAAACTGGCTGCCAAAACCCGCCCGAACACTGAATTTGCTACCGATGCGGTGAACAAATACATCAGCTGGGGTGCAGGTCCGCGGGCCTCGCAGTTTTTGGTGTTGGGCGCCAAATGCCACGCCGCCGTAACCGGCAAATACTCTCCGGATATCGAAGATGTTAAAGCGGTTGCTGAGCCTATTTTGCGCCACCGTATTGTACGCAACTACCGCGCAGAGGCCGAAGGTCTATCTATCGAAAAAATCATTAAAGATTTATTGTAGCCATTAGCTAGGAACCCTAGCAGTATTTAGTTAGCAGTAAAAATGCTGAAACAAGTTCAGCATGACGATCGTATTAAGCAAAATTCTGCTAACCTTGAGCTAGTCGGGATTTGTAATCGTGGCTGATCTGTTTAATGCCGTACAGGATGAGCAAAGTGTTTTGACTGAGCATCAGAACCGCAGCAAAAATAAAATGAACAGTACCAAGAGCATGATTTATGATTTACAGGGCTAAAAAGCTTACGGCTTTTGGTCCTGTACTTTCGCCAATACAAATCGACAGTTTAATCTTTTTATTTTAATTTTGTTGTTATCTTTACCGCACAATTACAAAGCATTAAATCTTTAAAATCAAAAATATTCGATATGTCAGCTCACGATACACATGCACCAGTTCAGCAAACAAAAGGCATTTGGGCATTACCATTAACTGCTTGGATTATTGTTTTAATCCTTCTTGTGGCTTTCACAAGACCAATTTTCCACCATGCTGAAGAAGGTACTTCACACGAAAAAACTGAAGCACACCATACAGAAGCTACTGAATCGCACCACTAGGCATAAGCTTAAGTGTAGAAACCAAAAAAGCGCTGAAATCAGCGCTTTTTTGGTTTCTAATGGTTGTTTCACACCAACCAGCCAACTCCTTTATTTCGTAAGGTGTTTCACCGACCGAAAGGCTATTTATCCACTTGCCCCATAATATTCGGAAAATCGGTTATTACGCCGTCTACGCCTAAATCCATAAAATATTTAAGTTCTTTAACCGTATTTACAGTCCACGGGATGATTTTAATACCCATAGCGTGGCAACGATCTACCAAACCTTTGCCAACCAATACCGAATATGGACTGTAAATGGTAGGTTTAAATCCTAGTTTATCAATATAATCTTCAAAAGGTTCCTTTTCATCAATCAATAGCGAAGTTTGTATCTTCGGGTATTTTTCGTGCAAGTATTGAAGTGTACGCATATCAAACGATTCGATAATCACCCGCTTTCCCAATTTTTTCGAATTGATCACCTCCATAATCAGATCCACAAATTCAGCTGGTTCTGGGTGGAATTCATTATCGCCATTTTTAATGGTTTTGGTTTCGATACTGTAAACCGGTTTGGCCAGTTTATGCTCTTTTACATAAGCTTCAACGGCATCTATCGTTTCAGAAAGTAAGGGTTTATAGGCTTTAAATTTCATCTGTCCGGGAAAACGGTCGTGAACTTTGCTGCCAACATCGAACTTTTTAACATCTTCGTAGTCCATTTTATAGATGTTATACTTTTTCTGGTCTTTCAGCGTAATCTGTTTCCCGTTGGGCAATAAAGAAATTTCGTTATTAAAATAGGGTTCTTGCGAGAGTACAACCATTTTATCTTTAGAAATCACGGCATCCATTTCTAGGGTAGTTACACCTAAATCAAGTGCTTTTAACATGCCTTCGATGGTATTTTCGGGCATAATGCCGCGTGCCCCAGCCTTGCCCTGTATATCGAATTTCTTTTTCTGGGCAGAAACATTTAAGAACAGTAAAATAAGAGTAGCGGATAGAAGTAATTTTTTATGCATGAACTGTAAACGTAAAATGAACAATTTTATTGGTAACAATCAGTATAGAGCGTGCAAAAACTAAATAAAAAAAGGGCTTTCTTTTTATGGAGAGCCCTCTTTAATTCACATTTTGTTGTTCTATCTTTCAGCAGGTACAAATGCCTGAACAATTAAGTTCCAGCTGGCATCAGCAGCTTTTTCATATACAAAAACATAGTTAAAACTTTCGCGCAGATCGGCTTTGTAATCAATAGTAGCTACGCCATAGGTATAGGCTAAATCGCTGCCGATTGCCTTATCTACGCCTGTTGTTTTCAGGTTTATTTTACTGATCATCCCATTATAGAATGAAATAATTTTTCCTTTTCCATCAATGGCTTCATTGCCTGGGAAAAGTAAACGTGCATCGTTGGTTAAAAAGCCACCAAATGCAGCAATACCGTGCGTTTTTAAAAGTGTATTTAAAGTTTTTTCGGTAGTTAAAATAATTTCCCTGCCAGCCTTGATTTCTTTTTCGTTTAAGAATTTTGGGGCCACATGGTCTTTAGGTTCAACAAATTGCGGGGTAACTTTAGCCAATGGCTTGTTGCTTTCCGTTCCTAAATCGATGGCCAGTTTCCATTTGCCGTTTTCCGATTTCCAGATGGACAGGTACTGTCCGTATTTTTTATCGGTTGCTCCAATCTCGTAGGGCCCAGTGCTAAAACCTAAATCTCCACTGCGCGAAACCTTGGCCAGGTTAGGTGTCCAAGAAACCTCATTCTCCTTATTTTCTTTACCTGTATAAAAAGTTTTAGCGTTAACCGGATTTGGCCTGAACACTAAAGTATTTGCCGATGAATATTCTAAATAAGCTTCTTTATCTCCATTTTTAGCTAGCGATTTAGCAAAATCCTTTTCAGCATTTATTAAAGATTTGGTTGTTCCGTCACTTTTTTGCGCAAATGCGCTTATGGCCAAAAGTGAAGCTATGGCAGTTGAAAATAATTGTTTCATTAGTATTTTAAAATATATGGTTTGGCGAATATAAAATTTTCTTTAATGTATGGTTTTAAAAGTAATCAACAATTGCACATTATCAAATTACTTTTCCCTGTAAATGGTTTCCAGAACAGTTTGTCCGGTAGCTTTTAAGGTATTTTTATCAATATTTGCCAAATTATCGAGCTGGGTATGCCAGTTGATGTAAAAGCCACTGTTATCATTGTAATGGATAATATCGATAGACGGAACGCCAGCTTTGTTCATCCAAAAATGATCATCAACCAATCTGCCGCTCGGAATTTTGGTAAAATACGAGGCGTAACCAATCTCAGCACCAATATCCCATACCTTATTAACTACATCGGGCGCCGATTGACGTGAAATTTCATCTTGCGTAAACTGCGCGCTGCCACCGCCTACCATATCTAGGTTAATGCCATACAAAGCCTTGTATCCTGTGGCAATGGCCTGCTTGCTCCAATATTGTGAACCTAAGCACCAAGTGGTTTCATCAGGAGTTTCATCGTTTGCCTTGCCATAGTCTTCCAAGTCCCACAATACAAAATCGACGCCAACATTGGGCTGTTTCTGCTGTATCTGGCGGGCCATTTCTAAAATTACTGCCACGCCACTGGCTCCATCGTTTGCAGCATCGAATGCTTTAGCATGGTTTACAGGATCGGTATCCTGATCAGAAAAAGGCCTGGCATCCCAATGTGCGCTGATTAAAACCCTATTTTTTTGTGCCGGATTAAAAACTGCAATTATATTTTTCAGCTGAAATTGCTTCCCATCATAGGTTGTGGTTTTTCCGCCCTGTATTTTAACTTCTGCACCATAAGATTTGAGCTTGGCCACCAGATAATCGGCACATTTCTGGTGTGCAGGTGTACCTGGAATACGCGGCCCGAAATCTACCTGGGCCTTGGTATAGGTATAGGCACTGTCGGCATTAAAATCAGGAGCTGATAATTGCACTGCCTTTTCTTCTCCTTCATTGGTTGGCTGCCCTGTTTTATTCTGGCAGGCCTCCAGGCCGATCAGCGCAAGCAAAGGCAGTATTAAAATTTTTTTATTCATAGTTTATTGTAAGGGAAAATTGTTTAAACCTAAAATTCTTGCTTTGTCATCCCCCTGCCCCTTCAAAGGCGACGGATTTCCGCAGATTTTCAAAACGCAAAGCATTAATTTCTGCGTAATCCCATTACGCCTGTTCTCCTCAAAGCAGGAAACATTTTGGCAGGCACTAATTGTTAAAAGCTTACTTCCACCATCCTACTCAATAGCCACTAAATTTCAAAAGAAACAGTTTTTTGTAAATATTTATAATGCAAAAATCTGTTTACTTGCGATTAACATGTCCCCCTTTGAAGGGGGCAAGGGGGATGAGGCAGCCACTTAAATTATCTCTTCCCAGGATGCTCCTTTTCCCACTCTTCAATGTAATTTTGAATCGTCCTATTCACATTTTCAATATCTTGCATTACCTCATCATCATTGAAGCGTAAGATATGAAAACCCAATCTGGTCAAAACCAGCTCCCGTGCTTTATCTTTCTCAAATTGTCCATCCCAATCATGCGTAAGTCCATCAACCTCAATTATTAATTTCAAATCCTTCGAGAAGAAATCAACAATGTAATGCTCAATTGGCCGCTGTCTTAAAAAGGGATAACCCAGCATTTTTTTATTTCGCAACAACTCACACCACAATCTGATCTCCGCCTTGGTACTATCATTTCTATGAGCCCTGGCAAAGGGTTTTAATTTTCGGTTATAATGGTTGTTATCCATAGTATTAATAGCTATCATTTCATCCCCCTGCCCCTTTCGAAGGGGGAAAGATTTTGGCAGACAGTTATAATGCAAAAAAATTATATCTCAGCAATCAACTCATCCCCCTGCCCCCTTCAAAGGCGACGGATTTCTACAAACTTTCAAAACGCAAAGCATTAATTTCTGCGTAATCTACTTATCCACTGTCCGTTCAAAAGAGAAATAGCAAATTAAAGCTAAGCTCCAAGTTGCAACACTACGCCTTACTCCAGGTTGTTCCTTCTTTGCCGTCTTTAAGCTGAATACCCAATTCCTGTAAACCGATGCGGATACGGTCAGAAGTTGCGTAATCTTTATTGGCTTTGGCTTCAGTTCTGAGGTTAATCACCATTTCCAGTACCCCATTTAAATCATTGCTGCCGGCATCTTCATCCTTCAGTCCCAAAATTCCAAATACAAAATCGTGGATCAACACTTTCAGTTTCTCCAAGGCTTCGGCAGATATTTTTCCCTTACCATCGTAAACGGTGTTGATAATCCTTACGGCTTCAAACAGCTCTGCAATTAAAATCGGACTATTAAAATCATCATTCATTGCAGTAATGCATTTCTCTTTCAACGCATCGATATCAAAATCATTCTGACCTGATACCGATAGTTTATCCAAAAGATTAATAGCAGCCATTAAACGGCGAAATCCTTTTTCCGAAGCGTCGAGCGCATCATTGGAGAAATCTAAAGTACTGCGGTAGTGCGCCTGCAGCATAAAAAATTTAACCGTCATCGGGCTATAACCTTTTTTAAGCAGAGGGTGATCGCCGGTAAATAACTCCAAAGGTAAAAAACCATTGCCTGCCGATTTCGACATCCGCGTTCCGTTAACCGTTAGCATATTGGTGTGCATCCAGTAACGCGCAGGTTGTTTATGGCTGCAAGCTTCAGATTGTGCAATTTCATTAGTATGGTGTGTGGCGGCCAAATCCATTCCACCACCATGAATATCAAATTCAGCACCTAAATATTTGGCACTCATTGCCGAACATTCAATGTGCCAGCCTGGGAAACCCATTCCCCATGGCGATTGCCATTGCATTAGGGTTTCTGGCTTGGCCTTTATCCACAAAGCAAAATCGAGCCTTCCGCGCTTCTCATCCTGCCCACCCAGTTCGCGGGTATTGTTCAGCATGTCTTCCAAATTGCGGTTGGTTAATATGGTATAATTATATTCCTTGCTGTATTTTTCTACATCGAAATATACGTTGCCATCTATTTCATATCCATAACCATTGGCTATTATAATTTTGATCATTTCTATCTGCTCGATGATATGACCGGTAGCCGTAGGTTCGATACTTGGTGGCAAGGTATTAAACATGCGCATTACATCGTGGAAACCCAAAGTATACTTCTGTACAATTTCCATGGGCTCCAACTGCTCTAATTTTGCGCGTTTTGCAAATTTATCATCTCCTTCATCCCTATCTCCTTCCAAATGCCCTGCATCGGTAATGTTCCGCACATAGCGCACTTTAAAACCGGCATATTTAAGGTACCTGAAAATTAAATCGAAAGATATAAATGTACGGCAATTGCCCAGGTGCACATCGCTGTAAACAGTAGGTCCGCAAACATACATCCCAACATTGGGTGCATTTAGGGGTTGAAAAAGTTCTTTTTTACGTGAAAGCGTATTATAAAGCTGTAAGCCAGTATTCATATTGCAAATGTAAGATTTAGTTAGAAAGTTAGAACGTTTAAAGTTGCAATGTTTGGCTTATGATTTTTAGCTAACATTTATCTGCCGGGCAGCATGCTTATAATATATAATATATTGCTGCATTGTATCATAGTTATTGTTTCCTTGCTAGATTGTTATTTGGAAAGGTGCTGTAGTGCTTATCGGTTACAGCAGTCCCTCTTTTCGCTGTAGTCCCGGTTGAAAAACCGGGAGCTGCCGCTTCAATAGGGTTTAAATAGGTTATTTTAGTGCAAAATACTTCCGAAGTTGGCCTAGCTATTGTCCAGAGAAGACTCTGCAAGCCGCCGATTAACCGATTTAAAAAATTAACCTTCCCAATTATTACAACCCTCAAACATTTCAACATTGCAACATTTCAATCCTATTCATTAACTTTGTAGCATGATTGATTTACCGGTAGTACCTGCTGTAACTGAAGTTAAACGTAAACCCGATTGGTTACGTGTAAAATTACCTGTTGGCAAAGAATATGCCCAAGTTCGCAGTTTAGTAGACACGCATAAGCTCCATACCATCTGCGAAAGCGGTAATTGCCCGAACATGGGCGAATGTTGGGGTGCCGGAACAGCCACCTTCATGATTTTAGGCAACATCTGTACCCGCAGCTGCTCTTTCTGTGCTGTAGCTACAGGCAGGCCATTGGCTGTTGATGTTGATGAACCCAACCGCGTTGCCAACTCGGTAAAGCTAATGGGCGTTAAACACTGCGTAATTACCTCGGTAGACCGTGATGACTTAAAAGATGGCGGATCAATTATCTGGGCCGAAACCTTACAGGCCATCCGCAGAGAAAGTCCTATCACAACCTTAGAAACATTGATTCCCGATTTTAAAGGCCAATGGGATAATTTATACCGCGTTTTAGCTGAAAGACCAGAAGTGGTTTCGCACAATATGGAAACGGTTAAGCGTTTAACCCGCCAAGTGCGCATACAGGCTAAATACGATAGAAGTTTAGAAGCTTTGAAAAGAATTTCTGAATTTGGATTACGCACCAAAACAGGTATTATGCTTGGATTGGGTGAAACCGAAGAAGATATTTTTGAAGCCATGGACGATTTAGTGGCCAATGGCGTTCATATCCTAACCTTGGGCCAATACTTACAGCCTACACGCAACCACCACCCTGTAGTAGATTGGATACACCCCGATACTTTTGCCATGTACAAAGAAGTTGGCTTGGCCAAAGGGTTAAAATATGTAGAAAGTGGCCCATTGGTACGTTCATCTTACCATGCAGAAAAACATCTTTTCCCGATAGATGGAATTGCCTAAGCCGGGCGGTTTGGCAAAAATTAAAAATGTTTAAAAAACCTTACTCCAAAACAGAGTGATTTTCTAAAACATTTTTTTGCTTTTTATGTTCTGTATTGTAACTTAGTAACCACGTGACTGCATTAAAAAAATTAACCCTAACCGAGCCTGAACTTGTTCTAGCACTGCAATCGAAAGATGCTGCGGTACTAAAAACACTGTACAGTATGTATTCTTCGGCGCTGTACGGGGTTATTTCACGCATTATTACCCATACCGAACTTGCTGAAGATGTGCTGCAGGAAACCTTCGTAAAAATTTGGCAGTCAGCAGAACATTACGATAATACGAAAGGACGTTTGTTTACCTGGATGATGAATATTGCCCGCAATTTATCAATTGATAAGCTCCGATCTAAAGATTTTAAGAATTCTCTCAAAAACCAAGATATTGAAAATAACGTAAGTTTCGTTGATGAACAAAACAAGGTTACATTTAATCCGGATGTTCTTGGTGTTAAGCAACTTGTAGAGAACCTTAAACCAGATTTACAAGCCGTTCTTGATTTAGTTTATTACAAAGGCTTTACGCATGTAGAAGCCGCTGAAAAGTTAGATCTGCCATTAGGTACGGTGAAAACCCGCATCCGGCTGGCTATTATTGAATTGAGAAGGAATTTTAATTGAGCGTGGAAAATTTAAAAGCATATATCGAATCTGGAGTACTTGAGCTGTACGTTTTAGGTGATTTATCACCAGAGGAAACGCTGCAGGTTGAGGAAATGGCATCTCAAAACCCTGAGGTTAGAGATGAAATAGCAGCCATTGAGCAAGCTATGGAGCAATATGCAATGCAAAATGCTGTAGAACCATCTGCAGATGTAGAAACAAGATTATTTGAAAAATTGGGCTTAAGTGAAGTAGAAGAGGTAGTGGACATTAAACCCGAGCCAATTTATACTGAAGAACCCAAAATTATACGTTTAGATGGTAGCGATGCCAAAGTGAGAACTTTGCGTTACGCATTGGTTGCTTGTATAGCTTTACTGGTTGTAAGTACAGCTGCTTTGTTTATTACTTATAATAAACTGAATGCAGCGCACGACCAAATTGCCAGTTTAAACCTTGATAAACAAAAGTTTGCCGGAATAGTGAGCAAACTGGAGTTTGAGAACCAAGGCTTGGGCAATATGGCAGCCATGGCCGATAGCAAAGAGTGGGCAACCATTAGAATGGAAGGACAGGCCTTTAGCCCAGCTTCTAAAATGAAAGTATACTGGAACAAAAAAGATAAGAGCGTACTCATTAACTATGTTGCCATGGATCTGCCGAAAACAGATGCAGCACATGAGTACCAATTATGGGCCTTAGTAAATGGCAAGCCGGTAAGTTTAGGTGTTTTCGGAAAAACAGATTCGACTTCTAACGAGGCTTTGGTTAAAATGCAGACCATTCAAGAAGCACAGGCATTTGCGGTAACCTTAGAACCTACTGGCGGAAGTATTAACCCAACAATGGAGAAATTAACCGTAATGGGCGGTGTATAATAGATAAAAAATTAGTAGATACATTAAATCCCGGCATTTTATCAATGCCGGGATTTTTGTTTTGTACCCATGAGTCGTCACTATGTCCTGATTAACATCGGGATCAGGGCCTTAAAAATGCAATAACGATGCTGAAATAAATCGGATAGAATCGGATCAGCATGACTGACCTGCGCATTCACTGGTACCGTGGTTCGCCTCTCCATAAACCAAAACATCATTTAAGATTTCGCAGCATATTTCACCTCTTCATAAGGTTGTACCAAAACCCAGCCTTCGCCAAAAAACTCGAGCTGAAAAGATTCACCGCTTCCCCTTCCGATAAAAGAACCAAAAGTTAAATTTGTTTTAATATTGGGAGATAGGTTTTCTGACCAGGCTACGGTAGCATTAGGATCGGTATATACAGGTTGGTTGGCCGTAACCCTCAACAAAATCGGTTCTCCGTGCGTGGTAATGGCAATGTAGCCGCTGCCAGATAGTTTTACCTGAAACAGGCCGCCACTCATCATTCCAGCAATGCTTTTCAGCATCTTAATTTCATTTTTAATATTTTCTTCCAAAGCCAATACATCGTTTCCATTTACAAAAACCGATTCATTTTGCAGTTTAATGATCTTCACCTTCTTTCCCTCATCAGCCAGGTATAACTTCCCGCTTCCGGCCGCATGCATAAGTGATGTACCCTCGCCTGATATGGCTTTCTTGAGCAATCCACCTAAACCTTTGCTCAACAAACCTTCCCGTTTAAAATCGATATTCCCGATGTAGGCTACCATTGAACCTGCCTTAGCCAGGATTTTTTGGTTTTTGAGATTCACCTCCAGTAAAGCAGGTTTTTCCAGTTCAAAAAAATCGTTTTCCTGTGGATTTTCTGCAGATTCCTGAATGAGTTCATTCAGCGTGTATTCTTTCTGTGCCATAATTTAGTTTTTCTTTTAAGTTTCCGTTTTCAGCCTTAAATTAAATAATATTATCTACTGACGAAAAACAATCCACTAAAAGATTAGTTTAATTTATTCACATCTGTTGGCGCCGCAGTGTTTTCCGAATTATTAAAGCAATGCCTTTATTTCTTTAGAAATACCTGTAGCCACCTGTGATGCCGTAACCACATAATTTTGGTCCGATAAGTCGTCGCCGGTTTTTCCATGGATAAAACAAGCTGCCACGGCTGCATCAGCTGAGCTGTATTTTTGTGCTACCAAGCCAGAAATAACCCCCGTTAAAGCATCGCCCATGCCTCCTTGGGCCATTGCCGGGTTACCTGTTGGGTTGATCATTACTTTTCCGTTAGGCAGGCATACAAAAGTATATTGGTTTTTAAGTACAACCACAATCTGAAGCTTTTGCGCATATTTTTTTGCTGTTTGTACCCTATCCCACCAATTATCATGCTCACCGAACAGCCTATCAAACTCTTTAACATGCGGGGTTAGGATAGTGTTTTTGGCAAGTTTTTCAATCAGATCGGGCCTTTCTGATAGGATATTCAGGGCGTCTGCATCAATGATCAATGCTTTATTAACCATAATCAGACTTTCCAATAACCTTTCATTTTCTGAGCTGATGCCCAATCCCGGACCTATTGCGATAGCCTGATATTTTGAGGGATTTTCAATTCTGGTATATTCATCCCGTGTTAGTGCCATAACCTCAGGCAGGGCTGTATTTAATGCGGTTAACCCACCTTGATGGATGCAGGCAGAAACCAGACCAGCGCCTGTGTGCAGGCAGGCCATTGATGCAAGCAGGGCTGCCCCCATGGTATTTGTATTTCCGGCGATAATTAAGGCATGCCCATAGGTTCCCTTATGGCTAAATAACTTCCGTATATTTAAAATCCTGCGGATATCACTTTCTTCGCTAAAGTAAAAATCTGTCTCCTGCGCCTGAATAAATTTTTCGTCGAGCTCAATGTCCACTACCTCAAACTTTTCAGTAGCTTCAATAGATTCGGGAAAGAAAAAGTTAATTTTTGGCCGCTGAAAACAAATGGTTTTATAAGCCCTTACTCCATTATAATTTTTGGTTAAGCTACCCTCTGCAAAGAAACCCGTAGGTACATCTACAGCGTATACTTTTTTATTTAATCTATTGATGTATAAAGCCAGTTCGGCATAATCACCGGTCAGGGGTTTATTTAAGCCCGAGCCTAAAATGGCATCTATAATTAAATCTGGCTTAATATTTTTTAAATTAACCGGCTTATCGATTACAGCCTTTTTACAGCGCGATTCGTCTAAACGCTGCAGGTTTATGGCAAAATCACTGCTTTGTTTATCACCAAAATTAACGATATAAACCTTAATGTTATCGTATCCATTGGCCAACAAGAGATGGGCAATGGCCAGTCCATCGCCGCCATTATTGCCTTTTCCACAAAAAATAGCAATGCTTTTATTGGTATCGAATTCATCTTTTAAAAAACACTGCACAAAAGCACGGGCAGCCTTTTCCATCAAATCGATAGATGCAATGGGTTTATTGGCTATGGTAAACTGATCTGCGCTACGCATTTGGGCAGCGGTAAGCAATGTTTGCATATTACTAATATAAAGTTTTTAGCTATAATAAATTTTTCGGTGCTATTGTTTGGCCAGAATATGTAAACCTACCGTATCATTTATATCTTTAAGCTCATATACCTTTTGCAAAGCTTTAACGTTTTCTAATGAATTAAATTAAACTCTAAACTAATGAATCAAAAACCATCAAATGCATTTGTGGCTGCGGCCTGGATTGCATTGGGCATTGGAATGATCGGCTTTATTGTAGGCCTGTGGCGTTCTGATATGCTCCTCAACGAAAAAGGATACTATTTTACCGTACTGATGTTTGGCCTCTTTGCGGTAATCTCCTTACAAAAAGCTGTACGCGATAAACTGGAAGGTATTCCGGTAACTGAAATTTATTATGGTTTAAGCTGGTTTTCTACACTGCTAACCATTACTTTACTGGTAATCGGTTTGTGGAATGCCACACTTTTACCAAGTGAAAAAGGTTTTTATGCTTTTGCTTTTCTACTCTCTCTTTTTGGTGCCATAACGGTGCAGAAGAACACAAGAGACAGCCAGATAGTGAATAAAAACCGCGGTTCAGAATAAAATTTAGCGGCTGTATCAGCATGAATAAGTCCTTCAACTACCTGCCCCGATTTTTCATCGTGAGTCTCAAGCCGACTTTCTTCAATTGTGATACAGCCCCATTTATCTAGCTAAATACCGGGTTAGCCAATGTTGCATTAAATGATAGAAGTTCTTTCTTGGCCAGAAAATGTCTTTCAGAAATAATACCGGCAAAGCAGTTCATGGCGAAAAAGAGTTCTTTTAGTTCTTCGTCAAAGTAAAGATCAGCCCCGAAATATTTATAATTGTACTTCAGGTAATCTTCAAGTTTTAGCTTGAATTCTGCACTGATTAAATCTGTATAATCTTCATTCTGTAGTATATCTGCTAGCTGATCCTTAAATTTTTTTTCCTCATTTTTAACCACAACCATCTTTCGCTTAATTACTTCTTTTGATGCCGATGTGTGCATAAATCTGGTTGCATTTGCCAGATCAGCATAAACAATTTGCTGCACAGAAAATTCTTCAATTACCTGTTTATATTTTATCGCGAGTGCCTTATAGATTGGGCCCGATTGATTTTCTTCAGATAAAAACCTAAAATATTCAAAAATCTTATTGTCGAGCTTGGCCAATTCTTCATTCTTAGTGTTTATTTCGGCCTTCAGATAGTCGATCATTGCCCTGCAATCGGCCAGCGAATATTTTTTACCATCGTAGTTAAATGTTTTAACGTTGATTACCTGCGAATCTATATGCTCAATAGTAGCCAGATCTGATTCTAGGGCATTGAGTTCATACATCACACTTAAGTTGCTATCATCAAAAAATGCCTCAACGCTTAATTCAGAAGAAATGGTGGGCTGCTCAAAAACATCAGGTTTGAACTGACTATATGGATTTCTATAATCAAAATAGCCATTAAAAACCTGAGGATAGGAATTCTGGTCATTTTCTTTCAAAAAATCCGCCTCAAAACTGCTTAAATCCTGTACAATTGGTTTTTCTTGGTAAACCGCATTTTGAAATATCTGGGCAGTCAGTTTTTCAGCTATCTTTTCCTGATCAATAAGAAGACTAATCGCCCTACCATCATGCGGCTCAATAACTGCTACACCCAGCTGGTTTAGCCTGTCAATCCGTTCTTCGGTTTCAGGATGAGAGGTATATTGGTTGCTAAATGATATTTTTGATTTATTGAATCGGTTGTAATAACCAATACTTACCTGCGGAAATCCGTTTTCGAAAGGCATTTTATTTCTTTTGGCTAAAAAATCCATCACCAAAATCTGGTTTGGAAAAATATTTTCCGCGGTAACACAATCATCAATTTTTCTTTCATAATAACTACAAACCACATCTATAGCGTGGCTTGCCAGCTGCATGCGCAACAACGAATCAACAAGGGGTTTGGAACCAACGGTTACCGCAGCAACGGCATCTGCATGGAATTCCATTTCGTGCGAAAGCTTGCTATAACTGGCACTTAAAATCTGGTATACCCGCACCAGTATCTGCTGCATAAGGCCAATTATCTTATCCGAAACCAGAACAAAAATCCCAATGTACGAGCTGGCACCGGCGATGCCACGGGTTACTTTATCATAGCTTTCATTATCGTAAAGCATGTCGTGTATCACTTTGTTAAACTGGTAAACATAAATACCAACTTTCATACTCCTTTGCGAGAAATGGCCAAATTCATGGGCCAATATGGCCCGCAGTTCATTAGCTGTTGTGGTATTGATAAGTCCGAATCCAATCGTAAGATTCTTACGTACCGGAAAAAACATGCTCCAAAAGTTCGAATCGTAAAAAACAGAAGCATTCACCTCGCTGGATAAGTAAACTTTTTTGGGGAAGTCAGTCTTTACCGTTGAAACAATTTCATCGATTATTTTAAAGATACCAGGTTGACTATCCCTAGTAATCTCCAATAGATGTGACCTATCTACCTTATTGCTTTTAAAAACAAATTTGATCAGGAAAAACAGGATCATAAAACCAAAACCGATTAATCCAATACCAAAAATAAAGGTGATAGTTGAATGCACATACTCCATGAGCTTAATCCCTAGGTAACAACATGTTGCCGTTAATATTGTGGTGAAAATGACAAGAATAGTGTAGGTTGCGATAAACAAGCCAATAGCCTGTACCGACTTTGCAGCCATCTTTTTAAAATTATCGGATGGCTTGAGTGCGTTTTCTAGCATAAAATAATGTTTGGTAACGCAAGATACCAAAACAGCCATTTGCCTAAAAGGCCTTTTTTAAAAAATACGAGTTTATTAATTCCAATCCTCCCCTTACGGTAATTTAAATACCAACAGCTATCATTCAAATTAACAATATTTCTTTAACTGCATTTTATGCTTCTAACTACTTGATTAATTTAAGATAAGCATAAAAAAAATCACTAATTTAAACGGCCGATACCGAGTAGATTATAATTTCCGAGCAGATTGATTATTGGTCTATTTTACTTAATGATAAAATCTTAGTATGGCAGATACGAATGGCTTAAAGAAAACCCTTACTCCATTTATGTTATGGGGACTAGGTGTTGGGTACGTAATTTCAGGAATGTATTTCGGCTGGAATTTAGGGCTGGAAAAAGGTGGTACCTTGGGCATGGCCATTGCAACTGTTGCCATCATGGCCATGTATATTACCTTTAGCTTCAGTTATGCCGAACTGGCCTGTGCCATACCCAAGGCCGGTGGCGTTTTCGATTATGCCAATACAGCTTTGGGCCAAAACATGGGTTTTATTGCAGGCATTGCACAAATGGTAGAGTTTATATTTGCGCCCCCTGCCATTGCTTTCGCTATAGGCGCTTATTTTAATGCTTTTTTCCCTCAGGTGCCCATTCTTACCAGCGCCATTGCCGTTTATTTTATTTTTACGGCCTTAAATGTATATGGTGTAAAAGCTGCAGCATCGTTTGAAGTTGTTATAACCATTTTGGCCGTGGCCGAACTGCTGCTTTTCTCGGGCATTACGCTGCCGAAATTTCAGACAGAAAACCTGGTGCACAATAATTTTCCCAACGGCTGGAGCGGTGTATTTGCGGCCATCCCCTTTGCCATCTGGTTTTTCCTGGGGATTGAAGGCGTAGCCAATGTGGCCGAAGAAACCAAAAACCCTCAGCGCGATATTAGCAAAGGTTTTGGTTGGGGCATATTTACTTTAGTGGTGTTATGTGTACTGGTTTTCATTTCAACAATTGGTATTGGAGGCTGGGAAGCCATTGTTTATAAAAATGGAAAGTTAGGCGAAACATCCGATTCTCCCCTGCCGCTGGCCCTTTCGATGATTACCGGAGATAACAATTTAATGTATCATTTACTGATTACTGTAGGCTTGTTTGGCTTAGTGGCCTCTTTCCATGGGCTGGTATTGGCTGCCGGCCGCTCTACCTACGAGATGGGAAGGGTAAAAAGTATCCCTGCCATATTGGGTAAAATATCGCCGAAATTTCAAACACCGGCAAATGCTTTAATTGGCAATATGGTTATCGGAATTGTAGCCCTTTTATCAGGTAAAACCGCAGAAATTATTGTTATTTCTGTATTCGGGGCACTCACACTGTATATCATTTCCATGGTTTCGGTAATGGTGCTCCGCAAAAGCAGGCCCGAAATGGCGCGCCCGTTTAAAACACCAATTTACCCTCTGTTCCCCATTATTGCGTTAATAATTTCTTGTGTTTCCTTTATCGCGATGCTGATTTATAATCTTAAATTAGGTTTAATTTATTCGAGCATTGTTTTGGGCATATTTCTTCTATATAAACTTTTTAAAAAGGCAAATTAATGAGTACAAGCAAAGAAATTCTGGATTATGTAAAGAACCACCCCTCGGGCAAAGTAAAGTTGGCCGTTGCCGATATAGATGGCGTTTTAAGAGGGAAATATGTAGCTGCCGAAAAGTTTGCCTCATTAATTGAAGGCCGTTTAGGCTTTTGCGATGTTACTTTTGGTTGGGATGCTGCCGACCTGGCCTACGAAAACGGAAAATACACCGGATGGCACACCGGTTACCCCGATGCACAGGTTAAAATCGATATCACCACCTTCAGAAAAATTCCCTGGGAAAATGATGTACCCTTCTTTTTAGGCGACTTTATTAACGATGATAACCTTGCCAATTTTGTTTGCCCAAGGCAATTGCTCAAAAAGCTGATCAACCAGTGTGAACAGGCAGGCTATGCCCCAATTTTTGCACAGGAATTCGAATGGTTTAACTTTTCTGAAACACCAGATACCATTTACGAAAAAAGTTTTGCCAACTTAAAACCGCTAAGCCCGGGTATGTTTGGCTATTCGATTTTAAGGAGCACCTATAAAAATGAATTTATGAGCGATCTGTTCGAACTGCTCACCAAATTCGATATCCCCATAGAAGGTTTACATACCGAAACCGGTCCGGGGGTTTACGAGGCGGCCATCAAATATGCTCCTGCCCTTCAAGCTGCCGATCAGGCCATATTATTTAAAACGGCCGTAAAAGAAATTGCCTACAAACATGGCATACTGGCCACATTTATGGCCAAAATAAACGAGAACCTGCCTGGCTGCAGTGGGCATGTTCACCAAAGTTTGTGGGACAGCAGCAGCAAGAATAATCTTTTTTACGATGAAAAAGATCCGTACAAGATGAGCGAAATCATGAAAAGCTATATTGCGGGTCAACTTCATTGCCTGCCACACATTTTACCTATGATTGCCCCAACCATTAATAGTTACAAGCGCTTAGTTGAAGGTGCCTGGGCCCCAACTACAGTTACCTGGGGCATTGATAACCGTACAACGGCTTTACGGGCCTTGCCTGGAAGCCAAAAGGCTTCGCGCTTAGAAACCAGGATAGTAGGCTCAGATACCAATCCTTATCTGGCAATTTCGGCCTGTTTGGCGGCCGGATTGTATGGGGTTAAAAACAAACTTACACTCGAACAGCCACTCACCAAAGGAAATGGATATACCGATTTTTCGAATGGCGTATTATCCCGAAATTTATTTGAGGCAACACAACAGATGAAAAATTCTGATCTAGCCAAAACATTATTGGGGGCAGATTTCGTTGATCATTTTACCATGACCCGCGAATGGGAATGTAAACAATATGCCAAAGTAGTAACCGATTGGGAGCTGAAAAGATATCTGGAGATTATTTAATTATAGAACCATCATGCTAACATAAGCCCAAAACCTATTACAGACTACAACTAAACTTAGATGCGCTCAGGTGTATCAGGTGGTAAAAAAATAAAACATGCTAAAGTTATTCGTCACCTAAAGCATTTAAGAACAAGTAAAAACACACATATTAAAACCTCAGTTATTAAAAGAACTATCATGATATTTGATAAAATCCATCAGTTTAATTTTCCAACAACCATCCGTTTTGGTGCAGGTGCGGTAAAAGAATTGCCGGCCTATTTAGCCAAGCATAATTTAAGAGCACCCTTAATTGTTACCGATCCGACCATTGCTCAGCTTCCATTTTTTAAAAGGATTGTTGATGATTTAAAAGCAAAGAACACTTCAGTAGAGGTTTTTAGCGATATCCATAAAAACCCGGTAAAGAGCGATGTTTACAAAGGAACAGCAATTTGGGATGCTACACATCGCGATAGCATAGTGGGTATAGGTGGCGGTGCAGCCTTGGATGTGGCCCGGGCCATTGTGCTCCGTGTAAACCACCGCGAGGATTTATTTAAATATGACGATCTGATCGGGGGTGATGTTTACGTAACCAATGATGTTCCCCATTTTATTACCATCCCTACTACAGCTGGTACCGGAAGCGAGGTGGGCCGAAGTGCCATCATTGCAGATGATGAAACCCACCAGAAAAAAATCCTGTTTTCGCCTAAATTAATGGCCCAGATTGTTTTTGCAGATCCTGAGCTAACGATGGATTTACCACCTTTTATTACTGCAGCAACAGGCATGGATGCTTTAACGCACAATATGGAGGCTTATTTGGCAAAAAACTTTCATCCCATGTGTGATGGAATTGCACTCGAAGGGATTGCATTGATCAAAGATTCGCTGGTACAGGCAACGCATAAGCCCGACTTAGAAAGCCGCAGTAAAATGTTAATGGCCTCGATGATGGGTGCCATTGCCTTTCAGAAAGGCCTGGGCGTAGTGCATTCGTTGGCACATCCGCTTTCATCTTTGCTCGATACCCACCATGGCTTAGCAAATGCTGTAAATATCCCTTATGGCATGCAATTTAACATTGCCGGCTTTGAAGAACGCTTTAAAAAAATAGCCCGCGCATTGGAGCTTCGGGAAGAGAGTGGCGAAGCTGTTGTAAAATATCTGTTCGATTTGAATACGAAAGTAAATATTCCGCATAAATTGAGTGATATTGGCGTTAAAGATGAACACATAGAAACACTGGCAGATTTAGCCTTTGCAGATTTTGCACATCCCAATAATCCTAAGCCTGTGAGCAGGGATGATTTTAAACAACTGTATTTAAGTGCACTTTAAAAAATCATTAAACACAGATAAAATGGATAAACACAGATAAAAAAATCTGATAAAAATGATTTAACAAATTGTGAGTAATCAAATCGCTGTCGATCAGTAAAATCTGTAGCAAAAAATAGTTACCATGCCAGATAAAATAATAATTGGGGTTACCGATTGCAGTAAATATACCATTTACCAAGATTGGGTCTTATCTTACGATAAAAGTGTTGAGGTAATCCGGTTAGGCCATAAGCTTAACAATTTCGATCAAATCAAAAAATGCCATGGCATCGTTTTAACGGGTGGCGAAGATGTACATCCGCGGTTTTATAACCAGCCCGAATATCTTCAATATTGCTACGATGATGATATTGACGAAGCCAGGGACGAGTTTGAATTTAAGGTTTTAACCTACACCGAAGCACATTCCATTCCTGTTTTAGGCATTTGCCGCGGCATGCAGGTAGGCAATGTATTTTTTGGCGGAACATTGATTCCCGATATCCCAACATGGGGGAAGTTTGATCATGCCAAAATGCACGATAAATCAGACCGCTACCACGAAATCATTGTAAACCCATCTTCATGGTTAAGCCAGATTGTAAATACCGATAAAGGTTTGGTAAATAGTAACCACCACCAAAGTACCGATAAGAGCGGAAAAGGATTAGTGGTAAGTGCAATCTCGCCCGATGGGGTTGCCGAGGCAATGGAAAGGTTAGAACCAAAAGGAAAACCCTTTCTGTTATTTGTACAATGGCATCCCGAAAGGTTAAAAGACCAATACGGCGCTTTTAGCAAAAACATACACGAGGCTTTTGTTAATGCAATAAAATTAAATATTAACCACAGCTAAAAAAGATAAACACGGATACCAATTCATGATGATTAGCACGCTTTTTAATAATATCCGTGTTCATGTGTGAAATCTGTGGCAAAAACCAAAAATATGGAGATCATCAATCCAGCAACAGCAGAAATTATAACCAGTTTGAAGGAAGATAACCCAAGCACCCTTCAAATCAAATTCGATGCTTTGAAAGAGGCTCAGTCAGAGTGGGCTGGCATAACACTTCACGAAAGGATATCGGTTATCGCCAGGTTCAGCGATTTACTGCAAAATAAAACCGAAGAGCTGGCGGCTATGTTAACCCGCGAAGTAGGTAAACCCCTGCAGCAATCGCGCAATGAAATTAACGGCGCCAGGGCCCGCATTAAATGGATGCTGGCTAATGCCGAAAAATATCTATCAGATGAGCTGATGGTTGATGAACCCGGGCTGAAAGAATTGATTAAATATGAACCTCTGGGTGTTGTATGCAATATTTCGGCATGGAATTATCCTTACCTGGTTGGTGTAAATGTTTTTATCCCCGCACTGTTAAGCGGAAATGCAGTGCTGTACAAACCATCCGAATACGCCACTTTAACCGGCCTTGAGATCGGGAAGTTATTAAAGGAGGCTGGTATACCCGAGCAGGTATTCCATGTAGCCATTGGTGCCAAAGAAACAGGCGCTGCCCTTTTAGAAATGAATTTTGATGGCTATTTTTTTACAGGTTCTTACCAAACGGGGAAGTACATTTACGAAAAAGTTGCTGGTAAAATGGTTCCCTGCCAGCTCGAACTGGGCGGAAAAGACCCTTTGTACATTGCAGAAGATGTTGCCGATGTTTCGGCGGCCGCAATTGGCACTGCCGATGGTGCTTTTTATAACAACGGACAAAGCTGCTGCGCTGTAGAACGTATTTATGTACACGAGCAAAACTACGCCGAATATGTAAAGGCCTTTGTTACCGAAGTGGAAAGCTGGAAAATTGGATTGCCCACTGCCGATGGTGTATATATTGGTGCCTTAACACGGAAAGAACAGATTGCCGTACTGGAAAACCAGGTGAAAGATGCTTTAAATAAGGGCGCTAAATTATTAACCGGAGGCAAAGCCATAACAGGAAAAGGTTATTATTTCGAACCAACAGTTTTAACCGATGTAACCAACGATATGCTGGTGATGCAGGAAGAAAGCTTCGGACCGATTATTGGCATTATGAAGGTAAATAACGACACGGAAGCCTTGAAAATGATGCAGGATACAGCTTATGGCTTAACCGCATCTGTTTATACTGCCGATCAATCGCGCGCGGAAAAAATACTCGCCCAACTGGATGCCGGCTCCGGCTACTGGAACTGCTGCGATAGGGTAAGTGCCGCCCTCCCATGGAGCGGAAGGAAATATTCTGGTATTGGCGCTACACTTTCTCATCAGGGATTGAGGGCATTTACCAAACCTAAAGGCTATCATTTGAGAGGGTAAGTAATAAGCAAAATTTTGATTGAAAGACCTCACTCCGTTGAGCACCACCACCCCAATAACATTTTAAGTAGGTATGATCATTTACTAAATCAGTATATTCGTTATACCAAATAGCATGCTATGAAAATTTTAGCCTTTGCATTTCTTTTTCTTTTCGCATCAAACCATAAAGCAGTAACGGATAAATACCTGTCATGGAACGATGCCGAAAAAATACTCGGACAAAAGGCAAAACTGGTAGAAAACAAAACAGAAAAGCGTGATACTATAATTCGGTATACATCTGTTTACACCACCAATATCAATCAAACGCCGAGCAACCTAAATTATTTGTTCGAGATTTACAAAACAGACGCTGCTTCTAAAAAAATGTATAATTCATTAATAGCCCAGAACCGTGGTCTTTCGGGTCATCAGCAGATTGGTGACATTGGCGATCAGGCGTTTTTCCACTCTGATAGAAAAAACTTCTGCTTAATCGTGGTCAGAAAAGAGCGTTATCTCATCCGGATAAAAGTGAATAAAATCACCGAAAAAACTGATATTGAAGCTTTGAAAAAAATTGCCAAAAAATTAGTTACGTCGAGCTAAAAATTTAACTATACATGATTTACCCTGAAGAGAATCGATTAATAGAAGGCGAAATTGCCGATTACCTGCTAACCGACACAGGCATACTGGTTGCTTACAGTAAAAGTATTTTACGCACCGTAGCAAACATCAAGGCCAATGTTGAGCTGGTCAAAGAAATTACCAATAACAAAAAAGTGCCCCTGTTAATTTATTTAAAAAATTCTCCGGTGCCTGATAAAGCAACCAGAAAATTTTCGACCGAACAATTACCGCACATATACACTGCAATGGCCATGGTTTCTAAACCCGGCCTCGCACAATTGATCATGAAACTATTGTTTAAATTTCAAATGCCTCCTATCCCCATTAAATCTTTCACTGATGATGAAAAAGCCAAAGAATGGCTGAGCAGGTTTTTGTGATCAGCGAAATCGGCGGAGCCCTCTATGTTCTCTATCCCCTTCACATTTCTCCTTGCACAAACACCTCCGATTAAAATCTTTTTAATAAATTGCAGGTTAATACTTACCGGTTAATCCGCTTTAAATATTTTAATGAAAAAATTATTCCTGATTATCTCCTGCTGTCTGCTTACAGCAAATCTTTTCGCTCAATCTATCGTTACAGAAACTGAAATTGGTGATGCTGAAAGCCCGGCTGCACAAACGCCGATTTCCATCATTCCCGAGCCGGTATCGCTGATGAAAAAGGCAGGAACCTTCACCCTGCCCGAAAATGTGACCATCCAGGCAGTTAAAAGTGGAGAATTAAAACAGGCCATCGCTTACCTGTCCGATCGGATTACCACTGCTACAGGTAAATTTGTAAACACCGTTAGCAATGCTAACCACCCGAGCATTAAGCTTATTTTAAATACACAAGAAGATGCTCAATTGGGCAAAGAGGGTTACCGGTTAAATGTTAACCCAAGCCAAATAGTTATTACCGCCAACCAGCCTGCAGGCGTTTTTTATGGCGTTCAATCATTGCTTCAACTGTTCCCTGCCGAAATAGAAAGCAAAGAACTGGTAACCGGTGTAAAATGGAAAGCCCCTTGCGTTGATGTAATTGATTACCCTAAATTGGGATGGCGCGGACTGATGTTCGATGTAGCCCGTCACTTTTTTACCAAACAGGAAGTAAAGCAGTTTATTGATGATATGGTACGCTACAAATTTAATCTCCTGCACCTGCACCTGGCCGATGATGAAGGCTGGCGGATTGAGATTAAAGGCTTACCAAAATTAACTGAAGTGGGTGCCTGGAGTGTTAAAAAGACAGGAACCTTTGGCGATTTTATCCCCCCTACCCCTGATGAGCCCCGTACTTATGGCGGTTTTTATACACAAGAAGATATTAAAGAGCTTGTGCAGTACGCACAGGAACGTTTTGTAAACATATTACCGGAAATAGATGTTCCGGGACATAGTTTAGCCATTATCGCCTCCTACCCTGAACTTTCGTGCACGCCAGAAGCCGTTAACTATAAAGTACGCTCGGGCGAAAAAATTATGGACTGGAGCCGTGGCGCGCCACCAATTGCCCTGGTTGATAATACACTTTGCCCTGCAAACGAAAAAGTATATAGCTTCTTAGATACTGTACTTACCCAGGTTGCGCAACTTTTCCCTTTCGAATACATCCACATGGGCGGCGATGAAGCCTCGCATAATTTCTGGGAGAAGAACGATCAGGTAAAGGCCCTCATGGTTCGCGAAGGATTAAAAACCATTCCACAGGTTCAGGCTTATTTTGAAAAACGTGTAGAACAGATTGTAGTTGCAAAGGGCAAAAAATTTATGGGCTGGGATGAAATTTTAGAAGGTGGTGTATCGCCTACTGCGGCGGTAATGAGCTGGAGGGGAATGAAATATGGTATCCAGGCGGCCAATGATAAACACAATGTAGTCATGAGTCCTACCGATTATGCTTACCTTGATTACATGCAGGCTGATGCCATTACCGAACCAAGGGTATATGCTTCGTTAAGATTAAACAAGGTTTATCAGTTCAATCCGCTTCCGGCAGGAGTAAATGCGCAGTATGTAATTGGTGCACAGGCTAACCTTTGGACCGAGCAGGTTTTTACCTTCCGCCAGGTGCAGTATATGCTTTGGCCGCGTGCATTTGCAATTTCGGAATCGATTTGGAGCCCGATTGAAAAGAAAAACTGGACCAATTTTGTAGACCGTACGCAACAGCATTTTAAGCGACTGGATTTGGCAGAAGTTAAATACTCGCCAGCCATTTACGATCCTATTTTTACCGTTAAACGCAGTGCGGATAAACAGTTAATGATCGAATTAACACCAGAAATTGATGGGCTCGACATTTATTACAGCTTCGATAATTCTACCCCAGATCGTTTTTACCCAAAATATACAGCCGCACTACAGGTACCAAAAGATGCCAGCATGTTACGTGTAATTACTTACCGGGGGAAACAGCCAATTGGCAGGTTGATCAGTATGCCAATTGCAGATTTGCAGAAAAGGGCCAGATAACATGGGAAAAGAAATAGAGCGTAAGTTTTTAATCGATCAGCAGAAGTGGGATAAGCTTGCCAAACCAGCAGGAAAGCTTTTTAGGCAAGGTTATTTACTCACAGATAAAGATAAAACGGTGAGGGTAAGGGCTACTGCAAGCAAAGGCTTTTTAACCATAAAAGGGCAAACCATTGGTGCCAGCAGGCTGGAGTACGAGTATGAAATTCCGGTAAATGAGGCTGTAGAATTGCTGGATAATTTTGCCCAGTCCGAACTTTCCAAAACCCGCTACGAAATTGCGAACAATGGCAAGCTTTGGGAGATAGATGTATTTTTGGGTAAAAACAAGGGCTTAATCGTTGCCGAAATCGAGCTGGAAAGTGAAGATGAAACTTTCGATCTGCCTGATTGGGTGGCGCAAGAGGTTACCGAAGAGGAAAAATATTACAATTCCAACCTAACACTTAGTCCATATCAGGATTGGGTGTAACCTTACTGGGCAAATTCAGTATTTTGAACTTAATAACCTCAAATTTGAACTTATTATCCTCTGACGAGAACTTAATAACTTCTAAACTGAGCTTAATATCCTTTGATTTGAACTTAATAACCTCAAAACTGAACTTATTATCTTCAAATTATAACTTAATAACTCCAAATTAGAACCTAAAAGCATCAATTCAGAGCCTTATGACATCAAATCAGCAGTAGCCTTATATAAGCTGATGCTCGTAGGCAAAGTTTAACAAACCGATTATAGATTTCACCCCGGTTTTACGCCATATATTTTTGCGGTGCGTTTCTACGGTATGTTCAGAGATGAAAAGCATTTTGCCAATGGCAGCCGAGGTATATTCTTTGGCAATCAGCCTGATAATTTCAACCTCGCGTGGCGACAAAATATTTACCTCATCGGTATGTTTTTCTTTTCCATTGATCACTTTGGCCGTAATCGCGTTCTGAATATACGTTTCGCCGCACATTACTTTATCAATGGCCTTATGTAACTCGTGGCTTTTCACATTTTTTAAAAGATAGCCCGTTACCCCCGATTTAACCATGGCCGAAATATGGATAAAGTCATCGAGCTTAGAAAACACCATAACTTTAACCTCTGGAAACCAGCTTTTAATCTGTTTGGTTAAGGCCGCCCCTAATTGTTCTTCGGCACTAACATCTATCATCACAATATGAGGATTTTTACTGCGGATAAGCAGCTCAGCAAATTCGGCAGTATTGGTTTTGCCCACAAGTACAACACTTTCAGTCTCGTTTAATAACGCTTCAATACGGTTCATTAAAGTATCATAACCATAAACTAAAAAGACCTTGATCTTTTCCATAAAGTTTAGTTTTAAACGTTAACCAATGTTAGGGCAATACTGTTTTAACAATTTTTAGCCCTGGGCCTAAATGGCTTTTTAACCAATATCAGGTGTCTTATTAAAAACCTTAAATTTTATGTTTTTTATAGCGGTAAATGTAGATTCGGGTTGGATGGTAACAGATTGATCGATCTTTTTTGTGTAGTTGGAATTTAAACAGATCGAAATAGCCAGCTGTGGGCAATAGAACCGCTTAATGCTTGGTGCGCTACTTAAAGCTGTATCCCATGCAAACAGCACATTGGGCATGAAGAACAGGCCCAATAGCTGAAACTTGAAGCTCAGAAACAAAAAAGTGTAGTTTGAGCGCATAGATAATAATGATGTTTAAAACACTTGTTAATCTAATTTAAACAAAAAATTACCTTTATTGCTATAAATTAAAATTTAGTTAAAGCAAAAAAAAGCGCAGAACCGGTTTTTAGTCAACCAGTTTTGCGCTTCTAATTAAATTATATTTTTTTACTTGGCCAATGGCGCTGCAGCATTTGGTTTTATAATGCCTTTCAGTTCTACATCAAATACCAAGGGCGTAAAAGGATTAATTGGTCCGCCGCCATTTTCGCCGAAGCCCAGTTTCGAAGGTAAAATCAATTTTATCTTACCACCAACACCAATTAGCTGAATACCCTGTATTACGCCTTGAGGCAACTGCCCCAATGGCAAGGTACGAGGCACATATTGTACGCTTTCGGAGAAAACGCCCGCTTCTTTGGCAATCTTGGCACTGGAAGTATCGAAAATATTTAAGGTTCCGTTCGATTTTTTATTGGTAAACTGTCCGGTATAATCAATTAACACCGTATCGGTTAACGCCGCTCTTTCTGCATTTCCCGGGGCCGAAATTACATACTGTAAACCCGATGGGGCGGTAGTAACCTTTAATCCGTTATCGGCAATATATTTAGCAATTTTGGTAGGCTCTACCACTTTATTCTTTTCGTTCAGGGCTTTGTACTCTGCTTCGAAAAATAGTCTTTTCTTGGCTTCGAAAATAGAATCGGGATCTTTTCCTTTATGCAGTACCTTTTCTATTTTAATGGTAAAAGATGCAATGTTCGATTTTAGGCCCTTTGGTTTTGGCTGCCCCGAATATTTCTCCATCGAATCTAAATTCAATTTAAAAACAGCACTGTCTCCTTCGCCAAGTAATTTTAATCCCGATGCCAGATCGCCCTTGAACATCGATTTGCTGATGGCAAAAAAAGCGGGGCGGTCGTTATCATAGGTATTTACCATCACCGAATCCGGGTTGGTATTGGTTTCTACTGTTTGTACGCCATTCAGTTTCACATAATCTCCATCTTGGATTTTTGGCTTACCGTCACTTTTATAGATCTTGTAAGTCATATCTCCTTCACCCTTTTCGAATTTGTTACAGGCAGATAAACCTATTGCCGCTGCCAAGAGAATAATAATTCCGTTCTTCATTTAATTTATTTATTAAAAATAGTCTGCCATTTCCTTTCAAAATGCCTGCCATTTTATTCCTTCATTACAAAGATAGGCTATAATAAGTTTTTATAAATCTTTGGGGTGTTTTATTTCTTGGCTGAGCGTCAAAAAAAAACGGGCAAAAAAATAGGCTGCATCATAAATAGATATTTGTCATCCTGAGCTTGTCGAAGGACATGTTTAAATGCTTTAAAAAAGCGTTTAAACAAGCTCAACGTGACAAATTAGGATGAAATCTCTATTGATGATACAGCCTCCTTAATGCTGTTGTTACCAGATTATTTTTTTACAACCGGAGCAGGTATCTGAACCGGGGCTGCTGGTTTACCTTTAATAATATCTTTAATTTCTAGATCGAAAGCAATTGGGCTAAAAGGCATAATCCCCACCTGTGGCGCACCTTGCTCGCCATAACCTAAGTTAGAAGGGATAATCACTTTGATTTTACCACCTTTACCAATTAACTGTAATGCTTCGGTAAATCCTGGAATGGTACCGCCAACTGGCATTTTTGTAGGACCGTAAGGTTTGCCTGGTTTAAATTCGTTCTCCGCTTTAGCTAATTTCTCATCGCTTGTATCGAAGATTTTATATTTACCATCTTTACCTTTTTTAGTAACCCTACCGGTATAGTTAATCAATACAGTATCGCCTAAAGCAGCTTTCTCTGCGCTACCTTGATTTTCGATGATGTAATGTAAACCACTTGCAGTAGTTTTGGTTGCCAATTTAGTATCTTCTAAATAAGCTTTCAATTTTGCAGGCTCAGCAGCTTTCTTTTTCTCTGAAGAAGCTTTGTAATCAGCCTGGAAAAATTCTGTAGCTCTTTTGTTGAAAGAAGAATCAGCTTCGCCAGCTTTTTTCTTGAATACTTTCTCGATTTTCACTGTAAAAGTGATGTATTTATCGTTTTTGAACTGCTCTGGCTTAGGTTGTTTACTATGGAAAGTCATAGTATCCAAATTTACTTTGAAAGTAGCACTATCACCTTCTCCGAACAACGTTAAAACATCGTTCATATCGCCAGCGTACATTTTTTTCTGTGCAGGAAATACTGCAGGGGTTTCGCTATCAAATGTGCTCGATAAAACTGAATCTTTATCGTTTTTTTGAATGAAATTCATTTTAACGATATCGCCTTCTTTAATTTTCTCGTTACCTGCCGAGTGGTGGATGGTATACAATAAGCCACCAGCTCCCTTTTTTTCTTTGTTACATGCTGCTAAACCTAAAGTGGCTGCTGCTAGAATAATAATTCCCTTTTTCATTTATTAATTTGACTTTTTTAAGTTTTTTATTGTTTGTATTTGTGGCCCTTAGGCAATTAATTGTTCTTTATATTCTGCTAATATCGATTTAAATTCGTTTACCACCTCATCCAACGGTTTTTCTGCAGCACCACCTGCAGCATTTCTGTGCCCACCGCCATTAAAATACTTTTTGCAGATTTCATTTGCCGGAAAATCACCTGTTGATCTTACTGATAGTTTTACCTTATCTGGGCGTTCTACAATCAAAGCAGCCAAACGGATTCCGTTGATGGATAGCGCATAGTTTACCACGCCTTCCGTATCGCCGGTTGCACTGTGGTATTCTGCCAGTTCCTCTTTGGTAACCGAAATAATGGCTGTATTGTATTCTCTTAAAACCTCCAATTTGTTTGATAAGCAATAGCCTAAAAAGCGTAAACGGTTTTCGCTTGCATTATCATATACCAGCTGGTGGATTTTCCAGTGTTCGGCACCTAAATCTATCAAATTTGCGGCAATGCGGTATACTTCCGAAGTGGCCGATGGAAAACGGAACGATCCCGAATCGGTCATGATACCCGTATACAAACAAGCAGCAACATCCTTATTTATCCCGGCTTTATCTTCCAGTTGGTTCACTATAAAATCATAAACCAATTGGGCAGCAGCACAGGCGTTGATATCCCAGTGGCGGTAATCGTCAAAATCTTCTGGTTCGAGGTGATGATCGATCATTACCTTTTTAGCACTTGCAGCCCTAACCAGTTCGCCCAGCTCGTTAATACGGCTTAAGGTATTAAAATCGAGGCAGAAAATAACCGAAGCTTCATCTACCAGTTTGGCGGCCAGCTCCTGCTGTTCGGTAAAAATAATTACATCACCGTTATTGGGCATCCAATGTAAAAAAGTAGGATAATCAGTTGGGGTGATTACCTTAACATGGTGGCCTTTCTGAATTAAATATCCATATAAACCTAAAGATGAACCCATCGCATCGCCATCAGGTTTATGATGCGTAGTGATCACAATCCGTTGTGGCGTAGCCAATAATGTTTTTAATTCAGTTAGTGTAAGCATATATTTTTTGCGCAGCAAAGCTAAGTAATTTTAATATAGGATTAAAGGATTTTAAAACTAGTAGAATTATATCTTAAAACCAGGCTTTATTAAATAGTTTAAACGCAATTCGGCGCACTAATCACATTAGTTTAATGCCCTTTCCAATCTTAAACAATACTTTATTGATTATTCATCAATTAAAACGTATTTTTGCAGAAAAATTGATATCAAAGCACAATGAGCACTAACAGAACTTTTACCATGATTAAGCCTGATGCAGTAGCAAACGGCCATATCGGATCGATTATTAACGACATTACCAATGCTGGTTTTAAAATCATTGCATTAAAATATACTAAACTTACTGATGAGACTGCCGGCCAGTTTTATGCAGTACACGCGGAGCGTCCTTTCTACAAAGATTTAGTAAGCTTTATGTCTTCAGGACCAATTGTTGCTGCTATTTTAGAAAAAGACAACGCCATTGAAGATTTCAGAAAATTAATCGGTGCTACCAACCCAGCTGAAGCTGCAGAAGGTACAATCCGTCAGAAATATGCTAAATCAATCGATGCAAACGCGGTTCACGGTTCAGATTCGGATGAGAATGCAGAAATTGAAGGTAATTTCTTCTTCAAAGCAGACGAACGTTTCTAATTCTTTGCACAAAATATTTACAATAAAACCCCGAAAATTCGGGGTTTTATTGTTTTATCAATTTTGTATCTTTCGGGCTTGAAAACATATTCTACCATAACGTAGCCTGTGCGCTCATATTTAAACCCTCATAACACATAAATACTGTTTAATAACTAATACGAATGAAAAAAATTTTCTTAGCGGTATGCTTTTCTGGTATCGCTGTTGCATCATATGCACAAACCAAAACAGCAGCAAAAAAGCCTGTTGCAAAAAAAACAACCCCAGTTACCAAAACATCAACTTTTAAAGCTATCGCGTTGCAATCTTCTCTAGATTCAACCAGTTATGCCTTTGGCACCTCTATTGGCGCTGGCTTAAAAACAACCGGACTATCTACCTTAAACTATGAAGTTTTACTAAAGGGTTTAAAAGATGCATTTACAGGCGGCAAGGCAATACTAGATCAACAGCAGGCCCAACAATGTATTAACGAAGCCTTAGCTAAAGCATCTGCAATAAAAAACAAAGCCGAAATTGAAGCAAATAAAATTAAATACGCACCAATTATGAAAGAAGGACAAGAATTCTTAGAACAGAATAAAAAACGCGCAGGGGTACAAACAACTGCCAGTGGTTTACAATATGAAGTTTTAACTGCGGGCACAGGTGTTAAGCCTCTTGCTACCGACTCGGTATTGGTTCACTACAAGGGAACTTTATTAAACGGAAAGCAGTTTGATAGCTCTTACGACAGAGGAGAGCCAATCTCATTCCCACTTAACCGTGTTATTCCGGGTTGGACAGAAGGTGTACAGTTAATGCCTGCTGGTTCTAAATACAAATTTTTTATCCCTTACAACCTGGCTTATGGCGAACGTGGTGCCGGACAGGATATCCCTCCTTATAGCACATTAATTTTCGAAGTTGAGCTATTGAAGGTTAACGGGAAATAGTAGTAGAAGGAAGATGGATGAGGGAAAATGGATGATGTAGGGAGGCCATCTTAACTAAACCATTAAAATCGTCATTTCGCTGGTGTACAGCAGAAATGGCGGTTTTTTTTTGCAGTCAGATGTTACCATCAAACTGTTTATGAAATTGCAGTGGATTTCTTTGAAAAATCCTTAGTTTGTGTCAGATGATAACATCCGACACCACGAAGAGATGGCAACAGCTAACACCACTATGAATTCCAGTTAGTCGTCACCCTGAACTTGTTTCAGGGTCTTTCATACAAGATTAGATCTCTTCCTTTCGCTGCGTTACCACCTAAGATTACGAAAGCCAGTTTCTTTAGATCCGAGCTAAATAAGCCCTTTCTTAAAACTTTCTTGAACATTCGATGTTAGCTATTACAAATTAACATGAATATGAAAAGAGCATTCCCCTTAGCACTCATTGCATTATTATGCACCACCTTAAGCAGCTGTGAACTGGTAGAAGGTATATTTAAAGCCGGCGTTTGGTCGGGTATTATTATCGTTGTAGTAGTGGTTGCGCTACTGATCTGGATTTTTGCCAAGATATTTGGCGGAAGCAAGGATTAGTTCCGGTTCCGATTTAACAGTTATCAGGCTTAAGCGCTATTAAAATATAAAGGGTATAGGTTTAAAACGTATGCCCTTTTATTTTCTGCTTACAAAAAGATCATTTCTGTTATTACCTCGCTGCCCGCATGCTCATTCAATTTCTGGATAATACCCTGGCGCACCATAATCAGCTCATTTTTGATCACCGAAGATTCGATGCGGAGAAATAACTTTTTATCGTGGATATAAATCTGTTTGGTTCTGTTGGCTATAGCTGTGCCCATAATTTCGGGCCATACCGATAGGATTGAAGTTTCATCGAACTTACGGCGTAAACGGTACACATCAAGCATTTTGCCAATTGCATCTTTAAGGGTAACATCATTAGGTTTACGCATTTTCTATAGTTCCATTATCAACTTCAAACAAAGTTACATCAACTTCTATTTTTTCAAAAATCGATTTTACCCTTTCTTTTCCGGTATCGGTTATAAATATCTGTCCAAAATCGTGATGAGAAACCATTTGCATCAGTTTTTGCACGCGGTTATCATCCAGCTTATCAAAAATATCATCCAGCAAGAGCAAAGGTTTAAACCCTTTATTTTTTGCCAGGTACGCGTATTGGGCAATCTTTAAGGCAATTAAAAAGGATTTCTGCTGCCCTTGTGAGCCAAACTTTTTTAAAGGCATACCGCTGATTACGAAAGCCAGTTCATCTTTATGTATGCCTGTTGTGGTACGTTCGAGTACGCGGTCTTTCTCTACCGATTTTTTGAGCAGTTCTTCAAAAGTTGCCTCGTTCAGTTGCGATTGGTAGTTCAGCTCTACGGTTTCTTTATTTTCGGTAAGGTAGGTATAGTATTGGTTAAACAGCGGAATAAATTCATCCATAAATGCTTTTCGGATGCGGAATATCTTATTTCCTGCCATAACCAACTGTTCATCTAAAATTTCGAGCAGGGTTGGATCGTACTTTCTGGTAATGGCAATCTGCTTTAACAAAGCATTTCTATTTAATAAAATGCGGTTGTAGGTAATCAGCTGGTCGAGGTAATGTGCATCGGTTTGTGAAATTACATTGTCAATAAACTTCCTCCGCTCCTCACTCCCTTCCATAATCAGGTTTACATCGTACGGAGAAACCATCACCACCGGAAACAGGCCAATATGATCGGCCAGTTTATCGTATTCTTTTTTATTACGCTTAAACTGTTTTTTCTGGTTGCGTTTTATACCACAGGAAATTTTTTCATTTTTGTGATTTCGGTCGAAATCGCCCTGGATCATAAAAACTTCCTGCCCGGTTTTAATCTGCTGGCTATCGATAGGGTTAAAGTAACTTTTACACAAACAGAGGTAGTGAATAGCATCGAGCATATTCGTTTTACCAGATCCATTGTTACCCGTAAAAACATTTACAGTTTCCGAGAAATGGAGATCGGCGTCGGTGTAGTTCTTGAAATTTAGCAGGGTAATGTTTTTTAACCACATAAATATGTCACAAATTTACCGATTTTCAGCCGCTAAACATCCATTGTTTAAAATAAACGTTAATAACATTTAAAAAAATTGTACTTTCATAGCAAGTAAAATTAAATGGTTGCACAAAAAATGTTAGAGGGGAACGTTCTATGGTCATATGATCATGAACTGACCAATGAAAAAAGATCGGGCTGGTTTAAAAAGATAGCGGGTTTATTTTCATTTTTAAAGCCGACACACAATCACGAAGGCAATATATTATTGGCATCAAATGGTCTTTTCATCACTGGAGATGAGCATCTGGAACTGCCTTTATCCCATATCGAAGAGGTTTACATGGGCTTCGACGATCTTTTTCCGGCATCTTCAGTCAAAAACTTTGGATTATTTTGGCAGCCGATCAGGATCCGGTCGACCATAAGCCGATCAGAAAGCCAAACGGTTTACCTGGTAATTAACCATACGGGCATTTTTAGCGATAACCAAACCTGGTTTAATACCTTAATTAGCCTGCTGCGTTAATTGCTACAGGCATTTTGCACTTTTGCAGGTCTAAATAACTAATGTTTAATTAAATACTTCAAAATAAAGGTTGATACTTTGATTGAAAAATGTATTTTTGCAATCTTAATTTTTTAAACAAACATGTCTACAACAGATAATCAGACAATTCAACCGACTAAAAAAGGTTCATTTTTACAAGAGAATAACAAGAGCTTACTTTTTATAGCAGGCGCTGTTGTTGTATTAGTTTTAGTATATCTTTGGTACCAAGGTGTGTACTTAAAAGGCCGCGCTGAAGAGGCTGCGAGCAAAATGTACAAAG
This sequence comes from Pedobacter sp. GSP4, assembly GCF_051857575.1. Classification (NCBI taxonomy): domain Bacteria; kingdom Pseudomonadati; phylum Bacteroidota; class Sphingobacteriia; order Sphingobacteriales; family Sphingobacteriaceae; genus Pedobacter; species Pedobacter sp. GSP4. Next base: position 330,189 of record NZ_JBPZIR010000005.1, on the reverse strand, counting down.
CAGAGCAATATGTTGGTGTAGACTCACTATCTAACAAAGCCATTAAAGGCGAAAGCGGTTACCCAGGTTTTGAGCAGATTGCTAAAGATTACGACAATACAAAATCGGCTAATTTAGCAAACCTTTATTTAGGTGGTATTTATTTACGTAAAGGCGAATATAAACAAGCAGTAGAATCGTTAAGCAAATATAGCGCTACTGGTAGCCCGGTTGCAGATCCATTGGCTTTAGGCTTATTGGGAGATGCATACAGCGAATTAAAAGACTACAAACAAGCATCTACATATTATAAAAAAGCTGCAGATAAAGCGAGTAAATTTACTTCTCCTATGTTTTTAAAGAAATTAGGATTGGTTAACGAAAACCTTAAAGATTTTAAAGGTGCAGTTGATGCTTATACAAAAGTGAAAACACAATATCCTGAGAGTGCAGAAGCGCAATTAATTGATGCTTACATTGCAAGAGCTCAAGAGCAAGTTAAATAATCATTAACTAACTATATTTATTAAAAGATCATCGAAAGATGATCTTTTTTTGTTTAATGGCTTCTACTCCAATTCCCTCAATCAAAAAACAATTGAAATCAACTTTCTTTTTTTTGAAAATCAGCTACAGCTGCTTTTGGGCTGCATGGTGCATAGCCAAACAAACCCATAAATCATTTACCATATAAGGCATTTAGGGGCATATGAGCTTGTCCATAATTAACCATCACTGATTAAAGATCCTTCGCTGCGCTCAGGATGACAGCGATTTAGTAAAGAAGAGAAAAGGTATTTATAGATTTCTCCGCTACGGTCGAAATGACGACCTGTGTAATGACCAATTTGCAGTACCAGGCATTTGAAGGGCATATGAGCTTGTCCATAATTAACCATCACTGATTAAAGATCCTTCGCTGCGCTCAGGATGACAGCGATTTAGTAAAGAAGAGAAAAGGTATTTATAGATTTCTCCGCTACGGTCGAAACGACGATCTGTGTAATGACCAATTTGCAGTACCAGGCATTTGAAGGGCATATGAGCTTGTCCATAATTAACCATCACTGATTAAAGATCCTTCGCTGCGCTCAGGATGACAGCCATGTTCAATTAACCGGTTTAAACAGTTAACCGATTAACCTATAATGAGTTTGCGATAGGCAATTTGCAGTACCAATAAACAAATGGCCAGTGAACGAATGCACCACCTATTTATTAAAAGCCGTCATAGTATGGGCAGGCCCAACAGTAACAAAACTTTTAATCAGCTCAACACTTTTATCAATCAGGGCTGGGAGTTCCAGCTGTTCGTCTTTATCAAATAGGCCGAGTACAAAATCTACCTGCCTGCCTTTTGGGTAATCGCTGCCGATACCAAAGCGCAAACGTGCATAATTTTGTCCACCGCAAACCTCTTCTATGCTTTTTAAGCCATTATGGCCTGCGCTAGAGCCCTGCAGCTTTAACCTTAGCTTACCTAATGGCAGTGCAAGGTCATCCACAATAACCAGTACATTCTCGGGTGCTATTTTGAGCTCTTTCATCCAATAGTTAACCGCTTTACCACTTAGGTTCATAAAGGTTGTTGGCTTAATTACGTGTAGTTTCTTGCCTTTAAAACTTACTTCCGAATAATAAGCCAAACGGATATTCTCGAAACTTCCGTTCAAGCCTTTAACCAGTTCATCGGCAATATCGAAACCAATGTTGTGTCTGGTATGCGCATAATCAGGTCCGATGTTACCCAAACCAACGATAAGATATTTCATGGGGCAAAGATAAAATGTTTAATGAAAGATGGAAAATGGATTATGGATAGTTGGGCGGTTAGCGCTGGGCGTTTGACGGAATAAACCATGCGTAAATAAAAAAAGCGTTCCGATTTAAATCGGAACGCTTTATCTTAAAATCAGGAAACCCTAAGGGTCCTTGATTATTTTTTACCTTTAGCAGCTTCAGTTTCTGCTTGTTTTAATGCTCTAGACATTGCAACAGAAACGATAGTATCTTCAGGAGTGTTAGTGATTACGTATTGATCACCTTTAAGGTCACGAACACGGAATAAACTACCTACTTCTAATTTCTCTAAGCTTACTTCTACGTTTTGTGGCATGTTAGCAGGTAATGCTTTAACACGTAGTTTACGTAATTTCTGGATTAATTTACCCCCCATTTTAACACCTGGAGAAGTTCCTGTTAATTTAACCGGGATCTCCATAACGATTTCTTTCTCGTCGAACAACTGAAGAAAATCGATGTGCATTAATACGTCGGTAAGTGGGTGAAATTGAGTGTCTTTTACGATAGCTTTAGTTTTAGTACCGTTAACATCAATCTCCACAAAGTTTACTTCCGGGGTATAAATAACATCTCTTAAATCAGCAATAACCACTGCGAAGTGTTGTTGCTCTTTTCCACCATACAATACCGCCGGAACTTTACCTTCGTAACGAAGTTCCTTGGCATCGCGTTTCCCTACGTTCTCTCTTGGAGAACCGCTAATTGCGATTGTTTTCATTTTATTTTTATTTAATTGTTTATTAGTATTAAGTATCGGGTATCAAGACTGAAAATCTTTTAACCTTTATTTAAACTCTTTTCTTGGGTTAACTGGTTAATTGTTAAATTGGTTAACTGGGCACAAAACCTACCATTAACCGATTAACCAGTATACGGTTAACCCCACTATACCCTAAACAGATCGCTAATCGATCCGTGTTCGTTTACATTGGCAATTGCCCTTGCAAATAGGCTTGCTGTACTCAGTACCCTAATTTTCGGGCTTTCTTGTTTCAATGGAATAGTATCGGTAACAATTAATTCAGTTAATACCGAATTTTCTACCGTTTCTATTGCTTTGCCCGATAATACAGCATGGGTACAAACTGCTCTTACACTTGCAGCTCCGTTTTCCATAATCAATGCCGCAGCTTTTGATAAGGTTCCGGCAGTATCACAAATGTCGTCAATCAATACTACATCCTGACCGGTAACATCACCAATAATCGACATTGATTCGATTTCGTTGGCACGTTTACGGCGTTTATCGCAGATAATTACCTCTGCATTAAAAAACTTGGCAAAAGTACGTGCCCTATACGAACCGCCCATATCTGGCGATGCAATAGTTAAGTTTTTTAAGCCTAAGCTTTTGATATAAGGAACAAAGATTACTGATCCATCTAAGTGATCAACCGGAATATCAAAGAAACCCTGTATCTGTGCAGCATGCAGATCCATCGTCATAATGCGGTGGATGCCTGCCGATTTTAATAAGTTAGCTACCAGTTTAGCACCGATGGCTACACGCGGTTTATCCTTTCTATCCTGACGGGCCAAACCATAATACGGAACCACTGCTGTAATGTAATGTGCCGATGCTCTTTTAGCTGCATCAACCATTAACAAAAGCTCCATTAAGTTATCGCTGGGCTGATAGGTAGACTGGATTAAAAATACATCACTGCCACGGACTGATTCATCAAAAGAAGGCTGAAATTCTCCATCGCTGAATTTGTGGATGGTTACGCTACCAAGTGGTTTGCCGTAGTGTTCGGCAATCTTAAGTGATAATCCCTTAGAACCTGTTCCGGAAAATAGCTTTACCGGGTTAAACTGCAATGGCATGGTCCGTGTGTAGTTTACGGTTAAAAAAAATCGGATCATGTCTGTTTAAACATGATCCGACATTAAATTTTAGTTGTCCGACCTGGATTCGAACCAAGACAAACGGTACCAAAAACCGTTGTACTACCCTTATACTATCGGACAAAAATTCTCAAGGATATTCTCCTCGAAAGGGAATGCAAATGTAGGAACCTTATTTTAAATATGCAAGAGTGATTTTAAAATATTTTTAATTTCTTTCCTGCAATTCCTTTCTGCGTTGCAAAGATAAAAAAATCATCATATAGCGTGCAACATTTTCTTTTTTTCTGCGACTTTTTTTACTACGAACCACTTAAATCATTTATTATCAAAGACTAAATTTTAACTATGAATTACTCAAGGATTAACACCATTGGAGGCTGGCTCTGCTTTACCATTGCCGCGCTCATCTACATTTTAACTTTAGATCAATCTGTAAGTTTCTGGGACTGTGGCGAATTCATCGCTTCGGCCTTTAGAATGGAGGTAGTTCACCAGCCTGGTGCCCCCATGGTTTCGATGATACAAAGATTATTCTCTACACTCGCCTTTGGCGATAAAACCAAAATAGCCTATTTCATGAATTTGGCTTCGGCCCTGGCCAGCGCAGGCACCATCCTTTTTCTTTTCTGGACGATTACGGCACTGGCCAAAAAAACCGTTGTAAAAAAAGGTGAAGAAATAACCAGGCAAAAAACCATCGGTATTATAGGTGCGGGCCTGGTTGGTGCGTTAGCCTATGCTTTTTCTGATAGTTTCTGGTTTTCGGCTGTTGAGGCTGAGGTTTATGCCATGTCGTCGCTTTGCACAGCTATTGTATTCTGGGGCATATTGAAATGGGAATCGCAGGCCGATGAGCCAAAGTCCGACCGTTGGCTGCTTTTTGTAGCCTACATTATGGGTATTTCTATTGGTGTGCACATTTTAAACCTGTTGAGCATCCCAGCATTAATATTTGTTTATTACTTTAAAAAATATCCTTCGCCAAATTGGCAAAGTGTTTTAAAAGTATTTTGTATTTCCATCGGGGTATTGGCCGTGGTACAGTTTGGCATTATCCAATATCTGGTTGCCCTTGCAGCAAACTTTGATTACTTTTTTGTAAACTCGATGGGTTTAGGTTTTGGCACCGGCGTATTGTTTTTCGCCATTTTGGTTATCGGAGGCCTGGTATACGGCATCCGCTATTCAATCCGTAAAAATAAACGGGCGCTCAATTTGGCCGTGCTGTTTACCGTTCTGCTCCTTTTTGGGTATAGTTCTTTTGCGCTGCTGATTATCAGGGCGCAGGCAAAACCAAATTTAAACAACACCGACCCAGAAAATGCCTTTAACTTTTTGAGTTATGTAAACCGGGCACAATATGGAGATAGGCCGTTATTGTACGGAGAGAATTACAATTCGGAGAAAATAGACATTAAAGAAACCGGGAAGCTCTACAGAAAAGGGAAAACCAGATATGAATCGGCAGGTACGAAATCTGATTACGTTTTTAGTGATAAGACCCTTGCCCCACGCATGTACAGCGATAAACCAGAACATGTAAGGTTTTACAAAAACTATATGGGTTTTGATGATAGCCATAAACCTACGTTAATGGATAACCTAAAGTATATGTTCTCTTTCCAAACCGGCCAAATGTATATGCGCTACTTTATGTGGAACTTTGTAGGCAGGCAGGATAACGAGGATGGGCAGTTTGGCGGAAAAGACGGAAATTGGTTAAGTGGCATTAAACCGATTGATGCGGTTAGGCTTGGCGACCAGAAAAACCTCCCGCCTTCTATTGTAGAAAACAAAGCTTACAACAGATTTTTCTTCTTGCCCTTGATTATCGGCCTGATTGGTGCAATATGGCATTTTAAACGGAACCAGAAAGATGCAGGCATTATCGGCCTACTGTTCGTTTTTACCGGAATTGCCATTGTGGTTTATCTAAATTCGGTACCCATTGAGCCCCGCGAGCGCGATTACGCTTATGTAGGTTCTTTTTATGCTTTTGCCATATGGATTGGTTTGGGCGTTTTCGGACTGAAAGAATGGCTTTTCCAGCGACTCACACCCGCCAGGGCAAGCATATTTGCTTCGGTTATTGCCTTATTGGGCGCTCCGGTTATCATGGCCAACCAAGGATGGGATGACCACGACCGCTCTGACAGTCATGTAGCACACGATATGTCAGTAAATTATTTAAAATCGTGTGCACCCAACGCCATTCTTTTTACCTATGGCGATAATGATACCTATCCGGTTTGGTATGCGCAGGAGGTAGAAAATATCCGTCCGGATGTGCGGGTGGTAAACCTGAGCTTATTTACCGCCGATTGGTATATTGATGGGATGAAAAGAAAGCAAAATCAATCAGAACCGCTTCCTTTAAGTATTACGTCCGAGCAGTACGTTGCCGGTACCCGTGATATTATGTATTACCAGGACTATAAAATTGCCCAGCATATCGAATTGAAAGAAATTCTGGATGTACTTTTGTCTGATCATGATGAAGACAAGGTAACCATGAGCGATGGCAGTAAATACAATGTGCTGCCTACCAAAAACCTTAAACTGGCCGTAAACCCACAGCAGGTGCTGGATACGGGCACTGTTCCAAAAGAAGACGCCGGAAAAATTGCAAGCAGCATGGAGTGGGTATACAACTCAAATTATGTAACCAAGGGAACTTTGGCACTGTTTGATATTTTAACCCACAACAACTGGGAAAGGCCGATTTACTTTACAGGGGCAATGCCGGATGAGCAATATATCGGGCTAAACAAATACCTTTACTCGGAAGGGCTGAACAAAAGGCTGTTGCCATTAAAACCCGATACTGCTTCGACAGAAGATTTTGACCGCATCAACATTAAGCCTCTTTACCACAACCTCATGAATGTTTATGGTTTTGGAAACATTAAAAATGCGAATCATTTAGACAGACAGTCGGCTGATGATGTGACCATGTTCTCGAATATGTTTAACGGCCTGTTAAATGGCTTAATCAACCAAGGAAAAATTGCAGAGGGCAAAAGCGTAGCCGATAAATATTTTGAGGTTATCCCATCAAAGTTTTACAGCATGCGCCAAGTAATGAGCACCTATTACTTTACCGAAAGCCTTTACCGCTTAAATGACTTAAACCGTGCCAATGCAATGATCAGAAAAACTGCCGATTATGTTGGCAAGGAACTGAACCATCTGGCTGCTGTTTCTGAAAGTAAAAACCAGTTATCTGCTGAGCAGGATGTGCGCTTTTATCTGGGTTATTTGGGTCAAATGGTAAAACTTACCGAAGTATTTAAACAGGATGTACTGAGTAAAAATCTCGAAAAACAGTACAATGATCTTATTGCAAGGTTTACCCCATTTGCAACAGGTTAGCACAAAAACATTCTAAATTTTAACCCATAGGCAGATTATGAAATTTCTGCTTATGGGTTTTTATTTTTCAAATCGGTTAAAATCCTTTACACAAACAGGCTCAGGCCGTTAAAAATTGTTAAATCAATCGAAAAATTTACCTGTATTATCGACTAGAATAGTTAATTTCGGCAGCATTTTTATGTGAAAACAATTTTTAATATCATTAAACAAAACAATGAATTATTCAAAAGTTAATAATATAGTAGGCTGGATCTGCTTTTTAATTGCTACACTAACTTACGTTTTAACCTTAGAGCCCTCTGCGAGTTTTTGGGATTGCGGTGAATTTATCGCATCGGCATTCAGAATGCAGGTGGTTCACCAACCAGGAGCACCATTATTCTTAATGATCCAACGTTTCTTCTCCATTTTCGCAGCCGGAGATTTGACCAAAATTGCTTACTGGATGAACGTTGGTTCTGCTGTTTCGAGCGGGGCAACTATCTTATTCTTATTTTGGACAATTACTGCACTGGCTAAAAAAACCATCATTAAGGCCGGAGAAGAGCTTAATACAGGCAAACTGATCAGTATTATGGGTGCAGGTGCCGTTGGTGCTTTAGCCTATACTTTCTCAGATAGTTTCTGGTTTTCGGCTGTAGAATCGGAGGTTTATGCACAATCTTCATTATTTACCGCCATTGTTTTCTGGGCTATCCTTAAATGGGAAGCACATGCCGATGAGCCAAGAGCCGACCGTTGGTTGTTGTTTATTGCCTATATCATGGGTTTATCAATCGGTATCCACTTATTAAACTTACTTACCATCCCGGCACTCGCCTTTATCTATTATTTTAAAAGAACGGATAAAGCCACCACATCAGGCATTGTTAAAACGCTTATTGTAGGAATATTGATCTTAGCGGTAATTCAATACGGTATTATCCAATATCTGGTTTCATTTGGGGCCTATTTCGATTTATTCTTCGTAAACACATTGGGATTAGGTTTCGGAACAGGTGTTCTTTTCTTCGCAATACTACTAATCGGCGCCTTGGTTTGGGGAATCCGTTACTCTATTCAGCACCAAAAGAAACTGTTAAATTTAGGTTTAATATCTACCGTATTGATCATTTTCGGTTATGCATCGTTCTCGATGATCATTATCAGGGCCAAGGCAGATCCGAACTTAAATAACAGTGCACCTAAAGATGCTTTCTCTTTTTTAAGTTACCTCAACCGCGAGCAATATGGCGATAGGCCACTGGGTTATGGTCCGAACTACAACTCGGAAAGAACCGGTGTAACTGAAGGAAAAACCATTTGGAGAAAAGGTAAAGAAAAGTATGAGGTAGCCGGTAAAAAAACCGATTACGAATACAGCAACAACACTTTATTGCCACGTATGTATAGCGATGACCCTAGGCATGCAGGTTTTTATAAAGAATGGATGCACTTAGATGATAGCAAACACCCTAACCTGGTAGATAATGTTGGCTTTTTGGCCAGCTACCAAATTGGCTACATGTACATGCGTTATTTCTTCTGGAACTTTGTTGGTCGTCAAAACGACGAGCAGGGTCAGGGAAGCGGATTTGAGGGCGAATGGATCAGCGGCATTAAACCGATTGATAGTTGGTTACGTGGCGATCAGACCAACCTGCCTCCATCAACCATTGATAATAAAGCTTATAACCGTTTCTTCTTTTTACCGTTAATTTTAGGAATTATTGGTGCACTTTGGCACTTTAAACGCAACCAGAAAGATGCTGGTGTAGTGGGCTTATTGTTCTTTTTCACCGGTATTGCCATCGTATTGTACCTTAACCAAAAGCCGTTAGAGCCACGCGAGCGTGATTACGCTTATGTAGGTTCGTTCTATGCTTTTGCCATATGGATAGGTTTAGGGGCGCTTGCCTTAAAAGAATGGTTATTTAAAAAATTAACCCCTACTGCCGGCGCTATTGGTGCAACGGTTATCGGTTTATTGGCTGCACCGGTAATTATGGCCGAGCAGGGATGGGATGATCACGATCGTTCTACGAAATTGGTTCCACACGATATTGCTTTGGATTACCTGCAATCTTGCGCGCCAAACGCGATCTTGTTTACCTATGGTGATAATGATACCTATCCGCTTTGGTACATCCAAGAGGTAGAAAATGTGCGTCCGGATGTGCGTATCGTAAACTTGAGTTTGTTCGATACGGACTGGTATATTAACGGTTTAAGACAAAAACAAAATGAATCGGCGCCGTTGCCAATTACAATGAAACCTGAGCAGTATGTACAGGGCGAAAGAGATGTAATGCCATTTGATGAGAAATTAAACGGAAACATTGAGTTAAAAGATATTGTTGATCTTCTCTTATCGGATAATGATGGTGATAAAGTGATGATGCAGGATGGAACTAAATCTAACTTCCTACCTACCAAGAACCTTAAAATTACAGTAGATCCACAACAGGTTGTAAGTACAGGAACGGTTTCGGCTGCTGATGCTTCAAAAATTACTACGGAGATGGATTGGAAATTTAACAAAGGTTATGTTACCAAAGGTACTTTGGCCATGTTCGATATCCTGGCACACAACAACTGGAAACGCCCTATTTACTTCGCTTCTACTGTACCTTCTGAGCAATATAACGGTTTGGATAAATATTTGTACAGCGAAGGTTTAGCCATGCGTTTATTGCCGTTCAAAGCTGATACCGCTGCAACAGAGGATAGACCAGAGCAATTGAATACGCCTGTACTCTACAATAATGTAATGACTAAATTTAAGTGGGGAAATATGAAAACCGCTAAATATTTAGATCCACAATCATCAGATGATACTTTTATCTTTACCAATATCTTCAGCAGCTTAACCAACAGCTTAATTAAAGAAGGTAAAATTGATGAAGCCAAAAAAGTAGTTGATAAATACTTTGCGGTAATGCCTGATAAGTTTTTTGGTATCCGTACAGTAGTAGTGAAATTTTACATGGCCGAAAACCTTTATAAACTGGGTGAAACAGCCAGGGCAAATGATATTCTGGAAAAATCTGGAGAATACATCAACAAGGAGCTAAACTACCTTGCAGATATATCGCAATCAAAAGGCTTAACTGGTTCACAGAACATCCAAACGGGATTGTACTACCTTGACAGAATGATCAAAACAAGCAAAGCTGCTGGACAGGATAAGGTAAGCGATAAACTACAGAAAATATTTAACAGCCTAGAAGGACGTTTATCGATGTTCTTCCCACAACAGGCGCCGCAATAACAACAGGCATTTAAATAAATAGAAAGCAGCTGCATTAATTTGTAGCTGCTTTTTTTGGCTAAATAAACCTCGCAGGTTTTAAAAAACTGCGAGGTTTTGGTAAGCGGGCAAAAAAAATCCTGTTCAGCAATGCCGAACAGGATTCAAATTTATTTTTAGTTAATGATTATTCGTTTACAACACCCATTGCGCAGAATTTATCAATTCTTTGCTCAATCATTTTATCTGTTTTTAATTTACCTAGCGCAGCCAAATCTTTAACTATATATTCTTTTAAAGTTTTGCCCATTAACTCAGGGTCTTGGTGCGCACCGCCAAGTGGCTCAGGGATAATACCATCAATTAACTTGTTCCCGAACATATCATCCGAAGTTAATTTTAAACATTCGGCAGCTTTCTCTTTAAAATCCCAGCTTCTCCATAAAATAGATGAGCATGACTCTGGAGAAATCACCGAATACCAAGTATGTTCTAGCATGTAAACCTTATCGCCAATACCAATACCTAAAGCTCCGCCAGATGCACCTTCACCCACAACAATGCAGATAATAGGCACCCTTAAAACCGACATTTCTAACAGGTTTCTGGCAATAGCCTCACCTTGTCCGCGTTCTTCGGCTTCTAAACCCGGGTAAGCACCCATGGTATCAATAAAAGAAATAACAGGCTTATTGAATTTTTCGGCCAAACGCATTAAACGCAAAGCCTTGCGGTAACCTTCAGGGTTGGCCATACCGAAATTGCGGAATTGACGCTCTTTGGTGTTTTTTCCTTTTTGGTGACCAATAACCATAACGGTTTGGCCATTAATAGAAGCAAAGCCACCAATAATAGCCTTATCATCTTTAACGGTCCTATCGCCGTGCAACTCAATAAAATCATCGCAGATCATGCTGATGTAATCGAGTGTTTGCGGACGATCTGGATGACGGCTCATTTGAACCTTGTTCCAACCGGTTAAATTTTTATATAAGTTATTGGTAGTTTCATCTAATTTACCATCAAGCTCGTCTAAAGTAGCAGACATATCTACCTTAGTTTTTTCGGCAACTTGCTTAACCTTTTCTATCTGCTGAACTAAATCGGCAATAGGTTTTTCAAAATCGAATGATGTTTTTATTTGCTGCATAATTGAACCACAAAAATAAGTAATTATTTTTAGTTTGCAGCGATGAGTTTTTTGTTTGCCCGTTTTACAATACAAATATCTATCGCAAAGACGATTATCACTCATATGATTTGGAAAGCAATTGCAGCTATCCTTCGGTTACAGCAGTCCCGCCCCCGTTTCTGCCGGTTGAAAAAACCGTCATCTCACTTAAGGTCGGGTTTAGCTTACGAAAACTTTTGCTACTATGAGGGGTTTCCGTGCCATCGCCCAGAACACCAAACTTTCCTAACGGAACGTTAACGCCAATTGTACAATTGGCTACCCATGAAGCGTCCCGATGGGACGCACAGTTGATATTACCGCTTTGCAGGATTTCCGTGCCACCACCCTAACCCATCTAGCCCTGATCCGATAGTTATCGGATGAAATGGATCCCGATTGTTCATCGGGAGCAATGAAAAGCAGGAATAACAATAATAATCGCACTGTAACTGTGCTCCGAAAATTTAAAAAAAAACGCTGAACACATGAATAAAAAAGAGGTCCGTGAAGACACGGACCTTAGCGAGGAGGAGTTGACAACTTCAATAGCAATTTGCATAGGAAAGTTGTCAATGCTAAAATTTTAGAATTTAGCAGCTTCGCCAGCTTTTGGCAAGGCTTTCTTAATAAATTCGCGGATGTGGTTATTCGCCGTTTTCAGGTCATCTTTACGCAGGTACATCATGTGCCCACTGCGGTAACCTTCCCAGCTTATTCTATCCTGCAGCTTGCCCGCAGCATCTAACTGCCACATGCTGTATTTGGCATTGAAATAATCGCAGGCGCCATCGTAATAGCCCGATTGTACCAATAAATGCAGATAAGGGTTTGATGCCATTGCCTGACATAGGTTATCACCGGTCTGATCGCCGGTTTTATCCCAAGGGTAAACTGACCCGAACATATTGTATTTTAAATCGGTTTTATAGTTCAGTTCGTTGCGGATGTACATATTGATAGCCGGTGTAAACGAATGTAGCCATGAAGTAAGTTCTGCATTATAATCTGGTCCTTCGCCTGCAGTCATTTTATCTATTCCGCGGTAACGCGAATCAAGCCTTCCAACGGTAAAGCCCTTATCTCTTAACAGTTCTTTCCAAAAGAAATCAGTAGGCACATTGAGGTTATAAGCCAATATCACGTTTTCTGAAAGGCCAGAGTAACGGGCCATTTTTGCTGCAATAGCCTTCTTTTTATCGGCGCTTAACATGCCTCCCTGCGAAATGGCGGGAATAAGTTCGTTAATGGTAAAACTTTCCACTTCTGGCAACATGGCTGTTAAATCTTTGCTCTGCAAATCGGCAGCTAAAGCTTTATGGTACCAAGCTGTGGCCGCAAAATAAGGCAAGCGCAAGGCTGCATCAACAGGTCCGCTACGATCAATTCCGAGCTCTGTTGGCGAAACCAGTACCACACCGTTTAAATACATCCACTGACTGTTTTGCAACTCTAAAGCCAAACCAGATACGCGTGTGGTGCCGTAACTCTCTCCGATTAAAAATTTTGGAGAAGCCCAACGGTTGTTACGGGTTACAAAAGTATTGATCCACTCGGCCAGGTATTTGATATCGGCACGTACCCCAAAAAACTTATTGGTCGGAATATCTTTACTTACAGCCCTCGAATAGCCTGTGTTAACCGGATCGATGTAAACAATATCGGCTACATCTAATATAGAGTATGGGTTTTCTTTATAGCCGTATGGCTGTACCGGATATCCTTCATCATCAATATTTAAGAGCACAGGGCCTGTGTAGGCAATGTGCATCCAAACAGACGCTGAGCCCGGGCCTCCGTTAAAAGAAATTACCAAAGGCCTTTTATCGCGGTTCTGAACATCGCTACGCTCATAATATGTATAAAATAATCCTGCAATGGGCTTGCCATCCTCATCCCATACGGGCAATGTACCTGTTGTAGCCTTATACGGCACTGCTTTACCATCAATATTTACCGAATGGTTGGTTACTACACTGCTCTCTACTTTAATGGTTCTTTCGTTTGCTGATGATTTGGGTTCATCTTTAACGGTAACCTGTGTAGTGGTTACGGTTTCTTTAGATTGGCTTTTTCTTGGCCCTTGCTGTGCCTGTGCAAAGCAACCTGCACATAAAAATGCGGCTAGTATAAATCTGAATTTCATTGAGTTTGGTTTGGTTCCTAAATATCAAACTAATGTACGGTTAATCAAAAATCGCATTAGAAATGTTACCATAAAAAAGCCAGCACTGCTTTTGGCAATGCCGGTTCTGCAAAAAAACTGCTGTATTGAAGCAGTAGACTTTTTATATAAAACTTAAATTACCACAGCTTCGGCACTTGCATCTCCAATCTGCCAGCCTATTGTTGGATTTCCGGTAACCAATACATCTACAAAATATTCATAATAAGATCCAGCTTTGTAACCTTCAAAAGTATCGGCGTAAATCGGACCTGAGGAATGAGATACCGAAGTTAGCGGAACATTACCCTCACCCTGTATGGTTACTGTAATACTCGAATAAACCTGGCCAGTGGTGTACTGAAGTGTTGCCACTGCAGCCAGGCCATTACTGGCAGTAAAATTTTTGGTAACGGTAACCACACCCCGGCGCATCACTTTTTTTGGCGAAACGGTTAATTTCTCAGGTGTAAAACTACTAAACAGGCAAACTGTAAAAGCTAAAGAAGCTACAAGCAAAGCAATTGATTTTTTCATTTTCTTTTGTTTAAATAGGTTAAATTTTAATTAAAACTAATTGGTGTTGAGCACCAGAAATACAAATAGCATCTTAAACCGCAGTAAAATTGATTAAACTTAAAATACAGGTTAAAATAGGAGCTTGTTAACTAAAGATAATGCTTTATTATAGAGGTATTTTTTCAAATTAACACGCAAACGTTTGACTGATAAGTGAATACCTCAACATCAAAACTAACCTAATTAAACACCTATGACTGTTTAATTTTACGAATTAAATCTATTTAAAGCTTAAGTAAACAATGGCGAAAACGGATACAGCACAATCGTTTGCTTAACACGTTATTTAAACTTCAGGGAACAAAAAAGCCGACAAGCCTATTGCGCTGTCGGCTGAGAAAAGCTGATTATTAGATACGGGGTAATTATTTTAATGCTAAAATCTCTTCATCGGATAGTACACGGTTCCAGATTTGTAATTCGTCCAGCTTTCCTTTAAAACCACCCACCGTTTGAAGCGGGAAAAAGAGCGTTTCGGATTTACGCATTTTTGTTTTGTCTTTATCGGTAAACACAATCCAGTTATCATACAATCTCTTTTCGGGTTTGCCATTGATGTAGAGACTAGTGCCTTTATTGGTGCCGGTTATTACTACATGTGTCCAACTATTTTCAGGTAAGGTATAATCAAAATCCATATCATATCCATCTCTTGAAAATCCGAGTTTGCCTGTACTTTTCTGTTTTAGTTTTACAATGGCATTAGGCGATTTGAATAGAACGGCATCCTCTAAATTGTGCTCAGCCGGATTTACCCAAAAAGAAACAGTATAATTATATCCTATTTCGGTGTAGGGCAATTTGGCATAACTATTCTTCCCCGAAAATGATAAAGCATTTTTTGAATATCCAGCTGCATAAACAGCGCCTGTGGTGTGTATGTTGTTTTCTTGTTTATCAAAGTTAAAATGGACGGTAAAAGTTTTTTCGCTTTTGGAGATCTTCCCACCTATATTTAATGATGGTCCTTCGCCAATTTTCTTGCTCCGGTTATTAAAGTCTTCGAACTTTAAGGGCACATCACTTCCTCCCCACATTTTTTGAGATAATACCTGCATTGCCGGAAATACCCTGTCGTGCACATCTTTTTCTGTAATTCCGTTGCCTACTATATCATTCCACACGGCAAAAGAGCCGCCCAAAATAGTTGGATCGCCGGGAGAAAACCTAACGTTTCCGATCATAGAAGGTGTCCACTTATTATAAATATTTTTAATATTCAGGTAATCATAATAGTAGCCAGCTGCAGGCACAATATATAACCATCCATCTGGAGTACTGATCTGCTTGTACCCCAGTTTTTTCATTTCAACAGGATCTGCATAACCATTATACCAGGTATTCATCACCACATTGTCTACTTTTACCGGAGTAGTGCCCTTAGCATGTGTTAATGCGCCCCAAAGCCTCACATCTTTTCCGAAACTTTCTACATATTTAATCATATGATCGGTAAAGTCTCTAAAAACTTCGGCATCTTTTTTAGCGTATTCATCGGTACCAATGTGAACTGCTTTTCCCATAAAAACAGGTTTACTGCCCGAAATATACTCCTTAAATACGTTTTCCATAACAGTATAGGTAAGTGGATTGTGCAGATCGAGATGGTCCATCCCATAGGCCTTGCTGCCAATTTCGGGAACCACTTTGGTAAATGCAAGCGCGTGTGCTGGTGCATCAATTTCTGGGATAATCCTAACTGCGTAATCACTGGCTAATTGCTGTAAAGCCATAAACTCCTTTTTGGTATAAGAACCATCTTTTGCGGTAAGTCCAGGGTAAGTGGTGTTTTCTAAGCGAAATGCCGAATAGGTTTCATCCCAATTATCGTTGAAATACTTTTTAAAGCCATTATCATTTAAATGGATCTGAAAATCGTTCAATTTATAATAGGACATGAATTTCACGTAATCTCTTAAAAATTGCAGACTAAAGAACTTACGGCCCACATCGAGCACAAACCCGCGTACTTTAAATTCTGGATAATCTCTTGCCAATCCTTTTGGGATGCTATTTTTCTGCTCCAGTAACTGCAGCAAAGTCCTTGTTCCCCAAAACAGCCCCTGATAATTTATCGCACTAATGGTAATATATTCATCTGTATTAAAATAGTAACCCTCTTCGCCAATGCTTTTATCTTTTGCATTTAAAGTGAGTAAAATATCTCCTTTCTTAGCTTTACCTTTTACAATTGCGAAGCTAAAACCCAATTGATCTTTCAGCTCCTGTTTTAAAATATTTGCGGCGCGCTGTAATTCTTTTTCATGTACTGCACTTAAAACAATCCTGCTTGAAGCGGTTAAAGAAATATCACCTTTACTTCCATGCCATTCGCTCAAAGCAGGAATTACGAAAGGCTGAGGGTTTACCCCACCATCTGGAAATTTCCCCGGAACAACAACCTGTTTTGAAATATCGTATTTAACCGAATCGCTGGTGTTATTGATGAGCTGAAAATAAAGATCGACTTTTGAGGCCACCAGCGGAGTTGTGATATTGCCATTTTCATCAACAACGGACCCGCGGTTACTCCCTTTAAACACAAGATGGTATCCATTTGGGCTTTCAGGAAAAACAATTTTCTTATCACCCAAGCTTATTGCCTTAATATTAGGTATCGACTTCACGATTGCACTGTCGGTTTGACCAAATAAAAAACCTTGTGTGAGGATAATTAAGCCAACGGTAAATAAAATATTTTTCATGTATGATTGTTGATTGTTTTTAAGTGGATTTAAAAACCGGTTAAGCTTATGTCTTTTCAATTTCTCAGTTTGCAGCCGATCAATTTTCAGTCAATAAAATTTGGTTAGCGTATCTGTTAAAATCAGCTTGGACTTAGCTACAGTTCCTGCCCAGCAAACTATATTTATCACTTTATGCTGATAAAGATAAACTAAACTTTATCACACCATTAACTTAGTTGTGCGCAAACGTTTGCCTTGCCTAACATTAAAACCTAAAAAAAAGCCGGCATCGCTTGCGCAATACCGGCCAGTAAAAAGGGATGATTTAATTATTTGTCCCACCAAACTTTACCTACCAGCTTATCTCCTCCCGGAACAGCAGCCGAAGCTGCTTTGTAATTTGCAGCATTAGAAACACCTTCGGAAAGTGGGTAAGGGAAGCGGCGCGGAATAGAACCTCCTGTATTGGTATTTGGATAAACAATAGGTACCAGTGCTGGAATTCCCGTCCTTCTCCAATTAGACCAGGTTTCGTAAAAATCCAACATGGTAATGGTATGTGCCCAATATTGGGTTGCAATCATATCCAGGCCATTTGCAGGCACATAAGGGTGTGCGGTTAAATATGCGGCGGCATCAGTAGCATTTACCGTCATTGTGGCATCGTACTGCGATAAGTAGGTCATGGCCGAGGTTACGCCTGCATTATAGTGCGTAGCCGCCGAGCCGCCAATACCGTAACGTTGTGCTGCTTCTGCCCAAAGCAATTCGGTTTCGGCATAGGTAAGGATAAAAGTATTGCCATCTCTTTTTAACATGCCTGGATTTGGAGATGAATAATCAGTAAAATCGGTATATGAAGGGTCCTGTCTAACATCTCTTCCTGCAATACCACTCAAATCTTTACCGTTCGGCATACCTTTCTGTACTGCAGCTGTAGTAATGAAAGCTGGGTTTTGCGCCTTGGTACCATCAGTCAGATACAACTTAGTTACGGCTACTTTACTTAAACGGGGGTCGTTATTCGTTTTTAAGTAGTTGATAAAGGTACTGCTCCATCTGGTGTAAAAATTTTCCTGGCCACCATCGCCCAATAAAACCTGGGCATTTCTGTTTTGGGTAACACGGCTACCGTTAACATCGTGTTTGAAGAAAGCATTATCTGCATCTCCGGTCATGGTTTTACCAACTGCTTTATTAATGTACGTCTGCGCTAAAGTAGCATCAGCCTTAGTTAGCCTCATGGCCATGCGCAGCATTAAACTGGCAGCAAAGCGTTTCCATTTAGCAATATCGCCGGCAAACACCAAATCGCCGGTAACGGCATCGCCACTGGTACTTAAAGCATTGCCCGCTTCATCAACCTCTTTCAATAAATCGGTATAAATAGCCTGCTGAGCGTCATATTTAGGGTATAAATTTGCGGTATAATAACCTTTACCTGCATCGAAATATGGTATATCGCCGTATAAGTCAGTTAATCTTTCAAAAATCAGGGCTTTCCATATCCTGCCCATTTGGTAAACATTATTGTACTGTGCTTTCCCTTTGGTAAATTCGACAACATCGGCAGCATATTTTACCTGATCTGGATAGGCCTTTTCCCAATAAGCAGCGGTATAGCCTTCATTCAACATGTATTTATCGCCTGCCCAATAACCAATTACCGACGATAGCCCCTGCATCATGGTAGAGGCATAGATTAAATTTCCCCTCCAGGTTTCGTAGGCAAAATCGATGCTTCCAGTATAGTTTAGCTGTGCTGTTGATAATAAATAATTGGGATTATATTGTTCTTGTCCAACCGAAACCGGGTCGGTGTTGATTTTTTCAAAGTCTTTGGTACAACCAGCTATCAGTGTTAAACCAGATAAGATAAGTGGTATGTATAATTTTATGATCGTTTTCATTTTCAATTCGTTTAAAGGATTATAACTTAACACTTAAATTTAAACCATAGGTGCGAACAGGCGGCACACCTCCCAACTCCATACCCGGAAATGTTGCATTATAGCTCGATTCAGGGTCGATATTATCCGTCTTTTTCATCAGGATGAATAAGTTACGGCCAACAAAACTTAAATTGAGTCCTTTAATTTTATTATTGAACATTTTTGCCGGAAAATTATACCCTAATATTACCTGCCTGAATTTGATGAAGCTGGCATCCTGAACAAATTGTTTTGAAACATTGTTGGCATAGGTGGTGTAGTAATTGGCCGCATTTATGCCCAATGCATCACGGTTTTCTAAAGTGGCTTGGTGAAGTCCGAAAACATAACCATAGTAATCGGTTGCCGAGAATATTTTTCCGCCCCATTTACCATCTATTAAAAACGAAAGGTTTACACCTTTATAGCTAAATTCGTTGTTCCAGCCTCCGGTCCACTTGCTAAAAGCAGAACCGTAAGCTTTTAATTCGCCTCTTTCGGGCGCTCCATTCGTGTCTTTAACGATATTTCCATTGGCATCATATTTAAAATCGTAGGCCATTACCTGTCCTACCGGCAATCCGGCAATATTTTGTAAAAAGCCAACATTGCTTCTAGAAGTAGCCAATAGTTGTGAAGCCGTTCCTGGGGCCAGTGTAATTACCTTGTTATCGTTATATGATCCGTTTAAGCTTGATGTCCAACTGAAATCTTTATTTTTCAAAACAACACCCGAAACTAAAGCTTCCACACCTTTATTCTGAAGCTCGCCGATATTCAAAGTAGCACCATTATAACCGGTTGTGGTTGAAGTAGGAACATCTAGAATTTCATCTGTTGATTTCTTATCATACCAGGTTACATCTAAATTTAACCTGTCGCCGAAAAAACGCATTTCAGTACCAATTTCAAGTTCCTTTGCTTTTGAGGCAAATAAAGATGCATTTGGGATGGATGGATTTACAATATTACCAATCGGGCTTCCATTAACTGTTTCACTCCTTAAGTTATAGTACAATTGTGTTTTAAATGGCAGCGCACCTTGGCCAACAACAGCATAACCAGCTCTTAATTTACCAAAGCTTAAGAAAGATGGTTTCCATAGCTCTGAAAACACGAATGAAGCACTTACCGCAGGGTAAAACACGCTTAATTTATTGCCTTTACCCGGCGTTGCCAAAGTAGAGAACCAATCGCTTCTTCCACTACCAGTCAAATAAAATATATCTTTATAGGTTAATTCCAAAGTACCATAAACCGATTGTGTTTCCTGATCGCTCTGCACAACGCTAACTGTTTTTCCGCCGGTATTGGATAAAGTATAAATACCAGGTATCTGGAAAGAGCCACCCTGATTGGTAGTTTGTGTAAGCTTAGTTCTTCTATAACTGGCTCCAAAGTTAGGCGTAATTGATATGTCGTCTATTTTGAAAGATTTGCCAATCAAACCATCCACATTGATATCAGAAAAATTTGTTAACTGCTCAGTGTAGCCTCCATCTGGATCATAAGCAGTTCCTGAAGGTGTAACGCCAATATAGGTTTCATTGTAAGCATCTCTGCCTGCCCTGGCCTGTAAAAACAATCCATTATCAAAAGTATATTTGGCGTTGGCTGAACTTAATAAGCGCTCTTTCTTGGTGTTATGAATAAATTCGTAAGCAGCGAACCATGGATTTGTAGCATAAGGGTTACCAGTATTATAAAGGATTTCGTTTCCTTTATCATTTTTCCATGGTTTCAAATCGTTGATATTTACGCTGGTTGGTAAAAAAGCAGCATTGTAATTGGCATTACCGGCACCATCCGATACCATTGGGCGATTTTTAGCCTGCTCCAGTATGTAGTTAAAACGGGCATCAACTACCAAGTTTTTAACCGGATCAAAAGTGCTTGATAAGGTGAAATTCTGTCTGTTCAACCCCGAATTAGGCACCACAGAATTGTTATGCAAATCACTTCCCGAAACCCTTATTACCCCGCCGGTAAAAGTTTTATTTAAAGCCAAAGTATTGGTAAAGCTGTTTCCTGTTCTATAAAAATCTTCGATATTGTTTTTCTGGGCAGAATAAGGTCCGCTTACCCCATCAAACTGGATTACGTTCGATCCATCTAATGCTGCACCCCAACTAGATCCACCGGTAGATGCTGCAGCCAGTTGCGTTGTAGGCTTTTGCCCGTTAACACCCTGCCCATAAACGTACTGCCAATCGGTCCTATCCATTACCTGCTCTCCTACATAGTTGCTGTTAAATTCTATGCTGTTTCCTTTTCCACTTTTAGTGGTAATTAAAATAACGCCCGATTTTGCACGGTAACCATATAATGCTGCCGCAGCTGCACCTTTTAATACAGAAATGCTTTCTATATCATCAGGGTTTAAATTGCCAATCGCGTCACCACGGTCGGGGGCATTATCATATTGCCCACCGTTGTTACCAACAGAATTGGCATTAAACCTACCAACAGGCTCACTCTCCATTGGGATACCGTTAATCACATATAAAGGCTGACTACTCTGCCCTAAACTGGAAACACCTCTAATAATAACACTGGTTGCAGCACCAGCTCCACCCGAAGTAGAGCTTACATCTAAACCTGCAACTTTACCAACCAACGAGTTTAAAACACTGTTCTCTCTGGCCTGTGTTAAAGTTTCGCCGCCAACCTGCGTTACCGAATAACCTAAAGCCCTTCTTTCCTTTTTAATACCCAAAGCAGTTACCACTACATCGGTAAGCTGCTTGGTATCTTCGGTTAATACGATTGCGATACTGGTCTGCGATCCGATTGAAATTTCCTTTGTTTGAAAACCAGCATACGAAACTACCAAAATGGCATTATCAGGAGCATTTAAAGAGAACTTTCCGTTTACATCGGTAGATGTTCCAATTCCGGTTCCTTTAACCCTAACCGTTGCGCCAGGCAGTGCCCCGCCAAGTGCATCTTTTACCGTTCCAGAAATTGGAACTTCCTTATTCTTGCTAATTACAATCAAGCCGCCATCAGAAACAGAATATTTCAGGTTCGTTCTGTTCAAAATAGCTGCCAGCACATCAGTTACCAAAGTGTTGGTTACAGTAATACTTACGTCCTTATTAACCGGAACGTAAGAAGAGCTGTACACAAAATGGTAGCTGCTTTGCTGCTCAATAATCTGTAATACCCTGGCCAGCTTTGTTTTCTTAACATCTAACGAAATTTTTTCCTGAGAAAAAACCGATGCCGAAACATTAAGACAGGTAATGAAAACCATAATACAGGCTAGTTTCATTAGCATAATGAATTTTAAAAGCCTCCGGTATGCCGGATGCCCTTGCAGTAAGTAATAATAAATCATATTTTTGTTTTTTTTGGTTGCATAAGTTCTTGGCAGCGATCTGTTTGCGCATAAACTGCCATTAATTGATCAAAAGAGAAATATTTAAGGGCGGTGCTCCAACACCGTCCTTTTTTTATTCCTACTTCGAGATGGTTACCTGTTTTCCTTTTATCTCATATTTAAAATTGTTTTCTGTTGCTTTTAAGGCGTGTAAAACTTCTTCTATACTTTCGTTTGTAATGGTTGCTGTAAAACGGTATTTTTCTATCGAAGGATCGGTAAATCTGATTTCGACGTTATACCATTTCTCTAGCACGTTCTTGATCTCATCAAAATCCTGATCGTAAATTTCGATTCGGTTTTGCGTCCAGGCCGTTTCTACGATGGTGCTATCTTTAATTTTGGTGTAATGGTTTATGGTAATCTCGGGCTTTGGGGCCTTGGGCTTCACCAGATTGTTTTTAACCTGTGGCGCTACAGTTTTATAAAAAGTAACCTTTTGGCTGGGTTTTAAGGTAATGGTACCACCGTTGCCATTTACGGCCTCCATGGTAATCAGTCCCCTTATCAATGTTGCTTCCGAAGTAATTTCATCGGGATAGGCCTTAACATTAAAGGCCGTGCCCAGTACATTTACATTAAAATCGGCTGTGTGTACTTTAAAAGGTTTATTCTTATCGTGTGTTACATCAAAAAAAGCTTCGCCGGTTAAGGTTACTTCGCGGCATTTATCGTTAAAGCCTTTGGAAAGGGTCAAAGTACTTTTCGCATTCAGCAGTACCGATGTGCCATCCTGAAGCATAATTTTTTTTCGCTCGCCGCCTTTCGTAGCAAAACTAAACACTTCGCTTACTTGGTCTTTGGCATTATTGTAATGGTTATATACATTGTACAACAGCACGGCACCTAATGCCAAAACAGCTACCGCAGCCACTTTTAGCCAGATATAATTTTTAAGCTTAACGGTTTCTACCTCCGGAAACATGGTTTCTGCTAAATTTTCGCGTTGTTTATTTACCTGGCGCTTATTGCCGCTCAGTATCACATATAATCTTTTCGCTTCTGCTATTACCGCCGCCTGTTCTGGATGGGCATTAATGTACTTTTCCCAATATCCAATGCAAAGCTTGTCGGTTCCAGCGCAATATTGCTGAAAGGTGCTATCGACAAGAAAATCTTCTGCATTGAATTTACTTCTATCAACCATTCTAATTTGCCTTTTATATATCAGTGCCCAAAAGCTTTACTTTTTCCTAAAGAAATTTTAACTTTTTTTTAACACAACCGAATATATGCCTTGCGATAGCTTTAAATGAAGAAATTTAATTTGCAGAATCTTGTTCAGAAGTTTAAGAAAAGGGGGGAACGCGGGGAAAACTTCAGCAGTCTGATAAGGAATTTGAGCGTAGGAAGGCTTAGGAAGTTTCTTGGCAGTTATTTTTAAGATTTCCGAAGTCAACAGCCCCCCATTCCCCCGTTAGACTTCGGAAATGGCGCGGCTAAGAATTAAACTCCTTCCGAAGGATTTTCAGTGCATCGTAAATGGTATTGTAGGCTGTTTTAATGGTCTGATTGCTCTGTTCGGCAATCTGCTCGTAACTTAAGCCGTCAAAAAATTTTAGATGGATTAACTGTTTCTGGCGAAAAGTTAGCTTTTCGAGTGCGTTTTTAAGCTGGTGCTTAACCAGTTCATCGCTTTGCACCTTAACAATAAATTCTTCATAGCTTATTTCCATCCAATCGCCATCTGCACCTGCGTTAAAAAGCGCATCGCTAATTTTACGTTTTCTCTCCAGTATTCTAAGCAGCTTACGTTTAAGAAAGGTACGGAGATAGGCCTCAACGTTATCTACTCGGGCCAATGTTTCGTGCTTATCCCAAATGGTGGTAAATACCATGTCAGTTGCTTCGCTTGAGGTATCTGCATCGGCACAAACCCTTATTCCGAAATTTACCAGTGGATAATATAGTGCTGTGTAGAGATCAAAAAACGCATCTTTATCGCCAAGCCGTAACCGTTCCCATAATAAGTGATGCGTTAGTTTATGATCCATTAAGTTTGTTAAGTTGTTATCACAATATTAACTAAAAACAACAATATTATTACCTACGAACTGGAATAAATGATTAAAAATCAATCTATAAAAAACCTTAGGAATCTAAAAAAACCATATTTTACTTTGAAAACTTCCTGCCGTATGCAGTGACAAATCAAAGTAAGTTTACTTTAAAAAACCTCGCAGGTTTAATTCGTAGTTTGTATTGCTTTTAATGGCCTCATTGAGGGCTGGGCCGTTTAAAAACCTGCGAGGTCTAAATTTGAAATGCCTGTGCTCAAGCGGTAGCGGAAAAATTAAATTACTTTAAAGCCGTTTTGCTAAAAATGTGGTATTCGCCGGGCGCTAAAGTCTGTATGTAAATACTGGTGCTTAAGCTGTTGCTTGCGCCTACTGCATCAAGCCATACACCTGCCGATCCGAAATCGATACTGGCCGTTTGGGCCACTACATCAAAATTACCAACTACAACAACGGTATTGCTGCCTTCAGTTAGCTTAATATATTTAATGCCCCCTGCCAGGTTATAGGTAAAATTGGTGGAGTTGAAAATGCTGTTGTTCTTTTTTAGCCTGATAAATTTGGCATAAGCATCGTACAAGGCCTTTCGGTTCGGATCGCTATAATACTCCCATTTAATTGGTTTTTCGCCGGTTCTGCCATTAAAATCGATGTTGATATCGTAGCCCAGTTCTCCAAACTGCCAAACCATTTTAGGTCCGGGGATAGCGAATAAAAAGGCAGCCGCAAGTTCTTCACGCTTTAACGAGGTAGCCAAGTTGCCTTTGATTACATAATTGCCAGATGCATTGCCGTAACTGATATTCTTAAAATTCAACCGCTCTTCATCATGACTTTCGCCATAAGTAACCAGATTCTCAGATTTGGTAAAGCCATGGTTGGTGTAAAATCCCCATTGAAAGTTCGATCCGCCCAGCCAGCCCATAGTAGCTTCGTTCATATCGTGGTTCAGGTTGTTCCAAAGCATCATCCCATCATCGGCCAAAACCTTTTCTTCTGTTTCTTCTGCAAAGTGTTCTAAAATCACATAAAAATTAGGATCAATATTTTTAATATAACTGTTATAATCTTTCCAGGTTGCAACGCGGCCAGCATCGTAAAGCCTAAACTGTGCATCGTCAGTTGATGATTTCTGTGTAAAACCTTTTGAAAGGTCGAAGCGGAAACCGTCAATTTTGTACTGCTGCATCCAAAACTTTATTACATCTTTCGAGAATTTTTTAGTGGCCTGGCTTTCATGGTTAAAATCGTAACCTACATTAAATGGGTGTTTCGCATCAACATTAAACCATGGGCTGGATGTTGTAGGTTTCGAACCATCAAAGTACAACTGCACCATTGGCGATTGCCCAAATGAATGGTTCAGTACCATATCCATAATCACTGCAATGCCCCTTCCGTGGCATTCATCAATAAAATTCTGCAAAGCCGTTTTGGTGCCATAGTATTTATCGGGTGCAAAATAAAATGATGGATTATAACCCCAGCTTAAATTTCCTTCAAACTCATTAACGGGCATCAATTCAATGGCGTTAATACCCAAACCGATTAAATAATCCAGTTTAGCCAGTGTTGAGGCGTAGTTATGATCGGTAGTAAAGTCGCGGACCAACAATTCGTAAATTACCAGGTTATTTTTATCGGGGCGCGAAAAGCCAGTGTTTTTCCAGGTATAGCTTGGCTGGTTAGCCTGCATCACGCTTACAATACCAGTAGTTTTGCCGGTAGGATAAGCTTTTAAGTTTGGATAGGTTGCGGCCGAAATATATTGATCGTTATCTGGATCTAAAACCTTTTCGCAATAGGGATCGGCTACTTTAAGGTTCCCATCTACATAAAACTGATAGGCATATTCTGTATTCGGATTGAGGTTATCAACCTGTATCCACCAGTAATTGCCATCCGTTGTATTTTTCATGGCCGTTGTAGACCAGTTGTTAAATTCGCCAATTAGCGAAACGGATTTTTTGTTCGGCGCATACAGGGTTACAATGGCCGATGTTCCATTATTGATAAACACCACGCCATCTTTGGCACCCGCAGGTAAATCGGCCTTTTGGTTGCTGGGCGTTGGCTCCATACTACCATCCGATGTTTTTTTACAGGCTGTACTAAATGCTGTTACCAATAGCAACAAATAGACAATCTTTTTTGCTTTTTTCGTTTCGTGCAGATACGAACCAAGGCAGTAAATCAATTTTTTCATTTGGTTAGGGATTTTTATTTATGGGCATAATTTATCCTCGGTCTGTGTCCTCACAGACCGAAATATCATTAATGAAAATTTTGTTAATGGTCTGTGAGGACACAGACCACGGAATACGGGCACAGGCCACTGAATATATTACACAGATCTATTTTCTTCTAATCCGAGCTTTGAGGCTAACACTTCATCCGTTTTCTTTGGTTCACGGATAAAAACATAACAGATTACGGCAGCCAAGATCATCAATCCGCCCCCTAACTGAACAGCCAAAAGCCTATCGTTATTTAATACGTTGCGCATCAGCCAGCCAAACCCCAGTGATGCAATAATCTCGGGCAACACAATAAAGAAATTAAAAATTCCCATGTAAATCCCGATTTTATCTTTGGGCAGCGAGCCGCTCAGCATGGCGTATGGCATGGATAGGATACTTGCCCAGGCTATGCCAACCCCCGTCATACAGAGATAAAGCATATTTTTATCGTGCACCCATGCTACGCTGATTAAGCCAATTGCCCCACAGATTAAGCATAGTGCATGTGTGGTTTTACGGCCTAAGGCATCGGCAATTTTTGGTAGCACTAATGCAAAAAGAAATGTAATTACACTGTAGTAGGCCAAGGTTAAACTTCCAAAATCTGCTCCCTGCGCGTAAACCGGATCGGCAGCATCTTTACCACCAAAAACATTTACCGCAACAGCAGTGGTATAGTAAAACCACATTAAAAATAAACCCGGCCAGGTAAAAAACTGGACCAAAGAAACAATCTGCATTCTTTTTGGCATGTTCTGCAAGGCACTAAAAATTTCTTTGGCGCCGCCACCAAAGCCTTTATTGCTTTCCTTTACCTTTTCTTTAAAGTCTACATCCTGAGGCGGATATTCTTTCGTGGTAAAAACTGTCCACAATACGGCAGCAAAAAAGAAAAATGCACCGATGTAAAACGAAAATTTCACATTCTCTGGAATATTGCCCTGTTCTGCGGTATTGGTTAAGTGGAAAATATTATTCATAATCCAAGGTAAGGCCGAGGCTACACTGCCACCTAAACCAATCATCATACTCTGCATAATAAAGCCACGGTTAACCTGGCTATCGGGCAGTTTATCGGTAACAAAAGCACGGAAGGGTTCCATGGCAATATTTCCGAAAACATCTAACACCCAAAGCAGGCCAGCGGCCATCCACAATACGCTGCTATGCGGCATAAAAATTAAGGCTATACTGCTTACAATTGCGCCGATCATAAAATAAGGCCTTCTTCTGCCCCATTTCGGGTGCCAGGTATGATCGCTTAAGTAACCGATAATGGGCTGAACCAATAATCCGGTTAAGGGGGCTGCCAAAAACAACAAAGGAACCTGATCGGGATTTGCGCCAAGGTTTTCGTAGATACGCCCCATGTTGGCACGCTGTAAATCCCAACCAAACTGGATCCCGAAAAATCCAACACTCATGTTAATAATCTGTACCAGTGTTAGTTTGGGGTTCTCGAATATTGTTTTTAAGCTCATTTTTATTTAGTTTAAGCGCTAGGCGCGTGGCGCATGGCGTTATATTTAGTTCAATTTAATCGCTTGGCGTTAGGCGCGCTTAGCACTTCATTTTACCACCGGGGCTAATGCCTCAGTGTTCTCTGTGGTTAATTATTTTTCCTTCCCCGCTCAACGCGTATCGCTAAGCGCATAACGAAATTGATTAAAATTCTATCACCTGTGCACTTACCGGCGCCAAGGTTACAGGTATACTTGTTCCTGCTGGTATGTTCAATTTCCTATCGGTTAATAAATCGGTAACGGGCGATGAATGTTTCACTTTCAAAATATGATCCGGGATTTCGATATTGGCTGACAGGGTTTGCGTTCTATCAAAATTGGCCACCACCAACAAGCGCTGTTTACCCGAATAGCGGATAAAGGCATACATGCGGTTATTCATATTGCCGGTAAGGGGTACGTCGTAAATTTCGCCATGCAAAACAGCATCACTGCTTGTGGTTACTTTCAATAATTGCTGGTAATCTGCCCTCAACCGTTTCTGATCTGCATTTAATTGCTGTCCATCAAACAAACCTCCGTTCATCCATTTCTGGTGATCTGGCACTCCCCAATAATCAAATATAGTGGTGCGGTTATCATCGCCACCAAAACCTTCCTGCCCTTTACCGGGTTCGCCAACTTCCTGTCCAAAATAAAGCATTACCGGACCAGCACCCAATGTTGCCGAAACAACCATTGCAGGTAAAGCCAGTTCAGCTTTTCCTGCAAATCCTGCAGAGGCAATGCGTTCTTCATCGTGATTTTCTAAAAAGCGTAACATGTGTTTGCCAAAACCAGCGCTCTCTACCTGCCACACGTGTTTAATTGCTGCCACATCTGCATTTGGTTCATTTCTGATCAATCTTTTAAGCCCATCATATAAGCCCACTTTATCGTATAGGTAGTCGAATTTCCCTTCTTCCAGATATTGTTTATACACTTTTGGATTATAGGCCTCGCCGATAAAAATTAAATTGGGATTCACTTTTTTAACCTGCGGGATTACCCAGTTCCAAAAGGCAATGGGTACCATTTCGGCCATATCGCATCTAAAACCATCAACGCCTTTATTGGTCCAGTAAGTTAAAATATCGCGCATTTTAAGCCAAACCGGCGGAATGGGATCAAAATACTGCTTCTCCCCTGCCTGATAATCTACACCATAGTTCAGTTTAATGGTTTCGTACCAATCGTCATATTTAGGCTGTGCAGAAAATACGTTGTTACCGGTAGCTTTTGCAGGGTTTTCCTCAAATTTCTGGTCCTGAAGTGCCGAAATTGGTGTTTTTTGTCCATTGGTAGGCGCCACTAAAGCCTGACCGGGGATATAATAAAAATCGTTTTGAACACTAAAAGATTTGCTTACATCGTCTTCTGCACCGAAATCGACCACATTTTCAGGTTTAGCGTAAGAGTGGTAACTCCTCGCTACGTGGTTGGGTACAAAATCGATCAGCACTTTTAGGTTTTGGCTATGGGTACGTTTAACCAAGGCCTCGAACTCCTTCATCCTGTTTTTAACATCAACAGCTAAATCAGGATCTACATCGTAATAATCGCGGATGGCATAAGGCGAACCCGCCCTGCCTTTCACTACATCTGCATCGTCGACTTTAATTCCGTAGGCCGAGTAATCGGTTAAGCTTGCATGGGCAAGTGCCCCGGTATACCACACATAATTTACATGAAGCTCTTTTATACCTGCCAAGGCTTTGTCGGTGATATCATTAAACTTACCCGAACCATTTTGTTCGATGGTTCCGTAAGGGATATTATTGGTATGCTTATTCCCAAATAAACGGGGCAATAACTGATATATAACGATCTGTTTATCGTTCATATTTTTACGCTGTTTTTGTGCAAAGGATGATAGAGAAATAAATAAAAGGATAATTACAGCCACATAGGCCATCGCATTAAACTTGCTTGGTTCTCCGCAATGACGGGAAATCGAAGCAAATTGCAATCCGTCTTCCATTTTACATTTTACCTCTACAATCATACCAATTCAGCATTATCTACTTCAATTTCGGCATTACCGGCCAGTTTATAACTCTGGTTACGGATGCCGATTTCTAAATTAACGGCGGTATTGTTTTTAATGCTGATCCCGTTTTCGGTAATGTTGATTTTTAGGGTTGCGCCTCTAAAACCAATGGTAAAAGAGAACGATTTCCATTTGCCCGGTAAAAATGGATTAAACTGCAGCTTGCCATCGCGCACGCGCATGCCGGCAAAACCTTCTACCACACTCATCCATGTACCGGCCATTGAGGTAATATGTAAACCATCTTCGGTATCGTTGTTATAATCATCAAGATCTAGGCGGGCTGTGCGTAAATAAAATTCGTAGGCACGCGCTTCATCATTTAACTTGGCGGCTAAAATGCTGTGTACACAAGGTGATAGTGAGCTTTCGTGTACGGTACGTGGCTCATAAAAATCGAAATTACGTTTCAAGGTATCCAGATCGTAATCTTCTTCAAAGAAATACAATCCCTGCAACACATCGGCCTGTTTAATAAAGCATGAGCGCAAAATCCTGTCCCAGCTCCATTTCTGGTTTATTGGGCGCTCGCTTGCAGGTAAATCTTTCACCAAAATCTGTTCTTTATCCAAATAACCATCCTGTTGTAAGAAAATGCCCAATTTCTCATCCTGTGGATAGTACATTTTTTCGATGATATGGGCCCAGTCTGCAAATTCCTGCTGATCGAAATTTAAGCTTTTTAGCAAATGGCTATATTTTTCTGGCTGCTGTGTTTTTACAATACCGGCAGCTTCTGTTGCATACTTCATACACCAGGTTGCCAGTAAATTGGTATACCAGTTATTGTTTACGTTGTTTTCGTACTCGTTTGGTCCGGTTACGCCGAGCATTACATATTGCTGTTTATCATGGCTCCAGTTCACACGCTGTTTCCAGAAACGGGCAATACCGATCAGCACTTCTAAACCAAAATCAAACAAGTAACTTTCATCGCCCGTGTAGCGGATGTAATTGAATATGGCAAAGGCAATTGCGCCGTTGCGGTGTATCTCTTCGAAAGTAATTTCCCATTCGTTGTGGCATTCTTCGCCGTTCATGGTAACCATCGGGTATAATGCGGCACCATCTTTAAAGCCCAGCTTGGCTGCATTTTCTATCGCTTTGCCCAATTGTTTGTGGCGGTAAACCAAAAGGTTTTTGCTTACTTCCTGTGGGGCCGTTGCCAGATAAAAAGGCACGCAATAAGCCTCGGTATCCCAATAGGTAGAGCCTCCGTATTTTTCTCCGGTAAAACCTTTTGGACCAATATTCAAGCGGTCATCTTTACCTGTATAGGTTTGAAAAAGCTGAAAAATATTGAAACGGATGGCCTGCTGAGCAGATACATCGCCCTCGATCACGATATCGCTTTCTTCCCATTTGGTTGCCCAAGCCTCGGTTTGCTCTTTTAATAACGTATCGAAACCTTTGGCCCTAGCTTTAGCAATAACAGATTTTGCATGCTTTAAAAGTTCTTCTTTAGGATAATTTTCGGATGATAGGTTTGCCGCGATTTTAACTAAGGTAATTTCGTCGTTTGTTTTTACCTCAAGCGAAAAAGTTTGTGCCACAAATTTCTCTTTGCGCACTGCTTCTGCATTGATTTCCAGTGTTGCCGAATTTTTATACAATTCGATATGGCTACCTGTGCAAACCTCAAATTCTGTTTTCTTTGTTCTTAGTTTGATGTAAGCTTCTGTTCCGGTAATCTCATCGGTAACCATATCCCAGAATTTTTCATCGTAGTTACTGTCCTGGTTTTTAACATCGCCATCAATAAAAGGCGTTAAGGTTAATGTGCCCTCAAAATTTAATGGTGTAATGCTATAGCGGATAGCACCAACTTCATCATCTGCGATGCTGCAAAAACGGATAGATTTTACCTTTACCGTTTTGCCACTTTTTAATTTTGCGGTGAAAGAGCGTTCCAGATACCCGGCGTGCATATTCAATATGCGTTTAAAACCGCTTACTTCGGCAGTTGCCAGATCGAGGATTTCTCCATCCAGTTTTACTTCAATACCTACCCAATTGGCAGCATTTAACACCTTGGCAAAATATTCCGGATAGCCGTTTTTCCACCAGCCCACACGTGTTTTATCTGGATAATAAACACCGGCAACATAGTTACCAGGCAAAGTTTCGCCGGTATAAGTTTCTTCAAAATTGGCTCTCTGCCCCATACGGCCGTTACCTAAGCTGAAAATACTTTCCGAAATTTTATTTAAATGTGGATCAAAGCCTTCTTCGATAATGTTCCACTCATCTGCTTTAATGTAATTTTTCATATTCTTATGCTTTCGTCATCGCGAGATGTCCCTTCGGCCGACGAAGCAATCTCTGTTCAAAATTCTTCCCCTAGCAATTGATACCTGAATTTCTTTCGTCTTAAGATTGCTTCGTTCCCCGCAATGACGGCCAAAGGCCTATAAACTTTCTAAATCTTTAACTGTCAATTTATCTAATCCGCTTACCACAACATCTGCATCAGTAAGTACACTTTTTTCACCAATACCAATGGCTTTCATTCCCCCTCTTTTTGCGGCTTCTACACCTGCAACGGCATCTTCAAAAACCACACATTCATTTGGCTTAAAACCTAACAGTTCTGCCCCTTTTAAAAA
The DNA here is from genome assembly GCF_051857575.1 of Pedobacter sp. GSP4. NCBI lineage: Bacteria > Pseudomonadati > Bacteroidota > Sphingobacteriia > Sphingobacteriales > Sphingobacteriaceae > Pedobacter > Pedobacter sp. GSP4. The sequence continues at coordinate 297,622 of NZ_JBPZIR010000005.1, read as the reverse complement.
TACTTCAGGATCGGGTTTTGATTTGGTAACCATATTGCCATCTACAATTTCATCGAAAAAATGTGCAAGGTTTGTTCTTTCTAAAATAATACCCGAATTTTTACTGGCCGAACCCAAGGCTAATTTATAACCCGCCTGTTGTATGGCAGTTAAAAAATCAACTGTTCCGGGCAAAACTTCGGCAGGTGTCATTTTAGTAATCATCTCTACATACCAGCTGTTTTTCAAGGTGGCCAGTTCTTCTTTTTCGGCATCTGTTTTATCTACTCCGCCCCAGCTCAAAATCTTATTTAAGCTTTCAACACGGCTTACGCCTTTCAACTGCTCATTCTGCTCTTCGGTAAAATCGAAACCCATGGTATTGGCCAAACGCTTCCAGGCTTTATAATGGTAAACGGCAGTATCAACCAGTACACCGTCTAAATCGAATAAACAGGCTTTGATGGAAGATGTAGGAGGTAATATGTTAGATGTGTTATTTTGCATGTTTTTATTTCTTGCCTTGGACTTAAGTCCAAGGCTATTATTTATTTCGGCAATTAATTTAATTCCAGTACCAGCGTAGTTTTGGCGGGCACTTTAATATTTTTGAAATCGATGTTTTCGCTGGTAATTACATTTTTAGCCTTTGTAATGCCTTTTGTTCTTTCGGCAAAGCGATCGGTATTTAATGTTTTTTCTTTCTCGGTATTGTTAACAATAACCATTACTGTTCCTTTTGGTTCTGCGTTATAGCGGAAATAAACATAAATATCATCCTGTGGCACAAACTGCATCAGCTTGCCTGTTTGCAGGGCCGGACTGTTTTTACGGAAGTTTGCCAGGGTTTTAACAAAATTAAAGGCTTCATTTTCCTTTGTTGTGCGGCCATTGGCAATAAATTTATCTTTTTTGTCACCTTCCCATCCACCTGGAAAATCAGAACGGATTAAGCCATCGGGATTGGAGAAGTTCTTCATCAGGATTTCCGTTCCGTAGTACATTTCGGGTATACCGCGCATGGTTAGCAGTATGCTGATACCCATTTTATATTTGTCAAAATCTTCACCCACCATAGAGTAAAAACGGCTCATATCGTGGTTATCCAAGAAAATGCAGTTGGTATTTGGATTTTTGTACAAGAAATCGTGTGCAAGTGTGGCATACAAACGGTTTATACCATCAACCCAACCGTTCTTGCCGTTTATACCCTCGTAAATGGCATCTTTCAACGTTGCATCGGTTATACCCTGTAAATGGGTATCAAAACCACGGTTTACGGTGTTGCCTCCGGTAAAAAAGGCCTGGTTGGCTACCGCAGTTACCAAAGTTTCGCCAAATACGGATAGGTGTGGAAATTCTGCCTGAACTTTTAGCGCCCAATCGGCCATATAAACCGGATCGTTGTATCCGTAAGTATCCAACCGAAGACCATCAATACCGGCATATTCAATCCACCAGATGTGGTTTTGCGTTAAATAATTCTGAACGTATGGATTGGTCTGATTTAAATCGGGCATTGAAGGTACAAACCAGCCATCCAACATCTGTTTACGATCGGCAGCTGAGGCATGTATATCCATTACGGTTTGATCGCGATAACTTGTTTGGGTATATTTTGGCCATTGGTTTAACCAGTTTTTCATTGGCAGATCTTTATAAAACCAATGTTCGGTACCAATGTGGTTGTGTACAATATCTTTAATTACTTTCATGCCTTTTGCATGAGCAGTTTCTACATATTTTTTATAAAGGGCGTTGGTGCCGTAACGGGGATCTATTTTGTAATGATCGGTTACCGCATAGCCATGATAAGAAGCCTGTGGCATATCATTTTCTACCTCAGGTGTCATCCAAACCGTGGTTATGCCTAAATCTTTTAGGTAATCGAGGTGATTAATTACCCCTTGGATATCGCCGCCATGGCGGTAGTACATGCTATCGCGGTTTAATGCAGTTTCGGTAAGTCCCTGAACCACATCGTTACTTTTATCGCCATTCGAAAAACGGTCTGGCATTAAAAGGTAAATAAAATCTTTGTTGGTTACCCCTTGAATCCTCCCGGCGCTTTTATCGCGGTTTTTTAATTCGTAGGTATAGCTGAATATTTTTTTTCCGTTAACCAGAAAATGGATTGGGAAGCTGCCTGGTTTTACTGCAGCAGAAAGTGTAAGATCGAGGAAAAGGTAATTGGGGTTTTCTACTGTATTAACCTTTACCAGTTTAACACCCGGATAGGTTAAGGCAACTGTTGCCTTGGCAATATTATCGCCATGAACAAGTAATTGTAATTTAGGGTTGTGCATGCCTGTAAACCAGAACATGGGTTCTACGCGCTCTAGCTTTTGGGCAAAAAGATTTATGTTGCCGAGCAATACGAGTAGGGTAATCAGTATTGTTTTTAACCCTGATTTACTGATATGGAACTGGGTTTTAGTTTGAGCATTATTTTTTAAAGTAAGAACGGGAGGGAAAATAGCTGAGGTAAGAAATTTCATCATGCTTAAACTTTGATTGGTTTAAAAACCCTGCAAAGATCAAAACGATCCTTACAGGGGTACTTTAGTTAATGATTAATTTTTAACAAGGGTGTATTTGCTTCCGGTTACATCTAGCGTAATGGTATAATTACCTGCTGTAGCCACTGCAATATCAGCGCCTCCAGCCGTTAAATTGCCACCGCTGCCACCAAGGTTAACATCCCACTTGTGATCTTGTCTGAATTTAATTGCCCCAACAGTAAGGTTGGCGGTAACTTTCCATGTGCCTTTACCATCGTTGATAAATTTCATGTCGGTATCCGTATCCCATTTACCAGGGGTTGCATCGCCAATAATGGCCCAAACCTTGGTATCTTCTATTTTAATGGTTTTAGCGGTCATGTTCACCGTTACCTGTTTTAAACCTGCAACTCCCGAAGCGATATCGCCACCGGTAGTGCTAATTGCTCCAGCACCTGCATCACCATAGGCTACATCCCATTTTTTCTCTGGTGTAATTTTAAAATTACCTCCATCAAACTTGATAATGCCGATGTATGTTCCATTACTGGTAAGCGAAACTAAACTATCGGCCGTTGCAGGGTTCCAGCCCTGGTAGTTACCGGGAACGTAAATCCATGCCGAAGCCAGATAAGGTGTTGCACTCAATGTAATTACGTTAGAATAGGTCATTGCATTTGCAGCAGCACCCGATTTTAACCTTACTTCTACCTGCGCAGGTGTACCGATGGTTGCACCAAGTGCCAGCATCATGGTGTTAAAATCGTTTACGGTTGGCGCATACGAAGTGGTTGTAATTACATATTCTTTTGCAGTGGCAAAGTTTTTACCTTTTAAATCGAACTGTAAGGTAGCCGTTACCGGAACAACGTAACCTGTTACTGTTGCAGCAGGAAAAGTTAAGGTAAGTGCCGGTTTAGTTCCATTTACCTGCGCCAGGCTTAACGTAGTGGCCGATGCCGTAAGGGTTCCGGCCGGGCTGATGTTTGAAACAGTTTGTGTTTCTTCTTTTTTGCAAGACCAAAGCGATAAGGCTATCAGACTTAAAGCAAGGGATTTTAAAAATATTGTTTTCATCTCTTATCAAAATTTAAGATTAATAACCTGTGTTTTGAACCAGATTCGGGTTAACAATTAAGTCGGCCACCGGAATTGGATATATGTTGCGGTATGCCGGAACACTTGTACCTGATTTTACGCCACCTTTAAATGGCCATAGGTAAGTAGCACCGGTAAATTTACCGTAACGTACCAGATCGGTACGGCGGTGTCCTTCCCAATACAGTTCGCGAGCACGCTCATCCAAGTAAAAATCAACGGTTAATGCCGCTGCAGTTAAATTACCGCTGGTATTGCCATAAGCACGTTGACGCAATGCATTAACATAACCTAAGGCCAATGCTGCCGTACCACCAGAACCACCACGGGCAACTGCTTCGCCATAAATTAAATATTGTTCGGCCAAGCGGAACAAGGCAAAATCAAGCGAGCTAAATGTGCCGTTTAATGAAGGCGGAATGGTACTGGTACCAATAATATTTTTAAACTTGGTTACACGCAGGCCATCGGTAAAAGTGCCAATCTCATCAACAGTGCTTTTTGCACCGAAGAAAGTACCTCTTTTATCAACAGTACCGTTTGGATTAGGGAACAATGCCGGTAAGTTCTGGCGGGTTCTGTTACCGCCCCAGCCACCGCTTGGCACACCATAAGATGCAGTACCCATATCGGCATTAATAGCAGCATTGATAAGAAAAGTTGTGCCACCATAATTGGTTCCACTTACACCATCATAATTAATGGTTAAAATGTTCTCGGTATTGTTAACATTATTATCGGCCTTAAAAAGATCCATGTAATTGGCTTTAAGTGCATAACCAGCATTAATTACCTTGCTTGAGTAGGTAATGGCCTCGGTATATTTGGCCGTACCTGTATACACCTGTGCGTTTAGGTATAATCTTGCCAATAAAGCCCAATCTGCTGCCTTATCTGCACGGCCATATTCGTTGGTACGCGCATCGGCCAAATCGCCTTCAATGGCTTTCAGTTCTGATTCAATGTAGGCAAACAAAGCTGCACGCTGAATCTGTTTTGGCGCTACTTTACCAATTTCATCGGCTTCGGTAACAAATGGTGGATTACCAAATCCATCCATTAACACCCAATATTGGTAAGCGCGCAAGAAACGTGCTTCGGCACGGTATCTTTGAATGGCGGTAGCATCGGCACCGGTAATGTTGCGCGAAGCCAGTTTTTCTGGTGTGCTCTCACGAAGAAATTCATTGCAAACGGTAATCTGCAAAATACTTCTCGAATATAATCCACGTAAAAACTGATTATCAACAGACCAGGTAGAATTATCCAGTTCCGGAATACCGGTATCGCCCCAGGCACATATCGCCTCATCAGTAGTCAGCTCCTGTGAAGTCCAGAATAACCTTAAAAAGTCAGCAAAACCTGAGTTTAATCCACCAACATCACTATTATCCGATCCTGTTGAACTGGTTAATGCATATGTTGCATACAATTTTACCAAACCTTGCTTATAACCCGCAGGCGTTGCATAAACAGTAGCCGAGGTTACATCATTGGTAGGCAATACATTTAAATCGCCTTTTTTGCATGAATTTAATGACAGCAGTAAAACGCCTGATGCCAATATTATTTTAAATGAGTTTTTCATTCTTTATCTCTTTATTAAAACCCTACGTTAAAACCTAAAGTATATGTACGAGGCCTTGGATATAAGTTATAATCTATACCGCTGCTCAATTCAGGATCAATACCATTGTAGTTAGTTACGGTAAAAACATTCTGGCAGTTTGCCGATATTCTTAAAGTAGCTGATCCATTTTTAGATAATTTGCCTGCATTGAATGCAATACCTGCATTATCCATTTTCAAGAATGAAGCATTTTTAACATAGTAATCGCTCAAAAACTGGTTGTTCTGGAAACCGGTATTTAAAAAATCGGAAGAAGCATTATTGATTACACCCGATGGACTTAAAATGTTTGAACGGATACCGAAGTTTGAAGAAACGTTATCGTACACATAGTTGCCCAGGTTTGCCCTTAAAGTTGTGGTGAAACTCCATTTTTTGTAGTTAAACGTGGTGTTAAAACCGAAAGTAACATTAGGATCGGCAGATTTGTAGAAATACTGATCGCTCGGGTTGATTACACCATCTCCGTTTAAATCCTCATAAACACCTTCTAAAGGTTTTCCTGTTGGATCGTAAACCTGCTTATACACAAAATAGGATCCCGGAATCTGGTTTACCGCATTGTATTTCAAATGCACACCTGTTCCACCGGTAATATCGCCAGCATCTACTTTAAATCCCGAATTTGGGTTTAAAGTCAAGTTGGTTACCTTTCTTTTGTTGTAAGCCACATTTAATCCAAAATCCCAGCTGATGTTATCCGTTTTAATGGCGGCAAAATTAATGCTTGCCTCAGCGCCCCTAACATCCATATTACCTACGTTGGTGGTTAATTCGTTGTTAAAGTTTGTACCTACCGGGATGTTAATTTTACTTAACAGATCGGATGTTTTTTTGTAATACACATCAATACTTCCATACAAACGGCCTTTCATAAAACCGTAATCCAAACCTGCATTATAGGTAGTAGTGGTTTCCCATTTCAAATCCGGATCGTAAGCTGCCGGTGTATAATAGTTGTAGTAAGTATTGCCAATCTGGTATTGACCGGTGTTGCTGTTGGCATAATATTTTGATAAATAATCATAATAGCCTATACCATCTTTATTTCCGGTTTCACCATAACTTAAACGAAGTTTTAGATCAGATACCGACTTGCTGTCCTTTAAGAAATTTTCGTTGGAAATTCTCCAGGTAAAAGCAGCTGATGGGAAATAGCCCCAACGGTTTTTCTCCGAGAATTTAGAAGAAGCATCTGCCCTTAAAGTTCCAGATAAAATGTATTTATCGGCCAAAGTGTAAATGAACCTTCCGTAGTACGAAAGCAATTTATCACGGTCGGTAGAGAAAGGGAAAACCGGAGTTACCAATGCTTCGCCTGTTCCTTTGTATGAGGTAAAGTTGAAACCGGTTTTTGAGTTATCATAATATCCGTAACCAGCAGTTACATCAAAACGGCTTCTGATGCTTTCGGCAGTGTGGGCATAATTTAAATAAAACTCAGAAAGTTTGTTGGTTTCTGTATTTAGCGAGTGCGTATAAGAGCCTGAAGTAGAAATGCTCTGTGCGGCATAAACAGGAATGCTAACTGCACCATATCCTTTAGATAAATCGTAACCTAAGTTTAAATTGGCGTGTAGCTCGGGCAAAAAGTGGAAAGAGTAATCGAAACGTGCATTTCCGAAACTTCTTTCAGCGTTTCCGTTATTATCGTTCAGCCTGATTAAAGCTACCGGATTACGTGGCGCATTCGGGTTTACAGAACCATCGGCCCTTAACCATTCGAAATAATTGCCAAACTTATTGGTTGCCGTTACCGCCTGTGTTGGATCGAACTGAATGGCCGAGCCCACTGCGCCTGCGTTTGCAAAATGCGAATCGGTTAATGCACCTTTAAGGTTCAGATCAATCTTTAAATGATCCTGAAACAATTTTGGAGAGATGCTGAATGCACCTGTAGCACGCGAAAATTTATCGGTAATCAAAAGACCCTGCTGATCCAGATAACCTGCAGATACGCGGTAAGGCACCCCTTTAAACGAGCCTGCAATACTTAAGCTGTTATCGGTAGAAAATGCATTCTGATAAATTTCATCCTGCCAGTCGGTATTTGCACCACCTAATAAGGCAGTGTATTTTCTACCATCATCATACGATGCGTTAGGATTGGCATTTACAAAATCACGGATCTGGCCAGATGATAGGATATCTACCTTTCTGGCTACAGTAGCGATAGAATTGTTGCTGCTGAAGTTAAAAACAGGCGTACCCGACGAACCTTTTTTAGTGGTAATTAGAATTACCCCGTTTGATGCCCTCGAACCGTAAATTGCGGTTGCATTCGCATCTTTTAAAACAGTAAAGGTTTCAATATCGTTAGGATTTACCAACGATAATGGGCTTGGCGCGTTGCCGATTGAGTTTCCGCTAAAAGGAACCCCATCAATAACCACAAGCGGATCGTTGCTGGCGTTAAGCGATGCACCTCCGCGGATACGGATGGTACTCCCAACACCGGGCTGGCCGCTGTTAGAAATAATGTTCACCCCTGCTACCTTACCCTGAATTAACTGCTCGGGCGTGGTAATGGTACCTTTCTGAAAATCTTTTGAATTTACTGTAGTGATCGATCCGGTCAGGTTTTTCTTCTCTGCCGTACCATAACCGATTACCACAACTTCGTTCAGTTTTTGCGCATCGGGCACCAGTTGAAAATTAACAGTTGCATTTGCCGAAACACTAACTGCTTTATCTAGGGTTTGATAACCGATAAAACTAGCAGATAAGGTTATCGATCCATTGGATAAGCCTGCTAATTTAAAATTACCATTCACATCTGTTGATGTACTTCTGGTAGTTCCCTTTACAATTACGGAAGCACCAGGTAATGGCTGGCCGGTTTCATCAAGCACCTTACCAGATACAGACCCGGTTTGTGCTTTTACCATTAATGCTGAAAAAACTAACAGCACCAAAAGCCCCTGTTTTAACAGGTAAAATACTCTCATATTCGAAGCTCGTTTAAGTATAAAAATTTGGTTAAATATTATAGTGATTTACACATAGGCCTAATTTACAGCAGTTAATGATAATTCAAAATTTATTTAAAAAATATATTTTCGGATCATTTTGGCGGTAAAAAAATTCATGGAAATTTGAGTTTTTTCCAACAAAAAAACAGCACATTAAATAATTGTTAAATTTACAAAATACTAATTATCAGTATATTACAGATGTTAAATTTAAAATTAATGTGTAATTTTTACACTAAGCCTTTTTTTGAGCTTTTTTCGGGAACGTTCCCGAAAAAATAAGGTCATTTTTGCACTGATTTTCGGGAACGTTCCCGAAAATCAGTGCAAATTCTGCGTATTTTACACTAAGTGCCGATTTTTTTTGAATTTTCAGGCTTAAAAAAAGCCCGTTTTTTGGGGGTAAATTTTAGCCTTTTGAGGTCGAATTCCGCTTGATGATTTTCGACTGTAAAACCACCTCATTGGAAAGGTTTTTATCAGCATGGCCATCCAGTATCGAGAACAATAATTTGGCTGCCTCTTCGCCAATTTCGGTGGCAGGCTGTGTAATGGTGGTAAGGGAAGGATTTAACAATGGCGCAATTTCCAGGCTCGAGAAACTGATTACCTTCAAATCATTAGGGATCTTGATATCAAGGTCATAGCAGGCATAATAGGTAGCAAAAGCCAAACGCTCTACCGAAGTAAAAACACCATCGGGTTTGAGCTGCGTTAAAGCATGTTTAATGATTACGCTGTTTTCTTCGTAACTGTTGCTGCAATCTACAATCAGGCTTTCTTCAAAAGCAATATGGTGCTTGGCAAGCGCATCAATATAACCCTGCATACGTGTTTTACCGATAGATAAACTTTTGTTCACCACCAGGTAGGCAATTCGTTTGCAGCCCTGCTCTATTAAGTGCTCTGTTGCCGAAAAACTGCTGTTATAATCATTCGTAATTACCCTTGGGGTATCTATGTCTTCGTAAATCCTATCGAAAAACACCAGCGGTAACCTTTTTGAACCGAATTTATTCAGGTAATTGTGGTCGTTGGCCTCACCCGAAACCGACATTACAATTCCATCGGCCCTGCCATTGTGCAAATGGCGGATAAAAGTTACTTCTTTTTTGTACTCATCGTCGGTTACATAAATCAGGATGTGGTAACCGTTTTCCCTCGCCACGCGCTCAATGCCATGAATGGCCTGCGAGAAATAGTTATTGGCCAGTTCGGGAACAATTACCGCAATGGTTTTGCTTTTTTGTTCGCGTAAATTACTGGCATAATGGTTTGGTTGATAGTTTAATTCTTTCGCTTTGGCTAATATGCGTGCTTTTGTAGCACCGTTTATGTCACTATTATCCCTAAAAGCCCTCGAAATTGTAGAAGTAGATAGATTTAAAGCTTCTGCCAACTTCTTTATATTAATACTATCCATTTTTGGTTATTAAACCCAATTTATTTGGGTTAACGCTGTAAATATAAACTATAAAAATCCGAAATATTTTAATTGCGCTACAAATTATCTATCAAAGCGGCTAAAAAGACGCAAACAAGCTCATTTCTACCTTGGCTTACACATAAATAAAGGTTATCTGTTAAGGCTAAAAAGAATAATTTTGCACCTGTAAAAAACGCTTCAGAAATATTCTAAATATTTAAAACAAAAAATAGCTTTAAGGTATTAGTTACTTATACAATATTTATCATATTTGTTTTTACGATAGGTAAAACCAGACTGAATGGAAATAAAATTACAAAATGGGAAATAAAAAAATATTCATCGCAGATGATGACGAGGGCATTGTTGATGCTGTGACGATGATTTTAGAAGTAATGGGCTATGATGTAACATATACGTATGATGGTGGGGCGGTAATAGATGCGGTAAAAAATAAACCTGACTTGATATTGCTAGATATCTGGATGAGTGGACACGATGGCCGCGATATCTGCAAGCAGCTCAAAAATGATCCACAATATAAAGAAATCCCGATTTTAATGATTTCAGCAAGCAGAGACATCAGACAATCTGCCCTGGACGCTGGAGCCAATGATTTTATGGAAAAACCTTTTGAAATGGATTCGTTGCTGAATAAGGTAGATACTTTATTGAACTAAACCCTTAACAGTCTTTCCCGTTAATTTAAACGATAATTATATAGCACAACCATTACTTTCTGATTAATCAACTGAGAAGCAGGAGAATTGCTAAGCTTTCCGCTTAGCCAATTTCCTTGAAATAAATCCGCTCTGGCAGCTGCTTAAAAACAAATTCGGTTACTTTGCAGAGCCATAGTTTATGGTGCTTAAATTCGCCCCTAAATTTCTCTAGCAGATAATCTCCACCACCGCCCAAATTTTCTTCGCGTGTGTAAACCAGTTCTAAAAGCTCGGCACCATCTATCCGGTCATCGGCCATAAGCAGTTTACATTCAGTACCAGAAAAAGCGATCCAGTTTAACAGTTCATCGGCACCTTCTACCATTTGAAGGTCGGCAATATCCCCACCCCACTCCGGTATATCGGCATACCATTCGTGTTTCGCATTTTTATAAAAACGGATCGCTCTTTCCATATTGTGTAAAGAAAAAAAATCTATTTCAATAATCATGATAAAAATGTCGAATTTTAGCTAGCCGCATGTCTGATTTAACTCCAACTGTTTTAAGGAAAATAATCCACATTGATATGGATGCTTTTTATGCGTCGGTAGAACAGCGTGATTTTCCGGAATACAGGGGCAAACCGCTAGTAGTTGGGGGCAAGCCCGATAGCCGCGGTGTGGTTTCTACAGCCAGTTACGAAGCCCGGCAATATGGAATCCGTTCGGCAATGGCCTCAAGCAAAGCCTACCAGCTCTGCCCTACGGCAATTTTTGTGTATCCACGTTTTGATGCTTACACCGCCGCTTCTAAAGCCATCAGGGAGATTTTTAGCCGCTACACCGACATTATTGAACCTCTATCGCTTGATGAGGCCTACCTTGATGTTACTGAGGATAAATTGGGCATTGGGTCGGCCATTGATATTGCACAATCGATTAAGGATGCGATTAAAAATGAGCTGAACTTAACAGCTTCAGCGGGGGTCTCGATCAATAAATTTGTGGCCAAGGTAGCTTCGGATATGAACAAACCGGATGGTTTAACCTTTATCGGCCCGTCGAAGATCAAAGCTTTTATGGAGAAGCTTCCCGTTGAGAAGTTTTTTGGGGTAGGCAAAGTTACAGCGGCCAAAATGAAGGCCATGCAGATTAATACCGGTGCCGACCTGAAAAAATTAACCGAAGCACAGCTTGTTGCCCAGTTCGGTAAATCGGGGATCTTTTATTATAATATTGTCCGTGGAATTGATAACCGACCGGTAAGGGCAAACCGCGAGGCGAAATCTGTAGGCGCTGAAGATACTTTTGCGGAGGATACGAATGAAGATTCGGTAATGCACGATTTACTGAAACAGATTAGCGAAATTGTTGCTGCCCGTTTGGAAAAACATCAGCTAAGTGGAAAAACGGTAACCTTAAAAATTAAATTTGCCGATTTTAAGATCATTACGCGCAGCAGATCGTTTGCAGTGCCTATTAGTAAGGCCGAGGTGATTTATGCAGAAGCGATGAAACTATTGGAAGAGGCGGCTATCGGTCTAAGCAGTGTAAGACTTTTAGGGATAACCTTATCGAGGTTTTATGATGATGTTGAAATCGATAAGCCAGAAAGCAACCAGTTGGAGTTTGAATTTTAAGCTGGACTTAACCATATAAGACATTTAAGTAGCATGTAAGCATATCAAGTTCAAAGCGTTTATATAGTTGCAAATAGCTATTTATGTGCAATATATTAAAGCACGACTAAGCCGCTAACTCTGCAAGCTAAAAATTTGAGTTTAAGCTGCTGTTTTTACCATATAAGGCATTTAAGCTCAAATGGTTTTTTCTATTTCCTGCACACACTCGTTTCTAACGAGCGTGTAAATAGCCATTCGTTCATAATGAATAAAGCACACAAAACAAAAAAAGGTCCTACAAATTAATGCAGAACCTTTGATTGCTAATTTAAAGGGTAAGCTCTTATTTGTTGTTTAATTTATCAGAAAGCATTTTCATGTAAAAACCGCCTACAACGCTACGCGCTTTAAAGTTATCGCGGATACCGGTATTCGAATCGTAAAAATCGTTTAACGGCACTCTCGATTCGGTTTCAATCGCATGTTTGTATACCGGATGTACCAAAGCTTCAAAATCTTTTCTGGTTGGTGCAAAGGTAGCCGTCCACAAAATCCAGTCATTTTTGGTATACGCTTTTCTGCTATCCAACGGAATACCATACCTATTCTGTTTGGTTAAGTAATATTTGGTTTCAGTATCGTATATTTTCTGTGGAAACAGGTTTAAGTTTAACACCTTATCCCAAACCAGGTTGTATTTCTGGCTCCAGGTATCTTTATTATCAAAGGTTAACGCATAATGATCGCCGGCATCGGCCATGTCTATCCATTTTGGCACCATGCTTTCGGCAATGGCCCTGTATTTTTTAGCAACATCATCATAGCCTAATGTTTGAGCCATTTGCGCATAGCAGGCAATACCTACAATTGCTTTTACGGATAAATTGGCATTCCTGGCCAGGTGACCTGCAAAATCATCGGTACATAACTGGGTTTTCGGGTCTAAACCTTCTTTGGTTAAATAATCTACCCAAGTGGTTAATGTTTTCCAGTGTGCTTTGGCGTAATCGGCATTTCCCTGCGCTTTTGCAATGGCTGCAGTTAAAATAATCATGTTTCCTGATTCTTCAACCGGCATTGGTTCGCCATAGGTTTGGCCATTTGCCAAAGGATAGGTGCCTAAATCGTGTGCCGCCCAAGGATGAGGGTATTTACCGCTTTCGCTGAAATAGAAAATCCCGTTTAACATGCCCTGTAGCAACTGCGGGTTATAAATAAGGTACAAAGGTGCAGATGGATAAGTTACATCAACGGTATTGATAAAACCACCACTATTGTTTTCTTTTGATAACCATAAAATTTCTCCCTGCTGGCTTTTAACCAAGGTATGGGCAGCAATGCTCTGACGGTAACCTAAAACACAAAGATCGGCATATTCTTTACCGCCCGATTTTAAGGCATCGGCGTATACACTTTTATTAAATGTCTCGCATTTTTGGATAACCGTTTTATACTCGTTGGCCGCAGCGGTTAACTGGCCTTCAATGGTTTCCTTACCAGAGGTATTCCACCATGGCCTTAAGTTTTGGTTAAAATACTGAACAGAATAAATTTCATCGTAACCCAGTTCTACAAATTTTTCAACAGCGTTTTTACCTACGGCACCAAAAGGGATTACGGTATTCAGCGCAAGCATTTTACCCTGTTTGGCTGTTGATGCCGAATTTCCATTTCTAAAAGCATCGGCTGCATCTTTTTCAGCTGTTACAAACTGAATGGCATTACTTGTTTTTGGAGCAGCCACATAAAAATAACCCCAATCAATACGCATATCATCGCTTGCTTTTTGTAGGATAGGCTGTTCTACCGTACCTGCTTTTAAAACCGACAATTTTGCTGTGCTGTATTTGGTGGTGTTAACCTCTTGCGAAGGCCTGTAAACTGCAATGTTTGATGAGGCACTTAGGTAAACTTTTACCTGGTGTGTTTTACCATCGTTTGCTTTTACCTGGTAAGAAACATAAGAAACCGGACGTGCAAACAAACCTAAATCATTCATTAACAATGGCGAAGTAAAGGTTAATTTCAAATCGACCTTGCCACAGGTAAAGTTATAAATGGTTTGGGTAGCATTAATATCTACACTTTTTTGTTTGGCTATCTGTACTTTTTCGGCATTGTCTTTAAGTTTATCAACCAATCCGAAATCGAGGTAACGACCACCGGCCGTGTTGATTAAATGGATGGCTATTACGTTATTTCCTGCCTTTAAAGCACTTTTATCGCTCTTGCTCAGCGCGATGTACTGGAAATTATTGGTCCAGCCTTCTTTGGTATAAATTTTCTTTCCGTTTAAATAAACTTCGATATTATCATCATGGTTTATTTTTAAAAACAGCTCGTTTATTGATGTTGGATTGGCTACGTTAAATGTTCTCCTTACCCAGATATCGTGCGATTTCCATAAGGTCTTAACATTCTTTGCATCATCACCAATCGGTGCTGCACCAGTTTTCCAATTGCTGCCGGCATAATCAGCAGCTTTCCAATCGCCCTGTGGTTCGGTTTCAGTATAGCTTACTTCGTAGCTTTTCTCATCCGAAGTAGGTACAATAGTTTTATAGCTGATACTTTCTTTGCCCAAGAAACGGAATATGCCACCGTCTACGTTAATCAAACCCAAAAGAGAGTGGTCTGCACCGGTCCAGTGCTGGGTAGAAGATTCGTTTAATTTATCGGTGTTAGACCAGATACTAAAATACGTATTGTGCGTAATTAGCGGGTAGGCCGGTGCTTTCCGCTCCTGTGCCTTTAGCAAACCGCCTACAAACATGCAGCCTAGTATGCCTAAGAATTTCAAAGTGTTAGTTTTGTTCATAATTTGTGTGTGTATTGAAATCTGATATTATATTCTGGTTAGATTTAACAGTAGTTAAACGTTTTACTAAATTATAAAATATAATTTACTTTTAGCAATAGATTACAAATTAATTGTCATTTAGACAATTAAAATTATCCTCAAAAAAAATACATGAAGTTATTAAGCTCCATGTATTTTCGATTTGTGCATAAAACCTAAAATAAATTAGGGTTGTTTTTTATTGATGGTCCATTCAGATAGCTGAAATACTCGGCTTCCCCTGTTCGATTTAATGTATAAACGGTAGAATTTATAAGCAATGTAATTATCGAAGTGGAAAAGTTTGGTCTGTCTTCTGCTAGCGCCATCATTGGTATTATCCCACGGGCATGAAGTTACCGTATGTAAATCGGTATACTGTATACCATCTAATGAGCCCTGTAAAATCCAGAACCTGGGATCGCGGTCTGCCGCATCATTGCCCGAGGTTAGCGTATACGCACCAACCACCTGTGGGGTTTTAAGCTCGAAAGTACATTTTTGGGTACCATCAAAACCGGCCTGTAAGAATTTTGTCGTGATATCCTGATCTACAAGCTTACTTGAGCCTTCAGCCGAATTTGGTCCGGCACCAGCCTCTAGGTTAACCGAAAATTTACCGCCAATGGTTTTCATGTAGTTTTCGCCACATATCGAATAATTGATGGTCGGATCTACCACATTCAGCACCACTTCTTTTGCGGCAGAGTATCCCTGGCCGTTTCTGGTGGTTAGGGTTACCTTATATTTACCCGGGAAACGGTAGGTATGCTTTGGGTTAACCAAAACAGAGGTACTATCGTCTCCAAACTGCCACAATAAGCTTTTATAGTTTGTAGAGCTTCCGGTAAACTGGTATTCTAAAAATTTCAGCGTATCTGGCTTTACGTAAGCAAAACCTGCTGTTGGTTTAGGCTCATCCACAACTGGAACAACCTCTTCTGCATCTTTCTTACACTTTACTGTTGTAATTACAATAAGTATTAAAAGAGATAGAATACTGAATGATCTTTTCATGTTACTTTTCATATCTTATTAATATTTAAGGTGTTGGAAATAATTGAGCTTTTGGTATTACTCTTTTTGACAATATATTCGGTACTTCGATTTCCAGATAAGCCTGCTGCCCACCTACATTTTCGCGGTGGTGTGCCTCAATGGTATAACGTTTTCCACGCTCTAAAAATATAGTACCCTTACGTGTATCTTTATCCCATTGGGTGGTATAATCGTTAACCAATGGCACTCCGTTTACATATAACCTCGATCCATCATCCCAACGGGTTTGGTAGAAGGTATAGGTACCACGTACAGGAGCTAAGAACTCGCCTTTCCATCTGCTCGCAAAATTATCTCTGCTTAAAGATGCTCCGGCAGTGTTTTTAACGTTATCAGGCCAGCCATCGCCGCTAAAGTTGATGGTTTCATCAATTCTGGTTGCAAATGGCGCACGTCCATCATCTGGGTCCAATTGTGTATTGGTATAGTATTTTGCAGTTAAGCCGGTACCGTTTCCGGTGATGTAAGAGTTGTTATCCAAATTTACGTTAGGATCTACCACAACAATTAATTTGCTCTTGGTAGGATGTATTACATGGTTTGTTGCATCGCTGATGTTCAATGCAAATGCAAATTTCTTATTGGCCGCAATGTTGGCATCAAAAACAGGCCATGGTATAGATAGCCGCACAATTGCACTCGAAGCACCGGTAGCAAACCTAACCAAAGTATCGATCGAGTAATCTTTAGCGGCCAAATGTATGGCATCGGCAGGCAGAGTTCCTTTACCTACTAAAGTGGCAATGGTATCTACATTATCCCTGATTTTGATGTTGAAAGCGGTTGAGGGCTGATTATCTAAACTCACAATAAGTGGAATGGTTACACCTGCAGGCCCTACAATATAGTTACCCTGAAAAACCACGTTATAGGTACCACCACCATTTAAGGTTAAGTAGTGTATATCGGTAGATTTTAATAGATCGGCGGTATTGATAATAACCAAAATAGTCGACTTACCGGCTGCGATTTTATTTCCTTTGCCCGGAGCTGAAAGTTTTAATGCAAAAACAACCTTTTTACCATAGTTGCGTTCAAGCACTGATCTGCGCACAATGGCAATACCTTCGCTGTTGCTGGTTCCGTAAGCCACATTGATTACGTTTGGATATTCTACAGCAGCTGATGGCATAACCATAGCATTTGTGATGGTATTGTTGTTGATTAGTTGGGTAACCGTATCGTTATTTAAGGTTAAACCTACCTGAAAAGCCTCTTCTGCAACCCCTGTTAAGGAAATTTTGAAAGGCACTTTAACAAATTCGTTGTCGATAGAAACATTTCCAACTACAATACCTTCGCCTGTGATACTTTTGGTAGCGGGATCAGGCAGCTTCAAATCATCTATTTGTGATTTGCGACAAGAATAAACACCAAATATGGTTAAACTTATCAGTGCGATGTATATAATTTTTTTCATTTTATGATATTTTAAAATTATCAGATAATCAGTTATTGATCTAACCACACGCGGCCATCAAGTCGCCAGGCTTGCTTGTTGGGAATTTTTAACCAATTCACAATCTGCACCGGTATATCGGATGTTTGTGGAACAAACACGGCCAATGTTTCTGGGGCCGGAGGACAGATTAAATCGTTAAAGTTTTCCCAGGTATACGTTCCCTGAAATTTAAAATCATGTGCCTGTGAGCTTAAATCTGCCATGATATCGCCATTACCATCAGTAGCTGGCCAATAGCCCACCAAGAAATTAAAATATGGGTGGCTCTGATCAATCGAGGTTTGGCAGGCATAGTTACCGATCATCCCATCCGGAACCGAGAATTTAAAGTAACGGATATCACTTACGTATACATCGGGTTCGCCGTGGCCATTTCCATTTAAATAACCCAGTTTTAAAGGATTTGAATTGGCTAATGAACCTGATGCAGTAATATTGAACTCGTTATTAAAGGTTCCATTGGTATAGGTACGCACAAATCTTTCGCCGTTACGTACTTCTATTTTTACGGATAAATTTGTCCATTTCCCTTTGCCGAAGCTTGCGCCCCTACATTGGTGGTAATCTCCATCTTTTGTACCTCTCCACTCAAAATACCAATAGTCTTCTTCTAAATAAATTACCCAGCCCACACTCGGGTGGCCGCTAGACCATTCGTTACGTTTACCCAAAACACTTGGCCAAAAAAACTTGTCTTCATTCTTTTTAACTTTAAGCTCGATAGTCATTTTCGTGGTATCGTCTATATTGTAAACACCTGCATCAGCAGCATCAACCTGTGCCCTGATATTCTGCCCTTTAAAACGGATTGTTTTGCCCAGGTACCTGTTGCCGGTAAATGGTTTGGTTAAAATACGCTTGTTGTATGTTGGGGCATAGTAAATTACAAAGGCATTGGCTTTGGGCTGGCTAAAAATGGTTTGGTCGTCGGTATTTGGAGGTAAAGTATATTGCCCGCCAGCGCTTGATGCTATAACAACCAGCCACTGCTCATTGTTGTAGTTTGGACGTTTTTTTAATGCCGCTAAGATTTCGCCAACTGAGGTATCGAATTTTTCGATGGCTGCTTTATAGGCCGGAAAAGAAATATCGTAACCTGATGCTGCTCCGGCTGCGTTAATGCCCGTAAAGTGGCCTACAACTACAGTTGCGGTATCGCTTGTTAAATTGCTGATCAAACCTGCCTTTACTGCATCATCATTTGTTACTAAACTAGTTGCATCGGCACCTGTAGTTAACGAATTAAATACTGCCGATGAGGTATAGGTCACAATTTTAGATTTAGCGCTTTCTTCTTTAATCCTTTTATAAATAACCGGATAATTCTGTAAATCGTTATTGGTTAGGGCATCGCTTGTAACCTTATGCTTGTCTTTTTTAGCCCCGGTTAACATATTTGCCCAATTGGTTGCATTTGCAGTGGCATCGGGATCGCTTAAACCCACCCAACTGTATATGGAGTGGGGTAAAATTGCATCGATGTTCGGTGTGTTGGCGTCTAAAACCGACTGGCCCCTTGCTCCATCTACAATGAGATAGAGCACCTTACGGTTTCCGTATTTAACGGTTGTGGTATCGTTGGCATTCTTGTCTCCAATGGTCCGGTCGAAATCTTTATTGCAAGAAAATATGGCCGTGGTAATTATTGTTGCGATTAAGCCAATCAATAATTTATATTTTTTCATCATACTCATCTTAATTTATATTTTGGTTAGCTTAATCTATTATTCGATAGTAACTCTAATAATGCTGTACAATGGCAAGTTATCAAAGCGGGTAAAGCCACCAATTAGCAGTAATGCTTTTTTACCATCTGCCGATTTGGTTTCGATCACATCGGATAAGCTACCATTAAAAGGTCCGGTTGAATTGTATCCTTTTGCCAAGGTTCCGGTTGGGGTTAACACCATAAAACCGTTTCTGGTAACGTTATTGTATTTGATAAAATAACCACTTACCACGATTAATCCATTATTAAGCTGTTTAGCGAAGCCCGGTACGCCCCCTTCAAACGATCTGGAAGTAAACGATTCATCTAAGGTTCCGTTATCATTTAAAACCGCCACACCCAATGCCGTTTTGCCATTGTACTGTGTAAAGTTTCCGGTAATTACGTATTTTTTGGTTGTGGGATTATAGGTACATGAACCTATTCTATTATCGGCTCCCGAGCCTGGCGTAAAAGTTGGATCGATGCTGCCGTCAGGGTTTAACCTAACAATGCGGTTCGCCTGCTGACCATCAAAAGTAGTAAAGCTACCAAACACCACCAGTTTTTCCAGTTTCTCTGCATCGGTGTGCATGTAGCTATCAATAGGTCCGTTTGCACTTTCTTTCCCTTTGTTGGTGGTGGTGTTAAAACGGAATGTTTTATCAAGGCTACCATCTAAGTTAAAGCGCAACACCTGGCGGATTTCTGTGCTATCCAATATCACTGTATCCCTGCTAAAGTCGTAATTGAATTTATCGTAGGTTCTTTTTACGTAGTACCTAAAATCGCCTGTTGCTAAAATTTTTCCCTGATGTGCATAAATACGGTTAATGTAACCATTGGTACCGCCGTTAAATTTCGGGAACCATTTTTGGGTAACGGTATCGGTTAGGGTTGGTTTTCTTCTGGTCTGGATTTTTACGGTATCAATTGCGCCACTGGTAAAAAGGCTGGTAATGTTGCTGATGTTTTCGGTACGCTGGTTAAAACCGCTGAAACCACCCGCTATAATAAAACGGCCACCAATTTCTAAAATCCTCGACAAACCTCCATTAGCCCCTTTTCCGGTGCGGAAAGTACGGTCGTATTCTCCATCTATAGATGTTCTGGCAATCCTGTTGATTGGAACAACCCCGCCTTTATTGTCGAAGTTTGTAAAGTTACCTACAACAATGGATCTTCCATCTACCATTTCGTATACCTGGCTTACAAAACCATTGGTGCCGGCTGTGGCTTTAAATGTTGGATCGATCTGGATAAGTCCGCTTACGGTAAAGGTTGGGCCAATAAACAATTGATCGCCTATGGCGATTGATGTGACGCCAGTACTGCCCGATTCAGGAACTTTAACGGTAATTTCGGTAGCAGTTACACTTACCACTTCGGCTTTTTCTCCGTTAAACATAAAGCTTAACTGATCTTTATATTTATCAAAACCGGTAGCTTTTACCACCACAGTTGTACCTACAATTCCGACAGCCGGAGCAGGCACATCCGTTTGCGAAATGGCCACGCCCAGTGGCGATTTTGCATCTGCGTAAGGATCTGGAATGACATCTTCTGCTTTTTTACATCCTTGAAAGCCGAAAGCAATCAAAGCTATTATTGCGAATATAAATTTAATTTTTTTCATCGTTTAATTTCTTGAGGTAAAACCAGTTATGATTTATTTTGCAGGATCAGAAGGGGTTAAACCACTATAATATACATCACTATAAAAATCATTCCGGTCAAATCCAAAATAAGCACCATTAACACGGAGGTTAAAAGCCAACGCATGTACCACGCCATTGGTAGGTTTTATATCGGATGATGCTACCGCATTTATATACCAGTTATCATTGGGTTTAGAAGCATCGGGAATATAGGTTAGGTTAAGTTGGCGGTAGCCAATGTATTTGATATTGTTCGCAGTGGCATAGGTTACGCCAATGTTTGAGATATTACCGCCAAGCGAATAATATAAACCACCAGGATAAACACTTTTAACATCAAAATCTATTTGCTGATAGTCTTTTAACCTGTTTACCCCTTTAAACATGTAGCGCAGCAAATATTTCCGCCAAATTAACGGACTAATCTGATCCAAGGTTTTAACGGTATCTTTTCCGGCATAGAAAAGGAAGTTATTTAATCCATCAGTTTTAACGGTACCAATTGTTCTTTTAATTACATCATCATCAAATGCGAAGAAAGTAAAGTCATCGTTAGAAAACATGCTTTCCATACCTGCAAGTTTTACAATTTTGGCTACAGTATCAAATGGAACCTTTTTAGCCTGTAAATATTGAAGCATGTTGCCCTGAAAGTTGGGATCGGCCAAACCTCCTTCACGGTAATACTCATCCCGTTTGCAGGCGTTTAATATCAGCAGTACAGCAGCACAAGCAAAAATTAGCTTTTTCATATATCTTTTATTATAATAAATTAATTACCACCATTAACCCAGTACTCATTCAATTTCATGTACGGATTGTTGTTTAGCGCACCTGCGTTAATAGGCCAAGTCCAGGCGCCACGGCCAAATTTATCGGCTGTTAACACATTGTAAGACCACTGGCTGTTTAAAATCCTTTTTGTTCTTACCAAATCGAAATAATGATGCCCTTCGCCCAATAGTTCTCTTGATCTTTCCAAGAAAATAAAATCTTTCAGGTCTGAACCACCACCACCACTGTATTTGGTAGCCGATGCGCGGTCTCTAACTTTATTAACCTGTACAATTGCTTCGGCATCTTCGCCCAAATTGGCCAAGGCTTCTGCATAGAGCAGCAGCTCACCTCCGTACCTAAAAATCATAAAGGTATTATCAGGGTTAGCATCTTCTTCGCCGGTAATGAAAGAGTTTTTGGCATATTTTAACAGCATAAACTTGCCATTGTCTGAAAAAATATCTTCGTTAAACCAGGTTGTAATCCGCTTATCGCTACCATCCTGAAAAAGTTTCTGCATGTATTCTCCCCTATAATAGGCGAAACTTACACGGTGGGTATATTCAGGTCTTTTGTATGGGTAGTGCAAAAACATATCGGCAATTGGCGCAACGTTAAGTACTGCATCGCCATAGTTTATACTTTGATAAAACTCAAACAGACTTTCTTCTGAACGGCCTTTAATTACGGTCGACCAATCGTTAAGCGGTAATAATTTATAGGCATTACTTGCAACCAGCTCTTTACCCAAATCGGCAGTGGCCTGGTAGTATTTGCGTGAATTTGCATTATCAAAGCCAGCGTTCCACATGTTCATTTCCATCATTAAGGCAATAATACTGCCTCTGCTTGCGCGTACGCCCCTTATAGCTGGATCAGAATAGGTAAACGGAATCTGGTTCTTATGTTCGTTTAAATCTGCAATGCACTTATTCAGTACGGATACAAAATTTTCGCGCGGCAAGGCCGTAGAGTGAAATGCATCTGTGTAATAAACCACATCTCCATATAACCTTACCATAGTGAAATAGCACAGTGAGCGGATAAAAGCTGCTTCGGCCTTAAACTGGCCTTTTTCTGTATCGGTAACCCCCGGAACGCCTTCATCTAATTTTGCAATTAAAATATTGGCGCCTTGAATGGCCCTGTAATAACCTGTCCAGTCTGTTATCCTGTCAAAATTATAATAATCCCAAGGCTGCCCTCTTCTAATGAGGTTTATTAAATCGTTTCTGCCCAGAAACTCCACATACTCGCGTGAAGGGGCATTATCAGACTGGCTTTCGTGCAGCACTTCGCCCGATCTGTACTCTCCAACTGCGCCAACATAGTGCGTTTCGTTTATCTTGCTGAAAACAATCCTCGATAAATCGTAGATATTGGCTACCACATCTTCCTTAGATTGGAAAAAGTTGTTCCCTGTTAATTTATCTAAAGGCTGAATGTTTAAAAACTTTTTACATGAAGGCAAGCAAAAAGATGCAGCGATAACTAAAGTGTAAATAATAACTTTTTTCATAATAAATATTTTTAGTTGCCTGTATTAAGTTCTAAGTTTAAACCAATGTTATACGTACGTGGCACAGGGTAACCGTTAGAAATATCGCGACCTAGGGTGGTTACGTTTTCAGGGTTGGGGCCACTGTACTTAGAAAAGGTAATTAAGTTATTGGTTGAACCAAACACCCTTAAATTGGCCAGTCCGAATCTGCGGATCAACTTCTTATCGAACATATACGAAAGGGTTAAGTTGTTGATTTTAAGGTACGAACCGCTCTCCTGCCATAAGGTTTGATCGGCCCTTAACGGCAAAATTGATCCGTAACGGCTATAATCGTAAGGATATGGGTATTTAGCTACATCGCCAGGTGCCTGCCAGATATTTAAATCGCCCAAAGGCACCAC
Source organism: Pedobacter sp. GSP4 (assembly GCF_051857575.1). Classification (NCBI taxonomy): domain Bacteria; kingdom Pseudomonadati; phylum Bacteroidota; class Sphingobacteriia; order Sphingobacteriales; family Sphingobacteriaceae; genus Pedobacter; species Pedobacter sp. GSP4. The sequence goes on along the minus strand of NZ_JBPZIR010000005.1, from coordinate 274,323 downwards.
TGCATTTAATGCATATGGATCTCTCATGATGGCAATACGATCGGCAAGGGCATTATTTAAAATTGTTCTATCGGCAGTATAACTTGCATAAACATTTAAGCCCCAGTTTTTATATCTCATGGTAAGCGATAAACCACCTGTAAACAAGGGCTGCGAGTTTCCGGTAATTTCGTAATCTCTTCCATCCAGCACATAATCGCCGTTTACATCTTTCAGGATCGGATCTCCGCCCAGGAAGAAGGTATTGTTGGTCTGGTATCTTTTGCCCGTAACCGGATCAACAGGTACATCGGCATCCGTTTGGTAAACACCCTGGTTAATCCGTAAATAATTAGATAAAGTGTTTCTTCCTACACGGAAAACATTATGCTGTAGGTAGCCTGAACCATCGAAACGGATATACTGTCCGTTGTATTCGGCAGGTAATTTTAACAGTACATCGCGGTTATACGCTCCGTTTACTGAAAAAGACAGATCAAAATCCTTACTGGTAACGGCTTTGATATTCAAGCTGATCTCTGAACCATAGTTGGCTATACCCAGATCGTTACTTGACAAAAGGTTAAATCCAGTAGCGTTTGATAAAACACGGTCGAACAACAGGTTATCAACCTTTTTGAAATAGGTATCAAAAACGATCGAGAATCGGTTTAAAAAGCCTAAATCAAACCCAAAGTTGTACTGACTTGTGGTGGTTGGCTTAAGGGCCGGATTTGGAATTAAATTATAGTTGATACCAATGGTTTGGGTATTGTTGTAATTTCCGTTAAGGTTATAAATACCATAAATACTTTGAAGATTACCTGTTGGTGCAATATTTTGGCCCCATGTTAACCTTAAACTTCCATAGTCTAACCATTTTTTATCTGTTAGCCAGTTTTCTTTGTTAAAATTCCATCTTAAACCAATTGAAGAGTTTTTAGAATATGGATTTTCCAAACCGCTTGATGATGTACCATCTAAACGGTAAGAGAACTCAGCAACATATTTTTTGTCGTAATCGTAAGATAGCGATCCGGCGAAAGATGCAATGGTCGCATTTTTGTAACTGCTTAAAACACCACCGCCCCTTGAGTAATAACCATCGAAACCGATTGGTCCCTGAAGCTGATCGTTTGGAATTCTTTCTTGCTGGCTTATTGATGATTGTGAACCCTGTTTATAAATCTCATTAAATGTATTGATGAAGAAATTGTGTTTTTCGCCCAGTGTTTTAGCATAGGTAATTGCATTTCTATTGTACAACTGGAAGTTTCTGCCGTTATAATCGTAAAGTTTAGCAAACGATCCGTTGGCCGCAGCTGGTGTAAAGGTAGTTTCGGTATCCGAAGTATAATCGTAACTCAAGGTAGAAGAAGCTGCTAAACCTGGTATAAATTCGTAACGCGCATCGATATTTGCCCTTAAGTTTCTCGAATTGTTATCATTCAAGGTCTGTAAAGCAGATAATACCCCTCCCGATGCCTGATAAAATGATGGTGGAGGCAAAAGTGTTGATGCCTGTCCATTTGACGCAACACCCGATTGAAGTAATCCGGCTCCGTTACCTTTGTTCTGTTTACCTACCGAACCGTTAACAAAACCGAAAAACCTAAATTTATCGTTCGGTTTAAACTCCATGTTCATGTTCAGGTTATAACGGTTGTAACCTGTGTTCTTAATTACCCCTTTTTCGGCAAAATAGCCCATATTGGCTTTGTAATTAAACTTCTGATCGCCACCATCCATTGCCAGGTTATGACTTTGGTTAAAAGTGGTTTGATAGAACACATCCTGCCAATCGGTAGAGTTGTTCCAATAAGCATTTAAACTATCTGATAAGAAAGGTGTATTGCTGATCCTTCTAATCTGCTCAAGTGTTTGCGCATTTAAAATAATCTGTTGAATTTTTAACGAACGTTCTGAGTTACCGCCCAATGTTTCGCGCAATTTAGGCGGCGTGTTTACGAAAAAGTTAGAGATGTACTTGATACGCGGCACTTTAGAGTTACCTCTTTTTGTAGTGATGATAATTACACCATAAGCACCTCTCGATCCATACATGGAAGTTGCCTGTGCATCTTTCAGGATCTGGATATTTTCGATATCTTCCTGTGGGATTAACGAAAGTGGACTAACGCCCGGGCCCTGTGTTTGAAAACCAAACTCAGCAGCTCTATCTGCATCTAAAGGCACACCATCAATAATATATAACGGCGATGTTGGCTGTAAGAATGAATCGTTACCACTACCCGAAATACTTAAGCTTGATAAACCACGGATCTGTACCGAACCCCTAAAACCTGGGGCACCGGTATTGTTCTGGATATTTAACCCCGGTACTTTACCCTGTAATAAGGTTTCGATGTTGGAAACCGGTACATCGGCAACGTCTTTATTGGTAAGTACGGTAACCGATCCGGCAGTTGTTTCTTTGGGCCTGTTCTGATAAGCCACAATAATAACCTCGCTCAAATCTTTACGGTCTTCGCTAATGGTAACGGTAATGTTTGTTTGATTGGTAATTTTAACCGATGAGGTGTTGTAACCCAAAAATTTAAATAAAAGTGTTCCTCCAACCGGCACGTTAACAGAAAACTTTCCATCGCCATTGGTTTGCGTTAAGCCCTTGTTGGTGGCCTGCAGCACAACCGATACTCCCGGAACCCCCTGCTTGGTATCTTTATCTAGAACCCTACCACTTACAATAATATTTTTTTCTTGCGAATAGGCATTCGTACCACATATTATACATACAATAAGTAATGTATATAAAAGTATATTTCTTTTCATAATATTAGCTTTATTGATCAACTATTCGTTAGCAAATTTTGGATTCTCATTTTTGAAATAAAATACGATTTCCCAGTCGCCAGCTTTGTAAATGGCAAAGTCGATTCCGAAATTGGCCACGGTACGCCCGCCACCAAAACCTATCCGCGAGTAGCTTAACTGCGCTTTTGCTCTCGAACCTCCGGTTGCATACGATGTTGGAACTTCTACCAATGGAATTGGATAAGCAACATCATACTGAACATACTTATCTGTTTTCTGCATATTAAAGCCATGGATCATTTTATCCCATACGGTTTCGTTGAAAAACTTGGGATCGATCGGCAAAGAATCTTTACCCAAAACCACAATCCGCAGCGAATGTCCGTTACCTCCCGAAGCCAGTGGACGGATGTAAACAATGGCATCTTTTTTATCGTTGTTGCTCACCAGGTTTAAGTTCGAGGTAGCACCGATCACGTTGTTTAGATAAGGACGGATATAATCTCTCAATTTTTTATCTAAAGGGAATTTTGGATCAGGGGCAGGCAAACCTGTATAGGCGTTAAAATCGTTTGATGGCTCATAAGGGCGCTCTCTAAACGGTCTGATCTGGAAATCCCTGATCAATCTTTCGCCACCGGTATTTTTAACCTTCACATCAAAGAAACGGGTATCCTGAGAAAAGTTGGTACTATCTGTCGGACGGGGTTTCAAGATCTGGTTGGTTGCCGAAGGCCATAAAATGAATTCGCCCGAAGCACGCATTTCAAATATCGGGTGTGTTTCGATCTTTCTTTTAGCTTCAATTTCTGCCAAACTTTTCTCCAAACCTGTGTAAGGAGCCGTCCATACATAAGTTGGTGCGGTTGTAAAAAGATCGGTTACCGGCCTTCCATCACCAAACCTTGCGTTTACAATTTCAAAGGTGATCGGATTGGTTGAGTTATCGCTGTTAAAGCCACCGATAAGATTGGTTCTACCGATTATTGGCTCTAGGATTTTATTTGTGAAATTTACGTTATTGCTGATATAATCTTTCTCTTCGGGTAAGTCGAAAATCTTTTTACAGCTACTGCAAACAGCTACAGCCATTAAAAGGAGCGCAAAATATTTATTGGTGATAGATTTCATCGGAGTATTTATTTTAATATTTCTATTTCGCATCACTTATTTCGTTTTGTTTATGGTAAACTCAGCTAACTGGAATGTTCCGCTGTTTCTTAGCTCGGTAATCACAACGCGATAAAACTTGTAAGCAACAGTGTTTGTACATCTAAATACTTTTTGCTGATATCTTTCCTCGAAGAAGAAATTAGATCTTCTATCCAGTTCGGTCCAGTTCGAACCATCCATAGAACCTTCATAAGTCCATGCTTTTGGATCTCTTTCATTGGCATCATTTGCCGAGGTTAGGGTATAAACTGATGAAACAGCAGGGGTTTTAAGTTCAAACCTCATCCATAGCTCTCCCTGTAAATCGGCAAGGAATTTAGTATGGTCATCGCCATCAATTACTTTCCTCGAGTTTTCGCCACTGGTTAAACCTCCACCGTTTTCGCGGTTTGATGAAAATACACCGCCAATTTCAAGGTATAAATTTGGTGGTGGCGGTACGAAAGTTAAGCGGGTTACGAATTCGTTAAAGCCAAAAACGTGATCGGCACTGATTACATGCACTATACCGTTTTTCGTTTTAATGTTGTTTGATGATGTGGTGCTGGTTGCCCAGTTACGCACAAACTTGCTCTTTTTAGTGTTATCGAAATTGATGATTTCCGGACCTGCCGCAACCTGGCCCGAAGCCGAAACCTTGGTTACGCTGGCATGCATTGGATAACCAATTTTTGCACTGGTTAAGTTTAACCCATCTTGAAGTTTTAAAGAATCAGTAGTTCTTTTACCTCTTATAATGTAATATGAGGTCATGGTATCTAACTGTACCGCATCAATATTGGCTAAAAAAAGTGGGTCCTTATCCGATTGCTTCCGCAGGGTATTTAAGTTGCGCAAGGCCAATTGAAAGCTTGGGTTGGTAACCGCAAACAAGGTAACATTGCTATCTGTTAAGGTTTTTTTAAGTCCCATCCTGTCGATGGCTACAATTAGCGAATCGAATACGCCCGGTTTGCTTTTTAAATACTCGTAGGTATTACCTGTAAACGTTACATTCTGTTCGGGAGCATCGTAAAAGCCGCCGTTCTTTTTGCAAGCTGAATTGATCAGCGTTAGCAACGATAAGATTGCTAAAGCGCCCATGTATTGTATTGAATTTTTCATGTCCGTTATAATTAGCGCCAGTAAGCATTTTGGGTTAGTAAACTGTTTTGAGAAATAAGCTTTCTTGATATTGGCCAGTAAATCCCTCCTGAATTGATGAGGTTCATAAACTTGGCATCGTTCTGCTTAATCTTGTTGTAACGGATTAAATCGTACCATCTCGAACCTTCTCCCAGCAATTCGCGGTGACGTTCTTCGAAGATGAGCTTAATCACATCGTTGGTATTTAGCGAGTTAATCAGTTCTGTTGGATCATCAAACCTTCTGCTCTGTACAACCAACAGTTCATTTAAAGCACCGTTCTGATCGCCTAAAACAGATAGTGCTTCTGCCCTTAGCAGCACAATATCTTCTAAGCGGGTAAATATTAACGCGCTGGTAAAATACCTGAAGTTTGGATCGGTGCCACCGCCCTGAATTACCTTAATTTTACTGAAAATGGGATATTTACCGTTCAGGTTGGTAAAGTAACGTCCATCGTATCTGGCCTGTCCCAAAGTATCAACTGCAAACCTTTGATCTTTTGCAATATTGAAATACTTTAAGATCGAATCTTTCGGCAGGTAGATATCTGGTGCAGATTTAGTGGTAACCGGCTCGGCCAAAGTTAACTCTTCAATGTGTCCGGTTGATGAACCATCTACGTGGCCATAATCGGAGTTGAAGCCAAACATCTGTCTGGTATTTTTATTGTAGAAAAATCCGTTTGAGTTGGATAGGTCGGCACTTCCGGTAAAGCCACCGGCACTTCTGCCATAATTATCTTCAACAAATTTGGCATATTTAGATACATTGGTATAATCGCCGTTCCAAGCGGCCAAATGAGCCAACACTGCATAAGCCGTAACTTTTGTAGCCAATGCACCGCCCCATCTTCCTGATGTTTCATTGTAATAATCGCTTGGCTGCTGTACATCGCCACCGCTATAAATAAATGGCATATCGGCTGCAGCTTTTAATATTTCCTGCTCTGCCCAGGCTAAAATCCTGGCTTGGCTTTCGCGGGGCTTATTCGTAAACTTACCTTCATCAGATGAAGTAATGAAGGGCACATCACCCCAGATCCTCACCATGTAGAAATAAGCAAAAGCCCTTAGAAACCGCGCTTGGGCAATATCAACCGTCATATTATTGCTGGTGTACCTTTTATCAGTTTCTTTAACATGTGCAATATTTTCTAAAAAAACATTGGCGCCGTTAACAATGGCATAAAATCTTGTCCAATCTGATAAGGCTTCCATTACCGGGTAAGAAGCATTTAAGTTATTGCCGATAACGGCTTTTAAATCCTGGCGTTTCGGACTCAAAAATTCTCCTGTCCTTACATCACCATAAATCCAGTGACCATTGTTATCTGATAATGCGGCACGTGTTAAAGCGTAAACACCTAATATTCCAGATCTGGCATCTTCTACCGTATTCCAGGCATTTTTTTCGCCTACAACCCTGGTCGAATCTGTTTCTAAAGCTTTATTACAGCTTGAAAAGGCCACCACAGAAATCAGAAGTATGTATAATATATTTTTCATCTTGCTTGATGTTTTGTTCGTTCTTGTTTTCATCTTATAGCTCCATTTTAACACCTACAGTATATGTTCTCGGAATTGGCTGGCCATAGCCTGTATCAACGCCATCGTAACTTACCAGTTCAGGATCTTGCCCTGTGTATGGTGTGATGGTGAAAATGTTGCTCACAGCACCGTATAAAAAGAATTTATTGATCTTGATATTTCTCTTTTTAAGCAGGTTGCCTAGTTCGTAACCTAAAGACACTTGTCTTAATTTTAAGAAAGATGCATCCTCTAAGAAAAGATCCTGATCTGCGCGGTATGGAATTACGGTACTCCATGGGTTGTAAAGCGGATATTTGGTGTAATCGCCACGTTTTTCCCAGAAAGTAATTTCTTTAACCGATGAGATATCGGTATTGCCTTCGCGGTTAACAAAATCGAAACGGTTAGCCATTTCCTGGTTGATCAGCTTTCTGCCTAAATTAAAGTAGAAGCTTGTGCCCAAACTCCAGTTACCATACTTAAAGTTGTTATCAAAGCCACCGGCAAGGGTTGGTAAAGAATGGCCTTTTAGCACTTTATCGTTATCATCGATGGTGTTATCTCCGTTCTGATCTTGCCAACGTGGATCGCCGGCTTTCAGAACAATACCTTTGTATTTTAATTTTTGTCCGTTAACTACAGGCACATCGGCATCAGCAGTATAAATGCCGTTGTTTTGCAATAACCAGTATTGATCTACAGGCTGTCCAACTTTTAAGAACCTGTTGCCTACAACCAACTGATCCAATCCCCTGGGCAGGGCTTTCAGTTCGTTTGAGTTGTGGTTAAAGTTTAAGGCCGAATTCCACAAAAATTTGCTTTTGGCGATTACCTGTGCACTGATCGTTAAATCGATGCCCATGTTATTAACAGACATTCCGCTTTCGATAGATTGTTTGTAGCCATACTCCGCATAAGCCGGAATACCGATCAACTGATTTTTATCCGTTTTGCTGTATACATCAACAGCAACGTGGAGGCGGTTTTTTAACAATGCGGCATCAGCACCAATATTAATCTGATCAGAATACGACCAAGGCACACCATAACCTACCCAACCAAACTGGTAAGTACGGGTTAACACACCAAATGCATTGTAACCTGGTACAGTTAAGTTACCGGTATAACCAACCGAAGCGGTATACTGCGGCCCTTGCGCATAATTATCGTAACTAAACGTGCGGCCCATTCTGCCAACGCTTGCACGAAGTACTAAATCATCAACCAATCTGCTGTCTTTCAAAAATTCGTTCTTGATATTCCAGGCTGCAGAAATGGTAGGCGAATAAAACCAACGGCTTGTTGGCTGTGCGTTCGAAGAACCATCTAAACGTAATATGGCCGATAAGAAGTATTTATCGTTAAACGAGTAATCTCCTTTTCCATAAAATGATATCAGGTTATCTTCTGTTTTATCTAAAAACCTGTAGGTAAGCTCTCTCGGAAAAGCAACTGGGGTTAAGTAACCTCCGTTAGGCGAACCATTATCATTTAATGGTTTAGAATCTAACAGGTTAATTTTGATATAATCGTTTACACCTTTATAGGCATAGGCATTGCTATATTTATAAATGTCCCACTGCATTGATTGTCCTAACTCAAAATGAAAATCGTGAGCCTTATTCAGGTTTAAATCGTAGGTGGCCTTGTTATCAATCATTAACCTTTGGCTAAAACCATAATAGTTAGATGCATAACTGTTACCCTGCAAAAGCGTTCTGGCATAGAAAATATCCCTGTAACCCTCGCTGTAATCGGCATTGAAAGAGGAAACAATTTTAAATTTGCCAAACGTTCCTTCCAGTTTTGCATAACCCTGGATGGTATTGGTTTTGTTATCATCAAAACCTTTCTTGTATTCTTGCAGATAAGAACCATAAAAATCCTTATTTGGCGGAAGAGGCGCACTTAAATCAGGAAAATAATTAAGCTGTGCAAAACGGTCGCGCAATGTTTTATTTCTATCGCGGTTTAACCTGTTGGCATTGATCATGGTTGAGAACAGCAACCACTTCACTGGCCTCATGTTGATATTGAAAGTAGCGCTATAACGGTCGATACCGGTTTGATCTGCAACACCTTCGCTTTTGGTATTGCCCAGGGCAAATCTGAAATTAGCCCTATCGGTACCGCCGGCAAGCGAAAAATTAACGCCATAGATCAGCGCATTTTTATAGTATAAATCAGTCCAGTTAGATTTACCGCTATATACGTTATTTAACGAATCACTTAAATATACCGGATACTCTTCGTCATCAGAATATCTACCGTTTGTGGTGTAAATATCGTAAAAGCGCTGTCTGAATTCGTTTTCATATTTACCGTTGATGGTGTTAACAAATGGCTTTTGCACCATACCTATGTACGAATTGAAAGATATTGAGCGGTATTTGCCACCTGCTGTTTTAGAGGTTAAAACAATTACACCATTAACCCCTCTTGGCCCATAAATAGAAGTAGAGCCCAAATCTTTAAGCACTTCTACCGTGGCAATGTTATTCATATCTATACCTGCCAATAAATTTGTTGCCGGACCGATCCTGTTAAAATCGAACTGCTGTATATCAAAGGCAAAAGGATGCTCGCGCACCAAGGGGATTCCATCGAGCACTACCAAAGGCTGTGCATCGTATAAATCTTTTTTTGATAACAGCGGCATTGATGCGCCCCTGATAAACATGTTCTGTATGCTTCCAGGTTCGCCAGTTGGCTCCTGAACATACAGACCGGCATAATTGCCTTTTAAGTTTTGCTGTAATGAAATGGCTGGGAACAGCGATAAATCGCTCGTGTTCTTTTGTACGCCACCAGATAATCTGTTGTAGATTGTTTTAAGTTTAATCTGGTTTAAACTATCTTTTCTCAACGAATCTTTTTCGGAAACGAATTTAATCCTCGTTGTGTCCTGAAATAGAAAATGTTTAGCTGTTAGGCCTGAATTAAGCTTTTTGCTTACTGCAAAACTTGATAAAACGTTTAACGTAAGCGCTGCAAAAAAGACAAGGCACACCCATAAGTATCGCATAGTTAATGGATCTTTAATTGGTAAAAAAATGATTGTTAAAAACTTATTTTTTTGGATACGGCAAGAAATGTCTCAGGTTAGAAAGACAGGTACTTCGGTAGTAAAGGTTAGGGATTCTCATATAATTAGTATTTGGTTAAATCAAATATATATAATACTAAATCGTTTTAACAAGCAAATGTCATTTTTATGAAATTTTTATTAAATGCCACAATAATATTTCAATATTTTAAAATAAATGTCAAATCGACACATAAAAGAACAAATATTGTTAAAAAATACTAGCATTTTAACATCCTATAAAACAGCGTGTAATGATATTTTTAGGTCCGGATCACAATAAATCAGGCGATTTTATGTTACAGGATTTCAAACTAGTTAAACGTTTTACCTATAATGGGTCAACTGAACACATTTAATGTATTTGTAGCCGTACAAATACCGATATCTTTAAAACGCAGGAATATTATAGCTTTTGACGGAGGCATTTAAGGTGCATTTAATGCCCCAGACTTACTTTTCGGTAGCTACCTGATAGGTTGGATCTTCGATAATGTTAACCTGGATAATCTCATCTGCATTTTTAAGCAGCCGCTTGCAATCTTCGCTCAGGTGCCTTAACCTAAGTTTTTTGCCCGCTGCGTGGTACTTTTCGGTCAGTTTGTTCAACGCATCAATTCCCGACATATCGAAAACCCTGCTGTGTTTAAAGTCTACAATAACATTTTCAGGGTCTTCTGCTATGTTGAACAGCTCGTTAAAATTGGCTACAGAACCAAAAAACAGCGGCCCAAATATGTCGTAATTTTTAACGCCATCTTTATCGGTGTATTTACTGGCCCTGATCCTTTTTGAGCTTTCCCAGGCAAAAACCAGTGCCGATATAATTACGCCTATTAATACTGCAAGTGCCAGGTTATGCAGCCAGATGGTAATTAGGGCCACCAAAATACCGATTACAATATCCTGTTTGGGCATTTTATTGATTACCTTAAAGCTCATCCATTCGAAAGTACCAATGGCCACCATCATCATTACGCCTACTAAAGCGGCCATAGGCACCCGGTCAATTACCGGGGCACCCACCAAAATAATCAGGAGTATGGTAAGCGCAGCAACAATACCCGATAACCTGGCCCTGGCCCCTGCCGAAAGGTTGACCAAAGTCTGCGCAATCATTGGGCAGCCACCCATGCCTGTAAAAAAACCGTTTAAAATATTGGCCACGCCCTGGGCCACGCTTTCCCTGTTCCGGTTGCCTTTGCTAGCCGTAATCTCATCAACCAGGTTAAGCGTAAGCAATCCTTCGGTTAAACCAACACCGGCCATGATTATCGAATAGGGAAAAATTATTTTAAGTGTATCTATATTAAGAGGAACATGTGGAATATGAAATGACGGAAAACCGCCCGCAACAGTAGCGATATTTTTGACCAGCTTGGTATCGATACCAAAGCCCAGCACGAGCAAGAAAACCACAATAATGGCCACCAATGAAGCTGGTACCGCTTTGGTTATTTTAGGCCACACCAGCACTATGGCAACAGTTAATAGCACCAGTGCCAGCATCGTATATAAAGGTATACCGCTTAGCCATTCTACTTTGCCATTAACAGGGTTTTAAACTGTTCCAACTGCGACATAAATATAATTACGGCCAAACCGTTAACGAAACCAAACATAACAGGTTGCGGCACCAGCCTTACAAACTTGCCCAGCTTAAACAAGCCCACCAAAATCTGGATCAGTCCGGCAACGGCAACCGCAGTAAAAACATATTCAATGCCCTGCGTTTTCATTAAAGCAATAAGCACAATTACTGTAGCACCTGCACCGCCCGAGATAAGACCGGGCCTGCCCCCTAAAATAGCGGTAACCAAACCCATTATAAAAGCGGCGTACAATCCGGTTAAGGGTGGAAAACCGGCCAGTATGGCAAATGATAATGATTCGGGGATCATTGTCATGGCAACGGTAAGGCCTGCAAGGATTTCGGTACGGTAATTAATCTTTTTAGAAAAATCGAAAAGCTGCAGGTAAGGTTTCATAAGGGGTTTGGGATAAACAGCTGCAAATATCTAATTTTCTATGCAATTAACCCATCAACCTGCTTATTGGTTGTGAACAAGTTGGGCAAGTTGTTCTTCATCCTTAAAAGAATAACAGCTTTTATCGTGGTCTGCATTTCCGGAAATCGGGTTAATACGGTGCTGGAAATTGCTGCCCCATATTTCTAAGGCCTTAAAAACATCACCAAGCTTTCTGCCCGATTCGGTAAAGGCATATTCTACTTTAGGCGGTACTACCGGATATATAGTGCGCTCTACAATCCCATCTTCTTCCAGTTCTCTTAACTGCTGCGTTAGCATTTTTTCGGTAATGCCGGCTACACTACGGTGCAGTTCTCCATACCGTTTAGGGCCAGATAACAAGCGGTTCAAAATGGTAAGCTTCCACTTCCCTCCTATCACATTTAGCGCTGCTTCCATTGAACAGCTATAATAGGCTTGTCTTTTCTTTGTCATATAAAATTTTGCTACAGGTATTTAAAGAAACTGGAACCATTTCCTACTAAAAAGTACGTACCGAACCAAAAAGTACATACTTGATGGGTGTTGAGATTTACCGTCTCTTTGACCTATTAAAACATAAAGATAATGAAAAAATTAGAAGGTAAAACCGCAATCATCACAGGTGGCAACAGCGGTATAGGTTTTGCAACAGCAAAAGAATTTTTAGCTCAAGGTGCTAAAGTAATCATCACCGGAAGAAATGAAAAATCGGTAAATGAGGCCCTGGCCCAACTTGGCGAAAATGCTTACGGTATCATTTCGGACAGTGCACACATGGAAGAAGTTACCAAATTGGCCGAGCAGGTTAAAACCATTACCGCAACCCTGGATGTTGTAGTGGTAAATGCGGGTGTTGGAAAATTTGATGCCCTCGCTACCATGACAGAAGAAACTTTTGATGAGATTATGAACATTAACTTTAAAGGTGCTTATTTCAGCCTGCAACAGTTATTGCCATTAATCAACACCGGAGGATCGATTGTATTGAACACTTCGATAAATGCACACATTGGTATGGCCGGTGCAACAGTTTATGCTGCCAGTAAAGCGGCTTTATTAACCTTGGCCAAAAACCTTTCGGCCGAATTAACTTCACGCAAAATAAGGGTTAACGCAGTTAGTCCTGGTCCCGTTGGCACACCATTGCACAGCAGCGAAAAATTAGGCTTATCAGAAGCAGATTTGCAGAGTATGGGCGAAAGTTTGGTCAAACAGATTCCAGTAGGCCGTTTTGGCGAAGCCGAAGAAATTGCCAAAACCATTACTTTCTTCGCTTCCGATGATTCTACCTTTATTTTAGGTTCGGAACTTATTGTCGACGGCGGTATGTACAACTTATAGTAAAACCAGGTTACAGTTTAAAGGGCCAAAGCATATGATAAGGTGTGCGTTGGCCTTTTTTATTTGGGAAAATTAATTGCAAAACAGTCAGAAGTCCGAGGTCCGAAGTTAACAAGCCAAACATCCTGGCCATTTCTAAACCTTAACTACCTTAATTCCTTAATGGTAAATGGTCCGAAGTTCGAAGATCACCAGCCAACACCCGAGCCACTTCTAAACCTTAACTACTTTAATTCCTTAATGGTAAACAGTCCGATGTCGGAGGTCCGAAGACCACTAACCAACACCCTAGCCACTTCTAACCTTAATCATCTTAACTGCTTAATGGTAAATAGTCCGAAGATCACGAACCAACATTCAAACCAATTCGCCCCCAAATCCCGATCTGACATATCTATGAAAGATCTCTTTCTGCTTTCTTTTATCTTTGTAAATGACCATTAGATTAGCCGTAACGGCAGATATACCTGGAATTATGCAATTAGTGAGCAAAGTTGTTCCATTAATGCGTGCAACCGGAAACCTGCAATGGGGAAGCGATTATCCAAACCCCGAAGTATTTAGCAACGATATTGCCCAAAACCAATTATGGGTATCGGAAATAGCAGGTAAAATTGCCGGGGTTACCGCAATTACCACAGATCAGGACCCAGAATATACCGATGCGGGCTGGGACATTAGCGAAACTGCCATTGTTACCCACCGTTTGGCCGTTGATCCTGACTTACAGGGTAAAGGCATTGCCAGGGCCTTAATGGAACAGGCAGAAACCGTTGCGAAAACCCGTAACATCAGCATTTTAAGGGTAGATACCAATAGCGAGAATAAGGCCACCCAGGCACTTTTCCCGAAATTAGGCTATGAGTTTAGCGGAGAAATAGGACTGGCTAAACGCCCCGGACTGCGCTTCTTCTGCTATCAAAAGCTTTTGTAACGATACAAATAACAATGCCCGATGATTTATTCCATCAGGCATTGTACATTTAAAGGATAACTGAGGGCAAACCGGGTTAATCAGATTCAACAAAGTCGAGTTCCCTATTGTGTGTTTCGGGAATGGTAATGATGCAATAAAAACCGATTACAAAACATATTAGTCCCACAATGGCTGCCGAATGTAGTTCAAAAACGATTGGTTTTAAAAAAGCATATAGGGTAGACATAATTACAACAGTTCCTCTTACCATATTAGGAATAGTGGTTGCCGCTGTAGCCCTGATATTGGTACCAAACTGTTCGGCTGCTATGGTAACAAACATGGCCCAATAACCAATGCCGAAACCTAACCATGCGCACATAATATACAAACCCGTAGCGCTGTTTACCCCCCCATATAGGTAAATAATGCTTCCAATAAGTGTAAACATCATAAATAAAGCTACTGCTTTTCGCCTTGAAGCCAAGTAATAGCTAATTACACCACTCAATAAATCGCCACCGGCAAGCCCCACATAACACCACATTACGCCCAATCCTGGTTTAATACTTTCGGTGATGTGCAAGGCTATTCCAAACTCGTTACTAAAGGTGGTTAATATGCCAATTACATACCAGGTAGGCAAGCCAATTCCAATGCATTTAAGATAAAGCTTTAACCTGTCTTTGTTGGTGAAAAAAGAAATCAGGCTTCCTTTTTTAAGCTCATCGAAAGCTTTCATGGAGCGGAACATGCCCGATTCAAAAACTCCGATGCGAAGAAACAACAGCAATATACCTAGGCCACCACCAGTGAAATAGGCATAACGCCAGCTAAAAAGCTCTACAGTAAAATAGGCGGCAACTGCACCCAGCAAACTAACCCCAGCTACCAATGAGGTACCTATAGCCCGCAGCTTTTTTGGTAAACTTTCTGAAACCAGGGTAATACCCGCTCCAAGTTCGCCGGCCAACCCTATCCCAGCAACAAAACGGAAGAGCTTGTAAAATGTAACATCCTGCACAAAGCCACAGGCAAAATTGGCTATAGAGTAGGTAATGATAGAACCAAATAAAACCGAAAGCCGGCCTTTTTTATCGCCCAATATTCCCCACAATATCCCTCCCAGAAGCAAACCGCTCATCTGCCAGTTCAAAATGCTTGCTCCCTGAACAGAGCGGCCGCTTTCATCTAAACCCAGCTCAGTGAGGCTGGGAACACGTACTATCCCGAAAAGCAATAAATCGTAAATATCTACAAAATAGCCCAATGCGGCTACAATAACAGGCGCACTCAGCAGATACTGTGCGGCTGTTTTTTCTTTTAGCTTATCCATTTCGCAACTACTTATAAGTAAACCAAACAGTAGCCTTACAATTTTGGCTAGAAACAGCTCTGATCCAGTGGGCACTAAAACCTGCAGGAAAATTGTAGGTGATGGTTTTGCCTGCTGGCACATGGATGGTTTTAAACTTGTTAAAGCCGCTTAAATCAAAATCTACCTCCAGTGTAATATCTGCATCTTTATCAGCTGTTAAATTAACCGATTTCTGATCGTAACCAGTCATTAAATAAGGCAATGAAACCTCGTTGGCCTTAACAGCCGTATTTTTCCAAACACCTCCTTCACCTATAGCTTTGCCCATTTTCCAAAGATCATCTACACCGCCGTACCAAAGGCCATTAGCTGCGGTGCCAAAATATTGTCCATCTGGCTGGGCATCTTTTTTTGTCCCACTCAAAACCAATAAGCCTCTCCAAGTACAAAAATCGACTATTTTCTTATTGTGTGTAGTTACAGGACGTAAAGCAACAAATCCACTTTCTCTACCAACCTCATAAAAGGTACCAGCAATATTCAGCATAAATCTTTCCGACTCAATTTCACGTCTATCACGGTATGGCATATTTTCATATTCGGCCAATCCCTTTGGTAGACGAAATGTGCCCGTTTTATCTGTAACAATTACCGAAGCATCATCAACTGTATATCCTTTTTTAAAGGCACCCAAGCGGAGCATCTGATCTGTGCTATCTGTTGTATTAGTTGCTACAGCAAGTTTTTCATCTATTTCTGAGTATTTGTTGCCCTCAGTATTCAATACCTGTAAGTTTTTGTTGAAATTTGAAGGGCGGATAATATTGGCTTGAATAGCAGCTTTTTCGGTTATGTCGGCTAAAGCTTTAAACTGTGTTTCTTTCCTTGACTGCGGCTTCCCGGTAAAATGAATAAATGTCGTGGCTTTACAATCGGCACTGGCTTTAAAACGTATCCAGGTGGCTTTAAAATCAGCCGGAAAAACAAAATACTGATATATATTGGCACTAAGTTTAATGGTTTTATAATCTTCCCAGTTATTATTTCCTGCTTTATCAATCTGCAAGGTTATGGCTACCGTTTTATCCGCTTTAAGGTGCAATACTTTTTGATTGAAACCATTTACCAAAAACGCATCAGATGCTTGGTTAGCTTTTACATCATCGTTTTCCCATGGCCCACCCCAACCTGTTGGCGTACCCCAGGTTTTTAAATCGGCAAATTGCCCGAACCACAGATTAGATTGTGCACGGCCTGCCAGTGGATTTTCCAATACCGTGGTTTCGTCTGTGGCAATCACGATCTGATTATTCCAGCCACAAAAATCAGGTATGTAGCGGAGGTGACTATTTATGGGCAAAATACCACCGCTATTGTTCCTAGAGAAAGTTTTAGGAAAGTCGTACATCATTCCATGCATATCCATTATCATTTTGCCATTACCTACCTCACGTATACGTGGCCACTCGGTATACCAGCCACCTCTATGATCGTAGGTATGTGCAGCCTTGGGTAAACGGTAAGTATACCATTGCCCCTTATCCAATAATTTAAGTATCACGGAACGTTTATCCCAGCCCATGCTCCATAGTGGCGCCTTATCATCAGGAGATCCATAAATACCACCCGGTCCGGTTACATCTGTAAACTGCTTGCGTTCTATTATTTTCCATGTTTTGCCATCCCAGCTGGCTAAAACCCCTTTTTCTTCATCATTTTTTGGTAAATCGCCTGCTTCAAGCATGTCTTTGGTTAGTTTAAACACCGCTTCTTCACCATTATTAGCTACAACTAGTTGCTTTTGTGCGGTATAAGCACCCTTACCGTGCCAGCCCGGCACAGGCTTGTTAAACAATTTATTTACAGCTAGGCTGTTCACATTAACTTCATAAAGCATGCCCTCCATATCGTAAAAATAGACCATATTGGCTGGATCGGTTAGGTGGCGTGCTGTGGCTGTCATCCTTCCGGGCATAGCCGAAAATGGAATAGTCCTGACTTTCCCCTCCTGATTAATAAAGTAGTTACTCGTAATTAGCTGGTTCGATTCTTTATGGATCATCCTGTTGGCGGGTGTACCGCCAATGCTTTCGGGATGAACGGTAACATTAAGATCTTTATCAAGGCTGTAAAGCTTATCTGAACTTCCTTTTGGCATGTGGGGGGAGTAGGTTACCATCCAAAGCTTATCTGCCCAGGGTGTAATGGCGCCGATGCCATTTTCGCCTCCATCACCATAGCTTTTACTGCTGCTTTTCAGCCAATTTTGCTTTTCCCAGCCCTCATTAAAAGTGGCCAGGTGTGGATAAACACCACTTACCTGTAACGGTTTTGTTTGAGCATGGGCAAATTGGACTGTAAAAACAGCTGAACTGATTAAAGCGCCAAATTTCAATATTAGGTTTCTTTTCATGTGTCGGATTAAAAGGCCATAAGGATCCCTATGGCCATTTGATGTTAATAATTTGGATTTTGAGTGATGTTGTTATTTACGCGTCTTTCTACTGCAGGGATAGGCCACAAATACTGTTTGTTTTTATCGAAACTTCTGTTTACCAGAACTTTTACATCAGCGCCAAAACCTGAGTAATCTGCTATTCCATCAGCATCAATCGGGGTTTTACCTGGGAAAGGCCATTTAGCTCGGTTTTGATTAGCCGGATCGGGCAAGCCGATTACCGGTGTTCTTAATGCTTTTTCTGCTAATTTCCACCTGATAAGGTCCATATAACGTAAACCTTCCCTCACAAACTCCACACGTCTTTCTCTACGCACAATTTTCCTCAGCTCTGTGATATCTGTGCTTGTTATTACCGGATACAGTGTGGTTTGTGCTGTTGTAACGCCATAAGCCCTGGCCCTAACCTGATTAATGGCATCTAAAACCGTAGCATCTATATCTCCCAATTCTACCTTGGCTTCGGCATAGGTTAATAACATTTCGGCATAACGGATAATGATCGCATCGTTATCTTCTGTTAAACGGTCGGCCCAGGTTTGATCGATTCCCTTTTTCCAAAGGAAACCAGTAAAACTTGCATTTACTGCTACCCTACGGGTATCGTTATTCGTTACTTTCCGGCCCAGTTTGCTGCTCCAAACCTGTAACGAATCGGGATGAGGGTTATAATTATATCCTAACCAATACGTATTAAACTCAACTACTGTAGCCGTTAACCTTGGGTCTCTGCTTTTGAACGGATCTAATGGATTATATAATGGCGATTCGTTAATTAATTTTCCATCGGTGCATTCGTAAGCATCAACAATTTCCCTTGTAGGCAGCTGGGCACCGAAACCGCCGGCATTTCTGGATATATTATCCTGAACGTATGCAGCAGAGCCTGATACATTCTGGGCCTGTTCTCTTGGAATGCTTACAATCAATTCTTTACTACTTTCGCCTGCTTTTAAGAACAGTAGAGAAAAACTTGGATTTAAGGCATAGTTACCAGCTAAAGCTAAATCCATTACGGCCTTGGCAGCGTCGCGGGCAATCGCATAATCGCCCATATATAATGCAGTTCTTGCCTTAATGGCCAATGCGGCACCTTTGGTTAACCTTTTCACGCTGGCTGTAGTATAGCTTGCAGGAAGGTTTAAAGCCGCAAAATCTAATTCTGTATAAATAAATTTTAAGATTTCGCTCTTAGCGGTTCTTTTTATTCCATAGGCTTCCGATAATGCGATGGGCTCGGTTAGCAATGGAACATCTCCAAAATGGGCAATCAATTTTGCATATTGGTAGGCCCTGATCAATCTCATTTCGGCTTCTAACCTTAGTATGGTGGCAGCAGGGGTATTTGCCGCGGCCCTGTTCTTATTGGCAACAAAAGAATTTGCCCTTGCAATGGCTTTATAACAGATCAGCCAATAGTTGTTTACTGTACCGTCTTCAGCTGTCATTGTACCACCAATAACGGCATTTGTAAGCTGGCCCCTGTGCCATTCGTTATCACTGTACAGTTCATTGTCGTTCTGCCAGAAATCCAATCGGTAAAGATCGTTTACGGCGAGTTCAAGCTCAGTTTGGTTGGAATAAAAAGTACCAGTTGCTGCTTCTGAAAGTGGGTTTAAATCTAGCTTATTACAGGCTGTTAAGCCCAATGTTGCTAAAAGGAGAAAACATATCTTTTTCATCTTTATATAGTTTTTCAGTTATGATGAAACCATCATATTTTAATTATCAATGGTAATTGATTTAGAAGTTAATTCTTGCGCCTGCCAATACAGTAGAAACAATTGGGTAGGCATAATCGCCCCCCTCGGGATCTAGATATTTTGGAAATTTACTGGCCGAAAACAGATCGTTGCCAGAAATGTAGATCCTTAAGCCTTTAATGCCTATCTTTTTAGTCCACTCCTCTTTTAAACTATAGCCCAAAGTGATGTTCTTTAGCCTGAAATAGGAACCACTGATCAAATAATGATCAGATAAAGCATAGTTATTGCTTCCGGATGTATTGGACAATCTTGGATAAAAGGCTGCCAAGTTTTGATCTGGTGTATTACTTAAACTCCAGAATTTCCCAACAATATCCTGAGGTACATTACCAAAAGCTTCGGCAAAAGGCCTGATGGCTTCGCTATTTAAACGACTTAGTTTTTTGCCAATACCCTGAAAAACCAAACTAAAATCGAATCCCTTGTAATCGGCCCTAATGTTACCTCCATACTGGTACCTCGGTAAAGCCCCGCCTAATAATACCCTATCGTCAGGGGTTATTCTGCCATCATTGTTAGTATCTACATATCTAAAATCACCAGGTTTTGTATTGGTGTTGGCAACTGGCCCAGCCGCAACTTCTGCTGCATTCTGAAAAATGCCGCTATATTTATAACCGAACCATTCGTTGTACTCGCTTCCTGTTCTGATAATCTGATCGCCAAGAAACTGTGTACCTTTTAAATCACCTATTTTTGATTTGGCATCTGATAAATTTGCACCAATGCTGTAGTTGATTTCTCCGATCTTATCTTTCCAGTTTAACTCCAATTCAAATCCCTTAACATTAAGGGTTCCTGCATTTTGATTTGGTTTATCGTATCCGATGTAAAGGGGAATATCCAAAGGCAATAAAATATCGAATGTTTTCTTTTTATAATAGGATGCCGATAAGCTAAGGCGGTTATTTAAAAAAGCTGCATCCAAACCAAAATCGGTGGTTTGACTGGTTTCCCACGTAATGTTTTCGACAGCATAAACCTGTTGGCCAGCACCGCTTAGCGGCACTACAACCCCATTTTGATAAAATAAGGCATTGGTAAAATCTAAAGTGGCCTGATAAGGATAATAGGCCGGGTTATTATTTCGGTCTAACAAACGTTCGTTACCCGCTTGGCCCCACCCTCCTCTTATTTTTAAAAAGGACAGCCATTTAATATCCTTCATAAAATCCTCTTCACTTATTGCCCATCCACCTGATATTGAAGGATAAACAGCGGTGCGGAATTGAGCAGCAAAACGCGACGACTGATCGGAACGGATATTACCCTGCAGGTAGTATTTATTGTTATAATTATACTGTAAACGGCCGAAAAAAGAATGGAGACCTGATTCATTTGAATTACCACTATTGTCTCTGAGCTCTGTGCTGCCGGTATTTAGATATGGGAAATCAGTTAAAGAAAATCCTGATCTTGATGCACCTAAACTCTCGGTATTTCTATAATTTTCTTCATAACCAACCAACACATCCAGGTTATGATTATTAGCAATGGTTTTCGTATAATTAGCAAGCAACTGCCCGTTTATGGTAAAGTTTTCTGTACGTCCTTCAGTTAAAATGGTCCGGGCCTGGTTAACAACTGTACTTACCGTTCCATCGGGATTATTAAACTTTATTTGTTTTGAAAAATTTTTGCCTTTGTTAAAATCAAAAGTTGGCGCAACCAATGCCGTTAAAGTAAAACCCTTAATTGGTTTATAATTTAAAGCCATCCGTGCTCCCAGCTGATTTGCACGGTTTTGCTGAAAGCCCCCCTTTTTTATTTGAGCAACAGGATTTCTGCCATCTTTACCAAAAGCCAGATCCCCATTATTGTAAACATCATCATAAATTGGTGGCATAACACGCGATTCGTAAATGGGATTATAACCACTTAATTCATTGCCATTTCCATTATTTGTTGTCCTGCTAAAATTAACATCCAGATTGGCATTAAATTTTTCACTTACCTTAAAATCATTATTTATGCGGAACAAGTACCTGTTAAAATTTCTGTTATCGTAAAATGCCCCTGCTTCACTATAATCAAATGATGCCTTCGATTTAATTTTATCAGTACCGGTGGTAAAAACCAGGCCATGGCGCTGACGTGGAGCGGTGCTGTTGCTCAGTATAGCATTTTGCCAGTCGGTATTGGGATATTTATCAGGATCTAAAGCATTATTTGCTAAATAATTATCGATTGTTGCTTGGGGATATGGCCCGCTACTCCCACCGTCATTTGTAACCTGTTCATTGATATACTTCATGTAATCTACAACACCAACATATTTTGGTAAGGCCGTTGCTTTTTGGGCACCATACTCATAGTTGTATTCGAAATTACTTTGACCGGTTAATCCTCTTTTGGTTGTTACCAATATCACACCAGCAGCCCCCCTCGAACCATAAATGGCAGCTGATGCAGCATCTTTTAATACGGTTATGTTTTCTACATCATTTGGATTTACATTATCAATGTTACCTGGCACACCATCCACGATAACCAATGGGCTGTTTGTACCAATGGTAGTAATACCCCTGATTAATATGGTAGAACTACTGCCCGGTGCTCCGCTTGTTCTTGTAGAAGATAAGCCAGGTACGCTGCCCTGTAAAGCTTCAGATATCTGCAGGGTCTGCCGGCCACCCACATCTTTGGCGCTTATACTGGTAATCGATCCTGTTAGATCTTTTTTCTTCTGGGTGCCGTATCCTACCACAACAACTGTGTTTAGCTCTTTACTATCGGCCATTAAACCAATTTGCATGGGTTGCCCGGTAAGTTGAACTACCTGATCCTGATAACCCACATAGCTTAAAAAAATGGCTTTGGTATCAGCAGGCACATCGAAGCTAAAAAGCCCATCAGCATTGGTACTGGTTGCCAGTTTGATGCTTGGAACAGCAATATTAACACCAGATAGCGCCTGCTTAGTTACGGCATCAATTACCTTGCCCGAAGCCTTCTTGTTCTGCGCGATGGCGGCGTACTGCAGCCCTAAAAACATCGCCAGTAGGAGTAATTTTCTTTTCATTATATTTGGTTAAGTTTAAAAAAGGTTGTTATTTACCAACCTGATTGTTTGTTTGATTGAGTAAATTTAGATATGGTTTTATGACCTTAATCATCCCAAGCCTATGCAAACTGCTGGTCAATATTTTAAACAACATAATCAACTATAAAACAATCAGTTACACAAAATGAAAACTCATTCTGAACAGGCTGAAAATTCAATTTTCTTTCAGCAACTAGATATTTGTTGCCAAAAGATTGCTGAACAAGTGGGCGAAAAATACATTTCGGAATGGACAAATGGTGATTATGTTAGGCTCAGCGGGTTGCTATCGAGAAAAACAAAGATTCAACTGAGCGAAAGCACACTCAAAAGAATTTTCGGCAAGGCCAAAACATCACAGCGGTATTACCCGCAAAAGGCTACCCGCGATGCACTCGCACAATTTATCGGCTACAGAGACTGGTACGAATTTGAATTCAGAAACCTCGTTCGTCCCGAGCAGCCAATTGTAGTGGTTAAAACAGCAGAAAGTATTCCAGAGCACGAGCAAGAAAAAACTGGTGCAGGCTGGCTGATGCTTGCCGCATTTTTAGGCATTGCATTTATTTTAACCATTATTGTATTAATACCGGGAAACAAAGATGATGTGATCACTAACATTAAGCTGAAATGCATCAACCCCGAAGGGATTAGTCCGCATTCTGCAATTTTTAAACTGGAAGCACCAAAAAGCATACCCGATTCGATAAACCGTTTTGCTATCGAATTTGGCGATGGGAGAGCCAAGCGGAGCTACTTTACCGATAGCCTACTGAACCATTATTATGAATCGCCTGGTAGGTATTATGCACAGTTATTCTATAAAAAAAAAGTGATTGATACGGCCTATGTTTACCTCCAAACCAAAGGCTGGGATGTTACGGGCTTTAACCAGTTCGATACCACAAGGGTTTATCCGGTTACAGCTGCTGATATGGATAAAAAGCAGGTAATTGCCATTAGCGCACAAGAAGCACTACATGCTGGGGTAGATACATTACATACTTTTTTCATTGCTTTTTCGAACATCAAACCCAGTAGCATCAGTGGTGATAATTTTGAGCTTTCGGCACAGCTCAATACTTCGGCCAGGAGGGCTGGGGTAAGATGCTCGCAGGTAGATATTAATGTTTACGGCGAAAAAGACAGGCATTTTTTCAGTATCATAAAGCCCGAATGCACCGTTTGGACCAAATATCAATTTTCAGAAAATGGAAAGGATGGCAATAATTATGACCTGAGATCTTTTGGCCACGATCTGAGCCATGGCGGCAGGTTAAAATTCCTTGTAAAAAACAAGATGGTAAGCCTCTTTATAGATAATAAACAGGTATACAAAACCAATTACCATAAACCAATAGGAAAGATTATGGGGGTAAATATTATGTTTTCGGGTATAGGCAGCTTTCAAAAATTTCGCTTAACGGATTTAAGTACCGGCGAAAGCTTCTAAAAAAAACAGCCGTGATCCCAAAAAAGGAACAACGGCTGTTTTTGACCTATTAAAATTATTCAATTACTTCTTTACCGGAGCCAATATACCCGGATAAAGTACACCATCCGTTTTAAGGCTCAGGTTTAAAAGTTTCGCAATAAGGGGGGCAATATCTTCCTGACCGATTAATGGCAAAGCAGTACCGGCCTTAATTCCTTTACCAAAAGCCACAAAACCTGTTTGTATTTCTTTAAAATCGGTAGGCAGATAGCCATGCGTACCACCACTTGCTGGCGCCAGCATTTCGCCTGTAGCCGATGCGCCAAAGCTAAAACCCTGGTTTGCAGCCAAAGCCAATGCCGCATTCGGATCGCCCTGCGCTTTGGTTAAGGCTTCTTTATCCAATACATGGAACATGCGCTGTATGCCCTCAGGAAGCTGTGCCAGTGCCTGCGTTATTTTGGCTACACTTGTTTTATCTTTTGGATCGCGAAGGTGTAAAAATGCAGATCCTCCACTTTGCTGAAAATAAGCTTTCCAGCCTTCTTTGTTCGCATCATCATATAAGCCGAGTTTGTTCAGCATTACATTTGGTTTAAACTGCGTGTGGATATCAACAAAACCGTGGTCGCCGGTAATAATAAAAGTTGTGTTCTTACTAATCCCAGCTACTTCTGCGGCATCCATAATGGTTTTAATGGCCACATCAGCACCTACTATGGCCGATCGTACTTTATCTCCATCACGGCCCTGTTCGTGCTCAAAATGATCCAGAAGCGCAATATGTAAAGCTAAAAAGCCAGGTTTATAACGCTTCAGGATGTAAGCTGCCATTCTCGATTTGTTCTGGTCGCTGGTAAAAAAATCAATCGAAGCACCGTACTCGCCAAATTTACCAATGGCATAATCCTGCACTTCCTGAAAAAGTTCTTTCGGATTAGACTCTTGCAGCATGGCCTTAATTTCATCCTTTTTTTCGCCTTTACCCTGTGGAAGGATAACGTATTCTGGCAGGTTATAGTTGATAGGCGCACCAACGGTTACCGGCCAGCTTACACCTGCAGTAGTTATGCCTGCATCTTTCGCAGCTGTCCATATGGTAGGCACTTTAATATCTTTATAATACCAGAACCATTTGCCCGAAATACCCAAAGGCTCTACCGGGGTATTGTAGTAAATACCATGTTTTGCCGGCAATACT
Source organism: Pedobacter sp. GSP4 (assembly GCF_051857575.1). Classification (NCBI taxonomy): domain Bacteria; kingdom Pseudomonadati; phylum Bacteroidota; class Sphingobacteriia; order Sphingobacteriales; family Sphingobacteriaceae; genus Pedobacter; species Pedobacter sp. GSP4. The sequence goes on along the minus strand of NZ_JBPZIR010000005.1, from coordinate 249,164 downwards.
CCACTTACGATAGTAGTGTGAGAAGGATAGGTTACCGTAGGAAAACTTCCCCTAACACCTTCTGCGTAAGCACCATTTTGCATGGCCTGGCGCACATTAACCATTCCCCATTGCGGATCTAAATAAAATTCGGGCCTTAAGCCATCTATACTGATCAGTACTACATGATTTTCCTGTGCTGATACATACCCCACCGAAAGCCATAACATGGCAATTAGTGCACCTATTTTTTTCATCTTCAATATTTAGTTTTGCGGCAAAGGTATTTGGCCAACGTACCTTTAAAGTTTGATAAATATTAAGAAAAGGTTAAGTTTAACTTTCACTGATGGCAGAAAACAGACTGTATGATGAGATTTTAGCTAGCTTTTATCAGCCTTTGCACATCGGTTACACGTTTAACTAGTAACCTAAACGGCTAAAAATAACCAGTCGCGTTTAACCCCTTAACTTGTCGTTTTTGCACGTGGGCAAGTAAGCTGCATTCCTATACCTTTGAATAAACTAAATCAAAAACAAATATGGCAACTCAAATTTTTGTTAACCTGGCTGTTAGCGACCTAGACAAATCAGTAGCATTTTTCACTAAGCTTGGTTATACTTTTAATCCACAATTTACCGACGAAAAGGCAACCTGTATGATCATCAGCGATACGATCTACATTATGCTGCTCACCAAAACCTTTTTCCAAACCTTTACCACAAAAGAAATTGTAGATACCAGTAAAGCAATAGAAACTTCAATCGCCTTATCGGCCGATAGTAAGGAAGCTGTTAACGAAATGGTAGATAAAGCTGTGGCTGCAGGTGCTACAGTACCGAACCCAGCTACAGATTATGGATTTATGTATCAGCACAGTTTTGATGACTTGGATGGCCACCATTGGGAATATGTATGGATGGACCCGAACGGCATGCCTGAGCATCAGAAATAGTGGACATTGTGCTGGTACATATATTAACGCTCGGTTTGTCATGCTGAGCGCAGCGAAGTATCTTAAATCCACCAATTGCTTAAAATAGCCACGGAAACACAGAAGACACGGAGCATAGACGCCGGTTTAACCACAGATACACACAGATGGCTAATGTGCTTTCATCGTATTTTGTCATGCTGAGCGCAGCGAAGCATCTCAGATCGACAAATCGCTTAAAACAGAAACGCAAATACAGAAGACAGGGAGTGCAGGAGCTGCTTTAGCCACAGATGTACACAAATTAACACGGAGAACTATTGCGCTCAGTGTCAACATGTCCCGAGAGCTATCTGACGTAGTCGATGGTATCCTAGTGTTAAAATCTGCGTAGATCTGCGCTTTTTATCCTTTTCAATCTGCGGGAAAATTAGCAGCCCTTTTTCCCGCAGATGCCGCAGAAAAGGAACGCAGATTTACGCAGATGCAAACGCTTTATCGGTACGGGTACCCTGTCATGCTGAGCGCAGCGAAGCATCTTAATTGGCAAATCGCTCAAAAACAGCCACGGAAACACAAAAAACACGGAACTCAGGCGCCAGTTTAACCACAGATACACACAGATTAACACAGATTGCTAATGTGCCTTCATCGTATTTTGTCATGCAGAGCGCAGTAAATTATCTTAAATCGATCGATCGCTCAAAAACAATTACAGAAATACAGAAAATATGGAGAGTGGGGAGTCGATTTGTCGTTTATGGCACATTATACTGAACAGATCCCCTAAAAAGCTCCGCCCACCTACCTCAGAGCACTGTAGACCCACCTAAATGCTTCGACAGCGAACCTAAAAGCACCGCCCACCTAGCTCGGAGCACCGTCGACCCACCTAAATGCTTCGACAGCGAACCTAAAAGCTCCGCCCACCTAGCTCGGAGCATCGTCGACCCACCTAAATGCTTCGATAGCGAACCTAAAAGCTCCGCCCACCGACCTCTGAGCTCCGTCGACCTATCTAAATGCTTCGACGCCGAACCTAAAAGCTCCGTCAACCTAGCTCGGAGCATCGTCGACCCACCTAAATGCTTCGATAGCGAACCTAAAAGCTCCGCCCACCTAGCTCGGAGCATCGTCGACCCACCTAAATGCTTCGACGCCGAACCTAAAAGCTCCGCGCACCTAGCTCTGAGCACCGTCGACCTACCTAAATGCTTCGACAGCGAACCTAAAAGCTCCGCCCACCTAGCTCCAATCACCGTCGACCCACCTAAATGCTTCGACGCCGAACTTTAAAAGCTCAGCAATTCCTTCAAAGCACTTGGGGCGCCTAATTGGCGCCCCGAGATAAAATTAAAGGCTACTGAGCCATTTTTTAAACAGATGGTTTACTGACTAATATCAATCTTCTTCCCTCTGCTTGGGAAACGCTGTTTTAAATCATCATGCATGGCCTGCGTACCCGGAATATTAGAACGGCTTGCCCCTTTTATGGAATGATAAATAACCAGCGCTGCCTCATAAGCTTCGCTGCCTGCTACCATGCCGGTATCTTCCATGGCGCGCAAAAGGGTACTTAACTGTTGATAAATGGCATAAATATCGGAAGCCAGTTTATTGTCTTTTTTTGCCTCGTTCAAATCGATGTATACAGGCACTAAAGCTGGGTTTTGTGCCACATACTCGAGTGTTTTGTTTACAAAAGCTATGGTTTTATCGCCCATCTTCAGGGTCGATACTCTTTCTTCGGCAGTTAAACTGATGGTTAAAACTGGTGCTAAAGCTGTTTTTAATTGTTCAAATGCGGCTGCAATAGCTGCTGCTTGTTCTGTGGTGATTTCGGTCGAAATCCTGTTGCTTAAACTCATCGGTAGATTAGTTTTTTTAGTTAAACCCTTTATTAATTGTTAATCTTTTTAAAGCCACCAGCAAAATAAATTGCCGTATACAGCCATTTATCAGCCTATAGGCTTTAATTGTTTTTAAAAAAAATGTGGGATGTGTGTAGATCATTCAGCCATTGGAAGGCTCGCGGATAATGATCTGTGTATAGAGATGATTATGGGATTAAATATAACTAAATGGAGAGAAAAGAGAAATGTTTTTTTGGAAAAATTTGCAGTGGAGATATCTAATGCACAAGTGTTAATAATAAGGAGTGATTAAAATTCATTCCTTTCGTAAGCGGGATCAAGAAATTTATTTTGATAAACTTAAGTAGTTGATGTTGTTGCCGGCATCGATTTAGCCAATATTATTGTTAAAAACACAAAGCTGAAAAACAATTGAATAAGTGAAATTCGCACACCCATATCATCACAAGCAGAAACTGGAGCATAGCTTGCCGTGATTGAATTCGAAAAGCTATACCATAGCGCTTCACTAAATGAATTAGTCATATCAGACCATTGAAAGTTATCATAATATCTATACTTATATAAACACGCAAAAGAAACATTCGAGAATCCAACCGCAAGCATTAAATTCATAAACCGTCGTCTAACACGTGTGATCTCAAATTTATCTGGATCCATTGATACTTTGTCCCACACATGAAAATAAAAATAGGTATAGGCGTTTGTCACAATCAAATACCACAAGGTGATGGACATAATAGAAAAATTCCATTTGAAGAATACAATTAAGAATACATAAATCCATTTAAGAGTTATGAAAACATCAACAGCGATTCGTTCAGCCTTCTTTTTTTCGTCATCGGAAGGAGATGCATTTTTTATAAAGAAGTGCGAACTAAGTTTGAAATATTCTACTAAGTTAAGCCACTTTAAGTTATTAACGATATAATTTATAATGGCGTAAAGAAATCCGTATTGCATTGTTATTTTAAATTTATTATCTAATATCCCATTCCGCATCCCGATTTTTTTCAGCTGAGATCTGGATTTTAAGACTTTTAATTTTCTCATTGGCCCATTTAGCAACTGAAGCAATTGGGTGATCGTCTATTAATTTCATCAGTTTTAATTGAGCTTCATAATATGGCACAACAGATCCTGTCCATGAAAAACTACCCAGATTAGTATCTAGATTATTTAACACATCCATGTTTTCACCAAACTGATTCAATAACTTCGCAGCTGCAGGGTGCCAAACTATATTTTCATCCCTAATTTTAGTTCCGAAAATCGGCACCAATTCCGCAAGCCTTGATGGCGCAAGTGGTTGATTCAAATTTGCCCATTCAAAAATCTTTTCAATATTACCATCAAAAAGTACACCTATAGATCTTCTAACTCCACCAATTGATGAGCCAAGAATATGCTTAAGCCCAAAGAATTTAATATAATTTTCACCTGTGGATATCAAATTAGTGGACAAATCTGGCCAAATTATATCAAAATATTTTTTCAACATTACCACATACACTTCTTGAACATAATGATCCAAATGGTAAGAATTTTTCCAATCTATAGATTCAATAATATTTCTGTTAACGGACCTAGCAAACTCATTATCTTCATTAATTGTTAATATATGTTTAATGGTTTCCCACCATTGATACTCATCGATTTCATGATCAGTATGGATCGTGCCAATGGTCAATATGCAATTTCGTAATAAGGGTAATACCTTATCACGGGAAGCTTCTTCTTGAAAAGATATATTAAAAAGTGTTTTAAATGCTATTATATTTCCTGCCCGACCATATTTTTCAATACGCTTAACGAAAGTTTTTACTTTTTCCAAATCATTCGTGAAACGTCCATTGTAAGCGAAATTTTCAAATTCCTCTATACTAGCTTGATTAGTATTTACAAGTTCAAATAAATCATTCGTTTTTTCAAAACTAGCATGCCTAAGTGACCTTAGGTAAAATAATATATATTCTTGACCATTCTTATTGATAAAGAATTGTTCAATCTCATCAGCATAATCTTCACCAGCTTCCGATGCTATCCCCCCTAGCAGAGATAGATTAACTTCGTTTCGAGACTTATTTAATAACACTTCAGAAGTTGATTCAATAAATCTTGTGAGCAAATTATTTTTTATCAGTTGCTTAGCTAAGCTTCGTCCAAATATATTCACACCGTATTGGCTATGCTCAAAAAAAGCTGGAATTGATGCATACCAATCAAGATCACTCTCTATAAATAGTTGAGCCAACCCTTCGATTTCTTTATTAACTCTTTCTTGTGAATGATCTTCCGAATAGTCAAATTGATAATTTTTGATCATTCTCTTATATTTAGAATAGAAATCGTCTTTTTTATACTTTGTTATAAGATCTTTGATATAATTTTCAACATTGTCTGTTAAATGATTAGCATCATATTTTAGTATTAGTTTAAGTTGTTGCAATATATTATCAGTTTTATCACCAGAAACTTTCAATAAGGGCTCAATATTGTTGCTCAAAAGATCAGGAAAATCGGCACGTACCAGATTTCGAAGTTTTGGAATCAGCGCTTCATAAGCGAGTTCTCTTTTATCATCATTATTTATTATAATCGATAAAAGATTATTCAAAACATATTGCCAATAGTCGTAGACCTCTTTTTTATATGGGCGATAATCCTCAAGACTACGACTACCTTGCACTTCAGCTCCTCCCATTCTTACAAATGAACCATAATTAAGAGCGTTACCCATCGCCTTAATAGATAAATCTTGATATGATGAGCTCTTTTGGGTCAGCCCCCAATCTATAATATTTATTTTATCTACAGGTTTTGCTTCGGTACCCGCAAGCATAATATTAAATAAATGAAGAAATTGTCCTGTCGCATTATTTGCCCAAGTCTCATTTTCCGCAATTGCAAACCGAAATAGCAATTTTGCACCCTGTTGAAAGGTAGAATAATTAAAGCAAAGTTTTTCTAAGACTGTTACTAGGTTTCGTCTTCCCTTTACCATTAATTTTATATCATCATCCGAAAGAGAGGAAAAAATCCTATCTAATGTATCGGCAATAGTTTCTGGATTCACTTCAACGAATGCGCGAAAGAGGCGTGAACCCAGCTCTGTATTTAAAACTTCCGCGCTACCGAAAGGGCTTCCGTGCCCAGTAATTTTTTCAATAATAGTCCTTGCATTATTATCATACCCCAAATGACGCATTTGTTCTGCAATTGCTTCTGAAAGGTTTTTTTGATGTGGCTGACCCAATGCAGCAATGGCGTTCAAGAGATTTATGACTGTTTGTGAAGATACTGTATCCAACCACTCTCTCGTAAGATAAATTGATAATGGAAATGGCCGCATTCCTATGGTTCGACCTTTCTTCTCAAAAATCTGTCGATCAATGTAATGATTTATTATTTGACGAAATAATTTTTTACTGACCGCTTCAGAATTATCGGTAACAGTTAAATCTCTATTGGTTGCAATAAAATCAAATTGTGGCTCCAACTCTTCTTCATGTCCAAAGTTCATGAACAACGCACTTGATTGCAACAATGTTCTTACTTCTTTATCTTCAGCAAATTTTCCGAGTAATTTATCCAGTAAATCCTTATCTTCCAATCTTCCGACAAATTTCTCACCATTTCGAATGCTTTCCCCTAATAATACTGCCATAAGCGGAATACCTTGTGAGAATTCATGAATTTTCTTAATTTGATCTTCCTTCATTTCAGGAAAATCAGTTTTTACAATGTGTTCAACAACATCTGATAAATCTTTCTTATCTAAAGACAAGTAAATCACACCATCAATTTTACTAGACAACTCTTCAGGATTATTATCTATTGCAATTAAAGAAACCTTACTATCCGCGCTTTGAATATTTGGCTTTAAACGCCGACAAAAATCTGGTGGACAATTATCTAGAATCAATATGTATTCATTTTTTTCTTCGATCACTCTTTCAATAATTTCTTTGATGGAAAAATCCGTACCATCATTACAGTCATAAAAAAGTACTCTACCTGATCTTTTTTTAGATAATAAATCATCCATAGGTCGAAAAAGCTCAAATAGTATTCTGGTTTTTCCTAAACCAGATAAGCCGACTAATCTCATAATTGAGCCTGGCTGATCTGCAGATTTATAAATATTTTCTGCTAACTCAGCAATTTTTGCATTAGAAATATAAGTGTTGTTAGAGATAATTGATTCCCAGTTACTCCAAGCTTTTAGAGGAGAAAATCGATTTCTGTAAAATTGCAGGCAAAACTCCGAACATAATTTTAGCTTTTTTGTCAGAGAATCTATTAGATTTTCCTCTGCATCCAATAAAGATTTACGTGAATTTGCAATATAAGTAACTGGATATTTTAAATGATGAATATCAAATGGTAACCCTTCCGGTGTACCATACTGGTTATTCATGATATGGATAACACGTTGATTACCCAATTCACTCATTGCCGTTGAAAATTCAATCAGAACATTCTGGTTAACTGATGGTCTATAGTTTTTAGGTTTAAATAACTGACTAAAAAAACCTATCTGATTAACCACTGAAATATCAGCTATAAATATATCAACAGAGGGAATGATTTCTTTGATGATTTTATCAGCTACAGATGGAGTACCGGGTTCCTCCATTGTACTGTCAATAAGATGATATGAAATATCAGCTGTTTCAGGAATTGTATTAAGCCTTTGAAGGGCTTTTTCAAGACAGGCTTTTATGAAAAACCTATTATAACTCTGATCTGTTTGGCTTTGCCAAGAGTAAAACACTTTCAATTTCATTGAGCGTCGAATGTAATTTTGATCTGTCTAAATTAGGCTTTATATCTAAAATTTAAAACTCCTACAAGATGAAATTGATATTAAATTCTCCCCTTTCTATATCATTCCGTAAAGAAACTAATTTGTCATGCTGAGCGCAGCGAAGTATCTTAAATTGGCAAATTGCTTAAAATAGCCACGGAAACACAGAAGACACGGAGCACAGGCGCCCGAGGTCACCCTGAGCGTAGTCGAAGGGCTGTATAACTGCTTAAAATAAAAAAAGATTCTTCGCTATGCTCAGAATGACAGCAGGATAGTTGCTCCCTCTGCTGGGCTCCCCGATATAAAATCGGGATAAACTTCTCGCCCGGCCGTATACGAAAAAAGCCAACTCGAAAGTTGGCTTTTTGGCTCCCTCTGCTGGGCTCGAACCAGCGACCCTCTAATTAATCCCAATTCATTGGGACTCTAACCAGCTGAGCTAATTCATCTATATTATTTGTTTCTGAAATTATTTTTCTACTTTTTGTTCTTTTAATAGTTTTTTCAATTTTCATAGCAAAACTTCTCGTTTCGGATATAACTATTGCTTTAACCAATACCCATGGGCGGTATTTTGAAGTATAAGTTACTCTATCAGTAGAATTATGTTCTTGTAGGCGTCTGTTGGGATCATTACTATATCCAATATAATATTTATCCGAAGAGGCTGAGTATAGAATATAAAGATAGTACATCACTAAATGTACAAAAAAAGCCTTACAATTTCATTGTAAGGCTTTCGAAGCTCCCTCTGCTGGGCTCGAACCAGCGACCCTCTGATTAACAGTCAGATGCTCTAACCAGCTGAGCTAAGAAGGAATATTTATTTATTCTGGTTGTTTCATTATTACTGATCAAAATCCTTTGACCGTTTCTTCCCTCTGATTAATCCCGATGAATCGGGACTCTAACCAGCTGAGCTAAGAAGGATTGCTGGTTGTTTCCTTCAACGAATGGTGCATACTTTGCAGTATCTTATACCCTTGTTCGTTTTGGGAGTGCAATATTAGTGCTTTTTAACTATTTATGCAAGAAATATTCCAAATATTATCAAACAAAATGGCCTTTCTTTTTATCAGAAAGGCCATTTTATTATTTTCAAACTGATTACCAAACAGTTAAGAAAAGCTATTTAACAATCCACGGGGCCTGATTAATATCATCTGTACCGCTATATTGGCGGGTTAAAGCCTGTTTAAGGTTTTCGCCATTGGTGGTACGTTCAATATCAGGGTATTGAAAACGCTTCGGTATCCTTTGGCTATTGCCCGTACCCGGTCCGGTTAAGAATTCGGGAACCCCTGTACGGCGGTTTTGATAATAGGCTTCAAAACCCGAGTTACGGAAATAGGCCAGGTATTTTTGGGTCAGGATCTGCTTTAAACCATCAGCGGTATTGCCTGCATATTTCACAGCAGTTTGTGCATAGTAATCGTTCTCGAAAGAAAAATTAACGGTGTAGGTTTCAAATTCGCCCAGTTTACCATCCTTTTTCAAAAAGGTAACCGTATTGCTGCCATCGTGTATACCATAAAAACCAATAGACGCCTGTATGCCTTTTTTATACCAGCTTTCCGCATCGCCGCTAGCCCAGCCACGGTTAATACCTTCGGCCTTAATAAAGCAAAGCTCAGGGTAGCCAATAATAAAAGTATTTTCGGCAGTGTACCCACTATAATAGCGGAAACGGCCAATAAGCGAATACAATCCTTTCTGCACCTTATCCAACATCACCCCTTGATCTTCGCCAGAGCTTGCGCCCACGAAGTTGCGGTAATCGGTAAGGGCATAACCATTGGCTTCGGCAATTCCCCTTGCAGGTTCGGCCACCATGTAAGCCCTTGGGTCTTTAAGTGCCGAAAGCGTGTTTAAATATGTACCGGCCATGTTGTAACGCAAAGCATCGTTACCAAAGTTATCCTTATTGTTCGGGTACTTGTTAAAGCTTTCGTTGTATACAAACTGCAGGTTATCCGTCATGCTGTCCATTACCGGGTATTTGGTAGGGTTAGCCAGTAGGGCTGCAAATTGCTGTTTCACCTGTAGGTCGGCATCATCTACCTTATTGCTCAACTGGATCAAAACCCTAAGCTTAAAGGTATTCACTACTTTTTGCCAGGCCAGTAGGTCGTTTTTAAGGTAAATATCGCCCTTCAACTCTTTGTTGCCCGCAGAAATAAGCGTAGCCAGATTATTGTTGGCCTCATCTAACCAGCTTAACGATTGCTTAAAGATATCTTTTTGCGTATCGTATTTGGGGGTAAGGTTGGCAAAGCCCTTTAAAGCTTCTGTCATGGGCAAATCGCCCACCTTTAAGCTCATCTTTACAAAAAAGTAAGCCTTAAAAAACTTGGCCAGGGCCAGGTAAGGCTTGGTTACTTCGCCACCCAGGCGGTTGGCTTCTTCTTCCATTTTAACCACATTTTTTAGCGTGGTATAATCTAAAGAAGCACCGGTCCAATCGTAGTTATTGGTGGCGTAATAAAAATAGTTGGCTGCAGTGTACTGGTTCCAGCGTTCGGTGCCCGAGAAAGGCGCCTCGTACATATCGTACAAAATACCGTTCAGCAATAAATTGGGCGGAACGTGCTCGGCCTGGTTTGGGTTTTGGAAGTTCTGTTCAAATTCTTTCTTACATCCTGTGGCTACAACCATAGCGATGCAGATAAATAGGATTTTATATATTGATTTCATGATCTTAGATTTTGATGTACTAGAAAGTAACGTTCAGGTTAAAGCCTACACTTCTGGTAGTTGGGGTTTGTAAGGTCGAAGTACCCTCCCTGCCCGAATACTGGTCTACATCCACATCGTTATAGGTAGAATTGATAAAATAAAGCAGGTTACGGCCCACTACCGATACATTTGCCGAGCGGATAAAAGTATTGGCCAATAGCTTTTTAGGTAACTGATAGCCAAAGGTTACTTCGCGCAGTTTAGCATAGGTACGGCTCATCATGGTGTTTTCTTTTGCACCATAAAAAACACCCAGGTAATCTTGCAGCAGTTGCGGGGTAGTGTTTGGGGCAAAAGTAAGGTCCCCATAATTGGTAATTACACCTGTAACCGGATCGAAATTGATCTTTGCCCCATTGGCTACCACCATACCATCGCCTACCCAGGTACCTTTATAATTTGGATCGTTTACGTGCACATAATCCTGGTAACGGGCCTCACCCATTTTACCCTGGATGGTTTCAATCTGCCTACCGCCCTGAAACGATTTCAAACGTACATAATCTTGCATTACACCGCCCACTTTACCATCTAACTGGAAGCTGAAAGAGAAATTCTGATACCTGAATTTGTTGCTGATGCTCCACACCCAGTTCGGATCGGCATGCCCCAGCAATTGGTTAACCGGCAACGAAATTGGCGTACCACTCGAGGTATGGATCACCTGGCCACTTGGTGTTTTGGCCAGTACAGTACCATAAATATTATCAATACGGTCTCCAGCCTTAAAGAACTGGTCAACCGAAGTTTCTCCCGGGGCAAGTTCTTTGTAAATCTGCTTATAGGTAGACCAGTTCACCATTACATCCCAGCCAAATTTATCGGTGAGCACCGGCGAACCCGATAAGCTTAGCTCCACACCACTGTTCTGTGTTTTACGTCCGTTTATGGTATTGGTTTGATAACCTGTAGCTGGCGAAATGTTCTGTCTGATAATTTTAGGTCCATCAATATAGCGGAAATAAGTAGCTTCGAAACCCAATCGGTTTTTCAGGAATTTAAGGTCGATACCGCCTTCATAATTGGTCCGGCTTTGTGCCTTAACTGCATTTAAATCGATAAGGTTATTGGTATAATAGGCACCCGTTTGGTTGTTGTAGGTTGGCCTAACGCTGTAGGGCGATGAAAGTCCATAACCCGGACCACCATACGAAGATGAATATTCGGCACCATAACCTATCGGATAAGTTTGCAATGGCGTTGCACCAATATATTCTTGTGTGCCCAAGCCTGGATCTTTAACATTGGCGTACGAGGCCCTTAGCTTTGCAAAGGAAATGAAAGCTGGCATTTTTACGTAATCGGATACCACTGAACTTAATGAAACCGATGGATAAAACGCTGAATTATTACTTGGCGGAAGTGCTGAGTTTTGATCGACACGGCCCGTGGTATTGATGTTCAGGTATTTTTTAATGCTGATATCGAATGAGTAAAAGGCACTTAATACCAACATTTTGGAATTGAAGTTGAAGGCCTTAACCGGATTTTTGGAATTGGAGAAGTTGTACACATTCGGTACGTTCAGGTAATCGGTTGTGGTAAAGCTAGAGTTGTAGCTAAAGTTACGCGCATTACCACCGCCAAAGGCACTGATTTCGAACAGGTCGCCAACGTTTTTATTGAATTTTAAAATCAATTGGGTATTGTTTTCGAACATACTTCTGCGGTCTTCGCGATAATCGCCCAGGCCTTCTTCACGTCCGTAAGGATGTGCAGAGAAAGGCATTTTCTCCGTTCTTAACTGATCGTAGGTAGAGATCTGCGTTTTCAGCATTACATCCAAACCCTTGGTAAGGTTATAGTTTAAGGATGCATAACCGTTAATATCGTTCTTTTTGTGCCCGCGCAACCATTCGTACGACATAAAATAAGGGTTGTGGTAGCGCTGGTACTCGGCGTAAATAGATTGGATACCTTCTTTACCTGCCTGCCAGTAATTTTTCATGTCGCCAATATCCCAATCGGCACCGCCCCAAAGGGTCATGTTGTAAATTACGCTGTTCGGGCCATAATTTACATCAGGGATATTATCAGAAAACTGACGGCTATAATTGATATAAGCTTCGGCCTTTAACTTAGGACTGATATTATAGGCACCACTCACATTAAAATTATTAATATTGAGCTGTGTATTGGGGATAATCCCTTTTTGATAATTGTTGGAAATAGATACCCTAAGGTTATACTTATCGGTAGCCGATGATAGGGCAATATTGTTGGCAGAAAGCAAACCTGTTTGGATAAAACGCTTTAAGTTGTCTTTTCCGCGGGCTACCCAAGGCGTACCCTGGCGCACACCGTTTACAATTGGGCTATCATACTGCGGAATCAGCTGACCTTCGAACTTCGGCCCCCAGATATCGTAATCGCCATCGTTTAAGCCACCGCCTTTTCCATCGCCAAAAGCATAGGCACTGTGTTCGCCCGGTCCGTACTCATCCTGGCTTTTAGGCAGGGCTATAAAACCTTTGTTAAACTGTGTGCTCGAATTCAGCTCTACAACAAAGCCCTTTTCGCTCAGCTTCCCTTTTTTGGTGGTAATTAACAAGGCTCCATTATAAGCCTGATAGCCGTACAATGCCGCAGCAGCAGGGCCTTTAAGCACCGTGTAGGTATCAATATCATCAGGATTGATATTCCAGGTATCCGAATTGATCGGCACACCATCTACCACTACCAGGTTTACGTCGTTACCGCGTAGGTAAAGCGATGAGCGGCCCAAAAGCTCGGATGATACACCTACAGTTAGGCCGGCCACCTTGCCCACCAAACCGTTAACCGGATTGGCTTCTCTTGCTTTTACCAGATCGGCACCCTTAACCTCCTGAATGGCATAACCCAGGTTCCGTTTTTCTTTACGGATGCCCAAAGCGGTTACCACTACATCGTTAAGGTTTTTCGAATCGGTTTTTAAGGTTACGGTAAGGTTGGTTCCGCTGAGCTGAATTTCCTGCGGAAGAAAGCCAATAGAGCTGAACACCAAAGTTTCGCCGGTTTTGGCATCAATGTTAAAGCGGCCCGAAAGATCGGTAGAAGTAGCCTTTTTGCTTCCCTTTACCATTACACTTACACCTGGAATAGGCTGCTGTGCATCGTCTTTAACCAGACCTGTTATTTTTGTTTGCGCCCATGTAAAATAAGGCGTGAGGCATAACAGCAGTAAAGCTATCATGCACATCTTCATCTTGTAGAGATGTTTCATTTATCTATAAAATTTTTAAGGTTTATAGATGCAATATTAAGATGTGCATGTTAGCCTAATGCCAACTTTTAGTTAACAAAACACCATGATTTTGTTTAGTATTTGTTAACAGAATATTTTTTTAATGCTTTCTGCCGCATAACCGGCACTGGCCGTCATCCCCTTGCCGCCAATAGCGGTACGGATGTGGATGCGGTCGTCTAAATCGTAGGTTACAATGTGCTTGGTTGGGTGCTGTGGATAAAAACCGGCCCAGGTAGTTTGCAGCTTTCGCACATCGAAATTAACTATCCTTGCGGCTTCATCGAGCATTAATTGGTTAATGTGATGACTCAGATTGAAGCCCAGATCATCGAAATGGTTTACATCGGCATAAACATGCGAATCGCCGATAATGATGCTGTTATCTGCCGCCTGCTTAAACAGGATGTGAATGCCCCATTTTTTAAGTTCATCGTAATGGTCAGGGGTTTTGATGGTTTTAAACGAAGGGCAATAGTGCTCAAAGCTTTCGTAACGCCTGGTGGTAAGTCCGGTTAAAATATTACCCGCCAGAACTACATCGGGCATAGGGGCTGTACGCATCATCTGCAATTTACTCACCACAATACCACTCTCGCTAAAAAGCTCCGGGTAAAGCAGTTTAAATTCGTATCCATTGCAGATAATCGCTTTTTCGGCGGTAAAAACAGTACTGTTATTTCGCAAACCTACTTCTACCCCATCACCTTTACTTTCGCAGGCCATTACCGGACTGTTGTATTGCAGCTGATAATCCGCAAACTTAGCCTGCATATATTGGTGCAGGCGGTAAATCATCAGTTCGGGTTCTACACTTATTTCCTGCGGAAAAAATATAGCTTCCTTTGCATAACTGGCTTTTATGGCCGGGTATTTTTTAAGGATTGCGGCTTGATCCAACAAGGTGGTTTCGTAACCCAAGGTATCGTAATGGGCTTTCAGCTCATGGATCAGTGTTTGTTCATCCTCGTCAGAAGCAATGTAAACACTGCCATTGTTGCGCACAGAAATATCAAATTCCTGCTGAATGGATTTATAGATCTCCAATCCCGCCACGCCATATTCAAACCACTCGGCTTCCATGCCCGAAGGTACCACCTGCCCAAAATTGCGCACGGTAGCCCCTACCGGATAATTGTCTTTTTCTAACTGCAGTACAGATTTACCCGCAAGCAAAGCGTGGTAGGCATGAAAAGTACCTAATATACCGCCCCCAATTACAATAAGATCGAAATGTTTATTCATGTTTGTTTTATTTTTTAAGATGCTTAAAAAGGCATCTGTATTAGTGTTGATTGAAGATCCTTCGACTACGCTCAGGATGACAATTTAATAAATTGGCCGTCATCTCGATCCGATAGTTATCGGATCGAGATGACGGGCTGAGGTGAGTTTTATTTATAATCACATTACGTAAATAATTGATAATCATCATGTTTTTCTTACCATTTACGAAATACGAGAGCATATAAGTTCAAAACCTCATCCCATTTTTTCAGGCCTTAGCCTTGATTATTACTCGAAATGACGGCATCTTCAAAAACCACACGCCCGCTTGCCTTTATCTTTTTATTCGCAGTAAACGTTTTACGCCTAAAATAAATAAGCGAAAGGATGCCACATACACCACCTATTAAAGGCACAGCAATAAGACATTGTTTAAAAAAGTGCATCCAGCTTAACTCTGTTTCGCCAAATTCGTGCAGCATCAGTACCGAAAAACTACCTACATAACCAATCGAATCGGCCACGTACATAATAAAGCCAATATTGCTTTTGTAGTGGAAATTGGCAATCATCCGCTCAAAGAAAATGGCATTGTACGGAATATAAGCCATATAAAGTCCCATTCCCAGTAAAGCCATCCAGCTAACCGCACTAATATAGCCCTTATCAAAAAGAACGGTACTCAATCCAACCAGTAAACAGCCGCCAATAATCATGATATGGATCACCGTAAAAGCTTTAAGGTTATCTTTAATCAGGATCAGCATGGCCATCATCACCAGTACCACTACCGAAATAAGCGTATCTATCTGCGTATAAATATGATTGTTGTGAATACCCAGGCCGTTCCATATTTCGACCTCAAAATTATCGCGCATATCGCGTATGCAGGTAAGCAGTACATAAATAATGATGGTTAACAAAATGCCCGGTAAAAACGTACCCATAAACTGCCTGCGCTGCTTGGCGTCCATGGGTACGCGCTCGGTACGCAAAACCCGGTCTTCTTTTGATGGTGGCGGCACCACTTCTAAACAGAACACAAAAAAGAGCAAGGGAAGCAGAAAAACCAGCCCTGTAAAAAAGGGCATCCAATAATCGCTTACCCCACCAAAAAACATCAGCGTACGGGCCATCGTTTTAACAAAGCCCGAAGCAAATATTAAACTGATAGACATTAACGCCCCCATAAATTCGGTTGTTTTACGTCCTTCGAGATAACTGAACACCAAACCCCATATCATACCCAACGGAAAACCATTTAAAAAGAGGAAAACAATATTATAGGGCGCCGGCACCAATGCAAAACCCAATAGCGCCAGCCACGAAAATACAATTAAGCCAATAATGCTCCTGGCACGGTTGCTTTTGCCCGATTCGGAAATAAAGCGGATGCCATAAAATTTGCTTAGCGTATAACCGACCATCTGCGCAACCACCAGCCAAACCTTATAATCTACATGCAGAAACTCCTGATGCTCAAAAGTAGCAGAAGCAAATGCTTTTCGGAAAGCATACATACTGGTGTAACAGCCAAAAGCTGCCATACCACCAAGCAGGGTAATTAACCAATAAGGCCAATACTGTGCTTTTTTGCGGGCTATACTAAGCAGGTTCATGGTTAACTGGATTGTTATTCAATGCTACCTTAAACAGCACCATATCTATTGGCATCATACTCCATTTCATTTACTCCACAATAGTAAACATTGTTTATTATTAGTAAACAAAATGCAAGTTATCAAATTGTTAATTTTCCAATAAATAAGAAAGAACTTACTTGGTAAATGCCTCTAGCACTGGTTTTCCCCTCCAGCTTTGCGGTTGTTTAAGCCCCATTAGCCAAGCCAGTGTGGCAGCTGTGTCGTAAGTGATAATTACATCCTCAATTTCGTGGTTTTGGCGTATACCCGGCCCGGCAATGATCCAGGGGATCTGCACCTCATCCAACGATTTCCCTCCATGTCCTTTACCCGTACCACCATGATCGGCCGTAACCAGAATAACCGTTTCGTTGGCTATGCCTGCATCTTTAACGGCCTGTACAATTTTTCCGATGCGCTGATCTACCAGTTCGAGCTGTTTGTAATAAGCCGGCGTGCGGTGACCAATGCCATGCCCGGTATTATCCGGTTCGTCCAAATGTAGAAAGGTAAAATAGGGTTTTTCTTTTTTGATAATCGCAGCAGCTGTATCGGTGCAGAAATCGTCTTTTTCCTTGCCATCTACCACAATATTTACGGCCTCTTTTTCGAAAAGATAACCTATGCCGTTCCAGCTATAAACAATTGCGGTTTTGGCTGCTTTTTTCTGATCTCTGATTACGCTGAATATGCCCGGAAACAAACCATAGCTGGTTTTGGTTGCAGAAGGAATTTCGGGCACTTTGCTGTTCCATTCGGTATAGCCATGCTCGGTTGGCCCTGCGCCCATTAATAAGGATGCCCAATTTACTGCACTCGAAGATGGGAGTACGCAGCGCGCCTTGGCAGTCCACGAGCCGTTGTGCATTAACGCTTTCAGGTTTGGCATATTAGCCTCTTGCAGGGCATAGCCTCCAAAACCATCACAGCCGATTAAAATAATGTGCTTTACCTTTTTTGATTGTGCAAATACCGACAGGCATATACACAGTAATAATAGTGTACTTGTTACTCTTTTTTTCATGTTTATCTATTTTGGCACCACAAAACTAGCCGTGGCAAATAAACATGAAGGTAATTATTTGTTAAGTATTAATAAACTTTGTTTATAATTTGTTACTCAAAAAAATAAACTACCAACATTAGGGCCTTGGTATCGCCAATGTTAACAGGGGTATGCGAAAGCCTCCCATCGAACAACATAGAATCGCCTTTTTCGAGTACAATTTTCTTTTTGGAGAACTGATATTCTACCTTGCCTTCTATCATGTATTTAAATTCGAAAGCTTCGGTTTTAACCATGGGCCGGTGTGCATTTACCTCGAGCTCTAGCAGTACAAAATCGGCGGTAGAAAATTTAATGTTTTTGGTGAGGATACGCGAATAATTAAAGCCTACAGCCTGTTCTTTTTCAAATTTCTGGTACTGCTCTTTGCGTTTAACCAACACTGGCGCATCTTTTTTATGGAAGTTGATATCTTTAAAAAAACTGTTCAGATCTATTTCCAGGCTCTTGATAATATCCATGAGCACCATTAAAGAAGGGATGGTACGGCTATTCTCTATCTGCGAAATAAGACCTTTACTTACTTCAGCTTTATCTGCAAGTTCTTGTACGGTAATACCAAGTTCTTTGCGTCTTTCTTTAATTTTAAGGCTGATCTGTAAAAGAATTTCTTCTTGCATATGCTATAATGGGGTTAATGCCACTAATGTATTATTTTATTCCTACAATCTATACCAAAAATCTTAATCGTTACGCAAACGCTTTTTTAACAGGGGTTAAATGATTGAGTTTTGAATGATAGAATGGCTAAATGACTACCTGCACTTATTCAAAAATCAATCATTCAAAATTCAATCCCTCAAAACTCAATCATTCAATCCTTCAAAATTAAATCCTTCCTATCGGTAGTGCCCAGGAATCCAGTGGCGGCCGCCATGGGGCCCGATTACGTAATGACCACGCACCCACTCGGCTTTAGGCGCACGGGCATGCACCACGCAGGCACTAAAATTTACAGCCATAACCAATAAGAGCAACGCATTTACAATCTTTTTCATAACCTAAATTTTAAATAAACAATAAATCAAGCTTTACGCTGTGTGTTTATTTTTGACGGTTGGTTATGTAAAAAGTTTAATTGTTATTAGAAACAATAGCGGGCAATGGAGCTAGCAAACAGTTTTAAGAAAATTATCCCCACCAAACTGCACCTTGAAAAGCGTAATCGTAAAGTTTAAGTTTCATTCATCATTGGAAACTGCTTCTGCCACATTTGGGCATAAGCACCCATTTTATTAAGCAGTTGCTTGTGGCTTCCTTCTTCTATCATTTTACCTTTATTTAAAACAACAATTTTATCAGCACTAACAACAGTACTTAAGCGATGGGCAATAAGGATGATGGTTTTGCCTTGTTCGCGCAGAAACGATATCGTATTGTGGATATACGTTTCGGCAGTAGAGTCCAGCGAAGAGGTGGCTTCATCCAGGATCAGAATTTCCGGATTGCGGTATAAGGCCCTTGCAATAGCAAGCCTTTGTCGTTGCCCTCCCGAAAGGTTAGTAGCATTTTCCCCTAAATAAGTTTCAAATCCCTGTGGAAGCTGTTCGATGAAATCAAGAATATTGAGCTGTCCACAAATTTTAATGATTTTTTTAATATCCGGTTCCATTTCACCAACCGCTATATTATCGATAACATTTCCGGCAAAAAGGTGTACATCCTGTGGCACTACACTCACAAGTTTCCGCAAGCTTTCATTGCTAAGGTAATTGATATCAAATTCGCCAATCATAATCTGTCCAGATTGCAAAGGATAAATATTCTGTAGCAGCGAAAGCAAAGTAGTTTTACCAGAACCACTTTCTCCAACTATAGCGGTTATCTTTCCCTTTGGTACAATTAGGCTAAAATCTTCAAATACCGTTACGCGCGTACCGTAACGAAAATTAACATGCCGGAATACAATATCCCCAATCATATCAGCCGTTAGCTCGGTACGGTTCTCTGTTTTTTCACGTTCCAAATCCATAATCTCAAACAGCCTATCGGCAGCAATCCTTGCATCCTGAAAAACTTTGTTCATACCAATCAAACCGATTACCGGCCCTGTGAAATAACCAATAATGGCATAGAAAGATAATAGTTCGCCTGGGGTAATCAGATTTTGAAGAACAAAGCTCGCCCCTGCCCACAATAATATTACGGCAAAAATGCTCGAAACTAGGCTACTTGCATTTCCAATCAGCAGAGAATTGGTTCCTGAAGTATAAACGGTTTTCAGGAGTTCTATAAAACGGATTTCAGTTTTTAGGTTAGCAAAATTTTCAAGACCAAATCGTTTAATCGTACTTACTGAATTTACTGATTCGACAAGCTGATTTTCAAGGTCCGCACTTTTTTCCATTAGCTTCCGTTGGGTACTACGGTTCAATTTGTTGGAGAAGTAGTAAATTATTGCATATAGCGGAACAACTGTTAACATAATAAGCGCCAGTTTCCAATAGTAGGTAAACATGAGCACAAAAGAAAAGATGAGAATAAAAACGTTTACAGCAAAACCGATCAACACATCATTGATAAAAGCCCTTATTTTGACCGCATCATTCATTCTGGAAATAATTTCGCCTACCCTCATGGTATCGAAAAAACTTTGCGGCAGCCTGAGCAAGTGCTTGTAGTAACCTAAAATTAAACGGGCATCTATTTGCTGACCCGTTTTTATTGTGAGAAGCGTTTTAGCATAATTAATAAAAAGCTGGAGCAGGATAATGATAATCATCACAGTGCCCATCAGATTCAGCAAATTAGTATTGCCCTCTGGTAAAACATTATCCACTATTTTTTGCAGAAAAATGGATGTAGAAAGGCCCAGGATAGTATAGAAAACAGCTCCCACCAACACCTGAAGCAAAACCGACTGATGTGGCATAAGTAGGTAAAGAAATCTTTTTTCCAGTGAAATGCGCTCAGTTCCTGCTGTAAAATCATCTCCAGGCAAAAGCATTACCAATACGCCAGTCCACTTTTGCCTGAATTCCTGATGCGAAAGTTTCTGCATTTCCCCAAAACCTGGATCCATGATTTCTATATAGTCGGAATGGATGCTATAAATCACAACATAGTGCGGCAATTGGTTCTGTAAAACGTGGGCAATAACCGGTAAAGGGATGTTAAATAGGTTATCATAATCGGCCTTAACACCTTTAGCCGAAAAACCAAGCCGGTTTGCAGCTTCAATTAACCCAAGTACATTGGTGCCTTTTTTATCGGTCGAAGCATATTGCCGGATACGGGCTATTGGCATATCAAGACCATAATGAATGGCAATAGAAGCCAAACAGGCTGCACCACAGTCGGTTACATCATGCTGTTTAACAATTGTTCTTTTCTTAGGCTTACTAAAAGCAAATTTTGCCTTGATTCTGTTGAAGAAAGATGCTGATTTCATAGGCGGCTCAAAGTAGTTTCTTTAGCTTGAGGAATTACGTTAGGATTTAGCCAATCATCAGCTTTATCATAAAGCAGCTGGAACAAGGTACGGCGGGTAACAAAAAAACGCGCCTGCAAAGTCATCCCTTTTTTTATCCTGCCGGTATACCCGTTTTTTAGTTTAAGATTATTCTTATCCAGTATGCATCTCACTTTAAAAAAAGGTTGACTGCCATTTTGCATAAAAATATCGCTGGAGATAGAAATGATTTTGCCGCTGGCCATTCCCCATTCATTATAATTGTAGGCATCGATCTGAAACCTGGCCTTCGTACCAATTCGAAGCAAGCCAATATCTTTAGGTTGCACATAAGTTTCTGCTATAAGGCCAGAGTCTGGCGAAATTTCACCAAGGATTTCATTTGCCGAAACAGAACTCCCAGGCTGAATACCTTTCAGTTCCTGCACGGTACCGCTTAGAGGTGCTTTTATGGTATAAAACTCTTTTTCCTCATTGTACTGCCTATCCCTTGCATCGAGCTGCTCATTCTGAATATTGAGCTGGTTAAGTTCGGTTTGCCACTTACTTCCCTGCTCTTCACCAATGAGCGTAAGTTCGTTGAATACATTATCTTTCTTTAACTTAATTTCATCATATTCTGCTGCCGAAACAGCCCGCTTTTTATAGAGGTATGCATAGCGTTCGAAATTTTTCAGCGCAAGCTGGTATCGGGCTTTTGCCTCAGTTACCCGCTGCATAAACAGACTATACTGTTGCCCGTAAATACCAGATTTTAAAGGTATTTTTTTCGACCAGTCGTTGCGGCGGTAAGCATTAATGAGTAGGCTAAGGTCATAAAGCTGATCGGCAACATCAGTTTGTTGAAAAGTGTTCAGCGCATCCTGGCTTTCTATATTTTCCTTACGGATGGTAAACAAAACCTGGCCAGATTTTACATGCATATTTTCTTTAATGAAAAGAGAATCGATCCTGCCGGCAATAAGTGGTTTAATTTCGTTACGTTCGGCGGTAGGCCTAAACAAGCCGTTGCTTTTTACGTTTACATCCACACGGATTAAAAACATACCTATAAAAGCCACAAAAAGGCAAACAAGTAAAACCTGATAAATAATTTTTGTCCTTGAGTTATGCGAATGAAAATGGTATTCTGCCGTATTTTCGATAATCTCCTTCGGAAATATATATTTGTCGCTATCCATATCGTGAAATTATATACGAAAAACAGTCGGTTTGGTTTTATTAAATACAAAATAGTTCCCTATCTAAACCATGCAGGCACTAAAAATTATTTAGCTTTTTTGGTTAAAACCGGCAAACAAAAGATTTAAATTAATATGGTTACCGGCTGAAAATCCAGTTTTTTGATATTTATCACCATCGCTTTGTTCAAAACTAAGCTCCAGTAAACTGGCTGTGGAGCTACTTGCTGAGATTGATATGTTCTGAGTAGTACTATCACCATTAATTGCGGTCATTTCTTTTATGGTTAAATTTTTCATGATTTTATATATTAAGATTGTACCGGTAAATTAAAAAGGTCCTGAGGATATCAGGACCTTTTATTATTGAGGTTTAATTCAAATTAGCTGGTTAAGCTTTTAAATAAGCCTTCTAAGCTCCCACCAATGTTATTACCCAAAGAGAATTCGGTTTTACTCGATTCATCTCCGTCGTGTGTTTCGTTTGAAAATGACAATAAATTACCAATTCCAATTGAGCCTAATAATCCACCTGAATTTGATGAATCATTACCACCTAATAAACCACCACCGTTGATTTCTTTCATTTCGTTTAAATTTAACTCTTGAAGTTTCATAACGTTCTAATTTTAATTTTTGCCTACTCTATTTTAGGTTTTCGGCGAACCCTGAACTACTTGTGTAGTGTTATTATAGAAACGAAGAAAAAGGACATTAGGTTTTGAAGAAAGGCGATTAAGAAACCCCTTGACAGAATACATTAAACATGAGTGTTGTTATTCATTTACAATAAGTTAACGGTATTTCCGTTAAACGCGGGCGTACGCGTTCATTTAAAAAGAATGGATTTGATGGTGGTTATTTTTAAGAATCAAGCTGTTCCAAAACATTGTAAATAGACCTATTTTAAGCCGATAAAACAGGTAATACTAACCTGAAATCGGGTTAGACTTTTCGTCTGTCTGTACACGAAAAAAGCCAACTCGAATTTGGCTTTAGCTCCCTCTGCTGGGCTCCCTTCGCCTGCGCTCAGGATAAACTTCTCGCCCAGCCATAAACGCAAAAAACCCACAACTTTCGTTGCGGGTTTTGGCTCCCTCTGCTGGGCTCGAACCAGCGACCCTCTGATTAACAGTCAGATGCTCTAACCAGCTGAGCTAAGAAGGAGTGCTGGTTGTTTCCTAAAACGTGGTTATTTATGCTTAATTACACATATACCCTTGTTCGTTTTGGGAATGCAATATTAGGGCTTTTAAATTATTTATGCAATATTTGCAGTGAAAAAAATTAGAAAAAAAATTAATACAAAGATATGAGCCTGATAATCATAGGTACTGTGGCTTTTGATGCTATTGAAACGCCTTTCGGAAAAACAGATAAAATTGTAGGTGGGGCAGCAACGTATGCTAGTTTAGCCGCTTCTTACTTTTATAACAAAGCAAAAATTGTTGCAGTAGTAGGTGATGATTTTCACCAATCGGATATCGACACCTTTACTAAACATGGTATCGATACCGAAGGTTTGCAGATTAAAGCAGGCGAAAAATCATTTTTCTGGTCGGGCAAATACCATAACGACATGAACAGCCGCGATACTTTGATTACAGAATTAAACGTATTGGAAAACTTCGATCCTGTTATTCCAGAGAGTTATCAGGATTGCGAATACCTAATGCTGGGTAACTTAACGCCCCAGGTACAGCAAACGGTAATTAAACGCCTTAAAAACCGTCCTAAATTAATTGTAATGGATACCATGAACTTCTGGATGGACATTATGATGGATGATTTGCTTGAAACCATCAAAATGGTTGATGTATTAACGATTAACGACGCGGAAGCACGCCAATTATCGGGCGAATACTCTTTGGTTAAAGCTGCCCAAAAAATCCTGGCCATGGGACCAAAATACCTGATCATTAAAAAAGGTGAGCATGGCGCTTTATTGTTCCACGAAGATCAGATTTTCTCAGCTCCTGCCCTACCTTTGGCCGAAGTATTTGATCCAACTGGAGCAGGCGATACTTTTGCAGGTGGCTTTATCGGTTATTTGGCTAAAGTGGGTACTATTAACTTCAACAACATGAAAAACGCTATTATTTACGGTTCGGCCCTGGCTTCTTTCTGCGTAGAGAAATTCGGTACCGAAAAATTATTAAACTTAACAGAAGAGGAAGTGGCAGCAAGAATTCAGCAATTTGTAAGCTTGAGTGCATTCACCATAGAAGCATAGTTAGTTCTCAGCTGGCAATTTTCAGCTAGCAATTGGCTGCACAATATAACAGACCGCAGGTTTAAAGATGAATTTCTGATCAGCCTGCGGTTTTTTATTCTCCCAAATTCCGTCATTGCGATGAGACTTTTTACGATAGCTTTTTAAAACCCAACAGCTGCTGGCTGCCTATTCTTTAAATTAATTATTGTTCTGCTGATTACAGGCTGTAAAGCGATTAGCAAAATAGTAAGCAGGCAAAGTAGCGCAATCAGCTCGTAATAGCTTACACAAAACTGCAGGAAAGTTTGCTTCTGCAAGGCTTTATTTAATAAACCAACGGCAGCCTTAGCCGCTTCATCACGCGGCATCCCCCTGTTAGCCAGGGCAGATTGATACATTTTTAACCTTTCCGGAACGTTAAAATCCAACAAGCTAAGCTTCGTTCTTAAATCATTGTTATGCAATCCCTTAAAATAAAGCTGATAAAAATTGATAAAGGCCAAGCTCAAACTAAAGGTAGAAAAACGGACAAAAACACCCACCGAAGACGCCGACTGACTCATATAATCGGGAACGGATGACATAATGAACATCACAATGGGCGACATTACCATACCCGCCCCAAGGCCCTGCAAAAATAAGGGCAGGTAAAAATTGTTGGTGCCGGCCTCGCTTGCAAACAAACTGCACATCCATAAAAAGAATACAAAAAGCAGCATGAAACCCGTTATCCACAATATCCTTAAATGCTTTTGGCGGGCCAAATATCGAATGGCAATTACCGACCCCACAATAACACCAGCGATGTTAAAAACCATTACCTCATTGGCGTGCAGCGAATCCATGCCCAAAACATTGATAAAATAAGTAGACGTTAAGCTAAAAGCCCCGCGGATAAGATAAAGAATAACCAGAAAAACAATTCCGATGGCAAAATTCCTCGATTTAAATACGCGCAGATCAACCGCCGGCCGCTTTAAAGTACCTTGCCTGATGATGGAAACCGAAAACAAAAACAAAATGGCTAAAATAGCATATACGATGCTTGCATCTTCTAACCAATCGTATTGTTGTCCGTAAACCAGCACATAAGCTATAAGCACCAGCATGGTAGAGAAGAGCACAAAACTCATCCAATCTATTTTATATAAAGGGGTTTTGCGCAAAATATGTACCCTGTTCATTACGCTGAAAAGCAGCACAGCGCTAGGCAAAAAGCAGAAAATAATGGCTTTGTACACCACATTGTATTCGTAATTTTCGACTATAGGCACTGAAAACAAGGCCGTAATGGGCGATACGCAAAGGATCATTCCATAAAAAATGGTGTAACCGGTTTCTTTTGCATATTCTGATTTTAACCTTCCAAAAAGCAGGTTTAACGAGATGCTGGTTAAGCCACAGTTTACGATGCCCTGCAAAAAGCGCAGCGCAAAAATCAGCCAGATTTCTCTGGTATGGTAACACCAGTAAGCAATCAGTATTTCTAAAATGATACAGATGAGCAGATAATCTTTTGTTACCACCCTCGCAAAAAAACGCCTTTCAACCACAGCAAAACTGGCCACCGCAGCATAAAACATCAACAGCGAAAACTGAACATCAGAAGCATTTGCACCATAATAGCCCGCAGCTGCAGTACCATCAGCTGTTGATAAGGCAAAAAGCAGAACCGATGATAAAAGCACCGCAAAAACACTGAGTATAATCAGCCATTCTGGTACCCTTGCTTTAAAAATAGGTATTTGACTAGTCATTGGGCTGATTCTTTTTCACCATTACGCTGGCGCTCATGCCGGCACTCAACAAATCAATATCTTTATCATTTTTAGCCAAACGGATACGTACAGGGATGCGCTGCGCAATCTTAACAAAATTACCGGTCGAGTTATCGGGAGGCAATAGCGAAAATCTCGATCCTGTTGCTCCTGAAAGTGATTCGATCTCACCAACAAAATATTGTCCGGGGAAGGCATCAACTGCCACATTAACCTTTTCGCCGATGTACATTTTGGCAATCTGTGTTTCCTTAAAATTGGCAACCACCCATTTACCAGCGCTACGGTCTACGATATAGGCAATGGTTTGTCCGCTTTGAACAAGTTGCCCCTGCTGAATGGTCCTTCTGCCCATTTTACCATTGTATGGCGCTACAATTACCGTATAAGAGGTGTTTAGGTTATTCCGCTTAACTACAGCCGCCCTTCTTTCTATTTCTGATGCCAATACCTCGCCCTGCGCTTTAATATCGTTTGTTTTTGACACGGCTGCGGCGTAATCTTCTTTCGCGGCCTGGTATTCGGCCTGTGACACCTGCAATAAACTTTCTATCGTTTCCAGTTGCTGGCGGGTGGCCGATTCGGCATCAAAAAGCTTTTTGTAGCGGTTGTATTCTGTTTGTTGTTTCCAGAGTTTAGCCTTGGCCGCGCCAATTTTGGCCAACATTACCCCGGCACTGCTTTGCGCAGTTTTAATATTGCTCTGCTGCACCGCTACCTGCGCCCTTGCATTTAATAATGAAGCCGAAGCTTCATCCTGCTGAACCGTATAATCATCATCATCTATTAAAACAAGGGTATCACCTTTCTTCACTTCCTGGTTTTCTTCAAACTTTACCGCCTTAATGTAACCGCTAACCCTGGCCGTTACCGGATTAATGTATTCATCTACCTGTGCATCGTTGGTTTCTTCGTACTTTAAGTAACCAAATAGGGTTTTACCACCCCAAACCAACAGCACAACCAGCACAATCAGTGCTATTATTGTGGTAATCCTGCTAATGATTTTATCGGCCCTGTTTTGTTTCTGTGTGTTCATTTTATAAATTCCCTATGGCTTTTTGTAATTGATAGTATTGTAATTTGGCATTTACCCTTGCGGTGGTAAGTTCGAACCGCGATTGCAGCAGCTGCGTTTCGGCATCTAACAGATCAGTTAAAAGCGATAACTGGTTAAAATAAGTATTCTGTACAATGCGGTAACTTTCTGCAGCCTGTTTGATATTTTCTTCGGCCAGGGCAATGCGCTGAACCGACTCTTTATAACGGATGTAATTTTCTTGCACTTCCTGGCGGATATTATCCTTCACAGCCTCATCGCCCACTTCCTGCTCGCGCACTTTTAGCTCGGCCTCCTTTACCTTGTGCTGGTTGGTATACCACGATGAAATCGGGATTTTAAGCTTCAGTCCAACCATACCGGTACTATAAAGCGATAAGGCATATGGGTAGAACTGGATCTGCGGATAGGCAAAAGCATACTCCCCAAAAAAGCCCAAAGAAGGCATCACGTTCGATTTAACCTGCTTCAGTTTCAGTTTGGCTAAAGCCTGCTCCTTTTCAGCAATCTGGATTTTATAAGAAGCGGTTTTGGCATCGTTAAAATATTCATCCAGCTGTTTCAAAGCAATGGCATCAGTTTCATCGGCCAATATTACAGGGTTTAATGGGGCCTGATCTGCTCTTCCGATTAAAATATTCAGTTTTTGTTTGGCTATTATGATACTGTTCTCAATTTCGGTTAACAGCATTCGCTGTTTAGATAGGCGCAATTCAGCGCGCAGTACGTCACTTTTTAATATGGTGCCATTTTTATAGAGCTGATTAATTTCGGCCAGCTGTTTTTCACGGTCCCTGATATCCTGTTCCAACAAAACCCGGTAAGAAGCATTGCGGAAAACATCGTAAAAATAAACCGCAGCAACATAATGGATTTCCTGCTTATTCTGGCCACTCTGTACATGGCTTAACTCACTTTCTACTTTAGCCGCATTAATTTCGGTATTGGTTTTACCTCCATTGTAGATATTAAAATAGGCATCTGCTCCTGCTTTATAGTAAGTGGGTACAACCGG
Organism: Pedobacter sp. GSP4; assembly: GCF_051857575.1. Classification (NCBI taxonomy): domain Bacteria; kingdom Pseudomonadati; phylum Bacteroidota; class Sphingobacteriia; order Sphingobacteriales; family Sphingobacteriaceae; genus Pedobacter; species Pedobacter sp. GSP4. Next base: position 221,004 of record NZ_JBPZIR010000005.1, on the reverse strand, counting down.
AAATTGAGCTGGGGTATGAAAAAGGCCGTTTTCGTAAATTGGGAGCGGAAAAACATGTGCATAAACACCCTCGGCCGCCACTTCGGGCAAGCGTTCGGCTTTGCTAACTTTTACACGGGCTTCTGCTGCCTCACTGTTTAACTGTTGGGCAATAATCTTTTTATTGTTACTATCTGCCAATGCCCACACTTGCCCAATGGTAAAATTGCTTTGATCGGGAAGTGTTTGTGCATGCGCTAAAATTGATGATAAAAGAATAGGCACACACACCCAAAATCTTCTTTTATTCCTGTTAAAATTCATATCCGTTTATTAATGATGCAAATTTCGATACAGATTTGTTACTTTGTTTTATCTAAACCGACAGATATTTATCCAAACCAGCCAAATGATAAAAGTTAGCAACGAAGACCTTTTATTTGCAATCGACGAAAAACCAGAAACCATGTATGTTTGGCACAGCAGGTTTGAAGACCGATTTCAGGACCATACCCATTTAAAAGGGCAGCTTACCTACGTAGAAGGAGGTGTAATTTTTCTGTACACCAAAGAGAAATCTTACTTTTTGCCTGCACGGCATTATGTTTGGATTCCGGCCGGGGTAGAACACCATTTGCAGCACCGCTACCATGCCGCAATTGTGCGCAACATTTATTTCGATACGGCCACAGATGATGAAAATCCCTTTTACAAACAGATTGGGATCTATCCCGTAAATAACCTTTTGTTAGAAATGTTCCTTTTTTCCGAACGCTGGAATGGCAACATCAGCCCACAAACTAAAGAATATGATTTTTTAAATACCCTAAAAAATATTTTGCCTGCCGTAAGTGAACATCCCTTGCCCATAGCTTTGCCCACTACAGAAAACCTGCGTTTACGGCCCGTATTAAAACACATTGCCGATGGCCTGGCCAACGACGGCATGAGTTTGGAAAGCGTAGGTAAAGCAACCGGATTTAGCGAAAGAACGCTATCCAGATTATTTCAATCGGCACTGAATACCTCTTTTTTTCAATATTTAAAATTGGCCAGAATGATCAAAGCGATGGAGAAATTACTGGAAACAGATTTAACCATTAGCGAAATTGGTTATGCCGTTGGCTACAACAGCATTTCGTCTTTCAGCAATACATTTTATAAAATGGTAGGCAAACGGCCTTCAGAATTTAAAGAGCTAAAACTCGCTACGCTTACTAAAATTAACCTGGTTTAACAAGTACAGCTATCGGGGTAAATTTATCAAAAACCGCTTCAGTATGTGGTGCATCTGGCAGTTCATCGGTTAAATCCTGTCCGGCCCAATGCTCGTAATGTTTACCATTGCGCCATAGCCTGCTGTCGGTCATATCGTAAATAAAACCTTTGTATGCCACCCAAACCTGCGGTTTATCTTCTCCGTTCCGCAAGGCGAGCTGTTGTTTGGTATAAGCTGGTAACTCCATTTAAATTAATTTCGCGATGAAGATAATCAAAAAGGTTTTTAACCATATAACAATATAGTATAAGCTTATTTTCTTAAATGCCTTATATGGTAAATAGCGCAATAAATTTATTTCGAAGCGCAAAACCGTTGCAAAACACTCAATTTCCTCCTGTTTTACGCTTGTACGCTTTGCTGTCTCGTACCTCGTTGCTGCAGGGTACCGCTTCAACCGGGGCTAAATGGCCAGGGCAGTATTTCATTTTGGCGGTTTGCAATTGCACAAGCTTGTGTTATTAAACCCACCCCATAGCTATTGCATGCAATAAACAACACCTGAAGAATGACTAATCCCACATTATCAAAAAAATCAAAACTTATAGTCTCTTCAATGCCTTATATGGTAAATAGCTTCTTTTGTCGTAACTACTAAAACCACTGTTTTTAAACAATGCTTTTAACGCCCTTGCTTTTAAAAACTTCGTACAGATAAATATTCAACAGCAACAGCCCCATTAAATAAAAATGGTCTTCGAAAGGAATGGTACCTACCCTAAAACCCATATTTTGTTTATCGTTGTACATTACCACTGGTATAGCCGTTAAAAAGCCATTTACAATGTAAAACGGAATAAGCGCAACCAAATACGCCCTAAAAAACCTGTACATAAACCTGAATTCGAAATTTACGTACTCAACATAAGCCAGTACCAAAAACAGAAAACCAAAATTGATAAGTGTGTACCACCTATTGTATCCAAAAAACAAAAGGGCCACACAGATGCCCAAAATTAAGTTACTAATAGCCAAACTATATTTTTGCAGGTTATTGTTCGGAAAATACACATTCAAACACTCGTAAATAAAAATACAGGCATACGGAACGGTTAAAAAGAACAACATTTCTTCTAAAGGCAGTCCGAATAAATTAATGCCAATAATATATTTGGGGTTGAACGACCATACATTGAGCTGGGTAAACAGCATATCCCAGATTAAAAACACCGCTCCGGTAATTAATATAGCGGGAAATACAAACTTCCATTTGCTAAAAAAGTGCACCTTTTTATCGAAGGATAAAGCGAGCGGGAATAAAATTACAGAAATATTGATCAGCAGGTAAGTAGATTTCATTTAGAGGTGTTTCTTTAAAATTTTAATTTCAGCCTCGGTACATCTTTTACTGTTAATCATAAACTTGGCCACGTTTCGTACCAGTTCATCATCTGCCAAACCAAAATTTCCATTCTGATAATGTTTAACAATCTCCTTTTTATCTTCAGCCAGATCTTGGCTAAAACCTAAAAACGAAGGCGTATAAAATTCAATTGAAAAACGCATAAACCTGATCTCCATATTTTCTTTATCCATTTCTATCGCTTTTTTCATGGTTTTGAGCGAGCGGCTAACAAATTTGATCTTGTTATAGGGATTCCAGGAGTGCTTGGCTTTTAAAGCTTCTAAAGTACCGGTGTAACCTGTAATCAGCGCCGTTTTATTGGGCAATTTATTTAGGCGCTTAAATAAAGAATCGGTTAGTTTGGCATTTTCTACAGCCTTAACCATATCGTGTTTTAACACCGCAATTTCTTTTGGAGATAGCTGTGCGTAGGAAAAATTGATTGCTGCAAACAGCAGAAAAAATAAAATGCGTAGTTTAACCATGAGCTGGACAAAGGTAAGAAAATCTGCGTATTGTCTGCTTGGCACCACCGGAATCTTAAACACAGTTATCTGCTTTGTTTAAACTGTCATCCTGAGCATAGCAAAGGATTTCTAACCTACAGCACACTGCGCCTACGGCCTAAATTAATGTCATCAAGTCAATAACTGCAATACTAACCACAAACAGATTCTTCGCTGCGCTCAGAATGACAAAAAAATCCCTAAAATTGCTTTTATTTACACCATGGATAAAAAACCGAAGGTAACTGTTATAGGGGCAGGTTTTGCTGGCTTATCTGCAGCTGCGCTTTTGGCCAAAGCAGATTGCGATGTTACCGTGATCGAAAAAAATGAAATGGCAGGCGGAAGGGCCCGAACCTGGGCAAAAGACGGATTTCTTTTCGACATGGGGCCAAGCTGGTACTGGATGCCAGATGTTTTTGAAAATTACTACCAGCTGTTCAATAAAACAACTTCCGATTTTTACCAACTCAAAAGGCTAAGTCCATCTTACCGCATTTATTTTGGCAAAAACGATACCATCGATGTACCGGAAACATTAGCAGATTTATACCTGTTATTTGAACAATTGGAGCCAGGTAGCAGCAATAACCTGAAATCTTTCCTCGCCCAGGCCAAATACAAATACGAGGTTGGGATGAACGAGTACGTTTTTAAACCATCGCACAGCGTAATGGAATATTTCGACCCAAGGCTAGCCATCAGCGGGATAAAGCTCCAGCTTTTGGGCAACATGCGGGAGCACGTGCACCGTCTTTTTAAAAATGAACGTTTAAGGAAACTTTTGGAGTTTCCTGTCCTATTTTTAGGCGCCACACCACAAAACACACCTGCACTGTACAGCCTAATGAATTATGCGGATCTGGTTTTGGGCACTTGGTATCCTATTGGCGGGATGCACAAAATTGTTTCGGCAATGCAGCAAATTGCCGAAGATGCCGGCGTTAAATTTATTTTTAACACGGCAGTAACCAAAATCGAAGTTAAAAACCACCTGGCCGAGCAGGTTATAACCGACAAAGGAAGCTTTGAAAGCGATTTTGTTGTCGGTAATGCCGATTACCACCATATTGAGCAGCAGCTGTTGGCTAAAACCGAACGCAGGTACAGTGAAAAATATTGGGATAACAGAACCATGGCTCCATCATGCCTTTTGTTTTATATAGGTCTGAATAAAAAATTAAGCAATATCCTCCACCATAACTTATTTTTCGACGAAAATTTTGACCAGCATGCGGAAGAAATCTATACCGATCCGAAATGGCCAACAAAACCTTTGTTTTATGCCTGCTGCCCTTCTATTACCGATCCAAGTGTAGCACCGGCAGGCTGTGAAAATCTTTTCTTTTTGATTCCGGTTGCGCCAGATCTAATAGATAGCGAAAGCAAAAGGGAAGAATACTTTAATATTTTGGTTAACCGCTTTAAAGATTTAACCGGAAACGACATTAGCGACAGTATTTTGTTTAAACGCAGTTATGCCATGGATAATTTTGTTGCCGATTACAATGCCTTCAAAGGAAATGCGTATGGATTAGCAAACACTTTGAAACAGACAGCCTTCTTAAAACCAAAAATGAAAAGTAAGGTAACAAATTTTTTATATACCGGACAATTAACCGTTCCAGGCCCCGGGGTGCCACCTGCCATCATCTCAGGACAAGTGGTAGCAAAAGAAATAATAAAAAAGTTAAAAAAAGCTTGACAAATTTAAAATTTCCCTTATCTTTATAACCACAAAACAAAAACACTGCAAAAAACCTTTAAAACGCATTATTGTTCGAGGTTTGCATTTGTTTCGAAATTAGAGAGAAGGCGAATTGTTGAAAGAAAAAATAAGAATCAACTAACCAAATATATGATAAGCAAAAAGGCCTGGAATTTCCGGGCCTTTTGCTTTTACGGTATTTTAGAAATAACCTTCCTCTGGGCCATTTCAAAATCGGGCGTCATTCCCGCGCATGTGGGAATCTTAATGCAGATACAATCCTTGATAAAGCATTACGATTCTCAATTGAATCAATAGCTATCCGGCTTGGAATAACGATACGTGGTACCTTGTTCCCACAATGCTTTTTGCATCCAAAAAACAAAAAAGGGCCCAGATAAATCTGAGCCCCTAGTTTTTCGATTGATGTATCTTAAGCCATTTCACTCGTGGCAATTTCTTTTGAGTAAGTTTTAAGGTATTTTTTAAGGATACCTCTAGCTACGTGGATACGCGTTTTTACGGTACCAATCGGAATCTCCAACATATCGGCAATTTCGTGGTATTTAAAACCTTCGAAATAACGGATAAAAGGTACATAATACTCTTCTGGCAATTGGGCAAGTGCTTTATCAATATCGCCAAGTACAAATTTACTTTCTGCCTGGTTTTTTGTTGCACTATATGAAAGGTTAGCCGAAGAAATATCTTCGCTCTGCGTAATTAAAGTATTGGTTTTTACTAGGCGGCGATAATTGTTGATGAAAGTATTTTTCATGATGGTAAATAACCAACCCTTAAGGTTCGTACCTTCTTTAAACTTATTGTAATAAGTGATCGCTTTCAGCATGGTATCTTGAACCAGATCATTTGCGTCTTCTGCGTCCTTTGTAAAATTTAAAGCGTAAGATCTAAGCGATACGGAGTGATGATTAACCAGGTGATTGAATTCAAATTTTGTCATGATGTTTAGCTTTAGGAAGATTAAAAAACAAATGAATTATTGCCTATTCGCTATAACCTAAACAAACTTAGTACCAAAAATTTCTGGCACAGTGCCAAAAGCGCAGGAGTACGCCGAGGCGGGCATTCGTCACAGAATATTTACTTCACGCTCTAAAGTGACTCCAAAAGTAGACTTTACACTGTCTATAATCTGTTCAGAAAAATTGTACACTTCTGTGCCAGTGGCATTGCCATGGTTAACCAGTACCAGCGCCTGGTTTTTCCAGGTTCCTGTTTGCCCAACTACTTTACCCTTCCAACCACACTGTTCTATTAGCCAGCCAGCGGCCAATTTAATTTTATCGTCGGATGTAGCATAATGCACCACATCGGGGTGTTTTGCTACAACATCGGCAAATTCGTGTTTCTCTATTACCGGGTTTTTAAAAAAGCTCCCCGCATTACCAATGGTTGATGGATCGGGCAGTTTACTTACACGGATGTGCGCCACCGCCGCAGAAACATCGGCAATACCCGGGTTTTCTATTCCACGCTGATGAAGTTCAGTTTCAATAGCCCCATAAGAGGTATTGATTTTGGCTTCTGAAGATAAACTGAAAGTAACCGAGGTTATAATATACTGACCTTTTAATTCGCCTTTAAAAATGCTTTCGCGATAACCAAAGTGACAATCGGCATAACTAAAGGTTTTAATTTTGCCTGTTTTAATCTCGAATGCGGTACAGCTTTCAAAAACATCTTTAAGCTCGACACCGTAAGCACCTATATTCTGTATGGGCGATGCCCCTACTGTACCCGGAATAAGGCTAAGGTTTTCTACTCCGGCAAATCCGTGTTCTACACAATAGTTTACAAAATCATTCCAAACTTCGCCTGCACCTGCAGTTACCAGCACCTGCTCACCTTTGGTTTCAGACTGTATGCCTTTAATACTGATCTTCACCACGAGGCCTTCATAATTTTTGGTGAAGAGCACATTGCTGCCGCCACCGATGATAAAAAGCTGTTGAGTCTTTACCAGCTCATTTTTAAAAAGGGCAGATAAATCACTTTCTGAAAATATTTCGGCAAAAAAACTGGCCTTAACATCTATACCAAATGAATTGTATGGTTTTAACGAAATATTTTCCTGGATTTGAAGCATGGTGATTTGTATTTGCTGCAAAAGTAAAATAAAAAATAGTTAAGGAACGATTTTGGTAATCTCCTTATCAAAATTAAAGCTCAACACCTCAGGCTTTGGGCCCTTTGCTTTAACTCCCGATAATTTCCACCCCATAAATTGAGGCTTGGTTTTAGCCAGATCCAACAAACGGTATCTTTCTTTGGTTAGTTTCGCACTGATTAACCCAACACTGTCCGATTCTGCCTGACTGAAATGCTCGATCTCACTTTCCAGCACGGCCAGGGTAGAATCTAATTCATTCCCTTTTTTGATGCTATCGGCATAGGCCTGCGGCGAAATGTTATACAGGCTATCCAAAACAGCACCATCAAATTCCAGTTTTTGATCGCTATCCTTATATTTAGATTCAACCAATGCAACGGCGCGGTCTTTATCGCTTTGCTTACCACAACTGTAAAACGTTAAGGTAATCAAACCAAAAAAGATAAACGGGTAATAATTTTTCATAAGGATGCAGTTTAACTTTTTAATACCTTTTTGCTTACAAATAACAATCCAAAAGCCCTACCATTTTCTTTTCCTTGGTTTTTATGGTGAATTTTATGTGCTTTGCGTACCGTTTGCAAATAGGCATTATCACTTTTAAAGGTTTTAAAGCGCCTGTGCACAAACCAATCGTGTACCACAAAATAAATTAAACCATATAAAGTAATACCGGCACCAATAAAAAACCTGTAGCCTAAGTTATGCCGGTCGATATACATCAGGTACAAAGACAGTGCGGCGAACAAAACAGCGAAGAGATCGTTCCATTCGAAAAATGTTTTTGTCTTTTGGTGATGGCTTTTATGCAAAAACCACAGTGGGCCGTGAAATAAATACTTGTGTATAAACCACGACATACACTCCATGCCAATGATGGTAAACAGGACGGTTACGATATGAATAAATAATTGCAAAGTTTCTAAATGATTGGTTTGTAAAGATATATAAACTACTGGAGAAGCAAAATTGTGTCATAAAATTGTAAGCTTACAGCCCAAGTGCTTAAACATTTCATGACAAATCATTTTTTAGCACTATTTTTGACTAAAATATTAAAAAAGTCAGAAAGTAGAAAAGTAAAATGATTGTAGCCGATAAAAAGAGAGAACAAATTATTGATGGTGCTATAAAACGCTTTATCCATTTTGGTATTGGAAAAACCACCATGAACGATATTGCTGAAGACCTTTCAGTATCAAAACCATCTCTTTATTATTATTTCCCAGACAAAAAACACCTTATTATCGGGGTGATAGAGCGCGTATTCAACGATTTTTTCGAGCTGATCAAAAAGAAGTACAATCCTGATCTGCCCATTGAGGAAATCCTATTTAACACGATAGATGTAAGGAACACTTTCTTTCAGAAATATTATATGCTCAGGATAACCGAAGGTATTCCAGATTTATTGAACGATGAGGTAATAAAAGGAAAATTACAGGTACTAAAACAATCGGAGAAAGATTTTTTCGCAGAAATTTTTAGCCAGGCAAAAGGAAAAGGAGAAATAGCCCACGATGATACTGCCCATGTGGCCGAACTTTATTTAGAAAGTTTGATGGGACTCTCTACCATGTGCATTATGGAAACCGGCAAAGATCTTTTCCCTGATAAAAAAGCACTAAATAAAATGACAATGAAGCAAAAAAACCTGACCACCATATTTGTGAAAGGTTTGAGTTGCTAAACAGAAGCTTAAACAGATAAAAAATCCCAAAAACAAAAAACAATACATTATGCTTAGAGTAAAAATGGTAAAATTAATGCTCATATTAATTACCGGCCTGGGTTTACCACAGCTGGTAATTGCACAGCAGCAGCTTACCTTAAAAGATGCGCTAACCTTTGCGCTCCAAAACAACACAAAAATCCGGAAGGCGAAATTGGATATTGAAGGCGGAAGGTATAAGGTAGAAGAAGTAAGGGCACAGGCTTTACCTCAACTTACAGGTACTGCGGGCTTAACTTACAACCCGATTATCGGCCAACAGGTAGTAGATTTCGGCGGGCAGTTGCAAACCTTAAAGTTTGGCCAGAAATGGAATTCGAACGCAGGTGTTCAGCTTTCGCAGCAGATATTTAACCAACAGGTTTTTACCGGCCTACAGGCGGCAAGATCGAGCGAAGAGTATTACAACCTTACTTCTCAGTTTACAGAAGAGCAGATTATAGAGCTTGTGGCCAATAACTACTACCAGGTTTTGGTAAACAGGCAACAGCTAAACGTAATTGATACCAATATTAAAAATGTTAGGGTGGTAGAAAAAATTGTATCTAACCAGTTTAAAAATGGTTTGGCCAGAAAAATCGATGTAGACCGTATTAACGTTAACATCACCAATTTGACTACGCAGCGCGAACAGGTAATCAACGCTATAACACAATTGGAAAATCAGTTAAAATTTTCGATGGGTATGCCGGTTTCAAATCCGATTAACCTACCCGCTACCGAATTAACAGAGGTTACCAAATTACCTTTGTTTACCGATTCTGTTGATCTGGCAAACAGGACAGAGATTAAGTTACTTGATAACCAGGATAAGCTTTTATCGTTACAACGTAAAGCTTATGTGGCAGAATACTACCCAACACTTTCTTTATCAGGAAACTACACCTACTCTAGTCAGAGCAATGGTTTCGATTTTTTAAGTTCTAATGCTACAGCCATTGGTTTTGGTTCATCGGCAGTTGGTTTAACTTTAAAGGTGCCCATCTTTAACGGATTTTTAACACGTTCTAAAATCCGCCAGGCAGATGTAAACATCAAAAAGGCGCAGGAAGACAGAAAAGAATCTACAAACTCTTTAAACCTGGCTTACGAAAATGCAAAACTCCAGTTGCGCAACAACTTGAACACCATTAATTCGCAGCGTAAAAACGCTGAGCTGGCTCAGGAAATTTACAAAAGCACACAAAACAATTACAACAACGGACTGGCTTCTTTAACCGATTTACTGGATACAGAAAACTCGTTAACGCAGGCACAGAACAGTTATACACAGGCTTTATTGAATTATAAAATAGCCGAAATACAGTTAATAAAATCAAACGGAAATATTAAATCGCTAGTTAAATAGAAATGAAAAGAGTAATTACCATAATTATCGTAGTTGTTGTTGCCCTAGGTGCAATAGCTTATATTTTAAGCAACAATAAAAAGAAAAACGAAGAGAAAACTGCTTTCATTGCTAAAGGTGGTGGTGCTGTTGCCGTTCGTGTTGCTGAGGTAGAGAAAAAAGTTGTGGATTTAGATTTTAGTGCAAACGGAAATTTTATCCCGAAACAAGAACTTAATTTCCTATCAGAAAATGCTGGTCGTGTTACCGCTATTTATGTTGATGAGGGTGACCGCGTAAGCAAAGGCCAGGTTTTGGCCCGTGTTGATGCCGAGATTATCAATACAGATAGAGAAACTGCAGAAGCTACTTACCAAAATGCGGTAAAAGACGAAGCCAGGTACCAAAGCTCATTTCAAACTGGCGGCGTTACGCAGCAACAGTTAGATCAGGCTAAATTGGCAACCAGAAATGCAAAATTGCGTTTACAGGCTTCTCAACGCCGGTTAAGCGATGCCAATATTAAATCGCCTATCAACGGTATTGTAAACAAAAGATACATTGAGGTTGGTGCATTTGTAAATACACAGGGCACACAATTGTTCGAACTGGTTGATGTTTCTAAACTGAAACTAAAAGTAAATGTTAACGAATCGCAGGTGGCCAACCTTAAAATCGGAGATCAGATCACCATTAAATCTTCTGTTTTCCCAACTGATAATTTTTCGGGCAAAGTAACTTTTATCGCTGCTAAAGCCGATGCTACGTTAAACTTCCCAATCGAAATTGAAGTAGAAAACAGTCATAAAAACACGTTAAAAGCCGGTATGTACGGAACAGCAATATTTAAGTTCCCTAAACAGGCGCCAAGCATCCTTATCCCACGTACTTCGTTTGTAGGGAGTGTAAGCAGTAACCAGGTTTTTATTTTCGACAAATCGAACAACACATCAAAAATCCGCAATGTTGTAGCAGGCCGCATTTTAGGCGACAATGTTGAGATTTTAGATGGCCTTAAAGAAGGTGAAACTGTAATCACCAGTGGACAGATTAACTTAACTGAAGGCACTGCGGTTAGTATCGTAAAATAGTTCAATTGGCAGTTATCAGTTTACAGTTTGTCATCCTGAGCCTCCCGATGAAGAATCGGGACATGTAGTCGAAGGACGATATTATTTCAATTGCAATAAAAAATTAAAATGAAGATAACAGATATATCTATAAAAAGGCCTTCGCTGGTTATTGTGGTATTTACCGCACTAACCCTGCTCGGGCTATTAAGTTACTTTTCGTTGGGTTATGAATTACTTCCAAAATTCTCAAACAACGTAGTATCTATTTCAACCATCTACCCTGGTGCATCGCCAAACGAGGTTGAAAATACCGTAACCAAAAAAATTGAGGATGCGGTATCATCGATGGAAAACATTAAAAAGATCAATTCTGTATCGTTTGAGAGTTTATCTACCGTTACCATCACCCTAACTGATGCGGCCAACATCGATATCTCTTTAAATGATGCACAAAGAAAGGTAAATGCTATCCTTTCTGAACTGCCAGAGGATGTAAAAACACCATCTTTAAGTAAATTCTCTTTGGATGATTTACCGGTTATTACCATGTCGGCTTCGGCAAATATGGACGATATTACCTTTTACGATTTGATCGACAAGCGTATTGCCCCGGTAATTTCGAGGGTAAGCGGTATTGCCCAGGTAAACTTGGTAGGTGGTTCGGAACGTGAAATCCAGGTTTCGTTAGATGCTGATAAATTACAGGGTTACAATCTTTCTGTTCCTCAGGTTCAGCAGTTGATCTTAAGTTCGAACTTGGATTTCCCTACCGGAAGTGTAAAAACGCAAAACCAGGATGTATTGATCCGTTTATCGGGTAAATACAGAAGTATGGAAGAGTTGAGGAACTTGGTTTTAACCACCACTAAAGATGGTGCACAGATCCGTTTAGGTGATGTTGCCGACGTTCAGGATTCGCAAAAAGAAACTGAAAAACTGGCCCGTATCGACCGTAAAGCTTCTATCGCCATCCAGATCATCAAACAAAGTGATGCGAATGCGGTAGAGGTGAGTAAAGGTGTACACGCCATTATTGCCAAACTTAAAACAGAATACGCTGCAAATAAACTGGATATCAGAATTGTGAACGACAGTTCGATTTTCACCTTGGAATCAGCTGATGCGGTAATCCACGATTTGATCCTTGCGGTTATCCTGGTAGCCTTTGTAATGCTTTTCTTCCTGCACAGTTTGCGTAATGCGTTAATTGTAATGGTATCTATCCCGGTATCGTTAATTGCTACATTTATCGGGATCAGCCTGTTCGGTTTTACCTTAAACTTAATGTCGCTTCTAGGACTATCACTTGTGGTAGGTATCTTGGTGGATGATGCGATTGTGGTACTGGAAAATATACAGCGGCACATGGAAATGGGCAAAAACAAAGTCCGAGCAGCATCTGATGCCACGCGTGAGATTGGTTTTACGGTAGTATCCATTACTTTCGTAATTGTGGTGGTGTTCTTCCCAATTGCTGTAAGTACAGGTTTGGTTTCAAATATCTTACGCCAGTTCTGTATCGTGGTAATTATTGCCACCTTGCTTTCATTAGTGGCTTCGTTTACCATTGTACCGCTTATTTTCTCGCGTTTTGGTAAGTTAGAGCGTATTGAAGGTAAAAACCTATTCGGCCGTTTTATCCTTTGGTTTGAAAAACAGTTGAAGAAATTTACCCTTTGGATTACCAGCATTTTAACATGGTCGTTAAACCACAAAGCCTTAACCTTAATTATTGTTGTGGTGATGTTCTTTAGCTCATGCGGATTGTTGGTGGGTGGTTTTATCGGTTCTGAATTCTTCCCTAAATCAGACAAGGGAGAGTTTTTGGTACAGTTAGAGTTACCTAAAGATGCCTCTTTAGAACAGACTAACTTCTTAACGCAAAAAGCTGAGGCTTTCTTGGATAAACAGCCAGAAATTACGCAGTTAATTACTACTGTAGGTCAATCGACCGGTGATTTTGGTGGTACCCAGGCTACGGCTTATAAATCGGAGATTAACGTTAAACTGGTTGAACGCGATCAGCGTGAAGGTGTTTCATCGGATATTTTTGCCACGAAAATGAGCCGTGCACTGGCAAAAGAATTGGTTGGGGCTAAGGTAAAAACCGTTCCGATCAGTATTTTGGGTATTGCAGAAAATGCACCGATACAATTGGTGGTAATGGGTTCAGATTTAGATAGTGCCTTAAAATATGCCGAAGGTGCACAAAAAGTACTGGCCTCTATTCCGGGAGCTACAGAGATTAAATTATCGGTAGAGAAAGGAACCCCTGAAATTAACGTTCAGGTAGACCGCGATAAGATGTCGGCTGTTGGCTTAACCTTACAAACTGTGGGTTCAACCATGCAAACTGCATTTGCAGGCAACACGGATGGCAAATACAGAAAAGGTGAGTATGAATATGACATCAATATCCAATACCAGAATTTTAACCGCCAGAATATTGATGATGTTAGAAACCTGATTTTTGTAAACAGTGAAGGTAAACAGATTAAGTTATCGCAATTTGCTACCATTACCGAAGGCTCAGGACCAAGTCAGTTAGAGCGTTTAAATAAATCTACTTCTGTATCTGTTAAAGCACAATCAATTGGTAGGCCAACAGGAACTGTAGTTGCCGAATTCCAGGCTAAACTGGAAGAGTTGCAGAAAAACGGCAAGTTAAAAGCACCAATTGGGGTAAGCTATAGCTGGGCCGGAGACCAAGAAAACCAGAGCGAAGGTTTTGGTACATTGGGTATTGCTTTACTGGCTTCTATTATTTTGGTTTACTTAATCATGGTGGCGCTTTACGATAGTTTTATTTATCCTTTAGTGGTAATGTTCTCGCTTCCTTTAGCGGTAATCGGAGCCTTATTGGCCTTGGCTTTAACCAATAACTCTATCGGTATCTTTACCATCTTAGGATTGATTATGTTAATGGGTCTGGTAGCGAAAAACGCGATTATCCTGGTCGATTTTACAAACCACTTAAAAGCTGAGGGTAAAGAAACCAAAGAAGCACTTGTTTTGGCCAACCATGCACGTTTAAGACCAATCTTAATGACCACCATTGCCATGGTGTTCGGTATGCTTCCAATTGCCTTGGCGAGCGGTGCAGGTGCCGAGTGGAAAAATGGTTTGGCTTGGGTTATCGTGGGTGGATTAACCAGTTCATTGTTCTTAACCTTAATTGTGGTACCAGTGGTTTATTTAATGTTCGATAGAATGTTAGAACGTCTTGGTTTCAACAAAAAAGGCAAAACCATTGATGAACTGATGGTAGAGCCATACGATCATAAAGATGTGAACGAATACGATTTAGATCACGGACATTAATCAAGATCCAGATTAACAATCAAATCAGCCCCAGCGAAAACGTTGGGGCTTTTTTGTGGGCTGACGCGGCTACTATAATCTTCTACGCCTTTGGTTTGTATTGCTAAGCTATTTTTTGCCACGGAAAGCACGGAAAATTATTTACGACCTATTTTGCTATGGTTCGTGTCTCCACGAAACATTTTTTTTGCCACGGAAGCATAGAAAACACGGAAAACTATCGCAACCTAATTCTTCTTTTTGCCGTGTTCGTGTACCCACGAAACATTTTTTTTTTGCCACGGAAGCACAGAAAACACGGAAAACTTCCGCCATGGTTCGTGTCCCCACGAAACATTAATGGACACACTCACCAAAGAAATCAAGTTTGTTCCGCCATGGTTCGTGTCTCCACGAAACACTATATTTTTTTGCCACGGAAAGCACAGAAAACACGGAAAACTATCGCAACCTAATTCTTCTTTTTGCCGTGTTCGTGTTTCCACGAAACATTTTTTTTTGCCACGGAAGCACAGAAAACACGGAAAACTATCGCAACCTAATTCTTCTTTTTGCCGTGGTTCGTGTCCCCACGAAACATTTTTTTTTGCCACGGAAGCACAGAAAACACGGAAAACTTCCGCCATGGTTCTTGCCCCCACGAAACATTAATGGACACACTCACCAAAGAAATCAAGTTCGTTCCGCCATGGTTCGTGTCTCCACGAAACACTATATTTTTTTGCCACGGAAAGCACAGAAAACACGGAAAACTATCGCAACCTAATTCTTCTTTTTGCCGTGGTTCGTGTCCCCACGAAACATTTTTTTTTGCCACGGAAGCACAGAAAACACGGAAAACTATCGCAACCTAATTCTTCTTTTCGCCGTGGTTCGTGTCCCCACGAACCGCTATTTAGACATACTTTTTTTTACCACTGCGCAGATAATCCTACAATACTGTATCCAAACAAATTATCCATCTACGTTGTATATTAGGGATTATGTTCAAATCCGTTTTAAGTCTCTTCCTAATCTGCTCTTCCATTGTAGTAAAAGCCCAGCACCCTCCTATTTTTCAGGCAATGACCAGCGATTCGAGTTTTATCAAAATCTACAACCTGGATATTACATTGGTTAAATACAGCTACAAACCCAATGGAATTAAATTTTTGGTGGTGCACGATAATGAAGATACTGGCGTTAAGGCAGGCTTCGATTACATCCGTTGGAGCGGCGGCCAACTTATAGATAGCCAGTATGGCGGGGTAAGAGATTATAATTTCACCTATATGGATGATCAATACCGCATAGATCCTAACGCGATTTACACTGAGGTGGGTGTAAATACCAGACTAAAAAAAGATTCCTACAGCTCTAACGAAGTTGAAAAAGCAATTTTAAACGCGGGCAAACAGATTGTTGATTTTTATGATCCAAAATCTACCGGTTATTTTTTAACCTTACATAACAATGCTGATGGCGGTTTTGGTATTTCTTCTTACTTACCTGGTTACGATCTGGCCAGCACTGCAGATTCGGTTTACATCAATTTCCAGATGGATGGCGATGACCTTATTTATGTTACGGAGCCAAGATTATTTTCCAGCTTGAAAAAAGCGAATGTTAATGTAATTCTTCAATCGAAATTTGTATCAAACGATGGCTCGCTTTCTGTTTACGCCATGCAGAACAATATTCCTTACATTAATGTAGAGGTACAGCATGGGCACCAGGACGAAAACCTCAGGTTAATAGAGCTTGCTATTGCAACCTTGAAAGAGCACGGTTTGGTAAAGAAAGAATAATGGTTAGTGCTTGGTTAAAGAGTTGACTAATCAATCGCCCTGATTTTCCCCACCAAGAAACTTACCAACAAACCAAATATACCAATTACAGCATAAGAATATTGTAAGCTCGATAAAGCTGAAATATAACCGATTAATGGTGGTCCCATTAAAAAACCTAAATAACTTACACTCGAAACCATTGCAATCGCCATTCCGGCAGATATTTTTCCATTTTTACCCGCCACACTATAAACAGTGGGCACAATACTGGATACCCCTATCCCCACAAGCATAAAACCGATAGTGGCCGTTACGATATATGGAAAGAATACAGAAGTGAACATACCGATAGAAATAACCAGTCCACTGAATTGGATAGTGCGCCTACGGCCAAGTTTTTGAATAACGGCATCGCCCAAAAACCTCCCCGAAGCCATCATCAGCATAAAAGAGGCGTAACCTAAAATAACAAGCGATGCTGGTGCCTTTACGATTTCTTTAAAGTAAACACCGCTCCAATCGAACATGGCGCCTTCAGTTGCCATACTGCAAAAGCCAATAATACCCAATTGCAACAAGGCAGCTTCGGGCATTACGAATAATTTAGGTTTGCGTTCTTGCGCTGCACCTTTGCCCGGCACCAGGTGTTTGTGGTTAAAAAATATATTTACCCATATCAGCACGGTAACAATCCAGAAGTGATAGTACGGAATGATGTGAAAATTAACCATGGCCAAACCTACCAGTGCACCGGTAAAGCCTGCAATACTCCAGGCCCCATGAAAGGAAGTCATAATTGGGCGGCCAAATAATTTCTCGGCCTCCGCTCCTTGTGTGTTTACAGCGATATTGCACATATTGCCGATAACGCCAAAAAGAAATAAGAAAACCGCCAGCTGCCAAGGTGCTGCAGCAAGGCCCAAATTGCTCAAAGCCAATACATATAATGGCGCAGTGATGGTTAATATGGCTTTGCTCCCATATTTGGTTACCAGGCCGCCAGATACAGGCATGGTACACAGTTGCCCCAATGGCAAGGCTAAAAGAATACTGCCCAATTCTCCATCAGAAAGTGCCAAGCTGTGTTTAATATCGGGAATACGGCTGGCCCATGATGCAAATGCAATTCCCTGCCCAAAATAAAACAGTGAAACCGCCAGCCGGATGCGGTTTGGAGAACTTTGCGCCAATACAGGTTTATCTTCTTGTTTAACTAAAATGTCCTGATCGTGCCTGCTTTCTTCCAAAATTGATGTTTTAATTGTTAGATTAAGGTACAAAGTTCCTTAAATCTATTGGAAATACCGACATATTTTTAAATTATTTGCACAAAGTCCCTTTCAAATCCTACACTTTCCACTTTTCCATTTGGTAAGCACCATCCCAAAACATCCACTCCAACCGCGTGGCCATTTCGAAAGCAAGTAACATTTTGGCTTGTGTTTCTGCATTGGCCTGGGCAGCCATTTGATCGGCAATGGCAATGGCTTTTTCTACAGCAGCAGCAAATTCAATCCCGGCGTACATATCAATCCACCTCTTATATGGATTCTGATCATTATCCTGTTGTGCAAAAATATGATCGCCAACAGCTTTATAAATCCAAAAACAGGGCAGAACAGCGACAACTGCCACCTCTACATTGGCGTAAGCTGCTTGGCTAAGGATATAATTGGTATATAATAAGGTAGATGGGCTTGGCTGTACTTGGTTGGCTAAACCAAATTCTGCAAAATAACTTTCGTGCAAACTACGTTCGGCAAAAATTGCACCTGTAGAAAATCCGGCAAAAGCCATAATCATCTCTGCGTTTTGCATCCGGCCGCTAATGGCACTCAATGTCCGCCCAAATTCTAGAAGATAATAAGCATCTTGGGCCAAATAAAAAATAAATTTCTCTTTCGGTAAAGTGCCATTGCTCAATTCCTGATTAAATGGCATGGTTAAAATCTTATCGTAAATGGGTTTAACATTTTCCCATGCGCGTTCGCTCCACTTCATTGTATAATTAGTTTTAAAGGATCAAAAAAATGATTTAGCGGACCATTGCCCTGGCCTGTTTTTACTTCGGCACCTGCCCACAATGCCTTACTGATATAATTTTTGGCATTTTTAATGGCCAACAACAAATTGCAGCCCTTGGCCATTTCGGCAGCAATCGCCGATGATAAGGTGCAACCGGTGCCATGCAGGTTTTTAGAGGCAATAAAAACACTCTCTAAAATTACAGGGGCCTCATTGCCGGCGATGAATACATCATATATTACAGCGCCCGATAAGTGGCCACCTTTTACCAAAACTGCCTTTGCTCCCTTGCCGATAATTTTCCTGCCCGCAGCAATCATATCATCCAAATTACTTATTGGTTGTTCGGCAAGGATAATGGCTTCATCTATGTTGGGCGTAACCAAACTTACCAAGGGGAATAACTTTTTAATTAATTGCGTTACCGTATCGGGCTCAATTAACCTATGGCCGCTGGTGGCTACCATTACGGGATCTAAAACAATGGGAGTTTCGGTACCATAGGCTTTAAGTTCAGTTTCTATTACGGCTACTACTTCGGCCCGGTTAATCATACCGATTTTGATGGCCGCCAGCTGTATATCATCCAATACGGCCTGCAGCTGATCTTTGATAATCTCGGTCGGGATGGCATGAACAGTTCTGACACCTAAAGTATTCTGGGCAGTTACAGCTGTAATTACAGTGGTACCATAACAGCCTAAAGCAGAAAAGGTCTTTAAATCGGCCTGAATGCCTGCACCGCCTCCACTATCAGAGCCAGCAATTGTTAATACATTGATATAGTTCATTTGCAAAAGACTTCATTTTGTTCATACAACTTCAGGAGTCTTCAAATGCAGAATGCATTTTACGCAATTTTTGCAGACAAACTAATTTCCTACGCCGGCATTATCCGGATCAGGTTCATTTGAGGTTGATGGTTGGAGGGTTTTTAGGCTGAAGGACATTACCCTCTACCTTTTTACCTTCTACCTTTAACCTCAAAATGGGTATATTCTCAGCCAACTGATTTGAAGGCACCCCTAAAGTTTTATTTTGTAGTGCAATATAGGGTTAAAAGTTGAAAGCTTAAAGGGTAAAGCATGAAGAACTAAGTACTCATCGTCATGCCTGCCGGTACAAGCGGAGAGAGCTGAATAGATTTAGTTTCGCTGAACACTTCGTGGTTCTCGGCTTCGTTACCTCTGCTCGAAATGACGATACAGCAATAAAACAAAAAACCCCGATATAAAACCGGGGCCTAAAACATAATAATAATTAATAAAGGGATAGAGAGACTAGATTTTATCTGGCTGGTAGAACCGAACGGTACCATCGGCCTCATTAGAAACGATTAACAAACTTCTGCCGTTAGGACTATCTTTTGGTTTTACAAACAACAAACCTTCGGGAGCATCGCCAGTAGAGAACAATTGAACAAATTTAGGTGCTGCTGGATTGGTAACATCATAAATGGCAACGGCATCTGCACGTTCCATGCCAATAAAAGCAAGTGTTTGTCCATTTACCTGTGCAACAGTTACACTTTCTACTTCCACACCTTTGTTATCTGAACGGTCATCGTCGTACATGCCGGCATCAATTACGTGCTGTTCTAAATCTTTGCCGATATTGGCAACCAAAGCCCCAGTATTTGCATTGATGATGCTTACAGATCTGCCTCCGGTGGAGTATAATTCTTGGAATACCTTATTTGTACCCACCATGGTATAACCAGTGGTATTGGTTACGGTAAGTCTACCCAAATTCGCATCCAACTGCAGGGTTGCAGCATTCGGGAATTTAACTGGATCTAGAACAAGATCTTTTACCCTTACTTCTTCTTTTGAATCTTTTGGGGTGTAATCCTGTCGGGTATCGCCCTCATTGGCTAAAGCCAGGTAAGCTGTACCACCCGTACTGAAATATGAAATGGCATCAGGTAAATAGAAAGCCTTGATTGGCCATGTACCTAAAACTTTTTTACTGTCTTTATCGCTTACATCGAAAGCATTTTCAGCCAAACTGATATCTCTGGTTCCCAGTGGGGTAATTTTGGTAATGGTTCCGGCCGCGATATCTACTTCAGCAACGCCATTGTTCTCTTGTAAGGTAACGTATGCCTTTTTAGAATCAGCGCTTACGGCAATGTATTCTGGTTCAATATCCTGGGTAAAACTTGCATTATAGCCATAAATCCTAAAGCCACCGGCCAATAATGTTGCTTTTTGTGATTCTAAAGCTGAAAAATCCAATGTTTTAACCGAGTAATTATCTTTAATATTGATAATAGAAATGGTTCCTTTAGGATCAACTGTATAAGCCAGATTCGGTTCGCCTTCGTTAGCCGATAAAATGTAATTACCATCTGGACTAAAAGTAACCATATCGGGCATTGCGCCAACAGTAATCTTTTTAACTTCTGATAAATCGGAGGTTTTTAACACTAAAACATCGCCATTTCCCTGCTTATCGGCACCATCTAAAGCTATCGCTAACAAACCGTTGCTAACGGCCACACTGTTAATCCCTGCATTGTTTGGATACAATAAGGTTTTTAACTTGGTAACGGTTGGATATTTACTCATATCAACCACATCAACTTTGGTTCCCCCATCATTACTTACTACGAATAGTTGTTTGGTTAAGGGATCGTAAGCTGAAATTTCGGAAGCAAATTCACCGCCCAGATCAATTGTAGCGGTTTCTTTAAAGCTGTCGATTTTTTCAGGAACAATGGCTTCGGTTGGCGGATCTGTAATCGGATCATCGGTTGGATCTTTTTTACAGGCAGCAAAGGCTAAAGAGGCAATTAGGATTGCACCAAATAGTTTTTTACAGTTCATGGTTTTTTAATATCTGAACCGCAAAAATAACCGCCTATAACGCTGTTTTTCAGCCTGCTTATATTATCATTTGGTTAAGGAATTGTGAAGGGAGGCTAAGGGGAAAGGCGAAAGACTAAAGCGAAAAGGTTAAAGGGACAAGACTAAAGGTGAAAGCAGGATGCAGGGAAGCGGCAATTTCTTATTTGTACTGTTTTTTTTGCATGAGGGATAGCAGTGTAAATCCTTTTGTTGTTGGCTTGAGCGTAGCCAAAAGCTAAACAAAAGATTGAAACGGATAGCCCGACCCTTGCGCAGCTTGGGGCATGCCCAAAAAATGTTTAGACAAAAAAAGCCGACAATTGCTTATCGGCTTCCTTCGTATTTAGTTATGCTTCGCCACCGTTCGACCGGAAGTTTAGCATTTTTTATATTAAATATGTA
The DNA here is from genome assembly GCF_051857575.1 of Pedobacter sp. GSP4. NCBI lineage: Bacteria > Pseudomonadati > Bacteroidota > Sphingobacteriia > Sphingobacteriales > Sphingobacteriaceae > Pedobacter > Pedobacter sp. GSP4. Next base: position 199,555 of record NZ_JBPZIR010000005.1, on the reverse strand, counting down.
TTGCGCGGTTATCAGTTGCAGCCAGTGCAGCTTCTTTTAACGCTTCGGTATACGTTGGGTGTGCATGGCAGGTACGTGCAATATCTTCTGCAGATGCACGGAACTCCATCGCAATAACGGCTTCAGCGATCATATCTGCAGCACGCGGGCCAATCATGTGTACACCTAAAACTTCATCCGTAGCGGCATCAGCCAAAACTTTAATAAATCCATCGGTATCCATACTCGCTTTTGCACGTCCGCTCGCTTTGAAAGGGAACGAACCAGATTTATATTTAACACCTTTTTCTTTCAACTGCTCCTCGGTTAAACCAACTGAAGCAACCTCAGGCCAGGTATAAACCACACCCGGAATTAGGTTATAATTGATATGCGGTTTTTGTCCGGCGATAGATTCTGCAACATAAGTACCTTCATCTTCTGCCTTGTGCGCCAACATTGCACCAGTAATTACATCACCAATGGCATAAACACCTTTAACCGAAGTTTCTAAATGTTCGTTTACCGGAATTTTTTTGCCACGTTCTTCAACGGTGATTCCGATCTTATCTAAACCTAAACCTTCCGTGTAAGCAGTACGGCCAACTGCAACGATACAATAATCAGCTTCTAAAGAAATAGATTCGCCTTTTGGGGTATCAGCAGTAACGGTTACCGTTTTACCTTTAGTGGTAGCACCGGTAACTTTATGGCCCATGTAAAACTCCATTCCTAAAGTTTTCTTTAAAACACGTTGTAGTTCTTTACCCAAGCCAGCATCCATTGTGCCGATAATAGATGGCAAGAATTCGACTACAGAAACCTTTGTACCTAAACGTGCATAAACAGAACCCAGCTCTAAACCAATTACACCGCCACCAATTACCACCATTGTTTTAGGAACTTCTTTGATATTCAAAGCTTCGGTAGAAGTAATGATGCGTTTTTTATCAATCGGTAAAAACGGTAAAGCTGTAGGTTTAGAACCTGTAGCAATAATTACGTTCTTAGCAGATAAAGTTTCGGTAGAACCATCGGCTTTGGTTACCAGGATAGTGTTTTTATCTACAAAAGAACCAACTCCTTCGAAAGAATCGATTTTGTTTTTCTTGAACAGATAAGTGATACCGGCTGTATTTTGAGCAACAACATCGTCTTTACGGGCGATCATTTGTTTCATATCAACCTTTAAATCTTTTAGATTGATACCGTGGGTAGTAAACGTATGGGCAGCGTTGTGGAAGTGCTCTGAAGAATCTAACAAAGCTTTAGATGGGATACAGCCCACGTTTAGGCAGGTACCTCCAAAAGTTTTATATTTTTCAACAACTGCAGTTTTTAAACCTAACTGAGCACAACGTATTGCGCCTACATAACCGCCCGGCCCTGAACCGATAACAACGACATCGTATTGCATAATTTCTTGAGAATTTTGATTGCCCAAATGTAGGGAAAAAAGGTTGAAGCTAAAACATAGAATGTGGATTGCTAAAGCCACAAAGAGGTAAAATTAAATTGCTTATGGTGATCAGATTAGCGCTTTCTGCATCATAAATTCTTTGGCATTGGCAAAACTGAGGAACAGCTCATCCGCCACCCTTAATTTTTGATGGGCACGCACATTGTTTTGAATTGCATAACAGGTAAGCCCTGCAGCCAAAGCCGATTTTACTCCGTTAATGGTATCTTCAAAAACAAGGCATTCGTCTTTTTGCAAACCCAAGCGCTCCACACATAGGTTATAACTTTCAGGATCGGGTTTTGATTTAATTACATCGCTCCGTGTAATAAACAAACTGAAATATTTTGCCAGACCATTGCGTTCAAATACAGCCTCTACATCCAACTTCGGACTGGCTGTAACTACCGCAAGCGTAAGCCCTTTTTCGTAAGCAAACTGTACAAACTCCAGGGCATGCGGCATTAACCGGATATCTGTTGTCCTAAACCCCTCAAACGTTACTTTCTCCCTCCGGTCAATAAAGCCATCTAAATCTTCATCAATTTTGTAGCGGTCTATTATGGTTTTTGCATTTTTTGGCAGCGGGATTCCCGCATAATTGCTTAACCAGTCTTTAAAATCAATTTGAACATTGTAGGGGCATAAAAATGTATTCCAGCAATCGAAATGAAATTTCTCCGAATCAATCAACGTACCGTCTAAATCGAAGAACAGGGCTTTTATTTTACTCATTATAAACTAAGGAATAACCTCGAACAGGAAAAACTGTTGGGTTTGCGATTTACTGAAATTATTATCGACACAAAAAATCAGCGACTGGTGACCGTTTGATAATTTTGGCCCAAAGGTTACGCCTTCAAAATTATCGATATGCCTGTTAAGGGAATCGAAATCAAAAAGCAATTTCTTTTTTAAGGGTTTAGGTGGGTTTTGAATAAAACCACTATTATCAATTTCATTTTCTGCTCCGTTCAAATCAACCAGAAACAGTTTAATAAAAGTATGGTCGTCGTGCCCTTTAGCCCAGGCACGTTCCATTACCAGTAAAGTATGATCGTTTACCGCTAAAATTTCAGATATGCCATTTACATTCCAGTCGTTTTCTACGGTTGGTTTTACCGGCATCGCCCCCAGATTATAAGCATACTGTGCTGTATTTTGCTTTGTTACGGCATCAAACTTCAAAATCCGGGTAAGCGCTTTATCAAATTCAAAAGCGGCCTGCAGCCCATCCTGATAAAGCGGTTCTTCTAAACTGGTATAAATGGTTTTATAATGATCAGCATAGGTTACGCCCTCGAACAAGGCATTTTTTCGTGGTCCGTTTTCTCCTTTTGTAAAATGAAAGCCCGCAGGTAAGGGTATAGTATCTAAATACCGGCCTTCCTTAGTAATAAAGGTTAAAGCTGGCTGAACAATAATGGTATCTCCGTTTTTCAATACACGTTCACCTTCATTACTCCAGATAAAACTTTTCAATTTAGGATTATAACGAACCGACTCACCATCTGCCTTTAAAGTCTTATCAGAACGGTAATGCGGATATTGTTTTCCGTTTTGTTGCTGAATAAAAGTAACACCCGTTACCTGCACAGTATCAATCTTATTATCTTTAATCGTGATCTGCGCAGTGTAAATCCTTGCCGGGCTTAACTGAGAAGGATCATCGCTGATGAGATAATATTGATTGCGTTTTGCATCATAATCAATCCCCGATAAACCACCAACAACCGTATTTTGAAACTGGGGGTTAAGCGGCATAATATATTCATCCAAAAACTGAACGGCAGAAACTGTGGTTTCTTTTTGCTTAACTGCAGCATATTTTGTTGCCGAACAGGATGAAAACACAAGGGCAAAAACAGTGTAAACAATAATGAGCTGTGATACAGGTTTCAAATCGGAATGTTTAGGTTGTAAAAATATGTTTTTTTGCTTCTTTTAGAATACTTTAAGTTTACTATCTTAATTTCTTAATGATAAAAACATAAACCATTAAGGAATTAAGGGCATTAAGCCTAAAATTTATTAAATCCTTAATGATGAAAGAATAAAAACATGAATTTATTTAAGCAACCTTTCTAGAACGTTATCCTTTAACAATCTTAATTGCTTAATGGTAAAAATATGGACCATTAAGGAGTTAAAACATTAAGACCAAAATTTATTGAATCCTTAATGATGAAAGAATAAAAACATGAATTTATTTAAGCAACCTTTCTAGAACGTTATCCCTTAACAATCTTAATTGCTTAATGGTAAAAATATGGACCATTAAGGAGTTAAACATTAAGATCAAAATTTCCCTAACTTATTAGCGGTAAAAACAATAAACCATTAAATAACTATACAAAAAATGCTGACCACTTTCTAAATGATCAGCATTTCATTATGCTCAGCGGTTTATAAAATTATAATTACACTAAAACAACTTACCAATTACGCGGTAGCTAATGTTATTTCCATCCACAACTTCTTCATAGTACACATCATCAGGCGAAACAAAATACTTTTCGTTTTTAATGGTTACCTCCCTGCACCCTTCTGGTAATTGATTAATGATATCGCCAATCTGGTGCGTATCAACCGGGCCATCGGTAGTGTTTAAAATACCATCTTTCCCGGCAACCACATATACGGTTTTGCCATCCGCATTTTCTTTTTGGGTATAATAAACGCCTTTATACTCGTAATAATCTACTCCGTTAATGGTAACTAGGTTCGCATCAGAAGGTAAGCTTGGAACTTCGGCACCAACCGGTGGCGTTACCACTTCGTATTGATCATTATTTTGTTGATAAAACAAGCCACCAGAATAATAAAATTGGTTCGGGCCATACCAGAATGGATAATAACCGTAAGGTAAAACACCGATTCTAAAACCTAAAAATGGCCTGTAAAAATTGTAATAACTATAGTATGGCCTGTAATAAGGACGGCCGTAACCAGGGCGGTAACCATATCCCGGACGGTAGCTTGGACGGTAACCTGGCCTGTTATAACCATAACCTGGCCGCTCGGGCCTTATACTTGTTCTTCCAGGACTCCCAAAACTGCCTCTACTTGGTGCCTGCATAGATGGCTGCCTTGAAATGGATCCTCCTCTTGATGGCGCAATAGAACCAGATCTGCCGCCACCCGAAGAACCTCCGGCCCTGCTTGGCCTTTGGGCAGAAACAGTTTCGATACTCAAAGTTGCAATCATCGCTGCTGCAGCGAAAACAACCAATCCTTTATTCAATAACCTATTCATTTTTTTGTGTTTATTTCGATTATCTATATGACGGTGAAAATCTGTAAAAGATTATCCCTTAACATTATTTAACTAAATTTTGATACGCTGATGACCTAAATCCGCTGCCTTAAAAATCGATTTGCCAGAAACAGATAATTAAATTCATAAAACACCCCATATCCATCATCCATTTTACATCATACATTTCACATCATCCATCTTCCATCCTACATTACTAACAAACCTTTTACCGGAGGTTATTTTTAATCACTTGCCAATCTGCTATCTTTAAATTTTATTCCTAAAACTAAAATTAAATGAATTTTCAAAGAATTTTCAGCCTGTTGGTCTGTTTGTTTATATCCAGTGAATTACTTGCCCAGCAAACCGATTCGGCATATGTTAGAGAGAACTACACCAAAATAGAACGCCAGATCCCCATGCGCGATGGAGTTAAACTATTCACTTCCATTTACATACCCAAAAATCAAACCAAAAAATATCCTTTTTTAATTAACCGCACACCCTACACTGTTGCACCTTACGGAGCAGATAAATATAAGCTCAGCCTTGGTAATTTTCCGGCCATGATGCGCGAAGGTTTCATTTTTGTTTATCAGGATGTTCGCGGCCGTTGGATGAGTGAAGGCACCTTTGCCGATATCCGTCCGCAGCTGACCGGAAAAAAAACCAAAACAGCTATCGATGAAAGTACCGATACTTACGATACCATTGATTGGTTGGTGAAAAATGTAAAGGGCAATAACGGTAATGCCGGTATTTACGGCATTTCTTACCCTGGCTTTTATTCTACCACTTCGCTGCCAAATGCACACCCGGCACTTAAAGCAGTTTCGCCACAGGCACCGGTTACCGATTGGTTTATGGGCGATGATTTCCACCACCGTGGTACTTTGTTTTTAATGGATGCCTTTAGCTTTATGGGCAGCTTCGGTGTTCCCCGTCCAAAGCCTATTACACCTGATAAAGGCCCTAAGGGCTTTCAGTTCCCAATTCAGGACAATTACCGTTTTTACCTGGAAGCCGGATCGGTTAAAAACCTTAAAGACAGGTATTTTGCAGATAGCATTAAATTTTGGAACGATTTGTTTAAGCATCCCAATCTGGATACTTTTTGGAAATCGCGCTTAATTACCCCGCACCTTACCAATGTTAAACCTGCGGTAATGGTTGTTGGTGGCTTTTTTGATGCAGAAGATGCTTACGGAACATTTGACACCTACAAAGCGATTGAAAAACAGAATCCAGGTGCAAACAACATCTTAGTTGCCGGCCCTTGGTTTCATGGTGGTTGGGTACGCAGCGATGGTTCTTACTTTGGCGATATTCCTTTTGGCAAAACCACCAGTATCGATTACCAAGAGCAATACGAACTGCCTTTCTTTAAACATTACTTAAAAGGTGAAGGCGCATTTAATGCTGCAGAAGCAAACATTTTTGTAACCGGCAGCAATGAATGGAAAAAATTCAATACCTGGCCACCAAAAGATACCGAAACCAAAAACCTTTACCTGCAACCAAATGGAAAGCTCGCTTTCGAAAAAGTGGGCAGAACCGATAGCTGGGATGAATATGTAAGCGATCCTAACAACCCTGTTCCCTATCAGGATGGTATTCAGGCCAAACGCACCCGCGAGTATATGATCGATGATCAGCGTTTTGCTGCACGCCGCCCAGATGTAAAAACATATCAAACCGATGCCCTAACAGAAGACATTACCCTAACCGGACCGGTTTTGGCAAACCTTGTAGTTTCTACTACCGGTACCGATGCCGATTATGTGGTTAAACTGATCGATGTTTATCCCGAAGACACACCGAACCCGGTACCCAACCCAAAAAATTTAATTATGGGCGGTTACGAAATGCTGGTGCGTGGAGAGATTATGCGCGGAAAATACCGCAACAGCTTCGAAAAACCAGAGCCATTTGTTCCCGGCGCCATTACCAAAGTAAATTATCCATTGCCAGATGTAGCCCATACCTTTAAAAAAGGACACAAAATTATGATCCAGATCCAAAATTCATGGTTTCCATTGGCAGATAGAAATCCGCAGAAATTTATGGATATTTATCAGGCAGAACCAGGCGATTTCCAAAAAGCAACACATAAGATTTACCACGATACCTTTAACAGTTCTTACATTACCGTTTCAGTGTTGAAATAATTCCGCTCCCCGGTTCGTGTCCGCACGAACCGGAAGGGCAACTGTCATCCTAAGAGTGTCGAAGAATCGAATCCAAATAAAGAAATTTAAATACTAACTTTAATCTCAATAAATAAACATTGCCACCGCATTGGTTAGTTTATCCATCAACTAAATGCAACCAACTTACTTATTCTTAAAAAATGAAATACTTAAAACTCATCATCATCCTGCTTTCCGTATCTTCTGCCTTTGCGCAGGGCGATTCAGGTTATCCGAAAGCAAACTACACCAAAAAGGAAGTTTACATCACCATGCGCGATGGCGTAAAACTATTTACCGCCATTTATTCGCCTAAAGATGCCTCATCTGGCAAAAAATACCCAATGATTATGCAGCGCACCTGTTACAGCGTTGCCCCTTATGGCGAAGATAAATTCCCTGCACGCTTAGGTCCTTCAGAACTGATGATGAAAGAAGGGTACATTGTAGTTTACCAGGATGTACGTGGCCGTTGGAAAAGCGAAGGCACCTGGACCAACATGACCCCGGTAATTGACAACAAAAAAACCAAAAAAGATGTTGATGAAGGCTCTGATACTTATGATACCATTGATTGGCTGGTTAAAAATGTAGCCAACAATAACGGTAAAGTGGGTCAATGGGGAATATCATATCCCGGCTTTTATACCGCAGCAGGCATTTTGAGTAACCACCCAGCTTTGAAAGCTTCATCACCTCAGGCCCCGATTTCTGATTTCTTTTTTGATGATTTTCACCACAACGGATCTTTTTTACAGAGCTACTTTTTTACCTTCCCCGTATTTGGTGTTCAAAAAACAGATACCACTTCAAAACCTTGGTACAACAACCAGATCATCAACCCAAAAACCAAAGACGGCTATCAATTTGCACTCGATTTAGGTTCGCTGGCCAATGCAGATAAATACTATAAAAACAATTTCTTTTGGCAAGAAACCATTAACCACCCCAATTACGATGAGTTTTGGCAAAAACGTGGATTGTTGAAACACTACAATACCATTAAGCCTGCGGTAATGTTGGTTGGCGGCTGGTACGATGCCGAAGATTTATCAGGCCCATTGAATATTTATAAAACCATCGAAAAGAAAAACCCTAACGCCTATAACACGATTGTGATGGGTCCCTTTGGCCACGGCAGATGGAGCCGCGAAACAGGGCATACCATGCACAGCAATGTATATTTTGGAGATAGCATTGCCACTTTTTACCAAAAAAACATTGAGGCGAAATTCTTTAACCATTTCTTAAAAGGTAACGGCGATAAAAACTCAGGCTTACCCGAAGCTTACATGTTCGATACCGGAAAAAAAGAATGGGAAACCTTTGCTAAATGGCCAACCGAAAAAGCAGTTAAGCAAAAACTATATTTAGGTGCCGATGGCAAACTCAGCATGACAGCGCCTACTACTGCCGGATCGGTAAATTACATCAGCGACCCTGCAAAACCGGTTCCGTATACCGAAGATATTACCACCAGCATAGGCTTTACCCCGCATAATTACATGAGCGAAGACCAGCGCTTTGCCGGCAGAAGACCAGATGTACTCGTGTATCAAACCGAAATATTGGAAAACGACATTACGTTGGGAGGGGAAATTATGTCGCACCTTAAAATTGCAACAACAGGTACCGATGCCGATTTTATTGTAAAACTGATAGATGTCTATCCGGCAGACGAACCCAACAACCCTTATATGCCAAACAAAAACATTACACTCAGTAACTATTGGCAAATGGTGCGTTCAGAAATAATGCCTGCACGTTTCCGCAACAGTTTCGAAAAACCAGAAGCTTTGGTTGCCAATCAAAAAACTGATGTAAAGGTACAGCTGCAGGATGTGCTACATACCTTTAAAAAAGGCCACAGAATTATGATCCAGGTACAGAGCACCGCATTTCCGTTGTTTGCCCGCAACCCGCAAAAATTTGTAGAAAACCCATATAAAGCACCTGAATCGGATTATATCAAAGCAACTCAAACCGTTTTTAACGATAGCTTTATCGAAGTTGATGTAATTAAATAAAATGCCCGCGCGCGTTTCTAACGCGTGCGTAAATAACCAATCGTTTCAAACGATTAATAATAACAAATGAAAAAACTATTCACCATTTTAGTCCTAGCATGTAGTATTTCAGGACTGCAGGCACAAATGTTAGGCAAAAATCAGGTAAACTCAAGGGCAGATAGCCTACGCGGCACTCTTACCCCATTGCGTACCTGTTACGATATTAATTATTACCACTTAGATGTTAAAATAGATATCGACCAAAAATCAATCAGCGGCAGTAACGAATTTGCCTTTACCGCCACACAGGATTTCACCAAACTACAGTTCGACCTGTTCGATAACCTTAAAGTTGAAAAAGTGGTCTACAACGGCACTGATTTAACTTTTAAAAGAGAATACAATGCTGTTTTCGTAACCTTCCCAAAAACCATAAAAAAAGGGATTAAGGATAAATTCACTGTGTTTTATTCAGGTAATCCGCTTATTGCCAAAACACCACCATGGGATGGCGGTTTCATTTTCAAAAAAGATGCTGCAGGCAATCCATTTGTTTCAGTAGCCTGCCAGGGCTTGGGGGCCAGCTGTTGGTGGCCAAATAAAGACCACCAAAGTGATGAGGTAGACAGTATGTTAATCAGCATTGCCGTACCCAATACTCTGCAGGAAATATCAAATGGAAGGTTAAGAAACACCGTTGATAAACCAGACGGATACAAACAGTACAATTGGTTTGTAGGCAACCCTATTAACAATTATGATGTATCCTTTTACATTGGCAAATACGCCCACTGGAAAGATAGCTATGATGGCGAAAACGGAAAGCTGAGTATTGATTACTGGGCCTTACAAACCGATAGTGCAAAAGCACGCCCACATTGGGATGCCGATGTTAAGCCCATGCTAAAATGTTTCGAATATTGGTTCGGCCCGTATCCATGGTACAAAGATGGGTATAAGCTGGTGCAGGCACCACACCTGGGTATGGAGCATCAAAGTGCCGTAGCTTATGGCAACCAGTTTAAACAAGGCTATTTGGGCAGAGATTTAAGCGGTACAGGCCATGGTTTAAAATGGGATTTTATCACCATCCACGAGAGTGGCCACGAATGGTTCGGGAATAACATCACTTCAAAAGATATTGCCGACATGTGGATACACGAAGGTTTTACCAATTACTCGGAAGTGCTTTTTACTGAGTGCACAGAAAACAAAGCAGCAGCCGACGAATACGTAATCGGACTTCAAAAAATTATCCGCAATGATATTCCTTTAATCGGCCCTTACGGCGTAAACAAAGAAGGTTCGGGCGATATGTATCCAAAAGGGGCAAATCTGATCAGCATCATCCGCCAGCTGATCAACAACGATGAAAAATTCAGACAGGTTCTGCGTGGATTAAACAAAACCTTTTACCACCAAACCGTAACCACTGCACAGATTGAAAACTACATTGCCAAACAGAGCGGTTTAAAACTGGATAAGGTTTTCGATCAGTATTTACGTTATACCAAAATACCCGTGCTCGAATATAAAATTGACAACGGCACATTAAATTACCGTTGGATAACCGATGTTAAAGGTTTTGATATGCCAGTGCGTGTAACCCTTAAAGCTGGTTCTTATACATTAATTAAACCCACAAACGAATGGAAAAGTATTAAAGTGGATGCTAGTGTAAATGCTGATAATTTTAAACAGGACCCATTATTTTATATCGGCCTTAAGAAAGGGTAAGATACTTACAGAGAAAAGAGTGTATCATAAGTTGAATTTCATCCAAATTTGTCACGTTGAGCCTGTCGAAACGCCGCGCAAGACTTTAAGCAAGTCCTTCGACAGGCTCAGGATGACAGGTATTTATTTATGAGACAGCCTCTTCTCTCTTAATTTTGAAAATCTACCCCTTAATGTAATACTGTTATTTCGGAGCGATTTTTTTCTTTGACCAATAGCCTGGCTAACTTCGGAAATTTTTAAAGGCCGCTTGTGCAACTTTTTGGCAAAAACACCGTCTTATATCAAAAAGCTCATTATTTATCTAAAAGTAAAATCTATAACCATGAAAAAAGTATTCGCAATATTATTGGCATCATTAACATTAACCGCTGGTATTAATGTAATAGCAAAAGACCATAGCAGTATCAGCAGCACTAAATATAACCGCGACGACAGAGACGTTAAAGATTTTAATGGTGTAGCCGCCGCAGGACCGATTAATGTAATAGTAACCTTAGGCAATACCGAAAGCTGCCGTTTAGAAGGCGACGCAGATGCCCTTGCTTCAATCGTTACCGAAGTTAAAGGAAATGTTTTGGTTATCCGCCCACAAACCAGTATCACCAGTTGGTCTAGAAAATACGAAGGCAAAAAAATCACGGCCTACGTTTCGGCAAAAGAACTGGCCAGCTTAACTGTAAGCGGCGATGGAAACATGACAGTAAACGGTAAAATCAGCACGGGCAGTTTAACTACAACTGTTAGCGGATCGGGCAGTATCAAAGCTTCTGCCGATGTAGATAACTACAGCGGGGTAATCAGCGGTTCGGGCTCTATCAATCTTACAGGCGGTGCCGATCATGCTAAAATCGTAATCAGCAGCTCAGGTACCTTTGCTGGTAAAGCTTTCGGTGTAAAAACATTATCAACAACCATTAGCGGTTCAGGAACAGTAAATATCGCTGCCGATGAAAGCATTAAAGCAGTTATCAGCGGTTCAGGAAGTGTAAATTACTCGGGTAACGCCGCTGTAGAAAAAACCGTTTTCGGATCAGGTAGAGTAAGGAAAATCTAATTTAGGTTAACAACAAAACAAGGAACGCCGCGGAGAAATCCGGGGCGTTTTTGTTTACATCATTTTTTCCATTGTTATTATCGCGGTCTGCGTAATCTGCACTTTTTATCCATTTAAATCTGCGGGAAGATTTGCTATCTCTTTTCCCGCAGATTTCGCAGAAAAGGCACGCAGATTTAAACTGATGTATGCAAGCCTAACTATTTATTTGAATGGGGAATGAAATTGCTTCCCCCATAATTAGAAACAGCAGAAACAAAAAAGGAGGCTTAAGCCTCCTCTGTGTATATTTTAAAACTGAACCCCAATTAGCCAGATATTCTCGATATAGTTAATTTTCTGACTGGCCTTATCATATTCATCCCAGCCGGTAGTATGCACATTGGTTAAATTGGTGGCACCGAACTTGGTGGTGTTTTGCAGGTAAAAATTCTTCCAGATGTAAAATTTAAGACCAAGTTTTGCCGAAACACCATAACCTGAAATACTGAAGTGGTTATTTCTCCCCTGTCCAAACAAACGCACGTCCGAACGCGGCACCATCATTCCACCACCTAAACCGGTTTCTAAAGTTAAAGAAGTATTTCCCCCTGGCGCTACCCAAATATCATCGTAACGTTCTACCTCGATATTTGCATAATTAAAGCCATCGGTATGCTCGTAGGTAAGCATACTTTCTTTCACATTAATCTGCTGCCCGTTATAGTCGCCCGCTAAGTTTCCCGTAGGTGTATTGGTAGGCGAAATATTAGCGCCAATGTGGCCAGTTATCGCAACAGTTTGCGGAATATCCATTACATATTTCATATGGTCCCAACCAATAGAAATGCTGTAGTTATCTTTAATAAAATAGCCCACGCGGATATTGTACTGTGGCACGGTAATTAACCCCGGGTTTAAATATTCCCAGCTTAGTTTCGATTGCCTATCGTGTGCTACCACATCCTTCAGCGTAAAATCATAATTTGGTCCCTGAAAACGGATATCGCTTTTTCCATACCAAGAGCTATTGTATCCCCAATGAAAATAAAAATCGCCTTTACGCGAAAAATTTCTTTTATGCTCAGGGTTAAACAAGCTTTTCGAAGCCGGTGTGCTTTCGGTAGAAGAAGTCTTTATTTCTTGTGCCTGCATCCGCTTGCCAAACAAGACCGCTAAAAATAGGATAGTAAATTTTTTCACGCGGCAAATTGAGCAAAAAGACCAGTCAATTACAAAAGATTTAACATTTCGTAAGAGTTACTTTACAAAAAATGACTTTAAAACATTAAAACCTAGTGTACACGGCAAGCTGAACAATATTATTTACCGTATTATTAACCGCACCGCGCTGAGCCTGGTTCATGTAGCCCGCTTCGACATCTATTTTTCTCGAAAAACGGTAACCCAAAGCAAGATAGGCCCTGTTCTGATCGAAAATGCTGTTATTGATTTCGCTCTTGTTCTGTAGATTTAAGAAAATCTCGTTTTGGAGGGCGACAAAGGGTCCTTTTGTAAAAGTTGGTTCTGCTTTTTGCAAAGGCTTTATAAACCTGAAGAAATAACGGAAGCGCTGAGAAAACAGATTATCATTGTTTATCCGCTCTATAAAACGCTGCTCCAACCTAAACCTATGACTGGCAAATACCGAGCTGATTTTGTGGTTGTAAATGTACTGTTCAAAAATGCGGTGTTCATTTAATAAATTGTTATTGGAGCCAATAAGCCTCAATTGCGTGGTTTGCCATAAATAACCCAGCGCAACATTACTTTTATCATTAATAAAATACTGTACCGCGGGGCGTACCAATGTATTGCGCACATAAGCCCAATCATCGGCCGATCGGATCTGCAAATCGAACTGCAGTCCCCATTTATCACTAAATTTAGTGTTGTTTAAAAACATAAACCAGCCAGAATTCTGGTACTGGGTTTGGGCTGATAGTTTTCCAAATGCCATCAAAAGAAACAAGATGGGCAATAATAGCTTTTTCATTAATTATAGTCGGTTTTATCTGTGTGCGCTAAATTAACAGAAATATGCGAAAGTCGTGGTTAAAAATAGTCCGAAAGTCGGAGGACCGGCGTCGGAAGCCATGTGGGATATAGTCTTAAGTCATCAGTCCAAACTTCCGAAGCTTGGTGTGCTTTGTGTTGGTGGTTAAAATACTTCCAAACCCACATAAAAACCCTCAATATTTAAAATTCATTTAATGTTAAGCGATTAAAAATTTATCTTCGTTAAAGATTTGGGCATTAAGGTATTTATTCATCCCCTTAAAACTGCACTTATTTTAACATTACAAAACGTAAAATATAACAAAAATGATTATTGAACCTAGAATGAGGGGCTTTATCTGTTTAACAGCACATCCAGATGGCTGCGCTCAAAACGTAAAGAATCAAATTGAATATGTAAAATCAAAAGGAGCCATAAACGGTCCGAAAAAAGTATTGGTAATTGGCGCTTCAACCGGTTTCGGTTTAGCCTCAAGAATTACTGCTGCTTACGGATCTGGTGCTTCTACCATTGGCGTATTTTTCGAAAAAGCACCTTCCGAAGGCAAAACCGCTTCACCAGGCTGGTACAACTCTGCAGCTTTTGAAAAAGAAGCCCACGCAGCTGGTTTATATGCCAAAAGCATTAATGGCGATGCCTTCTCTAATGAGATAAAAGAAAAAACAATTGAGCTGATCAAAGCAGATTTAGGACAGATTGATTTGGTGATCTATAGTTTAGCCTCTCCGGTTAGAAAACATCCAGTTACCGAAGTACTGCACCGCTCTACCTTAAAGCCAATTGGAGGTACTTATACCAATAAAACAGTCGATTTCCACACAGGTAACGTAACCGAAATTTCGATTGAGCCTGCAACAGAAGAAGATATTGCTAACACCGTTGCCGTAATGGGTGGCGAAGATTGGTTGATGTGGATTGACGCCTTAAAAGCCGAAAACCTATTGGCAGAAGGAGCCACAACTGTTGCTTACTCGTACATTGGCCCTGCATTAACCGAACCGGTTTACCGCAAAGGAACCATTGGCCGTGCAAAAGACGATTTAGAAGCAACCGCATTTACCATTGGCGATAAACTGAAAGATATTAACGGCAAAGCCTTCGTATCGGTAAACAAAGCATTGGTAACACAGGCCAGTTCAGCAATTCCGGTAATTCCACTTTACATTTCATTATTGTACAAAGTGATGAAAGCAGAAGGGATCCACGAAGGAACAATTGAGCAGATTCAAAGATTATATGCCGAAAGATTATATACAGGCAATGAAGTACCTGTTGATGAGAAAGGCAGAATCAGGATTGACGATTGGGAAATGCGCGATGATGTACAGGCAAAAGTTGCCGAACTTTGGGAAGAAGCAACCACCGAAACTTTACCGGCCATTGGCGATTTACCAGGTTACAGATCTGATTTCTTAAGCCTTTTCGGTTTCGAAATTGATAAGGTAGATTATCAGAAAGATGCCCAAGAAGTAGTAGAAATTGAAGGCTTGGTAAACTAGGCCATCAATACATCTAACCTCTTTAAAGGTCTAAATGATAAATATTTACAAACGGCCGGCTTAAAAACCCGGCCGTTTTTATAGCCAAATAATATGCATTTCGATTTACAGCCCACTCTCCAAAACGATCTGATCAAAATAATTCCTTTAAAAGAAGAAGACTTCGAATCCCTTTTCGCAGTAGCCTCCGATCCATTAATCTGGGAACAGCATCCAAATAAAGACCGTTACCAAAGAGAGGTTTTTCAAAATTTCTTTAAAGGAGCAATGGCTTCTAAAGGTGCTTTTATGGTGTATGAAGAAGGAACCAACAAAATTGTTGGCAGTTCGAGGTATTATGAGCTCGATGAGGAAAACAGTTCGGTTGCAGTGGGTTACACATTTATCAGTCGCGAATTTTGGGGTAAAGGCCACAATAAGGCCTTAAAAACGTTGATGTTCGATTATGCCTTTCAATTTGTAGATCGGGTAATTCTGCACATTGGTGCTACAAATTTCCGTTCGCAAAAGGCCATTGAGAAACTTGGCGCTACAAAAGTTGGCGAACAGGAAATTGCCTACTATGGAGAACCTGTAAAATGGAACTTTGTTTATCAGGTAGATAAAGCCAGCTGGCTAAAATAAACCGTCTTGTAATCGTCCTAGTTAACGGCTATGGTTACAAACGAGGACGATGGGGTGTTGAAAAGAAAATCCATTCTGTGTAATCTGTGCATCCGTGGCTTAGAACCTTTTATCTGTGTTCATCCACGCTATTTGTGGAAAAAAAATAGGCAAATGGTTCCACATTAATCCGTGGTCAACATCATTGCCACAGTCTCATTCCAATTATTTTATATACAAACCTAAATGGCAAGAGCATAACCGAATAAAATCGTGTTTATGCTTTAGTATTGTTATCTTTGTATAATTCTCCATTCCACTCAATTTTCTAAAACAAAACAATTAATAAAATATGGCTAAATCTCAGGCAACATACAGTAAAAAAGAGAACGAAAAAAAACGGTTAAAAAAACAAAAAGACAAACAAGAGAAAAAAGAAGAGCGTCAGGCTAATGCAAAAAAAGGTTTAGCGCTTGAAGACATGATGGCTTACGTTGATGAAAATGGAAACATTTCTTCTACACCACCAGATCCTAAGAAAAAGAAAGTAATTAATACCGAAGATATTCAGATCGGCATATCAAGACAAGAAGATATTGTGGATGAAAATCCTGTTAAAAAAGGAACAGTTACATTCTTTAACGACAGCAAAGGTTATGGTTTCATCAAAAACACAGAAACTCAAGATAGTATTTTCGTTCATGCTAATGGTTTGATCACTCAGATTAAAGAAGGCGATAAAGTTACCTTCGAAGTAGAAATGGGCCAAAAAGGACCAACTGCCGTTAAAGTATCAAAAGTTTAACCGCTCACAAAATTCCCCTTGAAGCTTAAAGGCTTCAATAAGATTAAAATTCTGCAGAAAACATTCTGCTGCGCTAGGTTTTATAACCCTTTATATTTCCGTCTATTTAAGCATAAAACCTTGCGCATAATTTTTCTCGATCCAGAGAAAATATTTCCTAATCCCTTCCAACGGTAGAAGTACAGTGCTAAAAAGCGATAGGTATTGTCGGTTTTAAAATATTTACCACAGTTATTTCCTAAAAATTAACTCCAAATGCTTAAAATTTGTGGCAAATTATCCGGCCATAAAAAATATTTGATGCGCTAAACTTGATTTTTTTTTACTTATTAACCTTGTTGCTCATGATATTTAAGTTAAACATTATACTGCTGTAAATTAACTAGATAAGAACTGAAAAAGACATTATACGAAATAAAAAAAAGCAATTTTGTAGCTATTCGTTGCCGTTTAACGTTTCCAGAAAAACAAAAATTTTTAAATCCCGGTGTGGAATTTGCGCACCGCTTACATCTTTACTGTACACACAAAGAAAATTTGAATTATGAAAAAGTTAATAGCACTTGCACTGGTTGCATTTTTAGGATTATCATCAGCGATGGCTCAACAGGCAGATTTACGTAGAAAAATTAATGTTAGCGGCACATCCGAAACAGAAGTTACCCCTGATATTATTTACATCGGTATTTCGCTTAAAGAGTATTTAAACGGAAAGAAAAAGGTAGACATTACCGAACTGGAAAAACAATTGTATGCTGCGGTTCAGAAAGCAGGTATTGCCAAAGAAAATTTGACCATCAGCAATTTAAGCAGCTGGAACTATGCTACCGAGAAAAAGAAAAATCCCGATTTTTTGGCCAGCAAACAGTACCGCTTAAAAGTATCTGATTTGAACAAGTTTAATGCAATACTAGAAGCCATTGATGCCAAAGGAATTGCCAATACAAACATCGAAAGCTACGATTACTCAAAAATTGAAAGCCTAAAAAAAGAGCTTAAAATTAAAGCCTTATTGGCCGCAAAAGAAAAAGCAGCTTATATGGTTGAAGCTTTAGGCGATAAATTGGGTGGTGTAATTGAAATACAGGATGGTGGAGACAATGTAATACAACCTGTTTACAGAAATTACGCAATGAAAGCTGAAATGGCTGATGCAGCAGGCGCACCAGAAATTGATTTCAAAAAAATTAAGCTGAATTTTACCGTAAACGCCATTTTCGAGATCAAATAAAAATTTTAACTGTTAAATTAATGCTTTTTAAAACCTACCAGAACATTTTGGTAGGTTTTTTGTTAGGTAGAGGTCGAACACTAAAAATTAGATATTATGAAAAAATTCATCTACACGCTAGCCCTGATTTTCGCCTTAGGCATTAGTTTTAATTCAGCTCAGGCCGCTGATAAACCTGCGAAAAGCCCTACAGAATTAACTGCAGACCAGGCTATGAAACTGGAAAAAATTAAAACCCGTGTTGAAGAAATCAGAGACATGGACAAATCGAACTTAACAAGAGCAGAACGTAAAGCATTACGCAGCGAGTTAAGAGAGTTAAAAGGACAGGCACGTGCAGTTTCTGGAGGTGTTTACCTTTCAGTTGGCGCAATCATCATCATTATCTTATTATTGATCCTGATTTTATAATCAATAAAAAAACATCTATCTATATAAAACCAAAAGCTTTGCATAAACGCAAAGCTTTTTTTATGAAAAATATCCTCATTGCGAAGGCTTTTTCAGCCGACGAAGCAATCTCATACTTTAATATCCTTTATTTGATCCTTCATCATTTTGCTATAGCATTAAATTGCTTCGTGCCATGCAATGACGAATTATCTAAGGTTAGTCAATCATATCAAAACCGGTATACTTTACCAATGCTTCTGGAATTTTAATACCATTTTCGGTTTGGTAATTTTCTAAAATAGAAGCTACAATACGTGGTAAAGCCAATGCACTTCCGTTTAACGAGTGTGCCAACTGTGCTTTTCCTTCTTTCCCTTTAAAACGCAGCTTTAAACGGTTACTCTGATACGTTTCGAAGTTTGATACAGAAGAAACTTCTAACCAACGCTCCTGTGCCGCACTCCAAACTTCCATATCGTAGGTCATAGCCGAAGTAAAGCCCATATCACCTCCGCACAAACGCAGTACACGGTAATGTAAGCCGAGCTCCTGTAAAAGAGATTGCACGTAAAGGCTCATATCTTCAAGCGTTTCGTAAGATTTATCAGGATGGGTAATTTGAACCACCTCTACCTTATCAAATTGGTGCAAACGGTTTAAACCACGAACGTGCGCACCATAAGAACCCGCTTCTCTACGGAAACAAGGCGTATAGGCGGTATTTTTTATGGGTAAATCTTCTTCCTTAACAATTACGTCGCGGTATAAGTTGGTTACCGGAACCTCGGCAGTTGGAATTAAATATAAATCATCAACTGTTGAGTGGTACATCTGTCCTTCCTTATCCGGCAGCTGTCCTGTACCAAAGCCAGAAGCAGCATTAACCAAATGTGGCACCTGCATTTCCTTATAACCGGCTGCAGTAGCATGATCTAAAAAGAAATTAATTAAAGCCCTTTGCAACCTTGCACCTTTTCCTTTATAAACAGGAAAGCCAGCACCGGTTATTTTTACGCCAAGTTCAAAATCAATAATATCGTATTTAGCCGCAAGTTCCCAGTGTGGAAGAGCCTTTGTAGGCAGTTCAGCAGGTTTTCCGTGGGTTAAAACAATTTCATTCTCTTCGGCGGTTGAACCTTGTTTTACCAAATGATATGGTAAATTGGGCAACTGAACAATTAAATTGTGCTGGGCAGTTTCCAGTTCATTCAATTTATCGCTCAGGTTTTTAATATTTTCTTTATGAGAAGCCGTTTGCGCTTTAATGGCTTCAGCCTCATCTTTTTTACCAGCACGCATTAAATCGCCAATTTGTTTGGCAGCTGCATTGGCCTCGGCCGAAATACTATCCAACGAAGTTTGAGTAGAACGGCGGTCTTCATCAATTTTAATGATTTCATCTACCAGTTCTGGTTGTTTAAAATTACGGATACTTAAACGTTCTAAAACTTTCTCTCTATTTTCGCGGATATAGTTAACTTGCAGCATTATTTAATTTTTTTACAAAGATAGAAAGAGTTTTCAGTTTTCAGTTTGCAGTTTTCAACCATTCGCAGCTTGATATTTGATACTTGAAACCTTAACACAATGGATGGCAAACTATTTCTCGTACCAACGCCGATAGGCAATTTGGAGGATATGACCTTTAGGGCAATCCGTGTTTTGAAAGAATGTGATTTAATTCTGGCAGAAGATACACGCACCAGCGCCCCTATGCTGAAACATTTTGGCATTGATAAAAGGGTTTTCTCCCATCACCAGCACAACGAACACAAAGCCACTTCGGAGATTATTAAATTTTTAAATGAAGGACAGAAAATTGCCTTGATATCTGATGCTGGCACACCAGCCATTTCCGACCCAGGTTTCTTCCTCGTGCGCGAGGCAATAAAAAATGATATCGCTGTTGAATGTTTGCCCGGTGCAACAGCCTTTGTGCCTGCGCTGGTTAACTCGGGCCTTCCGGCCGATGCTTTCTGCTTTGAAGGCTTTTTGCCGGTAAAAAAAGGCAGGCAAACAAAATTTAAAAAACTGGCAGAAGAAGAGCGTACCATTATACTTTATGAAAGCCCGCACCGTTTATTAAAAACTTTAGAGGAGTTTGCGCAGTATTTAGGGGCAGATAGGCAGTCATCGGTAAGCAGAGAACTGACGAAAATGTTCGAAGAAACCGTTCGCGGCACTTTGACCGAAATAAAATCACATTTTGAAAACAATACTTTAAAAGGAGAATTTGTAATTTGCATAGCGGGGAAACCCAATATTAAAAGCAAAAACAAATACGAAGATGCCGAAGAATAGCCTCGCGCATAAACACATCAATTCAAAAAAATATTATGATTAGCATAGATAGATTTCTTAGTGACGAACAAGACCCAAAGGCAGTTGAAAAGGTTATTGGAAAGTTAAACGATCTCTTAACCACAGGCGAAGAGCTTTTATATTTAGCCGTACAGAAAAAACCTGCCGTAAATTTGTTGCCCGATAGCATTGCCATTTCAAACAAAAGAATTTTTTACTGCGAACCTGGTAATTTGGGTTTGACCATGAACTTCAAAGATATTTCGTGGAAAAGCATTAAAGAAGTTTCTTTCAAAGAAGAGTTTTTCGGTTCTAAATTTATCTGTGTACCGCAACACGGCGAAAACATCGTAACCGAGTTTATCCCAAAGGTACAGGCGCGTAAACTGCACCAGGCAGCAAACCAACAGTTAGAAGAGTACAAAGAAATGTTGCGCCAGCAAAAGCTTGAAGAAAACCGTGCAACAGCTTCGCCAATTAACTTAAATGCACAGCCTTTTGCCGAAATTCCGGCACCAGAGCCTGAACAGCCTGTTATTCAAATTGCAGAAGTTGTAGAAGAGCCTGAAGATGAAACCACTTTAAAACTGCGCAAGCTGAAAACGCTTTACGATAAACATTTAATTACCCAGGAAGAATACGAAGCTAAAAAAGCCAATATTTTAGATAGTTTGTAAATAATACTGTCATGCTGAAGAAGAATTATTGTGTAAAACAATATATATGACCGCCACTCCGGGCTCGTCATTTCGAGCGAAGTGTAACGTAGTCGAGAAATCTGTCTCTATAGATTTCTCCATTACGCCACCGGTTAAAACCGGCTGGCTCCATCCGATAGCTATCGGACCGAAATGACGATTCTTCTGTTGGACCTGTCAATGGTTGATACAATGCACTCCTAATTTAGTCGCATTGTATTTATATAAACAAAAATAGCGTCAACTCTCTGCCGAATTAAGATTCTTCCTTCGTCAGAATGACAAGTAATTTGATATGAAATCTAAACAAACCTATCTGCTTGCCTTACTAAGTGCATTGCTGCTCTGGCTGGCCTGGCCGCCAATGCCCTTTACCACTCCCCTGCTCTTAATCGGATTGGTGCCACTGTTAATCGCAGTTGAGAACCTTAGCAAAAGTGGATTAAATAAAACAGGCAAAAAGATTTTTTTAACAGCGGGCTTAACTTTTCTGGTCTGGAACACCGCTTCAATTTATTGGGTTTACAATGCCATAAGCGCCTATAATGGCACTGCTGTTGCCTTGCCAATTTCATTAATCCCTTATGGCTTAGGTGCACTTTTAATGACTTTTGCCTTCTGGCTATACTACCGTTTGGACAGATTTGTGAATAAGAAGCTAGCTTATCTCGGTTTAATATCATTTTACATTGCACTCGAATACTTACAGCAAACCTGGGATCTGGCTTTCCCTTGGATGACCTTGGGCAATGGCCTGGCAGGAATGCACCAACTGGCACAATGGTACGATTATACAGGGGTTTATGGCGGTTCACTTTGGATCTTAGCCAGCAATATCCTGGCCTTCGAAGCGTATAAAAAGCTTAAATCGCAAAGCGGATATTTAAGATATAGGGCATTGGGTATCTGGGCTTTGGTTATTGTTGTTCCGGTTGCCATTTCATTAACCAAATATTTTACGGCTACACAAAAAGGCACTACAAGCAATGTAGTTGTGGTTCAGCCGAATATAGATCCTTATCAAAAACTGGAAAATATTCCTCCTGCAGAGCAGATCAAGATTTTAACACATTTATCCGATTCAATCGGGCAAACCGATACAGAGTATTTTATCTGGCCAGAAACGGCAATCCCCAACTATGCCGATGAAGATCGGATCCGCAGCAACCCCGATTTTATTTCGCTTCAGCACTTTTTAAATAAGTACAAAAACGGAACCCTGATTACAGGAATTGAAAGTGTGAAATGGTATGAAGATAAAAGAACCATTTCGGCAAAGCAAAGTCGTGATGGCATGTTTTACGATAATTACAACACGGCCATGCAGGTAGAAAATTCGGCCAATGTGCAATTCTACCATAAATCAAAACTGGTACCAGGTGTAGAAAAAATGCCTTTCCCTAAAGTATTTTCATTTATGGATGGTGTTTTTGCCGAGTTGGGCGGAACCGTTGGAGGTTGGGGATGGCAGGACAAACCGAGTGTGCTTTATGCGCAAAGTGGCATTGGTGCTGCGCCTGTGGTTTGCTATGAAAGTTTATGGGGCGATTGGATCGGTAAACAGGTAAAAGATGGCGCACAGTTCATCGCCATTATTACCAACGATGGCTGGTGGGGAAATACATCGGGCAAAGACCAGCACCAAATGTATGCTAAACTCAGGGCTATTGAAACACACCGTGATGTAGCACGCTCGGCCAATACCGGCATTTCGTGCTTCATTAACCAACGGGGCGATGTAACGCAGCACACCAAATGGTGGACAAGGACCGCCATAAAAGCAAACATCCACCTCAATGATGAAATAACCTTTTACGTAAAAAGTGGCGATATTATAGCGCAGTTATTCAGTATTGCAGCTATCCTTTTGGCACTAATTATTCCATACAGGAAATGGATCAGAAAACCAAGCCATGCTTAAACAACAATACGATTTCATTTTATCCTCAAGAAATACCCTTTTGGCTTACATTGGAACGATTTCTGAAAAGGATTTTTTAACCGACAATAGTTCTTTTGGCCGGGGTTCGATCAGAAATTTGCTGGTGCACATCTGCCAAACTTATTGCGCATGGATAGGCGAAAGGGCATTGGGTTTTAAACAGGAGTTTTTACCATTTGAAAATTACCGGACACTAAGCGATTGCCAGGCCTATTTCGATCGGGTGGATGAATATATCGGATTGTTTATCGAAAAATTTAACGGATATGAACAACAGGAAATAGAGATAGATAGAAGTGGGGTGGCACTAAAAGTAAATGCCTTAAAATTATTTACCCATGTAATTACCCACGAGTTTCATCATAAAGGGCAGATAATGTCGCTGAGCAGGCACTTAGGCTATATGCCGGTTGATGCCGATATTATTAGATAAAAAATTATGCAAAAAATAAAAAACATACGCTGGTCGGTATTGATCCTGCTATTAACCTTAAATTTTGGCTGTGATCAGCTATCAAAAAAGATTGTACGGAACAAAATCAGCGACTATGAACACATCAGCATCATTAAAGACCGTTTTACACTTACACGGGTAGAAAACAGCGGCGCTTTTTTGAGCCTCGGCGATGATATGCCCTATATTTTCAGGTTGATTATTTTAACAGGCCTACCCCTGATTTTTTTAGGCTACGGACTATACTTTCTTTTCGCTAAACGCAATCTACCAACAAGCATGCAAATAGCGCTGTGCTTCTTAATTGGCGGTGGAATAGGCAATTTATATGATAGAATTGTTCATGGCTCGGTTACCGATTTCATGCACATGGATTTTTATATCTTCCAGACCGGTGTATTTAATTTCGCCGATATTTCTATCATGATCGGTGTTGGCATTTTATTGGTGCAATCGTTAAGGAGTAAAATAACCAGGCCAGAGGAAGAGTCGGTTTCGGAGATTGAATAAAAGCAGGAATAATATTTCTTTTTCTTAACAAAGAATTTCATTTCTTACACAAACATATATTTATCTTTAGGTGTTAAACAATCCAAAATCAACCAAAAATAAAATTTGATCATGAAAAGAAATGCAACAGCCGTTTGGCAAGGTTCTATTAAAGAGGGTGCCGGTAACATTACTACTCAAAGCACAACTTTAAACAATACACAATATTCGTTCAATTCGCGTTTTGCTGAAGGCGTGGGTACAAATCCTGAAGAATTAATTGCAGCGGCACACGCCGGATGTTTTACCATGAAATTATCGGCTAACCTGGCTGAAGCTGGCTTTACAGCCGACAAATTGGAAACTCAATGCGAAATTAACTTAGATCCTTCAAAAGGTGAGATCGTAGAATCGCATTTAACATTAACCGCTTCGGTACCGGATTTAACCCAGGATAAATTTGATGAATTGGTAGCCGATGCTGAAAAGAACTGCCCAATCTCAAAACTATTGAATACCAAAATTACAGTTGATGCTACTTTAGCATAAATATTGCAGGCTTTTTGCATTGAAGTACGAAGCACCTATCAATGAAAAGATGTTTCGTACTTCACTATAGCCGTTTACAGTTCAACAATTATCTGCTTTCGGTTGATAATTACAGTTGGCAGTTAACCACAAACAATTAACCTTGCAACAACTTAACAGCTTTCAAACCTTTCAACTGTTTAGGCCATATATTTACCAACAATAGGAATTCTTCTGCCCATGCCGAATGCTTTGGGCGAAACCCTTAAAATAGGTGGCGTTTGGTAACGCTTAAATTCTGCAATATTTACCATTTTTAAAATCCGCTGTACCAGGGCTTCATCAAAACCTTGTGCAATAATGGCTTTCGATCCCTGTTTCTTTTCAATGTGCTGATAAAGGATCTTATCCAGTATTTCGTACTCAGGCAATGAATCAGAATCTTTTTGATCGGGCCTTAATTCTGCTGAGGGTGGTTTAACAATGGTATTGATCGGAATAATTTCCCGTTCCTTGTTGATGTACCTTGCAAGCTCAAAAACCTGCATTTTATACACATCGCCAATTACGCCAATTGCCCCGCACATATCGCCATATAAAGTGCCATAACCCACTGCACACTCACTTTTATTGGAAGTATTAAGTAAAATATAACCAAACTTATTACTCATGGCCATATTGATGATACCGCGGATACGGGCCTGAATGTTTTCTTCTGCCAGATTAAAAGGGAGACCTTTAAAAGCTGGTGCCAGTATATGATCAAAAGCTTCGGCAACTTCTTTAATGGGCACAATTTCGTGCATACAGCCTATATTGTTTACCAGATCTAATGCATCCTGAACAGAATGATCGGATGAAAATTTGGAAGGCATTAAAACGGCCATTACATTTTCGGCTCCTAATGCCCTGCAGGCCAGTGCGCAAACTACTGCCGAATCAATACCGCCAGATAAGCCTAAAACAGCTTTACTAAAACCCGATTTCCGGAAATAATCTTTAATGCCGAGAATCAGTGCATCGTGTATCTGTTCAATATCGGTTAACCTTTCTGGCTGCGGGTATTTGTTCCGTACATTTTCAATTTCAGCCAGATCAAAAACCTGAAGGTCTTCTTCAAAATATTTCATCTCGGCCTTCATTTCACCATCGGCATCAAAAACAAGCGAGCCGCCATCAAAAATAATTTCGGTCTGTGCGCCCACCTGGTTTACATAAAATACCGGCAAATGGTATTTTTTTGCATTATCGGCCAATACTTTTATCCGTTCATCATCATGGGTATATGAAAAAGGAGAAGCCGCAATGTTGATCATCACATCTGGATTTTCTTTAATCAGTTCATCCATCGGATTTGAAACATACAAGGGATTGTCGTTTATATTCCAAAGGTCTTCGCAAATGGTCAGCGCAATCTTTTTCCCCTTAAAATGGATACAGCTAAACTGCGTAGCGGGTTCGAAATAACGGTACTCATCAAACACATCGTAAGTAGGTAAGAGTGCCTTTTTGACAATTGCCTTAACTTTACCATCCTCAATAAAATAAGCGGCGTTAAATAGGTCTTTCCCCTGTAATACATCATTTTTAATAGGCAAACCAACTATGCAGGCAATATCGGCACAGTGCTTGGCAATTTCCTGAACAGCTGTTTCGCAGAGCAAAATAAACGCATCAAATTCCAGAAAATCCCTAGGCGGATAACCGCAGATGGCCAGCTCAGCAAAAACAACCAAGTCGGCCCCTTTATCTTTTGCCAATTGAATGTTTTCCGTTATTTTTTTGGCATTTGCCTCAAAGTTTCCGATGTGGTAATTGAGTTGGGCTAGCGCTATTTTCATGGTTTATCGTATCAAGAGTAAGTTTTGGGTAAAGAGTATATAGTTAAGGGTAGCAAGTGTAGAGTAGCAAGTATCAAGAAGCAATTATATAGATTTTAGTATTGGCTTTAAAAGAACACACCGAAATTTAGTGCGAGATAATGATTTTTAACGTTTCTGGCTTTATCTGTTACGATATTAGTAAAACCGTTATTAAAAGTTAAACCTGCAACGATACTGGTATTGCCAGAAATATCAAATTCGCCGCCGCCGCCAATAATTAACCCGGCACGGTAAAATTTAATGTTATCCGATACATTCAAATTATCGCCCACAACGTTTCCGCTTGTTACAGCATCCTGTTTAGCACTGATGTTAATTGAATTCGATAATCCGAACTGGCCATACCAGCGTTTTCCATCGGCCTTAACTGTTTTTAACTTTATGGTTAGCGGCAAGTCTACATATTGCAGCATATATTTTAAATCGTATGCTTTTGGTGCCGTACTGCTACTGGCCACATAATAAGGTAAAACATTAGCCTCGGTACTTTTACCATTAATGGATGTGATGGTTAAGGCTGTTGCGAAACTATAATTGGGTGCAAAGTTAAAATCGCCTATTAAGCCGTAAGAAAAGCCCAGTGCCACTCCATCTGTTTTGCCCTGCTCGGGCTTAATCCAGCCAATGGTAGGGGTTGCGGTTAAACCCAGCCTAAAACCATAACCCGTTAATACCGAATTTTGTGCCCAGGCGCCTATACTTAAAAATGATAAAATTAAAATGGCCGATATTCTTTTCATGCTATAGCTGTTTATATATATTTGTTGTACATGATGTATAACGTAAAACACCGGCAAATTTATCTAATTTTTCTTTTTGCCATTGCATTTATTTCCTGTAAGCAAAGTAACCGCCCAGATGTGAGCAATATACAGGTTGATATTAAAATTGAAAGATTTGATAACGAGCTATTTGCCGGAAAAAACAAAAACCCCATCGAAACTGATAAGCAGTTAAGTACGCACTATGGTTTGTTTTACGATGACTTTTTACACCGGATTTTAGATAGCAAGTACAGCAATACAGAAACACTGGCCAATTTATACCGCGACCAGGCCTATACCGATTTAACCAAAGAGGTTGATAGTGTTTTCCCCAACTTAAAAGCACAGGAAGATGGATTAAATGAAACTTTCAAATACATTAAACACTATTATCCCAAAGCTAAAATTCCAAAATTTATCTCTTTTGCCTCTGGCTTTGCCTATCAGATGCCGGTTGGCGACAATTACCTGGGCATTGGACTGGATATGTTTCTGGGAAAAGACAGTAAATTTTACAAAGCCATTGTGCAGAGTGTTCCCTTATATCTTTCGAGAAGGTTTGCGCCCGAATATATTGTGCCCCGGGTAGCCGAAACTTACGCGCATGAGGAACTGTTTGCAGAGCCTGATGAAAACAGAACACTGCTATCCAAAATGATTTTTCAGGGCAAGATCCTTTATTTTCTTGATCAGGTATTGCCAGAGCACATGCCCGATTCGACAAAAATAGGTTATACCCAACAACAGCTGGATTGGGCAAAGAATTTTGAAGGGGATATTTGGGCCTATTTTTTAGAAAACAATTACCTGTTCGAAACCGACTACCAAAAGATACAGGTATTTCTTTCGGAAGGGCCTTTTACCCCTGGTTTGGGCGAAAACAGAGACTCGGCACCAAAATTGGGTGTATGGACCGGCTGGCAGATTGTAAAACAGTACATGAAAGAAAATCCTGACGTAAGCTTACAGCAGTTAATGGCCGACCAGGATGCACAGAAAATTTTAAATCAATCGAAGTACAAACCTAAGCAACAGAAATAGTTGGCAGTTATCAGTTTACAGTTAACCGATTAACCAATTCAAAAGATTAAGCAAAAAGATGAAAGTTGGCATTGTATTATCAGGTGGGGGCATAAGGGGAATTGCACATTTAGGCGTGTTAAAGGCTTTTAGTAATTTGGGTATAACCTTTAGCCATATTAGCGGAACAAGTGCTGGAGCCATTGCTGGATCTTTTTTTGCAGCCGGTATAGATCCGGAAGAAGGTTTGAATATTTTCCTTCGAACCAAATTGTGGCGTTTTGTGCGCCCGGCTGTGGGTTCTTTAGGATTGATCAATATTGAAAACACTTCCTTAATTTTAAAAGAATACTTTCCTGATGATGCCATCGAGAAATTGAAGATACCGCTAACCATTGCTGCCGTTAATTTTAGCGAGGGGCGATTGGTTTATTTCACCAAGGGTCCCCTAATCAGGGCTATACATGCTTCGAGCTGTATACCGGGCATTTTTAAACCGATTATGATTGATGGCCAGATGTATGTAGATGGCGGAATTTTAAACAATTTCCCGGTTGAACCTTTAATGGAGGATTGCGATTTTATTATCGGCTCATCCTGCAACCACCTTAAACCTGTTGATAAAATTACAGGCATTACCAATTTAATGGGCCGTGCAGGTATCATGTCCATCAATCACGATATGGAAAGAAAGGCAAAATTCTGCAATGTACTCATAGAGCCAAAGGGTTTAGGGGCCATTAGCACCTTTGACATGAAACGTGCTGAAGATATTTATTGGCTGGCGCACGAAGAAGCTTTAAAAACCATTAAAAACAGTCCTACCATCTCCGATTTGATTACCAAATAAACAATCGTAAGGCCAAACTTACATATGTAATTAATACTACAAAATAGACTTCTTTTTGATCAATAAAAATAAGTGTAAAAACTACACTTATGCAATAAAAATATTACATTTCTCTTGCAAGTAATGTAATATTATTTTACTTTAGGATTATACTTCTCGAAAAATGAGGTATTTAACCTAAACGTCAGTCTATGTTTTTCAAACTTCTTGTTCTCCAGCAACGGCGGAGAATCCCTGTGTTTACCATTTTCTAACTTGATTTCCAATCGAAAACACAGATCATTAATTTTTACCTAAAAAACCTAAAACATGAATTTATTAAAATCAAACAAGGCGTTATTTATCGCCCTTGCCTTTACTGCTGTACTTTATTCTTGTAAAAAAGAAAAACCAACCGACACAGCAACGCTAGACCAACCTGAAAAATTAAGTGTTAACCCTCTTGGTGATATCCAAATCTGTACTGAAAGAACTTTGGATGGAACCACACCAAGGGGCGCCGTTATCAAATCAACTAAATGGCCAAACGGATCGACCATTAAAGTAAGTTTAAATGGAAGCACTGCGGCCATTAGAGCCAAGGTAATACAGTTTGCCAAACAATGGGAAAGCTATGCAAACATTAAATTCAATTTCGTAACCAACGATAATACCGCTAAAATCAGAGTAAGTTTTGTGAGCGGAGATGGATCATGGTCGTACATTGGAAAATCGACACCAAGTACCGGTGCTACGATGAATTACGGATGGCTTACTTCAACTACAGCCGATAGTGAATACAGCCGTGTGGTAATACACGAATTTGGTCATGCATTAGGTTTGATCCATGAGCATCAGCACCCATTAGTGGCTATTCCGTGGGATAAACCAGCTGTATATGCTTATTACGCAGCTGCGCCAAATTACTGGACTAAAGCAGATGTAGACAATAACCTGTTTGCCAAATACAGTACAACCCAAACCAATTATAGTGCATATGATAAATACTCTATTATGCATTATTCGGTTCCAAATGAATTAACTATAGGCGATTTTGAAGTGGGATGGAACACCGTTTTATCGCCAACAGATAAATCATTTATTGCCTCTGTATATCCGTTTTAAAAAATAATATTTTACGCATAGTGGCACTTAAGCCATTATGCGTATTTTACATCAACAAATTTAAAATATATGCCAATCGCTTTACGGATTTCTTTCCGCAAACTTTTTTTTGTTTTCTTCATTGCCTCAACGTTAAGCCATATCGCATCGGCGCAAAATACAAGCCCCAAATGGAACATAAAACCTTACGTTGGCTATCAATTATCAAAATTTGATTGGTCTATTGCCGGCAATAGTTCAGGTACCAGCCCCAATGTTTTATCAGAACTGATTTGGGATAAGCTTAAAGGACCAGCATTTGGCCTTGATGTTAAATATAACATTACCGAACGCCTGCACATTAAAACACTTAACCAATATGGCAATATCAGCAAAGGTGAGGCAGAAGATACTGATTATGCGGATGATAACCGACAGAACGCCTTTTATTTTGACCTGCTTAATGCGGATAAAGGCTATCTGTTTAATACTGATTTACAGCTCAGTTATACCATTTTAAAAGCTGAACAGTTCAGTCTTGATCCAGTGATAGGCCTATCTTACAAAGGGCATAAGTTTTATTTATTAGAAAGTGCCAATAATCCTGAAAGTGCAGGTTTAAACTCGACCTATCAAACCCGGTACAAGGGTTTTAACTTTGGCTTTGAGGCTGCTTTTAAAGCCAAGCTGTTTACAGTAACGGCAGGTATTTTAAGTGGTTTTTACACCTATTCGGCTAAAGCCAACTGGAATTTAATTCCAAGTTTTGTTAAGCCGGTTAGTTTTACACATGATGCCAACTCTTTTGCCTTAAACGGAAATGTTAATTTATCTATACCCTTAAATAAAAGCTTACAATTGGAACTTGATTATAAAATTAACCATATTAAAACCTACACTGGGGTTGATAAAGCTTATTTCATTAACAAACCTACAGAGGAAACACAGTTTAACGGGGCAAACTTTAACCAAAATACAATTGCATTGGGTGTGAATTTCAGCTTTTAAGTTTTAGTGTTTCAAAGCAACTAAGCGCTCTCCTTCTAAAACCGGAATGGCGTTGCAAATATTTAACTGTAGGCAGAAGACAACATCTTCTTCAATGTTCAATTGAGCCAAACGGTGGCTATGTGATGATTTATGCAGGTATTTTCTTAAATCGTTTTTAGCAAGCAGGTACAGGTCTTCAGCGGCTACGCTCGAATCGTCGAAGTGTTCAAAATTTTGGCGAAGCTTATTTACCACAGCACCTGCAAATAAAGTATCCTCCAGGTTAAACTGATCTTTCCAGCCTGCACACAATAACAGTACGTTTTTATCCTGTTTTTGGAGATAATCACATAGCGTATCCAAATTTAAGAATGAACCAATAACCACTTGAAATGCTCTTTTATTCGCCAGGTGCAAGGCTTTTGTTCCGTTGGTTGTAGTTAATACCACGGTTCTACCTTCTACTTTCTCTTTGGTATAAGAAAAAGGCGAATTGCCAAAATCATATCCTTTAACCACCTCCCCATTCCTTTCGGCAGCCAATAAAAAACCCTTGTCGCTATAATTTAAACAATCTTCTACATTGGCAACTGGGATAATTGCTTCGGCGCCATTGTCTATTCCGTAAGTAATGGAACTCGTAGCCCTTAAAATATCGATCACCACCACTATGCTCTGCTCAATATCGTACAAATCGATCAAGGCTGGTGTTAAGCATACTTCTATTTTTTTTGACATATTCGATATTTTATTCGTTAATAATTTCTTTTACCTTTTCTTCCAACAGTTTTTGATCAGGTAAATAGAGTTGATATTTGGATACAAAGATTTTATTCGACAGTCCACCGGTAGCATACTTAACCAAAAACTCGTTTTTATCGGCAGCAATGATAATTCCTATGGGGTCATTATCGCCCTCAACATTTTCTTCGTGCTTAAAATAGTTGAGGTAAAAATTCATTTGACCAATATCCTGATGTTTAACTTTTTTCGTTTTTAAATCAATCAATACAAAACACCTTAATATGCGGTGATAGAACACGATATCAACAAACATGTGCTCATTATCAACCGTTATTTTAAACTGTCTAGCTACAAATGAGAAACCTTTGCCTAATTCCAAAAGAAATTTCTGCAGATTATCAATAAGTTTTTTCTCTAGTCCAGATTCCTTAATGACGCTTCCTTTGGGGATGTTTAAAAATTCAAAAATATAAGGATCTTTAATTAAATCGTCCGATTTATCAATAACCTGTCCTTTTTCAGCCAATGCCATTACGCCATCTTTATCCTTGCTTAGCGCCAATCTTTGAAATAGGGCAGAATCGATTTGCCGTTTCATTTCTCTGAAACTCCAGTTTTCGTTTATGGCTTGTGTTTCATAAAAGCTTCTAGCCAGTTCATCAGAAATGGTTAACAGTTCTGCGTAATGGCTCCAACTTAAAAAAATGCCAGACGGTGTTTGGCTTTTTGAGAATTCGCCAGACACTGTCTGGCGAATTAAATCTTTGTCGACTAAAGGTTGAAATTTAGGGTAGTGTATATAGAACAAGCGCATCAGCTGCAAACTTGATCGGCTAAACCCTTTACCAAATTTCACTTTTAAATCTGCAGAAAGTGTTACCAATAACTCTTTCCCGTATTCGGCTCTTTGTTTACCATGCTGTTCAAAATCAACAATGTAACGTCCAACTTTCCAATTGGCAATTATAAGTTCGATATTAATTGCCTTTATTGCATTCTGCTTGGCCGTTTGTAATGCAGATCCAATTTGATAGAGCAGCTCATTATATTTATTTTCTTCCGGTCTCATCAGTCCAAAAATAGTGCTGCACTAAACGTAAATCTCTATTTATAAAAAGGGAATTTAACCACTTTTGCTTTAATCGGTGTATTGCGGATATTGATAAAAACCTCAGTTCCTTCTTTGGCGAAATCTTTAGCAACATAGCCCATACCAATTGCTTTTTGTAAAGAAGGAGCCTGTGTACCAGAAGTTACCCTACCAATAATATTTCCTTCCGCATCAGCAATTTCATAATCGTGACGTGGAATACCACGGTCAATCATTTCGAAACCAACCAGTTTGTTTTTAATACCCGCTTCTTTTTGCGCCAATAATGCTTCAGAATTGGTAAAAGGTTTAGAAAATTTGGTAATCCATCCTAAACCTGCTTCAATTGGCGAAGTGGTATCGTCGATATCATTTCCGTACAGGCAGAAACCCATTTCTAAACGTAAGGTATCGCGGGCACCCAAACCAATTGGTTTAATGTTGTATGCAGCACCAGCTTCGAAAATGGCATCCCAGATCTGATCGGCATATTGATTTTCGAAATAAATTTCAAAACCGCCAGCACCAGTGTATCCTGTAGCAGAAATCACCACGTTATCCACACCGGCAAAGGTGCCTTTAACAAAAGTATAATACTCCATCGATGCCAGATTAACATCAGTTAAACTCTGTAATGCATCGGCAGCTTTAGGCCCTTGGATTGCAAAAAGAGAGGTCTGGTCAGAAATGTTGTGCATTTCTACAGCATTGGTATTAAACTGTTGGATCCAGTTCCAATCTTTCTCAATATTAGAGGCATTTACCACCAACATGTAGGTTTTCTCATCTAAACGATAAACCAAAAGATCATCAACTATTCCACCATCCTGGTTAGGAAGACAAGAATACTGAACTTTTCCATCATATAATTTTGAAGCATCGTTACTGGTTACGCGCTGAATAAGATCTAATGCATTTTCGCCTTTAAGGATAAATTCGCCCATGTGGCTTACATCGAAAACACCTACACCGTTACGAACAGTTGCATGCTCTGCATTTATACCCTCGTAAGTAACAGGCATATTATAACCTGCAAATGGAACCATTTTAGCGCCTAAAGCGATGTGTTTTTCTGTTAATGCGGTATTTTTCATTCTTAATATATAGTTGGCGCCAAAAGTACTAAGAAAAAGGTAAAATTTGGAGGTTAATTTTAAAGGATATAGAGAAGTTTTGTAATTCCATACCTTATGCTGAAGTTATTTGCGCATCGAATAATCTAATGCACGGAGCTGAAAAATTTAGGGCCAGTTAAATGCCTCTAAATACCCACCAACTCTTGGTAAATTTTAAGCATTTTAGAAGAAATTAAATTAACACCGTGGTCATTTTCGACGGTTTTACGTGCATTTTCCCCAATTTCCATCCAGCGTTTGGGGTTAATGATGCACTGTAAAATAGAGCGGTAAAATTCATCGGCAGAATCGGCAATCAAAATATCGTGACCATGCTTGCAGTTAATTCCTTCGGCGGCAGTAGTTGTGGCAATGATGCATTTTTTCATGGCCATGCCCTCAATAATTTTTACGCGCAT
The DNA here is from genome assembly GCF_051857575.1 of Pedobacter sp. GSP4. Lineage (NCBI taxonomy): Bacteria > Pseudomonadati > Bacteroidota > Sphingobacteriia > Sphingobacteriales > Sphingobacteriaceae > Pedobacter > Pedobacter sp. GSP4. Next base: position 164,966 of record NZ_JBPZIR010000005.1, on the reverse strand, counting down.
GCCGGTACCCGAAATTAAGGGCACAATCATGATGGCCTTAGAGTTCATAAATTCTACCGCATCAAAAACCTCTCCTTCTACAATTAGATTTTCCGAGTCGTATTCGAAAAAGTGTTTCTGCATGTTCTTTCCAGCAATGTAAAAGCGGAGGTCTTTATTTAATTTCTCAATATCCGGCCATATATCGTCCAAAAACCATTCTAAACCTTCCTGGTTTGGCCGCCAATCCATTGCACCCAAATGAAAAAGTGTAGGAAAACTGGTTTTGCTTTTATCAACTTTATATTTTTCCAGATCGATAGCCACGGGAAAAACCGACATCGGAATTTCGCAACCAAACCTCAATATGCTCTGCCTGTCGGGCTCGCTAATGGCAAAAATCTGATGGAAGCGGTTAATCTGATCTGTTTCGTAGGCTTTTAACCTTTGCGCCAGAAAGGCAAGGTATTTTCTGCGGATCAGAAACTTTTCTGAATGCGAGAGGCGCTCCCAAAGGGTAAATTCAATGTTATGGGCACGGTAAATCAGTTTTGCGTTGCTGTTGGCTTTAACAACATCCAGGTAAGGCACCACAAATAAGCCCTCAAACTGGATAATGTCGAATGCATTTTCGCGCAACAGGTTTTCGAGCTGCTTCGCTGCATCTTCACTGTAATACCTCGATACGTTATAAGATTCGTTGGTGAAAATATTGAAAAAGGCCGACCAAATGTTTACATCGGTATCCAGATCGTGGGTGTGGTATTTGATCTGCTCAAAAATAGGATCATAAATATCTTCAATATCGATTCTCCCTTTGATGGGGTTAAGACTAAACAAAGTAATATCAGCACCAAGTTGCAGCAGGCCTTTTATGGTATTATAAACCACAATCGGATAACCACTATTTGGCGGAAAGGGAACCCGCTTAGTAATTAACAGTATTTTCACAATGTGGTGAAAATACGAAATTTTAGGCGTTTTTTGAAAACAGTTCTAACTGTGGATCGCTAACATTAAAAGTTTTGCGGTGAAAAGGCGATAGTCCGATTTCGATAACGGCTTTACGGTGTGCAATGGTTGGATAACCTTTGTTTTTTTGCCAGTTGTAATGCGGATAATCGATATGCAGATTGGTCATATATTCATCGCGGTGGGTTTTGGCCAAAATAGAAGCCGCAGCAATGTTTAAATATTTCCCATCGCCTTTTACAATACAACTGTGGGGAATTTGCGGGTAGGTTTTGAAACGGTTTCCATCGATTACCAAGTATTGCGGCTGGGTATTCAACTTCTCAATTGCCCTGTGCATGGCCAAAAATGAAGCATTTAAGATGTTGATCCGGTCAATCTCTTCATGATCGCAGGAGGCTACTGCCCAGGCCAAAGCTTCTTTTTCTATTATTGGCCGCAGCAAATCGCGCTGCTCGTGAGATAACTGTTTCGAATCGTTCAATCCTTCGAGTACAAAGCCCTTGGGCAAAATTACGGCAGCTGCAAAAACAGGTCCGGCAAGGCAGCCCCTACCGGCTTCATCACATCCCGCTTCTAATAATTCTTCCTGATAGCAGTTTAACAACATGTTGCAAATTTACTGAAATAGAGATACTAAGGAAATTATTTTGTTCAACATCTTTTAAACGTTAATTTTAAGCATAAAGGATTTATAATGCACTGGACTAAATTGACTTTCTTTTTTTGCCTTTTATGCCTTACGGGTTTCGCCCAAAAGAAAAAGCAGGTTACAGCGCTGCCTCCAATCGCGCCACCTTCCAAGGCAGACTATGCTGTTTTAGAAAAACGCATGGTTTGCAAGTATCAGAACAAATATTCGCCTGTAGAGCGGTTAAAATTTTTTCCATTTAGCCGCTATAAAAAGGTTATGCTGATAGCCTTCGAACTACCAGAGCCAAGGGACGAGATTGTTTATACCGATACCACAAAAGCACCTATCAACCCTTCAATTAAGGAAGAATTTCACCACGCATTACTGGAAAAAAACCAAAAATTAGATTTAACAAGATTAAAAGAAAAGAAAATATTATCGGCACTGGAAGTTGATAAACTTACCGATGTGCTCTATAACTTTGGCTATACATCCACCAAAAGCTACAAAGGATTACTGATAGCAGAATCACGTGGATATAGCTGTTATGAGCCCCGAAATGCAATTGTATTCTTAGATGAAGATGGCTTAATAGCCGAATATATTGAGATCTGTTTTGCATGCCATAAAAGGAAAGAAAGCTCAGAAAAAATAAAGACGGGAGAATTTTGCGACGATAAATACGAGCTAATTAGAAAATACTTTCAGGCTACAGGTATCAAATATGGCACGCGAAAAAATGATGGCTAATTTTACACCATGAGAACTTACAATGAAAGCCTTGCCCTTCGCATTGCAGAACGTTTAATGCATATAGAGGATGTGGAAGAAAAACTGATGTTCACGGGATTGGTTTTTATGGTAAATGGCAAAATGTGCATCGGCGTTTCTAAAAATGGCATAATGGTTCGGCTCAACCCAAACGATTTGGAAAGCCTATCCAATAAAGATGGCTGGGAACAGATGGTAATGGGCGGCAGACCAATGAAAGGCTATATTTCTGTATCGGAAGATGTACTGGAAAGAAATGATGAGCTAAATTTTTGGGTTAACCTTGCGCTGGCTTTCAATCCTTTTGCAAAAGCATCCAAAAAGAAAATGCAATAAAACAAGGCATTACCACCTTCACTTGTTAAAAACTGGCAATAGCGGTATTTTTTGATTAATTTTATCTTTCTAATCAAATATTATGAATAAACGTGCTGCTCTAGCAGTATTTCTGCTATGTATATCATTCACCGTTTTTGCACAGGTTAATAGAACTGCTACACAAACATCAACTATAATTAAAGAAACTGCACCCGTACAGCTTAAAACAGCAGCTCCCGAAGGGCATTATTGCGATTACTGCAAATTAAACTATCCCGAATCGCATTTCCCCTGCATTATGAAATCGATAAAGGGCAAACTGAACGTTACTACTGGCGAGGTAAGTTTTGTAGCGGGCCAGCCCATTGGTGGTATTGTTGTAAAAGGTGGTAAAAACCCTGGTGGAAGCATGGTAAATTTAACGACCAATGAAAAGGGTGAAATTGAATTCAACAATGCCACAGCGGGCAATTATAAATTTATCATTTCAGTACCTACAAGCAACCCGAACTCGCGCGTGGCCGGTTCGCCCATTGGCGGAATTATTGTAAAGGGCGGCAAAAACCCAGGTGGAAATTTAATTACTGTAATTACAAATGAAAGCGGTGAAATAGAATTGAATAACATCGCTGCCGGAACGTATAAATTCACCGCATTTGGCGCCTCGGCAAATGAAAAAGGTAATCCATTGTATAAATCAACTTATTCAGAAGGGGTTAATCCCTTATATAAAAACTAATTTCTTAAATTTACTAAGCATTTCATTTTTGGCACTATTATGGAATATTCCGTATCTGTGCATCTTTAAATTATAACACATTTAAAACACACATTATGAAACGTTTAAATTTAATATTGGGCCTATCCCTTCTTTTTATCGGGATTCAATCTTTTGCCCAAACCGATAAAGAAACTACGGTAAAAATCGTAGCGGATAAAAATTATGTTTTTGTTGCCAACTCAGCCATGCCCATGTCGAACAACGATATTTCGAAGGTATTGAACATGATGCCCGGTGGACAGGGCGGCGCCTCAATCAACCTTTCTGGGTCGCAATATGATGTAAGGGTAACCAAAGACAGTGTTGTGGCTTACCTGCCTTACTATGGAAGATCATTTTCGGCACCGATGGACCCAAGCCAAGGTGGAATTAAATTCACGTCAAAAGATTTTACCTATACAGAATCTAAAAATAAAAAAGGTGCTTATACCATCCTGATCAATACCAAAGATGTTAAAAGAGAGAACTACCGGTTTACCATCAACATATCAACCAATGGATATGCTTCTTTAACCGCCAGTAGCATCAACAAACAGCCTATACTTTTTAACGGTTATTTAGACGAACCGAAAAAAAAGGATTAGTAATGGATTAAATATATCACTTCGTCAGCATGATGGTATTTTTTAAAAAATCTGCCGTTCTGGGTTCGGATTTATTGCATAAACAATACGAATTACAATTCCCCAGAGATCGTCATTTCGAGCGGAATATAATGTAGTCGAGAAATCTTTACCAATAGATCTCTCCATTCCGCTGCGCTGCATCCGATAGCTATCGGATCGAGATGACGATTTTTTTATTGGTTTTGTCGATGGTAGTGGAGAGATCTATTTTGGAATTGCTACCTTTTATAGAAATCTCCAATCCCTTTAACTACTTCTTTACCAGCTCAATATGAAAAATATGTGGCCACTTTTTACCGGCTACAAACAATCTTTTTCCTGCCTTGTCGTAGGCAATTCCGTTTAACACGTTATTGGCCTTTTCGTCTTCAGTTTTAAAGTAATCGGCAGGCAGTAAACCAGATAAATCTATTTTGCTTTCTACCGCTCCATTTTCAGGGTTAATAATGAGGATATTATTGGTGGTATATACATTTGCATAAATTTTACCATCAATGTATTCCAGCTCGTTCAGGTTTTGGATCGGGCCTTTATCATCAAAGACATCAATTGAACCAATTTTTTGGTAATTATCTTTATTCAGGAAAAATATAGTGTTGGAACCATCCGTATTGAATACTTTTTCGCCGTTAAATGCCAAACCCCAGCCTTCTCTACCTGTAGTGTATGCAAATTCAGATAGTTTCTTAAATGTGCTTTTATCATATACAAAGCCAACTTTTTCGCGGTAGGTAAGCTGGATAATCTTATTGCCAATTAAAGTAATCCCTTCTCCAAAATACTGCTTATCCAGATCGGTTTTTTGCAATACCTGACCTGTTGCCGGCTCTACTTTCCGCAGGCTCGAGTGACCATAATCGCCAGCACTTTCATAAAAGAAGCCATCGTGATATTCCAATCCTTCTACATACGAAGAAGTATCATGCGGCAAGGTTTTAATTACCTTATAACCATATTCTACAGGAGCGTTGGCAGCCAATACATTGATGTTGGAGGTTATGTCTTCTAATTTTCCGGCACTGTATATTTTAGCGGTTAACAAATGGTTGCCCAGTTTTAGTCCTTCGGTTTTGAACTTAACGCTTAATGTATCAGTTTTTGAAACAATTTTAACCGTATCCAATAGGTAAATTACCGAATCTACCTTAGGTTCGTTCCCAAACTGTACTTTAACTTCAAATTCATTGCCCGATGGGATATTCTGGCCAATCATTGGCGAAATAAAGTTACGGTAACTGGTTACGGCATCGTTTTTACATGAACTCACTAATGCACATGCAACGCCAACAAATGCGATTTTTTTAATCAAATTAATCTTCAGGCCAAAAAGCATCTTCTACATGTTTTAATGTATAATTTTTATCTTTTGTAAATGTAACTGCAATAATATCAAAACGGATATCATTTTGATGGTTCATAATCTCAATATATTCGTTTGCGGCAAGCTCCATCTGCACCTGTTTCGCTTTGTGCACAAAATCTTCGGGCTCGCCAAAAGCTACCGAGCTACGGGCTTTAACTTCTACAAAGACCATAATCCCGTTTTTATAAGCAATCAGATCTACTTCAGCCTTGCCATGGGTCCAGTTTTCGTCCAATATTTCGTAACCATTATCTTCGAGATACAGTTTTGCAATACCTTCGCCCTCCCGGCCCAAATCGTTGTGAAGCGCCATATGCTGTAATTATTGAATTTTGAATGAGTGAGCTGTTGAATGAGTGAATTTTGAATTAGTGAATGATTGAATGGCTAAATTTTAAATCACAAGTGAATGACTTGGATTTAATAGCTGAATAAACATCAAATTACCACTAACACGCTATCATTCCCCCATTCAGTCATTCAATCATTCTCTCGTTCAGTTATTAAATCCTTCTCTCAATTAATCATTTTATTTAACAATAACTGATCCCAAGAATTTCGAGATTTCACGTTCCACGCCTTTAATTACGCCATAACGTTGCATCAAAATCATTTGGTTATCCTCGTTCTTTTCTTCTTTTATTTCTTTTAAAAGGTTCATCAATATCTTTTCCACTTTACGTTTTTTAAGGTGAAAAATACCGCCCAATATAGTGGCTTTTAGGTTCATTGTTTCATCCTTTACATAAATGAGGTGCTTATTTAACCAGTTTTCGCTTAAAGCATGTTCTGATGTTGATAAGGTTATGGCTAAATCGGCAATCTCACGTTCTTGGTGGGTGATAAAATGGTTAGCTGTTGGCAACCGTCCGTTATCGATCTCTGATTTATAATAATCAATAATTTTCTTGCATAAGGGATCATCAAATTCTACGTCGGCCAAATTCTGCATAATGAACGGGCCAATATACATATCGTCAATTTTATCCCAGTTCACAAACTCATGCCCGAAAGTGAGTAACAAACGCACAATCTCCTTTTCCTGATGCTCTTCTTCTTTAACAGGCTGTTGCGGCTCGTAACCCATAGGACCGGCGCTATCGTCCCACAAATCATCTGGTGGACCAAGTGGTTCTGGAGGGCCTGAAGAATAGGAAGAAAAAGATTGTTTTGGCGCACCTGATTGATGGCCTCTTTGGTTACTTTCTAAGTTCTTTTTAAGCTTGGCCGAACGCATTTTATTCAGCTCACCCAATAAAATATGTTCATCTATTTCGAGTAAGCTGCTGCATTCGCGGATAAAAACCGATGCTTTTATGGGATCGGGTATTTTGGCAATACTCTCTACAATATCGCGGATAATACCAGCTCTTTTGATTGGATCATCGCCTGCATCTTTAAGCAGTACGTTTGCTTTGTACAGGATAAAATCTTTACGGTTCTGCTCGAGATAAGTTTTAAAGGCGCCCGCCCCAACATGGTGCATATACGAATCGGGGTCATGCCCATCAGGGAAAGAAACGATTTTTACGTTTAGGCCTTCTTCGAGGATCATATCTAAACCACGGAGAGAAGCTTTTATTCCGGCTGCATCACCATCAAACAAAATGGTAATATTTTGGGTAAAACGGCCAATCAGCTTAATCTGTTCAACGGTTAATGATGTTCCTGATGAGGCAACAACGTTTTCAATCCCGGCCTGGTGTACCGAAAGCACATCTGCATAACCTTCTGCAAGGTAACAGTTATCTAAATCGCGGATGGCCTTTTTGGCGTGAAACAAACCATAAAGCACATTCGATTTATGGTAAATTTCACTTTCGGGTGAGTTTACATACTTGGGAACATTTTTATCGGTTTTTAAGGTTCTACCCCCAAAACCGATAACCCGCCCAGTAAAGTTATGGATGGGAAACATCACCCGGCCACGGAAACGGTCGTAAATTTTTCCGTTATCGTTTTTAATGGATAAGCCGGTAGCCTCTAAAAAGGGTAAATTGTGGCCTGCATTGGTAGCACTTTGGGTTAAGGCATCCCATACATCTGGAGAATAACCAACTTCAAATTTTTTGAGGATATCTTCTCTAAAGCCACGTTCTTTAAAATAGCTCAGCCCAATCCCCTTTCCTTCTTCAGTTTCCCAAAGTTGTTTTACAAAAAAGGCACTTGCGTACTGCGATACAATATAAAGGCTTTCTTTAGCGCTTTGAGCTTCTGCATCCTGCGGACTCAATTCGGCTTCTTCTACTTCTATATTGTATTTGTTGGCTAAAAACTTAAGGGCTTCTGGATATGAATATTTTTCATGATCCATAATGAAGCGTACCGAATCGCCACCTTTACCACAACCAAAGCACTTGTAAATACCCTTGGTTACCGAAACGTGAAACGAAGGTGTTTTTTCGCCATGAAAAGGACAATTCCCAATTAAACTGGTTCCGCGTTTTTTTAAGTGCACAAAATCCCCAACTACCTCCTCAATGCGGGCGGTATCCATTATCTTATCTATCGTTTCGCGGTTTATCATACCTATTATTGATCGTCACTGCGAGGAAACAGAACAAATCAATCTTTTATGCTATTATTTTATCACCAATCTAGTTATCACCACAGGAAAGATTGCTTCACTCTATCGCTTTGCCATTACTTTGGTTCGCAATGGCGGCAACTGATTATCGTCATTGCGAGGAGGTACGACGAAGCAATCTTTCATGCTATTATATTAATTTCAATTCGTTATCATACAGAAAAGATTGCACCACTCTATAGCACAGCCCATTGCTTCAGTTCGCAATGACGATAAAAAGTAGTTTTACCATTCCTTCACTATTTCCCATAAATCCTTCCATTCTGGATTCATAGCTTCTATTAATTTTATCTTTTTTTTCCTGCTTCCACCTTTAATTCTCTTTTCTTCTGCGATTGCTTCCTCTATGGAATCGTAAGAACAAAAGTAAACAAGTTTATCCGTGTTGTATTTAGCCGAAAAAGAATTAAGATATTCTTTTACTTTATGTTCTTTCATTCTAAACACAATATCTGAAGTAACTCCAGTATATAACGTGGTATGGGTATAATTAGTTATAATGTAAACCGTTCCACCTCTTTCCATTTTTATAATTTAGATTAACGTTGTACTAGAAAGATTGCTTCACTCCATTACACAATACCTTTGCTTCAGTTCGCAATGACGGCCAGTGATTATCGTCATTGCGAGGAGGTACGACGAAGCAATCTTTCATACTATTATTTCCTTTCAATTAGTTATCACCACAGGAAAGATTGCTTCACTCCACTACACAACACTCTTGCTTCAGTTCGCAATGACGGCCACTGATTATCGTCATTGCAAGGAGGTACGACGAAGCAATCTTTCATACTATTATTTCCTTTCAATTAGTTATCACCACAGGAAAGATTGCTTCACTCCACTACACAACACTCTTGCTTCAGTTCGCAATGACGGCCACTGATTATCGTCATTGCGAGGAGGTACGACGAAGCAATCTTTCATACTATTATTTACTCTCAATTAGTTATCACCACAGGAAAGATTGCTTCACTCCATCACTCAACACCTTGCTTCGGTTCGCAATGACGACTTGGCTTACTTTACCAAAGGCAATAACTCATCGGCAACCAATTTATTACCGGTTTCGTTTAAGTGCACCCTATCAACGGTTAAAATTCCCTTTTCTTTATCTTCTGGATTATTTTTTGCTTCATATTCTGCAAAAATCTTCCTTAAATCGCATACAGGAAGGTTATTTTTTGCGGCCAGCGTTCTAATTCCTTCGGCATATTTATTCAAATCGGCGTCCAGTTCATTGGTGCCATCTTTTTTCTCTCCCACAACGGATGGTGTAACTAATACCACTTTACTTCCCACTCCCTGAATTTTGTTGATCAAGGCCTGATAAAACTTTAAATATTTATCGTAGTCTGTTCCGGTATGAGAGGATTGCTTATGCCAAACATCATTAATGCCTACATAAATAACCACCAAATCAGGTTTCTTATTTAACACATCATCTTCTAAGCGCAGGTATAAATCGTAAACTTTATTCCCACCAATTCCAGCTCCAATTACGTCGTATTTGGTAGAATCGAGTGATTTTTTAATGAGTGTTACATATCCGTTTTTAGAAACGCCCTGTTGGGTAATCGAATCGCCGAAAAAGATAATCCGTTTTGGTTTAAATGTCATTGAGGTTAATGCAATTAAGCAAAAGCTTAGTAAAATACTTGTTCTTAATAATGTTTTCATCTGTATGTGTATAATTGGTTAGGTTATTTTTTATCGGTCTTTTTAAAGTCAAGGTCCTGAAAATCGAAACTAAAATCAGTCAATGGCGAAATGGCTTCGATTTTAAATCCATCAGCCTGCGCATTGTTATCTAAACCAAAATTAACAAAGGCATCGGCATCCAAACTTCTGTCGTACCACTTCACAATAAAAGTATTGCCCTTGTAGTAAGTCATATCGCCTTTTAATTTAGGTGCATTTTTAGCCTGAAAATGCATTTTGCCATTTACTTCGCTAATGGTTACATCGCCAAACCAAGCATCGTGAAAAGTACCGTAATAATTTTTATTATCCGGTTTGGCTGTGGTCAGTTTTTGCTGGGCAGCAATATCATTCCAAACTTTGGCCACCATTTCATTGGCCTGTTTTTCATTTCTGAGTCTGTTATCATTATAGGTTTTAACGCGATCCTGACCTTTAATGCCCAGATAGCCATCTTTAATTGAATTGGTAATGGAATTAAAGGCTGCACCCGATTGTTGGTTGGTTAACACGATGATTCCAAGCTTTAGTTCGGGCAAAATGGTAACCTGTGTTACAATTCCGGATAAACCTCCGGTATGCGTGGCCTGAAAATTACCGTTTACATTACTTAAAAACCAGCCTAAACCATAGCTGCTAAAAGCTGCCGGATTGCCACCAGCAATAATGGTCTGCGGTGTCCAAAGCTCTCTTGCCACTGCGGGACTGAATAATTTCTTATCGAGTGTTTCGCCATATTTACCGCCGTTGATCATGGCTGTTACCCATTTGCTCATGTCGGTAACGTTTGAGTAGATACCACCGGCAGCATTGGCAATTTCGCCGAAACTTAAACCTACAGGCAATAATTTTCCTTCGTATGGAGCATGTCCATCAATTACATTCGATTTATCTTTTAAGCGGTACCAGGAGGCGGCGGTTTTTGTCATGCCCAAAGGTTTAATAATCCTGCCTTCAATAAAATCTTCGTAGGTAACACCCGAAACCCTTGCCACAACTTCTCCTGCCACAATATACATCAGGTTATCGTAATCATATTTGGTGCGGAAAGATGAAACCGGTTTTAAATAACGGAGGTTATGGATAAGCTGTTTTTTATCTACAGTTGATGAATCAGGCCAGATCATTAAATCGCCTGCACCTAGGCCCAGGCCACTGCGGTGGGTAAGCAGATCGCGGATGGTAAATTCGCTGGTTACGTAGGCATCGTACATTTTAAATTCAGGAATTACATCGGTCACTTTTGTATCCCAGGTTATTTTCTTTTCATCAACCAGAATGCCCAAAGCCGCAGCTGTAAAGGCCTTCGTGTTTGATGCTACCCCAAAAAGTGTATTTTCATCTACCTTTTTATTGGTTTTGATAGAACTAACGCCGTAACCTTTTAAGTGTATTATTTTACCATCTTTAATTACCGATACTGCAATTCCGGGTACATTAAAAGTAGTTAAGGTTTTTTCGACCAAACTATCGATCTGCTTGGAAGAAAGTACCTGTGCTTGTACGTGAAGGCTGAAAAACAGGAGTAAGGCAGAAAGCATCCTGCATTTTAATGATGAAAAAAGTTGCATATCGATCGGTTTAAATAATCGTTTAAAGATAACAACCTGAATTCGATTAATATTTATTCAGAATGATAAAATTTTATCTCTATTGCCAAAGGCAATCGTCATAACCCTTCTACAGGCTCAAGATGACACTCTTCAATTATGATAAAGCACCGGCGGCCTGATAAAGTAAAATATTAACCGAACCTTATTTACCCTTTTCGAGCCTGTAATCTTTGTGTACAATTAAAAAACTGGCCCGTTCTTCTTTTTTAAAAGGATAATCCCAGTTGCCCTGATAGGTAATTTTGGTTGGAAGTTTGTCATCTCCAAAATATCCCATTTCAATATTCATCTGTACATCGAAATCGAAAAGCATGTTGCTGTATTTCATATCTACATAACGGCCCAGAATATTGAAATTACGTTTATCAAAAATGGTTACGAGTTCTTTTATCATCACCCCATCTTTTGTCCAACTGCTTAAATCGGGTTTTACCGAAACTCTAAAACGGTATACGGGAATAGAATCGAGATAGGTACCGCTGGTAAAACCATAATCATAGTACTGGCGCATATTGGCCGAAAATATTTCGGTTTTGCTCCCGATAAAAGGAACTTTAACCGGCCGGCCGGGATTGAAGATCAACGTTTTTAATTTGTCTTTATAACTTTCATTTGTACCCCCTTTACCATCGGCAGCAGGCGCATTGGGCACAAAATCGGTATTGTAGGCATTCATAAAAATGTAATCGAACATTTCTACCGTGTAAAGCTGGTATTTACCGTTTTTCTTATAAATTTTACCGGTATCCTGCTTTACCAGATACTCCATTTTGTACGGGCCGCTGTTATTGTGCTTAATTTTACGGTAAATCTTACCATCAACCTTGTTCTTTTTATCGTAACTGTAAATGCGGTTCTCGGCAATAAAACTATAGCGTTTCATATCCCTGAACGATTGATAGAAAGAGGTATCGTTTACCACTTTATTAATAAACATCTCTACATTTAACTTTTCGGCTTTAATGTTTACCGTCGAATCGAGCGTAATGGTTTTAATGGTATCGGGGTTAAACCGTTGAATTTCTTGGGCAAAACCTGTACTGAGCGCGAGCGTAAACAATAAAAACAAAAATATCTTTTTCATGGAAAATGGGTGATGTTTAATGGGAAATGTAAAATGGATGATGTGAGATGCAAAATGGATGATAAAAAACCTTCCCCAATCCATCTTACCTAATTACATTTTACATTATTAGTTCCCTAATTGTTTCAGAGCGATGTAAGCCATTAGGCCTGTTGATATTTTTAAGGCGTCTTCGTCGATATCGAACTTTGGGGTATGCACTGAATACTGCGTATCTTTTGCTGCATTGCCTGTTCCTAAGCGGTAAAAACAGGCATCGGTAACCTGCGAATAGAAAGAAAAATCTTCGGCAGCCATCCAGATATCAAGATCTACCACATTATCCTTGCCCAAAAAATCTTCGGCAAAGCTCCTTGCATTGGCAGTTAGCTTTTCTTCGTTGATTAAAAATGGGTATCCTTTGTGGATGTCGAAATCGCAGCTTCCACCCATACTCTCGGCAATACCTTCGGCCATTTTCTTCATGCGTTTGTGTGCTTCTGCCCTCCAATCTTCATCTAAAGTTCTAAATGTACCTTCAATTTTAACCTCATTAGGGATAATGTTTGTTGCTCCGTTTGCGGTTACTTTACCGAAAGATAGCACTGAAGGGATACGTGGATCGGCATTACGGCTAACAATTTGCTGCAGCGCGATGATAATATGCGAAGCGATTACCACTGGATCGATATTTTGGTGTGGCTGCGCGCCATGGCCACCTTTTCCGGTAACGGTAACGTAAAGCTCATCGGTTGAAGCCATGTAAATACCTGAACGGAAACCCACTTTACCGGCATCGATTAACGGCATAACATGCTGACCAACAATATGGTGTGGTTTCGGATTTTCGAGCACTCCCTCTTTGATCATAATGCTTGCACCACCAGGTAATAATTCTTCCGCAGGTTGAAAAATCAATTTGATTGTACCACCGAAATCGTCTTTTAACTGGTTAAGGATATAAGCCGTTCCCAATAGCGAAGAACTGTGCACATCATGGCCACAGGCATGCATTACGCCGTGGTTTTTAGAGCGGTATGGTTTATCATTCGCTTCATGAATGGGCAAGGCATCCATATCTGCACGCAGGGCAATTACTTGGTCAGACGGGAGGTTGCCTTTAATTAAACCCACCACACCTGTGTTAGCGCAATCGGTATATTCGATGCCCCATTTTTTTAATTTATCCTTGATAAACAATGAAGTTTCGAATTCTTTGAAAGATAATTCTGGATTGGCGTGGATATGTTGACGGTAGCCAACCACATCATTAAAAATGTGGGCAGCCAGTTCTTGTATTTTATTTTTGATCATTGGTTGTTGTGGTATCTAAATTTGGTGCATTGATTTTTTCCCTAAAAATAAACAGTGTAGGGAAAGCTGGCCGCAGCTCGCTGATTAAGCGCTGTGCCTCAATGCGGGTTCTAAAATCGCCTACCCTGATATAGTAGTTAGGCTCTTTATAAATAAGGTAAGTATTTAATTTGGGGTAAAGGCCTTTAAACCTTGCCTGCTCATTGAAAACCTCCCGCCGGTCCGATCCATAAAAAATCTGTACGCGGTAACCGAAGGCAGAAACAATCGGTTTTCCTATTTTAACTTCGCCCGAAGTTTTATAAACTTCCATCCGCTTTGCAATTAAACTATCAATTAGCGGATCTTTAATAACTGTTACTTCTCCTTTTTGCGCAAAAGCAGTAATAGCAAGGAACAAACAGGATATAAAAGTTATTATTCTTTTCATTGATAAAGTAATTGGCATTTGGTGAGCAGATTTATTATCTCATTTCTTCTTAACAACAAGAATGCCGAAATCTTTGCAAAAATCGGCATTCTTTATGGGTTGTGCAAATAGTTTAATGTTGCCTGCTCAAATGATTAGATCGTCGGGGTTTTGATTGGTGGGCCAGATGGTATGAATGATGATTTGAAGATCATTGCTTTCATAAAAATGATATAATCAAGTATGATTAACCCTCTTATGTTATCTTTTGAAGATTGAATCCCTAATTGTGGGTTTCTAATCAGTAATTTTATTTGCTTATTAAATCTCTTGTAAAGCTTGGCAGAATATTTTTTGTTGCCATTTCTTTTAGCATAAAACTCAAGTATGGCAAACAGCTTAATCCTTGCATTGTGAGACCATATTATTTTTTTAACCATTTTTCTATTTCATCGTCAATAGCAGCCTGAGCTACATATAAGCCATTTTCAATTTGCTTTTGGGATGAAATAATTTCTTCTTGTTGTTCTGTAGTTAGAACCAAGGTTTTACTTTTAGCATTCGTATCGAGAATTGTAACGCCGAGTTCTTTAAGTAACTGCCGTACAACTGTCTTTTTATCTTCTGGAATTTTTATGGTTAATGTTTCCATATCTCAAAAATACTAAAAAAAGTCTGTTATCAAGATAAAACATTCGTGCATAAAAAAGTCCCGGCAAAGATGCCGGGACTTGATATATTATAATGTTCTGATTACAAATTAGCGCCGTGGCAGTTTTTGTATTTTTTACCACTTCCACATGGGCAAGGTTCGTTGCGCCCAATGGTAGCTTCTTTGCGGATTGGCTGCTGAGGAACGGCCTCACGGGTATCGCCAAACTCAATGCCTGGTTCTTCTCTACCAAACTCCTGTTTAGTGGTTTGTAACTTTGGCTGTTTTACCGGAGCTGGTGCTTCCCTAACCTGATCTGGCTCCTGCTGAACCGGAATACCACCTTTGTACAAGAAACTTACCACCTCTTTATTTACCGCATTCAGCATGCTTTTAAATAGGTTAAAAGCTTCCATTTTATAAATTACCAACGGATCTTTTTGTTCGTAAACTGCATTTTGAACAGATTGTTTCAAATCATCCATTTCACGTAAATGCTCTTTCCAGCTATCATCAATCAGGGCCAGAACAATTGTTTTTTCGAATGAACGGACAACTTCTTTTCCTTTGTTATCAATTGCCTTTTTAAGGTCTACTGCAACCTGGATACCGCGGATACCATCCGTAAAGGGAACAATGATCTGCTCGATGTGCTGACCGCGTTCTTCGTATACTTGTGTTAAAACCGGTAACGACTGTTGGATAATTGCCTCAGATTTACGCGCATAAA
This sequence comes from Pedobacter sp. GSP4, assembly GCF_051857575.1. Classification (NCBI taxonomy): domain Bacteria; kingdom Pseudomonadati; phylum Bacteroidota; class Sphingobacteriia; order Sphingobacteriales; family Sphingobacteriaceae; genus Pedobacter; species Pedobacter sp. GSP4. The sequence goes on along the minus strand of NZ_JBPZIR010000005.1, from coordinate 149,453 downwards.
ATGCTTCTGCCTCATCAAACAAACGTTCGGTTAACTGAGGGATATTGGTTGAAGCAAATTCCTTTTCGGTAATGGCCGTATCTAACGAGAAGTTTTTAATTACTTCCAGTTTGAATCCATCGTAGTTTGATTCTTCTTTGTATTCGGTAACGATATCTTCTGCAACATCGAAAACCATATTGTTCATATCTACATCTAAACGCTCGCCGAATAAAGCATTTTTACGTTTGGCATAAATTACGGTACGCTGCGAGTTCATCACATCATCGTACTCCAATAAACGTTTACGGATACCAAAGTTGTTTTCTTCTACTTTTTTCTGTGCACGTTCGATAGATTTGGTAATCATAGAGTGCTGGATCACTTCTCCATCTTCGATACCCATACGTACCATAATGCTCGATATTCTTTCTGAACCGAATAAACGCATTAAGTTATCTTCCAGTGAAACGAAGAACTGAGATGAACCCGGATCTCCCTGACGGCCTGCACGACCACGCAACTGCCTATCTACACGACGCGATTCGTGGCGCTCGGTACCCACAATGGCCAAACCGCCGGCATCTTTAACGCCTGGGCCTAATTTAATATCGGTACCACGACCGGCCATGTTGGTTGCAATGGTAACTGTTCCTGCCTGACCAGCTTCGGCTACAATATCGGCCTCTTTCTGGTGCATTTTAGCATTTAATACGTTGTGTTTAATACCACGAAGTTTAAGCATTCGGCTCAACAATTCCGAAATCTCAACAGAGGTTGTACCCACCAATACCGGGCGGCCAGCTTCTGTTAATTTTACAATCTCATCGGCAACGGCATTATATTTTTCGCGAACGGTACGGTAAACGTAATCCTGCTCATCTTTTCTTGAAATGTTCCTGTTTGTTGGGATTTCTACTACGTCTAATTTATAGATCGACCAGAACTCGCCTGCTTCGGTAGTTGCTGTACCTGTCATACCGCAAAGCTTGTGGTACATACGGAAGTAGTTTTGCAAGGTTACTGTTGCATAAGTTTGGGTTGCATCCTCAACTTTTACATTTTCTTTAGCTTCAATTGCCTGGTGCAAACCATCAGAGTAACGGCGGCCATCCATAATACGGCCAGTTTGCTCATCAACAATTTTAATCTTTCCTTCATCGATAATGTACTCTACATCAATTTCGAATAAGGTATAGGCTTTTAACAATTGGTTAACCGAGTGGATACGTTCTGCTTTTACAGAATAATCACGCATTAAGGCATCTTTATTAACCACTTTTTCTTCTAAAGGAAGATCAGATTTTTCCAATTCTGCCACTTCGGTACCTACATCAGGCAATACGAAGAAATGAGGATCCTCGCCCGATTGGGTAATCAGCTCGATACCTTTTTCGGTTAATTCTACCTGGTTGTTTTTCTCATCAATATAGAAATACAGTTCTGAATCTACTTTAGGCATGTTCTTAGATTGATCTGCCATGTAGTGGTTTTCTGTTTTTAACAACAGGCCACGTACACCGCTTTCGCTCAAGAATTTAATTAATGCCTTGTTTTTTGGTAAACCACGGTAAGCACGCAATAAAGCTAAACCGCCTTCGCCTTCTTCGGTTCCGGTATTACCGGCGTTGATTAATTTTTTGGCTTCATTTAAAGCTTGGGTAACGTATGCTTTTTGTGCATTAACCAAACGTTCGATACGTGGTTTTAACTCATAAAATTCGTGCTGATCGCCATGCGGGATCGGACCTGAGATAATTAAAGGTGTACGGGCATCATCAATCAATACTGAATCGACCTCATCCACCATGGCAAAGTGCAATTTACGCTGCACCAATTGATCAGGTGTTTGCGACATATTGTCACGCAGGTAATCAAAACCGAACTCATTGTTTGTTCCATAGGTAATATCTGCGGCATAAGCCCTTCTTCTTTCTTCAGAGTTTGGCTCGTGTTTGTCGATACAATCAACTGTTAAACCGTGGAATTCGAATAAAGGTCCGTTCCACTCACTATCCCTGCGTGCAAGGTAATCGTTCACGGTAACAATGTGTACACCCTGACCTGCAAGTGCATTTAAATAGGCTGGCAATGTACTTACCAAGGTTTTACCCTCACCCGTAGCCATTTCGGCAATTTTACCGCTGTGCAAAACAATACCACCTATTAACTGTACATCGTAATGTACCATGTTCCAGGCTACTTCTGTACCAGCTGCATCCCACTTATTGGCCCATTGTGCTTTATCGCCAACAATTTTAACGTTGTTTTTTTTCGCCGCGTAATCTCTATCAAATTGAGTTGCGGTAACTTCTAGGTAATCGTTTTCGCTTAAGCGGCGTGACGTTTCTTTAACTACAGCAAAAGCTTCTGGAAGGATTTCTAACAATACCTTTTCCAATTCTGCATCGCGCTCTTTACCTAAGGCATCAACCTGATCGTAAATAGCTGTTTTTTGGTGAAGATCTAAATCTTCGCTCTCTGCATCGGCTTTTAGGGCCGAAATTTTTCCGTCGATTTCAGTTAAGAAAGTGGAAATTCTTTCTTTAAATTCTATGGTTTTACCACGTAGCTCATCATTGCTAAGCGCTGAAAGCTTACTGTAGTGTTCATTAATCTTAACCACCAAGGGCTGGATGGTTTTTATATCTCTTTCTGATTTACTTCCGAAAATCTTCGCTAAAAATCCTAACATTATATTTTAAATCGTATGTATTATAAAAAAATGGTGTGTTACAACAACCAAGCCATTTGTCTGTACTAAGTCAGTTTGGCAGTTGCTGATATAAATGGAGCATAAAATCTTATTAAAGATTTTTGGGGAAAGGTAAGTTAAGGACTGTTGTTCTTCGGTTTTTTCCTGATGGTTAAATCAGTAATTACCTGATTTATGCTTACATATTTTGCAACCTTAAGTGGCGTTTGAGTTCCAATTATAGCTAGGCTGGTGTATGATAATAAATAAGGGTTACGGCGTTCGTTGAGCTGAACTGGGGCAGTATCAGTTGCATTAACTCCGATTTTATGTTCGTTACAATATTCGTTCAATATCCTAAGCCCTTCAACGCGTTCGGCTTTTGCCAAATGTGTTAAGCTAAAAAATACAAGCGATATGGTAACCAGGTGTTTCATTAATAGCGGCAAAGCTAGTTTTAATCTTTTATAAAAAGAAATCTGACCAGAGCAAAAAGCATACCTTAATTTTCTGCAGGGGTCTCTTATGAATTTATTGATGCAGACGACAGTTCTATGCTTGCGTGCGACAGTTCTATGTAGAGATAAAAAACACCCCGTCCTATCGGACACCCCTCTGAAAGAGGGGAATTAAATGCGTGTAAGCTTATATCCCCTTAAATACCTGATATAGTGCAAAATGATGTCCACCGCTCGGTCTTTAACGTTTCAAAGCAAGCGTTTGTCGATACATTTGTTACAGTTAATTCTTTTGGTGCAACTTTAAGGTAACAAAGCAAAACACTCAACTTATGGAAAGAAAAAATTTCATCAGAAGTTTAATGATCGGGGCCATCTCAACTCCAGTGATTATTGAGGCCTGCAAAAAAAGCAGCATTATGGATGGCACCAGCACTTCGGGTTCTGGCACGGCGGGCACCACTACCAGTACCAATGGCACCTGTACAGTAGCCCCAACAGAAACTGAAGGCCCTTTTCCGACTAAGGTACCTGCATCATATGTGCGCAGCGATATTACCGATGGCCGTACAGGCTATAAATTAACAGCAAAAATTACCATTGGCAACCTGAACAATAGCTGCGCTGGTTTGGCCGGCGCCATAGTTGATATCTGGCATTGCGATGCTGAAGGAAATTACTCAGAATATGGGGGATCAGGGATGCAGAGCACCAATTATCAATCGGTACATTTTTTACGTGGCCGCCAAACTACCGATGCCAATGGCCTGGTAACTTTTACCACAATTTTTCCGGGCTGGTACAGTGGCCGCGCAACCCATATCCATGTACATGTGTACAGTGCAGCAGGAACATCGTTAATGGTTACCCAGATTGCCTTCCCTGAAGGCAGCGGATCTTCGGTGGCTTTGGTAAACGGCTACAGCAAAGGCATGACCGGTTATACCTACAACAATGCCGACAACGTTTTTAGCGATGACAAAACAGGTATTGAGATTGCAACCGTTACCGGAACGCTGGCAGCTGGGTTCGACCTTAGCTTTAAAGTAAACGTGAAAGCATAGTATATCCTTATAATTGTTTTATTTTCATCAAAGACGTTGGGTTTTCTTAACGTCTTTTTTAATTTTATGCCATGTCGAAAAAGGTGATCGTTTTATGTTATCGAAAAATAATCGATGCAACGGATAATAATCCATGGAGCAAATTTGTGCATGAAGATAGTTTTGCTGAGTTTAAAATGCAGTCGCAGCTTTACAACCAGGAACAACAGTTTACCACATTTGCCGAAATATTATTGCACGTACCCGATGCCGAAAAACTACATTTTTTGGTAAGTGCGGCAATAACGGGATATTTACGGCAATTGAACGGAATAATACCCGACATTCTGGATAATCTGGGCAGGCGTTTTTTAACCTTTGAGCATTTTAAGTTCGAGCTGATCAATTCGGACATCAAAGATGTGCAACAACACAAAATAGCCATCAACTTTTTCTCAAAACCCTTAGTTTGGCACGAAACCATTGGGAACCAGTTATTGATTTCGCAGTTTAAAGAAACCCAGGGGGATGAAGTTTATACCAATCTTTTTGAAATGCAGCCTTTTGTGAGTATTCATTCTATAAAACAAACCGATTAACCATGGAACTAACACCTGGAAAAATATTTTTAGCCGATCAGCGTGGCCTGGCAGAAAGCTCGGTACTGAGCAGATACAGTACTTTTAATTTCGAAAAATTTTACAGCGAGCACAAAGCACCTGTTGGTGATTTATTTTTATGCAACGATGAATCCATCAACGGCGGAAAGGTTACTTTTTTTCTTTCAAAAGAAGATTCCTTTCAAATCTTTTTTCCGGTTACCGGCGGTATTGATGTGGTTCAGGGCAACAAAGAGTTTTCGGTTGATACCGGCAAAGTGCAGGTACTCAACACGGGTAAAGGCGAGGTGCTGGAAATTAGCAACCCCTACCCCAACGACAGGATAAACTACATTCAATTGGGCATTAAAACCGATTTCTTTTTACTGAGACCGAGCGAAATGCTGTACAGCTTCGATTTTGAAAAAGACCAGAACCAGTTGATAGAAATTATTTCGAATCCGAAATTACCCTTTAAATTAAGTGCCGGTATTTTTGCCGGACGTGAAGAGGCTATTTACCGGATGCAAAACCACAGCAATAAGTTTTACTGCTTTGTTATAGATGGGGCTTTCGAAATTGAAGGCCGTTTAATGCATGCCAGAGATGGTTTAGCGCTTTGGGATATTGAAGAGGTTGAGCTGGAAGCACTGAGCAATAATGCCATTGTAGTGGTTTTGGAGTTTTCTTTTTGAATGATTGAATTAGATAATTTTGAATGAGTGAATGAGTGATTTTTGAATGATTGAATTTTGAATGATTGGGGCGTAATACCTATTCTCTCATTCTCTCATTCATTCAATCATTCAATCCTTTCCAAAATATCAATATCACGATAGGTAATTACTTAAACACCACTTCGGTTGCGCCGTAGCCAAACTTTTCTTTTCTGGCATCCATATAGGTTTTAATGTGCGGGTTTTTACTGATCAGCTTGTGGATTTTATCGCGCAGTGTGCCGTTACCAGAGCCGTGGATAAAGATCATTTTATCGTAGTGATGAACAATGGCTGCATCTAAAGCATTTTGAAAATGCGCCAGTTGGATCTGCAGCATTTCATCCGGTTCTAAAAAATGATGATCATCTCTTAATTTCTCAATGTGCAGGTCTATTTCTTTCGAAGGTGCTGCTACGGTTTTCTTTTCGGCGGGCGATTTAAAAAAACTCTCTTTCAGCTTCTGCGCATCGATGGTTACCGGAACCAGATCATCCAAACGGATTAACCAGCCTTTATTTTTTAATTGTGGCAATTCTTTCTGTTCGCTGCCAAAATCTTTTGCCCTAAACTTCTTGCGGATCACCAAAGGATCGATAGGCTTAACATCCGCTTTGCTGAACACCAAAACCTGGAAGGTAAATTCAGGCCAAAGATCCAAATCGGCCAATGAGGCAGAATAAACCAAAGTTGATGCATAGGAAGGGATAATGCCATGAAAAGCACCGGCATATTTCTCTTTTCTTTCGGTGCTTAGGGTCACCAGTAAAATATTAGGCGATTGATTTTGTAAGTGGAAATGGACCACATTGCCCGCCTTATCGTCGGTTGCTATAGCCACATAAATACCATTTTCGATTTTGTTAACGCTGGGCACATTAACCTGTATGGGCTTGGGCTGATCTATTTCTTCTGCCACTACACCATGACCGTGAACGGAAGTTAAATTACCCACAGCAACCGGAATCTCGAAACCATCTTCGTCGGTTACACCCAAAGTCTGTGCATCAATAATCCGTGTTACGTAGCCTTCACGTTTTTCATCAACAAAACGGACAAAATCGCCTAATTTGAATTTCATAGCCCCTAAATCCCCTAAAGGGGACTTCTCCATATTATTTAGTGATAATTATTATAATTTATACAAATTTCACCCAGCCGCTCGGCTCCCCTTAAGGGGCTGGGGGTTAATGTCTAGTATCGTTTCCGTGGTAAATGCTCAGGTAACTTTCGTATCTCGAAACTGCAATTTCATCGTTGTTTACGGCTTCAATAACGGCACAGCCAGGTTCGTTAATGTGGCGGCAATTGTTAAAACGGCAATTGTGCGAGGTTTCGAAAATCTCCCTGAAGAAATGGCCGAGTTCTTCCTTTTCTATATCAATAACGCCTAATTCCCTTATACCAGGGGTATCTACAATGAAACCGCCCTGCGGCAGTTCGAACATTTCGGCAAAAGTGGTGGTATGCTGGCCTTTATCGCTCCAGTCTGATACCTCGCCCGTTCTCAAATCGCGATCTGGCAGCAAGGCATTGATCAAACTCGATTTACCTACACCTGAGTGACCTGAAATTAAAGTAATTTTATCGGTTATCAGCTCTTGAATAACCGGGATATTGATGCCTTTCAGCGCAGAAACTTCATAACAGGCATAGCCAATATTTTCGTAAATGTGCTTAAATTCCTGAAGAATTTCCAGCCCTTCTTTGCTAAAAAGATCGAGCTTGTTAAACACCAAAACGGCAGGTACATCGTATGCTTCGGCTGTAACCAGAAAACGGTCGATAAAGCCTAAGGAAGTTCGTGGTGAAGCCAGGGTGACCACCAAAATGGCCATATCCAAATTGGCCGCCAATATTTGGGCCTGCTTGCTCAGGTTAATCGATTTGCGGATGATATAGTTTTTGCGGGGCAGCATTTCATTGATCAGGCCCTGATTGCTATCGCGTTCCAGCTCAAACTTCACCCTATCGCCTACGGCAATTGGGTTAGTTGTTTTAATCCCCTTAATCCTAAATTTACCCACAATGCGGCAATCGTAACGTTCGCCGTTATCGGCAAGCACATTATACCAGCTACCTGTAGATTTAATAACTAATCCCTGCATATTTGCGGTAAAGGTATGAATATGATTTCATTGGTAGAAGCTACCGGCGCTGTTAAAAATTAGCCTATTGCGGTTAATGGATTAACTTAAGCCTAAATTTTAAGCTTATATTTTACAATCCACCAAATATCTTACATAAATCCAACGCATTAAAAGGCAAAAAACCTAAATTTGCGACAACAAAAAATCAAAATATAATGAGTTTCAGAATAGAACACGATACCATGGGCGAGGTGCAGGTACCAGCTGATAAATACTGGGGTGCACAAACCGAACGCTCACGCAATAACTTTAAAATTGGCCCTGAAGGTTCGATGCCAAAAGAGATTATCCATGCTTTTGGATACCTGAAAAAAGCGGCGGCCTTGGCCAATACCGAACTTGGTGTATTATCTGCTGATAAAGCTGATTTAATCGCCCAAGCATGTGATGAGATTATTGCCGGTCAACTGGATGATCAATTTCCTTTGGTGATCTGGCAAACGGGTTCTGGTACGCAGAGCAATATGAACGGAAACGAAGTGATTGCCAACCGTGCCCATGTAATTAATGGTGGCTCACTAGCTGATGATAAAAAAGTACTGCATCCTAATGATGATGTAAACAAATCACAATCATCAAACGATACTTATCCAACTGCAATGCACATTGCGGCTTATAAATTAACCGTTGAAAATACCATTCCGGGTTTAGAAAAACTACGCGATGCCCTGGCTAAAAAAGTAGCTGAATTCTCGGGCATTACCAAAACCGGCCGTACGCATTTTATGGATGCTACTCCCCTTACTTTGGGTCAGGAATTTTCGGGTTATGTACAGCAGATCGACAATAGCATCAGGGCGATTAAAAATGCCTTGGTTATGGTTGCCGAGCTGGCTTTAGGCGGTACTGCAGTAGGTACAGGCTTAAATACACCTAAAGGATATGATGTTTTAGTAGCCAAAAAAATTGCCGATTTAACCGGACTTCCATTTGTTACGGCGCCGAATAAATTTGAAGCTTTGGCTGCACACGATGCAATGGTTGAGCTTTCGGGCGCGTTAAAACGTACTGCCGTGGCATTGATGAAAGTGGCTAACGATGTAAGGATGCTGAGCTCGGGCCCACGTTGCGGTATCGGCGAAATTGTTATTCCGGATAATGAGCCGGGATCTTCAATTATGCCAGGTAAGGTTAACCCAACCCAACCGGAAGCTTTAACCATGGTATGCGCGCAGGTAATTGGTAACGATGTTGCAGTTTCTGTTGGCGGCATGTCGGGCCATTTCGAACTGAACGTATTTAAGCCTTTAATTGCGGCCAACGTATTACAATCGGCACGTTTAATTGGCGATGCCTGCGTTTCTTTCACTGATAAATGTGCGGAAGGAATTACGGCTAACCTACCTGAAATTGAGAAACATTTACAAAACTCGTTGATGTTGGTTACGGCTTTAAACCCACATGTAGGTTACGAAAACGCAGCTAAAATTGCTAAAAAGGCACATAAAGAAAATAAAACTTTAAAGGCTGCAGCGGTTGAGTTAGGCTTATTAACCAACGAACAGTTTGATGAGTGGGTACGACCAGAAGATATGGTTGGCAGCTTAAAATAAATGCTTAACCTATCGTCATTCCCAAATGGAGAATGACGATAGGTTTTTTCAAATTCAAGATTACAGTACTAATTCAATATTGTTAATTAAACAACAGGAAAAATGACATCCATACTTTCTTCACTGCTCAGCTTAGTATCCATCATTTCACCCTGTATCGTATTTGGAACCTGCTGTTATTTTTTAACCAAAAAACCTGTTTTCGAAGCCATTTTGATGGCTATCGGTTCGGGCGTTGGTTTGCTGGTAACCTTGTTTTACAGTGTTTTAATGCCATTCTTACTTACCGGCAAACACATGGAATATACTGATATTTCACAATATTACACCTTAATAGGTATTGTTAGTTTTATGGCCGGCGTTAGTTTTGCAGCTGGATTTTTAATCCTGATTATCAATACCCTAAAAAAGCAAGCAGCCATTAACGATCAGTTCCCTAAAAGCATCGATTAACATTATAATGAACAAACTGCATCCCGGCTTAAAGGTTTTCTACATCATCCTTTCCACATTAACTATTTTGCATGTGGCATGCAGCCCACGTCCAAATATACAGGGCAAAGGCGAAGATTTTATGCAGGGGGTATGGAACGAAGATTCGGTTGCGTTTAGCAATAGGTTAAGCAATTATACCCAGCATCACTTTAAATTTACCTGCGATTCGGTATACATCGATCTGGTTACGCACAGCAAGGTTAATTTTTACGAAGACTCCTGCTATAATAATGGCATATGGAAAGAATATGCCAAAGGTGTTTATACCGTTAGGGGCGATACTTTGATTGTTGGTGCTACCTTTACGCATGCCAATTACAAACAAAAAATATCAGGCTGTTACCGCATTGGCCGGTACGAGAAAAATTTCCTGATCAAAAAACGATCTGCAGATAGCTTGCTATTGGAAAGCTTAAACGATCAGCGTGAAATTAAATTAACACTCAAAGAAAAAATTACCTGCATACAAAAAGAATTATAAAATGATTTTAACATCAATTAAAAAAAAGGTAACCACAGCATTGGTTATCGGATTGCTGGCTTATGCGCCCGTTCAGGTAAATGCATGGGGCATGATCGGCCATCGCGTGGTAGGCGAAATTGCCGACAGCTATTTAAAAGCCAAAACCCGTAAAGCCATCCAGGGCATTTTAGGTTCAGAATCTTTGGCCATGTGTGCCAACTGGGGCGATTTTATCAAGTCAGATTCTACCTACAATTACATGTATAACTGGCATTTTGTTAATCTTCCGGCAGGTTTAAATAAGGATGGGGTTTATAATTTCCTTGAAACGGACAAATCGATAAGCTTGTATTCCAAGATCCCTGATTTAATTGCCATTTTAAAGAAAACAAACAGTACAGCAGCCGAAAAGAAACTGGCCCTGCGCATGCTTGTTCATTTGGCCGGCGATTTATGTCAGCCCATGCATGTTGCCCGTAAAGAAGATTTAGGTGGCAACCGCGTTTCGGTATTGTGGTTCAATGAAAAATCGAACATCCACAGGGTTTGGGATGAGCAGTTGATCGATTACCAGCAATTAAGTTATACCGAATATGCAAAGGCCATTAACCACCCTTCGGCCGTTCAGCTTTACAACTGGCAAAATACCAGCTTAAAAGATTGTATTTACGAATCGTACGGTGTTTGCAACAAAATTTACGATACTACCAAGCCTGATGCCAAATTAAGTTACCGCTACAATTTTGATTGGATCGGCACGCTAAACGATCAGCTTTTAAAAGGTGGCGTACGCTTGGCCAAAATGTTAAACGATATTTACGGGTAGTTTTAAAATATTCGATGTAAAAGCGCTGATCTTTAATTAGATCAGCGCTTTTTTTGTAGCGTATCGGGGCTGCCGATCGTTTTACAATAAAAAACTAAAAACGCGATGAAAAAACTACTCTTAATGGTAACCTTATGTCTGGCTTTAGGCTGCAAAAAGAAAAATGATGCAGAAAACACTGTCGAAATAACCCGATACAGCTGGGCACTACAATCGGCTACGGTAAGTCCGGCCCTGCAGGTAGAGGGTAAAGCGGTAACCAATTTCATGACCCTCGCTGGTCCATCTGCCTGCTTAAACAATAATTACACACTTAACTTTTTAGAAAACGGCACTTTTACCATCACCTCTAACGGCCCTTTATGTGATATGATTTCTTATCAAAATGCCAAATGGACAAAGAAGGGAAATGAAATAACACTGAACGATGGCTTTAGCACTAATGCCCGGGTAGCTAAATTAGAAGGTAAAAATATTATCGATAAATATATTTTCGAACAAAATGGAACTACTTTTACAGTAACGTATATATTTACAGCAAAAACTAAATAGCATTGAAAATTTTAATGGTTTGCCTGGGCAATATCTGCCGTTCGCCATTGGCCGAAGGTATTATGCGGCATTTATCCGATCAACAAAAACTGAACTGGGAAATTGCTTCGGCTGGTACGGGAAACTGGCACATCGGAAAAGCGCCCGACCTTAGAAGTATTGCGGCTGCCAGGGCAATGGGCTACGATATCAGCAAACAGCGTGCTCAGCAGTTTAACCACAGCATGTTTGCCCAATACGACCTGATTTTGGTCATGGACAAGAATAACTTAAAGGATGTTCAAGCCTTGGCCAATACCGATGCCGAGCGTAAAAAGGTTAAACTTTTTTTGGATAACGACGAAGTTACAGACCCATATTGGGATAATGCCCTGTTTAAGCCTGTTTGCCAGCAGGTGGAAGAAAGATGTATGGAAATTATCAAACAACTTTCTTAAATTTAGCACATATCAATTACTAGCCAGATCAAATATGAAAAAGTACCTGTCATTGTGCTTATTAACAGTATCCATTATTTTATTCCAAAGTTTTACCGCAGTTAAGAAACCCGCTAAAATTTTAGTGTTTTCGAAAACAAAAGGTTTTAGGCACAACTCAATAGAGGTTGGCAAAGCAGCCATACAAAAGCTGGGCTTAGCCCATAATTTTGAGGTAGATACCACCGAAAATGCAGATCTTTTTACAGAAGATAACCTAAAAAAATATGCTACAGTTGTTTTTTTAAGTACAACAGGCGATGTTTTAAATGATGCACAGCAATCAGCATTTGAGCGCTATATCCAAGCTGGCGGTGGTTATGTAGGTGTACACGCCGCAACCGATACAGAATACGATTGGCCTTGGTATGGAAAACTTGCAGGCGCATATTTTACCAGTCATCCGGCCGTACAAGAAGCAAGGTTTGTAATTAAGGATAAAAACCACCCTGCTACGAAGTTCTTAACCGATTCTGTTTGGATGCATAAAGATGAACTGTATAATTTTAAAAATATTAATCCCGATATAAAAGTGCTGATCACTATCGACGAGAAATCGTACAGTGGCGGTAAAAACGGAAGCTTCCACCCTTTTAGCTGGTACCACAGTTTTGATGGCGGCAGGGCTTTTTATACGTCTATGGGGCATACCAAAGAAACCTGGGCAGAGGATAAATTCTTAAACCACCTTTGGGGAGGCATAAGCTACGCCATTGGCAAACAAAAGAAATTGGATTATAGCAAAGCAACTTCTAAATTGCTTTAAACCAAAAAAAAAAAAGCGCCTGTTTATTCAAATTAGCAGGCGTTTTTTTTGTTGATAGAACAGTGGCAGAAAGGACTACCAATAAAAGATTTTGAAATCTGGCGTCATTCTGGCGCAAGCGGGAATCTTAAAGCAATTTACAACGCTAATTTACTGAGCACAAAATGGTTTTCGACTTCGTTATACTACGTTTATAATGACGCCCATGCAAGAACTGGAAATTATTTTTTTTGGCCCTATGCGACATTTAAGAACATATAGGCTTAAAAGCGCAACCTCAGAATGGCTATCACCCTTGTTGATTCTTATGCGATAAATTATTCCAAAGACTGGCAGCTAAGAATTTAAATATTTTCTTAACTAAGGTTTATTTTTTTGAGGTTAACCAAATAAATGTAATTGAGCATACAGGATGAGGCAACGGCTCCAAAAGTATGCCACAGAAAATGGGTACCGATACTCAATATTTCCCATTTATCTGCAATCCGGAACGTTAGGGCAAATATAAAAGCAATCAATGCAAAGCCAACCCATTTGCCATTCCTCCAGTTTGTTTTAACCAAATAGCCAAATACGGGGAACAGCACCAGGGCCGCCATAAATGCGTAATTGATATTAATAAAAATCTGAAAATCGCCATGGCTAAAAAGCTTCCTTACATAAAACTGGAAAAAAGCATAAACCCCAACAATTAAAACGGCAAAATACCACTTGGTTAACTTGGATAAAAAATACACTCCAGCCGATAGGCAAAGCAGCATAATGGGCATCCAATCCATCATGATAAATATTGGCCAGCGCCTTAAACCGTGATAGGTTGTTCCGCCAATCCCCCCGATATAAAGCAGTACCAGCGCAATACTCAAAAACTGATGCTGTTTAAAATTTCCCCAAAGCTTAATCGTCCAATACACTGCAATGGCTAGAAAAAAGCAGCTGGTTAGGGTATTAAAGGGCTCAGGAAAAAACTGGCGAAGGTTGGTTTCGGCATATACAGTACCGCCATCTGGAGGAGTTTGGATAATCGCAATCATAGTAGGTAAACGCTACATAAAATTAAAAGTTTGCCTTGTGCATGTAACGATCAAGATGTAAAAATAATTTGGCTCCTATATACCCAACAAGTTAAATATTGATTAACTCTTGGCTTAGCAATCGTAATTATTTGTACTTTAGGGTTATCTAAGCTATAATGATTATGAGACCTTTATTGATTCTTTTTTTATTGATTACCACGGCAGTTTATGCCCAAACACCGCCCAAACCTTATGGTGCGCTACCCACTAAACGACAGCTTGCCTGGCACGATATAGAGGTATATGGCTTAATCCATTTTACGCCAACTACATTCGAAAACAAAGAGTGGGGCTTTGGTGATGCCGACCCCAAAACTTTTAACCCTACTGCTTTCAATGCAGATCAAATTGTAAAAGCGGCCAAAGCGGGAGGACTGAGGGGAATTATCCTGGTTGCTAAACACCATGATGGCTTTGCTCTGTGGCCAACCAAAACAACCAGCTACAATATCAGCAAAAGCCCTTTCAGAAGCGGAAAAGGTAATCTGGTTAAGGAAGTAGAGCAAGCAGTTCGTAAGAATGGTTTGAAATTTGGCGTCTACTGCTCGCCATGGGACAGAAACAATGCTCTTTACGGAACAGATAAGTACCTGGCCATTTACCAGGCACAGTTGAAAGAACTGTACAGCAATTATGGTCAGCTTTTTATGAGCTGGCACGATGGTGCAAACGGCGGTGACGGCTATTATGGTGGTGCAAAAGAAAAACGCTCGATCGACAATACCACTTATTACGATTGGAACAATACCTGGGGCATTACGCGCAAAATACAACCGATGGCCAACATCTTTAGCGATATTGGACTTGATATCCGTTGGGTGGGTAATGAAGACGGGCACGCTGCCGAAACCAGCTGGGCTACCTTTACGCCAATGGCTCCTGATGGAAAAAATGTAGCCGTTCCAGGTCAGGCCAATTATCCGCAAAGCCCAGAGGGAATTAGAAATGGCAAATTCTGGATGCCTGCCGAGTGCGATGTGCCCTTAAGAAAAGGCTGGTTTTACCACCCAACAGAAAAGCCTAAAACACCCGAAACTTTATTCGATCTTTATTTAAAAAGTGTTGGCCGTGGCGCTGGTTTAGACCTTGGTTTAGCACCCGATAAAAGCGGACAGCTCCACGCTGATGATGTTGCCGCCCTAAAAACTTTTGGCGACATGGTTAAGCACACCTTTACCAATAATTTAGCTAAAAATGCCAAGTTAAAAGTAAGCAATACCAGGGGCGCAAAATACAGTGCCAATACCCTGCTCGATAATAATAAAAACACTTATTGGGCTACACAGGACGATGTTCACGAGGCCACAATTACGATCAGCTTGGCTGCGGCAAAAACCTTTGATATTATAAGTTTACAGGAATACATCCCATTGGGACAAAGGGTTGAAACCTATACCATTGAAGTTTTTGAAAACAACACCTGGAAAAAAGTTTATGATGGAACGAGCATCGGCGCCAAAAGGCTAATTAAGCTAGATGCGCCTGTTACCACCAATAAAGTAAAAATCAGCATTACCCAATCGCCGGTTTGTATTACTTTGAGCGAAATTGGGCTTTATAAAAAAACAAACTAATTACCACTTATACTCACTAGAACCAGCTTCGCCGCGGATGATGTTAATTTCATCCGTAAGCTGCTCTATCTCATCACGGTATTTTGAAGTTCCTTCGAGGTATTCTTTGTGTAAAAGTGCAGAGATTTTGATGGCCAGATCTGTTATTTTGCCATCAAAATCTCTTCTATAGTTTTCTTTTCCTTCCAGCCTGAGTTTTTTCATCTCAGCCACAATCTTTTTATTTCTTTGCCAAAGCTGTATGCCATATTCTTCAATCACCTTTAATTTTTCTGCTTTGGAAAGATCGTAGGGGATAGAATAAACTTTATTAAAATCAAATGAGTTTTGCTCAAAACCGAACTGCAGTTTATAAAATTTTCTGTTTTGATAGTTGGGGGTTAAAATCAATACTCCGGCCGAAAAGGCTACCACCAAAATACCCGTTAAACCATACTGCCAGTTTCTTGTTACCTGCCATTTAAACAGTTTTTCGTTAAAAAGTATATAGCAGATGATAAAACCCGATACGAGTCCACCAATATGTGCACTATTATCAACTTTACTGTTTATGCCATTTAAAAGCATAATGGCGGTTACCAAAATGGTGCTGATCAAAAGCGCTTTGTTTGCATTTTTTTCGAAAGCTTTACTTAGGATTAAGGCCATAAAAGCACCAAAAATCCCCATAATTGCACCTGATGCCCCAGCCATAAAGCCGAATTTATGAAAGACGATACTGATCAATCCTCCACATATGCCACTCAGCAGGTAGGTGGTTAAAAATTTAACCGAGCCAAGTTTATGTTCAACCATTAAACCGATATAAACCAGTGCATACATGTTAAAAAACACATGCGATAGCCCTAAATGTACAAACTGGTGCGTAATTAAGCGCCAAAACTGTCCTTCTAAAACCAGCTCCCTGCTATTTGCGCCCAAATTTAAATAGGCGTTGGTAATTACTTCGGTGATAAGTGAATCTTCTGTCCTTAGTTTAAATACAACGGTAACAAACAACAATGTAAACCCAAAATACAGCACATTTAAAATCAATAATATGGGTGTAACCAGATATCCTTTTTGCGGAAAAAAGAGATACAGTACATTCTTGATTTTATTTTTAGCCGTTAAGGGCGCTTTATCAAAATAAGTGTCATCCTGCGTATTGATCAGTGCATGAAATTCGGCCAGGCGTTCATCCCAGATATCCTGTAAATGATACTGAACGTACTCAAATTCGTGAAAGAATTTCTCGAGGTTTAAATCGTTTTTGCCATAATCGTTAAACCACATCTGTATCCCTACACACTCGCTTTTTACAACGGCAAAATTAGCCTGTATGCGGATGGAAATTTCTTCGGTATAAGATTGAAAAGATATGGGCGTATAGGCAATTATTCCGGTTTCGGAAATGTGGCTGAGCTTCCAGCCCAGGTTTTCGATAACCTGGCGGGCAATAATTAAATACTTATCGGCCGGGAAATCGGCCAAGGGAATATACTTTTCAATTTTGGGCGAGTAACCCCAACTGATTGACATAGCGCGTTTAGATTTTTTTCGCAGCTAAGATAATATATGGTGATAAATTTTTGCTCTCGAAAGGGATAATCTTGGTAAATATTTTTCCGGTTAACCACACTGCTTTTTTAAACAGGCGCACACCTGCCGATTTTTGATCTTCATTTTCCAACCAAACACTGAAACGCCCAAAGTAACCGGCCTTAACATCTTTTAAACCTGCCTGCTCGCAGATAGATTTTAGCAGGGCTGGATCCATGCTGTCGATATTGTGCTTGTCGTAATTTTCTTTATCAAAATTCTTTTGAAACCAACCGTTAACAGCCTTAAAATTTGGCAGGGTAATAAACAATGTTCCCCCTGGTTTTACAAAAGCAATATGGCGGTTGATAATATCGGCGGTATCGTTAAAATGTTCAATTAAACCGCAGCTTAAAACCAGGTCGTACTGTTTTTCGGGACTATAATTAAAAAGATCTGTTTCAATGATGTGAATATCCTGCGCTGTTAAACCATTCTTCTCCAAAAGTTCGTTTACAACCGGCGGGTGAACAAAATAATCTAAAAGCGTAACATCCAGTTTGAAATATTTTTTAAGAAATACGGCGTAATAACCCGGAAAACCACCCAGTTCGATAGCAGTTTTTACCTGATTTTGCTGGATAACATCGGCCAGTTGACGATGAAACAAATAGTTTGATGGTAGCTGAACCGCAAGTCCTTTTTTACTTTCCCAATAATTTACCCAAAAAGCCCTGTCGGTTAATAAATTTGCCATATTTTAAATCATTCAAACCCCAAAGAAACGGAAAAATTTGATTAACTGCCTATAGTGGTTAATTGTTTAAATTGGTTAACTGTTTAAATTGTAAAAATTTCCATTGGCGGATTGTTAAATTGCTAATTGAAATGAGCAGCAAAACCTACAGCTCTTTCGCTTTGCTTTGTTGTTAAATTGCTTTATTGCCAATTTAAAGTGGGTATCGCAGTCACAAATACTTTATTGTCGGTTGCCACAATTTAGCAATTCAACAGTTTTTCAATAAGCGCTAAATTATAAAGCGGAGAAACCTTTAGCCTGGCTAAAGATTTCTCCGCTATGGTCGAAATGAAGATTTTGCGTGCCCGGTTAACCAGTTCAAACAAATAACCGATTAACTTATTTCAGGTCTTTCAAAATCTCGGCAACAGCTTTTTCCAATTGAGGGTCTTTATCTGCCAAGCGGTCTTCGAAGGTGTTTTTCACAAAAATATCTGGTTTAACACCCTCTTTTTCTATGTTTTTGCCATCCATGGTATAACATCCCCAAGATGGTAAGCGGTAAGATGATCCATCAACCAGACCTTTTGCAGAGGTAAAAATAATCCAGCGATAAGTTTCTGTGCCGATTATTTTGCCCAGTTTTAACTGTTTAAAACCTGCTGCAGTCATTTCTGCATCGCTTAAAGATTGCTCGTTAATTAACAGCACAATAGGCTTCGCCGCAGGACCAAAATTACTTTGGGGGGCCAATTTGCCACCGCGGTATTTCCATTGCAGGTATGGGCGCTGAGAAAGGAATTTTAAAACATCATCATGCACGTTACCGCCAGTGTTATAGCGTAAATCTAAAATAACAGCTTCTTTATTTTCTTCCTGGGCAACCATATCCAAAAGGAAAGTTTCTAGCTCGCCAGTGCCCATATTCTTCATGTACGAGTAAGCTATCCGGTTATTGCTCCATTTATCTACGTTCTGATGGTTTTTGGTAATCCACTCATCGTAAAGGTTTCCTCTTAAAGTACCAGAGCTTTCGGGATGCACATTTACAAAAACCTGTTTGCCTCCACGGTTAAAGGTCAAGGTCATTTCACGGTCTAAAGAGGGTTTACTGAAATAATAATCACGGTCTATTTTCTCGTCAACTTTTACCCCATTAACCTCGGTTAAAATATCGCCGGGCAAAATATTATTGCCAGTACGGGCGGCATTACTTTTAGCCGCAATCCGCTCTACTTTTAACGGATTTTCATTATCGAAAATAATTCCGGTTTCGTTGGTGGTGTAGGTTAAATTTTTACGTTCTTCGGCGCCGGCACTGTTAAAGCCCATGTGCGATGAGTTCAGCTCGCCCAGCATATCGTTTAATAAAATTCTTAAATCGCTGCGGTTGTTTACATAAGGAAGGTAAGCCGCATAGCGGGTCTTCATCTTATCCCAATCTACACCATGGAATTTTTCATCGTAGAAATTCTCGTCCAAACCTACCCAGGTTTCGTAAAACATCTGGTTAAATTCGGCATTGAGGTTCCTGGTAAATTTATAGCCGTTGTCAATCCTGTCGAGCTTATTGGCTTCCAAAGTATATTTATTGATTACACCGCGCGATAGCACAAAAAACTTATCGCCTGCCTGAACGATAGCATAATCGCCACCATCAGCCACTTTTTCGGTTTTATTGGCTTCAAATGGCTCAATGGTTGTTCGGTAAAGCCCAGGAGCGCCACCTTCATGGTTAGAAGAATAAAACACATAGGTTTTATCGCCCTTGGCAAAAGCATCGGTTCCGTATTGGCCGCCAAATGCAGGGCCAACCAGTTCTATCCGATCTAAAATATCCTGGGTATTAATTGTAATTACATTGGCCGGTTTGGGTGTTGGTTTAACTTCGGTTTTCTTTTTGGCGGTATCGGCCTTTGTTTTTTTATCGTTCTTGTTATCAGGCACACCTGGCTTAACATCAGTTGGAGCAGGCTTGGTTTCTTTAAACAGATCATCAAACTTATCAGAGCGGTAAGGTTCGTCGTAATTGTTTAAAGCCATGCGGTAAATATGGGCGTTCGACATGCCAGTTGGATAAGCTGGTTTGGTACGGGCACTGGTAAAGAAAATATATTTCCCATCTGGAGACCAGGCTGGCCCGGTTTCGGTTACTCCGGTATTGGTTAAATTAATGGTTTTGTTGCCTTTAATGTTGTGCACCACAATATCCTGTTCAAAATTGCGGTAAACGGTAAAAAGCACATATTCATCATTTGGAGAAAAACTTGGTGCAGCACTTTGTAACGCCCAAAACTCGTCGGTTACCAGGGTTTTGCTTTCAAAGGTTTTTAAATCCAATAATTTAAGTTCGTTTCTACCGCTTAAATAAACACCCATGGTTTTGGTTTTATTCAGGGTAATGTCGCGGTTATTGGCTTTATCCTTGGTGAGCTGTTTTACAGTTCCTTTTCCGTCGCCGGTAATGGTAAACCAATTTTGGTATCCGTTGGCCGTTTGGCTAAATAGAATAGTCTTATTATCGGCAAGCCACTTACACTCTAAGGCACGCTCGCCGCTATTGGTAATTTTACGGATAAACTTTCCGTCGGCATCACTTACAAAAACTTCGCCACGGGATACGAAGGCAATCTTTTTGCCATCGGTAGAAGCATCAAATGCAGAAATGTTTCCACGCACATCGTATTCCTGTTCTTTACTCAACACCTGGTTTCTGGAAGTATTGATATTTACCTTTTCGGTTTTCTTGCTGGCCACATCGTAGGTATACAGCTGATAATCTTTTTCAAATACCACGGTAGTTCCGTTTGCTGCAACAAAAGGACGTTTAATAGAGGTATCGAAATTGGTTAAACCAGTCTTCTTTCCGTTATTAAATGTGTAGAGGTTGTATTCATCATTACCCTCATCCGATACGAAGAATACATTCCCTTTTTGATCAACACTGGTCCAAAAATCTTTGCCAATGTAATCCGTATACCTTTTATAGCTTTTTGTTTTTGGGTTGTACGATTGAATATCAGGATTATAGGCCCCTTTGTAATGCTTACGGTTGGCAAAACGCATACTCTCCCAGGTATCGTTAAAAAACAGTTCTCCCGATGGCGATTCGGCAATGTGGTGGGTGGTATTAAAATAATTATCGAACAAGCGAACGGCCGTTCCTCCATTTACACTTACTTTATAGCTAGAAAAAGAATTGTACCTTCCTGAGGTAAAATAGATGGTTTTCGAATCCCAGCTCCAATTGTCTACCTCATCAGCAGCATCGTTAAAAGTAAGCTGTTTAATATCGCCGCCGTTTACAGGCATTACATAAACATCATAATTGCCGAACTGGTTAGATGAAAAAGCAAGCCATTTGCCATCAGGCGATATTTTCGGATTAATTTCTTCGCCCTGCATGGCTGTAACCCTAGCGGCTACGCCGCCTTTTACGGGTACTTTCCAAATATCACCATCATAACTGAATACTATTGTCTGCGCATCTGGCGTTAAAGCAGGGTAAGCTGCAAAATAGGTTTGGCCTTGGGCAAATGAATAAACTGGCAACAGGCAGGCAATTGTTGCAAGCGATTTCAACAGGGTTTTGATCATGGTTTATTTTGTTTGGCTTTGGATGCTTGAAACTCGCTTGGATAAATAATTATAAAAAGTTCTGTTCTACAATTAAAAAGCGATAAAAAATATTAGGATGAAATTACGCAACAGATTTTATATTCGTAAACAATAAAATGTATTTTTGATTGATTTGAAAGTAGTACACTTAAATACCTATGATGGAAATGGCGGCGCTGGGCGTGCCTGTTTACGCTTGAGCGATGCTTTGAAAGCAAATGGCATAGATTCGAAGGTATTGGTTTATTATAAGTTTGGGCAAAACCCGAAAATAGATACCTTCAGTAAATCGCCAATACAGAAAGCTAAAGCGGTTTATAATATCATGTCAGAAAGGTATTATGCCAAATGGCTGAGCAGATCGGTTAAAACGCCTTTTAGTTTACAGTGGTTCGGCCGTTCGGTAATTAACCATCCAGATGTTAAAAATGCCGATATCATCCATTTGCATTGGGTAAATCATGGTTTTCTTAATCCTAAATTTTTAGCGCAGCTGGATGAGCTCGAAAAACCGATTGTGTGGACCTTTCACGATAGCAATGCTTTTACAGGTGGCTGCCATGTGCGCTATGGCTGCGAAAATTTTCATCACCAGTGTGGCCATTGCCCGATTTTAAAAATCAGTGGCAAAAACGACATTTCGCACAAAACCTGGCTTAGGAAACAGAAAGCCTACACCGAACTCAATTTCCATATTGTTGCGCCAAGCAACTGGATGGCAGCATCGGTAAAATTCAGCAGTTTATTGGGTACCCGAAAAACCACGGTAATTCCAAATACTATAGAAACCAAAATTTTTAAGCCTTATGTTAAGGCAGAGGCTAAGAAAATTTTAAAAATCAATCCGGATAAATTTGTGCTGATGAGTGGTTTTATGCCCTCAAAAAACGACAAACATAAAGGAACCCCCTACCTGATTGAGGCTTTGGAAATTTTATCGCGTAGGGCCGGTATTCAAAAAGAAAATATTGAACTCGTTATTTTCGGAAACAAGGAAAATGCAGAAATGCCCGAATTTCCTTTTAAAACAACCTTTTTGGGCACCATTAACAAAGATGACCATTTGGCCAAATGCTATTCGGCCGCCGATGCATTTATTACCCCATCCTTAGAAGATAACTTACCGAATACCGTAATGGAAAGCCTGGCCTGCGCCACACCTGTTGTTGCATTTACCACTGGCGGCATTCCGGATATGGTTAAACACATGCAAAACGGCTACCTGGCCGAATATCAGAATGCTGAAGACCTTGCCAATGGCATTGAATGGCTTTACCACCGCCCCAACAAAGAAGAGGTACAAAAAGCGGCCAGATTAAGCATCCTCACCGATTTTTCGGAAGAAGTTATTGCAGCAGAGCACATCCACCTCTACGAAACGTTGATTGATCTGCAGCCGAAGTAAAATCGTTCTACTGTTAAAATCAGGGTTTAGTTGGACAAATCTCATTTTCTTTTCAACAAATAAAAATTTGGTCAATCTTTATTAAATTTATACCGACTGAAACTGTTTAATGGAAAGCATCGCAAATTATTCTGAAAGTATTAAGGCATTAAAATCGGCTATTTTATCGAGCCGCTATAAAGCTGCTACTTTAGTAAATAAAGAACTTTTGCTGTTATATTTTAAGGTTGGCAAGTTTATTTCAGAGAAAACAAAGAAAGAGAAATGGGGGGCAAAGGTTATCGATAACCTGTCTGCCGATTTACAGTTAGAGTTACCAGGTTTAAGGGGATTTTCAGCAACAGGCATAAAAAGAATGAGGTTCTTTTTTGAATCGTGGGAGCAATATTTTATAACCAAACCATCAACTAAGCAACAATTATCCATCATTGATATTGAAGAACTTGTATTTAGACCAACACTGTTGGACCAAATAGAACACACTGACAATGAGATAATTAAAATTAGACCAACACTGTTGGCCCAAATTGAAAATCATTTTTTTAAACTAAGCTTTTCACATCATGTAGAGCTAATCCAAGCTACTGAAACTTTAGAGGAAAAGATATACTACATCCAAAAAACGGCAACAGAATTCTGGAGTTTAGCTACCTTAAAACACCAACTCAAAAACAAATCATTTAGCAATACAGGCAGTTTACCGAACAACTTTTTAAAAACGATTTCGAACGAAGAGATTAGGAATAAAGCCCTCCAATCTTTTAAGGATGAATACCTATTGGATTTCATTAATATTGAAGATGCTGATGATCAGGATGAACGTGTTTTGGAAAGTGGCATCGTACAGAATATTAAAAAGTTCTTAATGTCTTTAGGGACCGATTTTGCCTTTATCAGCAACCAGTATAGATTAATTGTTGAAGATGAAGAATATTTTTTAGACCTTTTATTTTTTAACCGCCGTTTGCAATGTTTGGTTGTTTTCGAACTGAAAACCGGAAAATTCAAACCCGAGTTTCTGGGTAAAATGAATTTCTATTTATCAGCTCTTGATGAATATGTTAAGCAGCCACACGAGCAGCCATCAATCGGCATCATACTTTGCAAAGAAAAGAAAAATAAGATTGTAGAATTTTCATTCCGCGATTTTAACAAAGCAATGGGTGTTTCTACCTACAAAACCAGTGCAACATTACCTAAAGCATTTAAAGGTCTAATCCCCGATGCCGAAACCTTTAAAAAATTAATGGATTAACCCATGCCCAAATTAACAATCATCACCATTGTATACAATAACGTTCGCGATATCGAACGTACCATTCTATCTATCCTTAAACAGACCTATAAAAAAATCGAATATATTGTAATAGACGGCGCATCAACCGATGGTACGCTGCAGGTTGTTGAGCGTTATAAAGATCAGATTTCCAAAATCGTATCAGAACCCGACAAAGGCATTTATGATGCCATGAATAAAGGTTTGGCATTGGCTACAGGCGATTATGTTTTATTTATGAACTCTGGCGACGAACTTTATGACGAACAAACCGTGGAAGATGTTTTTGCCTCAGCTCCCGGTGCGGATATTTATTACGGAGAAACGGAAATGTACAACGATAACTGGGAAAATTTGGGCCGCAGAAGGCACGAAGCCCCAGAACAGTTTGATTGGACCAGTTTTAAGTACGGCATGAACATCAGCCATCAGGCCATCTATATCCGCCGCAGCATTATTACCCCTTACGATCTTAACTATAAGTATAGCTCAGATATAGATTGGATAATCAAAGCCGCAAAAAAAGCATCGAACATTGTTAATGTTCACCGCTATGTTGCCAAATATCTGGTTGGCGGCATGAGCAAGAAGAAACACCGCGAAAGCTTAAAAGAGCGTTTCAAAATCTTCTCTAAGTATTATGGTTTAATCCCCAACATTTTTAACCATATTGTTATTGCAGGTAATTTAGCCTGGTACTTTGTTAAGCACCGCAGAACTAATGACTAGTCGTTTTACTGCATCATCGTCATGCTGAACTTGTTTCAGCATCTGTAAAAGTACTGGATTTGTTGAAGATTCATCTAAAATAGATATCGAAACGTTTCGACAGGCTCAACGTGACAAGCACTCATTTAAATCAACCATTGTAATCGCAATCTTAAATTTCTGAAAACAATAATTTTTCCCAACTGTCTTTAATATATCACCTATTAAAAATAAAAGATTATGGGACAATTAAGTAACCGCATTATTGCTGTACTTTCAGAAAGCGGATTTGAAGAAGTAGAATTAACCGAACCGGTAAAAAGGTTAAAGGAGGAAGGAGCCACCGTTCACATTATCTCTTCAAAAAGCGGCAAAATAAAGGCTTGGGATCACGATCACTGGTCGATAGAAGTAGATGTAGATAAAACCATTACCGAGGCTAACGCAGATGATTATAATGCCCTGCTTTTGCCAGGCGGCGTTATCAATCCCGATCAGCTTAGGGTAAATGAAGATGCCATCGCTTTTGTAAAATCATTTTTTGCTGATGGAAAACCTGTAGCAGCTATTTGCCACGGGCCGCAAACTTTAATCAATGCAGATGTAGTTCAGGGCAGAAAATTAACTTCTGTAAAAAACATTTCGCAGGATTTAATTAATGCAGGCGCAATATGGTCAGACGAAGAAGTGGTAGTAGATCAAGGTTTGGTTACCAGCCGTACACCAAAAGATTTACCCGCTTTTAACGATAAAATTGTAGAGGAATTTGCAGAAGGTATCCATGAGGGGCAGCACGCTTAAAACTTTGGACGCTCTTTCTAGATTCACTCAAAAAGCGGTTGGTACTTTGCCAGCCGTTTTTGTTTTGTGCTAATTTTTGTGCTATCAGCCGTTACCGTCTTACCGAACGTTTTTTTGCTGTGTCGGATGGCAGCGTCCAACACCACCAGACCCCAACACCACTTACAACTTAACCTGCCTGATGATATTTTTAATGTTCAACTCAATAATATCGGTCATCGTATTACATCTTAAATAATTCGGATCTTTAAAATACTCGCTCATCCCCTGCTTCAGCATGGCAATATTTTGGGGCGTAGTTAACTCTTCTTTATTGGATACATCGCGGAGATCGGTTAAACGGTGGCGCTCGCTCCGCACGCGGTGTACAATAGATGATCTTTCTTCCTGTTGATATTGAAGCACCGTTTTATCTGTCAATTGCTCCATGCTCATTTTTACATAGGGCAGGTTCTCTTTAAAAAACTGAGGCAGATAAACCTTCAGGTTGCCTTCGTAAAACTGCTGATCAAAATCAATTGCCCTGATACGGAACTGGATATCGTCAAAATCTGGCGTAATCTGAACCACAAAATTATAAGCCCGCATATCGCCGAGCAGCATAATTAAACAGCGTTCATTAAACTTAACAAACTCTTTCGCAATACGTGTAGGGTTAAATTCGGGTGTATACAACTGCCCTTTTGTAAAAACATCGCCCGGAATGCCGGCAATATGCTCTTCAACCAAAGTATCGCCATCAACCAGATAGTTTACCTGGTTTGGCGATAGTATTTCTTCCATTTCCAGGCCATAAATGCGGGAAGCATCAGCCTTTTTAATATAAAAATAATCGTAAACATCGTTTAAACGGTTTACAATCCTGATGCGGAATGGGTGGGTATTGCCAAAAGTACAATACTCAATTTTATCAATGTACTTGTGCTCAACTATACGCAGGTTTCCGGATGCTTTTAGGTTGGCATAAATCTCCTTTAAACCATTGTGGAGGTTTTCTATTAAATCCTGCGCATAAATCGGTCCTTCCCATAAAGAATCCTTGCCAAACTTATCCATCAATGGAAAAGCTTCGTTAAACTGCATCAGGTCTTGATAAGAAATGGGAAGTTTTGCTTCGCGCTGATAGGTGCGCAAATATTTTTGCAGGGCAGGTGTTACCGGGAAAATCGGTTTCTTTTTAGAAATTTTTACGTCGTTATTTTCCATGCAGCGGCAATGTACAGTTTTAAAAATTTAACAGCAAAGGCCGCTAAGTTTTACGCGAAGAAAGCTAAGAAAAAATCGTAGCGTTCTTTGCGCAGCTTTTCCTTGGCGAACTTTGCGGTTAAGACTTCGGGTAACTAAACGGCAGGCCACTTAAATACCTACTGATTTTACGGTACGGATAATTACCAGCGCCTCGGGCCGCAAACTGCACAATAATTGTGTTGGTTTTAGGATCGACATATAACCGTTGCCCTAACATACCTTCTGCGGCATAATCGCCTTTATCCCCTTCTTGTGGTATCCACCAGAGGTAATGATGGGCAGATTTTTGCCATCCTTTGGCTGAAGCAGGTTTTTCAGCCCCAATATTTAGCAATTGATTTACCCAATTTTCAGGCACAACCTGTTTCCCTTCATACATCCCCTTATTTAAATACAAGCGGCCTATTTTGGCAAAATCAATTGCGGTTACCTGAAAACGGCTGGCTGTATTGGTAAGTCCATTTGTTTGATCTAAACCCCATGTAGCATTATATTGGGTACCGATTTGCTGCCACAGATGCGTTTCAAAATACTGTGCCACCGATTTTCCTGTTGCCTTTTTCAAAACCCAGCCCAGTAAAATTGGATCAATACTTTTATACTGCCAAACTGTGCCCGGCTGATTGACCAATTTTACTTTCAGTAATTGGGCCTGCATATCATCCGTATAATAGTATTTGGCTTCGTCAGAAAAAAATGCTTTTATTACCCCGCCTAAAGCATCATTAAATTCGAGACCAGATTTCATATCCAAAAGATTTTTTAGGGTAATGTTTTCAAATGCCGGGTTCGCCTTTAACTCTGGAATGTACTGCGTTACCTTATCATTTAAACTTTTTATGCTCCCCTCGCCTATAGCCTGGCCAATCAAAATAGAAATGATGCTTTTTGCACCAGAAAATACGCTTGTTAAAGTACTATCACTATATCCATGGGCATATCGTTCATATAAAACACTATCATTTCTGATGACCAAAAACGCATTAATTTCGCCGTTTTTCAGGTAATCTTTCAAAGTAATAGACTGGTTGTTTCCATCCAGAACATGCAGGGTATCCAAATCATTTCTTTGTACTCCGTTTCTGGCGAAATGAAAGGCCGAACTGCTTTTGTGCGCAACTTCCTGCGGAAATATTTTATAGGTACCGGCCCGGGGAGTTCTATATTTTAATACATTCAAAAGATACGGCTTCCACAGAAACAAGGCCAGCAAGGAAAAGAAAAAGCAATAAATTAAAATTAAGAGTGTTTTTTTAAAGATTTTCATCGGTGGTGCGTTATGCCAACAAATATAAAATATTTAAAAAATTAAGCCTGCTTTAGATGTGTGTTAGTTTTTATTTCCATCTGTACTTCTTTGGGTTTGAATTTCCACCTCCTATGGCTCCAAAGCCAATATTCTGGTTTTGCCCGAATAATTTTTTCCAGAAACCGCGTATGCAGTTCGGTAATTTCAAATGGCTCGGTATCAGCAGGATTGAGGCACAGCGGCACACAATCAACTTCGTAAAAACCTCGTTTAGGAACAGAAATCTTAAAGTAAAATATGGGCTGTCCGGTTTTCTTGGCTATTTTTTCAATCCCCAGCTGTACAGAACTTGGCTGGTGCAAAAAAGTGGTCCAATAGTGCGATTCGTCTTTTGAAGGTGCCTGATCATTACCAAAGCTGAACATGCTAGGCGTGCCTTTACTTGCCTGTAGCGCCCGCATGGTTTGGCGCATGGCAATTAATCTGTTTCCAAACCTGCTACGCACTTGTTTGAGCCAGTTGTCAAAAACTGGATTGCTTAAAGGCTTGTAAATGGGATAATGATCTGCCGGAAAATTGAGTCCAATGCCTAGCGTTCCCCACTCCCAATTACCATAATGTGCAGAACAGATAAGTACGCTTTGTCCGCGGTTTAAATAGGCCAATACCGCTTCCTTGTTCTTAAAAATAAAACGCCGCTCAATTTCTGCTTTCGAAATCGTATTCATTTTAATAACTTCAAAGATTAGGGAGGCCAGGTAACGGTAATAACGTTTTTCGATAGTTAGTATTTCGGCCATACTTTTATCGGGCAGTGCATTTAACAGATTTTCCCTAACCACTTTTCTGCGGTAAGTAAAAACGTAATACAGAAGCAGATAAGTTCCATCGGCCAGCAGGTACAAAACCGATAACGGAAGCCAAGACAATACGCCTAAAAAAAATACTCCCACATGGGAAATCCCCTTTTTAATCATACCAGATTAGTTTAAGTGCTAAAATAAAAAGCGCTTAAAAAAAATATGCCATAAAAATGTTAGATTTTAATTTTAGACCCAATAATCAGGCCATGGTATCCATCATATTCTGATCGTTCGAAACCTTTTTAGCTGCAGTATTTTCTGGTTTATATTTCCATCTCCGATGGCTCCATAACCAATATGGAGGCACTTCCCTGATCATGTCTTCTAAAAAGCGGGTGTGCATCTCGGTAATTTCAAATTCAGCTGTTTCTGCCGGATTTAAACAGATGGGCACACAATCTACTTCGTAGTAACCTCTTTTTAGGTAATTGATTTTTAGGTAAAAAACAGGACGGTTTGTTTTTCTGGCAATCTTTTCTACCCCAAGCTGAATAGAGCTTTCTTGATTTAAAAAGGTGGTCCAATAATTGGATTCATCTTTTGATGGTGCTTGGTCGCTGCCAAAGGTAAACATGGTAGCCTGGTTTTTGGTTGCCTGAATAGACCTTAGCGTTTGACGCATAGAAACCATATGGTTGCCAAATCTGCTTCTCATGTTCAGAAACCATTCATCAAAAGCTTCGCTGCTTAAAGGTTTGTAGATGGGATAATGCTGGCCTGAAAAATTTAAGCCAATGGCCATGCAAACCCATTCGTAATTTCCATAGTGCGAGGAGCAGAAAAGCACACTTTCATTATCTTTTAAATAGGCTTCAACTAAATCAACATTTTTGAACTTTACCCTTTTATTCAGTTCCTTTTTAGAAATGCTTTTCATCTTAATTACTTCGATAAAAAGTGAGGCTAAAAATTTATAGAACTTTTTTTCAATGGATTTAATTTCGGCAGTATTTTTTTCGGGAAAAGCATTAACCAGGTTTTCTGTAACAACTTTCCTCCGGTAACCAAAAACGTAAAATATCAGCACATAAAAGGCATCGGCCAATCTGTATAAAACAAATAGTGGCAAAAGAGAAAGTATATTTAACAACAATATACCTACATACGATAATGCTCTGTTAATCATCTATATACAAAATGGTTGCTTGGTTTACAAAATTATGGTTGAAACCAAAATTAAGTGCCATCTAATTGTTAATTTTTCATTTCTATTCATCGGCTCGCTAAGCCAGTTTCTTTCCGAGTTGATGGACCCGCGCTACCCATTTTAACCGCTGTAAATCGGTAGATTTTTTAACAATGCCCACATAGGTAACTTTAACAGGATCTACGCCGCAAAACTGCAAAACACTTTTCTTTAATTGGTTGATGCTTGGCCGTCCGAAAAACAGACGGTAATACCATGCCGGTTGATCTAATGTGGTGATAATCCTTGCCGTTTTGCCTTTCAGCAGTTTATCCCACCAAATGCTATTTTCGCGATATTGGAAGGCAATGCCGGGCAGAAAAAGCCGGTCGATAAATCCTTTCATTATGGCAGGCATACCGCCCCACCAAACAGGATGAACCCAAACCAGATGATCGGCGGCCTTAATTTGTGCTAAGCTAGATAGCAGATCAGGCTCTAATTCCATGCGCTGCTGGTAACCAAACTGCAAGTTCGGATTGAAGGTTAAATCGGCAATGTGGATCAGCGAAACGTTTGCGCCACTTTCTTTTGCTCCATTACGATAAGCTGCAGCCAACGCAAAATTAAGACTGTTTTTATTGGGATGACCATTAATAATCAAGATGTTTTTCATGTTGCTTGTTAATTACACCACAAAACTAGGCTTGATCTTTTATCAAACGGGCAGACAAATGTCTCTTAAATAATATCTCTCCGCAGCCGGCTTAAATGCCTTGGAGTTATGGCCAGAAAAGAAGCCAGGTATTTTACCGGAATTTGTTTAATATAATCGGGATGGCTTTTAAAAAGCTCCAGGTATCTTTCTTTGGCGGCATCTTTTTGATACATAAAAACCCGTTTCTCCAGGTGAAGGTACTGTTGCTCGGCAATGGTTTTTAATAGCCTTAATCCATTTATGCTTGATGCGGCCAAATCGTCAATCACTTCTTTTCCAACAATCAATAAATCTACATCGCTCATGGCCTGAATATTTTCGACAGTTGGGCCACCTGTAATCAGTGAAGAATAGGCGGTCATAAACTGGTTCGGAAAGGTGAGGCAATAGGTGTATTCTTCTGCGCTGGCCGACGTATAATAAGAACGCAGGATACCTGATTTTATAAAAGCAACCTCTTTACAGATCTGATTTTCCGTGATAAAGAATTCTCCCTTTTTTAATAGCCTCGGTCTAGCATTTTTCACAAATATCTCTATTTCATCAGCTGAAAGAATATTAAATGATTGAAGGTAGGCTTGCATGGATACGGTATTGTGATGGCAAGATAAACTATTGATTTAAGTTATATGATTAAAAATACCCTTAAAAGATTTCATATCAATATTTATTGCATAATCGTTATGCTGATCCGATAGATATCGGATCAGCATAACGGCACCATGATTAGAATACTTTAAGATTATGCAAATCATTAATCTTACAACTTAAATTCTAAAACACAAAAAAGCCCCGATTTACACCGGGGCTTTGATATTTTTTCTAAATCTCCTTTCGGGGATTTAGGTTTTAAGCGAATTGCTTTCCTTTAACTTTACGTTCTTGCTCTGTTAAGAAGATTTTACGTAAACGCATGCTAACAGGCGTAACCTCGATATACTCATCAGCTTGGATATACTCCATAGCCTCTTCTAAAGAGAATTTAATAGCCGGAGCAATACGGGTGTTATCATCAGTACCAGAAGCACGCATGTTGGTTAATGCTTTTCCTTTTACCACGTTTACTACCAAGTCGTTATCACGGATGTGCTCACCCATAATCTGACCTTCGTAAACATCAGCTCCCGGATCGATGAAGAAACGACCTCTATCCTGTAATTTATCGATTGAATATGCAGTAGTTTGACCTTTCTCCATAGAAATCAATACACCATTTAAACGGCCAGGGATAGTGCCTTTCCAAGGCTCGTAAGCTTTGAAACGGTGTGCCATAATCGCCTCACCAGCAGTAGCCGTTAATACGTTGTTACGTAAACCGATAATACCACGAGATGGGATTTCGAACTCTAAGTGCTGTAAATCGCCTTTTGGCTCCATAATTAACAACTCACCTTTACGTTGAGTTACCAATTCGATTACTTTACCAGAAACTTCTCCAGGAACATCAACAATTAAAGTCTCAACAGGCTCATGTTTTTTACCGTCGATTTCTTTAACAATTACCTGTGGTTGACCAACTTGCAATTCGTAACCTTCACGACGCATGGTTTCGATCAATACCGATAAGTGGAGAATACCACGTCCGTAAACCAACCATGAATCTGGAGATGCAGTTTCAACAACTTTCAACGCCAAGTTTTTCTCCATTTCTTTTAACAAACGGTCTTTTATACGTTGAGAAGTTACCAATTTACCTTCTTTACCGAAGAAAGGAGAGTTATTGATGGTGAACAACATGTTCATTGTTGGCTCATCAATACTGATTACAGGAAGTTGCTCTGGTGCTTCAAAATCAGCAATAGTATCGCCAATATCAAAGCCATCAATACCTACAACAGCACAAATATCGCCTGAACCTACTTCAGTAGCTTTTACTTTACCTAAACCTTCGAAAGTGTAAAGTTCTTTTACTCTTGATTTAACGATTTTGCCATCGCGTTTAATTAAAGTAACCGGTTGGTTTTCTTTAATTGTACCACGGTGAACACGACCGATTGCAATACGACCTACGAAAGATGAATAATCTAAAGAGGTGATCTGCATCTGTAAAGTACCTTCGTTAATTGGCGCAGGTGGAATGTTTGCCACAACCGCATCTAATAGAGCGAAAATATCTGTAGTTGGTTTTTGCCAGTCGGTACTCATCCATCCTTGTTTAGATGAACCGTAGATAACCGGGAAGTCCAATTGTTCTTCAGTAGCTTCAAGGTTAAAGAACAATTCGAAAATCTGCTCGTAAACCTCTTCTGGGCGACAGTTTTCTTTATCCACTTTGTTTACAACCACAATTGGTTTTAAACCCAGTGCCAAAGCTTTTTGCGTTACGAAACGCGTTTGAGGCATTGCACCTTCAAAA
Source organism: Pedobacter sp. GSP4 (assembly GCF_051857575.1). Taxonomy (NCBI): domain Bacteria; kingdom Pseudomonadati; phylum Bacteroidota; class Sphingobacteriia; order Sphingobacteriales; family Sphingobacteriaceae; genus Pedobacter; species Pedobacter sp. GSP4. The sequence continues at coordinate 116,404 of NZ_JBPZIR010000005.1, read as the reverse complement.
GCATCGCAAAGTAAAAGTACACCATCGGCCATTTTCAAAACACGCTCTACCTCACCGCCAAAATCCGCGTGACCAGGAGTGTCAATAATGTTAATTTTTACATCTTTGTATTGTACAGAAACGTTTTTAGATACGATGGTGATACCACGCTCGCGCTCTAAATCGTTGTTATCCAATATCAACTCTCCTGTTTGTTCGTTGTCACGAAAAATAGAACAAGAGTGTAAAATCTTATCAACCAAAGTGGTTTTACCGTGGTCAACGTGTGCTATAATAGCTATATTTCTAATCTTTTGCATAAAATGCGCCTCAAATTTGGCGCAAAGATAGTGTTTAGAAATGGATTTTCAACTATACAAGTCACTATTTAATAAGAAGATAATGTTGTAATTGTCTCATTTTTAATCAGAAGGCAGATGCACTATCCATAACAGATGCATTACGCTTTAACATTATCTAAGATCACCAATCGTGGTTCTCATCCAATAGCTATCTGAATGACCATACGTACGGTGTCATTGCTCCAATGTTTTTGTATAAAACTTATTTCTACCAGCTAACAATATCGATTTCCGGCATTGATTTGCAGGTTAATTTACACAACAGCAAGTCAAACCAAACTAGTTTACAACTTTAACAAAATAATTTACAACCAATTACAAAACAAAAATTAAGCTGTAACTTCAATAACACTTAAACTCAAACTAGATGAAAAAACTTATTTTAACCGGGGCATTTATTGTTTCCCTCAGCTCAGTATTATCGCTGCAAAGCTGCAATAGCGAAAAGAAAGCCGAAACTACCGATACCACTGTGGTAAAAACTGCCGATACAGTGGTTGTAGATACCACAAAAGTAATGTCATCATCGCGAATGGCCGATACTACCGATACGGGCGGAAGAAACGGGCAGGCACCACCTCCAAAAAAGTAATTTTATTGCGGTCAATTATTCATTGTTTTTTAACTGGCGGATCTGTTGGTGGTATTCCCTTATTTTACTCAACTTATTAATCAGCCAGTGCTCTACCCGGTGATGCGCCGGCGTGAGCAGTGAAGCAATAACCACAAAAACTACAATTTCTATCAGCGGCGAGTGGTGCGATTTTTCGGCCACAAATGGATGGATAAATAAGGTAAGGTATTCGAAAAGCATTAACAGAGAAACAATTCCCGAAAATTCGATCAGCTTTTTGTTTACCTTTCTTCTGCTCAAAAATATGCTAATGAAAAAGAAGATGGGGATGAGGATGCCAATGGCAAGTAATTGCAATTTCTGCTTCCGCTCTTCTGCTTCTTTTTCCCTGGCTTCTAAAATTTCCTTTTGGCGCATTTCTTCGGCAATGGTAATGCTCTGCACTTCTTTTGCCCGTTCTTTACTATCAATCGTATCAGAAAGGTTAACCATTATTTCCTGATAGGCAAATGCGCTATCTATCTTGCCCTGGTTTTTATAAAGCTGCACCAAAAACGCGCTTGCATCAACAGCCCTGGCCAAAAATTCGTTTTTACTGGCCAATTGATACACATACCTAGCATAATAAACTGCAGAATCGATGTTTCCACGCTCGCGGTACACCTTGGCTATGCCCAAATTACATTCGGCCAATGTATTGTAATCCTCCACAGCCGTTAAGTACGGAATACTTCTTTGATAATAAGCAAATGCCCGTTTAAAGTCGGCCCGTTTGATGTAAATGTTGCCTAAATTATTCAATGAAGTTCCGGTTATCAGTTCATTTTTTTGAAGTAGGGATAAATCGTAGGCATTTTGGGTGTAAACCATGGCCAACGAGAGGCTATCTGCTTTCTCATAAATATCGCCGATATTAAGCTTAGCAAATAGGGCAAGCTCGGGCAGTTTATTGGCTTTAGCAATAGAATCGGCTTTAAAGGCATAAAACAGTGCTTTTTTGGTTTCTTTTTCGCTATTGTAAACCAGTGCAATGCTCAGGTAGGCACTTCCTATATTTTCGGGTATTGCCCTTTTTTCCTCAATCTTCATCTGGGCAATAAAATATTCAATGGCTTTTGGGTAATTGTGCAAGGCATGAAAAGCATTTGCAATACTGTTTAAGGCCCACGATTCGCCCCTTAAGAACTTGGCTTTTTTCGATAAATCGAAAGACTGCTTTGCCAGCAACATCGCAGAATCTGGTTTGTATTTGTGGTAGTAATAACTGAGGTTATAAAGCGCAATGGCCCGGCCTGTATCTGTGGTTTGGTAGGATAATTCTTTATATAAACTATCAACCGCCCTATTTTGGGCAAAAACTGTAAAACATGTAAAGAATACTGCACAAAAAATATACACTTTCCTCATTATCAATTATTTAAAAACTAAATTTAGTTAAAAAATGGCCGATATGCGAAAGTTCCTGATTATAATAGCATTTTTCATTTTTTACCTGCCTAAACATATTTTGGCTCAAAACAGGTATGCCGTTATTATCGGTATAAATGAATATTATGATGCCCCAGGCATAAAAAGTAGCAGGCACAATTTAAAAGGCTGTGTAAATGATGCCCTGAGCATGAAATCGTTGCTTTTAAACCGTTTCAGTTTTAAGAAAGAAAACATTACAACCCTGTTAAATGCTGCTGCTACCGAAAAGAACATGACCGCAGCCATGCTCGAAATATTAGACAAAGGGAACCCTGGCGATGCAGTGGTTTTCTTTTTTTGTGGTCATGGTGTGTATATCGATAATCCAGCAACCTTAAAAAACCCATTTAAGATGGGTTACAGTCAGGCCATTTGCATGAGCAACCTGTATGCACCAAACCATGGTTGCCTTGTAAAAGATAATACGCTAAAGATCCTGTTTAACCGCTTTGTAGAGAAAAAAATTATCCTTACCACATTGTTCGATTGCTGCTACAGTGGAAATATTGCCATGGGCAAAGCAGCTCCATCACTACATAATGGCTACCGTTATAATGAGATTGAAGGCAACAAAGATATACCCCGTGGAAGTATCCCCTTTGATATGAGCACTACCCTAACCATAGCAGATACCGCAAACATTCCGCGACCTTCAGAAACCAAAAACTCGCGCTTTGCCTCACTTTCTGCCTGTACAAATGCAGAAAAGGCATTGGAAATTTACGACGAATCGGGCCGGCCTCATGGAGCCTTTACCAAATCGCTGATCAGTGTTTTTGAAAAAAGTAAGGTAGACCTGTCTTTTTCGGAAGTAATTACCAGAATTACCAATGAAGTGGATGTTAAACAGCGTTTGCAGCAAGACCCAACCTACCACTACGATAGCCTGCGGAAAAACACCAATTTTATCGGCCTTCCCCTGCAAAAAATTACTCCACCTTTTACAGCGCGCTGCATCAATATCAACAACAGCACCATTACGCTCGATGCTGGTTTTAATGATGAACTGGCAATGGGAAATATCTTTAAATCAAAAAACAATAAAATCAGTGTTACACTACTAAAGGTTTTTGCCGATAGCGCAATTGCAACCATAAACCCTGCTTTAAAAATTAAAAAGGGTGATGTATTTGTACGGGCAGATCCTTACCGGATTTCGGGGCCTTTGCTCAAGGTTTACATTCCTACATCAAACCTAAATTCAACGGCGTTTACAGCCTTATTCCACAAAGAAATATTACCATTTACCAAAGTTAAAGGCTATCAGGATTATTTTAACTGGACTGTAGACATGACAAGTTCTACCTTTTTATACACCAACCAGTTAAAGCCAGGTTCAGAAATCTCAGCCATGACCAAAAGGGGCCGGTTTTATATACTTTTATCCATCCCAAAAGACCTGGCCAGCGCCATCACTGCAAAACTCAAAAAAGAACAAAGTATACAGCTTGTACATTCACCACTAGAAGCAAACCTTGTGCTGTATCTTAATTATGCAGTTGTTTCTGCTGATAATAAAAGGCCGCGTTTCGTTTTTACCTATCATGAACCCTTGCCGCCCGATATCAGTTCGGGAGCAATTAACCGCATCCGCTTTTTTGGATACCGCGCAACTACGCCTAATTTATTGTTGAACAATTTGGCCATAACAGCACTTGCAAACAATATTCAGCAAATTACGTACGATGCTGTTCGGGGTATGGGTACCCGTTGGATCAATATGTATGCAAGGCGAAACTAGTTATTGATTTGCCAGCAGCCAATCGTCATAAGAAATTACACCCAGTTCCGGCTTTGCTTCTCCATCCAAAATGGCTATAAATTCGAGCGCGTGGCCATCAGGATCGTTAAAATAAATGGCCAATGCCGGCATCCACGCAAAAACCATGGGTTTATGGTTTCCATCTTGAAGAAAATTATACGGCTTTAGATTTTTAGCCTCAAGAAATCCGACTGATTTATGGAGTACATCCTCCACATCGCAGCGGAAAGCAAAATGCCTGATATCGATCTCTTTTTTTGGCTTTTGCCAGATCCCAAGCATGGCTTCCTGTGGCTTACCGATCCAGAAAAAGGCAATGTTGCGTTCTTGCTCATAATGGCATAGGGTTAGGCCTAGCGTGTTTTGGTAAAAATCGACTGATCTTTTCAAATCGGCTACATAAATATGTGTTTCAAATAGTCCCTTTATCATTTTGTGAAAGTAGAGATATTTATGCCTGCAAAAAATCGTGTTTTTCTATATGCTCATCAATAAAATTGATAGCTTGGACTATGTGGTTGGGTTACCAAAAATACCTGTACCGTATTAAGGATAAAAGCTGATCGCAATGAACAAAAGGTTTTTAAGGTATTCGGGTAAATTCTCTATTGCATTTATCGCGCTGATTGGTCTCTATTTTACCGTTGCCTTTTGTTGCTCGCGCATAACCATAAATGCAAAGGCTACAAACCCAAAGGAAGTTGCCATTTACATTATGACCAATGGCGTTCACACCGATATTGTAATGCCTGCAGTTAACCCTGAAATAAACTGGACAAAAGAAATCCCTTACGCAAATACCCTCGAAGCCGATAGCACCTATCTGTACCTGGCCATGGGCTGGGGCGATAAAAAATTCTATCTCGAAACCCCAGAGTTTGCCGACCTCAAATTAAGCACAGCTTTGAGAGCCATTTCTGGCTTAAGTACTTCGGCTATGCACACCACCTATTATAAAAACATTAGGGAAGATGCTGCCTGTAAAAGGATCATGATCAGCCATGCGCAGTACAAGCTGCTTGTTCAATATGTTTTAAACAGTTTTAAAAAAGATGAAGCAGGCCACCTCATCAACGTTAAATCGAATATCCATTATGATATTGGAGATGCTTTTTATGAGGCCAAGGGCAGTTACAGCATTTTCAAAACCTGCAATACCTGGGCCAACTCGGCCCTAAAAGCATGCAAGCAAAAAAGCTGCCTGTGGACTATTTTCGATACCGGTATTTTTTTAAAGTATAGCCACACAGATACCGTAAAATAACTGCACAGGTTATTACACAGCATTAAACAATTCCGCGTACAACTTTCGCCGCCATATTAATCATACAGCGCAAAGCATTAATTTTATTCCTAAACGAAGTATTAATCTTAACGCTATGCTTTTCAACTCTTTTAGCTTTGCTGCTTTTTTACCTATAGTTTTTATCCTGTACTGGCTATTGGGAAAAAAGCGGTTAAAATCTCAGAATATTTTATTGCTTGGTGCAAGCTATTTCTTTTATGCCTGCTGGGATTGGCGCTTTATGTTCTTGCTGATCTTCTCTACCCTGCTCGATTATTTTACGGGCTTAAAAATGACTGAAAGCAAGAACAGCCAGGCTAAGAAGTTCTGGTTCTGGCTCAGCATTTCTATTAACCTTGGCTTTTTGGCCATATTTAAATACTATAATTTCTTTGCCGATTCTTTTGCCCATGCCATTGCCAACTTCGGTCTTCAGGTAAACCCTTGGACATTAAAGGTTATTCTCCCGGTTGGTATATCATTCTATACTTTCCATGGCTTATCCTATGTAATCGATCTTTACAAAAACAGGATTCCGGCCGAAAAGAACTTTATCGATTACTCTTTATTTGTAAGTTTCTTCCCCTTGCTGGTTGCCGGACCTATTGAGCGGGCCACGCACCTGTTACCGCAGATTAAAAAAGAACGATCATTTGATTACAGCAAAGCCATTGATGGTTTACGGCAGATTTTATGGGGGCTATTTAAAAAAATTGTAATTGCCGATCAGTGCGCCAATTATGCCAACACCATATTTAACCACAGTGGCGAATACAGTGGCAGTACCTTGCTGTTGGGTGCAATCTTCTTTGCGTTTCAAATTTATGGCGATTTTTCTGGCTATTCTGATATTGCCCTGGGCACAGCAAGATTATTCGGGATAGAACTGTTGAGAAACTTTGCCTTCCCTTATTTCTCCAGGGATATTGCTGAATTTTGGCGGAGGTGGCACATATCGCTATCTACCTGGTTCAGGGATTACCTCTATATCCCACTGGGTGGAAGCAAGGGCGGCACCTGGATCAAGGTACGGAACACCTTCGTTATCTTTTTGGTAAGCGGCTTTTGGCACGGCGCCAACTGGACCTTCATCATCTGGGGATTACTGAACGCGCTGTACATTATGCCCTCAATTGTTTTCAGTACCAATAGGTCGAACCTTGATACTGTAGCTCAGGGACGCACATGGCCAAGCTTAAAAGAATTTACCGAAATAACACTCACTTTCGGCTTAACCGTTTTTGCATGGGTTTTTTTCAGGGCCAATTCTGTTCAGCACGCATTTAATATCATATCGGCAATCGGTTCCGAATCGTTTTTTACCATTCCACAGCTACTGCCGGTTAAACTGTTCCTCTTACTGGCTTTATTCATCTTAATAGAATGTAACGGTAGAATGGAACAATATGCCATTGCCAAATTTGCCTTATCGTGGCCAAAACCGATTAGATGGGGCATTTATTACGGCCTTGTTCTGGTTATCTTCTTTTTTGCCGGAGCAGAACAACAGTTTATTTATTTTCAGTTTTAACCGCGAAGCATTACGATGAAAAGATTTATCACCTATACCGCCATATTCCTGTTTCCAATTGTAGTTTTAGGCCTTTTTTTTGAAGTATTGATCAGAAGGATCCCGAACGATTATGAGTACAAAAAAAGCTATCTCGATCATCACGCCAAGGAAGTAAATATTTTATTTCTGGGCAGCTCCCATGTTTACTATGGCATAGATCCTAAATACATTAAATCGAGTTTTAATGCCAGCTACATTTCGCAGTCGTTTGATTATGACCTGGAAATCCTGAAAAAATACAGCAACAAATGGGCTCACCTTAAGTGTATCGTAATCCCTGTTGATTACTTTTCATTTTATGGCAGGTTAGAAAACAGCCCTGAAGCCTGGCGGGCAAAAAACTACCGCATTTATTATGATATCAATACCGACCATAAAATTTTCAACAGCACGGAAATGCTGAGCAATAAGCTCAATATTAATTTAGAAAGGCTTTACAACCACTATATAAAAGGCGAAAATGATATCAGCTGTAGCAGCCTTGGCTGGGGGGCAGGTTACAAGGCCATTAACCATAAAGATCTGATTAAAAGTGGAACCATTGCCGCAGCCAGGCATACTGCGAAAGATAACCTGCAATACGCAACCAATCTGCACTTACTTGATGAGATCATCTCTTTTGCAGAGCAAAAACACATTAAAGTTTTGTTGTTTACCAGCCCAGCGTATAAATCTTATGTATCGCATTTAAGCAGAAACCAATTAAACACCACCTTATCTACCATAAAAAGATTAAACACATCGCACCTTGCCATTAAGTATTATAACCTGTTACAGGATAGCTCTTTCCATGCACAAGATTTTTATGATGGGGACCACCTAAACGAATTTGGCGCTAAAAAGCTGAGCATAAAAATAAATGGGCTTTTAGGTAAGATATAATTTTAAACTTCGAACGCCCAGCTTAAAAAAGCCGGCATAACGCTTTCCCAGGTTGGAACATCGTGCTTGCCACCAACCTTTTCAAAGTAAAAAAGGTTTTCAGGCCGTTTATAGCCTTTATTTAGGAGTATTTTTACAATATCGATGGTATCATCAATAGAATCGATAATCATATTCTTATTTCTATCGGCTTTCTCATCATCCGTACCTGTCATCAGCCAAAATTTCATATCAGGCTTGGTCGATGTACTTTCGAGCTGTGCATGCATAATGCGGTCGGCATCGGTATATCCATCAGCCAGATCCTTTTTCCTCCACCAAAAAGCACCCGAAAATACGCCAACAGCGTCAAAGGCGGCAGGATTATTCCAGGCAATATCAAAGGCAGATAAACCGCCCAAAGAAAATCCGGCGAAGCCTACTTTACCTGTAATTGGCATGGCAATTTTCTTCTTCACAAAAGGCAACAGCTCTTTAATAATAAAATCGGTGTATAAACCTGCTTTGGCACCTCGGCCTTTAAAATCGGGCACGCCTGCAACACCATACTCCAACAGGCGATCGGCAGATGCTTTAATGGCCACAACAATTAACCTATGGTTTCTTTTACCATGATGGGCTTCTTCTAAAAGCCTACTAAAATTCATTTTAGCAACATCTTGCCCATCGTTTAATAAAAGAAGCTCGATCTTTTCATTTCCCAAAATACCTTCTGGGCTATATATATCTATTTCTACTTCGTGCTTTAAATAAGCCGAAGGTATTTTAAAGTTACTGGTGTTAACTTTTACCGATAAAATTGTTGTGTACATCATATTCAAATCCCCTATCACATGGCTATGCCCTCAGATTTCGGGGCAAAGGTACAAATCTCCATAAACTATTAATTACCATAGGTTAATTTTTACAATACGCTTTGATTTACATCATTTTACCTTTTAAACTATTCTTTTTACAGATTTAAATTTATACCTTAAGTTCATCTAATTTTTTGTTATGGTTAAAGAAGAACATAAGAAATGGTACAGCCCTAATCTAAGCGGCGAAATCGACATGCTCATCTTTGGTCACGGTGGTATCCCTATCCTACTGTTCCCGACAAGCATGGGCCGATATTTTGAAAACAAGGATTTTAACCTGATAGATTCTGTTGAAGGATTCATCAACGAAGGAAAAATCAAAGTCTACTGCCCCGATGGCGTTGATAAATTAAGCTGGTACAACAAAAGCATCCACCCTGCCGACCGGGTTAAAAACCACATTTGGTATGATAAGTACCTGCTGGAAGAAGTAGCACCGCTGGCGAGGCAGGAAACCGGTCACAGCAAAATTATTACAGCAGGCTGCAGTTTTGGCGGCTACCATGCTGCAAATTTTGCCTTCCGTCATCCCTGGCTGGTTAGCCACATGTTTAGCATGAGCGGAGCATTCGATATTTCTGGTCAGTTAGATGGTTTCTACAATGATGATGTTTATTTCAACAATCCGGTAGATTATCTTTTAAACAACAGTAATCCTGAGCTGCACTACATGAAAATTGTTCTGGGCACAACCGATCGCGATATGTGTAAGGCGGACAATGAACGTTTATCGGCCATTTTAAATAAAAAAGGCATCGACCACTGGCTCGATATCAGGCCAAATGCCGATCACGACTGGCCCATCTGGCGTGAAATGTTTCCAAATTATATTGCACAGCTTTAGTTTAGCCCTGAGTCCCCAGTCCTAAGTCTAGAGTCGATTAAATCGTATCACCCAAACAATTAACCGATTAACCAGTTAAACAATTAAACTTAATTATACCGATGAAAAAAATAGGGATTTTATTTGGACAGGAACGCTCTTTTCCTGAAGCCGTAATCGAAAGAATTAACCAAAAAGCAGAAAAAGGCATTACTGCCGAAGCGGTTAAAATCGACAAAATATTTCAGAATGCGCCCTTGGGCTATTCGGTAATTATCGACCGCATTTCGCAGGATGTACCATTTTACCGCGCATCGTTAAAAAATGCAGCCATTACCGGAACAGCTGTAATCAACAATCCATTTTGGTGGAGTGCCGACGAAAAGTTTTTCAATAATGCCCTCGCCGAGCAAATTGGTGTACCGGTACCCAAAACAGCACTAATACCTTCTAGAGAACACCCGACAGGAACCACATCAGAATCTTTCTCGAACCTCGAAATGCCATTAAATTGGGATGCCATTTTTGATTATGTTGGTTTTCCGGCTTACATGAAACCTTACGATGGTGGTGGATGGAGAGATGTTTATAAATTACACGATAAGGAAGATTTTTTTGATAAACATAGCGGCACACAGCAACTGGTAATGCTTTTACAGGAAGAAATTATTTTTGAAGATTACTTTAGGTGTTATTGCATTGGTGGCAAACATGTACGCATTATGCAATATGATCCGCGCAACCCGCATCATCTGCGCTATGCAACCGAAGGAAAATCGCCCGATCCTAAATTGCTCAAAAAAGTTGAAGAGTATACCTTGAAGTTATGCCAATATTTAGGCTACGATTTTAACACAGTAGAATTTGCTGTGCGTGATGGTGTGCCTATTGCCATCGATTTTTGCAATCCGGCACCAGATGCGGATATTAAAAGTGTTGGACAGGAAAATTTTGATTGGGTAGTAGAAACCACCGCAGATTATGCGATAGAACGCGCCAAAGCACAGAAAGATGGCCAGGACAATTTAACCTGGGGCGAATACATTAAAGCCTCGGTTGGAGGAAAGCCATTAATTGCCAAAGCGGCACCAACAAAAACAGCGCCTGCTAAAAAAGCACCTGCCGCGAAAGCTGTTACTGAAAAAGCGCCTACAAAGCCTAAAAAAACAGCAGCAAAAAAATAATTGGGATTTAAATTTTAACAAATATTTAGCATGAACGAGTTTACGCTGGGCATAGAAGAAGAGTACATGGTAATTGATCCCGTTACCAGAGAGCTTACTTCGCACGACCAAAAAATTGTAGAAGCTGCTCAAAAAATACATAAAGACCAGGTTAAGGCAGAAATGCACCAGGCAGTTGTAGAGGTTGGCACAGGTATCTGCCGCACTACAACCGAAGCCCGTAAGGAAATTTCACAGTTGCGTTACACCGTATCGCAACTTGCCGGAGAACAGGGCTTAAGAATTGGCGCTGCCGGTACGCATCCATTTTCTCATTGGGAAAAACAGTTGATTACTGAACATCCGCGCTACAACGAAATTGTAAACGAACTACAGGAAGCTGCCCGTTCCAACCTCATTTTTGGGCTGCATGTTCATGTTGGTTTTCAATCGCGCGAGCTGGCCATTCATATTGCCAATCAGGTAAGGTATTTTTTACCGCACGTTTTTGCACTATCAACCAATTCGCCCTTCTGGGAATCGCGAAATACCGGTTACAAATCTTTCCGGACGAAAATTTTTGACAAATTTCCACGTACAGGCATTCCGGATATTTTTAACAGCATTGAAGATTACGACAATTATGTAAAACTGCTGATTAAAACCAATTGCATGGATAATGCAAAAAAAATATGGTGGGATATCCGCGTACATCCGTTTTTCGATACGGTTGAATTCCGCATTTGCGACTGTCCGATGCTAATTGACGAAACAATGGCCTTTACAGCCCTTTTTCAGGCATTATGTGCAAAATTGTATAAACTACGCTTGCAGAATATGGAATTTATAAGTTATTCTAGAGCGCTGATAAACGAGAACAAATGGCGCGCCGCCCGTTACGGAATTGATGGTAACCTGATTGATTTCGGTAAGGAAATGGAAGTAAACTGCCGCAACCTGATTTTAGAATTATTGGATTTTGTCGATGATGTGGTAGATGATTTAGGTTGCCGTGATGATATTAATTATGTTCATAAAATACTGGAGCATGGCACTGGTGCAGATAGGCAGTTGGCTGTTTACCAGCAAACTGGTAACTTTGAGGCGGTGGTAGATTACATTACTACCCAAACACTTATAGGCGCAAAGTAATTTTATAATGGATAAAAGTAGTTTAAAGGTGGCCGTTATTGACATGAATAATGGCGCACCTAACCAGGGCATGAGGGGAATTCAGGAAATTTTATCCCGATTTAAGAACGAAAACAATATCGATTTAACCTTTGATATTTTTGATTTAAGGCAAAAAGGCGAAATACCGGGCATGGAATACGACGCCTATATTTCGAGCGGTGGGCCAGGAAGCCCGATTGAAAGTAAGGGCGAGCAATGGGAAAATGATTTTTTTAACCTTTTAGATGAAATAGAAGGATTTAACCATCAAAACGGGGAAAGAAAAAAATATGTTTTTCTGATCTGTCACTCTTTCCAACTGGCCTGCAGAAAATATAATCTGGGTAATGTAACCGAAAGACGGTCGAATGCTTTTGGTATTTTCCCGATTACGTTAACAGAAGAAGGAGAAAAAGATGAAATTTTTAATGGCATAACCAATCCTTTCTTCTCGGTAGATAGTAGGGATTGGCAGGTTATTGAACCCGATTTTGAGGCTTTTGAGCGCAAAGGGGCAAAATTATTGGCCATTGAAAAAGAGCGGAAACATGTTGATTTAGAACGCTGCATGATGTCGATCCGGTTTTCGAACGAGATCATCGGTACACAGTTTCACCCAGAAGCCGATCCGGTGGGTATGAAAATGTACCTGTTACAAGAAGAAAAGAAAAAAGCAATTATAGATATGCATGGCGAGCAAAAATATTCCGACATGCTGAACAGTTTGGATGATCCGGCAAGGATCGTATTGACCCAAAGTGTTATTTTGCCTAACTTCTTAAAGAAAGCAATCGATAACCTTCAAAAACATTCGTCATTGCGAACTGAAGAAGTGGATCAAGCGAAAGGGTGAAGCAATCTATCTTTCGCTAATCCGTCATTCCGTCCGCACTGGAGAAATCTATGGAATAAGTTTTAAATAAAATTTTATGATACCTGCGCAACGCCAAAAATACAATCAACAGTTTACCGAAGAGAAGTATAAAAACTTTCTGGCCAACCTGCAAAAAGGTTATCCCGAAATTCCTTTCAGGGTTGCAGAAACCCCGATATTTATTCCGAAATCACTAAAAGAAAAATTGATTGCAGCAGGTGAAGAAATTATAAACCTCATTAAGCAGCCCAACTTTAAAACATTAACCCAAAAGGCAATCCCAGCAAACTGGAATGTTCCCAATGAAAATGAGCAGCCACATTTTTTAACATTCGATTTCGGTATCTGTAAAAATAAGGACGGAGAACTTAGTCCCATGTTAATTGAAATGCAGGGCTTCCCTTCATTGTATGGCTTTCAGCACCACTTGGCTAAAACCTTCCAGGCCTGTTTCGAAATAGATAGCTCGGTAAATTACTTGCTTAATGGTTTTGATGAAGAAAAGTATATTCAACTGCTTAAGGAAGTAATTGTAGGTAAGCACCAGCCAGAAGAAGTTGCCTTAATGGATGTAGATGCCCCCAACCAGAAAACGGCGATTGATTTTTTTGTTACGCAAAAATTACTGGGCATCAAGATTTTAGCTTTAGCAGACATTAAAAAAGTAGGCAGGCAATTGTTTTATGTAGAAAACGGCAAACAGATTCAATTAAAAAGAATTTATAACCGTTTGATTTTTGATGAAGTTGCCGATAATACAGAAATTTTCAAAAACAGTTTCGATCCCCGTGAAGAACTGGATATCGAATGGGTAACCCATCCCAACTGGTTTTACCGCATCAGTAAATATACCATGCCGTTTTTAAAAAGTGAATTTGTACCCGAAACTACATTTTTAAATGAAGTAACAACAGTTCCGAAAGATTTAGAAAACTATGTACTCAAACCCTTATTTTCTTTTGCGGGAATGGGTGTAATTATCGATGTAACAGAAACAGATATTACCAATATAAAAGATCCCGAAAACTGGATTTTGCAACGCAAAGTAAATTACGAACCCGCTGTTCAGGCGCCTGATGGAGGCGTTAAAGCCGAAATCAGGATGATGTACTTATGGCCTGATGGCGGCGAACCGCAGTTATGCATTAATTTAGCGCGTTTAAGCAAGGGCAAAATGATCGGCGTGCGCTATAATGCCGATTTCGATTGGGTTGGCGGAACGGTGGGTTTTATGGAGGAGTGATTATCATTTTCTTAACCACCGAGGTTACGGAGAAAAGGCACAGAGATCCATAGAGGAATAACATTTCCTGTTTTCTTGTGCCTAGGTTCGTGTCTCCACGAAAGTAAACAATTATTAATAACCAATGCTTATTGCAAAAGGCGAAATGACACGGAGGTATATCTTTCCGTGTTTTCTGTGAATCCGTAGCAAAAAAATAAAAAGATTTAATTCACATCCAGTTTTAGCCACATTAGTCTAACGCGGTCGTCATGCTGAATTTATTTCAGCATCTTCTTAGCATGAAAGACCCTGATCCGGTGTAAAATCGGGACATGGTGACGACTAAAGCCGTTTTAATACCTGCTTAAAGGAAGATTAGTTATCGAACTGAGGTTATTAAAAAACCACTCGGTGCCATCTGTGGTAAAACATCCGATATATTTACATTTAGCTGAACACCAAAGCCTTTAAAGCCCTTATATTTGTACTATGGATATTCAAACGATTTTAGTCTTTTTACTTTTTGCGGTAGCATTGGTATATGTTGGCCGTTTGGTTTTTAAATCTTTACAGGTAAAAAAAGATGGTTGCGGTGGAAACTGCAAATGTGGCGTAGATTTTTCCGATATTAAGCCCGTAAAAAAATAACCGCCTACCTTTATGATCCATCAGTTTAAAGTATATTTTCAGTCTAAGATAGAATTAACTGATGAACAGTTTGATAGCATTTCGGGAACCTTAAAAGTCAAGAAATTCGAGAAGAACGAGATCATACAATATAAAGGTGATATTTTAAAATACGGCTTCTTCGTAGGCAAGGGCCTGTTAAGGTCTTACTCCATCGATTCGAAAGGCAAAGAACACATTATTCAGTTTGCCCCGGAAAACTGGTTTATTTCCGATCGTAACCAGATGCACGATGAGCCCTCAGAATTTTTTATCGAAGCCATAGAAACTACTGAAGCCGTAATTGTTCCGGATAATTTTATGAGCGAAGCCTCACGCAAAGTTCCCTGTTTGTTAGCGCTAAACGTAACCATGCTGCATAATTCTATCCGCTTTATGCAGAAAAGAATCAATATGCTGTTAAGTGCTACAGCCGAAGAAAGGTACCTTGATTTTATTAAACTGTATCCAAACCTAACACTCCGCGTACCACAATGGATGATTGCTTCTTACCTGGGCATCACTCCCGAATCCTTAAGCAGGGTTAGAAAAGAACTTGCCAATAAACATTTCAGGCCTTAGCTTTAATGAATGATTGAATTTTGAATGAGTGAATGGTTTTTCAACATTCCAACTTTTCACAATTTAATTAATGAATGATTGAATTTTGAATGAGTGAATGATTCGCAAAGTCTAACCTTTCAACAATACAACAAACTAACGAATCATTCAATCCCTCCATCAATCTATCCTTCTTTCATTCAATCAATCAATCAATCAATCAATTACTTAACATACATCAATTTGTAGTTAAAACCTGTGCTGTACTTTTGTGTTGTAAATATTAAACATCTCAAAAAACAAAAGATATGGCAACTACAAAATGGACTTTAGATCCAACCCACAGCGAATTACAATTTAAAGTAAAACACTTAATGATTACTACTGTAACCGGTAGTTTAAAATCTTTCTCAGCAGAATTATCATCAGAAGGTGATGAGTTTGAAAATGCAGAAATTTCTTTCAAAGGCGATATCGATTCTATCGATACCGGAAATACAGATCGCGATAACCACTTAAAAAGCGGCGATTTCTTCGATGCTGAAAAATTTGCCCACCTTGAATTCAAATCTACTTCAGTAGAGAAAGATGGTGGCGATTACATTGTTAAAGGAGACCTGACTGTTAAAGGCGAAACCAAACCCGTAAAATTAACTGCCGAATTTGGTGGTATTGCTACCGATCCTTGGGGAAATACCAAAGCCGGCTTTACCTTAAGCGGAAAAATTAACCGTTCAGATTTCGGATTAACCTGGAACGCAGCGTTAGAAACAGGTGGCGTAATGGTTAGCGAAGAAGTTCGCATTTTAGGCGAATTGCAGTTCGTGAAACAAGCATAATTTAGCATAGAGCAATGCGCTTGGGCCTTACAAAAGGCTGCTTGCGCTTTGCGCCATGCCTTATAAAATTAGAAGGTAATGGAAACAAAACAAATAGAAAAAGTACTTAAAGCCCCTGCTCCCCATATGGTAGGCGATGGTTTTAGGGTACACAATTTCTTCCCAAGCGGTTACGATATTAACATGAGCCCTTTCTTTTTAATGGATTATGGCTCAAAAATCCAGTTTTCTGCACGGAAAGAACCAAGGGGCGTTGGCGTTCACCCGCACCGCGGTTTTGAAACCGTAACCATTGCTTATCATGGCGCAGTGGCACACCACGACAGCTCGGGCAATAGTGGCGTAATTTATCCTGGCGATGTGCAATGGATGACAGCGGCAAGTGGCGTACTACATAAAGAATACCATGAAGCGCAATACAGTTTAGCCGGAGGTCCCTTTCAAATGGTTCAGCTCTGGGTTAACCTCCCCGCCAAAAATAAAATGGATAAACCAAAATACCAAGCCATTAAACAGGCGGATATGGTTCATTTTAATTTACAAGAAAACGGGGGAAAAATTGAAATTATTGCCGGTAATTACAAAGGTTTAAAAGGTAATGCCAGCACGTTTACCCCTGTCGAATTATACAATGCCCGTTTAAATAAAGGCGCAGAGGTGAGTTTCAGTTTCCCTGAAAACTACAATACCGGATTAATGGTTATTGAAGGTTCAATCAGGGTAAATGGATCGGAAACAGCCCCGGCCGATAGTTTTGTGTATTTTAAAAACCAAGGGGAGCAGATAAACATCGAAACCTTGGAAAACAGTATTGTTTTAGTTTTAAGTGGCGAGCCAATTAACGAGCCAATTGCACAGTACGGTCCGTTTTTGATGAATACCGAAGCCGAAATTAACCAGGCCATAGAAGATTATAACAGAGGCTGCTTTGGCTACCTCGAAGAATAAATAAAACTATCACACCGATCAGATAGCGTTTACAATAGCCTTGAAGGCCTAATGGCTAATCGGTGATCAATATTATTTGAGTATACCATCGCTAATTATACTGTTAAAAGCCGGCATTTCCCTAAAATCTGTCGGTTTTTTCACATTTAAATATCCCGTATAACACTGATATTTAGCTAAATAAATTTATATATTCAAAAAACCTAACGATTAATCTTCCCTAGCACCCGCTCTTGATCATTCATACAATCTTCATATTCGTTAGTGACATTTGATTCATAAATCAGAACAGAAAAATGTCCGGAAAACAAATATTTCAAACTGAGACTAAAAGACGCTGGCATACATTTACCTGGGTAAGCCGCACATTTTTTTTAGCCTTCATTATCGCCATCAGCTGCGTTGTATATACCCTATCATCAGTACAGGCCCCAAACTTGCCATATATTGATACCAATACGCCTTTAACCCAAAAACAGTTAGAGAAATTAAAAAAATCGCAGCAGTATAAAGATTTTACGATTGAAAAATCGAAACTTCAAAAGATCAAAAAAGACCGCGAGCACCGCATTTTAACCCATCGTGGCAACGCCAAACGCATAAACATGGCTTTTTACGTTAGCTGGGCTTCAACGGTTGATAAATCACTGCCAGATCTTAAACGGAACATCGGCCATTTGGATATGGTGGCTACAGAGTCTTTCTTTTTAAACGGCGATTCTATTGTAGATAAAGCTGATACTGCTGCTTTAAAAGTAATCCATGCGGCCAAAAAATCGGCTATTGCAGTGGTTTCCAACTACAATAAAGACCACTGGGATGGTGCAGCGGTAAGGCGCTTGTTAAATGATCAGCCTGCACAGCAAAAATTAATTTACGACCTGATTGCCATTACCAAGAAATATGGCTATCGCGGCATTAATATCGATTTCGAAGAACTTGACCTCGAAAACAGCGATAGCTTTAATGCTTTTATGAAAAATCTTTATGCGCAGTTCCATGCAGAAAAACTAATTGTATCTCAGGATATTTCACCCGAAAACGATGATTATAAGCCAGAAATCTTACAAAAATACAATGATTATATTGTGTTGATGGCTTACGATCAGCATACCGAGCAAAGTAATGCCGGTGATATTTCGCACCAGGAATGGGTGGAAGAAAAGCTTGACGACATTTGCAATAAGGTTGATGCCAACAAAGTAATATTGGCATTGGCCTGCTATGGCTACGATTGGCCAGATAAACGTGTAGGAAAGCCGGTAACATACGAACAGGCCATGACGGCAGCAGTAAACTACAAAAGTAAGATAAATTACAATGCTGCTTCGGCCAATTTAAACTACAGCTATAAAGATGGCAGCGGCATTAACCACGAGGTTTACTTTACCGATGCAGCCACCTATTTTAATCTGATCCGCAAGGCTGATGATTGGGATATTGCAGGTATTGCTTTGTGGCGCCTGGGCTCAGAAGATAAACGCCTTTGGAGCTTTATTTCGAACGATTTAAGTTTGGATACCTTAAAGAAAAAACCTTTCGATTTACGCAAAATTGCTTCGCTGAACATGGGTGGAATTTCCTATCTGGGCGACGGCGAAATTTTGGACTTAATTTCTACCCCTACCCCAGGAAGTGTAAGATTTACCTTGAATAAAGATAATTTTTCTATTGCCGATCAAAAATACACGCGTTTGCCTGAACAATATGTAATTAAACGCTTTGGCGAAGCTGATAAAAAGATTGCATTAACTTTTGATGATGGTCCCGATCCGGTATATACCCCGCAGGTACTCAGTATCCTTAAAAAAGAAAAAGTACCCGGATGCTTTTTCGTGGTGGGCATTATGGCCGAAAAAAACATGGAACTGCTTAGGCAGGAATACAACGATGGTTATGAAATAGGCAACCATACGTTTTTCCACCCAGATATGTCGGCCATTGGCCCAAGGCGTGTAAAATTTGAGCTGAATGCTACGCGCAGGTTAATCGAAGCCGTTACCGGCCACAGTACCATTTTGTTCCGTGCGCCATTTAATGCAGATGCAGAGCCGCAAAACATTTCCGAAATACTGCCTGTTGCCCAAAGCCGTAAAGAGAACTATGTTAACATTGGCGAGTATATCGACCCTGAAGATTGGGAGCCCGGCAAAACTGCCGACCAGATTTTTAATGAAGTGGTTAAACAGCACGAGAACGGAAATATCCTTTTATTGCACGATGCTGGAGGAAACCGCGAGGCAACAGTTGCCGCTTTACCACGGATCATCAAATTTTTTAAAGCCAAAGGCTATACATTTACCACAGTTGGCGATTTGATGGGCAAAAAAAGATCAGAGCTTATGCCAGCCGTTAAATCTACAGCAAACAGTGGTTTTTCGGGCTCAGGCGATTACTTTTTTATCAATTTCTTCTACTACGGCAATATGGTTTTGAACATCATATTTTCAGTAGCGATTGTTTTGGCCATTCTGAGGACCATATTTATTGCTTACCTGGCCATCAGACAAAGAAAAAGGGCAAAACAAAATGCAGGGAAATTAATTCAGCATCCATCTCAGAAAGTAAGTATCATTATCCCGGCTTATAACGAAGAGGTTACTGCGGTACAAACCATTAACAGCCTTTTAAAAACCACCTATCCCGATTTCGAACTAATTTTTGTTGATGACGGTTCGAAAGATAAAACTTTTGAAATGATCAGCAGCCACTTTGGCAATCATCCGCAGGTTAAGGTGTTCAGCAAAACAAATGGAGGTAAAGCCTCGGCCCTAAATTATGGTATATCTAAAGCCAGCGCCGATTTTGTGGTTTGTATAGATGCCGATACCCAACTCAAGGATGATGCGGTTACTGAATTGATGCGCTACTTTTACAACGATAAAATTGCTGCTGTAGCCGGTACTGTAAAAGTTGGTAACGCACACAACATCATCACCAAATGGCAATCTATCGAGTACATTACCGCGCAGAATATGGATAGGCGTGCCTTCGATCTGCTCAACACCATTACGGTTGTACCTGGGGCAATTGGAGCCTTCAGAAAAGAGGTAATTATAGAAATTGGCGGTTTCACCATTGATACGCTTGCCGAAGACTGCGATTTAACCATGCGCATACTCAGGGCAGGCTACACTGTAAAAAACTGCGATAGTGCAATTGCCTATACCGAAGCCCCAGAAACAGTAAATATGTTACTAAAACAGCGTTTCCGTTGGAGTTTTGGCGTAATGCAAAGCTTTTGGAAGAATAGGAAAACATTGCTCAATAAAAAATACGGCTATTTTGGTATGGTAGGCATGCCCAATATTCTGATCTACCAGATTATTTTGCCGCTCTTTTCTCCCTTAGCCGATCTGTTTATGCTTATTTCCCTTATCAGTGGCCTTTTTTCTTTAAGCGCCATCAATAACCTTACATTAACCGGTTTTTCAGGGATTTTAAGCCTGCATAATGGTTTCGGGCAGGTACTTTTCTATTACATTATCTTTATCGTGGTAGATATGGCTTTTGCAGCCATTGCATTCAGGATGGAAAAAGAAAAATATAAAAACCTATTGTATCTTTTCCCACAACGCTTTTTCTGGCGCCAGTTGATGTATGTTGTGCTGTTCCGTTCGTTCAGAAAAGCCATAAAAGGCGAGCTCGAAACCTGGGGAACTTTAAAAAGAACTGGGAATGTGAAAAGCCAAGCTGCTTAATCACCTTAAGGAGAAGAGGCTGTCTCACAAATGGACAACTGTCACCCTGGGCCTGTCGAAGGACTTGTTTAAAAGTCTTACCTGGCGTTTGGACTACTTGTCCCGAAAATCGGGAGCTCAACGTGACAAATTTGGATGAAACTTCAAGTTATGATACGCCCTCTTCTCTAAAAATTAAACTTAAGGCTGATAGTTGGCGAATTTATTGGATTTAACAGCCAAACTACTTCACCTTTGGCTAAGGTTTTTCGATCAAACAAACGGCATACGCAACCACGCCTTCTTCTCGGCCAATAAAGCCCATCTGTTCGTTGGTTGTGGCTTTTATCGAAATATCTTCGGTAGAAATCCCTATCGCATCGGCAATATTTTGCTGCATCGCCGGAATGTGGGGATTAATTTTTGGAGCTTCTAAGCAAAGCATCGCATCGATATTTCCAATCTGCCAGCCTTTTTCAGCCAATAATTTTACCGTTTCTTTCAATAAAATCAAGCTGCTAATTCCTTTCCACCTATCATCGGTATTCTTAAAATGGAAACCGATATCGCGTAAATTGGCAGCGCCTAAAAGTGCATCGCAAATGGCATGAAGCAAAACATCTGCATCAGAATGGCCGTATGCACCTTTATGATGTGCTAAAGTTACGCCGCCAACCACAAATGGATGCTGATCTTTTAATTGATGAACATCAAATCCGAAACCTACTCTAATTTTCATGGAAATTTTTGGTTAATGTTTTAATGTTAAACCGTTAATTGCAGCGCAAGTGGCTATAATTACTTTTTAACAATCTTTTTGTCGCCAAAGTTAAACAAAAGACCAAAACGTAGTGTATTGGCAAGCGGACTTGTTTCTGCATTTGCCAATAAATAAGAGAAATCTATATTAAAAACGTTATACTTTAAGCCTAAGCCCAAGGTAAAGTAACGGCTATCACCTTTCATTGGGCTTTGATAATTATAACCTGCCCTTACGGCAAATTGCTGGTTATACCAATATTCGAGCCCTGTCGATATGCCCACTTCTTTTAACTCTTCGCTAAAACCACCAGGTGCATCGCTAAATGAACCAAAAATACCTGCAGGCACCGATCTATTTGGATCTTTTCCACTTACGATATTATTGTTCGAGTCGTATATCGGCTGCGTAGGCACTAAAAGTTTATTAAAATCGAGGGCCAGTGTTAAAGTGCTAAAATCATCAACAATAATAGTAGAGGCACCGCCCAGTTTCAAATTGGTAGGCAAGAAGAAATTCTCTCCACCATCCGAATAGCTCATTTTAGTACCAATGTTAGAAATATTGGCACCAGCTGAAAGGATAGCCTGCTTACCAAAAAGTGTAGTAGGGGTTTTATATAAACCAGAAATATCTACGGCTACCGCATTTCCACTGCGCACCTGCCCTGATGATGAAAACTGTCCCGAAGCCAGATTGGAATAAATGTATCTTAATGAACTACCCAAAGAAAATTCTTCGCCAAAACTGCGGGCAAAAGAAACATCAAAAGCCAGTTCGTTCGGATTAGAAATACCCAAGTCCTGCTGATTGATATCGGTAAGCTGGATTGAACCCAGAGAAAAATACCGCAATGATGCACCAATGGTATTCCGATCGTCCAACTTATAAAAACCGCTTAAATAAGCAAGGTTAATATCAGGAACGAGGCTTTTTAACCAAGGGCTGTAAGAAACCGAGAAACCATAAGGCTTATCTAAAAAAGCCAGTTTGGATGCATTGATACTCGAAGAATTTACATCACCGGCCACGGCTACACCTGCATCGCCCATTGCGCCAGACCGCGCATCGGGAGTTATGAGCAGAAATGGAACTGCCGTTACAATATTGTTAGACTCGCTGCCATTTGTTTGGGTATTGCCTATAGTGACCTGGGCATTTGTTTTACCAAACACCAATGCCATTGAGAGTGCAGAAAAAGCAAGTTTACTGATGTACTTGAAATTCATCCTTTAAAGGTACGTAATTTTAGATTTTGGTATTAGCAATAACTGGAGAATATACTCTGTAACGTAAAACCAAAAATTATATTTTACCAAATTACGAATTCTGAGAATATTTACTAATTAAACCTACGATTTTTACATATCAGTGTGACTACAATAATTGTAAGTGCTAAATTAATAAGGTTTTAGCTGAATAATTGTATGCAACAAAATATTATAATTTATTGCACCTCGCTATCATGGCATTAATAATATGACCATAATTTTTATCAACAACTAACGGATTGCCGGGAAACGCATGCCGCGATGCCCCTAAAAATCTTGATATCATCCCTATTATTTTTATCCAAGTGATGGATTTGACTAAACTTTTGGGGTAATTAAACGCATACAAGCATAATTGAATCTATAACATAAAGATTACCCTAAATTAACAGCAAGCCAAAAATTATCTCACTTATTTATAATTATTTAGCTTTAAAAACGTTCAAAAATTAAACAGACACAATACGAAGAAAAATAATACGTTAAGGCTTAAAAATATATTAGATATTTTATTGTCACATTATTTATATATTCATTTAAAATTGTTTAATTTTATCGGTTGAAAGGCCATTAGGCTATATCCCGTTGCATTATATGAAAAAACTATTACTATATTCTTTCACTTGTTTATCATTAGCGGCCCTACTTTCGAGTTGTAGCTCGAAAGGCGGCAACAGCTCAAGCAAAACAGGTATTCCTTATGCAGATAGGAAAAGTAAAAAAAACCAATCTGGAGCATTTGCTGTGGCAACACAGTATAAGCGTGCACCGGGGCCTGGTTTAATCCCAATTGAGGGCGGGGTTTTGGTGGTTGGTGGCAGTGCCATTGAGGTACCAGGAGTTGAGCCGAATATTTATAACTACAAAAGACAGGTTACTGTTCCATCATTTTATATGGATGAAACAGAGGTTTCCAATACCGATTGGTTAGAATATCTGCACTGGATCAGGTATAACTTTCCTGAAGACCGTGAATTTTATTACAATGAACTTCCTGATACCTTGGTTTGGCGCCGTGCTTTATCGTACAACGAACCATACGTAGATAATTATTTAAGACACCCTGCTTACCGTGACTATCCAGTAGTAGGTGTATCTTGGGAACAAGCTTCGCGTTATTGCGAATGGAGAACATCAAGAGCAAACGAATTTATTTTACGTGAAAAAGGAATTTTAACGGATTATAAAACCTTAGCGGGTGGTGGCAAGAGCAATAGTAACACAACAGCTGCTGCGCCAAAACCTGCACAACCATTCAATACTGATGCTTATTTAAATGGCCAGTATGATGATAAAGGTAAAAACGCCCCGATAGATTACAATACCAAATCGGGTGCAGCAACAGGAACAGCTGGAGCCGCTGCTGCTTCTACTGGTGGCAAAAACGGTCAGCCTAGAAGAACTGCAACCTTAGAAGATGGTGTAATTATGCAGCCTTACCGCTTACCAACAGAGGCGGAGTGGGAATACGCAGCATTAGGTTTGATTGGAAATACAGAATACGAAAATATTAACCAGAATAAAATTTACCCTTGGAACGGACTGGGCGTTAGCTCTGCTAAAAAGAAAACCAGAGGGATGATTCAGGCCAACTTTAAAAGAGCCCCTGGAGATTACATGGGTGTTGGCGGTTCATTAAACGATAAGGGAGATTTAACTGTTCCGGTTATTCAGTATACACCAAACGATTTTGGACTATACAATATGGCAGGAAACGTGAACGAGTGGGTTAACGACGTTTACAGAACCGGTACTTTTACCGATGCTGATGCTTTTAATCCTTACCGTGGTAACTATTTCACCAACAAAAAATTAGAAGATTCGCAAAACGGTAAAATATCGCTGGATAAGTATGGCAATCCGATAAAGGAAAATGCCTACTCAGGAAGAAAACAGACTTGGGCTGAAAAACAGGCACAGGCTAAACGTGCGGATTCGATTTCTAAATCTACCGATCCGCAGGCTGCAACAGCTTCAACCACTTACCAGGCCGATCAAAGAGGTTACCGTGACAGACAAAACACTTTGTTAAACGAAGAAGGTGTAACCTTGGTTAACGATAAATCGAGAGTTTATAAAGGTGGTTCTTGGAACGATATGGCTTACTGGTTAAACCCAGCTACCCGCCGCTTCATGCAACAGGATGAATCATCAGCAGAAGTTGGTTTCCGTTGTGCCATGACGATGCTTGGCGCACCAGAGATTAGCACAGCAGGAAAAAGAAGTTTTAAAAACCCTCCTCAAAAACCTTACAGGGTTAGCAGAGGTAAATAAATTAAAAAGTCCCGACATTAAATCGGGACTTTTTAATATTTTATATTTTGTAATTAGCTTAAGGGGATCTTAGGCCAGCCAAAAGCCGTCATTGTGAGGACTTGTTCCGATTCATCGGAAAGGCTTTTTCAGCCGACAGCCTGTCCCGATTTTCGGGGAGGCAATCTTAGAACGATCGCTACCTTGCATACCCATTAAGATTGCTTCATACCTCGCAATGACGTATTTTGAAGCAAACACTACTTAAACTGAACCAAGATCTGGTTCTTTTCTACCTTATCGCCCTGTTTAATCAATAGCTTTTTAACTGTTCCATCAGTTGGCGATTTTAGGATATTCTCCATTTTCATGGCTTCCAGGATAAGGAGGTTATCCCCTTTTTTCACTTCGGTATTTTCTTCAACCAAAACCTTGAGTACCAAACCGGGCATAGGGGCCTTAATTTCTAAAACTTTATTGGCGGCCAGATTATCCAGACCAAGTTGCTTCAACAGCTCATCAAACTGATCTTCTACCGCAATCTGATAAATATGACCATTCACTTTTATGGCACAGGTTTTATCGGCCCTGTTCAGTTCTACAATTTCTGTATTGAAAGATCTGTTCTGATATAATACATGAGCATTACCCGGATTAATTGCACTTACATCAAGCTGAACGGGCTTGCCGTTTACCAAAACTGTAGCTTCTTTCCTTTCAATCTCGAACAAAAAATTGCTGTTAACTTTTACCTTGTACATATTTATTGCGTTAAAGCGTACTGAACCAAATTTGCACCCATTTTAAGCGCTTTAGATCTTGTTTCCTGAGTATCTTCGGGGTATGTGCCAAAATCTTCCCATCCGTTGCCTAAATCGCATTCAAAAGTATAATAACACACTACCTTACCTTTATAGATTAATGCAAAACCCTGTGGCCGCTTATTATCGTGTTCGTGTATTTTGGGCAAGCCAGCAGGAAATTTAAATTTCTGATTGTAAATAGCGTGGTTTGCGGGCAGCTCTACAAAACTTAATTCGGGAAAAACTTTTTTCATCTGTGGACGAATAAATTTATCCAGCCCATAGTTATCATCTATATGCAAAAAACCTCCTCCGGTAAGGTACTGCCTTAAATTTTTAACCTCCTGATCACTAAATACCACATTTCCATGGCCAGTCATGTAAACGAACGGATAGTTGAATATTTCTTTTGAACCTACTTCTACAATGCTTTCTTCAGTGTAAAAATTTGTTTTAAGATTTGCATTACAGAAGGTGATGAGGTTAGGAAGCGCTGTCCGGTCTGCATACCAATCGCCTCCCCCACTGTATTTTAATTTAGCCATCCGATAGGTAGGTGGAATGAAAGCGAAAAAACTAAAGCAGAAAGCAAAAAGCGCAACAGCAAAAGCCATTGTTCGCCACTTTGAAAACTGAAAATTAAAAACTGAAAACTTCAAACTGGTTATCGGTTAAGGTAATTGATTTCAAAACAAACAGATAGCGCAGCAGTTTCTGTGCGTAACCTGTTATCACCTAAAGTTAATGCTTTAAAACCTTTGTTCAAAGCTAAATTAACTTCATCTGGTGTGAAATCTCCTTCTGGGCCAATAAGGATGAGGTACTTTTGATGAGGCTGTACAAGTTTAGAGATGTACTGTTTCTCTCCCGCATCGATACAATGGGCTATTAATTTATCGCCTTCAAAAGGTTGTTTTAAAAAGGCATCAAAAGAAATGGCATCGTTTAGTTTGGGATGGTATGCTTTTATTGATTGCTTTACAGCAGATGTGATCACTTTATTCAAGCGGTCTTCCTTAACCATCCTACGCTCCGATCTATCGGTAATGATCGGCGTTATTTCATCAATGCCCAACTCTGTTGCCTTTTCCAAAAACCACTCTATACGGTCGATGTTTTTGGTTGGTGCAACTGCAATATGCAGGTAATGGTTTCTTTTATGAAACTCCGTTTCTACCTTTAATATAGCTAAGGCTACTTTTTTAGGATTGTCGGAAGTGATTTCGGCGGTATAAAAACCACCTTTGCCATCAACCAGGTTAACAATAGAACCTACCGTAAGGCGGAGCACCCTAACACAGTGTTTGCTTTCTTCTTCGTTAAGGGTGTAGGTATTTTGCGTTATATCTGGCGTGTAAAAAATATGCATAGTTGAAATTAATGATTATCAACCATATCTCCTTTATTGATGACCAATTCTAACTTAATTGTTTCGATATTCTGCTCGGTTTTTTTAAGAATGGTAAAGAGATAACCATATGATTCGTTGCTCTCCCCAACCTCAGGAATACGCTCAAAAACGTGAGAAACCAATCCACCGATGGTATCAAAATCTTCATCTTCGGGCAAATCGTGCGGTAAGTGCTCATTCACATCGTAAACCGTTGCAAATGCATTCACAATAAACTCGTTATCGGATACTTTTTCTACCAAGGGTTTTTCTTCATCGTATTCATCCTGAATCTCGCCAACCAGCTCTTCCACAATATCCTCTAAAGTTACCATACCAGCTGTACCACCAAACTCATCTAAAACAATGGCAATCTGGATGCGGTTGCTTTGCAGCTCGCTCATCAGATCGTTAATTTTCTTTGTTTCCGTAACAAAGTATGGTTTTCTGATGATATCGTTTAACGTCCAGTGCTGGTTACCTGCAGCAACCAATGGTAAAATATCCTTGGCGTGGATAATCCCCACAATCTTATCCATGATATCATCATAAACAGGTAAGCGCGAATATCCTTCTTTAATAATGGTATCAATTACTTCCTCTTTGGGAGAAGTTAACTCAATGCCCGAAATTTTGGTTCTCGGTACCATGATATTTTTAACCACGCGTTCGTTAAAATCGAATACGTTTTTAATCAGCTCGTGCTCATTATTGTCAAGTGCGCCACTTTCCTTACCCTGATCTAAAAGATATTGAAGTTCTTCGGTGCTGTGGATAGATTCATGCCCGCCAGAGGTATCAATACCAAATGGCTTTAATATAACAGCGGCTAAGCTGTTTAATGTCCATATAGCCGGACGGAACACCACATAAAATATCTGAAGGGGTATAGCAACAAAAAGTGTTGTGGCTACAGGCCTTTGTATGGCGAATGATTTTGGTGCCAGCTCTCCAAATACAATGTGCATAATGGTGATGAGCGAAAAGGCAACAATGGTTGATGCGGTATGGATAGAAGCATCGCTCAGGCCCCAGTGCAGGCTATCGAATAAATTTTTAAAGATGGTATGCATAACGCCTTCACCAACCCAACCTAAGCCAAGTGATGCAAGCGTAATACCAAGCTGTGTGGCGGCCAGGTATCCATCAAGATTGTGGATAATGCCCTTAGCCATTTTACCTACGCGGCTGCCCGTTTTTGCCTTAATTTCTATCTGAGATGCACGGACTTTAACAATAGCAAACTCTGCCGCTACAAAAAATCCATTTAACAGCACCAAAAACAAGGCGAAGAACAAACGCCAGCCAACTGATCCGGTATCGGGCTCCTGTAAAGCTACAAGAACTACATTTTGGGTTGGCAGTATTGCACTTAACGCTGAATTTAAAAACAAACAGACCGTGGGTAAATCCATTAAGCTAATTCTCTAAATGTTGTATTATAAAGTTCTATGCTTTCTTTAATTACTTTGTGCGCATAACGAACACCTAGTAAATGTTCGATGGTTACATTTTTATCTTCTAATGCTTTATAATCCTGAAAGAAACGAACAATTTCTTTCATTTGGTGAGGAGGCAATTCATCTAAATCGTTGATATAGTTTACCGACATGTCGTGGGCAGCAACAGCGATAATCTTATCGTCCTGCTCTCCATTATCAACCATGTGCATTACACCTACTACCTTCGCCTCAATCAATGTCATTGGATACACATCCACTGAACAAAGTACTAAGATATCTAATGGATCTTTATCATCACAATAGGTTTGCGGAATAAAGCCATAGTTTGCCGGATACATTACTGATGAAAAAAGAACCCTATCTAATTTAATCAGACCAGATTCTTTATCTATTTCGTATTTTGCTTTTGAACCTTTTGGAATTTCAATAATTGCGTTTACAATTTCTGGAACGTTATGTCCAGGAGATACGCTATGCCACGCGTGATGATCGTCTTTTGCCATTTTTAATTTAAATCTGTTTTATCCTCTTCAGGACCTTTCACTACTTTACTTTTTACAAAGGTAATTAATAATGGTATAGTTGTAATAAGGATAAAGCCAATAATAATATATAATAAATAATCGTTAATTTCTTTTTCAAAGCGTTTGCCTAAAAAATAGCCCAATAATGTTAGCGAGCAGATCCAAAGTACTCCGCCCACAATGTTGTATAAAGCAAATTTTTTAAAATCTAACCTTACCACCCCAGCAAAAATCGGTGCAAAAGTTCGTACAATTGGTACAAACCTGCCCATAATGAGTGCAAAGGCACCTTGTTTGTTATAATAATCTTCTGCAGCTTTTAAATATCTTTTCTTGAAGAAGAAACTGTCTTTTCTGGTGTACAGTACCGGCCCAGTTTTACGCCCAAACCAATATCCTGTAAAATTGCCCGAAATAGCGGCTACGCATAGGCCTGCCAAAAGTATGGCAATGTTAACATCCAGCTTACCTGTAGCCACAAACATGCCTGCTAAAAACAATAAATAATCACCAGGAAGAAAGAAACCAAAGAACAGGCCTGTTTCTGCATAGATTACGAATATGACAAGATAGAAACCGCCCTCCCGCAATAATTTCTCGGGATCAATTAGTTGATGCAGGTTATTCCAAAAATCGTGCATATTCAATTATTCGTAAAACTACAAATAATTATTAAACAACAGCATACCTATATCAGGTTTAAAATTATTGCAGGGTAAATACCCAGCACAAGTGTAATTACGACAGAAACCAATAACACCACTTTGTACTGTACCGGGGCCAAAAGCTCAGTTTCGGCGCCATCTTTAAACCACATGGCCACAATAACCCTGAAATAGTAATAAAATCCTACCAGCGCATTTAAAATAGCAAATGCAACCAATAAGGTTTTATACTCGGTCATTACGTTCAGGAACATTAGATATTTACCGATGAAACCTGCCGTTAAAGGAATACCAGCTAAAGAAAGCATGGCCACCGTTAAACACAGCGCTACCAAAGGATTGCGTTTGGCTAAACCATTAAAGCTATCGAAACTATCGCTGCCGGTTTTCTGTTTTACCAGAATTAGCACAGCAAAGGCAATAATTGATGCAAATGTATAAGCTGCTGCGTACACCAGAACATTGTTGCCAGAATTTTTGGTTAATACAATAAGCGAAAACAATAGGTAACCTGCATGAGAAATACTCGAGTAGGCCAACATCCGTTTAAAGTTTTTCTGGAATAGGGCTGTAACGTTACCTATAAATAAAGTCAGGCAGACGATTACGGTTAATGGAACTACCCAAAAATCGTGAAGTGGTGCCAATGAACCTGCAAATAATCTTAAAAAAGCAGCAAAACCAGCAGTCTTAACTACTGTACTCATAAAGGTAGTAATCAGTGACGGAGAACCTTCGTATACATCCGGAGTCCAGAAATGGAAAGGTGCAGCACCGATTTTAAAGCACAGACCGATCATCATCAAAATTACACCTGGATAAAAGATCGGCGAAATTGCTTTGCTGTTATCTACCAGGTAAGCCTGTATTCTATCCAGATCGAACGATCCTGTAGCACCATAAATTAAGGTAATACCGAATAAAAGGAAACCTGTTGAAAAAGCACCCATTAAAAAATATTTCAATGATGCCTCGTTTGAAGCAAAATCTCTTTTACGGATACCGGCCAAGATGTATAAACTCACCGACATGATTTCCAAACCTACAAATAACATGGCCATGTTTTTATAAGATACCATCATGATCATCCCCGCAAGGGCAAAAAGGATCAAAGTATAATATTCGGCAACATTATCGCTTTTAGCGTGGAAATAATTTTGTGTCAACAAGAAAATTAAAAGCGTACCTACAATACAAACACCAGAAAAAGCAAGTGCGAAATTATCTGTCTGCATCATTCCAAAATGAACGGCATTGCCATTCCATGCACAGCAGGTAAATCCCAGTGCGGTAAGTAAGCCAACAACGGTAAGCGGCAATAATGCTTTATTTGCTTTAAACAAACCTGCGTAAAGTACAATAAAAGCTGTTATACTAATGGTTATTATAATATTCATTGCTTATTTTACTGATGTTAATTTTTGATTTACCTGTTCTAATAAATGTTGTACAGATGCCTCTGTTAAGTGCAATAATGGTTTTGGATAAACACCCAAAACAATAATCAGGATACAGATAATGTAAAGAACCAGTTTCTCCGTTCCCTGAATATCTGTAAAGGTTATGGTTAATTCGTTGGTTTTACCAAGCATAACATTCTGGTACATACGCAACATGTAAACGGCGCCGAAAATGATGGTTAATCCGGCAATTGCAGCCGCCCATATGCCTACATTGTACACACCCATCAGCAATAAAAATTCGCCGATGAAACCATTTGTTCCAGGCAAGGCTACTGTTCCTAAAACAATGATTAAAAACTTAACTGCTAATTGCGGTGCTACTTTGGCAATCCCACCTAATTCTTCAATTTTAAGTGTTTTTACACGGGAGAAAATAATATCCAAAACAAAGAATAAACCGACCACATTAATACCATGGCTCAACATCTGCACCATTGCACCTTGCATACCCTGTTGGTTTAATGCAAAAATACCTGCGGAAATTAAGCCCACGTGGGCAATTGATGAATATGCAACTAAACGTTTGGCATCTTTCTGTGTAAAGGCAATTATTGAGGCATAAACAATACCGATAATTGAAAGACCGATGGCCAAACAAGACCAATCCTGTACACCGCTAGGTACAATTGGCAACAACCACCTAATTACACCATAAATACCCATTTTTAACATAATACCCGATAACAGCATGGTTCCCTGTGTTGGAGCTGTAGTATAGGTATCAGGCTGCCAGGTATGGAAAGGAAAAATAGGCATCTTAATGGCAAACGCGATAAAGAAAGCCCAAAAAATCCATCCTTGTTGTGCACTATCTAAATTTAAAGCATAAAAAGCCTGGATATCGAAATTGTGTGCCGGATTTTGCAGATACAGGTAAATAATACCCATTAACATAAATAACGAACCTGCAATGGTATAGACAAAGAACTTCATGTTAATGCGGATGCGGTCTTTTCCGCCCCAAAATGCACAGATAAAATAAATCGGGATTAATGCAGCTTCCCAACCGATATAGAAGAGGAAGGCATCCATTGCCGTAAACACCAATAACAAACCTGCCTGCATAAATAAAATCAATGCATAGAAAGCAGATGCATTTTTATAATCGTGTTTGTAGCTCGATAAAATGATAATTGGCACCAATAAATTGGTCAGTAATACGACAAGCATACTAATGCCATCAATACCTGCGTGGAAATTAATGCCCAAATCGGTAATCCAAGGCAAGTTAACCTCAAACTGGGTACTTGCATTTGGGATAAAATTACAGGCAATAACCAAAGTCAGGGCTAAAGAAACTACTGAAAATACAGTAGACACAATTTTGGCCGACTTGCCTGCAAATGCACTAATTATTGCACCTGCAAGTGGAAGAAATATAAGTAGTAAAAGTTGTTCCATTATTTATTGTTGAACCCTTTTTATAATATGTAACTAAATGTATATAACAGTAATGCGATGATACCAAATACCATCATAAAAATATAGAAACCAACGTTTCCGCTCTGCAATAAGCGGATGCCTTTACTTGCCTCTGTTGTGCCCCATCCCAATCCGTTTACAATGCCATCGATAAATTTATTGTCGATAATCCTGTAAAAGAATTTCGAAAGTGCATCCAATGGTTTGGTGATGATGAAATCATAAATCTCATCTAAATAAAATTTGTTGTAAGATAATTTGGCCAGTGCCGAACGTGGAGCTTCATCTGCTACAGGAACGCGACCACCTTTTACATATCGGGCATAGGCATAGGCCAAAGCAACCAAAGCTGCCACTACCGATGTACCCATTAAAGCATATTCAGTTGAGTGGCTTAAATCCAATTCGTGCTGTGCAACACCTGCACCCGCTAACCAATGTGCCAACCATTCGTTTCCTCCAAAAACATGGGGAAGGTTTATGGCTCCACCAATAGCCGCTAAAATGGCCAAAATGATTAAAGGCAAAGTCATGGCTGTTGGAGATTCGTGGATATGGCTTTCTGCATGATGGGTTCCGCGGTATTTTCCAGAGAAAGTCAAGAACATCATTCTGAACATATAAAAAGCAGTTAAGAATGCCGTTAACACCCCTATGCCCCAAAGCACTGGACTATACTGGAAAGCATGCGCTAAAATTTCGTCTTTTGAAAAGAAACCGGAGAATGGTGGTAAACCTGCAATAGCAATGGTACCAATCATCATGGTAGCAAAAGTTGTTTTAAGTTTACCCCTTAATCCACCCATGTGGCGCATATCCTGCTCGTGGTGCATGGCATGGATAACTGAACCTGCGCCCAAGAATAATAATGCTTTAAAGAATGCGTGGGTTAATACATGGAAGAATGAACCTGTGTAAGCACCAACACCCAGACCTAAAAACATATAACCCAATTGAGATACTGTAGAATAAGCCAGTACTTTTTTAATATCGGTTTGGGTTAAAGCTATAATTGCAGCAACCAAAGCTGTTGCAGCGCCAATAATGGCAATGATATGTTGTGTAAATGGAGCCAGATCGAACAATACGCTAGAGCGGGCAATCATATAAATACCTGCCGTAACCATTGTTGCTGCGTGGATTAAAGCAGAAACTGGCGTTGGACCAGCCATTGCATCAGGTAACCAGGTAAATAAAGGTAACTGTGCAGATTTACCGCAGGCACCGATAAACAATAATAATGTGATTAAAACCAATTTAGAGTCGCCAGGAAGCATGTTTGCTGCCTGAGGGAAAATTTTCGAGAATTCTAAACTTCCGAAGAAATTGAACAACAAGAAAACTCCCAATAAAAAGCCTAAATCCCCAATACGGTTCATTACGAAAGCCTTTTTAGCTGCCGAAGCATAAGCACTGTTGGTATACCAAAAACCGATTAACAGGTATGAGCATAAGCCTACACCTTCCCAACCGATAAACATCACGATATAGTTTGATCCCAACACCAATAACAGCATGAAGAATACAAACAGGTTCAGGTAACTGAAAAATTTACCAAATCCTTCATCATCGTGCATGTAGCTGGTAGAGTAAAGGTGGATAAGGAAACCAATTCCGGTAATGATCAAAAGCATGATCGAGCTCAACGGATCGACCAAAAATGATAATGGGATGTGTAGTGAACCAGCACTGATCCAATCAAATAAAAATACTTCGTGAGATTTTTGTGTATCGCCCTGTAAACTAAAGAAAATAACTACGCTGATAATGAAAGAAGCCAGGATTACCCCGCTACCAATAATACCAACAAGTCCTTTAGATAAAGATTTTCTGCCCAGCCCGTTAATTACAAATCCTAAAAAAGGAAGTAAAGGAACCAACCAAATCAATTGTTCTATTGTCATTCTTATTATATATTTACCACTTAAGGCGATTTAAAACATTAATATCTATCGATTTCGTATTTCTGTAAACCATTACAATAATGGCCAAACCTACTGCAACCTCTGCGGCAGCAAGAGCCATAATGAAGAATACGAAAACCTGTCCTGATGGATCGTTGCTGTGTACCGAAAAAGCTGTTAAAAGCAAATTCACAGCATTAAGCATCAGCTCAACCGACATAAAGATTACGATTGCATTTCTGCGGGTTAACACGCCAATTACACCGATAGTGAAAATAATTGCACTTAAATAGATGTAATGATTTAGCGGAACGCCGGCCATTTGTGTTGTTAAATTTTCCATTATGCTTCTACCTCATCTCTTTTAGATAATAAAACGGCTCCAACCATTGCTGCCAACAGTAATAGAGATGATAATTCGAATGGCAATAAGAATGGTCCGAAAAGCTCTTTACCCAAGTTTTCTACCAATCCTAATCCCGGATTTTTTAAAATTAACGGGCTGGTAATACTTGCAGCTTTTAACGAACCGATTAAGGTTACAATAAGGCAACAGCCAGCAATTACACCAACAATTTTAATTAATGGCGATTTAGACGGCTCTGTTTCTTTGTTCAAGTTGAGCAACATGAGCACAAAAAGGAATAAAACCATAATAGCGCCCATGTAAACGATGAAGTTTACAACAGCCAAGAATTGAGCATTCAACAGCACGTAATGAACCGTGAATGTGAAAAAGGTAAGGATTAAGTACAACACACTGTGGATCGGATTTTTTGCAAAAATCACCATCAGCGAAAAGAGGATACTTAATGTGGCTACGAAATAGAATACTTGTGTACTCATTAATTGTTTATTTATTTATTTGTTTTTCATACCGTCATTGCGAGGTACGAAGCAATCTTTAATTTCGTCACCCTGAATTTATTTCAGGGTCTTAATTCAATAGATGCTGAAATAAATTCAGCATGACGATTGTGTCTATTTTTTCATTTCCAATGGAGCCTCTACCAGTTTGTCTTTTCCGTAAATGAAATCTTTACGCAGATAATCAGCAGGTACAATTGGTCCATCTAAATAGATAGCCTCTTTAGGGCAAGCTTCTTCACATAATCCGCAGAAAATACAACGCAGCATATTAATCTCATAAGTTGCAGCATATTTTTCTTCACGGTATAAATGTTTTTCTTCTGGCTTACGTTCTGCAGCGATCATGGTAATGGCTTCGGCAGGGCAAGAAAGCGCACACAAACCACAGGCCGTGCAACGTTCTTTGCCGTTTTCATCACGTTTAAGCGAGTGCATTCCCCTAAAGTTGGTAGAAAATTCGCGTTCTACTTCTGGATATCTTACTGTAGCCTCTTTTTTGAATAAGTGGCTAATGGTAATGCCCATTCCTTTGGCAATTGCCGGAAGGTACATGCGCTCCATAAAGCTCAATGGCTTTTGTTCCAGTACTTTTTTCTTATTACTTAATGATTCCATAATTAAAACTTCTCAATAATCGCAATCACAATTCCAGTTATTATAATGTTGGCAATAGCCAAGGGGATTAAACCTTTCCAACCCAGGTTCATCAATTGATCGTAGCGGAAACGCGGGATTGTCCAACGTACCCACATGAAGAAAAAGATAAACGCACATATTTTACCAAAGAAAACAGCTGTACCAATAAGAGGTGCCCAGGTTGTTCCTGCATGTGCAGCAACCCAATCCATACCAGGGTAATTGTAACCGCCCCAATATAAGGCAGCCATTACAGCCGATGACACGAACATATTGATGTATTCTGCAAATAGGTAGAAACCCAATTTCATTGATGAATATTCTGTGTGGTAACCACCGATTAATTCGGTTTCGCACTCTGGTAAATCGAATGGGGCGCGGTTGGTTTCGGCGAAAGAACAAACCATGAATATCAAAAACCCAAGTGGCTGATATAACACATTCCATCTCCAACCATGTTGCTGATCTACAATTTCCTTTAAGCTTAAGGTATTCGTCATTAAAAGCAAAGCGATAATGGATAAACCCATTGCAATTTCATAACTGATATTCTGTGATGCTGCACGGATGGCACTCAGTAGAGAATACTTGTTGTTAGATGCCCATCCACCGATCATTACACCATAAACACCTAAAGAAACAACTCCGAAAATGTATAAAACACCTACATTGATATCGGTAACCTGTAAAGGGATGGTTTTTCCACCAATTTCAATCGGGCTGCCCCAAGGAATAACTGCCGTACCGATACAGGCACAGAGCAAAGCCAAACCCGGACCGGCAATAAATAAGAAACGGTTGGATGTAGTTGGGATAATCTCCTCTTTCATAAACATCTTCACACCATCGGCCAAAGGCTGTAAAATACCAAATGGGCCAGCTCTATCCGGGCCTAAACGATCTTGCAAAAAAGCAGCAACCTTACGTTCAGCATAGGTAGAATACATGGCAATAACCAAACTGATACCGAAAATTACCGCTACCAGAATAAATTTTTCTATGATAAAACCTGTATCCATTAGTATTTAACTGTTTTATGTAATTCAATTTCGTTCGCTGCCTGTAATGCTGCATTAGGCTTAATTACCGGCAATGGTTTTAATGTTTCGTAATGGTTAGATGCAATTACCGAAGTATCATCAATATGGGTTGGATGTTCAATTGTCCAATCAGATGTTGCTTTTTTATCGAAACGGCAGGTATTGCAGATAAATTCTTCTACTTCGCCAAACTGATCTTTACGTGCGGTAACACGGAGAACATCTTCCCCTTTATACCAAAGCGTTACTTTACCGTTGCATTTTTCATGGTCGCAATTGCGGTGTGCATCAACTGGTTTGGTAAACCAAACACGGTTTTTGAAACGGAAAGTTTTATCGGTTAAGGCACCAACCGGACAAACATCGATTACGTTTCCGGAGAAATCGTTATCAACCGCCTGTTGGATATAAGTAGAAATTTCCGAATGATCGCCACGGTTTAAAATACCATGAACGCGTTTATTGGTAATCTGATCGGCGGTGAAAACACAACGGTAGCACAAAATACAACGGTTCATGTGCAGCTGTATTTTATCACCTATATCAATACGCTCGAAAGTACGGCGCTCAAACTCATAGCGTGTTTTTTGCAACCCATGCTCGTAACCTAAGTTCTGCAAGTCGCATTCTCCCGCCTGATCGCACACAGGGCAATCTAGTGGGTGGTTAATCAATAAGATTTCTACAACACCAGCACGTGCCTCCATAACCTCTGGCGAGGTAATGTTAAGCACCTCCATTCCATCCATTACGGTTGTACGGCAAGAAGCAACCAATTTTGGCATTGGGCGGGGATCTTTCTCCGAACCTTTTGTTACCTTAACAATACAGGTACGGCATTTACCACCACTGCCTTGTAATTTGGAATAATAGCACATGGCAGGTGGTACGATATCACCTCCAATTTGCCTTGCAGCATTTAGGATGGTGGTCCCGTTATCAACCTCTACAGTTATCCCGTCTATCGTAACCTTAACTTTTTCACTCATGGTTAATGATATTCTTTTATTTTTTCTACTTCTACCCTCATTGCGAGGCGCGAAGCAATCTTTTTTTACAATTTATGACTCCCCTTTCGGGATTTTATAACCAATTTCTTTTCTTGGCTGTTGTTGCTGTTCCAATAGTTCATCAAAATACCTGAAGATCACTTCAATATTCTTATCCTGATTGTCTACTTTCTTTTTTATTTTTTCTACTTCTAACCTGATCTCCGTATTACTTAAAACCATTGTTCTAAGCTGAACAAATACGTCAATAATTTTAATACTTACTTCTACCGCCTGTTTACTTTTTAGAACGTTTGATAGTTGCAAAATACCATGTTCGCTAAAAGCAAACGGCAGGTATTTTGAATATTTCCCTTGTTCTAAGGTCACAAATTGTGACCTTAGAACCTCATTCTCTTCTTTTGTTAATTCGAACATAAAGTGCTCCGGAAAACGCTCTATATTTCTTCTAACCTGTTGTTTTAATTTTTTTGTCTCAACGCCAAAGAGTTCTGCCAAATCAGAATCTAACATCACTTTAACTCCCCGGAAAAGATAAATTTTATTAATAATTACTTCATTTGGGATGATTTCGAGTGATATTTCTTCTTTCATTTACATATTCATCGTGTTAAGTTAAACTTTCTTAAGGTCGCAAATTGCGTCCTTAAGATTTATCTCTTCGTTTCGTGAAACACGAACCGGGGTATTTTTATTTTTCTTCTGTTACCGGAGCTTTCTCAATTGGGGTTGCATAATTTGCAATACCATAATTTTGGCTCTGGCTTTTAACCGGCTCTTTAATGTGCCATTCAAATTCATCTCTGAAATGACGGATAGCACTTGCTACAGGCCATGCAGCGGCATCACCTAGCGGGCAAATCGTGTTTCCTTCAATTTTACGCTGAACATCCCACAATAAATCAACATCTTCCATGCTTCCATGTCCGTGTTCGATTTTGTGGAGGATTTTTTCCATCCATCCTGTACCTTCACGGCAAGGCGAACATTGTCCGCAACTTTCGTGGTGGTAGAAACGAGAAAAATTCCAGGTATTGCGAACAATACACTGATCTTCATCAAAAGCGATAAAACCGCCCGAACCAAGCATTGTTCCGGTAGCAAAACCACCTTCAGCCAACGATTCGTAACTCATTAAACGCGGCTCGCCGTTGGCGTACTTTAACGTTAAATTAGCTGGTAAAATAGGCACAGATGAACCACCTGCAACCGTTGCCTTAAGGCGTTTTCCATTGGCAATACCACCACAATACTCATCCGAATAGATAAATTCTTCTACAGGTAAGCCCAATTCGATTTCGTAAACACCAGGTTTAACCAAGTTACCCGATGCTGATATTAATTTAGTACCCGTACTTCTACCTATACCGATTTTTGCATATTCGTCGCCACCGTCGTTAATGATCGGCACAACTGCAGCAATAGATTCTACGTTGTTTACCACGGTTGGACAACCATATAAACCGGCTATTGCTGGGAATGGTGGTTTAATACGTGGGTTACCTCTTTTACCTTCAAGCGATTCTAACAAAGCGGTTTCTTCACCACAGATATAGGCACCACCACCTGGCTGAACATATAATTCTAAATCGTAACCTGTTCCTAAAATGTTTTTGCCTAACCATCCGGCAGCTTTTGCCTCGGCAATTGCTTTTTCCAGGATACGGATCTGAGGCATCATCTCTCCGCGAACGTAGATATATGAAGCCTTTGCACCCAGAGCAAAACTAGAAACAATCATTCCCTCAATTAAAGCATGGGGAATATAGGTCATTAGATAACGGTCTTTAAATGTTCCTGGCTCCGATTCATCCGCATTACACACCAAATAACGTGCAACGCCTTCTGGTTTAGCCAAAAAGCTCCATTTCATTCCCGTAGGGAAGCCCGCACCACCACGACCGCGTAAGCCTGATTTCTTAACTTCTTCAACAATCTCTTCGGGTGTTAAAGTTTTAAGGGCTTTTTCTACGGCACGGTACCCGCCTTTTTGGCGATAGACCTCAAGTGTATTGATGCCTGGTACGTTTATATGCTCAAGTAACAGTTTTCGAGACATTTTAATTAGTCTATAGTCTGTAGTCAATAGTCCATAGCCTTGAGTCTAAAATGACTCCCGACTTAAGACGCTAGACTTAGGACTTGTTCTTTAAATCTTCAATCAGTTTATCTACACTTTCGGTAGTTAGGTTTTCGTAAAAGGTATATTCCGGGCTAATCTGCAGCACCGGCCCAAAACCACAGGCGGCCAAGCACTCAACTCCTCTAAAGCTGAATAAACCATCGGCAGTAACTTCGCCTTCTTTAACGCCCAACTTATCTTCTAAGTGGCTCAATATTTTTTCTGCACCAACTAAGCAGCAAGGCCCTGTACGGCAAACCTCCAAAGCATATTTACCTTGTGGTTTTAAAAAGTACATGGTGTAAAAAGTTGCTACCTCATAAACTTCAATCGGCTGAATATTCAAATATGCGGCAACCTGATCCATTGCCGACGTTGGCACCCAAAGAAATTCTGCCTGCACCAAATGCAATAATGGCAGCAAAGCTGATTTTTGCTTTCCTTCTGGATAGCGGCTTTTTATTTCATCAAATTTGGCCAGCAATTCTGATGATAACGTTA
This sequence comes from Pedobacter sp. GSP4, assembly GCF_051857575.1. Classification (NCBI taxonomy): domain Bacteria; kingdom Pseudomonadati; phylum Bacteroidota; class Sphingobacteriia; order Sphingobacteriales; family Sphingobacteriaceae; genus Pedobacter; species Pedobacter sp. GSP4. The sequence goes on along the minus strand of NZ_JBPZIR010000005.1, from coordinate 75,608 downwards.
CAGGTGTTTGTTCTTCTACTTTAAGCATCTAATTCTCCTGCAATAATGTTCATACTACTCATGTTGATAATAGCATCAGACAATAACATGCCTTCGCTCATTGGCGCAAACATCTGGTAATTTACAAAACTTGGTCTGCGGAAGTGTAAACGGTATGGGGTACGTCCTCCATCATTAATCAGATAGAAACCCAATTCGCCATTACCACCTTCTACAGCGTGATAAACCTCTGCTTTTGGTGCATCAATTTCGCCCATCACAATTTTAAAGTGATAGATTAATGCTTCCATATTGTTGTACACTTCTTGTTTTGGAGGAAGGTAAAAATCAGGCACATCAGCATGGAAAATGCCTTTCGGTTCTGATTTCAATTTTTCGAGGGCCTGCTCTATGATTCGCACACTCTGCCACATCTCTTCATTGCGTACCAGGTACCTGTCGTAAATATCGCCACTGGTACCAACCGGAACTTCAAAATCGAAATCCTGGTACGAAGAATACGGATCGCTCACGCGAACATCATAATCTACACCTGTAGCGCGTAAAAGCGGACCTGTCCAGCTGTACTCTAAAGCTGTTTCTTTAGTTACCTCTGCAACACCAGCAGTCCTGTCGATAAAAATACGGTTACGTGTTAAAAGGTTTTCAAACTCTTTTAACGCTACCGGAAATTCTTTTAAAAATTTATTGATTTTGGCAAAGGCAATATCATTGAAATCTCTTTCAAAGCCACCGATACGGCCAATATTTGTAGTTAAACGGGCACCACAAACCTCTTCAAAAATTTCGTAAATGTGCTCACGGAACTGGAAAAGGTAAAGGAATGTTGTTGTTGCTCCAGTATCCTGACCAATAATCGTGTTACAGATGATGTGATCGGCAATACGTGAAAGCTCCATTACAATTACGCGCAGATAATCAACACGTTTTGGCATCTGGATATTCAACAATTTTTCAACCGTCATGTGCCAGCCCATATTGTTAATAGGCGAAGAGCAATAGTTTAAACGATCTGTTAATGGTGTAATCTGATAAAATGGGCGATGCTCGGCAATCTTTTCGAAAGCACGGTGTATATACCCAATTGTAGAAACGCCGCTTACAATACGCTCGCCATCTAACTGCAAAACGTTTTGAAAAACACCGTGAGTTGCAGGGTGCGTTGGACCTAAATTTAAGGTTACCAGCTCACTTTGCGGGTCGTTATCTGTAAATACCGGATGGTTATGATTCATATAAATTACCTTCCAAAAAATTCGTCTTTTTTATCTACTCTGTTCGGATCTTCCAATGGATATTGTTTCAACATCGGGTGAACGCCTAAATCGTCCATATTTAAAATACGGCGAAGGTCAGGATGCCCTTCAAATTTAACCCCAAACAGATCATAAGTTTCGCGTTCCATCCAGTTTGCACCTTTCCATACCGTAGTTGCCGTTGGGATGGTTGGATTTTGTTCTGAAATGAAAACCTTAATCCTAACCCTAACTTTTTCTACCATATTGTGCAAATGGTAAACTACAGCTATACCATGATCTTTACCCGGGTAATGTACAGCAGTGATGTCGGTTAAGAAGTTAAAATTTAAATCGTTTTTAAGAAACGATAATACATTGATGATAACATCTTTGGTTGTTGCAAAAGTAAGCAACCCGTAAGGCTCAGAAACCGCAGTTACTTTTTCGCCAAACTTATCGCCAAGTTTTGCAAGAATATTATTGTTTAGTGTCGTTTCTTCCATTACTTAATGCCGTATTGACCTAAAAGTTCTTTGTAATAATCAGAATTTCTTCTTCTACCAGATTCGTTCTTTACCAAATCCTGAATACGCTGAAAGCCATCCAAAATAGCTTCTGGTCTTGGCGGGCAGCCAGGAACATAAACATCTACCGGAATCACTTCGTCAATACCCTGCAAAACGGAATAAGTATCGAAAATACCGCCACTACTTGCACAGGCCCCTACAGCCATTACCCAACGGGGTTCTGCCATTTGGATATACACCTGCTTTAATACTGGAGCCATCTTTTTAGCGATGGTACCCATAACCATTAAAACATCTGCCTGACGTGGAGAAAAACTTAAGCGCTCTGCACCGAACCGACCTAAATCGTAGTGAGAACCCATGGTTGCCATAAATTCGATTCCGCAACAAGAAGTTGCAAAAGGCAGTGGCCACAATGAATTTGAGCGAGCCAAACCAATCACTTTATCTAAGGAAGTGGCAAAATAGCCAGGTCCTTCGGTTCCTGGAGGCGCATCTACTATATTAATTTCACTCATGTTTATAAACAAAAAATGCTCATCCCTTTGCAGAATGAGCAACAAATTTACAATATTTTAAAGGCAAACAAACTAGCTTTACTCGATTTAGAACCTTTCTAAATAACTAAAAGGGGTTTTAGATAGTGTAAGTGATACACGCTCGGTTTGCAGTTGGCAATTTTAAGTTTACAGTTAATAAAACCTGATCAATTAACTGCTAATTGTGAACTGAAAACTGTTACTTGATTAGTTCCAATCTAAAACTTTTTTCTTGATTACGTAGATAAAACCCAATAGCAATGTGCCCATAAAGATGAACATTTCGATCATGCCATCCATTTTTAATGCACGGAAGTTAACCGCCCATGGGTACATAAAAATAACCTCTACATCAAACAATACAAACAGTATAGCTACCACGAAATATTTAATAGAGAAAGGCTGACGGGCATTACCCACACTCTTAATACCTGCTTCAAAGGTTTCCAATTTATCGGCTGTTTTACGTTTTGGGCCTAATAAGTGGGTAGCAACCAATGTGGTTACCACGAAACCTAAAGCAACAATTACTTGAAATATAATCGGTAAAAAATCTATAGAGGAACTTTGCGCTTGCATAATTTTTATTTTTGTGATGCAAAAGTAAAAGAAAAAGGCAGAGTAACCAAACTCTGCCTTTTCTAAATTATTTAACTTTTTAATTATTTGCCTTTACCTTTTGCTGGAGCTGGGGCTTGTAATTCTTTTAATCTTGCTGCTGCATAAGCATCTGCTGGATCTAAAGCTAAGCTTTTTGTAAAAGCATCAATAGCTTTTGCTTTGTCTTTATCCGAATACCAAGCACCGATATTGTTGTAAGATTCTGACAAGTTGGTTTTATTAGATGCAACTTCTTCTGGTTTTACCAAGCTTACATATTTCTCGAAATAAGGGATAGCAGTTCCTTTCGGATTAGTTTTATCGTCAACCAAGTTTGCAATTCTTCCTCTTGTAAAATAACCTAGAGCAAAATCAGGAGAAACTTTGTTCAAGTGGCTTAAAGCTGAATCAGCTTCTACCAACGCAGCCGTATTGAAAGGTTTTTTCTCTTTTTGAGCAATATAAGCCTCATAGAATCTAGTTTGACCTAAATAGTAATAGTTAGTTAAGGAACCTTTTCCATTAGGATTGTATTTAATGGCTAACTGGAAAATCTCTGCAGATTTACCGTATTTTTTAGCTTTCATTAATGATAATCCTGCTTCGGCTAAAGCATCTGCATTTGTTGAATCTTTTTTAGCCGCTTCAATAATGTTCATTACCGCTAAACTATCTTGACCAGATTTTAACTGTGCTTTACCTAAATAAAGGTAATCGTTACCTAAAATCTTTGATTTATCTTTTTCTTTAGCGAAGAACTCTGTTAAGCTACTTAAAGCCTGAGGATAGTTACCGTTTTCGTAAGCCGCCCAACCTTTCATCCTAGATACTACAGTACTTTTAGGATCGTTTGCAGGTACTTGTAATGAAGTAGCTACTTGCTCTAAAGTTTTGTAATCTTTAGCATAGAATAAGAACTGGGCATAACGCAATTGAGACTCCAAAGATTTATCCGTTAAATCCATGTATTTTTTGTAATTCTCAATACCTTTTGCAGCTTTTTCTTTATCAACACCAAAGCTACTCCACTGTAAATATAACTCACCTAATTCGCGGTAAGCAGGACCATAGTTAGGATCTGCAGCAATTACATCCTGTAATTCTTTTTCACCTTCAGGAAATGCCCTAGATTCTTTGTACATTTTACCAATCTGCGTTTTAGCCCTTCTGTTGTTCGGATCAACATCACCAACACGCATGTATGGACCTAAAGCCTCAGAGTTTTTCTTCTGTAAAGCATAGGCATCACCTTGCGCCAAGAAAACTTCTGCATCTTTATCTTTCGAATCTAACTCATCTGCTTTGGTAATGTTAGCCAATGCATTGGTAAAATCAGGTTTAGATACATCATCACTTGGTTTATCCTGTGCTAAATAAGCTTTTCCGATGTACAAATAAGTTTTGTAATCTTTAGGAGCTAAAGCAACTGCCTTATCAAAATTAGTTTTGGCAGAAGTTGGATCGTTAGATAACATATCAGCCTCGCCTAAACCAATTAAATTTAAATTGTTTTTAGGATCGGCAGTAACACCTTTGGTAAATACGGCTCTCGCTGAGTCGATATAACCAGTTTTTAGATAAACTAAACCCAGATTGTAATAATTATTACCATCTGATGCTTTTGAGCTCACCAACGATTTAAGCATTGATGATGCTTTTTGGTACTGTTCAGCGTCAATGGCTTTTTTCGCGTCATTTAAATCTTGAGCAAAAACTGCAGAACCCATCAACACCAAACCTACATTTAAGGTTATTGCTTTCTTTAAAATTTTCATCGGATATTCTGTTTTTTTTTAATAAAAATGAAGTGTCTCTTTAGATTACTTCGTGGTTCAATTTATAATTTTTAATTTAATTTCCTTTTGTCAGGTTAATTTCCCTCGGCATTAATTTATGTGGCCCGAGTCCAGATTTAAGTACAATCAATTGTCCTCTCTGACTTCTTAACCATGTTGCAAATCCTGTGCCTAAACCATCCCTTCCTTCGCAATCTATAATATTTATATTTCTTAAAAAAGGATAAACGCCATTGATCAGATTATCTTGGGTTGGTTTGTAGAACTTATCGTCTCCGATTTTCCCCTTTAAGTTTTTTACACCTAAAACCTTAATCTGAGAAAGGTATTCACTCATCTCTCTATTCTGATCCGAAATCCAATTTACGCCCAAAATACCAATAAAATTTTTATCTTCTGCAATTAGTTTAATTACTTCATTGCTAGAATTTTTAGAGTAGACACCGGTGGCCGGAAACTGACTGATATTAGCCAATTCTTTAAAATATTGAAAGGTACTTGAATAAGCGTTATCAAAGACCAATTTCTTATCTGATTTCTTCCCCTGTAATATATCAACTACATCTTTAACGTTAATTGTACTGTCGATATTGCCCTGATTTGTAATTAATGCAATACCATCCACTGCAAACCTCGAAGTGTTTATTTTTATATTGCGTTGGTTATAATATTTTTCTTCTGCTTTGGTTAACAGCCTTGGCAACACAATTACCCTTACGCTATCATTTAAAAAAGCAGGCAAAAGTTTTTCTTCCGGCTTAACCCTGGTTTCAATTTTAGCCTGTGGATAATCTAGGCTAAAAATATCAATCTGATCTTGTACAATTGGACCAACACTTTCATCAACCAGCATTTTAAGGGTACCACTAGTGCGGGTTTCTTTAACTGCTTCTGTTTTGCCCTTTGGTTTGCACGATACAAGCGCAAAAATGCATAATGTAAAAAGGAAGTTTCTCATTGATGATTAGTCTCGCCTTCCAAGGCTTAATAGTCTAACAAAAGCATAAATAATTAAGAAGATCCCTATCGCTATTCTACCCCATTGCGGAATAGTGTTTAAACGCAGGGCAATAGGTTCCCAAAAAATAAATGCGAAGCCCAATATCAGATAGAAAACAAACATGATTAGGCCTAAAATGAGCAAAAACCGCTGTTTAGGCGATTTTTGCTTAAAAATATCAAAATTTAACATTTACTATTAGTTCAATGTAAAGTTAACGTTGATGTTGTATTTTACCCTTACCGGCTTACCATTTTGGATACCTGGGTTCCAACGTGGACTAGCTTTCAATACACGGATAGCTTCTTCATCAGTTCCGCTACCCAAACCGCGGGTAACTTGGATATCTGTTAATTTACCATCTTTTTCTACAACGAATGATAAGAATACTTTACCCTGTACGTTGTTTTCTTGTGCCATTGGTGGGTATTTAATTGCTCCTCCTAAGTATTTATAGAATTTAGCAATACCTCCCGGATATTCTGGTTGTTTCTCAATACTAACAAAGTCATAAACTTTATTATCATCAACCGCAACAGCAGCTTCTCTTTTTGGTCCTTCACCAACTGGTTCAGCGATTACGATATCAGCGGTTGGATCACCTTTGATATCTCTCTGACCTGGATCGGCTTCCTTCAATTTTTCAACCGTAGGTGGTTCATCACGAACCTCGATATCCGGTTTTACAATTGGAGGTGGCATTTTCACCTGATCTACCTTCGGTGGCGGTGGCTCTACCGGTGGCGGAGGTGGTGTTTTTGGATCCACCGGAGGTGGCGGCGCTAAAATTACTTCTTGTGCTTTTAACTGCTCATCCTGCTGATCCATAGAACCTTTAATAAGGCTATAGATTTTAGGAGAGAAGAATAGCACTAGAAATAATACAGAGCCAATAATTAATGCTCTTGTGGTGTTGGCACCATTGGTTTTACGCAATTGGTACGCACCGTAATTTTTGTTTTTATCCGCAAAAACCACTTCAAGCCATTCTTTTCTGAATATATCTAACTTCGACATAACTACTGGTTTTATTGATTATAAAATTCCTTGCTCTTTCATGAAGTTCTTCTCTGGCTCCATAATATTATCATCATCAATCTGACGAACCTTCACTTTAAGAATTTCTAGCTCGTCCATGATATCTACAAAGTTTTGGAATGTTGAACCTGCTGTTGGTTTTACCAATACAACAAAGTCTCCAGCAACGCCTGAGGCATCGGCTGTTTTTCTATTTTTTACAATAGCATCCTCCACTTGTGATAGAGATTCAATGGTTGGTGCTGTGTCACCAGTAACACCCATGTACCAAGCTACTTTATCCTTTTTACCTAATAAAATAGTCATGGTTTTACTTGCTTTTAATTCTAATCTGTTTTCAGGTAACTTCTCGTTCTTATCTGGTTTTGCAATATCCATGGCTTGTGGCGTAGATATTGAAGTAGTTAAGATAAAGAATGTTACCAAAAGAAACATTAGATCCACCATCGGAGTCATATCAACCCTTGGTGTGGCTTTCTTCCCGCCTGTATTTAATTCTGCCATTTCTTATTTCTTTTTAGCTTCAGAGTTAGTAACCAATAAAAATTTGTTTACTCCTTGTTTCTGAAGCACATCAACTACCTTTTTAACCACTGGATATTCTTCTTTAGCATCACCTTTGATACTTAATCTCATATCCTGATTATTGATTTCTTTAGTTGCTTTACGTGCATTAAGAACCCATGAATTTAACTGGTTATCGGTAGAATCGGTAGGAATCCCGGTTTGTACACCTGGTTTCATACGGTCAGAACCACCCATAGCGATAAATCCTTTTAAATTTGCAAATGGCACACCGAAAGTTGAGATTACTGAGAAACGTTGGATTTCATCAGGTGTAAACTTTACGCTGTACTGTTCGCCCATTAGTTCTAATGTTCTTGCTCTTACTTTATTTCCTGCTACTTCGAAAAACACCTTACCTTGTCCGATTGTTAAAATCGCATTGTTTTCGGCCGGTACTTTAAACTCATACGTAGATGAGGGTGTAGAAACGGCTAAAGGTTCTGGTTGCCTTGCTGTAGCAGTTAATATGAAGAAAGTAAGTAACAATGATGCCACATCACACATGGCGGTCATATCTGTTACTGTACTTGTTCTTTTAACTTTAATTCTAGGCATAATATTTTACTAGTTTTTAATAATGATGATCTTTTTTCCGGTTTTCCATAAAGCCGGTAAAAATTTTTTCAAAATTCTTATTTATGCGAACTAGCGTATGTTTGAACGATGCTGAAACCAGCCTCATCGATTGCGTAAGTTAACTTGTCGATTTTAGAAGTTAATACGTTGTACATGATAATTGCCACAGTAGATACCAAGATACCAGTTGCAGTGTTGATAAGTGCCTCAGAGATACCTACCGCTAATGCTGATTGATCTGGAGCTCCAGAGTTTGCTAAACCGGCGAATGCACGGATCATACCCGTTACTGTACCCAATAAACCTACCAATGTACCGATTGATACCAAAGTTGCAATTACAGTTAAGTTTTGCTCTAACATTGGCATTTCTAAAGCTGTAGCTTCTTCAACATCTTTTTGGATAGCAACGATTGATTGCTCAACATCCATGTTGGTATCAGCTTCAACTTCACTATATTTTTTTAAACCAGATTTGATTACGTTAGCAACCGATCCTTGTTGTTTGTCACACTCAGCTTTTGCAGCTTCGATGTTTCCAGCGCTTAATAAGCCTTGTACTTTACGGATAAAAGTATCTAAGCTAGTTTTTCCGCTTGCTTTACCAATAACAATTAGACGCTCGATTGAGAATACAATTACTACTAATAGTAATCCAACTAAGATCGCTACAATAGGACCTCCTTTGTATGCTGTTCCAAGGTAGTTTCCAGGTAGAGGTAATTTCTCTCTGTCACCATCAATAAAGTTAGTTCCTTCTCCGAATACGAATCTCCAAACACAGAATCCAATAACGATACAGATTGGAATAACGAATGTTGCAAATACATTTGAAGCACTAGAAGAGCTCTCTTTTTTAACAGTTGTTGGTTTTGGTGCGTTTGCCATTTTTTTTTGAATTTTAGTTTTAGTTCTTGTTTTTAATTTTTAGCTGTTTTTTCTTTTGTAATACACACAACGTTTCGTATCTGATTTTGTTGCGAAAAACAAATTTATAAATTGATTTTAAATTACAAATTAATAAATCAATAAACAATCAAATCGTTACTTAACATTTAGTTTACGGTAACTACCTTGGGCATATAACAAAAAAATTGCCTCAGCCGGAGGCAATTCTTTCACAATAAAAACTAAAAAAAATTCGAATTGCAAATTTTTCGTTCAAAAAATGCATTTTAAAGCATATTTAACACAATTTTAACGCTTCGTCGTACCTTTTTGCAACTTTGGGTACCTCAAACTGCTTAAAATTCTCGGTAAAGGCATCTGCCAGTTCGTAAGCCTTCAAAAAGTATTCTTCCTGATTATCCCAAGTTTTCGACGGGTCTAAAATTTCGTCGGGAACGCCCGGACAGCTCAACGGCATCATTAATTTAAACACATGGTGCTGCTTATATTTATTGTGATCTAAGCTTCCATTTAAGGCCGCGGTAATCATAGCCCGGGTATAGGCCAGTTTCATCCTTTTGCCAACGCCATAAGCGCCCCCGCTCCAACCGGTATTTACCAACCAAACGTTTACCTGGTGTTTTTCCATTTTCTCGCCAAGCAGGGCAGCATACCTCGAAGGGTGCAAGGGCAAGAAAGCCTTGCCAAAACATGCCGAGAAAGTTAACTGTGGCTCTGTTACCCCCGTTTCTGTGCCTGCAACCTTTGCGGTGTAGCCACTCATAAAATGGAACATGGCCTGTTCTACATTTAATTTAGAAATTGGGGGAAGTACGCCAAATGCATCTGCGGTTAAAAAGAAAATGTTTTTTGGCACCTCGGCTATGGATGGCAAAATGGCATTCTCAATATAATCAATAGGATAAGCAACCCTGGTATTTTCGGTTTTACAGATATTGCTGTAATCTACATCCTTTGTACCTGGAAAAAAGTTGATATTCTCTAACAAAGATCCGTTTTTAATGGCATTATAAATCTGAGGCTCTTTTTCCTGGGTAAGATCAACACATTTTGCATAACAGCCTCCCTCGAAGTTAAATACCGAGCTTGCGCCCCAGCCGTGTTCGTCATCGCCAATCAACCCCCTATCCGGATCGGCAGAAAGTGTGGTTTTTCCTGTTCCGGATAAACCAAAGAATATAGCGGTATCGCCATCCTTGCCCACATTTGCCGAACAGTGCATAGAAAGCGTGTTCTTAAATACAGGTAAAATGAAATTCAGTACCGAGAAAATCCCTTTTTTAATTTCACCGGTGTATCCTGTTCCTCCGATCAGGATCATTTTTCTGGTAAAATTGAGAATGGAGAAGTTTTCCTGCCTGGTGCCATCAACCGCTGGATCGGACAGAAAACCAGGAGCAGCTATAATGGTCCACTCGGGCGTAAGGCCCAACTGATCGTCTTCTGGACGGATAAACAAATGATGAGCAAAAAGATTCTGATAAGCTGTTTCTGTAATTACCCTAATGGATATCGCATAATCTGGATTTGCACATGCCGAAGAATCGCGGACGTAGATCTGTTTATCGTGAAGATAAGTAGTTAGCTTATCAAACAACTGATCAAACTTCTCCGGACTGATTTTGATGTTTACATCGCCCCACCATACCTGGTCTTCGGTAACGCTGTCGCAAACAATAAACCTGTCTTTAGGAGAGCGCCCAGTAAATTTTCCGGTATCTACCGCCAGCGCCCCTGATGAGGCAAGCATACCTTCATTATTCAATAACGCATCATCAATTAATTCCTGTGGAGATAATTGGTACTTTACAGCAATGTTTTCGCCTAGATTTAAATAGCTTAAATCTGGCGCTTGCAGTCTCTTTTTGCTCATAACAATAAGTTAGTTAGTACAGCAAAGGTAAATACTTATCCGCCACAAACACTAGTTTTAATAAGTAATTTTTTACATATTGTAGCAAATACACTAATATGTAAACAATTTATTTACAGATGTTTACATCGTAAATTACAAGGATAAAAAAAATTAAAAATTACACTAAGTAAAACGTTAAACAATATCATTTCACCTGCAACATCTTTGCGTTTTTGCTTATGCTTGCTTAAATTTTAGCCGGCTATGCTTAATTACAGGCGGGTAACTATTTAAAGTGTGCAGTATTTTGTACTTACCATAAATAAAATAGTGAAGTATTTTATAAACCCCATTAATACTTAAAACGATGGCTAGGCCAAATAACTGCCGCATAATTTTCTTAAACAGGCCACGCTCATCATTTGCCTAAAAAAACAATTGATAGAAAAATACGGCTATTGCATCTACTTAAACGTTTTAATAAAAATTTCGAAATAAAAATTAAAAAACATTTGCATTTTAAAAAAATAATCTTCTACTTTACGGTGTACAAAGTACACGAAGACAAGATGAAATTTAACACTTCAATTATTACATCAATTATTATTACCACCGGTATAAACCAGCGGGGCTAATTTGTTGTAAATTGAAAAAACATAAAACACAGAGAGCGTCCCGATGAAAATCGGGACGCTTTTTTTTTAAACCATGCTGAATGAGACTTGTAAGGGCAAACCTAAAAAACCGCGCAATATCAAACAGTTAAACCCAATATAAACTAATGAAAGTACTCAAATTCGGCGGCACATCCGTAGGTTCGGCCGAGAACATTAAAACCCTCTTACGCCTGGTTGGCGAAGAAAAACAGAAGAACAGCCCGGTAGTTGTATTATCGGCAATGAGTGGTGTAACCAATTTACTGACCGATATGGCCGAAATGGCCGAGCGGGGTGAAGATTACGACACCCATTTAAAAGAAATTGAGGCAAAACACTTTGCAGTGATCCGTTCGCTGCTACCCGCAGCAGCGCAGAACCCAGTGTTTACACGGTTAAAAATCTTTTTTAACGAACTGGAAGACCTATTACAGGCCGTTAGCAATTTAAAGGAGCTGAGCTTACAAACCAAAGATCAGATTTTAAGCTATGGCGAACGCTGCTCTACTTTCATGATCAGCCATATTGCTTCGCAGCATTTTGGTGATGCTGTTTATGTAAATGGCGCTGAACTGATTAAAACCGACAGTAATTTTGGACAGGCGAAAGTGGATACCGAACTTACTGAAAGGCTGATCAACAGTTTCTATCAGGAAAATAAAAATAAAGTACTTTTTGTTACCGGCTTTATCGCCAGCAATACCGCAGGCAGGGTTACTACATTGGGCCGTGGCGGTTCTGATTATACCGCCGCCGTTTGGGGCGCGGCGTTAAATGCGGAGGAAATAGAAATCTGGACGGATGTAAACGGTATGATGACTGCCGATCCGCGCATTGTGAAAAAAGCTTTCTCTTTACCTGAATTAAGCTATACCGAAGCCATGGAGCTGAGTTATTTTGGTGCGAAAGTAATTTACCCGCCAACCATGATCCCTGCATTTATGAAAAAAATCCCAATTGTGATTAAAAACACTTTTGAACCGGATTTTGCAGGAACCTATATTAAAAGTGATGTAAAAACATCTAACCTGCCTATCAAAGGGATTTCTTCAATCGATCACATCAGCATTATTAACCTCACCGGAAGCGGAATGGTTGGCAAAGCGGGCTTTAGCGGCCGCTTGTTCTCTTTGCTTTCACGGGAGCAGATCAACGTTGTTTTAATTACCCAATCCTCATCAGAGCACAGCATTACATTTGCGGTTAAACCGAGCGATGCTTCGCAGGCCATTGCCCTGATCAAAAAAGAATTTGAGCTGGAGCTGGATGCCAAGAAACTCGAACTGCCCGAAATTGAAAATAACCTGGCTGTTCTGGCCATTGTAGGTGAAAACATGAAACGTACCCCAGGCATGAGCGGACGTTTATTTAGCGCGCTTGGCCGTAATGGTATTAATGTTAGGGCAATAGCACAGGGTTCGTCAGAATACAATATCTCGGTAATTATCAGTAAGGACGATCTGTCCAAAGCAGTTAACGCTGTACACGATGCTTTCTTTACCGACCTAAAAAGAACTTTAAACATCTTTTGTTTGGGTACCGGAAACATTGGCAAAACGCTATTTAACCAATTGAAAGAACAAATGCCTTTCCTGGCTGCCAATAACGACCTGCAGGTTAAAGTTGCCGGGATCAGCAATACGCGGAAAATGATTTTCAATGAGGATGGTTTATCGCTTGATAACTGGGAAGCGGCGCTGGATACCAATGGCGAACAAGCTGATTTAGCCGGATTTGTTGCCAAAATGAAGGCCATGAACCTGCCAAACTGTGTTTTTGTAGATAATACTGCGGCAGAGGCCCCGATTGAATTCTATCAGGGCATATTTGAAAGCAGTATTTCTGTGGTAACCTGCAACAAAAAAGGAAATTCAGCAGATTTTGCACAATACAAATCATTTAAAGATACCGCACGCAAATTTGGTGTCGATTTTTACTACGAAACCAATGTTGGCGCAGGCTTGCCGATTATCCGCACTTTAAGGGAATTGATGATGAGCGGAGACAAAGTGGCACGCATTGAAGCCATTTTATCGGGAACTATTTCTTACATCTTCAATAATTTTAAAGGTGATGCAGGTTTTTATGAAACCGTAAAAGAAGCGCAAGAGCTGGGCTATACTGAACCCGATCCACGCGATGATTTAAACGGTAAAGATTTTATGCGTAAAATGTTGATCCTTGCGCGCGATGCCGGCTATCCATTAGAAGCCAGCGATGTTAAAATCGACAATATTTTACCGGAAGCCTGTTTAAATGCCACATCGGTTGAAGATTTTTATTCGGAACTGCAGGCTAATGCTGCCTATTTCGAGAACTTAAAAAATACAGCTGCCAATGATGGGAAAGTGCTGCGTTACATTGGCAAGCTAGAAGATGGCAATGTAGAAATCAGCCTGCAGATGGTTGATGACAATCACCCTTTTTATATGCTATCGGGCAGTGATAACATTATTTCTTTCACTACCGACCGTTATAAATCGCGGCCACTGGTGGTGAAAGGCCCTGGTGCAGGTGCAGAAGTTACCGCTGCCGGTGTTTTTGCCGATATTATTAACGTGGGCACTTTAAGCTAAAGTGGTGAAATTAAAATAGAAATGATAAATAAGTTAGCTATTGAAGTTGAGGTGAATCTTCAATTTTAATATGCGCTACTTGATATAGAAATAATGAAAGATAGCATAAAAGTTTTCGCTCCGGCAACCGTTGCCAACGTAGTTTGTGGTTTTGATGTACTGGGCTTCGCTGTAAACGAACCTGGTGATGAAGTAGAAATGCGTTTTACGGATACGCCCGGAGTGGTAATCAAAAGAATTACAGGTGATGACGGCCGTTTACCCCTAGATGCGGCTAAAAACACGGTTAGCGCCAGTGTTCAGCATTATTTACAGCATATTAACCGTTTAGATGTTGGGGTTGAAATTGAGCTGCACAAAAAGATGCCAATTGGCAGCGGCCTGGGGTCGAGCTCGGCCAGTACGGTTGCGGGCTTATTTGCGATAAATAAATTAATGGGCGATCTGTTAACAGCGAAAGAACTGGTTCCTTTTGCCATGAAAGGCGAAGAACTGGCCTGTGGCTACGGCCATGCAGATAATGTTGCCCCTGCCCTACTGGGCGGTTTTGTACTGGTAAGAAGTTACGAACCACTCGATGTAATTTCGTTACCAACACCAGCAGGCATGTACGCAGCCATTGTTTACCCGGAGGTGGATGTACCGACCAAAGATGCACGCCAGATGATCCGCAGTAAAGTTGCATTAAAAGATGCGGTAACCCAGTGGGGAAATGTTGCGGGTTTGGTAAGCGGACTGTTCATGAATGATTTCGATTTGATCGGCAGGAGCATGAAAGATGTACTGGTAGAGCCTACACGTTCAATCTTGATTCCAGGTTTTGAAGAAATGAGAACACTGGCCATGGAAAACGGCGCCATAGGTTTTGGGATTTCTGGTTCAGGCCCATCTGTTTTTGCCTTGACGAAAGATGAAGAAACGGCAAAAAAAATAACCAAATCGCAACAACAACACTTACATAAAATAAATATTAACAGCAAAGCTTTTGTTTCGCCGGTTAACGCCGAAGGACCAAAAGTAATTTCTTAAGCTGGAAGGCTGAAGGCTTAAAGGTGGAGGGCTAAGCATCCAAATCCTTCCAACCTTCAACCTTCCAACCTTCAACCTTTCAACCCTCCAACCTCATTAAACCATGAAACTATACTCAACCAACAATAAAAATTTACGGGTTTCTTTTAAAGATGCCGTTTTTAATAGCATGCCGCAGGATAAAGGTTTATATATGCCTGTAGAAATACCGCAGCTTGATGACGAATTTATAGAGCATATTGATCGATACAGCCTACCTGAAATTGCTTATACTATAGCTTCGGCATTATTAAAAGATGAAATTCCTGATGCAGACTTGAAAGCGCTGATCAGTGAAGCCATCAACTTCGAAGCACCGGCCGTTAAATTAGCCGACAAAACCTTTGTACTGGAACTGTTCCACGGACCATCTTTGGCTTTTAAAGATTTTGGTGCCCGTTTTATGAGCAGGGTAATGGCCTATTTTCTTAAAGATGGCGAACAACTGCTCGACGTTCTGGTGGCTACTTCTGGTGATACTGGCGGTGCTGTAGCCCTGGGCTTTTTGGGTGTGCCGAATACCCGCGTTACCATTCTGTATCCAGAAGGAAAGGTAAGCCCGATACAGGAACTGCAATTAACCACCAATGGACAAAATATACGTGCAATTGAGGTTAAAGGTACTTTTGACGATTGCCAGGCATTGGTTAAACAGGCCTTTGCAGATGATGAATTAAATGCAAAATTCAGGCTGACCTCTGCAAATTCGATCAATATTTCGCGGTTAATTCCACAAACCTTTTACTATTTCAACACTTATGCCCAGCTTAAAAAACAAGGTTTAACGGACGTGGTATTTTCGGTACCCAGCGGAAACTTTGGCAACATCGGCGCGGGTTTATTGGCCTACAAACTAGGCTTACCGATAAAACAGTTTATTGCCGCTACCAATGTTAACGATACAGTTCCGCGCTTTTTAGAAACCGGTGTTTATGAAACCAAAGCCTCTACACAAACCTACTCTAACGCCATGGATGTTGGTGCGCCAAGCAATTGGGTACGCATTATGGATTTATTTGATGGAGATGTAGATGCTATTAAAAAGGTGGTTACCGCTTATCGCTTTACGGATGATGAAACACTGGAAGCCATTAAAGAAATTGACCAAAAATTAAACTACGTAGCCTGCCCGCATACGGCAATTGCTTATTTAGCAGTCGAAAAATACAGAAGCGAAAATCCTGCAGATGAAAGTGCTGCAGTTTTTCTATCAACGGCACACGCGTGTAAGTTTCCAGATATTTTCCCTGAAGATATTGCGGCGAAAATTGAAATTCCGGAACAGGTTACTGCTTTAGAAAGTAAACCAAAACAGGCTGATCAGTTGGGGATAGATTTTGAAGGGTTTAAAAACTATTTGCTTAAAGGATAAAAAAAAAGAAAATCTAAGGTTCGGATTTGTAATCCGGACCAAAGAAAGAGCTAGTCGGGATTTGTAATCCCGACTTTTGAGCTAAGGATTTTTAATCCTTGTTAAATTGATATCAATCATGGCCTTTAAATATTCGGTTAATGATCAAAACGATATTTATTTTATTACCACAACGGTAGTAGGATGGATCGATGCCTTCACGAGGAAAGAACTTGCTGAAGTGGTTATCCAAAGTCTTAAATATTGTCAGGATGAAAAAGGATTAGTCATTTATGCTTGGTGTTTAATGCCAAGTCATTTACATATGATTGTTAGTGCTACTGAAGGCAAAAAACTTTCAGATATCATCAGGGATTTTAAAAAATTCACCTCGAAAAAGATTATCAAAACAATTGGAGAAATTAACGAGAGCCGGGAATGGCTCTTGGATAAATTTTCATTTGCTGCCCGAATAAACTCAAAAAACAAAGAATATAAATTTTGGCAAGATGGATTTCATCCAATAACATTATATTCTAACGGCTTCAAAGATCAGAAATTAGATTATATCCATAACAATCCGATTGAATCAGGAATTGTTTTGGAGGCAGAACATTACAACTATAGCTCTGCTATAAATTATGCCGGTGGATTGGGGTTATTGGACGTTGTTTATTTGTAGTTATAAACCAGATTATAAATCTGGAGTACACGAGACCCGGATTACAAATCCGGACCAACAACAGGAAGTTATTTATTTATAAGTTAAATCTATAAACCAGATTACAAATCTGGAGTACACGAGATCCGGATTACAAATCCGGACCAACAACAGGAAGTTATTTATTTATAAGTTAAATCTATAAACCAGATTACAAATCTGGGGTACACGAGATCCGGATTACAAATCCGGACCAACAACAGGAAGTTATTTATTTATAAATTAAATCTATAAATCAGATTACAAATCTGGAGTACACGTGGGCCGGATTACAAATCCGGACCAACGTCTGGGGTGGATCAATAAGGTGCTGGTCGGGATTTGTAATCCCGACTTTTGAGCTAAGGATTTGTAATCCTTAAAATATACCCACAACAGTACTTTAATGCCCAGATTTCATACTCGTCTGTTCAATTCCCTTTAACCGCTTTGAACAATAAATCCCAAAATACAAGATAAAGAGGTAACATACCAATGGCAGTATAAATGAATGGTGTACGCCAATTTTATCGGCAACAGCACCTTGAACAAGCGGCATTATAGCTCCTCCTAAAATGGCCATTACCAATAATGATGAGCCCTGACTGGTATAAGCTCCCAATTTTGCAATAGATAAAGTGTAGATATTGGAGAACATGATTGAGTTGAAAATACCGATCCCTAAAACACTGTACATGGCCAGTTCTCCTTTGTTTACCATTGCTGAGATCAACAACAACACATTAATTGTAGAGAAAATGGCCAACGTTCTGGCCGGGGCAGATTTACCAACTAAAAATCCCAAGAAATTCAAGGCAATAAAAACCAGGAAAAAACTAATCTGCACAAAGGTCAGATCAACAATACTGAAAATTAAAATAAAGACTAAAATCGCGGTACCCAACATATACATGTTTTTTTTAGCCTGGCTTAAGGTATGGTTAAGTGAAATAGCGCCTACAAAACGGCCAATCATTGCCCCGCCCCAATATAGCGACAGATAATTTTTACTAACAGCCTCTTCTAAACCTGTAATTTCGGGCAGCCTTAAAAAACTGATGATAAAGCTACCAACAGCAACCTCTGCACCAACATAACAGAACAGGGCTACTATTCCCCTTGTTAAATGCGGGAATTTAAGTACACCCAATCCTTTTACCTGCTCTTCTGCTTCAGGCTGAAATGAGGGCAGTTTAACATAAAAAATAAGCAAGCCTACCAGCAACAGTATACCAGCAAAAATTAAATAAGGTATACGCGTTGCAGATGCACTAAAACTTCCATCTGCTTCTGAAAAGAACTCAAAAATAAGATGCCCGCCTAAAATTGGGGCTATTGTAGTTCCAAATGCGTTAAAGGCCTGGGTTAAGTTTAAGCGGCTCGATGCACTATCTTCGGGACCAAGCAAAGAAACATAGGCGTTGGCAGTAATCTGTAATACGGTAAAACCAAGCCCCAAAACAAACAGTGCCCCTAAAAACAATGGGTAGATAGAATAGGTTGCAGCCGGGAAAAATAAAACACAGCCAACAGCAGCCAATACAATTCCGAAAAGGATACCCTTTTTATAGCCTACTTTATTAATTGGGTCGCCACTGGTATATGAAATTAAAAAGTAGATTAACGATCCAACGAAATAAGCGCCAAAGAAGCAAAACTGCACCAGCATAGATTCAAAAAAGCTCAAATTAAAAAGCTGCTTCAAATATGGGATCAAAATATCATTCATGCAGGTAATAAAGCCCCACATAAAAAATAAAAGGGTAATGGTAACTAAGGGAACGGCGTAATTTGATCTAGACTGGCTTTCAGCAATTTTGTTGTTCATTATTTATTTAAATTATTTAATGCGGCAAAGCTAGTCCAATAATGCCACTGGATGGTTTAACCACAGATTAGTTACTGTTTTTTTACTTTCAGTAACCATTTGCCTTAGAATAAAAGAGGCCAGATTTAAAACCTGGCCTCTTAAAGCAATTATTTAGCATTTTGCGATTTCAGCGCCTTAATTTCGCGCCGCAATTCGTCTATTTGCTGTTGCTGTTCTTTTATGCTGCCCACTAGGAGCGGAACTAAACTTTCATAATCCACTTTAGTTACTGTAGCTGTTTTAAAAGCATTTTTACCCGAAGCATAGTCTTTTGGCCATACCGTAATCAAGCTCGGAACAGCAGTTTTTGCTTCAGATGCTACAAATCCATATTGTGGCTTGGCAGAGAGTTTTAGTTTTTCGGCCCAAGCTTTATCGTAATTAAAACTTACAGGATTAAGCTTAGAAACCATTTCTAAAGAATTATTTACGGGTTTAACATTGTTTTGCACAATTTCTTGCGCACTTAATTTTAACGAAGCAGCGATTAACAACACTGCAAATGAAATTGCTCGTTTCATATATTATTATTTGTAATTTTTAAAATAAACCATTTATCCTGCAGGTTTTGCAGAACAGTATAAACATCGAAAAGGATTGTTTTATACGGAAGGTGGAGGCGTTAAAACCTCAGGAAAGTAAGCCAACTGAAAAGCGTGATCGGGAATGATTACTTTTTTGGAAGTTTGAAGCGTAAAGTTCATTTCTACCTGAAAGGCAAGCTGATGTACTACATATTCAGTTTCTGCCTTCTTTTCTTCTTTTTCTGTTGCATCATCATTGTCGGATAAAAACTCAACATGATCAGAAGAATAGCTCAAATACGAAATTGCCTCGCTAACTTTTAAGCAAAAAGTTACCGCAATGCATGCAATCAATATGTATTTGAGGGTGAAAAACTTCATTGTTGCAAATATAAGCCCTATAGTTTTAAAACAACAAATTGATGGTTAAAGTTCTGTAAGAATTTTAACCATTTCCAAATTAGCAGTTCAATAGCTACGTTGGAAATTGACGAGTTTCATTAAAGCCTAAAAGCAAAAATGCGGAACATGTTATGCCCGCATTGATGTGTTATTTTACAATTACTAAACTCGATTAAAAGATAGCCTTTGCAATCTGCTTAGTCTGTTCTGGCCTGCCCATAGTGTAAAAATGTAAAACCGGAGCGCCGAAATCAATCAGTTCCTTACATTGTTTGATCATCGCTTCTGTACCAATTTCTTTTGCCTCATTATTGTTTTTAGCATGTGATAGGGCATCGGTCAACTCATCAGGTAAATCGATATGAAAAATCTTAGGTAGCACATTCAATTGCGATAAAGTACTGATCGGTTTCAAACCTGGTATAATAGGCACATTAATATCATTTTCTCTGCATTTCTTTACGAAATCGAAATACTTCTGGTTATCGAAAAACATCTGGGTAACAATAAACTCTGCACCTGCATCTACCTTCTTTTTCAAATATTTGAAATCGGTATTCATGTTAGGTGCTTCAAAGTGTTTTTCAGGATAACCCGCCACGCCGATGCAAAAATCACTTTTAAAAGTTTCTACGTCTTCATGGAGGAATTTACCTTCATTATGGTTTTTAATGTGTTCAATCAGATCAGTAGCATAACAGTGTCCGCCTGGAGTAGGAACAAAATTCCCATCTGCCTTACGTGCATCTCCACGCAAAGCCAAAACGTTATCGATACCTAAAAACTGTAAATCGATAAGGGCATTTTCAGTTTCTTCTTTGGTAAATCCACCACAGATCAAGTGTGGAACCGCATCAACTTTATATTTATGGATAATGGCTGCACAAATGGCAATGGTACCCGGACGTTTACGGTAAGATACCTTTTGCAGCAAACCGTTTGCCTGCTCCTTGTAAATATAATCTTCGCGGAGTGAGGTTACATCAATAAAGGGCGGATTAAATTCCAGCAATGGTTCTATTGCATCGTAAATCCATTGGATGCTTTGCCCTTTTACAGGTGGTAATAATTCAAAAGAGAATAAGGTTTTACCCTTTGCGTTTTTTATGTGGTCTATAATCTTCATACCCTGGTTTAGTTGTCATGCTGAATGCTAATGAAGCAGCTCAAACACAATATCAGTTTTTATTTTTTGACGAATGCTACATCAAAATTATATGTTCGTCACTTAGAGATCCTTCGTTGCACTCAGGATGACAAAGTGGGTTAATAAGCTAAATTAGGACTTAACCACCGTTCTACTTCTTCAATCGGCATATCTTTTCTGATGGCGTAATCTTCTATCTGATCTTTGGTAATTTTACCTAATCCGAAGTACCTCGAATCGGGATGTGCAAAATAAAATCCACTTACTGCTGCCGTTGGATACATGGCATAGCTTTCTGTTAAGCGCAGCCCGATTTTGTTTTCGGCATCAAGCAATTCGAACAAAGTTCCTTTTTCGGTATGCTCAGGGCATGCCGGATAACCCGGCGCCGGACGGATACCTGCATATTCTTCTTTGATCAGCTCTTGATTGCTCAAATTTTCATCTTTTGCATAACCCCAGTATTCTTTACGCACACGTTCGTGCATGCGCTCGGCAAAAGCTTCGGCCAAACGATCGGCCAGGGCTTTGGCCATAATACTGTTGTAGTCATCGTGGTTGGCTTCAAATTCGTTTACCAGTTCATCTATCCCAATACCGGTAGTTACAGCGAAGCCCCCAAAATAATCCTGGATTCCGCTTTCTTTGGGCGCAATAAAATCAGATAAGGCGTAATATGGCTGCCCATATACTTTTTCGGCCTGCTGGCGGAGGGTATGTATGGTTACCGGTTTGGAGTTTTCAGCTTGCAGTTTGGAGTCTCCGAACTCCGAACGCTCAACGCTCAACTGAATATCATCTTCAACCGAATTTGCCGGCCAGAAACCGATTACACCTCTTGCGGTTAATAATTTTTCATCAAGGATACGTTTCAATAAGGTTTGGGCATCATCAAAAAGTTTCTTGGCCTCATCGCCAACATTTTTATCGTCGAAAATTTTCGGATAACTGCCGCGGAGTTCCCAAGTATGGAAAAACGGCGTCCAATCGATATAAGGAACCAGTTCTTCTAATGGATAATTATCGAACACCCTGGTACCGGTAAATTCAGGAACAGGCAGGTTGGGCTGAAAATCTATCTTAAATTTATTTTTACGGGCCTCTTCCAACGTTTTAAACCTTTTATCCGAGCGCTTGTTTAAATGTGCTTCGCGTGCTTTATCGTATTCTGCCCTAATACCTGCAACATACTCGTCTTTTGCATCAGGATTCATTAAAGTACTGCAAACCGTAACACTCCTCGATGCATCGAGGACGTGGATGGCAGGACCAGAATAGTTTGGCGCCACTTTTACTGCAGCATGGATCCGTGAAGTTGTAGCGCCACCGATAATCAATGGAATGGTAAAACCTTCGCGCTCCATTTCTTTGGCAAAGTGAACCATTTCATCCAGCGAAGGCGTAATCAAACCACTTAAGCCAATAATATCGGCGTTTATTTCTTTGGCTTTTTTGATGATATCCTGTGCAGGAACCATTACGCCCATATCTACAATTTCGAAGTTATTGCAGGCCAGTACAACGCCAACAATATTTTTTCCAATATCATGAACATCGCCTTTTACCGTGGCCATTAATACCTTTCCTGCTGATGAGTTCTGATCCTGATCAGGGTTATCGAGTTTTTCCTGCTCAATAAATGGCAATAAATAAGCCACTGCCTTTTTCATTACCCTGGCCGATTTTACTACCTGGGGCAGGAACATTTTTCCGGCTCCAAATAAATCGCCCACAATATTCATCCCATCCATCAACGGGCCTTCAATTACCTGTATCGGACGGGCATATTTTTGCCTTGCCTCTTCCACATCATCGTCCAGATATTCGACAATACCCTTTACCAAAGAATGGGATAGCCTTTCTTCTACTGATCCCTTTCTCCACTCCTCATCTTTAACAATTTCCTTACCCTTCGATTTTACGGTATCGGCGTATTCTACCAGGCGCTCAGTGGCATCCTCCCTACGGTTTAAGAGTACATCTTCTACCCTTTCCAATAATTCGGGCGGAATTTCCTGATAAACCTCGAGCATACCGGCGTTTACAATACCCATATCTAAACCTGCCTGAATAGCGTGGTAAAGGAATGCAGAGTG
The DNA here is from genome assembly GCF_051857575.1 of Pedobacter sp. GSP4. Classification (NCBI taxonomy): domain Bacteria; kingdom Pseudomonadati; phylum Bacteroidota; class Sphingobacteriia; order Sphingobacteriales; family Sphingobacteriaceae; genus Pedobacter; species Pedobacter sp. GSP4. Next base: position 52,574 of record NZ_JBPZIR010000005.1, on the reverse strand, counting down.
CATGGCTTCGCGGACCACGTTATTGCCCCTAAAAGAGAATGAGATGTTAGATACACCACCGCTTACTTTTGCATAGGGCAGATTTTCTTTGATCCATCGGGTGGCATTTATAAAATCGACTGCATAGTTGTTATGCTCTTCCAAACCGGTTGCTACGGTTAAAATATTCGGATCGAAAATAATATCTTCAGGTGGAAAACCGATTTCGTTCACCAGGATATCGTAACTTCTTTTACAGATTTCTTTTCTGCGTTCGTAATTATCGGCCTGCCCCTGCTCATCAAAAGCCATTACCACAACCGCGGCACCGTACTGCATAATTTTGCGTGCACTTTCGCGGAATTTATCTTCTCCTTCTTTCAAAGAAATGGAATTTACAATCCCTTTGCCCTGCAGGCATTTTAAGCCATTTTCAATAACCGACCATTTAGATGAATCGACCATGATCGGCAGTTTGGCTATATCGGGTTCAGAAGCAATGAGGTTTAAGAATTTTGTCATTGCCGCCTCCGAATCCAACATCCCCTCGTCCATATTCACGTCGATTACCTGCGCACCGCCTTCAACCTGTTGTAAGGCCACGGCCAATGCAGCTTCGTAATCGCCACCTAAAATGAGTTTAGAAAACTTTGGAGATCCGGTGATATTGGTCCGCTCCCCTATATTTACAAAAATACTCTCGGGCGTAATGGTTACCGGCTCTAATCCGCTTAAACGCATGTAAGGTTCGAGTACAGGAAGTTTACGCGGGGCAGCTTTCCTGGCATTTTTGGCAATACAGCCAATATGCTCGGGTGTGGTACCGCAGCAGCCACCAACAATATTCACAAAGCCCGATGCGATAAAATCATCAACCAAGTGCGCGGTTTCGTGCGGTTGCTCATCATAAGCACCAAACTCGTTAGGTAAACCGGCGTTTGGATAAGCCGAAACATAACAGCCTGCTTTTGCGGCCAGCTCTTCGATGTGCGGGCGCATTTCTTTAGCACCCAAAGCACAGTTAAAACCGATACTTAATGGTTTTGCATGCATTACCGAGTTTAAGAAAGCTTCGGCGGTTTGACCAGAAAGCGTTCGGCCTGAGGCATCGGTAATGGTACCGGAAATCATGATTTCCAGCTTACGCCCAATAACCTCTTCATATTTTTTAATGGCTACAATAGCCACTTTAGCGTTTAAGGTATCAAAAATGGTTTCAATCAGTAATACGTCCGAACCACCATCTACCAAACCGCGTACCTGTTCGTAGTAGGCAGCCTCTAATTCGTCAAAATAAACAGCTCTAAAACCTGGGTCGTTTACATTTGGCGACATAGATAGGGTACGGTTGGTTGGCCCAATTGCACCGGCTACAAAACACTTACGGTCGGGATTGGCAGCCATAAACTCGTTAACAGCTTCTTTAGCTACCCGCGCACCTTCAAAACTCATCTCGTAAGAAAGGTCTTCCATCTGGTAATCGGCCATGGAAATGCGCTGTGTACTGAACGTATTGGTTTCGATAATATCGGCACCAGACGCCAGATACTCCAGGTGTATCGTTTTTATAATATCCGGGCGTGTAATGTTAAGCAAATCGTTATTGCCTTTTACATCACAGGGATGGTTTTTAAATCGCTCCCCCCTAAAATCTTCTTCTGTTAAGGTATATCGCTGAATCATGGTGCCCATAGCGCCATCAATCACCAAAATACGTTTTTCTAATTCTTCTCTTATACCCATTTGTTTTGTAAAATGTGGATGTAAAATGGAATATGGCAAGACGTATTATACATCTTCCGTTATACATTTTACATCCTAAAAGGCTTATTTAAAAAGTTGGTACGTGAATCGTAATCCTAAACTTATCTTTTCCCGCTATTTGCAGAATAGAATTTAGCACCTTGTAGGTTACAGGTTGCTAAGACTTCGTTGGGTCTAATCCCTCCGTCTTTCTTAATAAGCATACAAAAATGCAACAAAGCAACATCAATTCCAAAAATTATCGCTTTGCTGCCAAATAAAATTACAAAGGCCATGCAAAACTGCACAGCCTTAAGAATATTGTTCTGTTTAAATTGCTTATTTTCTGCTTCCGAAGATACGCAATAAGAAAAGGAAGATATTGATGAAATCTAAGTACAGATTTAGCGCAGCCATGATGGCCAATTTCTTGGTATCTGCTTCTGGAATGGCTTCTCCACTTTCTTGGATGCCCATACCAATTCTTTTGATTTTCTGTACATCGTAAGCGGTTAGTGCCGTAAATACAGCAATGCCGATAAAAGCCATGATTAAGCTAAACTGTTCGCTTTTGATAAACATGTTTAAGATACCGGCAATAAATAAACCTGCTACACCTACCATTAAGATTGGGCCAAATTTACTTAAATCGATACTTGTGGTATAACCCATAACGGCCATAATACCAAAAATACCGGCAGCTGCAGCAAAACACGTAATTACAGATGCACCGGTATAAATCAAGAGAATAAAGCTTAAACTCACGCCTAAAAGCAATGAGAAAAGTACAAATACGCCCAGAAGCGCACCGTAAGATAATTTATTGAAACCGGCGCCCATTAATAAAACAAGGCCCAGCGGTGCAAACATGGCAACATAACCTAAACCTGTTCTTTGTCCGGTTTCGAAATTGATCAAAGCACGTAAAGCTGGTTCACTGTTAGAAATGTAAAAGGCAGCAAGTGTTGATAAACTTAATGCAACAAACATCCATAAGAATACATTTGCAAAAAATTTCTTAGAAATGGTGTTTTCCTGTACAAAAACACTGTTGTCTTGATATTGATAATTTTGTTGTTCCATTTTAAATTTTGTGTATTTAACTATATAAAAATAAATATTTAGTTCAATCTTTTTGTCAGTAGTTCTTCAACTTTTTTAAAGAACTGTAAAGGTTTTAATGTACGCCAGGGCAGGTTATCAAAAGCTCCACCAAAGTTAATGTAATAATCGATGTTATTATCCCTGAATTCGGTAATTACATGTTGCTGAAAATTGACACCAACAATCCAGCCATCTTCTACTTCCTGAAACCATTCTTCGTAGTAACTATCATCAGAAGCATGAAAATTCAGCACATTTTCACCAATCAGGATAAATTTATTGATCCCCTCATCCATCATCAGCTCTAAAATATCCCTTTTTAACAGCATAATATCGTTGTTAATGGCATCGTTCCACTCGCCGATAAACTCTATAATGGCATAACTGCGGTCGTAATCGGCATACAGCACCTTGAGGTAAAGTGTGCTTGAACCGAATTCATCCCACTGTGGGTGCAATAAAAAGTTGTAAATCTGCTTATCGAAATAAAGCTCTGAATATTCGGTGTTGTAAAATGGCGAACGCTCATCCTCTGCCGAAATATAATCATCTCTCCACTGGTAATAAGGCTCAATCTCGTGCATGCATTTTTAATTATTGAATGAGTGAATTTTGAATGAGTGAATGTTTTTCCATATCCCCATTATCATTCCATCAATCGTTCATTCTTTCAGTTTTAATTATTGAATGAGTGAATTTTGAATGAGTGAATGTTTTCCCTTCCACCATCATACATTCTCTCAATCAATTATCTTAATTATTAATGGATTAAACTTTGAATGCGTGAATGTTTCTTTCTTCTCCAACATCATCCGTTCTATCCTTCAATCCTTCTCTCATTCAATTATTCAGTCAATCAATCATTCAGTCATTCTATCCTTCAATCATTTGTTAATGTTGTCCTGCTTCTACCGCTTTACGTACGCTCCCGTAACGGTTTAGTAATTCAGCAGCTTCATCATAACCAATGCTCAGCTCATCGGCCACCATTTGTGTACCGCGATCTACCAGCTTATGATTGGTTAACTGCATATCGACCATTTTATTGCCAACTACACGTCCCAATTGCACCATAACGGTAGTGCTCAGCATATTTAAAACCAATTTTTGGGCAGTTCCGGATTTCATGCGGGTAGAACCTGTTATAAACTCTGGTCCAACAACCACCTCAACCGGAAAATCCGATTCAGCAGCAATAGGCCCACCTGTGTTACAAACAATACAGCCTGTTAAAACACCGTGCTTGCGTGCGGTATTTAATCCGCCAATTACGTATGGTGTAGTACCCGAAGCCGCTAAACCAACCAGGCAATCTTTTTCGTTAATGTTAAATTCCTGCAGATCTTTCCAGGCCTGCTCAGCATCATCTTCGGCAAATTCTACTGCTTTTCTAATCGCGGTATCTCCACCGGCAATAATACCCACTACCCAATCAAAAGGCACACCGTAAGTAGGGGGACACTCTGATGCATCTACCACACCTAAACGGCCACTTGTGCCTGCACCAATATAAAAAAGGCGACCGCCTTTTTTCATTCTTTCGGCAACTGCCGAAGTTAACTTTTCGATCTGAGGCAAAGATTTTTCTACTGCAAAGGCTACAGTTTTATCTTCGTTATTAATGCCCTGCAAAACCTCCAACACCGACATCTGATCGATGTGGTTGTAGTTAGATTCTTGCTCGGTAACTCTGTTCATAAATTTAATTTTGATAAAATTCGGTAAATTCTTTCTAAAAACTGCCCTAAAAATTCAAAAATATCTGTGATAAAATTTAGGGGGGCTCTTCTTATATTTAAATTATATGAAAAAATGTAAACAAAAGGCAAGAAAATGCAGTTAAAAAATATATCAACCCGCTAATTTTCATAAATTTGCAAAACGCTAATGAAAAAAAATACCCGCAATAATATACTAATCGCTGTAAGCTATTCTGTAATTTTAATAGTTGGTATGTTTTTGGGCATAAAGTTCATTAAAGACCAAGGATTTGGCGTTAAAAAAAGTCCGCAGCTGGCCAGCAACAGCGACGAGAAACTAAATGAGATCCTCCACATCATCAACGGCAATTATGTTGATGAAATTAATACCGATTCGCTTCAGAATTTACCGATTGATAGTGTTTTACATCAGCTAGATCCGCACAGTGTTTATTTACCCCCAACCGATGCACAGGATATGACAGATAACCTGGAAGGTAACTTTGAGGGCGTAGGTATTGAGTATTATATGCTTAACGATACCATGATGGTTACCGGTGTGGTTAAAGATGGACCGGCCTACCAGGCTGGGATAAAACTGGGCGATAAAATTTTAAGCATCGATACTGCCGTGGTAAGTGGCAGAAACCTACCGAAAGAACAGCTTACCGGCCGTTTTAAAGGTAAAGCTGGCACTGGGGTGAGCGTAGTTTTATTGCATCCGGGCGCTGCGCAGGGCAACCGCATTATGGTTACACGTGGCAAAGTAAACATCAGCAGTATTGATGCCGCCTATATGATGAACAGCGAAACAGGTTATGTGCGCATCAGTAAATTTGGGGCCAACACGGATAACGATTTCGCTACGGCAGCAAACAACCTGAAAGCAAAGGGCATGAAAAAGCTGATCCTCGATCTGCGTGACAATGGCGGAGGCTATTTTACGGCAGCAACGGGCCTGGCCGATCAGTTTTTGCCAGAAAATAAGCTCATTGTTTATACGCAGGGCAAACACGAACCCCGCACCGATTATTTTTCTACAGGCACCGGGGCTTTTCAAAACGGCAAATTGGCCATTCTGATTAATGAAAATACAGCTTCGGCGAGTGAAATCGTAGCAGGAGCGATACAAGATCTAGGCCGTGGGATTATTGTTGGCCGCCGTTCTTTTGGCAAAGGCCTGGTACAAGAGCAATTTGCTTTTGGCGATGGCTCTGCACTTAACTTAACCATTGCCCGGTATTATACGCCATCAGGCCGTAGCATTCAAAAATCGTATAAAAAAGGTTATGATGCCTACAAGCATGAGCTGGATGAAAGGATGACAGATGGCGAGCTAACCGGCGACCGTACTTCGTTTCAGGATTCTATTGAGAAAACCGAAGGGGTAAATGTACAGCCAGCCCGAAAGTTAAAAAGAAGCGGCGGTATACAACCTGATGTTTTTGTAAAGCTGGACACCAATGGGTATAATAAGTTTTACAGCAATCTGGTCAGCAAAAAGGTACTTTCCGATTATGTTTTTAATGTGTTAACCAATAGATATAGCGCTAGTTTTGTAGAGCAGAACATTAATATCTTTACTATAAACGATAACGACTTTAAAGATTTTATCGGCTTTATCCAACGCAAAAACGTACCGATAGACCGCTTTCAACTGTATAATTCGAAAACAATTATCCAAAATGACCTTAAAGCATTGTTGTGCCGCTATTACCTGGGCGATGTGGGCTACTATAAAGCAGCCAATCAAACAGACAATGCGGTAAGGCAGGCCCTTGTTAACCTTCAATAGCCATATTTTATATCTTTCGGCTGTTTTTATTACGCCAACGTTAAAATATAATTCTATAATAACAGATTAAAAAGAAATTATATTTTTATTTAAAATAAACAATCGATACTTTATTTCGCTTTATTAATTTTGCCTGCAAATCTATCAATTATGGAAGCGCAGCATTTGTCGGCAGAAGATCAAAAAATATTAAGCGATTTATTGGAAACAATAAAAACCCAAACCGATCTATTTTTAGGTTATCCGGTTGCCAAAGATTTCAATTATCAGGATCTGATCGATTTCTTAAAATACCCGATGAACAATTTGGGAGATCCCTTTGTAAATTCAACCTATGGAGTCGGATCGCGTGAGCTTGAAAAAGAGGTAGTTCAGTTTTTTGCTTCACTGTTCCGCGCACCAGAAGATAATTGGTGGGGTTATGTAACCAACGGGGGCTCGGAAGGTAATTTATACGGGCTCTATCTAGCCCGCGAGCTGCACCCAAAAGGAATGGTCTATTATTCGGAAGCTACGCATTACAGCGTCCAGAAAAACCTCCATCTCCTCAACATGTCTAACATTGTTATCCGCACCCAGCAAAATGGCGAAATTGATTACGATGACCTAGAACACACCATCATGATGAACCGCCATATGCCCGTAATCATTATGGCCAATATTGGCACAACCATGACCGAAGCCCGTGATGATGTAGCGAAAATTAAGGCGATTTTAAAAAAACTAGCCATACAGCACTACTATATCCATGCAGATGCAGCCCTTTCCGGAACTTACAGTGCCCTTATAGAACCCAGGCCAGCTTTCGATTTTGAAGATGGCGCAGATAGCATTGCCATTAGCGGCCATAAATTTTTTGGTTCGCCAATGCCCTGCGGAGTCGTGGTAGCCAAAAAATCGAACCGCGACAGAATTGCGCGTTCGGTGGCATACATTGGGAGTATAGATACCACAATAACTGGATCAAGGAATGGGCACAGTCCACTTTTTTTATGGCATACCATTAAGCGCTTAGGAATAACGGGCTTAAAAAAGAGGGCCATGCACAGTTTAGAAACTGCGGCCTACGCAGAACAAAGGCTTAAAGCATTGGGCATTGCAGCCTGGCGAAACACAAATGCCATTACCGTTAATTTCCCTGCCCCGCCCAAAGTCTTATGTCAAAAATGGCAATTGGCCGCCGAGCAGGGCAATTCGCACCTCATTTGCATGCCCAATGTAACCAAAGCCCACATTGATCTTTTTATTACCGATTTAACTGCCGAAATGGTGATGGAAGGCTGATCTTATTGAAACTTTTAAATAACTGTGATGTTTATTAGCAATAGTAAATTCGGGCATACCGTTCGTTTAAAATAAACAGATATGAAGATCATCATTGTAGGTGCCACAGGTACACTGGGCAAAAAAGTTAGTGATGCTTTTGCTAAAAAGCACGAAGTTATCCGCGTAGGAAATACCAAGGGCGATATCCAGGTAGACATTACCAACGAAGACTCGATCAGGGCGATGTTTGAAAAAGCAGGTTCTTTTGATGCACTGATCAGTACCAGCGGTAAAGGGCCTTTTGCACCGATTAAGCAAATGACGGGAGAAGTTTTTAAAAGTGGGCTACTGGATAAGCTATTGGGTCAGGTTAACCTGGTACTCATTGGCCAGCACTACATCAATAAAGGCGGTTCTTTTACTTTAACATCGGGCATATTGGCCGACCAGCCGGTAGCCGCAGGCGCTGCGTTAAGCGCAGTAAATGGAGGACTAAATTCTTTTGCGATTGCCGCTGCACCTGAACTCGAAAATGGCATCCGAATAAATGCAGTAAGCCCTAATGTGGTAGAAGATTCTCCGGCTTATTTCGATTCATTTCCTGGCGAAATTCCTGTTACGATGGATAAAGTGGTAAAAGCCTACGAAAAAAGTACTTTAGGCATTATTACCGGGCAGATAATTAAGGTGTATTAAGCCACACTACATATTCATAGCCCCATTTTCACCAAGCGATTTGTGCTTTATTAACAAAAGCTTGTTCCCAAAAACTTGGATATTTAATCGCTAAAGGTTTATATTAGTCTGCATAACAATCTCAATTATGATAGAAACTGAACGCCTCATTTTAAAGCCCTTAACCCATAACCAACTGTTAAAATACATTAAAGATGACCATTCGTTAGAAAAAGAATTTCAACTTTTACCAACCAAGAAAAACATCTCACCAGAGCTACAGGAAGCCTTGCAGCAAACCATTTTGCCCAATGTTTTCGACAAGGATAAAGACTATCTGTACAATACCCTATGGACGATTGTTTCCAAACCTGATAACCGGATGGTTGGTGATATCTGTTTTGTTGGCGAACCCGATCCTAATGGAGAAATTGAAATAGGCTATGGCACCTATGAGGAATTTCGCGGAAGAGGTTTTATGACCGAAGCTGTAGGCCGCTTACTGCAATGGGCCAAAGAACAGCCCAAAGTGAAATCAGTTTTTGCCTCAACCACTAAAGATAATATTGCCTCTTACTCCATATTAGAAAAAAATCATTTTATCCATGTTGGAGAAGTAGATGATATGTTAAGCTGGAAAATAGAGCTGAAGTAATTTAAATCAAATGCCTTCGTTTTTGATATAAGTTATTTGCGATCCGATAATCCTTAAATTTTATATTCATGCGCCAGGTATTTTCAATTTTGCTCAGTTTATCTTTTTTTACAGCTTTTGCACAAAACCCAAAAATAAAAATTAAGCATTTAACCGGAAATCTATATGTGTATACCACTTACAACAATTACAAAGGTGTTTTAACCGATGCCAATGCCGTGTACCTGGTTACCAATAAAGGTGTGGTTGTAATTGATGCGCCTTGGGACCCGGCACAGTTTGAGCCATTTTTAGATTCCATCCAGGCAAAACACCACCAAAAAGTAGTGCTTGCCATTGCTACCCATTCGCATGGCGACCGCGCCGCCGGACTGGCATTTTTTAAAAGCAAAGGCATAAAAACCTATACCAGCAAGTTAACGGATGAAATCCTTCGCGCCAACAAAGAGCCAAGGGCAGCCTATACCTTTAATAATGACACCACTTTTACCGTTGGAAACTATAAACTTAGCACCTACTACGCAGGCAAAGGGCACACAAAAGATAATCTGGTTATTTGGTTTGGACAGGATAAAGTTCTGTTTGGTGGTTGCCTGGTTAAAAGCACCGAAGCTACAGATTTAGGCTATATCGGAGAAGCAGACTTGGAGGCATGGCCAAAAAGTATCGGAAAGCTAAAACAGAAATACCCTGACAGCAAATTTGTAATTACAGGCCACCAGGCCTGGGGCAATACAGAAGCGTTAGATTATACCCAAAAGTTATTAAGCAAGAAATAAAACAGGCGTAATTAAACCACAATTTCGAATAGGCTTAAACTAATGCCCTCGTAATGCTTGGGCAAACCATCAGTTTTCTCCATGGTTACAACGCCTACATATTCAAAACCACAACTGGTATAATATTCAAGCAGTTTTTGATTGTCGGCCCAGGTATCCATCCTGATAAATTTCAGTTGATTTTCTGCAGCATATACTTTCGCCCATTTAATAATTTCTTTTACGAAAGAATAGCCCCTAAAGTCGGGATGTGTTACAATGCGGTGGATGTAGATGGCATCCTGATCGCGATCGCCCCAGATTAGCCGATCGTTAAAAGTAACGGCAAATACGCAAGCTACTTCACCATCAACCAAAATTTTATATTGGCGGTTTTCTGCTATTTCGGTCTGTACCAATTCCCTGCTGAAACCCTGCCAGTGTTTGTTAAATACTTTCTTTTGATGGGCAATAGCCATATCGTAAAACCCGAAAATAGTATCGATGTCGGTTGGCTGGCTATTCTGTACTTGTAGTTGCATGAGGCAAAGATAAGGATAAAGATAAATCGCTTATAAGATTTGTCACGTTGAGCTTCCCGATGAAAAATCGGGACAAGTACTCGAAACGCCTAAACATGGCAATGTAATATCCATCGACAGGCTCAGGATGACAAGTCTTAGTTTATTTTGCCACGGAGACAAGGATGACTTCGCAATAAATTTCAGAAGGCGTTCAGAATGACAAAAAGCAAAAAGGCTGCTTCCTCAAAAGAAACAGCCCTGTTAATTATAATATTTGATATAGGCAATTAGGCCCTCGAGCTTTCGCCTTTAAACCCTCAACCTTAATTATTTCTGTCTGAAATAAATCTGGATCGGAGCACCTGAAAAATCAAAGTTTTCTCTCAGTTTATTTTCAATGAAACGTTTGTACGGATCTTTAATGTACTGTGGCAAGTTGCAGAAAAAGGCAAACATTGGCGAAGTACCATTAATTTGAGTAATATATTTGATCTTGATGTGTTTCCCTTTTAATGCTGGAGGTGGAAATTTCTCTATCAAAGGCAGCATTACATCGTTCAACTTAGAAGTTGGGATTTTTTTGCTACGCTTTTTATATACATCCAACGCAGCTTCAATTGCTTTAAAAATACGCTGTTTGTTCAGCACTGAAGTAAAAATAATCGGCACATCAGTAAAAGGACGGATACGCTCGTGGATCTGCTCTTCAAAAGCTTTCATCGTTTGCGTATTCTTCTCGATCAAATCCCATTTATTGATCAGGATAACGATACCTTTTTTGTTTTTCTCGGCCAAATGGAAAATATTGATATCCTGGCTTTCGATTCCTTCAACCGCATCAATCATCAATACCACAACATCAGCTTCTTCTAAAGCTTTAATGGTACGCATTACCGAATAAAATTCCAGGTTTTCTTTAACCTTGGTTTTTTTACGCAGTCCGGCAGTATCAATCAGCATAAATTCGTGACCAAACTGGTTGTAATGGATTTTAATCGAATCGCGGGTAGTACCTGCATTGGCTGTAACGATATTACGTTCCTTACCAATTAATGCATTAACCAAAGATGATTTACCCACATTTGGGCGACCGGCAATGGTAATTTTAGGCAGTTGATTTTCTTCTTCAGGAATATCTTCGAAATTTTTAATAATCTCATCCAACAATTCTCCTGTTCCAGAACCTGTCATTGACGACAATGGATAAACTTCGCCTAAACCAAAACCGTAAAAAGTATGTATTTCGTTATATAAAGCGGTGTTATCCACTTTGTTTGCGGCAACAAAAACAGGCTTATTGCTTCTGCGGAGTACCTGTGCAATATCATCATCCAAATCAGTAATGCCGGTAGTTACATCAACCATAAAGATCAATACACTGGCTTCTTCAATGGCAATCATTACCTGCTCACGGATTGCAGCTTCGTATACATCTTCTGAATTGGCTACATAACCACCAGTATCAATTACGGTAAACTGTTTATCAGTCCACTCGCCTACTCCATAGTGTCTATCACGGGTTACCCCGCTCATATCATCTACAATGGCTTTACGGCTTTCGGTTAATCTATTAAAAAGGGTGCTCTTGCCTACGTTTGGCCTGCCTACGATGGCGATAATATTACTCATGGGTGTTCTATTGATAGTTAATGGCTTATAGTTAATGGTCGTGGTGCTTGAGCAAGCTGCTCAAACTATTTGGCTATCAGCCATTGACTATCAACTACTAACCGATTTATTTCGGGCTGCAAAGGTACGGTTATTTTTTGTAACCTCAGTTAATATTAATTTTTATACTTATCTAAAAGCCCTTTTATTACTTCTTCGGTAAGCTGGTTTCCCTGCAATAAGGGGAAGCCTTCCCAGCGCACAATGCCTTTCGGATCGATAAGTATAGCATGCGGAATACCCTTTACCTCCAATAAGTTTTTCACAGTGCCTTTGGTATCAATGGCTTCGGCATAATTAATTTTAGGATTATTAAAAGCTTCTACTTTTTCAGCAGTCTCATCCGAAACCCCGATGATCACTATCTTATCCGCATATTTTTTCTGGATATCGTTTAAGGTTGGGATATAGGCCCGGCATGGCCCGCACCAGGTTGCCCAAAAATCGATCAGTACAAATTTAGCCTTGGTATCAGGCTGTTTGGAGATCCATTTTTCGACCACCAGTTCTGGAGCTTTTTCATTCAGAATAGATTTTGCCCAAAGTTTTTTGCCGTTATTCGATTCCTGTGCAAAAACAGCCGTGCTGATCAACAATAGGAGAATGGTTACACTTTTTTTCATCTGCAATCTTTTTCCTTAAAAATCGAAATTAATTATCGTAACCAAAACTTTTTAGGTAGTTCTTTTTACTTCTCCAGTCTGGGATCACCTTTACAAACATTTCCAGGAAAACCTTGCTGTCCAAAAATTTCTCTACTTCTAAACGGGCTTCGGTACCAACTTTCTTTAACATGCTGCCTCCGGTACCGATCAGGATATTTTTTTGAGAGTCGCGCTCCACAATAATCTCAGCCGTAATGCGGATCATAGCGCCTTTGCCGTTTTTCAGTTCTTCTTCCTTAAAACTCTTAACAATTACTTCTGTACTGTAAGGAATTTCTTTTTGATAGTTGAGAAAAATTTTCTCGCGGATAATCTCCGAAACGAAAAAGCGCTCAGAGCGGTCAGTTAAATCTTCTTTATCGTAATATGGTGGGTGTTCAGGGAGCATTTCGAGCACACGCTCCAACAATCCGCTAACATTGTGGTTATGCAGCGCCGAAATTGCATAAATGGCAACCGGATTTAACTTGTTCTGCCAATAGACAATCTTTTCATCTACCTGCTCCTGCAGGGCCTTATCTATTTTATTGATGAGTACGATAGTCGGAATATCGCGGTTAAGGATTTTCTCCAAAACATCTTCCTCATCGTGCTCCTCATTAATATCAGTTACGAATAAAAGTACATCGGCATCGGTTAAAGATCCATTAACAAAGCTCATCATACTTTCTTGCAAGCTGTACTTTGGCTTAATTATACCTGGAGTATCAGAAAAAACAATCTGATATTCTTCTTCATTTACGATACCTAAAATACGATGCCTCGTGGTTTGCGCCTTTGGAGTTATAATACTAAGTCGCTCGCCTACAAGCACATTCATGAGGGTGGATTTACCTACATTCGGTTTACCTATTATACTAACAAAACCTGCTTTATGCGCCATTAAAATATTTTTTAAAAAAAATTTGCAGTACAAAGAAACGAATTATATCTTTGCATTCCAATTCGGAAACAGAGTTAAGGATTTAATTCAAAAGAAAAACGAGTTGTATATAGTGCGGGGTGGAGCAGTTGGTAGCTCGTCGGGCTCATAACCCGAAGGTCGCACGTTCGAGTCGTGTCCCCGCTACCAATTCAGTTGGTAATTCTCAGTTGGCAGTTTTAACTGCTTACTGGAAATTGGAAAGTAGAAACTGATAAAAGGCCCGTTCGTCTAGGGGTGAGGACGCCAGATTTTCATTCTGGAAACAGGGGTTCGATTCCCCTACGGGCTACACTAATAACAAAAAGTTGATTTAAAGCGATACCGCTGACGATCAACTTTTTTTCGTTTACGGGTATCGTTTGGTATCGTGCCTATCGGGAGTTTTGCTTCCCCTATATCTTCCCCCTTTTTCCAAGACCGATAAAAAATCAGCTTCAACAAAAATAATTCACTAAAAATCAAGCAGATAATTTAAATATCAAATAAAAGTTTGCGTAGCCTTTTGAAAAGCGAAAATATTATATACCTTTGCACTCCTTCAAACGAAGAATCTTTTGAAGATATAGAGTGCGGGGTGGAGCAGTTGGTAGCTCGTCGGGCTCATAACCCGAAGGTCGCACGTTCGAGTCGTGTCCCCGCTACCAAAAGAGTTGAAAGACACTCTAATATTTAATGGCCCGTTCGTCTAGGGGTGAGGACGCCAGATTTTCATTCTGGAAACAGGGGTTCGATTCCCCTACGGGCTACAGAAATCAATGTCAAATGATGTCAAAACCCTGCAAATCAAACATTTGCAGGGTTTTTTATTTACCGGGGCCACCAAATCCGAAAATAGATAATGATCGGTGTTTCACCCGTAATTTCATTGGTATAAAACTTCCCCAGCTCCGGCCATAACTTCTAAATTTTTAACCTTGTAGCCAAATACTTCATATAACAAGGATAGCCTCCATGCAAATTAAAGAATGGGAAGAAAGAGATGATGCACAGATTTCTCACATAACATTTCAAATTATGGAGAAATTATTGGACTTAAATCGTTTCAATTTCGCCTCCATTTTACTTAACTTAACCTAGTTTTGTATATCAAATTAAAACTTAACCCATGGAAACCTATCAAAAATCTGGGCATCAAAGCGTAAATGGCATAGAAATGTATTACGAAATTTACGGTGAAGGTAAAATCCCCCTGGTGTTGATCCATGGTGGTGGTTCTACCATACAATCTACTTTTGGTAGGCTTATTCCTTTTTTGGCTAAAAGCAATAAATTAGTTGCGGTTGAACTGCAGGCCCACGGCAGAACCAGTGACCGCAATGCGCCCGAATCTTTTGCCCAAGACGCCAAAGATGTGGTTACTTTGCTCGGTCAGCTCGATATCCACAAAGCAGATTTTTTGGGTTTTAGCAACGGCGGAACCACTACACTGCACATCGCTTCACACTACCCCGATGTGGTAAATAAAATTATTGTGGTTTCGGCCAATTATCAAAAAGAAGGCTTGATAGATGGCTTTTACAACGGTTTCGGCGATGCCACTATTGAACATATGCCTGCGCCACTTAAAACTGCATTTTTAGCGGTAAATCCCGATCAAAAAGCATTACAGAACATGTTCGAAAAAGACAAGCAGCGCATGCTCGATTTTACCGACCTGAGCGATGATGATTTAAAAGGGATTAAATGCGCTACCTTACTGATGCTGGCCGACCGC
Organism: Pedobacter sp. GSP4; assembly: GCF_051857575.1. Classification (NCBI taxonomy): domain Bacteria; kingdom Pseudomonadati; phylum Bacteroidota; class Sphingobacteriia; order Sphingobacteriales; family Sphingobacteriaceae; genus Pedobacter; species Pedobacter sp. GSP4. The sequence goes on along the minus strand of NZ_JBPZIR010000005.1, from coordinate 37,403 downwards.
GATGTGATCAAGGTTGATCATGTGGTAAAAATGTCGAAATTGATTGCCGGTGCGCGATTGACTGTTTTACCGGGCTTGCACGGGAGCATGATCGGCGAAAACCTGAATCCTGATGTGAGCGATAAAAGCATAGCATTTACAGCACATTTGGTCGAAACTTTTTTAAAGGGTCATTCCGCTTAAAGCAATCCGTTGAAAAGAAATTAAGGCTTTTAATATCTTTGCCAAATGGAGCACATATTGGATAATCCTATTTACCATGCACTAACATCCGGACATGGCCATATTGCCAAAGGCATTGATGAAGTAAAATATTACACAGAAGATGTAGCCGCTTTTGCAGGGCTAAAGGATAATTCGCAAGAGAACCTCGCTACGCTTTATCAGGTCAGCGGACCAGATAGCCTGTTTGTTTTTTTCTCTAAAACACCGGTTCCCATTTCCTCGCCCTGGAAACTACTGACGCAGATTAACATGGTCCAATTGGTTTTTAATGGCACGGAACTCCCTTTAAACAATCCTGATGGAATAACCAACCTCGATGAAAGCCATGTAGCAGAAATGATCGAGTTGGTTGAACTCACCAAACCGGGACCTTTTTTGGCCAAAACCATTGAACTGGGTAATTACACCGGTTTTTTTTCGGACAATGAATTGGTAGCAATGGCCGGCCACCGTTTTTACCCCAGCCCGTACAGAGAAATTAGTGCAGTTTGTACGCACCCTGATCATTTGGGCAAAGGTTATGCCTTTAGGCTATTACAGGAGCAGATTAGCAGGATAATGCGCCGTTCGGAAATACCTTTTTTACATGTTAGAAATGATAATGAAGCAGCGGTTAAACTCTATCAAAAACTGGGTTTCACCATCCGCACGGATATGATTGCCTACGTGATCAAAAAAGAGGCGGCGTAAGTGAAAAGAGAATGTTTCTAAATAGAAATCGGATGGGAGATTGCTGAAAGTAAGTTTTATTTTTGCAGCAAACTAACAAGATACATGTCTAAAACAAAACTTACCATTAACAATAACGGCTCGGTTAAAATAGAGGGCGATTTCGAAATTGTGGATAGAAACGGAAATACTTATGGCTTACAGGGCAGAAATGTACTTTCGATCTGCCGTTGTGGTTTATCCAAAAATAAACCATTTTGCGATGGTGCACACAATGGCCATTTTGAGCACGAGGCAATTGCTTTCGATCTTCCACCGAAAAAAGTTTAATCAACACGATTCAAAAGCATCAATCCAAAAAAGATTGGTGCTTTTTTTCTATTCCCTACCTTCTTTAGTTAGACAAATCTTTCTCATTTGTAAAACTCCGCACAAACGTTTGCCTATTTAGCAATACAATCAATTCTGAACAGAACACTTGTCGAATCGACAATTAATTTTCAAAAATCAGTTCTGCCCTTGTAAGGTTTCGTGGTAAAAGCGCCGCAACACTTCAAATCTTAAAGAGAAACTTACCGAACACCAATCGAAACGGCATTAATTTGCCTATTGCAGAACATTTTATTTGCAAACCTAAACAAACGTTTGCGTGGAGTTATTTTCTCTGGCTTGTGCCAAATGTCTTTATCTTCAATAATCAACCAACCCAATAATACACAAGCATTTATGGTTTTATTTAGCCTAAATAAAGCACTCTTGATACGCTTATTTATCATTTCACCATGCTTAAATATAGGCAAAGCATTGTCCTATTTCCTTTTTCAGTTCTACTTACATTTTACGCAACAACCTTAAACATCTAAACTCCATTTTATAACTAACCCAATACTATCTAACCAATATTAATCAACCTAAACCATTAAAAACTATGAAAAAACTTATTCCTTATTTCTGCATATTACTTGCAGGATTGATCGGTGCCTGTAAGAAAAATCAATTGGCAGAAAATCAGGACGGCACAACAGCTTCAAAGTCTAAACTGGTGCTCGCCAACACGGCCAATCTGGTTACACAAACACATAACCTCAATCTTATTTATTTTGTACCGAATGATCTGGATACTTTGCCCGGATATAGAAAAAGGCTAAGTGAGTTAATGATCTGGGGACAAAACTGGTATAAAGATGAGATGCAGCGAAATGGTTATGGCGCAAAAACCTTTGGATTATTGCCAGATACCACCGCAGGCTATGTAAAAATCATCCTGATCAGGGGCAGCTTACCGAAGAGCAGCTATCCATACTCGGGCGGAAGCGGTGCTGTGGCCAGCGAAATTAACGCTTATTTTGCTGCTCACCCCGGCGATAAAACCAGCGAACATACATTGGTAATTATTCCCCGTTATAGCTTTCAAGCCAATGGAACGCCAAGCGGTGGTCCATTTTACGGCACGGGCAGGTGGTGCTATGCCCTCGATTATGAGGGGATGGATATTCAGAACCTGGGAAAAACTGATGCAGACGGTAACCGTTTCAGTGTTTGGTTTGGCGGCATGATGCATGAGCTGGGCCATGGCTTAAACCTACCGCACAACTGCCAAAAAGTTTCAGAAAATGCTACTTTGGGCATGGCTCTGATGTGGGCAGGAAATGGAACCTTGGGCAAATCTCCAACATTTTTAACGGCAACTGATGCAGCGATTTTAAATGTGAATTCGATTTTTAATAACGATAATAAGACCTATTATGGCTCGGTAACGGCGGGTATAAATAAAATACATGCCAGCTATTCATCAACCAAAGCAGCTATTGTTGTTTCGGGTAAATATACCACCAGCGGTAAGGTAAACAGTATTGTGTATTACAACGATCCGAATGTTAATAACGAAGGTACGGGCGTAAACCACGATTATAATGCCACTACTTGGGAATCAAAATCAATCGGACTGGATAGTTTCTATGTAGAAATGCCTATTGCTGATCTCCAGTATAAAACTGACGGGATTCCGTATGAGCTGAAAGTAAAACTGGTACACGATAACGGAACGGTAACCGAAACCATTTACAATTATACTTTTGCCAGCGGCATACCTGTTTTAACCTTTAGCACCAAAGATGAGCTGAGCAAAACCGGCTGGTCTATCGCCTCGTTCAGTTCGGAAGAAACCAGTGGCGAAGGTGCAGTTAACGGGCGTGCAAGTAAATTAATCGATGGCAATTCATCAACCTATTGGCACTCTAGGTGGTCGAGTTCTGCCACCAGCTATCCGCATACCCTTGTAATCGATCTCGGCTCGGTTAAAACGGCCAACGGATTAAGTTTAACGCAGCGCAGTGGCCTATCAAGGGCTGTTAAAAATTTCCAGCTGCTTACCAGTACCGATGGAATCAATTTTACCTCGGTAAATAATTACGTAGCGCAAAATGCCAATGGTGCTCAATATTTTAGCTTTGGCTCGGCCATATCGTTAAGGTATTTTAAATTAATAGCAAATTCGGCCTACGATGGTCTTCAATTCGCCGCACTTGCTGAACTGGGATTATACTAAAACGGTATAGAAAAGGATTTTAGATTTTTAAAGAGCCCCGGTTTTATCGGGGCTTTTTATTTTTGCAGTTAACCGCGCCCTTCAAACCTGAAAAAAAGTATCAATTTTAAACTACTGGCGCCTTTTGCTTAACACTAGCTTAACGTTCAATATCAATTAATTACCTAATTTTGGGCCCTTAATTTGCTTATTTAAATTACGTGACCGCTCCACTCCATCTCTCCAATTTTATAAAATGTTTAATTGCAGTTTTATGCATATGCACTTCTTCTTTGGCACAGGATACGGCAATTGATCAACTGCATTACCTGATTCCAAACCTGAATGAGGCCGTTTATGCAATTGCATTCCCGGCCATTCCAGCCAAAACCATTTGCGATCCCGATTTTGATCCTAAGGCAACCAGCAACCTGCCCATTACCTACACCAGTAGCGAACCCGATGTAGCTGATATCATTGACGGCCTGATTCACATTTATGGCCCTGGTACAGCCACCATTACCGCCAGCAATGGTGTAGAAACAGCGACACAGCGCATATCGGTATCTGATATCCAAAAACCGTATGCAATTATCAGCACACCAATTATCGATATTTGTGAAGGCGCTACGGTATCTTTCAGGGCAGCAGTAGATAATGCTGGAAAAAATCCCAGTTTTTTATGGCTGGTTAACGGCGCAGATGTTTCAAACAACAGCGATACTTATACCACAAACGCTTTGAAAGACAATGACCGTATTTCGATAGTGGTAATTAACAATGATTATTGCAGCCCGATTTCATCGTTCGCATCAAACAGCATTAGGGTTAGTGTTAGCCCATTTACCCCGTTTACTGTAGAAATTTCGACCACTAAAAGTTCAGCGATATGCGCGGGTACCGCCATTACCTTCAATGCAAGCACCACAGGCAACACCAATACCCCGCCAAATATCAAGTGGTTTGTAAATGGGAAGTATACCAATAGCACCGGCGATACTTTTACCAGCAGTACCTTAAATGATGGTGATGTGATAAACTGCGAAGCAAATGGTAGAAGCGCCTGCCTAAGCAATACCGTAGCCTATTCGAACAGCATTGATGTAGCTATTCGGAATGATTGTGAAATTGTAGTTCCCAATTCTTTTAGCCCCAATGGTGATGGTATAAATGATGCATGGCAGATTAAAGCCATTGCGGATACCGATTTAATAAAAGTATTTAATAGAAATGGCTCCATCCTATTCCAATCCAAAGGTTATGCAAAACCCTGGGACGGGACACTAAATGGAAAACCTGTTCCCGTTGGCACTTATTATTACATCGTAAATGCCGCAGGTGGAACAAAAAAACTATCGGGCAGTATAACCATTATCAGGTAAGTGCAACGCGCGATGGCGCAACACCATAGGCTTTTTTAAAGGCAAAAGAAAAGTGGGAAAGATCTTTAAAACCAACTTCCATATAAACGTCTGATGACTTCCACCCTTTTTCCTTAATCAGATAATGGGCATCGGCAAGCCGCTTTTGCTGTAGCCAACGGTTTGGCGAGGTATTAAAGATCTTATCAAAATCGCGTTTAAATGCAGCGAGGCTTCTCCCGGTTAAGTAGGCAAAGCGGTTAATATCTACATTAAACCGGTAATGCTCATTCATGTAAGCCTCAAGGTCTATTTTTCCCGGTTCGGAAAAATCAAACAGTACATCTTTAAGCAATGGATTGGTTTCGAGCAAAACCATTACCGCCTCCTTAACTTTTAAATTGGTTAAACCTTTATTAAATTCACTATTGCCATCCATATATGGTCCCAAAGAATCGATATAATTCTTTAACAGCGGGCTGGAAGGCAAAAGCAGGGCTTTTAAATCGGTATTTGGTGTAGTGGTTTTAAGTTTATACTCTTCGCTGATGCTTTGCAGGGTATCTTGATCTATAGTAATTGAAATAGAGCGGTACTCGCCACCTACTGGAGGGAATTTGGTCCACTTGGTCAATTGGTTCCGCCTAAAAAACCGGAAATTGCCAGGGGCGAAAACAAATTTCTCTCCGCCAACAAAATGTTCGGATGTGCCAGAAATCATATAGCCAAAATTATGCGCTGCAATAAACTGCTCGCCCTCGCTACTTTTGTGAGAATAGCAGGAATATAAAATATTGGGTTTCTTTTCTTGCATGTAATCAAATTTACAAACTAAAGATTGCGCAATGCGATCTTTAGTTTGATTTTTAAACAAAAAACAGTTGATTATCTTTTTGTAAAAGATTTTCCGAGTGCTGTATTCAGAAAATTTTCGGCTTCATCATGGTCGGTTGAGATACTTACGGGCAGCCATTTTTCCATTTCTGCCTTACGTGTCTCATCTGCATGTTTTAGCATGCCAATGGCTTCGCTGCCCAAAACCAAATGCACAGGCGGTTCAGTACTTTCTACCAGATCTAACATCACCTTCGCAGCCTTAACAGGATCGCCCATTGGCACAAAACTTCCACTTTTAAAATATTCGGAACGTTTATCTACCGTGTTTTCATATCCTTCAACCTGAGGGGCATAAGTCATAGAATCGCCCGCCCAATCCGTTCTGAAACCGCCAGGCTCTACACTGGTTACGTAAATACCCAAATCGGCTACTTCTTTAGCTATAACTTCACTGAAGCCACTTAAGCCAAATTTTGCAGCTTGATAAATACTCACGCCAGCATTACCAACCCTTCCACCTATGGAACTGATCTGCAAAATACGCCCTGAGCGCTGCTTACGCATAAAAGGTAAAACGGCCCTGGTAATTTCGATGGGTGCATATAAATTGGTTTCCAATTGGCTTCTCACCTGCTCATCGGTAAAGGCTTCGGCAGCACCTACTATTCCAAAGCCGGCATTATTTACCAAAACGTCAATCCTTCCGAAATGCTCTACCGCAGCTTCTACTGCTAAATGAACCTGATCGTAATCGGTTACATCCAACTGGATCGGAAAAACCTGACCGGGATACTGTGCTTCCAGCTCTTTTAATGCATTTGTATTTCTTGCAGTTGCGGCAACTTTATCGCCTTTAGCTAAAACTGCTTCTGTTAGGCTGCGGCCCAAACCACGGGCGCTACCTGTAATAAACCAAATTTTCATATTCTTCTTTTTTATTCAAAGGTAGCCCAGATAATAGGCTGACGCTTTGTTAAAAGGCTCAATATACTTTGTTAAAAAGCTCATTTGCTTTTAACCGAACCTTTTCAAGCCATCTGTTGTTTAAACAAGAGGTTAAAGGATAAAATTTATTATGGCGAAGGAAAAGAAAAAGTCAAAAAAGAAAGGCAAGACCAAGAAAAAGAACAAATTAGGCGTTAAAAACTCTCTGGTAAACAATATCAATGCCCGTAAGAAAAAGGGAAAATCGCGATCAAAAAAGAAATCGAAAATCAGCAAAAAAGCATACAAAAAAATGCAAAAAGGCTGGAAAAAGTAGTTAGGGAATGGAAGATGTGAGAAGTAAAATTTAAGATGAATGAGGTAAGATGGAAGAGGTACATAGGAAATAATCCTGCACATTCGCCATCTTACCGGCTACATTTACATTATTTTTTAGGCAGCACATGGTTTTCTTTGGCCCATAGCTGCCACTTACCTGCTAATTCTTTTACCTTGCCCGGATTTTGAACAGCCAGATCTTCCAGTTCGGTTTTATCTTTTTTAAGATTGTACAGGTGCCAGGTAGAATCTCCAGCCAGACTAACGAGTTTCCAGTCGCCAGAACGCACGTAGCGGGCATTGTAATGCTCGTTAAAAAGTTCGTCGTGCCCAGCGTAATTTTTACCCTGTAGCGCCGGAACTAAGCTCAAACCCTGCATAGGTTTAATGGTATTGCCTTTATACTGACTAGGGTATTTCGCTTTGGCGAGTTCGACAAAGGTGGTCATGAAATCCATTACGTGTCCAACCTGATCGGTGTAGCCCCCTTTTTTAGCACTGATGCCCTTTGGCCAGAAAGCAACCATTGGGGTATGCACACCACCTTCGTACGATTGCGATTTTGCGAGTTGATATGGGGTATTGGCAACATTGGCCCAAATTGGTCCGATTGAGGTATAACTGGTTTGTGGCCCAGGCATTACCTTTTTAAAAATGGGATAGGCAATTTTTTCTCCGGCCCTTGTTTCGCTGGGGCGGTCAAACCCTGGTCCGTAGCGCATGGCATCTTCGGGGCTTGCACCATTATCGCTCAAGAAAATAATCAATGTGTTATCCAACTGGTTGGTTTCCTTTAATGCTTTAATCATCCGGCCAATTCCCTGATCCATTCTATCAATCATAGCCGCATGCACAGCCATAGCCATTTCGTCAAACTGCTTGGTTGGATTTTTTTCCCAGTTATCGTTACTTTTTCTTGGCGAAATAGGTGTTGTTTTTGGATCAATCAGCCCCATAGCCACCATTCTTTTATAGCGCGCTTCGCGAATGGCATCCCAGCCTACTTTATACGTATCTTTATATTTGGCAATATCCTCTGGTTTTGCCTGCAAAGGCCAGTGCGGCGCATTTTCGGCTACGTATAAAAAGAATGGCTTATCTCCCTTGCTGAATTCTCGTATGTAAGTGGCCGCGGTATCGTTAATGGCATCGGTGTGGTAATAATCTTTGGGCACCTCGTTAATAGGTGTTGTACCGCTCACTAAGCTAAAGGGATCAAAGAAATCGACTACCCCCCATAAGGTACCGAAAAATTTTTCGAAACCCCTGTTGGTTGGATACTGCTCAACCGGAGAAAAGTATGGAAAAGTGGTTTTATGGTTTAACCAATCTTGCTGCGCCTGTGGGCTTGGCTGCTCTACGGTATTGGAAACATGCCATTTACCCGACATGGCGGTGCGATAACCTGCATCTTTTAAAACCTCGGCAAGCGTTACGGTATTTTTGGTAATTGCTCCACGGTAACCTTCTAAATTGCGGTCGGCCGTCATTTCGCCAATACCTGCATTGTGGTTGTAAAGGCTGGTTAGCAAGGCAGCTCTTGTTGGACAGCAGCGAGAGGTGTTGTAAAAATTTTTAAACCTAACACCCTGACTGGCGAGGTAATCGATATTGGGTGTTTTAATTTCACCACCATAACAGCCTATATCGGAGAAGCCCAGATCATCTGCCAAAATAACGATAATATTCGGTCGCTTATCTGCCCGAGCTGGGGTTTGTTGAGGTTGATTTTCATCCCTAAAAGCAGTTAAAATAGCCATTGAGGCGAGTAACACTATTGCAGAATATTTGGTATAGGTTTTCATACAATCCCAAATTAAAATAAAAAAATGAGAGATGGTATTGTTTCAATTAATTTGTTGCAAACAAACTAAATCGTTTTATGTGTGGTGGTAACCTCATGCTTTCAGAAAAACCACAGATTTTATTTCTCCCGGATTATTAACTGCGCAAATCAACTATCTTTTAGATATCAGTATCCAAAAGGATAGTGCTATCCTTTGCGAAAGCTCGTACCTTTGTACAATGGGATTAACAAGAGACGACCGGAATAAAGAAACCTGTACGGCAAGTTTAAATGCCGTGAAGGACGCGCTTTATGTGCTTAATGGAAAATGGAAACTTCCGCTAATTATATCATTGCAGGAAGGCCCCTTACGTTTTAACGAAATCCAGAAATCGCTGGGCGAAATTACCCCAAAAATCTTATCGAAAGAATTAAAGGATTTAGAGCTTAACGAATTTGTGGTGCGCAAAGTTTTCTCTACTACCCCCGTTACAGTAACCTACGAATTAACGCCATACAGTGAATCGCTCGACAAAGTAATCGACGAACTGAGAGACTGGGGCTTAAAACACCGGGAAAGGCTGGTAAAACACCGAAAAAGCGTTCAGGCTGATAAAAACCTGGTTTTGGAAGCCGTACCTGCGGCGCATTAAGTTATTTATTGAAACCTTATTATTTTAAGGCCTCATCTACCAATCGTTTCAGTTCGATATAATTGGCATTACGCCCTTTGTTATTTAAATAAAAGGCCATTAAAAATCCTGCGGTTTTCTTTTGATTGTCAATCCACGGAAAACTGCCGAATAAGCCTGGACTGGTTACCGCCGTGGTAAGGTTATTTGCGGCGTTTTTTTCCATTACCCATTCTCCATAACCATAACCAAAATTGCCGGCTTCTGTTGGCGAATAGGCCACGGTTACATCGGGCGTAATCCGGTTAACCTGCATTTCTTTTACACTATTTTCTGATAAAATTCTTTTGCCTTTAAACATCCCTTTGTTGAGCAACATGGTTAGCAGGTTCATATAATCGCTGGGTGTACTACTGGCACCACCTGCAGGCAGTGCAACTTTCCCTTTACCAAAATCGGTATTTTTCATTTCCAGAGGCTTGGCAATCCTTTCGGCAAATAAGGTTTCGAAACTTTTGCCACTTATTTTTTCCATAACGGCTCCGGCTATCTGCAGCCCAGTATTGCTGTAGCGGAAAACCTTTCCGGGTTTGCCTTCCATAGGCATTTCGGCAATTTTCGTTATTGCTTCATCCATGCTATTGGTATTCCGCATTTCTCTCGCACTTTCTTTTATTGGCGGCGCTTTAATGGCTGTTGTATGCGAAAGGCACTGGCTAATGGTAATATTTCCCTTTCCTGCTTTGCTTAATACGGGCAAAAATTTACCTACGGTATCGGTTAATTTTAATTTCTTTTCATCGATAAATGTCATTACCAAGGCTGCACTTAACCATTTGCTGCAACTTGCAATCTTTTGTTGTGTATTTTCGGTGTAAGGTTCCAGATCCACTATTCTCCCCTTTAATCTTCCAAGGTTCCTTGCAATAACTTTGTTTTTCAGATCCATTTTGCTTTCGCCGTGGTTGTATACTATTTTACCGTCTTTATATATCAATAAGTATAATCTTCCGCCCATTGCTTCGGTGTGTGCAGCAAGCCAGGCATCTACTTTGGCAAAGCGTTGTGCATTTGCATGATAAGGGAATATAAAACCCATTAATACGAACAGGCCACAGCATAAGGCCCTGCGAAATGTTAAGTTATTCATTGCTTAAAAATACATAAATTTTAATTGGCTAGCAGATTTACAGCATTGTTTTGAACACTCTTTTTACCGAAAAAACCAAAAAACCGATTATGATAAAATTCGGCTATCTTTGCTGAAAATAAATTCGATGGCGGTATTACATAAAAAAGAAGAAAAAATTCAGGCAGTGCTGGGTAGGTTGCCTAAAAAATATACAGAAGAACAGTTTTTAGAAATGTTCATTAGGCTTTATTCTAAGGATTGGGGTAAAATCAAATCGGCTTATATTAAACAATCGCAGGATAAAGAGCCTGGCACCATAATTAATATGCCTAAGCCAGATGTTTATCTGAAACAGGTATTGGCCATTTACCTACAAAATGCCGCCGCACCGAAGGCCGATGAGGTAAAGGAAGAAGTGATTGAGGTACCGACTGTAGCAGTTAAAAAAACTAAAGCGCCAGCAAAGGAAAAAACCGAAGAACCAGCAGCTGAGCTTAAAAAAGTTAAGGCACCGGCAAAAAAGAAAGCCGAAAAAGCCGACGAGCCTGTGGCTGAAGTGAAGAAAGCTAAAGCACCTGCAAAGAAAAAAACTGAAGTTGCGGAGGAAAGCAGCGTTGAAACGAAGAAGCCAAAAGCCGCAGCAAAAAAACCTGCAGCAAAAAAATAAAAATATTTTCACCGATATATAATAAATCAACTTTTTGGTTGTTTATATATATGAGAGCGTTAATTTAGATGACGGGGATAGGTCGGTATGATTTATCCCCGTTCTTTTTTGCCCCAAATTTTGCTATATAAAACAGGGCTTAAACAGAAAAAGCCGTTGAATCCTCAACGACTTTTACAATCAAACTAACTAACGTATCTTATTTATCTATCATTTTATAATAGCGTACATAATCTACTTCCATTTTTTGGGGCCAAATATTGGCATCTACGCCCTGTGCTCCTCCCCAATCGCCGCCAACGGCCACATTGAGCAGCAGGTGAAAGCGTTTATCAAATGGCCATACCTTATAACCCGTTCCTTCATTCGTAAATTCAAAAACCTTCACATCATCGTAATAACCGCGAACGGCAAAAGGTGTCCAATCTACCCGGTATATGTGAAATGATGTACTAGCACCATCAATTTTTTTGGTAATGGTTTTCTGCGTGTTAATTTTAAAATAGTACGCTTCGGTATGGGTACTAAAATGCACCATATCCTGATCGTAACCTACATGCTCCATAATATCAATTTCACCAGATTTTGGCCAGTCGCCGTAAAAGCGGTCGGTGGGCAGCATCCAAATGGCAGGCCAGGTGCCTTTGCCTGTTGGCAGTTTTGCCTTAATTTCAAAGCGGCCATACAGGGCATCTAACTTATTTCTGGTTACCATACGCGAAGAAGTATAGGCCATACCGCCCATATTTTCTTTTTTGGCCGTAATGGTTAACAAGCCATTGGCTACGCTGGCATTATTGGTGGTGTTGGTATAATACTCCAGTTCGTTGTTTCCCCAGCCACTGCCCCCTGTATCGTAATCCCAGTTACTGCTTAGCGGTGCACCGGTATTGGTAAACTCATCGCTCCACGATGGGCTGGCTTCAAAAGTCCAGCCCTTATCTACTATAGGCGTTACCACAGGGGGTACATACACCGGTCCGCCATCGTCTGTTTTTTTGGAGCAGGAATTCAAGCCCATCATGCCAACGGCCATTGCGGTAAAAAAAATACTTCGAATGTGCTTTTCTGAAATTATCATCATATCAATTTTAAAAGGGCAGCTTATATTAAACTGCCCTGGTAGGCTTAATTATTTAAACTCAAAATCATCCAAATAAAATATACCCGGATTTGGATGGCCTTCGCCACCGAGCTGAACAACAATTTTATCGTAAAGTGTTTGGGCTGCTGAAGCGGAATAATCGAACTCCAACTGCACCCATTTATTGTAATCTGTTAGGGCAATGGGTTTAACAATTTCGATCTGTGTTTGCCATGCATTACCGCCCAATAATGAATTTTGCAGCTTTACCGAAACCGTTGCCGGTGTTTTGGTAAAATCGTTACCGCTTGGCATAAAAACCTTTAAGCGGATCTTATTTTTTGCGGCAAGATCAAAACGGTATGGAAGTGTAACGTTCAAATTGCCATACTGACCGTCGTTACCTGTTCTTTTTTCGTAGTAACCCACTTTGGCTGAGGTATTGGCTGGAAATTTTGCCGGATTATCGTAAGGTCTAACAAAATCTATGTTTTCGGCTGTCCAGGTAAAGTTGGCTGTGGCCTGAAAATCGTCGCTTAAGTTCGCAGCCTGTATGGGTTTCTGTACCACAGGCCTTACATATCCTTTTTTAACCAGTTTTAAATACCAGGCATTTCCGCTATTGGCTTTATCTAAGCAGCGCAGCCACATTTCATTATCGTTTAACGATAAAATCTGATATTGCGAAACACCTAAATAATACGATATAAATCCTCCACCTGAAATGGTGATGTATTTTGCCCCGTTATTTTCTGTTACCAGCCAGGTTAAATTGGTTGGTGGGGTGTAATTTACCGTTGGATCATTTGAACCTGTTGGCCCACCAATACCGGGCGCGTTAGACGCATTGGCAAAAGTAGTACCTTTATTATCGTACGTATATTTTAACGCATTCATATTAAAGGTCATTTCATCATCGTAAAAACCTGTGCCTGCTTTTTCATCGGGGCCAGCCTGGTACCAATCTGGCGTTTGCGAAGTAACAGGGCCTACACCTAAATGCCCTGCTGATTTTTGATCGATTACCCAGGTAAAACCGGCAGCGTTTGATAAACCGCCAGACAGTGTGGTAAAAGCGGGATCGGTTAGCATAGCCGGATTGGTAGCTGCAATTGTTACAGTCTTTGTGCTCGAAACCGAACCACCATCGGTTACAATGGTAAGTTTTACGTTATAAGTTCCGGCCAGGGGATAAGAGGCTGTAACGGTATTGCCATCGGCGGTTGCGCCGTTGCCAAAATCCCAAAGGGCTTTAAAGCCCGGCGATTGATTAACCAGTGTAAGTACATTGGCATTGCTTGCGCTTGGCGTTACGGTAAACTTAACCTGATCGGCTGTTGGCGCAACTCCCAGATCCTTATCTGTATTTTCTTTTTTGCAGGCACCAATGCTCAGCAAAAGCAGCAAGGCCAAAAACCCAGCTGTATGTTTAATGATATAATTTAATTTCATGATATATTTAATTAATTATAACCTGGATTTTGTTTAATTACCCCTTTGGTAAGGTCTATTTCCTGTTGAGGGATTGGCAAAAGTTCGCTTTTACCAGCTTTAAAGCCAGAAGCCCCCAACGTGGCCACTGCACGGCCGGTACGCACCAGATCGAAGAAACGATGGCCTTCAAAGGCTAGTTCTAAACGGCGTTCGTTGTAAATATTATCTAAAGTTGCAGGTACCGCCGCTAAACCAACCCTTGCGCGCACAGCCGTTAGTAACTCTAAGGCTCGCGTTGGGTTGCTGTTTAACCTTACCAAAGCCTCTGCCTCCATTAAATAAGTATCGGCCAAACGCATTTCTATTTCATCAATAGGCCAGTTTAATTCGGCAGTACCGCTATTTGAGCGATAGGCTTTTAATGGTGCGTATTTTTTAATAAAGTAATCGGTATTCTGATAACGGGCATTATAGGTTGCCCCTGCCGCTTTTAAAGCTGCACCATCAATAATGGAAGTTTCAAAACGGGGATCGGTTTTCATTGCATTTACCAAACTCAATGTTACCGGACAAAAGCCCCATCCAGCAGAGTAAGTATCGCCATTGTAACTGTCCATACCAATAAACTGTGTACCTACGTTACCTTCACCACCGTTAACCCAGCCCCAATCGCCCCACGCAGCTAAGGTAGAATGTGGAATTTCTAAAATAACCTCTGCGTTAAACTTGTTATCCGGCCTAAAAATATCCGCATATTTAGGCAGCAGCGAATAGCCATAAGCATTGCCCACTTTGTTTACATCATTAAATAAAGTAGAAGCTTCCTGAAGCTTGGCATTGTCGTTTTGAAACAATAGTACTTTTCCCAGAAGTGCTTTTGCAGCACCCATCGAAATTCTGCCTTTTTCGTTTGTAGCTACAGTAGCAGGTAAAGCAGGATAAGCTTCACGCAGATCTTTCTCTATCTGCGCATAAATTGCAGCTGGAGCAGATTGTGTTTTGGTGTACAGCTCTCCTGTTGGAATGGTGGCGGTTATTAATGGAACATTACCAAAAAACCTTACCAGATCGAAATAAAAGTATGCCCTTAAAAATTTAGCTTCGGCAGTTACCCTGGTTTTAAAACCTGCACTTAGCGCGCTTGCCTTATCTATTTTTTCTAAAATGATATTGGCACGGTTAATTCCGGTAAAATTTTTGCTCCATAAGCCCACCTGTGGCCCTAGCCTCGAATCCATGTTAAAGTTATCGTAGGCTACCCAACCCGGTTGATCGGAAGCATTACCCCCACCGGCAAAACAATCATCAGAAGCAGCACTTAGCAAAGGCTGTTTCATGGTATAACCTCCGGTTGTTCCCCATTGCATTACATCATAAACAGATATCAGGCCCTGGTAAACTTCGGTTTCGTTGCGGTAGAAATTTTCTTCTGTTGCGGTTCCTTTTGGCACCAGCTCCAAAAAATCTTTTTTGCAGGAAACCAATAATTGCATCATCGCCACAATGGCAATTGAATATTTTATATATCTAATTTTCATATAGCTCTTGTTAAAATCCAACATTTACACCTACAAAGAACGATCTGGCCTGTGGATAGAAACCACGGTCTACCCCTAAACTTCCACCACCAATTTCCGGATCGTAGCCTGTGTACTTGGTTAAGGTAAATAGGTTGTTGCCCATTACATAAACCTTCAGCTTATCTAAACCAACTTTGTTTACCAGTTGCTTAGGCAATGTGTATCCCAACTGCACGTTCTTTAACCTGAAATATGCACCGCTTTCTAAAAACAGGCTCGATACCCGGCTATAGTTTTTATTGTCATCCTGCAGGGTTACCCTTGGCACCGTGTTGCTTGTTCCCTCGCCTGTCCATCTGTTTAAAATATCGGTGGTATAATTAGATGGGGTTAAATCGAATCTCCTTAATCCGTTAAAGATCATGTTTCCAGAAACCCCTTGTCCGAATAGCGAGATATCGAAGCCTTTATATTTTGCAGAAAAGGTTAAACCATAAGTAAAATTCGGGTTAGAACGGCCAAGGAAAGTTCTATCGGCATCGCTGATCACACCATCACCGTTCAGGTCTAAAAATTTAATGTCGCCAGGTTTTGCATTCGGCTGGATCAAAGTACCTGCATTGTTTTTATAGTTGTTTATTTCTGCCTGGTTTTGGAAAAGCCCGGCAGTTTGGTACCCAAAGAAAGCATCAACCGGTTGGCCAACTGCTACGCGTGTTACCTCTAAACCCTGTGGCGTAATGGTCTGTCTGCTTGGAATATAATCTTTATCGGCACCTAAAAGTGTTACCTCATTTTTGATAAAAGAAGCATTACCGGCCACATGGAAACTAAATTCGCCTATCCTTTTGTTCCAGCCCAGTTCAATTTCGAAACCTTTGTTAAATAAATCGGCGGTATTGGCATAAGGACCGGTATTGCCCACGTACGATGGCACAACCTGCTGCAAAAGCATCCCATAGGTTTTTTTGTTAAAATAACTGGTACTTAAAGTAATGCCTTCAAACAATGTGGCGTCAAAACCTAAATCGAATGAAGAGGTTTCTTCCCATTTTAAATCAGGGTTTGAAAGCGCATTCGGACTAACACCATTAACAAGCGCCTGGCCAGAAGCCGTACCGAGGGAGTAATTACGGCCACCGCTTACAGTTGCCAGGTATCTGAAATCGGGAATATTATCGTTACCATTAATACCATACGAACCCCTAAACTTTAAAAAGGTGATGATATCATTTTTAGGCCAGAAATCTTCGCGTGAGGCTACCCAACCTGCTGATGCAGAAGGAAAATAACCATACTTATTGTTCGGACCGAAACGTGATGAACCATCTCTACGGATAATACCCGTGAACAGATATTTCTCATCATAGTTGTAAATTACCCTACCAAATATAGAGTTTAAGGTGTTGAGGTATTCGCCGCCATAAAAGTCAGAATTGGTTCTGGCCACCGGGAACTGTAATGAAGCATCCTTTATATTATCAACTGGGATACCTTCTTTAATGCCTCCCTGTGTTTCGCCTTTGTTTTTCTGTGCCGAATAACCCAATAACGCGGTAAATACATGTTTACCAATGGTTTTATCGTAGCTTAAGGTATTTTCTAAAGACCAGAACAAACCACGGTTGTTATCTCTGGTATAGGCTGTTAAGGTAGATTGGTTGATCGAATTCAGGTAATAAATCGGGCGGAAAGTTTGACCACCCCAAAAGGCAAGATCCACGCCACCTGTACTCCTCAATTTCAAACCCTTGATAAATTCTATTTCTGCAAAGGCATTTCCTACTACTTTATCGCTCCAGTTATCGCCCTGAGCCACCTTTAAGGCTGCAACCGGGTTCAAAACTTCCGATTGTGCGTAATCTGAAATTCCGTAAGGAAAACCAGCCTCATTTCTCACCACCGGGTTATTCAGGTATTTTGATGCACCATATTTAGCAGGATCGGTTTCCACAATAGGCGTTATCGGATCCATATTAATGGCCCTGCTTAATGGCGAACCATATTCGGTATTTGTACTTACACCGATAGAATTTATGCGGGTATAGCCGATAGAGTTTCCAAATTTGATGTTTTTGGTAATTTTATGTTCGAAATTAAACCTTGCAGTAAATCTTTTAAACTGCGAATTTGAAGTAGCCACAATACCATCCTGATCGAAATAACTGAACGAGCCATAATAAATAGATTTATCGTTGCCCCCGCTCAGGTTTAAATCGTGGTTCTGGATTTTTGCGCTGTTGTTAAAAACCGCAGCCTGCCAATCAGTACCTTCGCCATATTGTGCCGGATTTGGAAAACGGACAGCCGTAATGCCATCGGCCAGTTGGCCTTCATTGTAAATGGTTGCATACTGTGTGGCATTTAACAGGTCTAGCTTGGTAGAAGGTGCCTGTGTACCAATGTAATTATTGTACTCCAGCCTGATTCTTCCGGTATTGGCGCCTTTTTTCGTGGTCACAATAATTACCCCATTGGCGGCACGTGTACCATAAATGGCGGCTGATGCTGCATCTTTTAAAACCTCGATAGATTCGATATCCGATTGATTAAGATATTCGATACCTCCACCAATTACTACCCCATCTACTACAAACAAAGGGTTTGCATTGTTAATGTTGGCCGTACCGCGGATCCTGATGGTACCGCCATCGCCAGGTTGACCAGAGCTTGTGGTTACATTTACACCAGATGCCCTTCCCTGTAACGACTGCTCGAGGCGGAGGACCGGGGTATTTTCTAAATCGGCAGCTTTAACCGAAGCAATTGCCCCAGTTACCACACTTTTCTTTTGTGTACCGTAACCAATTACCACGGCATCGGCCAATAAACCGGCCTGTGGATCGAGTTTTATGGTTAAACCATTGCTGGCAGCCACTTCTTTATTTTCGTAGCCAATGTAAGAAACAACCAAAGTTGCTCCTTCGGCAACATCCTTAAGTACGAAAGTTCCGGTTTCGTCGGTTACCGTACCCTGGTTTGTGCCTTTTACTTTTACACTGGCACCTGCCATAGCCTGCCCTTTCTCATCAACCACTTTACCCCTTATATCAACAAAAGACCTGATCATTAAAGGCGAGCCCTCTGCCGGTTTGCGGTGGATAATAATGGTATTGTTTTTTATCGTATAACCCAATGGCTGTTCGATAAAAATGCGGCGCAAGGCTTCTTTAATATCTGCATTTCTGATATCAATGGTTACCGGCTTAGCCTCTTTTAACAGGTCCAGATCATATAAAAAACTATAGCCTACACTTTTGTTCAACTTGCGGAAAACCTTGAGCAGCGTAGTATTTTTTTCAGATAAAGTTACATTCTGGGCATGTACAGCCGCGTAACTGAACTGTAGAAAGGTGGTGATTAGCAAGACAAAAGTCAATTTCATAATCAACAAAATTTTAAACAGGCGCCCCTTAGGTTTGGGCAACCATTCAGTATAAAAATTCATATATTTGGTTATTAGGTTTAGAATAGTTGTATCTCACAATTTTACAATTGGAAAAAGCCTTCAGTATGGCCGGGAGCGTTGCCGCGCTTCCGGTTTTTTTAGTTATAGGCTATCCCAGATCATCATTCTCCGATGAAAAAAGGTATAGGTTAAGGCATAACTAAAATCCTCCTCTCTTCAATTTTAAAATGTACGGCTCCGGTAATCTGCAGCATATCCAACACTTCGTTTACACTGTTAAAGCGCGATATGCGCCCACCGAAAGTTTTGTTTATCTTATTGCCGCGGTAATCAATTTCTACGTTGTACCACCTTGCAATCTTATTCATAATCGTTTCCAGGTTTTCTTCATTAAAACTAAAATAACCGTCTTTCCAGGTAACGGCTTCTTCGGCATCTACATCTTTAACCACAACCATTGGCGATGCCGCGTTAATAACCGATTGCTGCCCGGGCTTTAAAAGCTGCGATACGTTAGATTGCAGGTTCTTGATGCGTACGCTTCCTTCAAGCAAAGTTGTTTTATTGCTCGGCTCGTTCACATAGGCGTTAATGTTAAAGTGGGTACCCAAAACCTCAACCTCCTGTACCCGAACATTGCCAATATCGCTTTTCACTTTAAATGGAACCCTTGCTCCTTTTTTGTTGGCCAGTTTGGCCACCTCAAAATAAGCTTCGCCCTTTAACTCAACCTTTCTTTCCCCACCGTTAAAAACTGCCGGATATTTTAAAGATGATTCAGCATTAAGCCACACCTTGGTCCCATCGGGCAGGTTAATCTGGTACTGGCCGCCCCTAGGCGTTTCTATGGTATTGTAGATATTATTTTGAGCTTTTTCCGAGGTTGCCGCAGCAATGGTATAAATTAATGCCCCCTGACTGGTTTTGGTAATATTTATTCCGGCCTGTTTGGCAATTACGCCATTTGTAGCATCGGTAAGCGATATTTTTTTACCATCACTTAAAATTAAAGTGGCTTTATTGCCACCCGGTTCGATTATTTTTTCGGTGGTTTTAGTAATTTGTGCAGAATTGGTAATTTGATTTTGAAGTTGTTGCCTAATCACAAACGCGATAAAGAAAAGAACCACCGCAGCGGCAGCAAGCTTTAACCAAAGCGTATATTTATTGCCTGAGCGGATTTCGGTTTCCTCTTCAATTGCGCTCCAGATCTGTTTCCTGGCATCAATTAGATCGGCATGATCAAGATCGGATGGTGTTTTGGCCATTTCTGACAAATGCCACGATTCTACCAAAGCTTTTTCAGCTTCGGTACAAAGACCATCTCTGTATCTTTCTAAAAGTTTTTCAACTTCTGCTTTATTCATTACTTCAAAATATTTGGCTAATTAAATACATGTAGGTTAACAGCGGCCTAGGTAGTAGATCAAAAGAAAATATTTTTATTTTTTTTCGTGGATGGAAAAACTATACTTCTCACCTCACACCGCTTGGCTCATAAAAGCTATTTGGTGTGTCATATTATTTTGAAAAGCAGGGTTCAGCACCTTTCGGTTACGGTAGTCCTGCTATCCCTTCAAGTCCTCACTCATACTTCGCTCCGGGCTTTCCGTTCTATCAGGTTTATTTAACAAAGCCTATACACCTGGCAGGTTTTGGAAACCTGCCAGGTCTGGGTTTTACAATTACGTGTTGAAGCTAAAAATCAGCTGATTATAAAAATGATAGCCAAGAGCAAAAACGAGGTTAACTTTAACCTCAAAACCTTTAGGGCATTGCTCATCTGCTTCTTTACCGTTTTATCCGATAAATGCAAAACCTCGGCAATTTCCTTTTGTGTGAGGTGCTGCAAACGGCTCATCTCAAAAATAACCCGCATTTTTGGAGGCAGCAAACTTACTTCCTTCTCAATCAGCGAGGCAAATTCACGTTCGCGGATGTAATTATCGGTAACGTAATCGCCCTGATCGGCAAATTCGGTCAGCGATTGGAGATAATTGGAGCGCGATTTATTTTTATCCAGCCAATCGAAAATCTTATACCGAACTGCAGTGTATAAATAAGCAGATAACTGGGTTTTGACCTTAATGTTAGGATTGCTCCAAAGGTAAACGAATATCTCCTGCACAATATCTTTCGCATCTTCGCGGTCGGGTATCATTTTGCAGGCATAAATATATAACAGACCGTTAAAACGTGCGTAAATTTCTTCGAACGCACATTTATCGCCATCCTGCATCAGGACAAAAAGTTCGTGATCAGTTAATGATTTATAATTAGACATTTGGTTAGAATGATTAAACGAATGTAAGAAATAGTTTAATCTAAATCCTAACAATTTTCACAACCTCGAAACATTAAAGCGTTTTAGTAGGCTGTAATAGCAAAATCAAACATCCAATTGTAAACTTCGAATATTTAATTGGCATATCGGGAAAAGTCGATATACATTTGCATCATGGATCAAGTAGAAGTATTTAAAGCCCTTTCCAATAAAACACGTTTACAGATTTTGAGCTGGCTTAAGGAGCCCGAAAAAAATTTCCCTGAACAACCGAATGCCGATTTCGATAATATCGGGGTATGTGTAGGCCAAATCCAGATCAAGGCTGGCCTATCCCAAAGTACAATTTCCGAATACCTTTCCATTTTGCAGCGGGCCGATCTGGTTTGTGCAACCCGTGTTGGCCAATGGACTTACTATAAACGCAATAAAGAAGGCTTAGAAAAACTAAGCGAAATCATTAATACAGCATTATAATTTAAGATACAATGAATACAGATAGTTTATTTAGGCCTTTTAGCCTTAAAACATTAAATACCAAAAATAGAATAGTAATGGCCCCGATGACGAGGTCTTTCTCGCCAGATGGCATACCCACACCAGACGTTGCTGCATATTATGCAAAAAGAGCAGCTGGTGAGGTTGGCCTAATCCTTTCGGAGGGTACGGTAATTAACCGCCCATCATCATCTGCCGATCCAAACATTCCGCATTTTTATGGAGATCAGGCTTTGGCTGGCTGGCAAAAGGTAATTACCGACGTTCATGCTGCAGGTGGGCAAATGGGGCCACAGATCTGGCACCAGGGCATTCATGCAAATCATGCTTCTGGTTGGTTACCAAGTGCTCCGTTTGAAGGCCCGTCATCTTTAAACAGTCCTGGTTTTGAAAACGGCGTACCGATGACTGATGCTGCCATTGCTGATACCATTGCCGCTTTTGGTCAGGCTGCCGCAGATGCAAAGGCTCTGGGTTTCGATACTGTCGAAATTCATGGTGCGCACCAATACCTTATCGATCAGTTTTTTTGGGATGCTACAAACAACCGTACCGATATTTACGGTGGCAAAACCTTGGGAGAACGTACCCGTTTTGGCGTAGAAGTTATTAAAGAAGTACGGAAAAGAGTTGGTGAAGATTTCGCATTGATTATCCGCTTATCGCAATTTAAACCAGCTGCATACGATTTTAAACTGGCTAAAAATGAGCAGGAAATGGAACAATGGTTAACGCCGTTGGCCGATGCCGGAATTGATATTTTCCACTGCTCGCAACGCCGTTTCTGGGAGCCTGAATTTGAAGGATCTGATTTAAACTTTGCCGGTTGGGCTAAAAAAATAACCGGTAAAGCAACCATTTCTGTAGGCTCTATCGGTTTGGATGGCGATTTCTTTGGCGCCTTTGCCGGACAGAGCTCGCAGCCAAGTTCTTTAGATGAACTGGTACGCAGAATGGACCGTGGTGATTTTGACCTTGCAGCAGTTGGCCGCCCGCTTTTAGCCGATCCAAACTGGGTTGAAAAAATAAAAAACAACCGTACTGAAGATTTAAAAGGTTTCAGTAAAGAAGCATTAATGCAACTCGTATAATTTTTCTTTTTTGTTTAGTTGAAGAGGCATCCGCAAGGATGCCTTTTTTTTATGGTCAATACTTTTCTTTCCGTGGTTTTCGCTGGCATCAGATGTTACAATCTGACACTACTTATAAAAAGATCCGTGGGAAGGTGACAATATTTTTCCGTAAATTCACCTCATTAAAATTGATCATTCCATGTCGAACATTAAACTCATAATCGAAGAACGTCCAGCCAATATTGGCAATTTTATGGTTGGCAGGTTATTGCCATTCAGAGAGAAACGTATGGTTGGGCCATTTTCTTTCATCGATCATATGGGACCGGCAGCACTGAACGATCATGAAAACCTGGATGTTCCTCCCCACCCGCATATCGGGCTATCTACCTTGACTTTTCTTTTCGAAGGAGAAATTACCCATAAAGATAGCCTGGGCTCTGATGTGGTAATTAAACCCGGGCAGGTAAACTGGATGACTTCTGGCAGTGGCATTGTGCACTCAGAAAGAACTCCCGAGTATCTGCGCCATTCGGATAAAATGCTCCATGGTTTACAAATCTGGGTAGCCCTGCCCAAACATTTAGAGCAAATGGATCCAGAATTTTTCCATGCAGAAGAAGCCGACATCCCGGCCTGGGAACAAGATGGCGTTGCCATTAAATTAATCGCAGGCGAAGCATTCGGCCGTAAATCGCCAGTTCCGGTTTACAGTCCGCTGTATTTTCTTGAATTAAAAAGTACCGACCGTAAAAAAGTAAATATTGGCGATTTCCTTTTCGGCGAAAGTGCGCTTTACATTTTAGATGGTGCTATAGAGAGCGATGGGCACATTTTTGAACCAAGGCAGATTTTAATTGCCAATGATGCCAAACTCTGCGAATTTACTATGCACGAAAATACCAGCGTTTATATTTTTGGAGGCGAACCATTTCCCGAAGAACGCTTTATTTACTGGAATTTTGTGGCCTCAGATAAAGAACTGATAGAAAAGGCCAAGCAAAAATGGATCGATCAAAGTTTCAAACCTGTACCGGGCGAAACCGGTTTTGTGCCACTGCCCGATCCGATCAAAAAATAATAAACATTAAAGGAAATTTTGAGCTGATTTTTGCCCCGGGTTAATCCTTTTTAAACAGGTTCATATTGAGCGAAACAGCCACACCTGTTGATGATAATTTGGAATTGCCATAACCAATATCCGTTAATGGGATTTTCATAAAAGGTTTAGCACTGATACTCAAATTGTTGTTTATTTTATGCTGAAACTCAACGCCCACATTCGCAATACCCAAATAATGCTGGTTCTGGTTTCTTACTTCAAAACTCTGCGGCCCTTGGTAATCGCCGGCATAGTTATAACTGTAGTTTTCTTTTAGCATTAAATAACTCGATAAGCCTGTGCTTACAGATATAGCGTTTCTTTTGTTGTCGAAAATCTTATAATTGACATTTAATGGAATATCGATTACATCGCAGTTGGCATGAACATTTGTAGGCTGAACCTTAAAAACATAGCTCGAATTGGGTTTATACAGGTTAAAATCCGAATCGTAAATTTTCTTAGCATAAGCCGCTCCTGTGGTTATGCTTAATCTTTTGGTTAAGCTTACCGTGGCTTCTAGTCCAAAGCCACCACTTAAACTGCTTTTACCCGATTTTTGAACACTTGTTAAATCAGGGGCGGCCAAAATACTGAGCACAAACCTCGATTTTTGCTTTATAACCGGCGCTTTAACCCGCTCAGGTTTGCCTAAGGCAATACTGGCTGTTAATGGCTGATCTTTAAATGCTACAGGATTGATTTCTGCAGGTAATTGTGGTTTGTACACCACATTGGCTAAGCTATTGGTGTTGCTAAGCCCAATTTCGATTGTTTTTTGCTGAGCTTCTATGTTCAGCTCCTGCTCATTTTTTTGTGCTTTCTGATTGGCCATAATCCCCCCTGGGTTTACGGTCAAAGAATTGGGATGTATTTCACCACCAGTCTCTGGTGCAGGTACTGGCTTTAAATTTCCGATACCATTATTTAAAGGTGTGTTGATTTTATCCGCCTTATCAGTTTTTACTATATCCTTAACACCTGTTTTTAGGCCTGCTGGTTTAATCAATAAAAATACGATGAATAACATTGCTGCAATTCCTGCCGCAGCGCTAAGCCAAACCAATGGCACAATTCTGCTTTTTGGCTTTGGATGCAATCTTTCCTCCAGATCATCCCAATCTAAATCATTAAAAGGCAGATCGGGGTTTTCCAATCCATCCTTAAATAATTTATCTATATCTTTTCCCTCTTTCATTGCATATTTGTATTTAACCTTACTTGTAAAAGGTTTCTGTCTACTTCCGAATTTCTTACCTGGTAAGTTTTCGCTTCTGTAGCTTTTAACATTTCCTGTAACTTCTGCCTGGCTTTAAACAGGTTCGATTTTGATGTACCTACCGATATACCCAGCATTTCGGCAATTTCTTCATGGCTGTAGCCATCTATTGCAAAAAGATTAAAAACCGTTCGGTAGGCCGGGCTCAAATCCTGGATCAAGGCCAGCAGATCATTGTAGGCAAGTTTATCGTACACCGAGCTCAGTTGAACAATATTTTCGTGATCCAGAATATCGGCATGATCTGCAAATTTTAAATTGGCACGGTAATGATCTATTGCCGTATTGGTAATAATCCGGCCAAGCCAAGGCATAAATGATTTGGAAGCTTCATACTTATCAATATTTTTGAAAGCCTTAAAAAAACCATCATTCAATATCCCAGCAGCATCTAAACGGTCGTTTGTGTAGCGCAAACAGATGCCCATAGCAAAGCTATAGAAATGTTTGTATAGTGCTTTCTGACTATCTCTTTCATTTCTAACACAGCCCTCAATGTGCTTTTGTATAATATGTTCGGTTTCGCTATTAGCGGCCACAAGTTCTCCTTTCAAAGCACATTACGGTAGCAAATGATAAAAGGTTGCCTGAAAAATATATTTTTTTTGAAAAAATTTTTATTTCGTTGGTTTGCGCTAAAATCCATTTTCCACAAGCAACCATTTAGCCTACAGCGGCGTAATAGCAGCATATTCATTTATTAAAGTTAAAAATAAAACGAAATCTTATGCTAATCTACTTAAAAAGAAACCTGGTGGCTGTTGTATGTATGGCCCTGGTATTTACCGCTTGCAAAAAAAACACTGCCGATGAGCCCACAACACCAGAAAAAAAAGGCATTCAGTTGAGCACCGATGCCAAATTTGGCGTAGTACTTACAGATAAAGACGGAAAAACCTTATACTTTTTTGCTTCTGATGCTGCTGGAACTCCAACCTGTGTAAATGGTTGCGAAGCCATTTGGCCATTGTACTACTCTGCTGATGCCAGTACAGATTTAAACCTGAACAAAGCAGAAGTTGGCGAGGTTACACGTGCCGATGGCCGTAAACAGAGTACTTACCGTGGTTATCCACTCTATTATTATGCCAGTGATGCAGCTGCCGGCGAAACCAAAGGCGATGGTGTTGGCGGAATCTGGTTTGTGGCCAAGCCCGATTATTCGTTAATGCTGGCCAATGCACAGCTGATTGGCGCAAATACTAAAAGCTACACCAGCGCCTATGTAGAAGGAACCGGCAATACCAAATATTTTACTGATGCATTTGGCAGAACTCTCTATGCCTTTGCCCCGGATAAAAATGGCGTTAACAATTATACCAAGGGTGCTACGCAGGAAGGAATATGGCCTGTTTATCAATCTGAAGTGCTTATTGCACCTTCTGTTATTGCAAAAACCGATCTTGGCGTAATTACTGTAGCTGCAATCGGCAAAAAACAACTTACGTATAAAGGATGGCCGCTGTATTATTTTGCTTCGGATGCAAAAAGAGGTGATAACAAGGGAATTACCATAGGTGGTATTGGTACCGTTTGGCCGTATGTTGCTACAACAACAGCTGTTGCTCCGGCGCCATAATAAAACGATTGGGTTTAGGGGGGTAAGCATGGTCGGCTGATGTTGTCACAGCCGGCCTTTTTTTATACTTCTAGTAAAGCCTGTTTAATTTTTTCTGCTGCTTCGGCCAGCTCTTCCTGTGTGGGTTTAAGCTTTTCTTTGCTAAAGTTCATATCGCTCACATTGTTCATTGGTATTAAATGAATATGTGCATGGGGCACTTCCAGTCCGATTACCGAAACGCCTACTTTTTTGCAGGGGAAAGCCACTTTCAATCCTTTGGCTACAATTTTAGCAAACATCCAGAGTCCAACGTATAGGTCTTCATCCGCATCGAAAATATAATCCACCTCAATTTTAGGGATCACCAGAACATGTCCGGCCGTTAAAGGCTGTACATCTAAAAAAGCCAAATATTCTACCGTTTCGGCAACAACATGTGCAGGGATTTCGCCTGCAACGATTTTTGAAAAGATTGTCATTAAGGTGGAGGGTTAAAGGTGTAAAGGCTTAGGGTTTTTATGGTGGAGGATATGCCTTAAGCCTTATACCCTCCACCTTTTACCTTATCTCGATATTTCGAGCACTTCAAACTGCATCTTACCTGCAGGCACTTCAATTTCGGCAAATTCGCCTACCGATTTGCCCAAGAGGCCCTGTGCAATTGGCGATTTAACAGAAATTTTTCCTGTTTTCAAATCCGCTTCACTCTCGGCCACCAACTGGTAAGTCATAGTGGCACCGTTTTTAACATTTTTTATTTTAACGATAGATAACGCCAGCACTTTTGATAAATCTAATTTCGACTCATCAATTAAACGTGCATTTGCCAACGTATTCTTTAATTTGGATATTTTTGCCTCATGTAATCCCTGCGCCTCTTTTGCGGCGTCGTACTCTGCATTCTCCGATAAATCACCTTTATCCCTTGCTTCTGCAATTGCTTTAGATATAAGCTGACGACCGGTGGTAGTTAAATAATGAACTTCCTCTTTTAATTTATCTAACCCCTCTTGGGTATAGTATGTTACCTCTGTCATTGCTCTATTAATTTTTAATCAAACGCTATAAAAAACAAACAAGACTATATAGTTGGTTTGCTACATAGTCTTGCTTCAATTATAACGAAGATAAAATGTGGAAATTACAAAAGCAAATAAAAGATTAACATTTAACTGATTTTAGGTTCAGGATGCCTTTTTTATATCAAGCAATTGATATGATGTGCAATTCCCACCATAAATTAACATTCAATCCTACACGCATTCAAAATCCGATCATTAATTCTATTTTAGCTTAAAATTATTCGTAAAAAATGAAAAAGCTATTATCGATTGTTCTACTTATCGGTTTAGGTGGCTATACGGTTTCTGCTCAAGAGCTTTATATGCCCCGAAACATCAAAGCAGCATACGCTAAAGGAACGCGCTCGGCCAGCGGAAAACCCGGACCTAATTATTGGCAGAACCATGGCAAATACAACATGGATATTAAGGTAGATGCCGAAACCAAAGTTGTTAGCGGGAAGGAAGAAATCCTGTACAGCAACAACAGTAGCGATACTTTAAAAACATTGGTCATCCGTTTTGTAAACAACCTGCACAAGCCAACCTCGCCCAGGGGTGGGGCGGTAAGCGAAGATTTTTTGAGTACAGGCTTATATATCAGCGCTTTCTCTGTTGATGGCGAAACCTATAAGGTAGACAGCAAAAACTGGGGAACGGTTGGAAATGTAAAACTGAAAAAACCTTTGGCGCCCAAATCAAAAATTACGGTTAAAATAGAATGGGATTATCCTCTATCAAAAGAAAGTGGCCGCGAGGGACAGATTGACCCCAATTCTTTTTTTGTAGCCTACAGTTATCCGCGCATTTCGGTTTTTGACGATTATAATGGCTGGGACCGCATTCCACATACCGATAGGGCCGAGTTTTACAACGATTTTAACGATTATGAATTTGCGATTAAAGCGCCCAAAAACTATGTAGTGTATGCCACCGGCGATTTCTTAAATCCTGATGAAGTTTTACAGCCGGAAATTTCTGCCCGTTTAAAAAAATCCTATAATGGCGATGAAGTTATCCATATTGCTACAGAGCAGGAAATGAAAGATGGTAAGGTAACCCTGCAAAAAGATTGGAACACCTGGAAATTTGCCGTAAACCACATTACAGATGTTACTTTTGCGTTAAGCAACCATTATGTATGGGATGGTGCCAGTGTAATTGTAGATAAAAAAACCAACCGCAGGGCCAGTGCCCAGGCGGCTTATAACCCAACAACCGGCAAAGACTTTGTAAATTCGGTAAAATATAACCTTAATGCCTTAGACTGGTTTTCTAACAACTGGCCTGGCATCCCTTATCCTTACGTAAAAACCATTGCTTTTCAGGGTTTTGCCGATATGGAATACCCAATGATGGTTAACGATTCGCAGTTTGGCGATCCGGTTTTTGCACAGTTGGTTCAGGATCATGAAGTAGCGCATACTTATTTTCCATTTTACATGGGCATTAACGAAACACGCTATGCTTACATGGATGAGGGCTGGGCCACCACATTCGAATATTTAATCGGCATTGCCGAACATGGTAAAGAAGCTGCCGATAAATTTTACAAAAACTTTAGGGTTAATCAGTATATCAACGATAAATCAACAGAAGAAGATCAACCGGTAATTTCGATGTCCGACCAGGTTTCTGGTGCAGGTTACGGCAACAACTCTTACGGAAAAGCATCTTTATCTTACCTGGCCTTAAAAGATATGCTTGGCGATGAGCTGTTTAAAAAAGCACTGCACACCTATATGAGCAACTGGAATGGCAAACACCCTATTCCTTGGGATTATTTCAACTCCATGAATGCGGGTGCAGGTCAAAACTTAAACTGGTTTTTCCAAAACTGGTTCTTCACCAACAATTACCTTGATTTAGCCATTGCCAAGGTTACTCCGGCAAAAGGCAAAACTACGGTAAGCATTAAAAACGTAGGCGGATTTGCAATCCCATTTGATGTAATTGTTACCTATACCGATGGCAAAACGGATACCATCCACAAAACCCCGGCAGTTTGGAAAGCAAATCAAAAGGAAGTTAATGTAACCCTTAACGCCACTAAAAAGATAAAATCGGTTTCGTTGGATAACGGCATTTATATGGATGCCACGCCAAAAGATAACCTTTGGTTGGCTAAATAGTTGGCAGTTCACAATTTTCAGTTGGCGGTTACCCATAACTGCCAACTGAAAAATTAACTTTATAAAGGATTGTTTTTTTGATCAATGGCGATAGAATCGTCTTTCTCACATCCTCATTATAAACGAAGACGGTAAAAATTAAGCATTTTCTGCTTTACAGCTCGCCTCGTGTTTAACCGGAAAGTTTAACGAATTGGCGATAAAACACATCTTATTTGCCTCATGATGCAATGATGCAGCGAGTTCATAATGCGCCTTATCCGCAATCAGTACCTGGGGATGCAATGTTACTTCTCTAAACCTTCCGCTCCCATCAGCCGATTCCTCCATCGTACCTACCGCTTCATCTTTATAATCAATTACCACAATTTCGTTTTTGGAACATAAATGCAGGTACCATAACATGTGGCAGCTGGAAATCGACGCCAACAGCAGATCTTCGGGGTTGTATTTAGATTTATCACCAAGAAAGGCAGAATCAGAAGAACCTGAAATATCTGCTTTACCTTTTACTGAGATTACATAATCGCGGTCGTACGAGCGGTAATCCATTGTACCCGAGCCTTTATTGCCCGTCCAAGTAACTGTAGTTGAATATAAATGATCTTTCGGCATGATAAAATTGGTTAGATTTTGTAACTCAATTTAAACATTATGATTGAAATGAGGCAAAATATCATCTGTTTTTTTGCTACAGGGTTAATTTATAATGCTTCCAGTTATTGGGTTACAGACCTTACAGCTTTTAAAAAGTAAGTCCGCTTAACTTCTCAGCCAAAACTTCAGATATTTTACGGTACGAATCAAATGTCCAACCACCCACGTGCGGGGTCAAAACTACCTGATTGTTCTGTTTCAATTCATTATACCAATCCTGTTCACCCAATGCTGGGAATTTTTCTGTTTGCAGCACATCTAAACCGGCGCCCAAAATTTTACCATTTTCAATTGCGTTTAAAACGGCTTTAACCTTAACTATTTCTCCCCTTGCCGTATTGATAAAGAAAATCGGTTTCTTAAAATGGAAGAAATATTCATCATCAACCATCTGTTTGGTTTCGGCTGTTAGTGGAATATGCAAGCTCAGCACATCGCTGTGCTTTACAATTTCTTCCATGCTCACCTCACGTGCAAAAGCATCGCTAAAGCCGGTTTTATATTTATCGTAGGCCATTACATCCACTTCAAAGCCAGCGAGTTTTTTGGCAAAGGCCTGCCCCATAAAACCGTAGCCTATAATACCTACTTTTTTACCTTTCAATTCGTAACCTCGGTTACCTTCCCTGTCCCAAACCCCGTTCCTGATTTCGATATCCGCCCTGCGGAAATTGTTCATCAATGATAAAAGCAGGCCCGTAGCATGTTCACCTACGGCATCGCAGTTTCCCTCTGGCGCATTAATCAGCGCTATGTTTCTTTCAAAAGCAATTTTATCATCAATGTTATCCAGTCCGGCACCAGCCCTGGCCACAAACTTTAAATTTGGGGCAGCAGCAAAAATCTCGGCATCTATCCTAAATTTTGTCCTAACCGCAATACCGGTATAATCTTTTATCCTATTTAATGTTTGCTCACGTGTAATCTGTGGTTCATCGTCAACCGCGTAGCCCATCGCAATGGCCTGTTCTTTAAATACAGGGTGCAGATCGTCAACAATTAATATTTTTTTCATGATGAACAAAAGTAACATTTTGCAGATTGTTCAATTGTAATATTCGTTTATTGTTTTTCTCTAAACTGAAAACTGGTATTGTTAACTGTAAACCGGAAGCTAGCCCACAAAAATATTACTATAAAATGGCTGTAATAAAATAGTTACGGCTCCTTAATTAAACTTAGTTGCCGTTACTTTGTCTCCCTTTATAAAAATACACGAAACTTTATTATTTAATGAGACTTTTCAAAACAAGAACAATACAAATTATCTTAATACTCTTAAGCCTATCATTTAGTCTTTTTGCCCAAACCGGCGGGAAAGCGAAAATTAGCGGTATCCTAAAAGATGCCAAAACACAAGAAACCATTCCGTTTGCAACTGCTGTTTTAATTAACAAAGCAACAGGCAAAAATGCTAAAATAGCCCAAACGGATGTAAATGGCGCATTTGTAATGGCCGATATCCCTAACGGAACTTTTACCTTTAAAATAAGCTTTGTAGGTTACCAAACCATGGTGAGGGATAATGTAGCCATTACGGCCGCAACAACCACCTTAAATTTTGGTGAAATTAAAATGAATGCCGCAAAAGGCAATGTGCTGAGCGAAATTACCGTAACCGGACAAAAAGCAGCCATGCAGATGGGCATCGATAAAAAGATTTTCGCGGTAGATCAAAGTCTGATCAGCGAAGGTGGTTCTGCAGGCGATTTATTGCAGAACGTTCCTTCCGTTTCTACTGATATGGATGGCAATGTGAGTTTGCGCGGATCAACCGGGGTAAAGGTTTTAATTGATGGTAAACCATCTTTAATTGCAGGTGGTAACGTAGCACAGATCCTTCAGTCTATCCCGGCCAGCTCCATAGAAAGTGTTGAGGTAATTACCAATCCATCTGCAAAATACGATGCAGAGGGCCAATCGGGCATTATCAACATTGTGTTAAAGAAAAACACCAAACTTGGCTTTAATGGTTCAGTAGCTTTAACCGCAGGTAACCGCGATAACTACAACGCTAACACCAATTTAAGTTTCCAAAACAGCAAGGTAAATATTTATGGCAATTACGGTTACCGTTATGGCAACCGCATTGGTGGGGGTTTTCAGGATATTACCTATAAAGCAAATGTAGGCCAAACCGCTTTTGCCAACCAAAATACCGTTTCTTCTTCATTAGATAAAGGCCACAACGCCAAAGCAGGTATAGATTATTATTTGGCCCCTAAAAGTGTAATCAGCTTATCAGGAGGCTTCAACTCCAGGGATAATGACCGGAACGAACAACTTGATATTAAACAATTAACTGCTGCCGGATCGCCAGTGCTGTTAAGCAACAGAACGAACACAAACGACGGTTATGGAAAGAGTTACGACCTTAACCTTGATTATGTGCAAAAGTTTAAAAAGCCTAAAGAAGAATTAACTTTCAATTTTGGTTACTCGCATGGTACTAACAACAACGATCAGAACTATGTTACCACTACAACCAATAGAAATGGTGTACCGATTAATGAAACCTTAAGCTTACAGCGCGTTTTTAACACCGGCGACAATACCAATTATAATATCCAAACGGATTATGCGCTTCCCGTTGGTAAAGCTGGAAAAATTGAGGTTGGTTACCGCAGCCAGATCCGTTTAGGAAACAACGATCAATATGCAGATTCTATTCCAACCAACACCTCTATTTACATCCGCAACAACAAGCTGATTAATAATTTTGACAGTAAAGACCAAGTTCATGCACTTTATTTCAATTACCAGAATCAAATTAAAGATTTTGGATACCAATTGGGATTAAGGGCTGAAGATGCCCGCCTTGACACCTATTTGGAAGGATATACCAATAATGTTTTAACGCCAAGTGAAGGAAACATCCATTATAAAAGGTTATACCCAAGTATTTTCTTAACCCAGAAACTAAAAGGTGATAACCAGCTTCAATTGAGTTATACCCGCCGTGTAAACCGTCCACGCCCATGGGATACCAATCCATTTTTAGATGTTTCGGACCCACTAAACTACAGGGGCGGTAACCCGAACCTGTTACCAGAGGATGTACACTCTTTCGAATTGGGTTACAGCAAATACTGGAAAAAGGTAACTTTAACCTCGAGCTTATATTTCCGCCAAACTAACGATGTAATACAAAGGGTTAGAAGTACCCCGGTTAATGGCATTATTACTTCTACACCACAAAACTTAACCAACCAGATTAACAGCGGATTGGAGTTAATTGGCCGTTTTGATCTGATTAAAGCTTTAAATTTTACCACAAACGTAAACTTGTATCAGGCTAAATTTGCTGGCGATACCAGATTTGATATTCCATCGAGCAGTGGCTTTAGCTGGAATGCGAACCTAACCGGAAACTTAACGGTTGCCAAAAACGTATCGCTGCAGGTACGTGGCGATTACAGGGCACCAGAGGTAATGGCACAGGGAAAACGCAATGCGATGTATGGAATAGATGGCGGTGCCAAATACGATTTCCCTAATAAAAAAGCATCTTTAAGCTTCAATGTTAGAGATGTTTTTAACACCAGAAGATGGAGCATGACAACTGAAGACAAAGCCACTATTGTTGATTTTGAAAGGCAGATGCAGGGAACAATGGGGAACTTAACCTTCTCTTACCGCTTCGGAAAAACAACTTTTACCGGTACCAAAAAGAAGAAAGACGATCAGCAGGATAACCGTCCTGATGAAGGATCATTTTAACAATACAAGGTGTTTAGAAATTATTTCTAAGCACCTTTTTTTTTAACTAATCAGCTATTGGAAAAAATTTTACCTAAGCTTTGCTTTACCTTTTTTATTTTACTCAACGCCCTCAGCATATTTGCTGTAGAAAAAGGTACAATTAGCGGAAAAGTGGTTGAGGAAGTCGGCGGATTAACCATCCCTTCGGCAATAATAGCTGTGTATACCGATGGCTCAGAGCAGCCCATCATTACTTCTGCTACCGACGAAGATGGCCGTTTCAGTATCAAAAACCTAAAACCGGGCAATTATAGCATTAGGGTAAGCTTTGTTGGTTACGCTCCGTTAAGGGTAAACGGGATAGCCATTACCGAAAAGGATTACGATAAAAACCTGGGGCTGTTAAAACTGGCTTCAGAGCAAAATTCACTCCAGGAAGTTACCATTACCGTTCAAAAACCACCTATCGAATTTGGTGCAGATGGCGTTACCTACAACGTTGGTGCCACCCTTTTGGCCGAAGGGAGCACCGCAACCGATGTGCTAAAAAATGTGCCCATGGTACAGGTAGATATTGATGGGAACGCCACTATAGCCGGAAAAAGAAATACCAGGATTTTTATTGATGGTAAACCTTCCGATTACATGACTTCGAATATTGCCGATCTGCTAAACGTACTTCCATCCGATGCTATTGATAAAATTGAAGTACTCACCAATCCACCTTCCAAATACAGTGGCGATGGCGAAGGGATCATCAACATCGTAATGAAGAAGGGTTTCAAAGTGGGTTTTAATGGCAATGTTGGCATTTCGAGCGGTTTACAGGGCAACGGAAATACCAATGCAAATGCATCTTACCGTGGAAAATCTTATGCCCTGAATGGCAGTGCAGCTTACCGCTACAACGTAAGCAGGGGCGATAGCCATAATTTCCGCGAAAACTTTTTCCCCGATACAACTTTTTATTACGATCAGTACGGCGCGTATAAAAATCACAATAATGGGGGGAATTTTAGGCTGGGTTTAGATTGGACCATCAGTCCGAAACAGAGTTTACGCCTATCTAGCAATTACAACCTCAACAATTCAAATACAAATTCGGCTACCGACCTGCATTATTTAAACGAAAACCGCATCGAAAGCCGACTACGGAATCAGCTCAACACCGGAAAGGGCAACAGCAATAATTTTGTTTTTAACGCCGACTACGACCTGCAGACCGATACCAGTGGCGGTAAAATATCTATCGGGTTAAATTTTAACACCAGCAAGAATATCGATTTCCGCGATTACAGCACAACTTATGCCCTGCCCAGCACCTCTAAACCTACCCTGCAGCAAAACAACAACAATACCGGCAACCGGGGTTTAAATGTAACTTTAGATTACGAAAAGCCCATTTTTAAAAAACGCGACCGGATTGAAGCTGGTCTGGCTTTTAACTACCGGAAAAATGATAACGATCTGTTAATCGAGAATTTTAATTTTGCCACGCAGCAGTTTATTAAAAACGTTAAGCTATCCAACCAGTTTCTGTACAACGAAAATATAGGTGCAGCCTATGCTTCATACAATTATAGAAATGTAGGCTGGGGCGTTAAGACAGGTATAAGGGCCGAACTTACCGATGTGGCTTTTGATTTATCGACAGGCGAAAACTACAACGTAAAACCCTATTTGAGTATTTTCCCCAATTTATCTTTGAACCGGTTTTACCGCAAAAGATACAATGTTGGGGCTACTTATAGCATCCGTATTAACCGCCCCAGAGAAAACACCTTAAATCCACAGGTAAACAACGTAGATACCTTGAACATTTCGTACGGGAATCCGAATTTATCGCCTGCTTACACCCATCAGTTCGATATTAATTTTGGCGCCTTTGGCCAGAAGTGGTCTTTTAACCCGAGGCTATCTTATTCTACCAGCCAAGGGGTTATAGAACGTTATCGTACTGTTATTTTAATTCCGGGCTCTAATACAGCCCGCTCCGAAAGTACTTTTGATAATGTGGGCACCAATAATTCGCTATCGCTTATCTTAATCGGGAATTACCGCCCAACCAGTAAAGTATCGGCCAATGGGAATTTCAGTGTTATCCAGAGCAATTACAAATCGAAGCTAAACAGCTCTTTAAACCGCGATGGGCTTAGTTTTAGGGCCGCAGTTGGCCTATCCATGCAGTTACCGCTGAAAACGGCCTTCGAATCGAACTTAAATTATGCCAATAACACCAATGCACAGGGAAGAAATAAGGGTTCTATGACTTCTAATTTTTCTGCCCGTAAGGTATTTTTTAGCAACAGGCTCAACCTCCGGGTAACGGTAAATGATGTTTTCGGCAACAGGACCAATACCTTTTTTAATGAAGGTCAGAATTTTAGATTGGAAAACTACTCGACCAATAATACGCAGAATTTCACTTTTAGCCTCAATTACCGGTTTACCAAAATAAGGGTAAATAAAATTCCGCCACCACCTGCACCTTTAAAACCGCAGTAAGATAAATCAGATTTGCTTATCTTGCAGCATGGAAGAGAACAATCCTTGGAAAACGTTAGAGAGTGAGGTTAAATATGACAATAACTGGATCCGTTTAACCGAACACCAGGTAATTAACCCATCGGGTGGAAAAGGGATTTACGGCACTGTTCACTTTAAAAACAGGGCTATTGGAATCCTTCCTTTGGATGAAAATTACAATACCTGGCTAGTTGGTCAGTACCGTTATGCCATAAAAGCCTACAGTTGGGAAATTCCCGAAGGAGGTGGTCCTTTTCATGAAGCCACACTAGACAGCGCGCGGCGAGAATTACTGGAGGAAACAGGCCTAAGTGCCAAAAACTGGAAAGAAATTCAACGGATGCACCTTTCTAACTCAGTAAGCGATGAATTGAGCATTATCTACATTGCCACCGATTTAATCGAGGGTATTTCCATGCCTGAAGAAACAGAACAGCTCATTGTTAAAAAACTCCCTTTTGATGAAGCCTTTCAGATGGTACAAGATGGGAAAATTACCGATTCGATGAGCGTTGCCGCCATATTAAAAACAAAATTGATGATCTTAAGCGGCGAGCTGTAATTACGGCAATCACCAAATGTTCCTAACGGAACATAAAAAACATGCTATATTTTTTTCTACCTAGGAAATGTCCCCATGGGACATTTAGGAAATTTAATTACCTAATATAATTTTAGCGCATGTTTTTAACAATAGTCTAAATCATAGATGTCCCGTAGGAACATCATAGAGAATTTAATTGCCTAATATAATTTTAACGCATGTTTTTAACAATATTCTAAATCATGCATGTCCCCATGGAACATCATAGAGAATTTAATTGCCTAATATAATTTTAACGCATGTTTTTAATAATAGTGTGCACTTCCCAAAATTCAGACCAGTTAAAAGTATAATTCTAGACCGAGCGCAGCGAGGCTATTAGAAAAAACTATTAATTTTAATTGGTAATATGAAAAGAATCAAGTTTACGGAATCTCA
>NZ_JBPZIR010000004.1:0-740095 GCF_051857575.1 Pedobacter sp. GSP4 | reverse complement strand
GGCATAAAAACCTTGACGACATTTTAATGTGCCGCTACCGCTTTAGGTAATCTGATTAATAATTTAAGCAAATTAAATATTTGTAATCCTTAAAATAAAAGACCAATACAAATCTAAAGGACGGTCTTTTCATTAAACTGCTATTCTGTTTATTTTACTTTTTCTTTAACCCCAAAATCGAAAAATCCGTATCTGCTTTGGTAATGTTATTGGTTAAAGCGCCCAATCCTGTAATCTCCATCTCCACAACATCTCCCGGCTGTAGCCATTGGGCTTTATAGTTTGGATCGTTCAGTAAACCGGTTCCGTTCAATTCCAGGAAACAGCCTGTACCAACCGTTCCCGATCCGATTACATCGCCCGGAAGAATATCTACACCATAAGCACAGCGTTCAATAATTTCGGCAAAAGTCCAGTCCATATCTGCAGCATTTCCTTTAGAAACTTCGATACCATTTACACGGCAGGTCATTTTCAGGTTATAAGCATTACCTACATGGCCTTCTTTTGGTGCTACTCTGTACTGCTCCAGCTCATCGGGTGTTACCAACCAAGGACCAATAACGGTAGAAAAATCTTTTCCTTTAGCAGGACCAAGGTTTAAAAGCATTTCTTCCATTTGCAGGGTGCGTGCACTCATATCGTTCATCACCATGTATCCGGCAATATATTCATCGGCCTCGGCCGCCTTTATGTTTCTACCTTTTTTACCGATAACGATGGCCAGTTCTAGTTCGAAATCCAATTTCTCAAAATGATCTGGCATACATTCAATTTCACCTGTGCCCTGAATGGCATTGTGGTTGGTAAAATAAAAGATCGGGTATTCATCAAACTGAGGGATCATATCTACTTTCCTGTTTCTGCGGGCTGCTGCAACATGCTGTCTAAAAGCATATCCATCGCGGCAGCTTGTAGGGTGCGGAACAGGTGCCAAAAGCTCATAAAAAATCTCTTCTTTGGCCACTAAGCTATTGTCTTTGATCTGGCTATCCACCTTTTTTGCCCTTTCCATCAATACTTCACCACCTAGTAAAAAAGCATTCATATTATCCGGAATCAGCTTATCACAGCTATTGAGGTTATAAATATGACCATTTATAAATACGCCAAGATGCTCTCTGTCTTCGGTTTTATAGGATACTAGTTTCATATATCATTTGGTTAAATACGCGGTAAAGCTAAGAAATTCGGCAATTCAAAATAAAACTTAAATGGTATTATTTTAACACTGTATACTTTTGAAGGTTTGATTTTATCAGTGGAAAATCTTTTGCCTCAAGCTGTTTGTAATATTTTTTGTTGGATAAAAGTTCGCCAATAAGCAATCCACCAGCTACACCGGCAGGTACACCGGCAACAATCAACACTACCGATTCTACCAGTTTATCGCTCTGCACACCAATAACGAAAAAGGCCAAACCTCCAGCTATGGCCAAAGGAGCAACAATCCCCCTACGGTGAATGTACAATGCGGTAATATGATCGGCGCTCAGTTTTACGGTATCTCTCCGGTTCTTGATTACCATTAATCCATCATCACTTGCAGCATAAAAAAGTCCACGTGTAACCTTCCCGTCCTTTTCAACAACTTTGATTTTGTATTTGGCCCTTTGTTGCGCAAAACCGCTGAAGCCTAAAGTTAGGCAAATTAAGAATGTAAAGATAAATTTCATATAATAGGATGATTAAGTGAGCAATTAAAGGTAATTAAAATTTCAACTTTTAAATAAAATACTTACCTTGGCTGCATTAAAACAATGATCTTAAAAGCATTACATATTACTTTAGTGAACGACGCCATTGCTGCCCGTCGCTACAAGATGCTATCCAAGCTGATCATGGCCCAGTATTCTCTGTAATTTATTTTCCTTTTCTCTTTTAGTTGAAACGCATTGACGTTTTAATTGTTTATTTCTTAGGATTTTTTTCATTCTAACCATAACATACATTATTATGCCTGTTTATCATAAATTGGGGCAGATTCCAGCTAAACGACACACGGTTTTTCGTAAACCCGATGGAAATCTATATGCCGAAGAATTGGTATCAACCGAAGGTTTTTCCAGTTTGTACTCATTGGTTTATCACTGTCATCCGCCAACCATTGTAAAGCATTTAGGAGAACCTTATAGTGTAGCGCCCAAAATTGCCCGCGAAAAACATTTAAAACATACCAGTTTAATCGGCTTTAACATTAAACCCGAAGATGATTTTCTGAAAAGCAGAAAGCCTGTTTTGGTTAACAGCGATCTGCATATTGTTTTGGCCGCCCCAAAAAAATCGATGACCGATTATTTCTACAAAAACAGCCAGGCTGATGAAATGATCTTTATCCACGAAGGTACCGGGAAACTTAAAACAGGTTTTGGCGAAATTAAATTTGCCTATGGCGATTATTTGATTATACCCAGAGGTACCATTTACCAAATGGAATTTGATACCGAGCAGAACCGTTTGTTCATTGTAGAAAGTTTTAGTCCGCTAAGGCCACCAAAAAGGTATTTAAACCAATATGGCCAGTTGATGGAACATGCGCCCTACTGTGAACGCGATTTGAGATTGCCCGAAAACCTGCAAACACACGATGAATATGGCGATTTTAAAGTGCTGATTAAAAAACAGGAGCTCATCTATCCTTATACTTATGGCACACATCCTTTTGATTATGTAGGTTGGGATGGCTACCATTATCCATACGCCTTTTCCATTCACGATTTTGAGCCGATAACCGGCCGTTTACACCAACCGCCTCCGGTGCACCAAACTTTTGAGGGCCACAATTTTGTGGTGTGCTCTTTTGTTCCACGTAAGTACGATTACCATCCCGATTCCATTCCTGCACCCTATAACCACAGCAATGTAGATAGCGATGAAGTACTGTATTATGTTGATGGGGATTTTATGAGCCGCAAAAGCGTAGTTAAAGGGCAGATTACCTTACACCCGGGCGGAATTCCGCATGGGCCACACCCTGGTACAGTAGAGAAATCGATAGGAAAGGAAAAAACAGATGAGCTGGCCGTAATGATCGATCCTTTTAAACCTTTGATGATTACAGAAGATGCACTGGAAATTGAAGATGAAAATTACCATAAAAGCTGGCAGATTAATATAGAGTAGTCAAAAGTCCGAAGACCGAGGTCCGAAGATAAAAATGGCTAAGAATTATTCAAAACCTTACAACATTTAACAACAACACATCCGACTTCGGACTTCCGACCTCGGACTTAATACCAATAACAATGGAAACACAAACATTCGCAGAAAAAATATCAAAAGCACCAGATTTTCTGCCGATTAACGGAACCGATTATATCGAATTTTATGTAGGTAACGCCAAGCAGGCAGCGCATTACTACAAAACTGCTTTTGGCTTTCAAAGCCTTGCCTATGCTGGTCCCGAAACTGGTGTGCGCGACCGTTCATCGTATGTATTGCAACAGGGAAAAATCAGGCTGATTTTAACCACGGCTTTAAAATCAGACCATCCGATTGCTGAGCATGTAAAAAAACATGGCGATGGCGTAAAGGTTTTGGCACTCTGGGTAGATGATGCTTACAGCGCTTACGAAGAAACGACAAAACGCGGTGCAAAGCCCTATATGGAGCCTAAAACCTTAACCGATGAGCATGGAGAGGTTAAAATGAGCGGTATTTACACCTATGGTGAAACGGTACATATGTTTATCGAACGCAAAAACTATAACGGAACTTTTATGCCGGGTTACCGCGTTTGGGAAAGCGATTACCAACCTGCTGATGCCGGCCTTTTGTATATTGACCATTGTGTTGGTAATGTTGGCTGGAACCGCATGAACGAAGCAGTACAGTGGTATGAAGACGTTATGGGCTTTGTAAACATTTTATCGTTTGACGATAAGCAGATCAATACCGAGTACTCTGCCTTAATGAGTAAGGTAATGAGTAATGGGAATGGTTATTCTAAATTCCCGATTAATGAACCCGCAGAAGGCAAAAAGAAATCGCAGATTGAAGAATATCTCGAATATTATGAAGGAGAAGGCGTACAGCACATTGCCGTTGCTACCAAAGATATTGTTAAAACAGTTAAAGAACTTAAAGCCCGTGGTGTAGAATTTTTAAGTGCCCCACCAGAAGCTTATTACGATATGATGCCACAGCGCGTAGGTAAAATTGATGAGGAAATAGCTTTATTGGAAAGCCTTGGCATTTTGGTTGATTGTGATGAGGAAGGCTATTTGTTACAGATTTTTACCAAACCTGTAGAGGATAGACCAACACTCTTCTTTGAAATTATCCAACGTAAAGGTGCACAAAGCTTTGGTGCCGGTAATTTTAAGGCTCTTTTCGAATCGTTAGAGCGCGAGCAGGAACTGAGGGGAAATTTATAGTTTTATCAGCAGCACATCAAAGGCAATCAGTTTATCTGGTTGCCTTTTTTATTTACCCATTTTTAGGTATATGTTTTAAAAAGATAATTGGTTAAGTTTAGCTACACACAAATTAAAACCTAAATAATTATGAGAACAAAACTCACGCTGGTCCTATTGCTGGCGGCATCCTTCAGCGGCTTCGCTCAAACCAAGGCCGAAATCGTAAAAACCATTAATCAACTCCTGGCAAAAGCCATCGGCGGAACTGACATTAGTCTGCACAATGGTGTAAAAACTGAATTTAAAATTACGGCCAATTCATTTTCCATTGATGAAGAAATGAACTTCGGGGTTTTTACCATCGGAAAAGCCTTTGTCAGTTCAGACCACGCCAAAGAAGAAACAACCCATAAATCGCAGATAAATACCTGGAAAGGATTTAAGGTTAGTCCCGAATATAGCAATCCGAAAATTAAATCCGTTTACCCCGTTATTGATAAACGCGAAGGGGAGCCAGATAACGATCAAAATGGAATTAAATACTATTGCCTTGCTGGCGATGAGGATAAATTGTTAAGTGCATTGGCATCTCTGCAAGGCCTTTACACCAGAAAATAAGCTGTTTCTAATTTGTTTGACGTTATAATCAAAGGGAAGAAAAGACACTGATGAATGTAGGTAAGGACTGTATCTTAGCAATGTAACATAAATAACTATATCAGCAGCGTGGGTGTTTCTTCACTAAAACTTCATAAATGAAG
The DNA here is from genome assembly GCF_051857575.1 of Pedobacter sp. GSP4. Classification (NCBI taxonomy): domain Bacteria; kingdom Pseudomonadati; phylum Bacteroidota; class Sphingobacteriia; order Sphingobacteriales; family Sphingobacteriaceae; genus Pedobacter; species Pedobacter sp. GSP4. The sequence continues at coordinate 734,976 of NZ_JBPZIR010000004.1, read as the reverse complement.
TGCACCTTTGAAATAACAAAACACGAAGCGATTTCAATTTTGTTAAATTCTAAAAACTCATAATTAGTTTTTTAGTTTTCCGGTTACCCTTATCTGATACCTCATGTATTGCAAAATACATGAGGTTTTTTAGTTTAAAATCCTTTATGATAGGCGCAAAAATGCTACAATAGGTTTCTTTTAAAAAAAAACAATAACTTACGTTTCTTTACCGCCAAACATTCAACTAAATTGAGGCTAACCTTTAAAACATAATACCGCATAATTATGCTTGTTAAAGAAATAGGAATATTATTGATTCTAAGTCATGCAGTTTTGAAAATGCCGGCTGGGGTAAACAGTCCAATAACACAGATTAATGCAGAGACTCATCAAGAATCTAAATCTGCCAGATCAGAATCAGGAGATACCACTAAGCGGAAAAATACAGTTTACGTAAAAGATATAAAATACACCCGGGACAACGATTCAAGGACTTTTGCCCAAATCACCATAAAAAATACTACCAAAGAAACAATAACTGATATTTCCTTTCGGCTGGATGGTGACGTGACCAAAGGTTGCAATAATGCTTATGACCTTAAAAAACAGGTTAAACTCAAACCAAATCAATCCATCATTTTTACCCAACTTTTAGCTGAGAATGATTGCGAGATGCACGTAGTTAAGAATATTAGGATAAAATTTATAAAACACATTACTTTTACCCTAGATTAAGGTGTTATTTCCATTTCACATCTTCCATCTCACCTGTTCCACCTTCCATCTTACCTCTTCCATCCCACCTCTTTCCTTATTCCGTGCTTTCTTTGAGCATCTGGTAAAGATCCGTTGCGCCTCCATCAAATTTGTTTCCGTTTACATAAAAAGATGGTGTTCCGTTTACCCCGCTCCGTACACCGCTTTCAAAATCGTCTTCTATTTTCTTTTTTATGGCTTCCGAAGTACTGTCTTGCTCAAATTGTTCCAGGTCTAACCCAATGGTTTCGGCAAGCTCGTTAAACAGATCGGCTTTTAAGCGGTATTGATTTTCATAAAGGGCATCATGCATTTCCCAGAACTTATTTTGTAAGCCAGCTGCTTCGGCGGCTATTGCAGCGGGGAATGCAAATTCATGGGCATTTACCAGTGGAAAATTGCGGAAAGCAAACTTGATCTGACTTCCGAAAGCTTCTTCAATTTCCTTTAAAATGGGATGGGCATTGCCACAATAAGGGCATTGGTAATCGCCAAACTCTACAATACTTATAGTGGCCGTTTCATCACCCTGAATATGATCAAGGCTGTTTAAATCAGGTTTTAATGTGCTCATACTATTTTTTTGCTAACTCTTCCAATGCATCCAATATTCCATCTGCGCCCGGGTTAACTGCCACAGGCGATAAATAACTCCAGGCAATTTTCCCCTCTTCATCTATAACAAAAAGAGCTCTTTTACTTTCGCCAGTTTTTTCATCATACACGCCATAAGCTTTAGAAACCTCACCTTTTGGCTCAAAATCGGCCAATAACGGGAAGTGCAGTTTTCTGTTATCTTCGAAAGCAAGGTGGCACCAAACACTATCAACTGAAATACCGAAAAGCTGTGCATTGTGCTTACTAAAATACTTCAGCATTTCGTTATAAAGCGCCATCTGGTCGCTGCACACCGGACTCCAATCGGCCGGATAGAAAGCCAGGATTACATTTTTGCCCCTAAAATCTTTTAGTTTTATTTTTTGATCAGGTGTAGCATTCAATTCGAAATCGGGTGCCATTGCGCCTTTTTCTAACATAGTATCGGGTTTTAAATTTAAATCGGTTATTAATTAACAGCGCTCCCTGCCTGTTGTTTCACCAAAAAATGAGCTTTAGCCCAATTTCTGTCTTTTTATTAAATATGCCTGAAGAATGGGGTAAAAACCTTCGTTCATATCTGCATCTATCAGGTCAATTTTATATTGCGCACATTTTAGGGCAATTTGCTCGCGGTAAGCAGAAACCGCGGCAGTATAATTTTCCTTTACCTGGTTGGCATGCACCTTAATGGTGTCGCCGGTTTCCATATCAATAAACTGGTAAGGACGGTTCTCGAAGTCAAAATCAACTTCTTTTGGCTTATCTACCACATTAAAAACCACCACCTCATGTTTGTTAAACTTAAGGTGCTGTAGGGCATCAAAAAACTGATCTGTTTTATCGTGACTGGTTTGCGAGTTGAACAGATCGCTGAAAACAATAACAAGTGAACGTTTATGGATCAATTCTGCAACCTGGTGCAAGGCTTCGCTCAAATTGGTCTGCGCATGTACCTTTGGTTTATGCAACAGCTCTTCTAACTGGGCAAATAAATATTTTTGATGTACGGTGGTAGATTTTGCAGGTGAGTTCAACAGTATTTCATCGGTAAACAGACTTAAACCAAAGGCGTCGCGCTGTTTTTTTAACAGGTATATTAACGAAGCCGTGGCCTGAATAGCAAAAACAAGTTTGTTGTTTTTGGGTTCGGGGAAGTACATGGACGAAGAAACATCGATTACAAACTGACAGCGCAGGTTGGTTTCTTCTTCAAAACGTTTGCTATAAAGTTTATCGGTTTTGGCGTATAGTTTCCAATCGATATTTTTCACATTATCGCCGTTGTTGTACTGGCGGTGTTCGGCAAACTCTACCGAGAAGCCATGGAACGGACTTTTATGCAAGCCAGTAATAAAACCCTCTACCACCTGCTGGGCAAGCAATTCTAAATTTCCATAGCTTGTTTCGTTCTCGTAGTTTACGGCCTGCATAAGGTAAAGCTAATAAAAGATTTAGTAAAAAAATTAAAAATTAGCCAATACTTCCGAAGTTTTAGAGGTTAAGTATAGGTAAACTGAAATCACAAAACTGCCAACTGAAAACTACCAACTGAAAACTGATTTGGGCGTTACCCAAGGGTCGGGCTTTTCAGGGCTGCGCTGCGCTCCGGTACCGATGAAGGATCGGTACTAAACCCTTACAATCCCTAACGCAAAACCTACCGTTTTAAAAAAGACCTCGAAGGTTTTTAAACGGCGTAGCACTCAATGAGGCCTTTAAAAACAAGATTAACATCGAATTAAACCTTCGAGGTCTGATCAGATTCTTTGCCGCCCCAAAAACCTCCGGCTTTGTTAATAAACCTGATAGAACGGAAAGCCCACAGCGAGGCACGAGCGAGGACTTGGAGGGATAGCAGGGCTGCACTATGCGATTAACGTAGAACCGCTCATTTTCAAAAAAATTGATACTTAAAATTTCTATTTTAAATCTAACGCCGAAAACTGTAAACTGATAACTGTAAACTGATCTGGGCGTTACCTAAGCTGCGCAAAGGCCGGGCTTTTCAGGGCTGCGCTGCGCTCCGGTACCGATGAAGGATCGGTACTAAACCCTTACAATCCCTAACGCAAAACCCACCGTTTTAAAAAAGACCTAGCAGGTTTTAAAAGCTTTTTATCAATTGCCTAATGTTCAGTAATGAATTAGAATAAATTTATCCAGAAATCTATTCTTCACTTAAAATATTCATAACCCGCATGAGTTCTTCTTTGATTTTAGGATAAGATAAAACAGATTGTGTATTCGGCTTAATTATTTTTTTTATCACTTGATTTCCGTACAGATAATACCGTTTTTCAACAACACTTTTAACCTTAAAATCTTTCAAATACATCGGTTTGTCGTAAAAAAAGTCTTTTTCATAGAAGAAAAACAGGCCTTTACTGTTAAAATAGTATTCGGATTCAGACTTTCCGGTTTCCCCATATAAAACACAGTGTATCTTTTTAATTGCTCCTTTATCATAATAGCCAACAACTTCTCCACCTTCTGCCGACATTCCTGAAGCACTTCTGCTTTTCTTTTTGAAAAATTTCAGCTGTTTATTGATCGATAAAAAATCTGACTGTATTTTTCTGATGATCAATAACGTATCTGTAGAAACTATAACCGGACTTTTATCAACGGCACAATCCTTAATGCCATAACAAATTATACCAATTAAAAATATATAAAGCCCTTTCATTCTTTATTTTTTGTTTTTTAGATCTCTAATACTCTTACCAAAAGTCATCTGGAAATGCGGGTAGTCTTTAAACCTTTCCAGTTTCCTCCCCACTCAAATCCAAGCTGCTCTCCAATTTTAACCACTTCCTTAGGTAAAATACTCCAAACCGCATGCCCTTCTTTTACAATTACAACATCAACAGCTAAGCCATAATTGTGATAACTTGTCCCTCCTTTGGCTTTAGTTACAATATTTCCAGGCGTTGTTCTACCTTGATTGTATAAAGCATTTTGTTCAGCAATAGTTCTCATTGCCTGCACAATTCTTAGTTGTATCCCAACTTCTTCTTCAACAGTATTAATGAATGCTCTTGCAGGTTTTTGCAATCTTCTATCTAAGGTCAAAATTCTTTTGTTAGTTGCTTCATCCCAAGTTGGCCTCAAATGTTTTGGTAACCCATCTTCAACAATCAACATTAATGAATTTGCTTTTTTATTAAATTTAAGACACTTCCTCTTATCCCAAACCATTCCCGAATCATGAAAATAATAGTCAATATCTATTCCGCCCTTTGTAGATTTTTTTTCCACAGTATAATTCTTATGGATCGTATCAATAATTAATACTATTGATGCACTAGATATTGAACACGATCCAAGGCTATGTAATGATTTAAAAGGATCATAAAAAGTAAATAAAATACCGGCGTTCCTTTTTTCTTTTAATGAGTATTCCATTAGTATATTGTCAATGTTTTGATAACATAGTATAATCACAACAAAACAATAGGGAATATTTGTGTAAGAGCAATTAGCATGCCGAAATTGGAATGCTAAAATCACATTGACACCGTTATTGCCTAAATATCAATAGACTTCGAAGATTTAACTCGCGGTCTAATTTATAATTCGATCAATGAATCTGGGATAAAGATTATAGCACAGTTTTTTGGAAGCTTCCAAAATTTTAACAGGCAAAACTTAAAGAACCTATCAGATTTTTAAAACCTGATAGGTTTGGGAATAAAAAAGACCCCGCAAGTTTTTAAAACCTGCGAGGTCTGCATCGTATTTAGCTTAAAATTACTTCTTTGCTATTTTATACAGATGGCCGTTATCGGTTACGGTATAAAGTGCTCCATCCTTTTCTACCATATCCCTAAAACGCTCTCCTTTTCCTTCCAGTAATCTTTCTTCGCCAACAATCTTGTTATCTTTAATTACCAAACGGATAATGTGCGAACCGCCCAAGCCGCCAACAAACAGATTTCCTTTCCATTCGGGAATGCTGTTTGCGTTGTAAAATGCAATACAGCCCGGAGAAATGCTCGGATTCCAGTAATAAACCGGTTGCTCCATTCCTTCTTTTTGCTGAATGCCATCGCCTACTTTTTTACCGCTATATTCTGTTCCGTAGGTAATAATTGGCCAGCCATAATTTTTACCCGGTTTAATAATATTTACTTCATCGCCACCTTTAGGACCAAATTCTGCCTCCCATAAATCGCCGGTTTGCGGGTTAATGGCCAGGCCATCAGGATTGCGTAAACCCAAAGCATAAATTTCTGGCTTGGCATCGGCTTTGCCTGCAAACGGACCATTGGCAACAGCTTTTCCATCAGTGGTAAGGTGTAAAATTTTGCCCAGCGAAGAGTTTAAGTACTGCGCTTGGATCCTGATATCGCCGCCCGAGCGCTCGCCGGTACTCACAAAGAGGTTTCCGCTTTTATCAAAAACAATGCGCGAGCCGTATTGCAATTTACCGCCGTAAGCAGGTGTTGCACGGTAAATAACGGTCTGATTTTCTACAGTTGTTTCGCTGGCCGATAATTTGCCTTTGGCAATGGCCAATAAAACACCTTTATCCTGAGGCTCTGAATACGCCCAGTAAATCATCCTGTTTTTGGCAAAGTTCGGATCGAGGGTAACATCCAATAAACCGCCCTGACCAGATGGATCTACCTTAGGTAAACCTGTTATCTTTTTGCTCGATTTTCCGTCGGCAGTTAGAATAACCATGGTACCTTGTTTTTGGGTAATTAAAAAACCCCCGTTAGGCAGTACAGAAATGGCCCAAGGGTTTTCTAATTTCTCATTTAAAACAGATACATCAAGTGTTGTTTTCGTTTTTACACCTGCAATTCTGGTCTGTCCTTCAAAGGCCGGCTTATAATCTGCAGAGGGTTCGTTGGTTTCTACCGGGTTTTGTGCCGAAACACAGGCAATATTTGCACAGTTAAAGGCTAATCCTGCGAGTAAAACACCAAGAGTTTTATGGTTAAATAGGTTAATGGGCATGATTTGTAGTTTTTATTAAAGAAACAAAAATATTTTCCATAAAAAAAACCCAAATCCATCAAATGAACTTGGGTTTTAAATATGTTACAAGCTTTCGGGCTTTCACCTTTTGGCTTTATGCTTAAACTAAGCTAACTGCTTGTTTAATTTATCGGCTAATATCGATTTTGGAACTGCACCAACTTGTTTATCTACCACCTGGCCATCTTTAAAGTATAATAAAGCTGGGATGTTACGGATACCAAACTGCATTGAAATTTGAGGGTTGTTATCAACGTTTACTTTTCCAACTACCGCTTTACCATCATATTCTTTAGCAATTTCTTCTACTACTGGACCAACCATGCGACAAGGGCCACACCATTCTGCCCAAAAATCTACTAATACGGGTTTATCTGATTTTAATACAAGCTCCTCGAAGTTTGCATCTGTGATTTCTAATGCCATAATTATTTTTTTTATGTTCAAATATATGTATTCAATTGTAATGCCAACACATCTGTAATGTCAATTTGACATTATTTTGAGGTAGAGGGTATAAAGGTTGAGGGTGGAAGGTTTTGAGCGCCTAAGCCTTCAGCCTTTTACCTTCGGCCTTTTACCTTAGTTAAGCTTATAATTAACAACATTTAGGCCGAGCAATTGTTCCAGAAACTTGTTATTAGGGTTTATTTTCAGATTCTTGGAAGGTAAATCGAGCATAATCTGCTTTTCGCTATCAAAAACAGCAAAGTTAAGTTGGCAGTTCTGTTGCTCTGAGTTTGCCTTATTGTCTGCTAATATCGATTCGATTTCGCGCATCAATTGATCATTAACCCGTTCAATAGGCACCTGGATGGTTAAACTTTTAGCCAGTTTATCCCTCAGTTCAGACATTAAGTTAATGGCGGTAATCTTAAATTCCCAATCGCCTGCTTTGCCGAAACGTTCGCCTACCCTACCCCTGATCTGCAAGAAATAGCCTTCGGTTAAAAATGATTTGAATTTCAAGAAATCTTCTCCAAACAGGGCCATTTCACTGGCATCGTCATAATCTTCAAAAACAAAGGTTCCAAAAGGCTTACCTGTTTTAGTAATCCGTTGCGAAGCTGTTACCACCAAACCGCCTACACAAAGCTCGCGGTTTTTCAGTTTATCAAATTCGGCCAGTACTTCTTCATTGCTATCGCCCATCCTCACTTTATTGATAATGCTGAGCTGTTTAACGCTATGGGTACAAAACTTATCGAGTTCCAGTTTATAGTTATCCAATGGGTGCCCCGAAAGGAAAATCCCGATGGCATCTTTTTCATATTTTAGACGGTCCATTAAGGCCCACTCAGGCGAAACAGGCAGCGATGGCTCTAAAATCAGATCGGCTTTTGAGCCTCCGAACAACGAAGCCTGAGAGGTATTTTCATTGTTCTGAAAATCGTTGGCATATTTGATAATCTTCTCAATGCCGTTCATTTTATCGTTGGGGCCAATGTAAAAATATTGAGCCCTGTGTCCGCCAAAAGCATCAAAAGCACCGCTGTACACAAAACTCTCGTAAGCTTTTTTGTTAACGATACGGGTGTTAGACCGTTTTGCAAAATCGTATACCGTGCTATACGGTCCGTTGGTTAACCGTTCTTCAATAATACTCTCTACCGCTTTTTCACCAACGCCTTTCACCGCCGACATACCAAAACGGACTTCTCCTTTGGCGTTAACCGAGAATTTCAGGTCAGATTCGTTTACGTCGGGGCCCAATACGGTAACACTCATCTGGCGGCACTCTTCCATAAAGAAAGCCACCTGCTTAATATCGCTCATGTTGTTAGAAAGTACCGCAGCCATGTACTCGGCAGGGTAATGTGCTTTTAGGTATGCCGTTTGATAGGCAATCCATGCGTAACAGGTAGAGTGCGATTTGTTGAAGGCGTAGGACGCAAAAGCTTCCCAATCTTTCCATATTTTCTCTAAAGTTGTGGCATCGTGACCCTTTTCTGCCGCCTGTTTCACAAATTTAGGTTTCATTTTATCCAGAACGTCTTTCTGTTTCTTACCCATTGCCTTACGCAAAACATCGGCCTCGCCTTTGGTAAAGCCAGCCAGTTTCTGCGATAAAAGCATTACCTGCTCCTGGTAAACCGTAATTCCGTAAGTTTCCTTTAAATATTCCTCACAGGCATCTAAATCGTACTTAATTTCCTCTTCACCATTTTTACGGCGAACGAAACTGGGAATATACTCCATCGGTCCCGGGCGGTATAAGGCGTTCATGGCAATTAAATCGTCGAAAACCGTTGGCTTAAGCTCCTTCATGTATTTCTGCATCCCCGGACTCTCGTACTGGAAAATCCCGATGGTTTCGCCACGCTGGAAAAGCTCGTAGGTAAGTACATCATCAATCGGGAAATTATCAGGGTTAAGGTCGATGCTATGCCTCTTTTTTACCAGTTTAACAGTATCTTTTATCAGGGTTAAGGTTTTTAAGCCCAAGAAATCCATTTTCAACAAACCTGCGCTTTCTACAACCGAGTTATCAAACTGGGTAACATATAAGTCAGAATCTTTGGCAACCGAAACCGGAACAAAATTGGTAATATCGCTAGGTGTAATAATTACCCCACAGGCGTGGATACCTGTATTTCTTAAAGAGCCTTCCAAAACCTGCGCCTGTTGAATGGTTTCGGCGCTCAAATCTTTCAGGCTTCCCAGGTTCTTCAGTTCTACCACGCGTTCGTACTCATCTGGGCGCAAAGCTTCTTTCAAACTCTTTTCATCGAGGTTAAAGATTTTGGCCAGCTTCATATTGGGGATAAGCTTTGCAATTTTATCAGCCTCGAACAGTGGAAGATCCAGCACACGTGCAGTATCGCGAATGGATGATTTTGCGGCCATGGTACCGTAAGTAATAATCTGGGCCACTTGGTTCGACCCATATTTGTTAATTACATAATCCATAACCCGGCCACGGCCCTCATCATCAAAATCGATATCGATATCGGGCATGGAAACCCTATCGGGATTTAAGAAACGTTCAAAAAGCAGATCGTATTTAATGGGGTCGATATTGGTAATACCCAGGCAGTAAGCAACAGCAGAACCAGCTGCCGATCCCCTTCCAGGCCCTACCGATACATCCAGGTTACGTGCCTCGGCAATAAAATCCTGTACAATGAGGAAGTAACCGGGGTAACCCGTTTTTTCGATGGTAGCCAGCTCGAAATCCAAACGCTCAATAACATCATCTTTTAAAACACCGTAGCGGCGTTTTGCCCCTTCGTAAGTTAAATGCCTTAAAAATTTATTTTCACCACGCTTTCCGCCATCAGCCTCATCTTCGTCCACCAAAAATTCATCAGGAATATCGAATTTAGGTAAGAGCACCTCGCGGGCGAGTTTATAAATCTCAATCTTATCTATAATTTCCTGGATATTTAAAATCGCTTCGGGCAGATCGGCAAAAAGGGCCTTCATTTCATCACCCGATTTAAAATAATATTCCTGGTTTGGCAAACCATAACGGTAGCCACGGCCACGGCCAATCGGCGTTGCCTGTTTCTCTCCATCCTTTACGCAAAGCAAAATATCGTGCGCATTGGCATCTTTTTTATTTACGTAATAGGTATTATTGGTGGCTATCAGTTTAACAGCATGTTTCCGGGCCAGCGCAACCAGGGTTTCGTTTACACGGTCTTCATCTTCCTGGTTGTGGCGCATTACCTCGATGTAAAAATCATCGCCAAACTGCGCTTTCCACCAAAGCAATGCTTCTTCGGCCTGGTTTTCGCCAAGGTTTAAGATCTTGTTCGAAATCTCTCCGCCAAGATTACCCGAAAGCACAATAATATCTTCTTTATATTGCTCAATAATCTGCCTATCTATACGTGGAACGTAATAAAAACCTTTGGTATAGGCTATAGACGACATTTTAGCTAAATTATGGTAGCCTTTTTTGTTCTTGGCCAAAAGTACCATCTGGTAGCCGTTATCTTTTGCGGTACGGTCTAAGTGATTGTTACATACAAAAAACTCCACCCCGACCACAGGCGTCATTACCACCTCTGTAGGGCGCTCGCCAGCTTCAATTGCCGCAGCATTTTTAGCCTCGGCAGCTTTATTGTGGTTTAAAACATGGTTTACAAAGTGGAAAGCCCCCATCATATTCGCATGATCTGTCATGGCTACTGCTGGCATTTTTTGGGCCGCAGCTGCTTTTACCAGATCAGGGATGCTAATAGTACTCTGCAGTACCGAAAATTGGGTATGGTTGTGCAGGTGCACAAAAGTTGCAGCAGCAAGCTCCTGTTTATTACCGGCAAGTTCCTGTTTAGAAATTCCACCACCTTCGGCTTTTTGCTGGCGCCTGCGGATTTCATCCGAAGCAGCTTTTAAATTGATGTGCTTTAAGCCAACCCCTTCAATTGTTGCTGGGTTTACCTCCCTAAAACGCGGAAAGTATTCGGCATCTACCAGTAATTCTTCTTTTTTAAAAACCTCTCTTTTTACCAGCTCCAAGAAACAGCGCGTGGTAGCCTCCACATCGGCAGTTGCGTTGTGCGCCTCGTTAAATGGCACCCCAAATAAATAAGCGTGCAATTCGGTTAAAGTAGGTAATTTAAACCTTCCACCCCTACCACCGGGCAATTGGAGTAATTGGGCAGTAACTTCTGTACAGGTATCTAAAACGGGCAGTTCGGCCAAGCGGTTGGCTACACCAAAACGGTGAAATTCGCAGCCCATAATGTTTACATCGAAGCCAACATTCTGTCCAACAATAAACTTGGCCTTGCCTAAAACTTCATTAAATTTGGCCAGCATTTCATCAAAGTCAATACCCTGCTCGGCAGCCAGGTCGGTAGAAATACCGTGAATCCTTTCGGCATCGTACGGAATATTAAAGCCCTCTGGTTTTACCAGATAATCCTGATGTTCAACCAATCTCCCCATCTCATCGTGCAGCTGCCAGGCAATCTGTATACAGCGCGGCCAGTTATCGGTATCGGTAATCGGTGCATTGTAATTGCGTGGTAAACCAGTGGTTTCAGTATCAAAAATTAAGTACATATATGCGGTAAAGAATTAACCGTTGTAGAATAATAACGGTTCTTCAAAAATAACGAATTTGCATGCTGAAGTTGTCAGGATTTTATCAACAAAATAAGCAAACAAACCTATCAGGTTTATTGAAGAAAGCCAGTAGTTTGATGAAGCATAAGCAAATGGTTCGTGAGGACGCGAACCATGGGCGTGGAGAGAAAAAACAAAAGTTTTAAAAACCTCCGATGTTTAAAGCATCAAGACTAAAAAATGTTCTATCGCCCCGGTTCGTGTCGCCACAACCCGAAACCTAAATAACGCTAAATAACAAAAAGATTCTTCGTTATGCTCTGAATGACAACTAGAAAATCTAAAAATGTTCCTGACTCACCAGTTCGCTCACCTCATAGCCCTTCCGCCTGCACCTTTCAATAATATGCACCAGTAAATCGGCTTCCATTTTGGGTTCGCGGGCCATAATAAACAGGTACTTTTCATCTGGATGCCCCACTACCACATAACTGTAATCGTCGGCCAGTTCAATCACCCAATAACCAATTTTAAAAGGCCATAAAAATTGGGCTTTCATATCCCCATCTGCTTTTTCATCATCAAAAAACAGTTTAGAGGTGATCGATTTTTCTTCGGGCTTGCCGTCTTTGTGGTAGGTGGTATATACGTCAAAATGATCCTCATCGGCCAGCGTATAAGTTTCGGCAGTTTGTTTCCAATGCTTATCCAATAAGGTTGGTATGGAGTATAAAGAATACCATTTGCCCTCAAAGGCTTTATAATCTATATTCGAAATCGGTTTATTTTCCATTGCGATAGGCTTTAATCAATAACCAGCAGACTAGCGATAAAGTTTTAATGATCGTGAACCAATGTTTGACTTCGACTGTGAATTCTTTGGCCGCAAGTGTCAATTGCTCAGCATCCAATAAGTTTTGTTTCTCTTTCATAATTTAATGCAAGCCATACACAATCACTTTTTTAATAAACAGAACAGTTTTCTCCCATAACGTTATCGACTTCGTTCCTCGGAATAAAATTCATAAATGTTCGTGTCCGAAAGCCAATCTTAAAGGCACCTGCCTACAAAGTTTTGAAAAGGATTTTTAAAGCTTATATTTATTTCTACCTTCGATTAATATTTAACAATACGCAAACCATTAAAATAAATAAGATATATGAAAGTAACGGTTGTTGGCGCAGGCGCAGTTGGTGCCACTTGTGCAGATAATATTGCCCGCAAAGAATTAGCGAACGAACTAGTTCTGTTAGATATTAAAGAAGGTTTTGCCGAAGGTAAAGCGATTGACATGATGCAAACCGCAACCCTTTTGGGCTTCGATACCAAAATTACAGGCGTAACAGCCGATTACAGCAAAACAGCAGGATCGGATGTAGTGGTAATTACCTCAGGCTTACCGCGCAAACCGGGAATGACCCGCGAAGAACTGATTGGCATTAATGCAGGCATTGTAAAAGGTGTTGCAGAAAGTATATTAAAATTCTCTCCAGAAGCAATCTTCATTGTCATCAGTAATCCAATGGATACCATGACTTATTTAGCTTTAAAATCGTTGGGCTTGCCTAAACACCGCATTATCGGAATGGGCGGAACCCTAGATAGCTCCCGCTTTAAGTTTTACCTATCGCAGGCTTTAAACTGTAACCCAAGCGATTTACAGGGGTTTGTAATTGGCGGTCATGGCGATACCACTATGATTCCATTAACACGCCTGGCTACCTACCAAAGCTTACCTGTAAGTAATTTATTGGATAAAGCCACACTGGATAAACTTGCTGCCGATACAATGGTTGGCGGTGCAACATTAACGGGCTTAATTGGCACATCGGCCTGGTATGCCCCGGGTGCTGCAGGCGCCGCATTGGTTGAAGCCATTTTACGCGATGAGAAAAAACTGTTTACCTGCTGCGTTTCTTTAGAAGGCGAATACGGACAGGAAGATATATGCCTGGGCGTGCCGGTAATCATCGGCCGTAACGGATGGGAAAAAATTGTTGATTTTAAATTAACAGCCGAAGAACAGGCTGCATTTAACAAAAGTGCCGATGCCGTTAGAAATATGAATAACGTACTGGTAGAAATGAAATTGGTTTAATCCTTATTTACAAGCTTTTTTGCCACGGAAACACAGAAGCACGGAATAGATTAATCTTCTGTGAATTTCCGTGCCTCCGTGGCTATTTTTTCAATTAAATATGTCACCCTTGATCGCCGATGCCGTTGGAAATATGAATAACGTACTTTTATAAGCGTTTTTTGCCACGGAAACACAGAAGCATGGAACAGATTAATCTTCTGTGAATTTCTGTGCCTCCGTGGCTATTTTTTTCGATTAAATAAATTGTCACCCAAAGCATAGCGGAAGGGCATTAGACATGAACAAACAATGAGATCAATTTCAATCCCACTTAAACTGATAAACTTACAAGATGATGGCTTCCACCTTTTGGTGGAAGTACTTGTTTTTAAAGAAACCCACCTTGTTGTTGTCGATACCGGTGCATCCAGAAGTGTTTTCGATAAAGCATTAATTGAAAAACATCTTTCAGAAACCTTACAGGTTTCGGACGAGATAAATGCCGCCACCCTTTTTACCACCACAACAACCATACAGGCTACTATACCGGAGCTCAAAATAGGCAAACTAAAAATCAAACATTACGAAACCGTAGCCTTCGATCTGCAATCGGTAAGCGAAACTTACGAACAGTTTGGCCATCCTCCCATTATGGGCATTATTGGAGGCGATATTTTAATGGAATATAAAGCGGTAATCGATTATAACAAATTGCTATTGAGGCTCTACAAATAAGTTTAATTTCATTTTATGACTAAAATCATTTTTTACAGTTCATTTTAGGTGATATTTGTAGCAAATGAAAAAGCTAACTGCAGGTTATTGCGCCATTTTCTGGGCCGGCCTAATTGGAGGGATCATTTTTTTAGAAGCTTCCGTAAAATTTAAGGCCCATAATTATAACTTGGCTATCCTTAACAGTTTTCGGTTTTTTAAATTTAAACACGTTGCGATATGAAAAAAGATATTCATAACAGAGCAGATATTATCCTGCTGGTAGATACTTTTTATCAAAGGATACAGCAAAACAGTAAACTGGGGCCGATATTTACTGATATTGCAAAGGTAGATTGGCAGCACCACTTACCTAAAATGTACGATTTTTGGGAAAGTATTCTTTTTGCTAAAGCGGTTTACAAAGGCAACCCCATGCTTACACATTTTGCACTGAACAATAAAGTTCCTCTGCAGACATTAGAATTTGAAACCTGGAAAAACCTGTTCTACCAAACCGTTGATGATCTTTTTGCCGGTGCTAACGCCGAACTGATTAAACAAAAAGCACAATCTATTGCCGATTTAATGCATTTTAAATTAAATGCGCCCGATACCAAAATCAAGATCGTTTAAGAAATTTGTTTTGTTTTATACTGCTTTCTTTATAAATTTAAGAGAACAAACAAATAATCAAACATGAAATTTCTGAAAATCTTATTGGGGATTATTGTCGTATTGGCAATTATCTTCGTTATCGGTGGCCTTGTTTTACCGAAAACTTATTCTGTTAGCCGCAGTACCGTTATTAATGCTCCAGACAGCATTATTTACAAAAACATTGCCGATTTTAAAGAATTCTACAAATGGAATCCTTGGGCAAAAATGGAACCTAGCGCTAAAATTACATACTCTGGAACTCCTGAGCAGCCTGGTCATTTATACGAGTGGGAAGGCAAAGAAACCGGTCAGGGTTCAATGAAAATATTAACGGTTAAACCGAACGCACAGGTTGATATCGAACTAAAATTTATTAAACCTTTTGAAAGTTTGGCCGATACCAAATTTGATATCGCACCAGAAAGCGCAGGACAAAAAGTAACCTGGAGCATGAGCGGCGAAAACAATATGGTTTCGAAATGGATGTGTGTATTTGTAAGCATGGATAAAATGATCGGTAAAGATTTCGAAGATGGACTGAAATCCTTGAAAGAGAAATCAGAAAAAGGAAGTTAACTTTATCATTTTAGTAAGATTGTAACATGGATGACTTAAATACTTAAGATGTTTAAGGTGGTCATAAAACAAAAGTCATATTGTTTTTTAACCATTTAAGAATCTAAACTGTTTAAGATTTCATTGTGCAACATGCGCTTATGGCACAACATGAGGAATTTAAGAAAATTTAAGATTATGTGGCACTCAGATGCCTTATATGGCACCAACCTTCCATAAAACTTACAAAGCCTCTGCAAAGGGGCTTTTTTTTGTCTTAATTTGTATCAAACCAAACAATTGTGTCGACTTTGCGTTAAAAAAACATTAAAAATCAGCCAATCATTAATTAACATTTTGTAATTCACATTTTTTTAGATTACTTGCTACCAAATGAATTTATTACTTGTAGAAGACGAACCAAGCGTTGTTTCTGTGGTATCGAGAGGCTTAACCGAAGAGGGCTTTACGGTAAGTGTGGCACCTGATGGATTGATTGGGAAACAGATGGCCATGGAGAATCAGTTTGATCTGATTATACTCGATATCATGCTACCTGGGATAAATGGCCTCGAGCTGTGCAAAATTATAAAAACCCATAAGCCCAACACGCCGGTGATTATGCTTACCGCACTTGGTACAACCGAAAATGTAGTAAACGGACTGGATAACGGTGCAGATGATTACCTGATCAAACCTTTCAAATTTGCAGAGCTGTTTGCGCGTATCCGCATGCTGCTTAGGCGGTATAATGGTGCAATTACGCAAGATCAGATTATTACCATTGCCGATCTACAGCTCAATTTAAGTGCAAAAACAGTGAGGCGTAACCAAAAGGAAATTGTACTCACCGCAACCGAATACCGATTATTGGAATACATGGCTAAAAATAAGGGGAAAATTTTATCAAGGATTGATATTTTAGAAAACGTTTGGGATATAGACTTTAACCTCGGCACCAATGTGGTAGATGTGTACGTAAATTATCTCCGCAAGAAGATAGATAAAAATACCGATCAAAAAATTATCCATACAGCAGTTGGCCTGGGCTACGTATTAAAAGAAAAATAGATGCAGATCACCAAAAAGATCACTTTACTTTTTGCCATTTTATCGGCAGTAATCATTTCGCTCTTGAGTGGTTTTGTATGGTATTTTTCTAACGAGTTTGCATTCGAGGATTTTTACAAACGCTTAGAGGCCAGGGTAAGGATAGCTGCTCAGATTAAGCTTTATGAAGATGAAAACAATAAAGTTTATGCTAAAATGCGTAACCAATATTTAGAGAGGCTCCCCTCTGAGCAGGAATTTATTTTTGATGCCGATCAAATACCCAAAACCATAGACCGGGAATTGCCGCTTAGCTTTTACAACCGCATAAAGGCAGGAAACATGGCCCGCTATAGGATAGAGAACCATTTTTATGCCGGAAAATTCTTTAAAAATGCCAATTCAGGTTACATTGTTATTGTTTCGGCAAACGATCCTTTTGGGTTTAGAGAATTAAAAGACCTGCAAAGAATTCTGATCATCGGTTTTTTCCTATCAGTTATACTTTCATTCGTAGTGGGCTGGAGATTTTCCAATTACATGTTAATGCCGCTCCGGAACATCATCAAGAGCGTTAAAAAGATAAAGGCCGAAAATCTGCACCTGCGGCTGGATGTTAAAGCAGGGAACGATGAAATGTCGCAACTGGCCCAAACCTTTAACAATATGCTTAACCGTTTGGAAACAGCTTTTGAAACCCAAAACAACTTTATCAGCAATGCCTCCCACGAATTAAGAACACCTTTAACCATTATAAGCGGTGAAGTTGAACTGGCCATGAAAACCATCGAAGACAAAGCCAAACAGGAAAAAGCCTTATCAAAAATTAAAGATGAGGCAGAAAGGCTTGAGCACATTTTAACCAGTTTATTGGGTCTGGCCCAATCGGGCTTTAATGGCAAAAACCAACCCTGGGAAGAGGTCAGGATGGATGAACTGCTCTGGGAAATTAAAGAATCGGTTAACCAGGTACACCCAAACAGTAAGATAGAGATCGATTTTAGCAAACTGCCCGATGATGATGAACTCCTCTCGCTAAAAGTAAATAAGAACCTGATTAAACTGGCCATTAGCAACATTGTTAGCAATGCCTGCAAATACTCAAATGAAAACCTGGTAAGTATAAGCATAGAAAGTAATGCCAACATGCTTTCCATTGCCGTAATTGATAGGGGCATCGGTATCCCACAAACCGATATCCAGCACATATTCGAACCATTTTACCGGGCTTCGAACACAAATGATTTTAAAGGCTATGGCGTTGGCCTTCCACTTTCATTAAATATTATCCGCCTCCACAGAGGCAGCATTGCCATCAAATCGCAGGAGGGTATTGGCACAGAAATTAAGGTTTTGTTGCCTACTAAGGGTTAATTGGTTCATTAGTTCATTGGTCATTAGTTCATTGGTACTTGCAAACTGCCAATTGCGAACTGTATTATTGATTATTCGTACAAAGAATTAATTGTTTAAACCGCTTAACTGTACTTGCAGAGCGTTAATTGGTCATTAGTTCATTCATTGGTTGATTAGGCTATGGAGTTAATCGAACAGCAATAATTCTTCCGCAACATCCTCCTGAACTTGTTTCAGGATCTAATTTAGATAATTCCCTTAACCACCCTACTAAAAAGATTCTTCATTTCATTCAGAATGACAGCTTGGGTAAAAGAAAAGTATTCAAACATTACAACCTTCCAACAATTTAACAATCTGTCACAAAAACAATTAACCGATTAACCAATTTAAACAGTTAACCAAAGAATTCCGAAAAGGAGTGCGTTCTAATCTCATTCTAATCTCACTCTTATTTGGCTATAATAACATCGGGCTAAACTTGTATTAAATAAATTTTTGATTGATTTAAACAAAGATAAAGCCATGAAAACAGTATTAGTGCCTACCGATTTTAAAATAGCAAGCCTTAACATTATAGATGCGCTTGTTCTGAACCAACAAAATGAAAAGCTGAATATCATCTTCGTACATGCTTTTAAACTATCAGATTCGATAACCGATATGCTGATGTTGAGTCGCCGCAGCCGCGATTACGAAAATGTGAGCGATGAATTTTACCAAAAATTAAACGAAGCCAAAGCAAAATACGCACAACAGATTAATGCAATCGGGATTGAATATTTTTATGGCAGTACGGTTGCCGCCTTTAAAAATTTTATCGAAGCTTTCGATGTAGATTGTATTGCCTATTTAAAGGGCTACGACTTTACACCGATCAATAAATTTAGTATCGATCCCCAAATACTAACAGCACGTTCTGGCTGTAAAGTAATCCTGTTAAACACCTTAACGGTGCATGCTACCGAAAAGTTAATCGATACAAAAATAAACGAAGTGCGTTTGCAGGAAGCAAATGCTTAACAATAACATTAAATTTTAGATTATGCTGTTACGAAATAATATTCCGCTCACATATATATTCGGAAAGATCAAAAAAGAACTCCTATTTGTGATAGGCTATTCTATAGGTATTGTGGTATTATATGAAAACTTTCATGTCACCCGCATATCCATCCCCGTTGCCGTACCCGCTTTATTGGGAACCATAATTTCACTATTGCTGGCCTTCCGTTCTAACCAGGCTTACGATAGATGGTGGGAAGCCAGGATATTATGGGGCGCCATAGTAAACGATTCGAGGACCATTTCACGCCAAATACTATCGTTTGTTGAAAACCCTTACGGTTTAGAAGAAGTAGAGGAGTTTAAAGAATGTTTTATTAAAAGGCAAATCGCCTGGTGTTACGCGCTTAGCAAAGCATTAAGAGGCTTTAATGCCCGCAAGGACCTGGAAGAATATCTTTCTGCGGAAGAAGTTGCTTTTATTAAAAAACGTAAAAATGTAACTACTTCTATATTGGAACTTCATGCCATGGATTTAAAAAAGGCATTACAGGAAGGCTGGATAAATAAATACCAACAGATAGAAATTGATAAAACTATTACAGCCTTATGTAACCACATGGGTGGATCGGAAAGGATCAAAAACACCGTTTTCCCGGTTACCTATAGCAAATACATCAATATGTCTATCCATTTATTCATTGTGCTTTTACCTTTTGGTTTAATAGAATATTTTGGTTACATGGAAGTGCCTTTGGTAGTGGCTATTGCAGCATTTTTCCTATTGGTAGAAAAAATGGCCGTTCATCTTCAAGATCCTTTTGAAAATAAACCTACCGATACGCCAACTACAACCATTTGCAGAAACATTGAGCGCGATCTTTGCCAAATGCTCGATGATAATAAAATATACGAGGACAAACCTCAAACCGAACTGGCTCCTGTAGGATCTTACTATATCCTGTAGCAGGCCCAAAAAAAATCTCTAGTAGAGAGGTTAGTTAAGTCCATATTTTTTCCCTTGGATGATGGAAATTTATGGGAGTGTATAAAAATAAAAGCCGTTCAGCATGCTGAACGGCTTTTTTGTCTTGTAGTGCAGCCATATGTTACCATTCAACAGATAAATTATACTCATAGTAAACAAAAAACCCTCTCCAAGATTTAACTTGAAAAGGGTTAATTATTTAGCTGTAAGCTTTAAGCTTAATTAAGCATCAATTTTCGCATATTTCGCATTACGTTCGATAAACTCTCTACGTGGGGCAACCTCATCACCCATTAACATAGAGAAAGTATGATCGCACTCTGCAGCACTTTCGATAGTTGCCTGTAATAATGTACGCGTAGCTGGGTTTAAGGTAGTATCCCAAAGCTGTTCGGCATTCATCTCTCCTAAACCTTTATAGCGCTGAATATTTACACTTTCTTCTTTACCTGCACCTTTTAAACGTTGTACAGCTGCATCGCGTTGTACATCATTCCAGCAGTATTCAAACTCTTTACCTTTTTTAACCTGATAAAGTGGTGGCGAAGCAATATAAACATAACCAGCCTCGATTAATGCGCGCATGTAACGGTAAAAGAAGGTTAAAATAAGGGTCGTAATGTGCGAACCGTCAATATCAGCATCCGTCATGATTACGATTTTATGGTAACGCAGTTTGGTTAAGTTTAAAGCTTTATTGTCTTCAGGTGTACCAATGCTTACGCCAATAGCCGTAAACATATTTTTAATCTCGTCGTTTTCGTAAATTTTGTGCTCCATCGCTTTCTCTACGTTCAGGATCTTACCTTTTAAAGGTAAAATAGCCTGGTAGTTTCTATCGCGACCTTGTTTAGCAGTACCACCTGCCGAATCACCCTCTACCAAGTAGATTTCGCATTTTTCTGGATCACTATCAGAGCAATCGGCCAGTTTACCCGGTAAACCAGAACCGCCCATTACACTTTTACGCTGCACCATTTCGCGGGCTTTACGTGCCGCAGCACGTGCCGTAGCTGCTAAAATTACCTTGTTGATAATCATTTTGGCTTCTTTCGGATTTTCTTCCAAATAGTTACCAAGCGCCTCGCCCACAGCCACATCTACCGAACCCATTACCTCACTGTTACCCAGTTTGGTTTTGGTTTGTCCTTCAAATTGAGGCTCTTGTACTTTTACCGAAACTACAGCGGTTAAACCTTCTCTAAAGTCATCACCGGTAATTTCCATTTTTACGTTCTTTAACAAACCTTCCTTATCGGCATAGTTTTTTAAAGTACGTGTTAAACCCCTACGGAAACCTGCAATGTGTGTACCACCTTCGTGAGTATTAATGTTGTTAACGTAAGAGTGTACATTCTCCGAATAGCTATCGTTATATTGAAAAGCCAATTCAACCGGGATACCGTTTTTAATACCCTCAATGTAAATCGGCTCAGCTAAAATCGAAGTACGTGTACCATCTAAAAAGGCAACAAACTCTTTCAAACCACCTTCCGAGTGGAAAGTTTCTGAGAAGAAAGTACCATCTGCCAATGTTTCACGCTCATCGGTTAAGGTTAAGGTAATGCCTTTATTTAAGAAAGCCAACTCGCGTAAACGGCCAGCTAAAGTATCATATTTATACTCTGTAGTTTGGGTAAAAATTGTTGGATCGGGTGTAAAAGTTACAATTGTACCACGTTTATCCGTTGTTCCAACTTCTTTTACATCGTATTGAGGAACCCCAATTTTGTACTCCTGCATCCAGATTTTACCTTCGCGGTGTACTTCAGCTTTTAAATCGGTTGATAAGGCGTTAACGCAACTTACCCCCACACCGTGTAAACCTCCAGAAACCTTATAAGTATCTTTATCAAATTTACCACCGGCGTGTAAAACCGTCATAACGATTTCTAATGCAGATTTATTTTCTTTGGTATTGATACCAGTCGGGATACCACGGCCGTTATCTTCTACCCTGATGGAGTTTCCCTCTAAAATCCTAACGTCAATGGTGTCTGCATGACCGGCCAAAGCCTCATCAATTGAGTTGTCTACAACCTCGTACACTAAATGGTGTAAACCTTTTACACCAGTATCTCCTATATACATTGAAGGGCGCTTACGCACCGCTTCTAAACCTTCTAAAACCTGTATATTATCTGCCGAATAATTTGACTTTAAATCCTGTTCTTCGCTCATATATTAATTAAAAACAATAAGTATCAAAAATACGCATTTTTTGGCACTTAAACTAATATGTGGATAAGTTTTAAGGTGTTAAAAGATTGCGCCAAAAGCCTCTCCTGTTGTGTTTAAAGGTAAAAAAAAGGATCTTTTTCACCCATGGTTTTCTACACGGAATGTGAATGAATAAACCCTCATTGCGTTCCGTAGGAACGATTGATGGGTAGCCAATTGTACAATTGGCGTTTCCGTTCGTATAGGAAAGGTTCGTGTTCTGAAATCTGCTATGGGCACCCTGCAGCCCCAAATAGCAGTACCAGCCGGGCCAACCAAACCCGATGGCAGCGAACATGCAATAAAGCGTACAGCGGGACGTACAACCGTTTGAAAGGGGGACTTTGCTTTTCAAAACCGCAGCTGCTAAAACAATTATCAACTATAGGCTTATCTTCAAGGCCACAGCATGAGTTAATGGCTGAAATGCTTACCACAAAACGCCCACCTCAAAACCCAGAGGTATGCAATAGGCCTTTCATTAAATTGCATATCAAAACTAATTTATATAAGTTTGCTAAAATTTATTAAACAATAATGGAAAGAAGAACCTTCAAAACCTTTGGTTTATTTGCATCGGCTGCATTAATTACGGCTTTCTCTGCATGTCAAAACAAAGAAGCTAAAACTACTGAAACCAAAAAAACAGATAGCACTACCGCAACCGTTTCTCCATCTGAGAAAATTGTATATGTAAACTCTGATTCGTTATTAACCAAATACGAATACTTCAAAGATCTTAAAGTGAAATTTGAAGGTAAAACGAAAAATGCTCAGGCAGATATGCAAGCTAAAGGTCAGGCGTTCCAAAGAGAATTGGCCCAGTACCAACAAGCTGCACAAACTTTATCGGCAGATCAGCGCAAGAGCACTGAAGAGCGTTTACAGCGTAAACAACAAGAGCTGCAAACTTACCAGCAAAATGCCGGTGCTGCACTACAAAACGAACAAGCTGCCGAAAATGAAAAACTTTATGATAAGGTTGCTGACTACTTAAAAGGTTATGCCAAAGAAAAAGGCTATAAAATGGTTTTAACATATTCGAAAGGCAATAGTGCTATTTTATTTGCTGATGAGAGCTTAGATGTGACCTCGGAAGTAATTAAAGGCTTAAACGCTGAATACAGCAAAAAATAAGTTAAAAAATATTCATTTCGAATGCCCCGCCTAAAATCGGGGCATTTTTTTTGCTCTGGTTTGCTAATGGAAAACAACAAACAACACGAAGAATTTATGCAGATGGCCATTGCGCTATCGGTAAAAAATGTGAGCGAAAGCGTGGGCGGTCCCTTCGGCGCGGTAATTGTAAAAGACGGAAAGTTTATTGCCGGCTCGGCCAATAGAGTTACTGCTACCAACGATCCGACGGCGCATGCAGAGGTATCGGCGATCCGCCTGGCCTGTGAAGCCCTGAATACTTTCGATCTGAGCGGTTGTGTGGTTTACACCAGCTGCGAACCCTGCCCCATGTGTCTGGGCGCCATTTATTGGGCTCGCATTGAAACCATTTATTATGCCAACACCAAAACAGATGCTGAGCAAATTGGTTTCAGCGATAAATTTATTTATGAAGAGCTCGAAAAACCAATGGAACATAGAAGTTTACCCATTGTACAGCTAATGCGTACTGAAGCAATGGAGGCATTTAAGCTCTGGGAAACATCGCCGATGCGTATAGATTATTAACAAAGATCGTCATTTCGAACGAAGCGTAGCAAAGCTGAGAAATCTAACCAGCAACTATAACTCATTCGAAATGACGATCACTATCATTAATGTTATCTATAAGAACACGACCTATTTGCTCGATTCTTTAGGAGCCAGCAAACTTACCATCGAATCGATTTCTTTCACTACACCATCATCAGATCCCGAAAAGCCAACTGCTTTGAACCTGATGTTCCCTTCTCCGTCGATTACAAATTTTGTGGGTATTCCATCAACTTTATAAGCACTTACCACATCAAATTTTGAAGGATCTTTAGCATTTTTGGTATCGTACAGCACATTGAAATTGTATTTCTTTTCAGCAATAAAATCGGTTACCAGTTTTTCGCGGTTATCTTCAGTTTGCCAGGTGTTTACAAATAGAAATACAACGTTCGGGTTGTTTGCATATTTAGCGAGGGCTTTCTGCATCCCCGGAAACGAGGCTACGCAAGGACCGCACCAAGTTGCCCAATAATCCAGAATAACGATCTTTCCTTTTAAGCTAGCCAAACTTACCTTTTCGCCTTTTAAATTGGTTAATGAAAAAGGCGGGGCCGGGATATTGATCATTTTCTTCGTCCACTCTGCTTTTTCTTTTTCAAGGGCTGCCTTTTCTAAATTGGCAATATAGGTTTCGTAGGTGCCTTCTTTCTTTAAAGTACTGTATAGGGTTTTGAAATCGGCTTTTAAGGCATCATTTGCTTTGCCATCTTTAATCAGTTTTTCCGCTTCGGTATAAGCTTTATCATTTTGCCCATCTTTAATTAAATAAGTTACATAATGGGTCATTACCTCTGCTGACGGCTGGGTGTATAGCGATATTGCCTTTTCCTGAGTACTCAGTGCTTCTTTAAATTTTCCCTGGTGGTATAGCAGTAACGCATAGGTATCGGCGTACATGCCATAACTTTGATCGAGCGATTTAACATACTCTTCTTTAGAGGCATAATAAGCCGGAACCTCATCATTTTTAGCTTCTTCGATCAAACTTAACGATTGCTTAGAAAGTTTGCTCGCCAGTTCTATATTTTCGTTCTTTTCGGCAGATGGCCATGCAAAAGAATTGTATAAACCTGCCCTTGATTGCTTGTTGGTAATTTTTTCGCTGTAAAGCTCAAACTTTTTATCGTTTTTGGCCTTAATGCTCGCACTTGCCAAAATGCCATAGATAGAATTTAAGCGGGCAGCATCTGTTTTCTTAGCGGCGTCAAATTTATATTTGGCAATCATTTCGAGGGCCTTTTTTTCCTGCTCGGCAAAATCTTTGGTTGCATAAACCGCATTCATATCCTGGCCATAAGCAAAATTACCTACCGGATATTTTTTAAGTACAATCGTTTTAATCGAATCGGACTGTACTTTTTGCCTGAGCAGCGAATACAGGTTTAGCTCACTGATCAAATCTTCTTCTTTGGCATCTTTTATTTTAGCCAACTGCGCAATATTTTCTTTGATCAGCTTTGTTCCTTTCTCTTTATCTACCTTATATTCGAGCGTAAGATATTGATACAGGTTTTTCTTTTTCAGTTCTGGCTTTAGCGCAAAAGCTTGTTTATAGCTTCCTGCAGCTTTTTCAGGATCGATTGTAAGACCCAGATAATAATTTCCGGCCAATCCGTATAAAAAGCCTTCGTTAATGTAGGTTTCTGCCTTTATTTTACCAGCTTTGGTAAAGGGAAGCACATAGCCTGCAGGCGCTTCATCTTTTTGGTCGCCAACTGAAAAGGCAAGTCCAACAAGGGTTGTACTATCAGGGGTAGAAATTTCTCCTTTGTATACCTCGCCTTCTTTTACGAGGTCTATTTTTGCCGATTTAGGGTTCGTGTTAGAAAAAAAGGTATAGCTGGTGCATTTAACATCAGCCAGGTTTTCGAGGTTGGTTCCCTTTGGTTCGTAGGTAAATTTAACTTTACTCCCAGCTTCAGGTTGGCTCGTAGCAAATTTAACACCTTGAGCACTTACCGATCCGGCAGCAAGCGCAAGTAAGGATAATAGTTTTAAGGTTTTCATAATGAAAGGTTTAGATTTAATTATAGGCAACTAAATATATAGTTTATTATTTTATTTTCCTAGCATATTTATGTTAAATTTTAAGGAATAATTATTGCAGTAGTTTTAGTATGACCTATGATCAAAAAATTGCAAGCGAATTGGATTTCTGGCGGTTTAAAACCCTACAGAAACCTTCTCTTTTCAACAAAGTAACCACTAAAGTTCAGCAAAAAATTAACAGTTATATTCCGGATAAAGTGCACAATGCCATTACTGCTGCCATTAAGCAGATGGTTAAAGCAGTGCTTTTTGGATCGGCCTTTACCACTTCCAAACCGCTTACCGATTTAACCATGATGCACCGGGAGGCACTCGTTAAACAAAAAATAGATAATTACAAAAAAACGGGGGCTGCTGAAGGTGGAATTACCGGAGCGGGCGGTTTCTTGATGAGCCTCGCCGATTTCCCGATATTATTGGGGATTAAAATGAAAATGCTATTCGATATTGCTGCCGTTTACGGTTATGATGTTAAAGATTACCGAGAGCGTTTATATATCCTCCATATTTTTCAACTCGCCTTTTCCAGCAAAGAGGAAAGTCAGCTTGTTTTTCAAAAAATGCAGGATTGGGATGATAAAGCACATCAATTGCCCACAAACATTGATGAGTTCGACTGGTTAACCTTTCAACAGCAGTACCGCGATTATATAGATTTAGCCAAACTGGCTCAAATGCTGCCATTTGTTGGTGCCGCTGTTGGCGCTGTAGCCAATTATAAGCTGATTGAAAAACTGGGAAAAACAGCCATAATGAGTTACCGGATGAGGTATTTCAGTATTCAGTCCATCGTTTTAAGTCATGAGCCGACTCAGAACTATAAACTCAAGACTGGCGACTAACTAATCTTCTTCTTCAAACATTCCCCCAATCAGGTCGTCGGTTTCGCGGCGGTCTTTCTTGGTTGGGCGTCCGGTACCCCTATCACGTTTCAGGCTTGGTGCGTGGAACATCGATTTAAAAGCATGCGTTTCTTCAACAGGTGTTAAATCTTTGTATTTTGTCAGGGCCGTCGGCGAATCGGTTCTGTTATACGAAAGTTCTACCACTTCAATAATTTTCTTCTCAATGCCCTTCGAAACCTGGTATACATCGCCAACCTTTACAATGGCCGATGGCTTAATATTCTGCCCCTTCAGTTTTACACGGCCAGCTTTACAGGCATCAGTAGCCAGACTCCTGGTTTTAAACAACCTAATTGCCCACAAATATTTATCTATCCTAAGTTTTTCAGTCTCTGTCATAAAGTTTCAAAAATACGCATTTAGGTTAATTTTTTAAACTGGTAATAACTATGTTGGTTAATTGTACAAACTGGTTAATTGTAGGTATAATCTCTAACAGTTAACCAATTTAAACAATTAACCAGTTAACCACCAGAATAAACAGTTAACCGATTTAAACAACTAACCAGTTATCCAAATAACAAAACAATTTGAACAATTAGCCCGTTAATAAGCAAAAATTGATTTATTTTGCGTAAAATTTAAAAACATCATGTATTCAGATTTAAAGAAATTAATTGAAGCCGCTTGGGAAGACAGAACCCTTTTACAATATAGCAATTATTGCGAAGCCATCGAAACCGTAATCCAAGGTTTAGATAAGGGCGAAATCCGCGTTGCTGAGCCAGTTTTGAACTCTTGGGGCATTAATGAATGGGTAAAGAAAGCCGTAATTTTATATTTCCCGATCCGTGAGATGAAAGAAATTAAAAGTGGTCCTTTTGTTTACCACGATAAAATGGAATTAAAAACCGATTACAAAGCAACTGGTGTACGTGTTGTGCCTATGGCGAGCGCACGTTATGGTTCGTTTTTGGCAAAAGGTGTAATCATGATGCCATCGTACGTAAATATTGGTGCTTATGTTGATGAAGGTACCATGGTTGATACTTGGGCTACTGTTGGTTCTTGTGCACAGATTGGTAAACGCGTTCACTTAAGTGGTGGTGTTGGTATTGGTGGTGTATTGGAGCCTGTTCAGGCTGCTCCGGTAATTATCGAAGACGATGCTTTCTTAGGTTCGAGAGCAATTGTTGTGGAAGGTGTTAAAGTAGAAAGAGAAGCAGTATTAGGTGCTAACGTAGTATTAACGGCATCGACTAAAATTATTGATGTTACAGGCCCAACTCCTGTTGAATACAAAGGTGTTGTACCTGCACGTTCAGTAGTAATTCCAGGTAGCTATACCAAAAAATTCCCTGCCGGAGAATTTCAGGTTCCATGCGCTCTGATTATTGGTAAACGTAAAGAAAGTACAGATAAGAAGACTTCGCTTAATGATGCGTTAAGGGAAAATAATGTAGCTGTTTAAGCTGAAAGCATTAAAGTGAAAGCTGAAAGCGCAACACAGACTCAAAAAGCCGAAAGTACTGAACTTGATCAATCAAGCTCAGGTCTTTCGGCTTTAAGCATTAGTCTTAAAATTGGATACGATGGCAAACGTGCAGCCAACAACTTAACAGGATTGGGCAATTATAGTCGTTCGCTGATTGAAGCCTTGGCGCATCAGTTTCCAGCGCACCAGTACATGGTTTATGCTCCTAAAGTTAAAACGGCTAAACAAATTGATGCATTTTTCAGCAATTCAAATATAGAACTGAAACTGCCTAAAAATGGATCTTTTTTGTGGCGTACCTTAAACATCCTGAAAGATTTAACCCAAGATGGCGTTCAGCTATTCCATGGTTTAAGTCATGAAATTCCACTGGCCATACAACATACCCGGATTAAATCAGTTGTGACCATTCACGATTTAATTTTTCTAAGGTTTCCGCAGTACTATAAATTTATCGACAGGAAACTGTACGAATGGAAAAGTAAATCAGCCTGTAAAAGGGCCGATCAAATCATTGCCATCAGCGAAAAAACAAAGGAAGATATTGTAAATCTTTACGGTATTGAGCCGGATAAGATTACGGTTATTTACCAAAGTTGCGATGATAGTTTTAAAAAGCCCTTTGAAAAGGAAACTTTAAGCAGGATCAGAGCCACCTACAAACTTCCTGAAAAATATATTTTAAATGTAGGCACAATTGAAGCGCGTAAAAACCTTAAATTGATTGTGCAGGCCTTAATAGATGTAACAGCAGATTATAAACTGGTGGTAATTGGTAAAAAGACTGCTTACTTCAAAACGGTAGAAAAGGAAATAGAGAAACTGGGATTAAAAAACAGGATCATCTTTTTAAAAAATATTCCTTTTGCCGATCTGCCCGGTATTTATCAAATGGCTACGGTTTTTGTTTATCCATCATTTTATGAAGGTTTTGGAATTCCAATTATTGAAGCTTTATATTCAGGTATTCCGGTTGTAGCAGCCACCGGTTCATGCTTAGAAGAAGCCGGCGGTCCGGATAGTTTATATGTAGCACCAACCGATGCTGAAGGTTTAGCTTTTGCTGTTAATCAGATTCTGGATAATGCACAGCTCCAAAAAGAAATGAAAGCAAAAGGGCTGGAATTTGTTCAAAAATTCAACAGCCCTTTGGTAACACAGCAATTAATGGATTGCTATTTAAATATCCTTGGCAATAGTTAATTGCCTATTTGGCAGCTACCACATTTGGTGGGTATTGTGCCAATATTTCTTTAACGCCAGTGTAAAGGCGTTGTTCTCTTTTACTAAAGTTATCTAAATTAAAGCCACTTCCCTGTCCGTGCCAGAATAAGATCTTTTTAGCAGGATCCAAGAAATCGATGATAATGGTGCCTTCAATATATTGGTTAACATAGCTCGGGCCGCCCCAGCCACCCCAACCTCCGCGCCAGCCCCAGCCGCCGCCCCAACCCCATCCACCGTAATAGGCAGGGCCGTAAACATCGGTTTTTTCTCTGGCAACCACTACAAGGTTTACCAATAAATCAGGTTTATCGGCTTTGGTAAATCCTTTGGCATTCATTTCAGCTTCAACAGCAGCCATTAACCTGCGTTTATCAAGGTTATTCAGCTTAACCCTTGCAATACCTTTATCGTAAAAGTTATAGGTTTTGTAACTGTTTAAATCTACATTTTTGTCGTAATCGGATGCGGTACGGAGGGTAGAGCATCCAGCTAATGCAATTACTACCGTAAAAAGCATTAATAATTTTTGAATTGTTTTCATTTGTGCGCCGTTTTATAAATAACCTGCATTAAATATAACCATTTTGCATTTCAAAATGAAAAATTAGCTATACTTTTTACAATCAGATTGTTATGCTAATAAAACGGTACAAAGCAGCGATATGTTTCAAGCGAAATGTTAAATTATTACTTATTTACAATATTTAACATATTACAATTAAAATTACCTTTGCAATATGCTTAGAGATGAAATTAATAAAGCTTTAGAAGTATTAAAATCAGGTGGGGTTATCTTATACCCAACCGATACCATTTGGGGCTTGGGCTGCGATGCAACCAATCCGGAGGCAGTAGATAAGTTGCTAAAAATTAAAAACAGGCCTGCAGAAAAAAGCTTAATCGTATTGTTAGATGTGGATAGTAAACTGCAAAGCTATGTTAGCGAAATTCCGGAAGTAGCCTACGAATTAATAGAATATGCAGAAAACCCTTTGACAATCATTTTCTCGGGAGCAAAAAACCTAGCGCAAAATGTAATCAATGCCGATGGCAGTGTGGGCATTAGAGTGGTAAAACACGATTTTTGCGCCCCTTTGATCCAACGTTTTAGGAAACCTATTGTTTCTACCTCGGCCAATCTGAGCGGTGCACCTTCTCCTAAATTCTTTGATGATTTAGACCCGCAGCTTGTCGAAGCTGTTGATTATGTAGTCGATTTTGAGCAGGAAAAACGCGAAAACAAAAAACCTTCAACCATCATGAAGCTTTCGCCCGGCGGACAGTTTGAGTTTATCCGCAGATAATTTTTAATTTGTAATTATTATTGCTGCCCTGACGAACGGAGCCCCTGTTTCAACGTGTTACAGAACTTCAGGCACAGGCCGGCATCAATAACCTAAGCATGCAACAACACCTAGAACACCCCATATTTAAAACCTTATCCTCAATTGCAGATAAAGGCCATACCGAAGCTTATGTAATCGGCGGCTTTGTTCGCGATATATTCCTGAACCGTCCATCAAAAGATATTGATGTGGTTGTGGTAGGCAGCGGAATTGAATATGCAGAGGCTGTTGGAAAAAAATTGAACACCAAAGTTGCCGTGTTTAAAAATTTCGGCACGGCCAATATCAAATACCAGGATTTAGAAGTAGAATTTGTAGGTGCGCGCAAAGAATCGTACCGTTCTGATTCGCGCAAACCCATTGTTGAAGATGGTACACTTGAAGATGACCAGTTGAGAAGGGATTTTACCATCAATGCACTGGCGATTAATTTAAATGCGGGTCATTTCGGCCAGTTGCTCGATCCATTTAACGGACTGGAAGATTTAGAAAACAAATTGATCCGCACACCGCTCGATCCTGAAATTACTTTTTCTGATGATCCCCTGCGCATGATGCGGGCTATCCGCTTTGCTACGCAGCTTAATTTTAATATCCATCCTGATGCCCTAAAAGCAATCAGCGCACAAAAACAGCGCATCAATATTGTATCGAAAGAAAGGATTACCGATGAAATGAACAAGATCATCTTATCGCCAAAGCCCTCTATCGGTTTCAAACATCTTTTTGATACAGGTCTGCTCCATATTATTTTCCCACAGATGGCGCAGCTTTATGGGGTTGAGATTATTAAAGGCAAAGGCCATAAAGATAACTTTTACCACACCTTAGAAGTGCTGGACAACATATGTGCCGATACAGATGATTTATGGCTGCGTTGGGCCGCTATATTGCACGATATTGCCAAACCGGCTACCAAACGTTTTGAAGAAGGCCATGGCTGGACATTTCATGGCCACGAAGATAAAGGGGCCAGAATGGTTCCAAAAATCTTTGCACAGTTAAAACTTCCGCTGAACGAAAAAATGAAGTATGTACAAAAACTGGTGCAGCTCCATTTAAGACCAATAGTTTTGGCCCAGGAAACCGTTACCGATTCGGCTGTGAGAAGATTGCTTTTTGATGCAGGCGAAGAAATTGAAAGTTTAATGCTGCTCTGCAATGCCGATGTAACCACCAAAAACGAGTACAAAAAAACCAAGTACAGAAATAATTTTGAGCTGGTTAAGCAGAAACTAAAGGATGTAGAGGAGCGCGATAAAATCAGAAACTGGCAACCCCCTATTACAGGCAATGATATTATGGAAACTTTTGGCCTTGATGCAGGTAAAGAAGTGGGTATAATTAAAAATGCAATCCGCGAGGCCATTTTAGAAGGCGAAATAAAAAACGATTATACAGAAGCATTTAATTTTATGCTCAATCAGGCAAAACAAATGGGTTTAAATCCTGTTAAATAATCATTTAACTGCTTAAAACATCCTTATGAACCTTCTTTTGTGACATTTGATGTTTTGCGGTAATGTAAATTAACTTTATTTTTACGGTTCCAAAATACAATAATGGCTATTTATAAATTTAGAATTACTTTCGAAGATTTTGATGATGTTGTAAGAGAGATCGACATTAAATCAAACCAAACATTTGAAGACCTGCATAGGGCTATCCATAGATCTACAGGTTATAATGCCGAAAAATCTTCGTCTTTTTACGTAAGCACCGATAACTGGTTAAAAGGTGATGAAATTGCCTATTTACCAAGCGAGCGTAAAAAAGACCGTGTAGTTTTAATGGAAAATTCGAAATTAAGTGGCTTTATTGAAGATCCGCATCAAAAGTTTTATTATATCTATAATTTCGACCGCCCTTATGATTTCCATGTGGAGCTGGTAAAAATAATTTTAGATGCCGATCCAAACATCGAATACCCATTTTTGGCAAAAAGCAGCGGTGAAGCACCGAAAATTTTCGAAAGCAGCAATGCACCTGTTGCCGATCCGGGTTTGGCTGTTGGCGCAACTGCAGGCGAATTTGATTTCTTAAACGAAATGAATTTTGTACCCGAAGATACCGACGAACTGGAAGCCATGGGCGATATGGGCATTAACGAAGAAGAAAGGGATGAAGATGAGGAAAACGAAGAAGATGAGTTCGGTGATGAGTTTTCTGACAGTGACAATTACGAAGACGATAGCCACAAAGATGATTATTAACTGATTACCAATTTTATACATTTAAAAAAAGCTGTCAACCCACACGATTGACAGCTTTTATTTTATACGCACATGCAGCATCAAAAAACATTGATATCCGTTGTTGGCCCAACTGCAATTGGTAAAACGGCTCTGGCCATTCAGCTTGCCCAGCATTTTGGCACAGAAATTATCTCTGCAGATTCGCGGCAGTTTTTTAAGGAGATGGAAATTGGTACAGCCAAGCCCGATGCCGAAGAGCTCGCGGCTGCCAAACACCATTTCATCAACTCTCATTCTGTTTCGCAGCTGTTCAGCACTGGCGATTTTGAAGTTGAAGGCTTAAAAACCCTAGATCAGATTTTTAAAAAGCACGATCTGGCCATTATGGTTGGCGGCTCGGGCCTCTATATCAATGCCTTGATTAATGGCTTAGATGAAATGCCGGAAATTGACCTGACCATCCGCGAAAATTTAAATAAAAAATTTGATGATGAAGGCTTATCGGCTATTCAAAGCCAACTAGCTGCTTTAGATCCCGAATATTTTGCAAAGGTTGATCAGCAAAACCCGCAAAGAATGATTAGGGGGCTTGAAGTATTTCTTTCTACGGGCCAAAAACTTTCTTCAATGCTTTCGGCAACAAAAAAAGAAAGGCCTTTTAATATCATCAAAATAGGTTTAAATACCGATAGGGCTATTTTATACGACCGGATAAACAAACGGGTAGATCAGATGATTGATAAGGGGTTAGTGGATGAGGTAAAATCACTTGTAGACTTTAAAAAGTATAATGCTTTAAATACCGTAGGCTATAGCGAAATTTTTGATTATTTGGATGGTAAAAGCTCTTTGGAAGAAGCCATATCGGCCATTAAGCAAAATACCCGCCGCTTTGCCAAACGCCAGCTTACCTGGTTTAGAAGAGATGAAGAAATAAATTGGTTTGAGCCGAATGAAGGTGAAAAGATAATCGATCTGGTTAAGCAAAAACTGGGTTAATAAAAAAGGTTCTGATTTAAACACAGAACCTTTTTTATTATAAGATTAATCCTCAAAATTAATTAGGGAACTTCACTCCTCTATATTGGGTAATATCAACCGTTGGTATGGTAGCGCCATATTTAACATTAATGGCATCAATAAATACATTGGCAATTACTGCATTTCCACGTGGCGTGAGGTGGATACCATCCAAAGAGAAGGCGCCGCCGGTAATAAATGACGCATTGATTCCAACTCCCTGCAGATTTAACCCTGTTTTAACCTGGTTAAAATAAGCATAGGTATCTGCTATTGCTAAACCTTTACTGGTAGCTAGAGATTTAATACTGCTGTTATAGCTGTTTACGTAGTCTTTCACTTTAACCACTTCATCTTTATCCAAAACCCAGTTACTGGTAATCGGATTTGCCGGATGCAAACCATAAGGTATGCCCAGCGCATTTGGAACACCAAATAAACCAGCAGATTGGAAAGGCAAACGGATCAAATCTTCAGCAGTTGCCACCCTTACCGTTCCCGTTCCGGTTTGAATATAGATGGCTGCAGCCGCAGGGTTAATAGCCTTTGCTGCATTTAACAGAGCGGCGGGTGTAACCGTATTGAAATATGGAATAGCTGTTACATCAGGGATGGTTGCCACAATACCTTTTTGTCCATTAGCGGTTAAGGCATTTAACAAATTGGCATATAAAGAAGAAAAGGCTACTTTATCCGTTAATACTGTAGTTGGATCTCCGGTAACAGTAACTGCTCCATTGGTTGCATAGCCCAGTACATCGTTATTTCCTAACCAAAGCGAGAAAAAAGTATGGTTTCTACCTTGAATGAACTGAAAATAATTGGTTTTACCTACTTGAGCATCAGCCAACAAACGCTCAAAATACGGATTAGCAGCACTGAAGGTAAAGGTTGGATCGAATGATAAATCGACACGCATACCAGGGATACCCAAGTTTTGGATTTCACCAGAATACCTAAATAAACGGCTGTTTGTAGGCGTATCCCTCCAACCATTTCCAAGTACTGGAGTTAAAGTTGGTGTACCGTTAACCAATGCAGATAAAGTAAGATAACCTGAGCCATTTGATTGTGCATCAGTAAAAAACGGAGAAGCAAATGCCCCACCGCCAACTGTGGCCATTCTAGCGGCAATTAAGTTTGGATAAGCTACTTTTTGTCCTTCTAAATATAGGCCTCCATCGGCAAAACCCGAAGTTAATGAGTTACCCACAGCAATGTATTTACTAAAATTGGCTTCGCCTGAGGTGGTTCCCGCCGTGGTTTCAATTTCCGGTTTGCAAGCTGCTGCAAATAATATGGTAGCGGCAACAAAACTGTTTAATATAATTTTTTTCATGTTGATTTCTCCTACCATTTATAAGTTAATGAAATACCCGGTGCATAAACCAAGGTTTTAAAAGTTCCATCCAAGCCAGTTTCGATATTTTTCTGCTTGCGCGATTTAACATCTTCAAAAAAGAATGATGCATTAACTTCGAAATGACTGGTTGGTGTATAACCTAAGCCTGCACTAAGGATGTAGCGATCAGCATCTGGCGCTTCCGGCGTTACATATCCATCCTGAACCGGGGTAAAAGCATAACCTACACCGGCTCTTAATGCTAATTTCTCAGTTGCCTGGTGATTGATACCTAACTTAAATGATGAACCATCACGGTAATTACGGGCAGATTTAGTATCAGCCAGCACAGGTGTGTTGGTTGCGTAATCAAATGATAAATCCTGATAAATGTGCCATTGCACCCAACTTGCATCAAAAGCCAGCACGGTGCTTTTTGATAATGGAATACCAACACCTAAGCTGGTAGTTGCCGGTAAGGGCAATTCGGCATTAAATGTGTTGCCAGCGGGGAAAGATGATCTTAAAGAATTCGGAACATCGAACTCTGCCGATCCGCCATCAAGTTTTGTAATTACTTTTGATTTGTGCACCAAAGCAAACGAGATGTTGCTGAGTGTTTTAATGTATAATCCTGCATTCCAGCCATAACCTTTTCCGGTACCTTCTAAAGTGGCATGCCCTGAACGGCCATCAGGAAAGTTAACCGGCAATGCGCGCTGTAAGTTTACATCGCCATGGTTATATACAAAACCCGCTCCTATACCAATGCGATCGGTTATTTTGATACTTAAAGTAGGCTGAAAGTAGATGGCTTTTAAATTTAACGAGGTTAGTGCATACTTGCCAGACCAATTATCGCCCCAATCTACCAAACCACCAAACGGCGTGTACACGCCCAAACCCAATTTCCATTTGTTGGATTTTGGTCCCCAAACGGCATAAAATTCGAATGGTGGTGCAATTTTGTTCTTTACATCTTCTGTAATATTCGAACCTGCCTGTTTAAAGGCCGATTTAAATAACAGTGGGTTTACGCCTGCTGAAATGGAGTTTTTCTCTAAGAAAGTTACGGCACCTGGATTATAAAAAACAGAAGCTTCATCTAAAGCTAATGCAGAACCTGCGCCAGCCATACCAATTTGTTTCTGTCCTTGTAAATTAACCTGAAAGCCCTGCCCCAAAACCCAAAGTGGGGCAGAAAGTAATACGCTCAATAAAATCTTTTTCATCTATATATGGTTATAGCACAAATGTATATTATGCTAACATAGCAAACAAACATTTGTTTGTAAGATTTTTATTAGGCTTATGCCTGCGCAGTCGGTCCGCCAAAACCCATTGGGAATGGTGGCTCTTCTTGCGTTTTGATGCGTCCGTTTACAGCTTCAAATTTTTGGATATTATCATCTAGTGCGCTTAATAAACGTTTTGCATGCTCTGGGGTTAAAATGATACGCGATTTAACCTTTGCCTTTGGAATGCCCGGCATTACACGGATAAAATCTAATACAAATTCAGTATTGGAATGGGTAATAATTGCCAAGTTGGAAAAAATTCCTTCAGCAATTTCTTCAGATAGCTCTATATTTAACTGGTTTTCGTTTTGTTGTTCTTCCATAAAACAAAACTAAGTGTTTTTATAAATAAAAGATTAGTTATTTGAATATTTCGGTATTAGACTGCTTTCTGTATATTATTTATTTAATAACGGTTTTACGCGCTGCAACATTTCATCGGCCGTAATTTTGGATAGCGCGTGTATTTCAAAACCTGCTAGGGCTTTATTAAGTTCAGCAAGCGCGGTAGTATTTTTATTTTTGGTATACAATAACCTTAGCTGCCTAATTTTCTCGAAATCCTGTGCTCCTTCTATCAATTTTTCAAAGCGGACAGATGTTAAAGGACCTGGATAAACCATATAGGTATCGCCTGCTGGCCATGCAGTAAACCGGGTATCGGTCAGTGGGTTTTTAGTCCAGCTGTTGTAGGCCCAACGCAAATAACCATCCATTTTTTTGTTGGCGGTATACCAACCCATCCAAACTTGCTCTGCTGGAGAAGAAAAACTGAAAGCGTTAGGATAAGGTTCGGTACAACAGGTATACCAGGTACTAATTTTACCTTGTTTATTGCGTTTTTGCAATACATCTGCCGGGAATTCCCATTTGGAAGCAATGCAATAATTATCAATATCCGGTTCAATTTCTGCGTGATACTCTCCTGCCAAAGCAATTTTCCAAGCTGGATCTACGGTTTTTAACAGTTTGATAACGGCCTGCATGGCGGCCATTGGGCGTTCGTCCATAGCGATATACGTTTTTTGAAACCAGTTTTTGGCTTTAAGGTGCCTGGTAAAATCGGTAAGCATGGTTTGCCAAAAGGTATTGTATGCAGGCGTACCAATTGCATCTTTAAAAACAGCTTCCTTTTGCAAAGCTTCATCCCAATAGGTAAAAGCAATTTTCCAAGGCACCATACTGTAGCAATTAATTCGCTCATTTATTCCTGTGCTCATTACAAAAGTAACATAGCGGTCGAATAAACTGTAGTCATAGCTCCATGTACCATCTTTTTTCTTTATCCATTTAATTAAGCTTGGATAATCATCAAAGGTTTGGTGGCCCCATGGTTCATTAACAATGCTGGCGGTTATGGTTTTCTGTCCGGCATTGGCCAACATTTCGTAATACGGTTTCATTAAAGCAAAATGCTTATCGCTCCACAGCTTTACCAGGTGCGTTCGCGCAATAGCTGCAGGGTGCTGCCACAAATCCAAATCATATTTCCATTGGCTTGGGCTGGGCAGTGTTTTATTTAATACCTCAATTTTAATTGGCAGGTTATATGTTTTGTCACCAATTATTTTAATTGTTCCCGAATAGTTACCTGCCAGTGCACCGGCCGGAACTTTGATGCTTAACCAGATGGGCTGGGTGCTTTTTGCAGCAAGACTAACGGCCTGTATTTTGGTATCAATCAGATCGGCAACGTAAGATGAATCGAAATCCTGCGGTTTACGGTATCCACAGCCATCTCTAAATTCATCAGTAATTACGTATTTCAAAAAACCAGTGGTAATATTTTCCTTTTTAATTAGGCTGCCATTTTCGGCTTTTAAATCAGAAAATCCGATTTTGATGTTGGAAGTTTTCTGTTTAGACCACAATAAAATCTGTGTATGTATCTTTTCGCCTTTCCAGGCTGTAGCTGTCCATTTTTTTGCTGCAGTTATTGCCGGTGGGGTTTCCCTAGCAAACCTGACATCGCTGCTTGCGTAACTAAAAAACAAACCGTCAGCAATGCTATTC
Organism: Pedobacter sp. GSP4; assembly: GCF_051857575.1. Lineage (NCBI taxonomy): Bacteria > Pseudomonadati > Bacteroidota > Sphingobacteriia > Sphingobacteriales > Sphingobacteriaceae > Pedobacter > Pedobacter sp. GSP4. The sequence continues at coordinate 696,461 of NZ_JBPZIR010000004.1, read as the reverse complement.
CATTCATTTGCAACTGCTTCCCTAGTAATTATTTTTCTTTTTTGCAGGGCTAAACTTACATCTTGGGCCATGCTTGTTAAACTTACGCAGGCCATTAGCACGATAGATAAAAACTTCATAAACCTAAGTTAATTAAACCTAAGTGAATAAGATTAGCAGCTTTTCTGCGCAAACGTTTGATAAACTGTAACGAAATGGATAGGTAATACTTGAATAATATCCAAAATATTGAGAAATGTTATTTTTTAATAAAAGGAATATTCTTGGCTTCCTACAGCATGAGTAAAAAGATTATTTTATCATAAAATTCACAATACCTATTACAGAACCAATAATAGCTAAAAACTGGATTAGCCCAACTATATAAATGGTTTTCTGCATATTGGCAATATCTTCTTTAGTAGCCAAAACTTCGCACTTGTTGTCGAGCTCAGATTTTACTTCAGCTTTCAACAAAAGAAACCAACTGCCCTGCCTCCTGTTCACCAAGCTTAGCTATTAAAACCTGGAAAAATTGAATTTCTGTAAGGCTGATCGTGTTGTTTTAATTACTAAACTTACAAAATCTATTGCAAATAAAAAACCCCGACAAAATGCCGGGGTTTAAAATTATACTTTGCTTAAATTTAAGCTTCTACTTCTTCTTGTTTCGAAGCCAATAATTTATCGTATTCTTCTTGAGAACCTACAATGATACGCTCGTAACCACGTACACCAGTACCTGAAGGGATTAAGTGACCAACGATCACGTTTTCTTTCAAGCCTAACATATTATCGCGTTTACCTGCAATAGCAGCCTCATTTAATACTTTCGTAGTTTCCTGGAACGAAGCCGCAGAAATGAACGATTTAGTACCTAACGAAGCACGGGTAATACCTTGTAAGATAGAACTCGCAGTTGCTGGTCTTGCATCTCTAACCGTGATCTGTTTTAAATCTTTACGTTTCAACTGAGAATTTTCATCTCTTAATCTACGTAATGATACAATCTGACCTGGTTTGAAATCGTTCGAATCGCCTGCATCTTCAACAACTTTCTTGTCGTACATGGCGTCGTTCTCTTCTGCAAAATCCCAACGGTCTACTGCATTGTTTTCCAAGAAAATAGTATCACCTGGATCTTCAATGTGAACTTTCTGCATCATCTGGTGAACAATTACCTCGAAGTGCTTATCGTTAATTTTTACACCTTGTAAACGGTAAACCTCTTGAATACCATTTACCAGGTATTCTTGAACCGCTGCAGGGCCTTTAATTGATAAGATATCCGCTGGAGAAATTGAACCATCAGATAATGGCATACCTGCTTTCACAAAGTCATTATCCTGTACAAGGATGTGTTTAGACAAAGGAACAAGGTATTTTTTAACTTCACCATCTTTTGATTCGATTGTAATCTCACGGTTACCACGTTTAACGCCACCTAAAGTTACCACACCATCAATCTCAGTTACTACAGCTGGGTTAGATGGGTTACGTGCTTCAAATAACTCAGTTACACGAGGTAAACCACCTGTAATATCTCGGGTTTTACCAGTTGCACGAGGAATTTTAGCAATGATCTGACCAGTTTGGATAGCTTCACCTTCATCAACTGAAACGTGGGCACCTACCGGAATGTTATAACCTTTGATAAACTCACCTTTCTTATCAACAATCTGAACAGAAGGGTTTTTGGTTTTATCACGTGTATCGATAATTACTTTTTCACGGTGACCAGTTTGCTCATCTGATTCTTCACGGAAAGTTACACCTTCGATAATGGCATCGAACTGTGCTTTACCTGCAAATTCAGAGATGATAACCGCGTTATATGGATCCCACGAACAGATTTTATCACCTTTGGCAACTTTATCTCCTTCTTTAACGAACAAGAATGCACCATAAGGAATGTTATTGGTTACGATTACTCTTCCGCTTCCTGGCTCTACAATTCTAAACTCACCTGAACGGCCCAATACAACCTGTACTTTACCATCTTCAGTTTCTGTATCAACCGTACGGATGTTTTCGAATTCGATAACACCATCAAATTTAGCTACGATGTTTGATTCTGCAGCGATGTTCGATGCAGTACCACCCACGTGGAACGTACGAAGTGTTAACTGTGTACCCGGCTCACCAATTGATTGTGCTGCAATTACACCAACTGCCTCACCTCTTTGAACACGTTTACCAGAGGCTAAGTTACGGCCATAACATAATGCACAAACACCACGTTTAGCTTCGCAAGTTAATACCGAACGGATTTCGATACCTTCTAATGGAGATTCTTCTATCAGTTTAGCAACATCTTCATTAATATCTTCGCCTGCACCTACCAATAATGTATTATCCAAAGGATTATACACATCGTGTAATGAAGTACGGCCTAAAATCCTATCGTATAACGGCTCAACAATATCTTCGTTATCTTTCAATGCAGTTGTGTACATACCTCTTAAAGTACCACAATCTACATCGTTAACAATCATATCCTGTGCAACATCATGTAAACGACGAGTTAAGTAACCCGCATCCGCCGTTTTTAACGCCGTATCCGCCAAACCTTTACGGGCACCGTGGGTAGAGATAAAGTACTCTAATACCGATAATCCTTCTTTAAAGTTTGATAAGATCGGGTTTTCGATGATATCACCACCTGAACCAGATTTTTGAGGTTTCGCCATCAAACCACGCATTCCGCAAAGCTGACGAATCTGCTCTTTAGAACCACGTGCTCCCGAATCAAGCATCATGTATACTGAGTTAAAACCTTGGTTATCACTTGATAACTGGTTCATAACGAAAGTAGTTAACCTGTTGTTGATACGGGTCCAGATATCGATAATCTGGTTGTAACGTTCGTTGTTGGTAATGAAACCCATGTTATAGTTGTTTCTTACCTCTTCAACCTCAGCAGCTGCCTGCTCTAATAAAGTATGTTTCTCTACCGGAATGTTTACATCCTGTAAGTTGAACGATAAACCTCCTTGGAATGCCATTCTGAAACCTAATTCTTTGATATCATCCAAGAATTGAGAAGCGCGTGCCATACCGGTCATTTTAACTACTTCACCGATAATATCTCTTAACGATTTTTTAGTTAATAATTCATTGATATAACCAACTTCTTCAGGAACCATTTGGTTGAACAATACCCTACCTACAGTAGTTTCAGTTAATTTGTTAACGATAGAACCATCGGCTTGCTTAACATTTACCCTAACTTTGATAAAGGCGTGCAAGTCTAATTCTTTCTCGTTGTACGCAATAATAACCTCTTCTGGAGAATAGAAAGCAGAATCCTGTCCTTTTACAACTCTTGTTTCATCTGTTCTACGGCCTTTAGTAATGTAATAAAGACCCAAAACCATATCCTGAGATGGTACTGTAATTGGGGTACCGTTTGCAGGGTTCAAGATATTGTGTGCTGCCAACATTAATACTTGGGCTTCCAAAATTGCTGCGTTACCTAACGGTAAGTGGACAGCCATCTGGTCACCATCAAAATCCGCGTTAAATGCGGTACATACTAATGGATGTAACTGGATTGCTTTTCCTTCAATTAGTTTTGGCTGGAAAGCCTGAATACCCAATCTGTGTAGCGTAGGAGCACGGTTTAATAATACCGGGTGACCTTTCAATACGTTTTCTAGGATATCCCAAACTAAAGGATCTTTTCTATCTACAATTTTCTTTGCAGATTTAACTGTTTTTACAACACCACGCTCAATCATCTTACGGATGATGAATGGTTTGTAAAGCTCAGCAGCCATATCTTTTGGAATACCGCACTCGTGTAATTTAAGGCTAGGGCCTACAACAATTACCGAACGTGCTGAATAATCCACACGTTTACCCAATAAGTTCTGACGGAAACGACCTTGTTTACCTTTCAGGATATCTGAAAGAGATTTTAAGGCACGGTTACCTTCAGTTTTTACCGCGTTAACTTTACGTGAGTTATCGAATAACGAATCTACAGCTTCCTGTAACATACGTTTTTCGTTACGTAAAATTACCTCTGGTGCTTTAATCTCGATCAAACGTTTTAAACGGTTGTTACGGATAATTACACGACGGTATAAATCATTTAGATCGGAAGTAGCGAAACGACCACCTTCTAATGGCACTAAAGGACGTAATTCTGGCGGAATAACCGGAACGATCTTAACAATCATCCACTCAGGGCGATTCTCAATACGTGTATTAGCACCACGGAAAGCTTCAACAACCTGAAGGCGTTTTAAAGCCTCATTTTTACGTTGTTGAGAAGTTTCGTTAGCAGCCTGGTGACGTAAATCATAAGATAAAGTATCTAAATCAATACGTTTTAATAAATCTTCTAATGCTTCAGCACCCATTTTGGCGATGAATTTATTAGGATCTTTATCATCTAAATATTGATTTTCTTTAGGTAATTTATCTAAAATATCTAAATATTCTTCTTCTGTTAAGAAGTCCATATAGTTGATACCTTCCTCAGCCATTAAGCCTGATTGGATAACTACGTAGCGCTCGTAATAGATAATTAAATCTAATTTTTTAGTAGGTAAACCTAATAAATAACCGATTTTGTTTGGTAAAGAACGGAAATACCAGATGTGCGCAACAGGAACCACCAAAGCGATGTGTCCCATACGCTCACGACGTACTTTCTTTTCAGTTACTTCAACACCACAACGGTCGCAAACAATACCCTTATAACGGATACGTTTGTATTTACCGCAATGACATTCGTAATCTTTTACCGGACCAAAAATACGCTCACAGAACAAACCATCACGCTCAGGTTTGTAAGTACGGTAGTTAATGGTTTCTGGTTTCAACACCTCACCGCTTGAACGTTCCAAAATAATTTCCGGAGACGATAAGCTAATCGTGATTGATGTGAAATTGCTTTTTAATTTATTATCCTTTTTGTAAGACATATCTCTTGTATAAGGTTAAAGGCGGAGGGTGGAAAGGTGGAAGGTTTGGGCGCTTAAACCCTCAACCTTCTACCTTTTTTACCTTCTACCTTAGTTAATCTAACGTAATATCTAAACCTAAACCGCGTAACTCATGTACCAATACGTTAAACGATTCTGGTACACCCGGAGTTGGTAGGTTTTCACCTTTAACAATGGCTTCGTAAGTTTTGGCCCTTCCGATCACATCATCCGACTTAACGGTTAAGATCTCCTGAAGGATATTAGCTGCACCGAATGCCTCTAATGCCCAAACCTCCATCTCACCAAAACGCTGACCACCAAACTGGGCTTTACCACCTAATGGTTGCTGTGTAATTAGTGAGTATGGTCCGATTGAACGGGCGTGCATCTTATCATCAACCATGTGACCTAGTTTCAGCATGTAGATAATACCTACTGTGGTAGTCTGATCGAAACGCTCACCTGTTAAACCATTGTATAAGTAGGTTTTTCCTGAAGCAGGAACTCCTGCTTTAGCGATCCACTCTTCAACCTCATCATGCGTAGCACCATCAAAAATCGGAGTTGCAAATTTAACACCCAATTCTTTACCGGCCCATGCCAATACGGTTTCGTAAATCTGACCAAGGTTCATACGAGAAGGTACACCCAGTGGGTTCAACACGATATCAACCGGGCTACCATCAGCTAAGAACGGCATATCTTCATCACGTACAATACGTGCAACAATACCTTTGTTACCGTGGCGACCCGCCATTTTATCACCTACTTTTAATTTACGTTTTTTAGCAACATAAACTTTTGCCATCTGTACAATTCCCGATGGAAGCTCATCACCTACACTGATCGCAAATTTATCGCGTTTGTAAGCTCCAAGTTCTTCGTTAACACGGATACCGTAGTTGTGAAGCAACATTTTAATCATCTCGTTCTTATCATCATCAGTAGTCCATTTGTTAGGGCTAATGTGATTATAATCAAGTTCTGCTAAAATTTTCTGAGTAAATTTAGCGCCTTTAGCTACCAATAGTTCTTTGTAGATGTTAAATACACCTTGCGATGTTTTGCCATTTACAATGGTGAACAATTTGTCTACTAATTCTGCTTTTAATTTCTCAGTGATACTGTTATATCCTTTGTCTAATTTCTCAATTGCCGATTTCTCTTCAGCTTTTGTAGTTTTCTTAGCACGGCTGAATAATTTGGTATCAATTACCACACCTTGGATTGAAGGAGGAGTTTTTAAAGAGGCATCTTTAACATCACCTGCCTTATCACCGAAGATAGCACGCAGTAATTTCTCTTCAGGCGAAGGATCAGATTCACCTTTAGGGGTAATCTTACCAATTAAAATATCGCCTTCTTTAACTTCAGCACCGATACGGATAATACCATTTTCGTCAAGGTCTTTTGTAGCCTCTTCAGAAACGTTAGGGATATCTGGTGTTAATTCCTCTTCTCCACGTTTAGTATCACGTACCTCTAATTCAAACTCTTCAATATGCAATGAAGTGAAAACGTCATCACGAACAATACGTTCGTTGATTACAATCGCATCCTCAAAGTTGAAACCTTGCCAAGGCATGAATGCCACTTTAAGGTTTCTACCCAATGCCAATTCACCGTCTTCAGTTGCATAACCTTCGCAAAGTACTTGTCCTTTAGTAACTTTTTGACCTTTCTTAACAATCGGTTTTAAGTTGATACAAGTATTCTGGTTGGTTTTTTTGAACTTAATTAAACGGTAAGTTTTGCTATCACCTTCAAATGAAACTAAACGATCATCTTCGTTACGCTCATATTTAATGGTGATTTCGTTTGCATCTACATATTCTACAACACCGTTACCTTCTGCATTGATCAACGTTCTTGAATCGCGGGCTACGCGACCTTCCAAACCTGTACCAACGATTGGTGCTTCAGGACGTAACAATGGTACGGCCTGACGTTGCATGTTCGATCCCATCAAAGCCCTGTTCGCATCATCATGTTCTAAGAACGGAATTAACGAAGCAGCAATTGAAGTAATCTGGTTAGGGGCAACGTCCATCAAGTCTAATTTCTCAGGCTCAATAATCGGGAAGTCACCTTCATAACGTGCTTTAACACGTGGCGTTGTAAATACACCTTTATCATCGTACTCTGCATTGGCCTGAGCGATGGTTTTTCCATCTTCATCCTCAGCAGATAAATAGATAACATCTGAATCTACCACTACCTTACCATCTTCAACACGTTTGTATGGTGTTTCGATGAAACCTAAATTGTTGATTTTTGCGTGCACACAAAGTGACGAAATCAAACCAATGTTCGGTCCCTCAGGAGTTTCAATTGTACATAAACGACCGTAGTGGGTATAGTGAACGTCACGTACCTCGAAACCAGCTCTCTCACGTGATAAACCACCTGGACCTAAAGCTGATAAACGGCGTTTGTGTGTAATCTCTGCTAATGGATTGGTTTGATCCATGAACTGAGACAACTGGTTTGTACCAAAGAACGAGTTGATTACTGATGATAACGTACGGGCGTTAATCAGATCAGTTGGTGTAAACACCTCATTATCGCGGATGTTCATACGCTCACGGATTGTTCTGGCCATACGGGCTAAACCAACACCGAACTGTGCATATAACTGCTCACCTACCGTACGTACACGACGGTTTGATAAGTGGTCAATATCATCCACCTCTTCTTTAGAGTTGATCAATTTGATCAGGTATTTAACAATCGCAATAATATCTGCTTTTGTTAATACTTTTACATCATCAGGGGTATTCATTTTCAACTTACGGTTGATGCGGTAACGACCTACATCTCCTAAATCGTAACGTTTATCCGAGAAGAATAAACGGTCAATGATACCACGGGCAGTTTCCTCATCAGGTGGTTCTGCGTTACGCAAAGCACGGTAGATGTTTTCAACAGCTTCTTTTTCTGAGTTTGATGTATCTTTTTGTAATGTATTATATATAATGGTATAATCGGCCTGGCTAGCACCATCTTCCTTAGAAAGGATAATGGTTTTAACACCTGCTTCGATAACCATATCGATGTGTTCGTCTTCTAAAACGGTTTCTCTTTCAAGAATCACTTCATTACGGTCGATAGAAACTACCTCACCAGTATCTTCATCAACAAAATCTTCAACCCATTTCTTCAATACCCTTGCTGCCAGCTTACGACCGATGTATTTCTTCAAACCTGATTTACTAACTTTTACTTCGTCAGCAAGATCAAAAAGTTCCAAGATATCTTTATCAGAATCGTAACCGATAGCACGTAATAAAGTGGTAACCGGGAATTTTTTCTTACGATCGATATAAGCATACATTACGTTATTAACGTCTGTAGCGAACTCGATCCATGAACCTTTGAAAGGAATAACACGTGCAGAGTACAATTTGGTTCCGTTAGTGTGACGGCTTTGGCCGAAGAACACCCCTGGAGAACGGTGTAATTGCGAAACGATAACACGTTCTGCACCGTTGATAACAAATGTACCTTTTGGTGTCATATACGGGATAGTACCTAAGTACACATCCTGGATAATGGTTTCAAAATCTTCATGTTCTACGTCATTACAAGAAAGCTTCAGCTTTGCTTTTAATGGAACATTGTAGGTTAATCCACGCTCAATACACTCGTGTATATCGTAACGTGGCGGATCAACAAAATAATCAAGAAACTCTAATACGAAGATATTTCTTGAATCTGTTATTGGAAAGTTTTCAGCAAACACTTTGAACAAACCCTCGCTAGAGCGATCGTCTGATGTGGTATCTATCTGGAAAAATTCTCTGAATGATTGCAATTGCACATCCAGAAAATCCGGATAGTCTATAATGTGCTTACTAGTTGCAAAATTTACTCTTTGTTCGACTGTCTTTGCCAATGGACTAAAAGATTTTAGTTTAAGAATAAACTATTTGTTTGGTTTGGATTTCAAACACACTCATTAACCAAACAAAATGAGGTGTTTATAAACAGGTAAAGACACCGACATTTTCAGTCGGTGTCTAATACATTTTTAGCTTAGCTAAGTTAAGTGATTACTTAATCTCAACTACTGCTCCAGCTTCTTCTAATTGTTTTTTAAGAGCTTCTGCTTCGTCTTTAGCAACACCAGCTTTTAATTCTTTTGGTGCTCCGTCTACTAAGTCTTTAGCTTCTTTCAAACCTAAACCAGTTAAGTCTTTAACAAGTTTTACAACTGCTAATTTCTGACCACCAGCTTCTTTTAAGATTACATCAAAAGATGTTTTTTCTGCAGCAGCAGCAGGTGCATCACCACCAGCAGCAGGACCAGCAACTACAGCAGCAGCTGCAGGCTCAATACCATACTCATCTTTTAAGATTTGAGCTAATTCATTAACTTCTTTTACTGTTAAGTTTACTAATTGCTCAGCAAACGCTTTTAAATCTGCCATTTTATTAAGATTTTAAAAATTTACGTGTAATAATTTTGTTTAATTTGCGAACTTAAGGTGTTCGTTAACCTTCTCTTTCTTGTAGAGTTTTAACAATTCCTGCAATTTTGCTACCGCCTGATTGAAGTGCAGATAGAACATTTTTAGCTGGTGACTGTAATAATCCAACGATATCTCCGATAAGCTCTTCTCTTGATTTCAAGCTTACTAAGTTATTCAATTGGTCATCGCCAACGTATACTGATGAATCTATAAATGCTGCTTTAAGCACTGGTTTATCAGAGGTTTTTCTCAAAGCTTTAATCAACTTAGCCGGAGCGTTTGCTGTTTTTGAGAATAATAATGATGATGAACCTTTAAGTGCTTCGTATATCTCAGAAGCATCGCCTTCTAAACCTTCAATCGCTTTGCGGATTAAAGAGTTTTTAGCAACCTTCATTACGATATCGCCTTCAAAACATTTGCGACGGATGTTATTAATCTGCTCAACAGAAAGGCTAGATGTATCAGCAATATAAAAATTGCCATACTCTTGCATTTGTCCTTGTAGTTCTAAAACTACTTCGTTTTTTTCTTCTCTGTTCATGATTAAATCCCCGCTACTGATTTGGTTTCAATTGCAATCCCAGGACTCATTGTAGAAGACACGTGAATGCTTTTAAAATAAGTTCCTTTAGCAGCAGATGGTTTTAATTTTGAAATAACCTGAATAATTTCAAGTGCATTCTCATAAATTTTATCTGCCGGGAATGATACTTTTCCTATCGAGGCGTGTATGATACCCGTTTTGTCTACTTTAAAATCAATCTTACCTGCTTTAACCTCAGTTACAGCTTTACCAACTTCGTTAGTTACTGTACCTGATTTTGGGTTAGGCATTAAGTTCCTTGGACCTAAAACACGGCCTAATTTACCTACCTTAGCCATACAAGCTGGTGTAGTGATAATAATGTCTACATCGGTCCAACCACCTTCAATTTTAGCTACATACTCGTCTAAACCTACGAAGTCTGCGCCAGCTGCTTTTGCTTCTTCTTCCTTATCAGGAGTTACTAAAGCTAAAACACGTACAGTCTTACCTGTTCCGTGTGGTAAAGTAGCAATACCACGTACCATTTGATTGGCTTTACGCGGATCTACACCTAAAGATACATCAATATCAACTGAAGCATCGAATTTAGTAGTAGTGATTTCTTTTACCAAAGCAGCAGCATCCTTCAAAGTATAAGCTTTGCCAGCTTCTATTTTAGCATGTGCCTTTTTTTGATTTTTAGTTAATTTCGCCACTGTTGTAAACTGTTTTTTAATTAATTGTTCCAGGGTGCGTCACCAGAAACGGTGATTCCCATACTGCGTGCTGTTCCAGCAACCATACTCATTGCTGATTCGATTGTAAATGCATTTAAATCAGGCATTTTATCCTCAGCAATAACTTTAATCTGGTCCCAGGTCACCGACCCAACTTTCTTACGGTTAGGCTCAGCAGAACCACTCTGTAATTTAGTAGCATCTTTTAACTGGATAGCTACCGGAGGGGTTTTGATGATGAAATCGAATGACTTATCAGCATAAACAGTAATTACAACTGGCAATACTTTACCTGCTTTATCTTGGGTACGAGCGTTGTACTGTTTGCAAAACTCCATAATGTTCACCCCTTTAGCACCTAATGCAGGTCCTACTGGTGGCGATGGATTTGCCGCTCCGCCTTTGATCTGTAATTTGATCATTGCACTGACTTCTTTTGCCATTTTGTGTTTTTTGTTTATTTAAAACTCAATGTTAAATATTGGAAGCATGTAACATTTAAATTCCTTAGGGCTCCTATAAAGCTTAAAGGACTGCAAAGATATGGATTAACTTGCAGTAAAACAATAGTAGCGAGAAAAATTAATTATTAATTCTTGGAGATCCTGTTAAACCGTGTGTTTTTTAAAAGAAGTATTCAAAACCTAATGATATTTAACGCCTAAAAAAGGAAAGTTATTGCCTCTTCCTTATTTATAAAGACACAAAAAAGCCCCGAATTAATCGAGGCTTATAAATATTTTAAATTTCTTATTCTTTTTCTACCTGCATGTAGTTAAGTTCAAGCGGAGTTTTACGGCCGAAAATCTTAACCATAACTTTCAGTTTTTTCTTCTCTTCGTTTACCTCTTCGATAATACCTGAGAAACCATTGAAAGGACCATCCATAACCTTGATGTTTTCACCTACATAGTAAGGCACATTCATGGTTTCGCCCTGCTCACTCATTTCATCAACCACACCTAAAATACGGTTAACTTCTGCCTGGCGCATCGGGATTGGATTACCGGCTTTATCGCCTAAGAAACCAATAACGCTATTAATGCCTTTAATGATATGCTCTAACTCACCATCTAATGTAGCTTCGATTAAAACATAACCAGGATAAAAGTTACGCTCTTTGGCAATTTTTTTACCATCTTTCATTTGGTAGTATTTTTCCATCGGTATTAAAACCTGGGGAACCAAATGAGAGAAACCTAAACGGCTGATCTCAGCATCAATGTACTGTTTTACTTTCTTTTCTTTTCCGCTAACAGCCCTTACAACGTACCACTTTAGATCGCTCATTAGTAAATATTAATTAGAAAGTGATTTATAAAAAGTATCTAACACAAATGTAGATCCTTTATCCATTGCAAAAATTACCAATGCAATAATCAAAGAAGCTACCAATACAAGAATTGCAGAACTTTGCAGTTCGCCCCAAGTAGGCCATGTAACCTTCTGGGTCATTTCATCGTACGATTCTTTTATAAACTCAACTACTTTAGCCATATTTATTATAATGATTAAATGATTGAGTTAGTGAGTGAGAGAATATTAACATATTCAATCATTGAAACATTCACTAATTCAATCATTATATTTTGCACGGGAACAAGGATTCGAACCCTGATCAAAGGTTTTGGAGACCTCTATTCTACCGTTGAACTATTCCCGTGTATTTAAAAAAGAGCTAGCCTAAACCAGCTCTTTTTATATTATTGTAGCTTAAAATTAAGCTAAGATTTCAGTTACCTGACCAGCACCTACTGTTCTACCACCTTCACGGATAGCGAAACGTAGACCTTTTTCCATTGCAATCGCGTTAATTAATTTAACTGTGATTGTAACGTTATCACCTGGCATTACCATTTCAGTCCCTTCAGCTAGTGAGATCTCACCAGTTACGTCTGTGGTACGGAAATAGAATTGAGGACGATATTTGTTGAAGAATGGAGTGTGACGACCACCTTCTGCTTTTGATAATACATAGATCTCAGCTTTGAAATCAGTGTGAGGAGTTACTGAACCTGGTTTACAGATTACCATACCACGACGGATATCAGTTTTCTCAATACCACGTAACAATAAACCTACGTTATCACCAGCCTCACCGTAATCTAAGATTTTACGGAACATCTCAACACCAGTTACTGTAGATTTTAAGTTCTCAGCACCCATACCTAAGATCTCAACTGGATCTCCAGAGTTGATTACACCACGCTCAATACGACCAGTAGCAACAGTACCACGGCCAGTGATTGAGAATACGTCTTCAACAGGCATTAAGAAAGGAAGATCAGTTAAACGTGGAGGAATTGGAATGTAGCTATCTACAGCATCCATTAATTCCATGATTTTACCAACCCATTTAGCATCACCGTTTAATCCACCTAATGCAGAACCTTGGATTACAGGAATATCATCACCTGGGAATTCATAGAATGATAATAATTCACGAACTTCCATTTCTACTAATTCTAATAATTCAGGATCATCAACCATATCCACTTTGTTCATGAATACAACTAATGAAGGTACACCAACCTGACGAGCCAATAAGATGTGCTCGCGAGTTTGTGGCATTGGACCATCAGTAGCAGCAACAACGATAATTGCACCGTCCATTTGAGCAGCACCAGTAACCATGTTTTTCACGTAATCCGCGTGACCTGGACAGTCAACGTGTGCATAGTGACGGTTAGCTGTTGAATACTCAACGTGAGCTGTATTGATTGTAATACCTCTTTCTTTTTCCTCTGGAGCAGAGTCAATTGAATCGAATGAACGTGCCTCAGTTAAACCAGCATCAGCCAAAACTTTTGTAATAGCTGCTGTTAAAGTTGTTTTACCGTGATCGACGTGACCGATTGTACCGATGTTTAAGTGCGGTTTACTGCGGTCAAATTTTTCTTTTGCCATTTTATTTATAACTAATTAGTAGGTTAACTTTTTTATTATTTTTATTTATTGTTTTTTCAACACAAAAAACCTTGTCTACTCTGTTTATTAAACAGATTTAACAAAGCTTTATTATACCTGAGCCAAAGATGGGACTTGAACCCACGACCTCTTCCTTACCAAGGAAGTGCTCTACCGCTGAGCTACTTCGGCTTTTTATTAAAGCTCACAAGTTCAATTGTTCATTAGCACATTTCCTTATGAACCAATTTACTAATAAACTTTTAAGAGCGGAAGACGAGGTTCGAACTCGCGACCTATAGCTTGGAAGGCTATCGCTCTACCAACTGAGCTACTTCCGCTTTTTTAAAATTAGTGATTGATTGAATGAAAGAATGAGAGATTTATGCTATCATTAAAACATTTGGTCATTCATTTAAAGTGTGGGGAGAGAAGGATTCGAACCTTCGAAGTCTTACGACAACAGAGTTACAGTCTGTCCCATTTGGCCGCTCTGGTATCTCCCCAACTTTATCTTAAAATGCTAACACTTTAAAATAAAAAGAGCCTCCTATCGGAATCGAACCAATGACCTACTGATTACAAGTCAGTTGCTCTACCAGCTGAGCTAAGGAGGCTTTAAATTTTCTGCAATGATACGAAAAATCTTCATTTTTCATACTATTAACGTGTTTTTTTAAAACTTTTATCTTTTCACAGAACTAATCCTTTCTTCTCGGCGTAACGCCCTTTCCGAAAGGGAATGCAAATATACACACTTATATTTCAGTTCAAAATAAATTTGAAAAAAAATAGCAAAGTTATTTGGCTAACGGGGCCGATATTATCGAAGGAGCTTAATAATCAATCGCTTAAATTTGAATATTTTTTTCACTTTTTTCGGCGTTCTTTTAGAAAAAGTATCATTAAGAATCCCTACCCCAACCTGATCTATAAAATAAGCACCTAACAAACTTCCATAAAAATCAAAAATTGATCTGTTTCCATCTCTTTTTTTTAGGCGTTCACCATAAATATTTTTTTTTGTCCTTAAAAAAGCGCTGTTTTTATGTCAAAGAACATCAGTTTGGAGCTTAATTTATTGGTAAGATTATATTTTGACAAGAAATAGAGCAGGCCTAAAAGTAAAAGAGCGGTACAATTTAAATTGCATCGCTCTTTTATAGCTATAAATATATGCGTATCCTAATAATCCGCAGCTTCGCTTTCGCTTAAAATAGCCTTATGCTCACTTAATTTAGCACGTGTTTTATCCTTATGTTTAGTAATCTGCTTTCTTAACGATTCGATGGCCAGGTCGGTGGCCTCTTCAAATGATTTACATTGTTCTTTAGCGAATAGGGTTCCACCCGGAACAATCAGTTTTATTTCACTGATCTTATTGGCCTCATCCTCTACGTTCTCTAATTTTAAATACACTTCGCCGCTAATGATCTGGTCAAAAAACTGATCGAGCTTGTTTGCTTTCTTCTGTATAAAGTCTAACAACTTACTATCTGCACTGAAGTGGATTGATTGAACTCCGATTTTCATTTTTCCTCCTTTTTTTATGCCTTTGGATGGGCTTGTTTATAAATTGTTTTTAATCTTTCGATTGAGTTGTGCGTATAAACCTGGGTGGCAGCTAAACTGGCGTGGCCCAAAAGTTCTTTAATCGCATTTAAATCTGCTCCTGCATTTAACAGGCTGGTTGCATAACTGTGCCGAAGCACGTGGGGACTTTTCTTGTCATGGGTTGATATATGGTTTAGGTATGAGGTAACTATACGGTATATCAGTTTTGGATATGCTGCTGTACCTGTATTGGTAACGATTAAGTTAAGCAAATTGTTATTAAAGTTTTGCAACTTTTTTAGCTCAATGTAGTTATTTACCTGATTGATAAGCTGTTTATTTATTGGAATAATCCGTTCTTTATTTCTTTTACCCAGCACCTTTATTGTTGCCGAATATCCATCCACATCAGTATCTTTTAACTGCAACAGTTCGGTTAAACGCATTCCTGTTCCAAAAAGCAGTTCTATTACCAAATGATCGCGCATGGAGGCAAAGCTGGCATCAAAATACTGTTCCGAATCGAGCAGGTGATCCATTTTTTGCGCATCAACAAACACAGGAAGTCTTTTGGGTATTTTCGGTGCCTTGATTAAAACAGTAGGGTTTTGTTCGGCCTTACCTTCCCGCAGCAAAAACTTATAGAAACTCCTTAAAGCCGAAATTTTTCGGTTAATGGTATTTTCAGCGGTTTCCTTTTCCATCAGCTCAACCATATAGCTGCGCAGATGTGTGTGTTTAACGCCCAGAAAATCTAAATCGAATGCAGTATGGATATATTCTTCAAACTGATCCAGATCGGTTTGATAAGAAGTAATGGTATGCTGAGAATAGCGCTTCTCGTGAGTTAAATAAGTAATAAAGCTTTTTAGCAACATTCAATATCTTTTTGCGTGGCATTGATATGAAGTTACAAATAGTTTTGGTATAAAGAAATCATTAATTAATTGTTTATTGTAAAGTTTTCGATTCCTCTTAAAGCAAGAAAGTCCTCCCGAAATTAAATCAGGAGGACTTTAACGTATTTATATCTTATAACAACTATGCAGTTGTATCTTGATTCATGTTCTGAATGTAAACAGCATGCTTAATTTCAGTACGACGAGCAACGGATTTTTTCTCGTATGCTTGGCGACTACGTAGTTCTCTCAATACACCAGTTTTTTCAAACTTTTTCTTGAAACGTTTAAGGGCTTTATCTAATGATTCGCCGTCTTTAATGTTGATAATGATCATAACGCTGAAATACCTCCTCTCGTGGTTTTTAAAATTTCCCGTTCTATCGGGGCTGCAAATGTAAGCAAAATATTGAAAATGAGAAAGATTTTTAAAAGAAATTTTATTTGTTCCTTTACTTAAATTACAGGGTTCTTTGTTTAATTTAGATAAACTATTTACAACTATGACAACAGGCAAAAAAGTAACCTCAATTATTGCAGTTATTATTGTACTAATCCTTATGGCCATCTGTTATTACCGGTATTTCTTTGTTTTTGGCGAAGGCGTTAAAGCAGGCGAATTAAATTATGTGGTAAAAAAAGGCTACATATTTAAAACCTATGAAGGGAAACTGATTCAGAGCGGCATAAAATCGCGGCAGGCTGGCACTTTACAGAATAATGAGTTCGAATTTTCTATTGCGAGTAAAGAAATTGCCGAGAAAATGATGGCCAACAGCGGAAAATTTTATGAGCTACATTATAAGGAATACAAAAATACATTACCATGGCGCGGATTTAGCGTGTATGTGGTAGATAGTATTTTAACTTCGAAAGATATCCCTCAATAGAATGAATGAGTGATTTAATTTTGAATGAGTGAATATTTGGCCCATGCTCTCTAACTCTATCATTCAAAATTTAATCATTCTTCTTCGGTACCTTTGCTCCTGCTTTCCGGGCTTCTGATAATCCGATTGCTATTGCCTGCTTTTTAGAAGTTACTTTTTTGCCCGATCCGCTCTTAAGCTTACCTTCTTTCATTTCGTGAATGGTTTTTTCTACTTTTTCACCAGCTTTTTCTGAATACTTTGCCATTTTTTGTCCGTTAATTAAAGGTTCATTAGTTCATTAGTCATTCGTGCATTGGTAACTGTCAATTGCCAACTGCAAACTGTTTATCAATCATTCTTTCACTGGTAACTGCTAATTGCCAACCCTTTACCTTTTACCTTTTACCTTTTACCTTTTACCTTTTACCTTTTACTAAAAACATCAGATCTGGATCAGTGGTTTTCAAATTTTTAAAATAAAAAAATCCGGAGGTGGTTAAACCGTCCGGATTACTCATAATATATTTGGTTTTTAATAAGGCTAAAGGTGAAAGGTTTAGGGTATAAGGTTCAATGCATATAGCCTTAAACCTTATACCTTCAAGCCCTCTACCTTGATAATATTTCTCTGGCAATTACAATCTTCTGTATTTCGGAAGTACCCTCGCCTATTGTACATAATTTACTATCGCGATAAAATTTCTCTACCGGAAAATCTTTGGTATATCCATAGCCGCCAAAAATCTGAACGGCATCGGTAGCTACCCTCACCGAAACTTCTGAAGCAAAATATTTTGCCATGGCCGATTCTTTTGTCATAGGTAAATGCCTGTTCTTTAAATCTGCCGCCTGGCGGATCAATAATTCTGCTGCTTCAATCTCGGTAGCCATATCTGCAAGCTTAAAGCTAATGGCCTGGAAGCTCGAAATCGGCTGACCAAATTGCTGTCTTTGTTTTGAATACGCCACGGCTGCATCAAATGCACCTTTTGCAATTCCTAAAGCTAATGCTGCAATAGAGATACGTCCACCATCTAAAACTTTCATGGCCTGTTTAAAGCCTTCTCCAACATTGCCAAGCAGGTTTGCTTTTGGTACACGGCAATTGTCAAAAATCATTTCGGTGGTTTCTGATGCGCGCATCCCTAATTTATTCTCTTTTTTTCCCGCTGAAAAACCGGGTGTACCCCGTTCAACAACAATGGCCGATATCCCCTTGGCACTTCCCTGCTCACCTGTTCTTACCATTACTACGGCAATATCGCCGCTCTTGCCATGAGTAATCCAGTTTTTCGAACCATTTATAATATAATCATCGCCATCTTCAACGGCGGTAGTCATCATCCTTAAAGCATCAGATCCTGTATTGGCTTCGGTTAGTCCCCAAGCACCGATCCATTCGGCTGTTGCCAGTTTGGGCAGCCACTTTAGTTTTTGCTCTTCGGTTGCAAAGGCTAAAATATGGCCAGTACATAATGAATTGTGCGCGGCCAACGATAAACCAATTGAACCGCAAACGCGCGACACTTCTACAATTACATCAACATACTCTTGATAACCTAGGCCAGAGCCTCCATACGCTTCCGGGACCAATACCCCCATTAAGCCCAATTCTCCAAGTTGTTTAAACAGTTCTATTGGGAAATGCTGTGCCTCATCCCATTCCATAATGTTTGGACGAATGTTTTTCTCAGCAAAATCGCGGACCATGGCCTTAACACTTTGCTGAGTTTCTGTTTCTGAAAAATCGAAGCTTACGCTCATTAAATTTATATTTTATAGTTAGTTAAGGCAATTATAAACAATTATTTGATAGTTAGTTACCATCTAATATTTGCGCAATTGCAGAATGAAATGGTATTCGGTTCAATAAGTTTATGCGTTAATTTTAAAGCATGAAAATGACCGGAAAAGATTTTTTTATTTTTTTTATAAAAATCAACCGAGAATTAGGATGATGAAGGGTTTAGATTAAAATCGGCCAACAGATAGACAATACCCACGAAACGTAACACAAATTACCAATGGTTATTTGCTACCTAGGAGTCGTCCCTAGCGGGACGATCTAGCTTAGCAGCAACTAAAAAGAAATATAAGGCGCTATCTTATCGATAACCTGCTGGTTCAGAATAACAACCTTTTTCAAATCGGCTAGGTCTGCAAAATTACCGTGCTGTTTCCGGTACTGGAGAATGGCATTGATCTGTTTGTATGATAAATATGGATTTGCTTTTAAATCGTTAAAATTAGCTGTGTTCACGTTTACGGTTTTTAATGTTACCGCTCCAACAGCAATCTGGCTTTCTATTTCTGAATACTTGGCAGAATCTAAGCCATAAACTTCCAAAAGCTGTTCTTTCTTATAAAAACCGCCCAAGCGTTCGCGGTATTTAATAATCCGTTTAGCAAAAGTGCCACCAATGCCTTTTATTTCATCCAACTGTGCCGAATCGGCGGTATTAATATCAACCATTACCGTTTTCGCGGTATAAGCCTTTTTTTCGAAAACTTTAAAATTCTTTGCGATATCGGCAGGCTGTTCGTTGATATTAACATAGGGCAATATCTTTTTGTACACTGTAGGAGAAATGGTATACATTTTCTGCAGGTCTTCCGGTTTACGGAACCTGCCCCCTTTGCCGGTATAATTTACAATTGCTGCAGCTTGTTTTGGCGATAGGCCAAGCTGTTGCCAACCTGTAGCATCTAAAGTATTGGGATCAAATTTAAAAAGTTTGACCGTTTTTTCGGTAGCTGCATTTTCAATCCGGTCGCGGCTATAGTCGGCATATTCCTGGTCGGCCACTTCCAGTTTCTGTATCTGCGCTAAAAGATTAGGATCATCTTTTTCTAGAGGTTTATAGTAACCATATATAATAGGTATAGCCTTTATTACGATAATGATTAAAATTAGAAAAAGCAGCCCATTAAATTCACCTTTGCTGAAACCAAAATGTTTATTGAGCCAAATTCTCATTGATGTGATATGACATGTGTATTATAAATATAAATCTTATTTTTGGGATTGCAAAACAGAACAGGTTTTGCAGATCAACACCCTAAGAATTTTATATGAAAATCATAACTACATCTGAGTTTGCGAAGGCGACAAAGATTGATAAACTAGGTGTACCCGGTTTGGCAGGTTTGATGATGGAAATCATGAAGCTTAACGACATTAATGACGTATTTGCTCAAAATCAACACTTTAAAGGTTTAGAATTTGTAGACAAGATATTGGAAACCATTGGTGTTTCTATCGAATTTGATGAAGATGACCTGAACAGCATCCCTAAAACAGGACCTTTTATTGCCATTGCAAACCACCCTTACGGCGGTGTAGAAGGCCTGGCCCTAGTAAAACTTTTATGCACCGTTAGGCCCGATGCCAAGGTGATGGTAAACTTCATCCTGAAAAAAATACCCAACCTTGACGAATTTTTTGTTGCGGTTAATCCATTCGAAAATGTACAGCACTCTTCGAGCATCAGCGGATTAAAAACAACATTCGATCTGCTAAGGAACGGAACACCCATCGGTATTTTCCCGGCAGGAGAAGTTTCTACCTTTAAACTCGATGCACAACAGGTAACCGACAGGATGTGGCACCCGGTTGTTGGAAAACTGATTGCAAAGGCAAAAGTTCCGGTGGTTCCTATTTACTTCCACGGCAACAATGGCGTTTTCTTTAACATATTAAGCTTTATACACCCTACCCTGCGTACTGCTAAATTGCCATCTGAGTTTTTAAACAAACATGGCCGTACCATTAAGGTTAGGATTGGCAAACCGATTGCGGTTTCGGAAATCTCGCACATGAACAGCAGCAATAAGCTGATGGACTTTTTAAGGGCCCGTACTTATGCACTTGGTGTTGGACTGGATACCGAGAAAAAACTTTTTAACCCTTTAAATTTATTCAAGATTAAAAAGAAACCGGTTGAAGTGATTGAAGAAACTTCGAGGGTTTTGATTAAGAGCGAGGTAGAAAACCTTGAGGATTTTAAGGTTTGGACCGAAAAAAACTACGAGGTTTATATTGTACCCACGTTAAAAATCCCGAATATTTTAAGGGAAATTGGCCGCTTGCGCGAAATCACTTTCCGTGAAGTTGGCGAAGGGACCAACAAAAAAATCGACCTTGATAATTACGATATTTATTACAACCATTTGTTTATATGGGATAAAGACCTGGAAAACATTGTAGGGGCTTACCGCATTGGTAAAGGCGACGAGATTTTGGAAAGCATGGGCCGCAGGGGTTTCTACTTATCTGAGCTATTTAAAATGAAGGATCAGTTTTACCCGATGTTGAGACAGGGCATTGAACTGGGCCGATCATGGATCAGAAAGGAATACCAGGGCAAGCCGCTTCCGTTGTTTTTGTTATGGAAGGGAATATTAAAGTACCTGATCGATAACCCGCAATACCGCTACATGTTTGGTCCGGTAAGCATCAGCAACAACTTTTCTAAATTTAGTAAAGCGTTGATTGTTGATTATATCACCAAAAACCATTTCGACTATGAGATGGCCAAATATGTAAAACCGAGAAATAAATTTAAAGCAGATCTTTTGCCAATTGCCACAGATACCCTGGTTGATAGCAGTGAATCTTTTAAGGATCTGGACAGCATTATTGGCGATATTGAAAACTCGCACATCAAAATACCTGTGCTGTTAAGACAGTACATGAACCTTAATGCCAAAATTATTTCCTTTAATATCGATCCGAAGTTTTCTGATTGTTTGGACGGTTTCTTGGTGGTAGATACCCACAACATTCCACCAGAAATGTTGGAAAAACTTGGCAAAAACCTATAATTTGATTAAATAAAAAAACCCAGACATCCATCTGGGTTTTTTATTATCAACTAACCTAAACTTTATAAATACTAACCAAATATTTATGCCACAAAAGTAAAGGCAGCTTGTTAAATTGATATTAATGAAATGTTATTTATAGAATTTTTAAAACAGGTTATTTTTATCTGCTTAAGTCTCAGGCAAAAATAATTTCAAAACTTTTTTACCACTGTAAAAATTCAAACAGGTTAAATTTGATTAAACACAATTAAAATACTTAACATAAAGAAATTGTTGCTTTTATGTTAATTATGTGTAAATTCAATGTAACCAAATAGGTGCGGTTTGAAACGGAGGATTTATACATATTTATTGCGGGCATTTTTGTGCTGCTGCCTAATGATGAATTTCATTACGGCAAAGGGACAGAACTATTCTTTCGATTTTTACAATGGCACCTTCAATTTCAGCATCGATTCTTCGCTCATATTTAAGCCCGCCAAAACCGCAACGGCTACCGAAACACTTAAATTTTCGAATTTTGTTACGGCAGGCAATTACACCCAGCTTATTGCTTCGCTACAAGCATATCAGGAAAAATATGGCTTAAACGATTGGATCTATTATCAACTGATCCGTAAAACAGCAGAACAGATCAGTCCGAAAGCAGACAATTACTTCCGTTATACCTTATATAAATGGTTTCTGCTGAGCAAATGCGGTTACGATGCCAGGGTTGCTGTTGGCAACAACCAGATTATTCTCTACGTGAGAAATGATGAAGACATTAGCGATATCCCCTTCTTCATGATTGACAATAAAAAGTATATGTGCTTGAACTATCACGATTATGGAAAGTTGTTTAAACAGGCCGATGCTTATAAACCTGTTAAAATCTCTGTCACTGAAGCGAAAAATTCATTTTCGTATAAGGTTACGCGCATGCCCGATTTTAAGCCAGAAAACTATGAAGAGAAAGATCTGGCATTTAGTTATCGCCAAAAAACCTATCATTTTAAATTAAAGGTAAATGAAGATGTACAGACCATCTTTAAAAATTATCCGGTTGTAGATTTTGAAACCTATTTTAATATTCCGCTGAGTAAAGAAACCTACAGTTCTCTGATCCCTGCATTAAAAGAAAATTTAAAAGGCATGGACCAGAAAAAAGGTGTTGATTATTTAATGCGTTTTACGCGCTATGCCTTTTTATATGAAGATGACAGCGAGAACTTTGGCAAAGAAAAACGCAATTCGCCCGAGCAAACACTATTAAACAAATACAGCGACTGCGATGACCGCGCGGCACTGTTCTTCTATCTGGTAAAAGAAATTTACAATCTGCCCATGGTAGCCCTGTTATACCCCGAACATTTAACCATGGCGGTTCAGTTTGATAAACCTGTTGGAGATTTTATTACCTATAACGGCAAAAAATATTCTTTTTGCGAGCCTACTCCACAAAAACAGAATTTAAAAATAGGACAGCTTTCTACCAACCTCAAAAACATTAAATATGAGGTGGTTTATGCTTACGAGCCCCTAAAAAAGTAGTTCCAGTACATTAAATTCAAATTAATTTAATGTTAACAAAATATTATCTTATCAATAAGAGGCAGAATAATGGGCGATTAAGCGTATTTTTAATTTCTAAATTTAGCGTCGAACCTTAAAAACCCATCGTATGTCGGCTATTATATATACTGTTTTAAAAGAGTTCTTTGTTGAAATCCACGGTCATCCGGTTAAAGCGCGGATTATGTCGCCTATAAACGATGAAAATACCTTTACCTTTCAGGTGAGTTCGTATTTCAAAAACAGCAGCGAAAAGGATGCCAATATACCAGCATCTACATTTACCTCTTACGCCAATGCCGAAAGGCACTTACTGGGCTATCTGGAAGCTTTTCAAAATACGCTTGATTTAGGTGGCGATGTGGCCCAAGGTGTTAATTTTTAAACATTCTCTTTATCATCTTTTTCTGGAGGCAATTCTGATTCTATCGTATCCTCCTCAAATTTCTTTTTGTCCTTTTGATTTTTCCAGATCAGGAAAACAATCAGGATTAGTGCAAGCAAGATAACACCGGCTAATATTGGATAGTTCATATTCCTTTATTTTTACGTGTACAATCAATCCTTACCCTAATTTACAGATAAATATTTTATATGTTAACTCGCGCTTAATCAGTTAACAAAATAATAATATGGATTTAACTTTACTATAATATATCTTTGAGGATATCCATTATATTTCGATGAAAAAAAGCAAATCAAAATCAAGAAACCATTCAACAGGCAAGAAAGTAAGAAAAGAACTAGAATCTAAATTAGCAGCTGCATTCGGCGGTGTTGTTGCAGAATTTGGCAAAGCGAAAAAAGCGGATAAAGTGATCGGGAAATTTGCTAAACAACTGGCCAAAAAAGTAACTATTGCTGCAAAAGACGATTCCATTGAGCCATTTATCAAAACGGAAGAAACAGCTCCGGCTGCTCCTAAAGAAAAAACCGTTAAACCTGTAGTAACGAAAAAAGCAAAAGCACCTGTAAAGGAAGAGCTTGAATCAAAATAAAAAGAAAAGGCCCTGCTGGTTATCCAACAGGGCTTTTTTAATGTATTTTTAAAAAGTTAGAAGCTATACCTTAATCCTAACTGCATCTGGTAGCGCGATGCAAAGAAATCTTTTGAATAAGAGGTTACATCTTTCTGTGCAAAGGTATAAACCGGATAGGTTGTTGGCGTTCCGGCTGTACCTACCTTAATACCCACACTGGCCATAGAGTTATAGGTATTTGGCGAGAAGTACTGGATACCCCAATCTTTATTCACCAAATTGGTTAAGTTAATGATATCGTAAGTTAAGGTTAGTACGTGCGGGTGTTTACCTTTTGCCACCTGGATATCCTGTGCAAAACGAAAATCGGCCTGAACATTCCAAGGGGTACGGGCGCCATTACGCTCGGTAAAGTTTCCACGGCGGGTACTTAAATATTTATCTCCATTGATATAAGCGTCGAATGCTGCTGCCTGAGCAATTCCATCGGCTGTATTGGCAAAGAATTTGGTTGTTTCGCCAGCTGCTGGTATGTACAATAAACTTACGGTTTGTCCTGTTCCGTTAATCCTGGTGTTAACTAAGCCAAGCGAATATGGAGAGCCTGATTGTCCGCTGAAGAATAAAGAGAAGTTAGAAACATACTTGCCATTTTTTGCCCAATCCAATCGGTAGTTAATGGTAGAAATAATCCTGTTGCGGATATCGAAGTTCGAATAGGCTAAACCTGGGTTGTTCGGGCTTAAAGCCTGGTTTAACTGCCAGTTCGATTCCATAGAGTTACGGATACCGTTTGCAATATCTTTCGATCTGCCATACGTGTACGCCACCATCATATCCAGTCCGATAGGCAGCGATTTGCTCACCTGCGCCGTTAAGCTGTATTTATATCCTTTATCAGTATTCGATAATAGATAGGCATTGGTATACAATGGATTAATTTTGGTACCTGAATAAATTGGCTGTTGTTTCTGCGTATCGTAGACCATGTATTTAGGGTTATCTACGTAGTTGATCTGCTGAAACTGCACGTCTTTGATTACCTGGCTAAAAATACCTTCGACCGTAAATTTCCACTGATCGTCTGTTTTATAATCGAACGCTAAATTACTTCTCCAAGCTTTAGGCATTTTAAAGTTGTTATCAACTAAATCTACCTGTGTTGCACCACTTGCATCTTTAACATTTACACCTTGTTTGGTTACATAACCTGCTTCGCCATTACCTGTTAAGGCATCCCTGATCGGATCTGAACCTGGTGCAGGCGTTACAATTTTGGTTGGATCGGAATTGGCATACACATACGATTTATCGAAAGCACCGTAGTTCACACCGTTGTTGTAGTAGGCATAACCAATCCATGCGAAAGGAATGCGGCTGGTAAACAAACCTGTTCCACCGCGTACAATTAGGTGCTGATTACCCAATGCATCAAAATTGAAACCTAAGCGTGGTGAGATCTGAATTTTGTTTAAAAATTTACCGGTTATGGCCGAAGGCTGTGTGTAGGTATAAGTGGTACCGTAGTTTACATCAACCGGAGAGTTTGTGGTTTTGCTGCTCAATGTTGGCATATCAGGCAGATTGGCCATATCAAAACGTAATCCCGGGGTTAATTTCAAACGGTCGCCCAACCTAATTTCATCCTGACCATAAACACTGTACATATTTACGTTAAACTGTGCGGTTGGGTTTGCAATAATATTATCGCGGCTGTTATCGTCGTAATTGTAACTGGTACGTACCCTATTTGGCTGGTTGTTTAAGAAATCGGCTATGCTGCTGTAAGCTACACGGCCGTTCCATGAGTTTACAAAACCATAGTTGATGTTGTAAAATTCGTTGTGTGTACCAAAGGTAAAGGTGTGGATACCCTTACTGTAGGTATAGTTATCGGTAAACTCAAAGGTATTCTGCTTCATATTGAAAATACTGGCTTCACGGTCAGTACCCAAAAATAAGGTGCCACCATTAGAAGCAATCTCGATCTGCGGTAAAGCCGGATTAGAAAGCGGATCGCGGAAATCGTGAACCGTAGAATAGCCGATAATCAGGTTATTTGTGGCTGAATTACCAAAACGTGTTTTTAAATCGGCCACGGTTGAGGTTTGATTGTTGTTCTGCCTAAAATCGATACCACCGAAGCGGAAGTTAGATTGGTCTCTTTCCAAGTTTGTTGCTTTAGAAAAGATGGTATTGTTCCTGATGGTGAGCTGGTTGTTTTCGTTAATGTTCCAATCTAAACGGTTAAAGAATTTGTTAGATTGAGAATAGATGTTGTAATTGCCAAATGCACCTGCATCAACACCATAGGCTGTTTTCATACGGTCGCTGATCTGCTGAGCTTCTGTAGCGGTAAGGAGTTTCATATCCGATGAGCCTGCACCCAAAATTACCGGGTCCTGGCGGCGGGTAATCTCCTCATTGGTAAAGAAAAACAGTTTATCTTTTATAATTGGAAAGCCTACGCGGAAACCAGTCTGATAATCGTGGAAAGCAGATGGCTCTTTGGAATTATCGCCGATTTTATTTCTGCCGATCAATGATGCATTACGGCCATACCCGTAAACCGATCCGGTTACATCGTTTGTACCGCCACGTGTTACCGCGTTGATACTTCCGCCCAAAAAGTTACCCACTTTAACATCGTAAGGCGACAATAGCACGGTTACATCCTGAATGGCATCTAACGATACCGGATTGGTACGTGTACTGCTGCCCGGCATGCCCGAACTACCGCTTTGGCCACCTAGCGATGGACTGAAACCAATGGCATCGTTGTTTATGGCACCATCGATGGTTACGTTGTTGTACCTAAAATTGGTACCGCCAAAGGTATTGTCTTTACTGCCCTGAGGGGTAACTCGGGTAACATCCTGCAAACTGCGGTTCATGGTAGGCAGGGTTTTAATCTGCGCTTCGCCAATACTGGTACCAGCACCTGCTTTTGTTGGCCCTCTTTGTCCACGAACACTTACCTCAGCAAGCTGGCTGCCCTGTTCCTGGATGTCGATATCCAATTTTTGATCGTTACCTAAGGTTAGGTAGATATTTTCTTTAACTACCGGACTGTAACCCACATAGGTTACGGTAATTTTGTAAGGTCCGCCCGGGTTTAAATTCCCAATGCGGTAAAAACCTGTTTCGTTTGATGAACCTTTAGAGATTGTACCTGTAGGAATATGCACCACTGCAATAGTGGCTCCCGGAATAATTCCTTTGTCATCCTTTATTTTTCCATTTATACTGGCTGTTGTTACCTGTGCATTTGCAGCAGTAACTAACAAAAATAGAATACTAAATAAGGTTAGTATGCGTAATTTCATTTTCTGTTGTTTTTATTTGGTACAAAACAACAGCAACAACATTAACTTAATGTTAACCAAAAATTAAATCATCCTAATTTGTTAACGTTAAATAAACTATATGGAAATGTTGAGCAAATACTGTTTTAACACCCTTTGCGGATGGCCTGGAACATGGCTTAATGGAGTTATAAAGCTACTTTTGAAAGATGAAGATTTGGTGAAGATTGTTTCATAAAGATGGATACCCGCATTTTTGCCCCTTATTAATGTTAAGATGGGAACAAACCTGTACGAAAAGGCATTTGTTTCAAATAAAAAAATAAGTACATTAGCTTTGTTAACAGATTAAATTAACCGTTAACGCAAACCATATAATCCGCCCGGATAAACTTTGGTTATCCTTAAGGGCAATAAAACTCATCCCATTTATTTTATTGGTAATACACGGTTTGATTGGGTAAATCAAGGTTGTGGCCCTTTGCTGTGCTACCGCCCTTATTCTACCGGCATTTTCAGATGGTGTACAGATTGAAATTATTTTTTTACTTAAATAACCTATATCTATGAGTTTAAACAACAAAATCTCAACAGAAATTACTGCCGAGCAAATGGCAAAAGTTATCGCACAATTACAGGAAGCAAAAGCAACGCTTAAAGAAGTACTGATTTTTAACCTTACGGCAAATGAGCGCCAAAACATGTTAAAAATGGGCGATAAAACGTTGGCCTTTGTAGGCAGAACCATCTCGCACGCCAAACAGTCGCCAGATCTGGTCCCTTCTTTTTTAGATGTGACCGAAGCACAGAAAGATTACAAACTTGCAGCTGATCTTTATGAGGTTTACCTCGAAACGAGTAAATTATTGCGATCGGTAGAAGACAGCATGATGGTAGCTGGCGGCGAAGCCTACGAGGCGGCTCTTGTTTTTTATAATGCCGTAAAGGGTGCTCACCGATCGAATATTGCAGGCACGCAAGACATTTACGAAGACTTGAAGCAGCAATTCCCCAGAAACAGAAGGAATACCGAAACAAAAATTTAAGAAAAATGATATTGGCTGTGAATTTTCTTTTACAGCCAATACTTTTTTTTTTGCAGGAGTTAATTCAAAAGCCTTAAAAAAGATATTAATTAAGCAAAAGCCTGTAACAATAAGCTCGGAGTGCATATTAATTAAACAAAAACCTATAATTATAGGTTCCGAGCATATATCGATTAAGCAAAAACCTATAATTATAGGCTCCGAGCATATATCGATTAAGCAAAAACCTATAATTATAGCCTCCGAGCATATATTGATTAAGCAAAAACCTATAATTATAGGCTCCGAGCATATATCGATTAAACAAAAACCTATAATTATAGGCTCCGAGCATATATCGATTAAGCAAAAACCTATAATTATAGCCTCCGAGCATATATTGATTAAGCAAAAACCTATAATTATAGGCTCCGAGCATATATTGATTAAGCAAAAACCTATAATTATAGCCTCCGAGCATATATTGATTAAGCAAAAACCTATAATTATAGGCTCCGAGCATATATCGATTAAGCAAAAACAGATAATTATCAGTTCTTCCGCCATGGTTCGTGTCTCCACGAACCATTTTATCTTAATCAAATTTTTTTTTTGGAGTGGCCGGCGAGCAGCTTATAGAGAGCCGGATTTAAATTATCGTTTCGTGGAGACACGAACCAGGGCGTATAGGAAATAAAAAAGACCGGATAAAATCCAGCCTTTTTTAGATTCTTTTTAAAATCTTAATGCCTTATTAAGTACGGTATAATTTATACCAGCACCTTAATACTAATAAAAAGTAACGGTTTGTCTGCCCCACTCGCCTGTACATTCTAAGCCCACTAACCTACATTCTAAATAATAAGTACCTGCGGTACCGTGGCTCCATTCCTGCTGAGGCGAATTACTGAAACTGCTTACCGGCAATACCACATTTAAGCTTTGATCCAACATTCTCCATTCGTAATAACCACTATCATACATGGCGCCAGCAGTGCTAATTACGGTACTGTTGGTTGAAATGGATGACGGGCCATTGATTACGGTTTTAAAAGTACTTACAAATGGTGTTGTTACCGGAGGATATAAGTTCTGGGCAGCAATTACATCATAAGCGGAGAAGCTCGACCAAGTTTTAGCAGTGCCTAAACGCCCTGAATTCATTACTGAACTAGGATCATCCCATGCATTGCCATTAGATGGTGTACCTGCTATAGGGTTGGCACCATCACCTACACCTTCTGCTGCCCAATCTGTATGCCTAAAACCAAGGCAATGGCCTATTTCATGCACTAGCATATAAACATCTTGCTCATGGCTTCTAGGTATGCCATTATCATATCCATTAGTTGTATTATTGGTAAATGGGTTTACATACACAATGGCTCCAGCGCTACCTGATCCAGTTGGAGGTTGACCTAATCCGAAACCGCCAGTACCTAAATTAGCTTTTTTTATGGTAATGGTTGGGGTAACCGAATTCGAATAAGGCGGGTAAAACTGACTGTATGAATGGATCAGATTAATACGGCAGTTGCTTATCGCATTCCAGGCCGCTACAGCTTCCCTAATTGCATAATGCCACCTGGTATCGTAATCTTCAGTGGCAATAATGATATTGGTTAAATTTCCAAGCACTACATTGTCTGTATTTACCTGTGCTATCTTACCACCACCGTTTAACAGTTTATGTTGCGCTTTAGGTGTCGATAAAGATTCTTTTGTAATAAGGATATCACCCTCTACAATGTAGGATTCGCCAAATACCCTAATACTATCGGTACGGAAACCCATTTCTTTAATTTTAGCAATAGTTGTGGCATCAATTTCCACCTTGGCCTGAGGCGCAGCAACCGGTGTTTCTGATTTTTTACAGGATGAGATGGCTAAGGTTAGCAATAGCCCGAAGCACATTATCCTTGAGAATGCGCTTAAAATAGATGTTTTTTTCATAGAGTATTTTTGATTATACTACAAGATAAGACTCTCATTATTAAGCTATCAATAATAAAACATTAAGCTTTATAGTTTAAAAACTACAAAATTGAAACGCACATAACAGTCATAAAAATCATTAATAAACTACATAGCAAAAAGCATTAGTAGACAAAGGCAATAGAGCCGATTTATTTTGCTTAGCAATCTGATATTGATTGATAACTAAAAAGGGATCTACCTATTGGTAGATCCCTTTTTAGTAACATTATCACTCTAAAACTTAGATAATTTCTTTATTAAATTGATAATAACAGTTAGCAAGTTAAATTCATAACTGTACATTAATCCCAATATGTATACAATTCATAATATACTAGGTAATAATTTACAAACAATTGTAATTGCATCTTAGCTTTCACAAGGACAGTTTTAAGTAAATTCTATTGTTGGCTTGAGCGTTTTTATAATTGTAATAGGTTGAGAACCATTACCAGGAGTGATTAAAATTGTGTAACGAATGCGAACGCCATCCAAATCTGTAGCATTATAGTATGCCGATCCAATACTGTAATCTTGTCGGTGTTGAACCTTAAATAAAATACTCTTAGCAGTCGCAACATTTGAGCTACTTCCATAAGCATAAATTTCATCTCCAATGATTTCTTTCCCATAACTTTCTGGCATTGGATAATTAGGATCATTTCTATCCAAATACTTTTCTATTGTTGTTTTTTCAGAAGGACGACCATAATTTGCATATTTCTGCCTATAAGGAACAAGCACATCAATTTTGGTAACTTTAATTGTTGTACCATCATTTGTAACCTCCGGATTTGTTAGTAGTGAAATATCATTAAGAAGGCCATGATGATAAGCGAAACTATAATCATCTATATACCTTACCTCTGTACCAGGAGTTTCGTAAATTAATAATTTTTGATTCGCTACAAACAGAATTGGAGCTACTGAAAAATCAAAAACACCTAAAATTTTGTTATAACTTGGAATATATCCAACTGAATTAGCATTGGCTGATCCTGGCATGGCTAAAGTAGTACTTAGGATACCGCTATTATCTGCTATCGAGCCAGTTAAATTAGTTTCTACTTTTAATTTTAAATCAACAACCTGAGGACTGGTAGCAGCTCCTCCTAGTATGGCACTAAAGAAACCTTTAACCGCCCCACTTAGTCCACCTTTTATACCATCTTCAATAGATTTTGTAACATCTGTTCCAAAGACTTTTGATTTTGGCAGATTTAACGCTTTTATCCCCTGAAAACCAGCAACATGAATAGCTGTATTACCTAAATTCCCCAATAAACTACCAAGATTAAAGCCTCCAGTACCTGCAGTGCCAACAGTACCTGTTAAAGTCCCACTTGATGTACCGTTTAGTATAACTTGCGACAAATTCGTTGAAGATACATTCCAAACAAAGTTTAGATTTTGATGATTGCTGTTTGCAATATAGCTATCATAAGCTAGCTCATATTGACATGCATACCATGCACCAGTTGATAATATTTGATAATTTTGAATTTTTGTTATGGATGTTTGAACATTTTCTGGATCAATAATTTCTTTAGAAAAATTCATTATCGAAGACGGATATCCGCCAGATATCCCCAATCCATCACTAAAATATGAAGACGCGTATGGGTTACCTGGAGGCAGGTATAGATAAAATCTTATTATCCCCCTATATTTGTTGTATAGAGCAAAGAAATACGGAGATGTTAATTGCGTAGGACTAAAAGTATTGTAGATCAGATTCCAACCATCAGCCTTTTTGAAATCAAAGGCAATTTCATGTGGGAATAGTTGATTGCTCCCAGATGCCCATGGTACTAAAATAGGCGTTGAACCTGCTGGTGTAGGCATATAATCAGCGGTTTCCCAATCGAAGACATGGGTGGGAATACTTGCAAGTTTATTGCTAATTTTCAATTTTTTAGGATCAGGTACCGGAGCTGTATCTTTTCTACAGCCGCAGAATAACATACCAATTAAAGCAGCAACCATTACGGCTTTAAGAGATGTTAAATAGATGTTTTTCATAACTAAAAATACAGTTGTAAAATTAACAAATAGTTAACTACTTATTAAATTCTCAATTATGAATTATTATAGCTACATATATAATTAAAATAATTAGTCAAAAAAAAGGGTATCCATCATCATGATGAATACCCTTTTTAATATCCTGTTTTACAGGAAAAGCGTAATGCTTATAGGTTAGCTAATAAATCTACACCATCAACAGTAGCCCATTTGCCTTTTGTTAAAGCAGCACCTGTAGCAGTTGTTGAAGTTGTCCAGTTAGTACCAAAGCTCGCAGCAGATACAGTAAATCCTGTTGCACCAGTAATAAACAAAGTTGGCGTATTGGTAACTTTAACGTTGGTTAATTTAATTTTTCCAGTTAATACCTGATCGTTATAAGTAACTAAATCACGGATCTGAACAGCACCACCAGCAAAAGCAGTAGGCGTAGTTTGGCTACCATATCCATCAATTACGATGTTGCTGTAATCACCGTTACCCTGTGCTTTAAATTGGAAAGCATCTAATTGGATTTCACTTTGCGCTTCAGTTGTTGTACCTGCAGCTCTTTTTAAAGTAATGTTGGTTACTTTTGGCCAGAATGCATTGTTTACACCTTTTGATTCTACTTCCATACCATAGTTACCCACACCAGTTTGGTAAGCATACCAGTTGGTATTGTCTTGACCTCTCCAGCCATCTTGCCAATCGAAAGAATCATCAGCATTACCATAAGAGATTAAGTTTTTAGCACTTACAGTACCACCATAAAATTCGAAACCATCATCATTTCCTTTGTAAGAAACCAGGTTTTCTAAAACTGTTCCGCTACCTACTGAGTAGAAAGAGAAACCATTTTGCTCTTTAGAGTTGGTCGTAATTACGCGACCTGCATATTCTACCCTAACATATTTTAATGAACCACCATTGTGAGCAGCATTAGTACCACCATATGGCAATAATAAGCCATCTTCAGAGTTTGAAGTTTGCGTACCAGTAGCAGTTGATGAGTTTACAATTGGCGCATCGCCATACATGATGATACCGTTCCAAGAACCACCTACTTTTGATTTTTCGGTTAATACGATTGGGTTATCGGCAGTACCGTTAGCAATTAATTTACCACCGTTTAATACCACTAAACCATCATCACCATCAGCCTTATCAGCAGTAAAAGTAGAACCAGCTTCGATAGTTAAGGTAACACCTGATTGAATTTTAACAATACCTTTTAACGTATAATTACCAAAAGCCAATGTTCTGTTAGCTGTAATATCGCCTGTGATTTCGCCTACTACAGGAACTTTTGTAGGGATTTCCTCATCCTCATCTTTTGAACAGCCAGTAAAAATTGTAGCTGACACAGCAATTGCATAAAGTAATTTTTTCATTTTGAATTCTTTTTAATTTTCCTTTTGAATTGTAAATTTAGTTTTCCTATGTTTTGAATACATTAACCCAGGTTTAACATTACATCAACCAAAGATTAAGAAATTGTAACCTATACTAGAATGTGTAACCAAGGCCAAGTGATACACCAACACCTCTTTTGTAATCTTTAACCGTTAGGTCGTTTTCGTATATCTTTACTAAGCTCTTATCGCCCAGATCAATTCTGTAAGTTGGGTTTAAGATATTTTCTACACCAAACTTCAAATCCCATTTGCTAGAGATCTTGTTGTTCCAGATCAGATCCAGTTTTCCAAAAGGTTTTTCGTAGTAGTTATCTAAACCATTTGTACCTACCGCGTAAATACGTTCGCCATAAATATTGTAAGCTAAAGTGATGGTACTTTTCCAGTTTTTGCTGAAGTTGGTTTCGTGTTTAATATCAGCATTGATCAACCATGGCGATGCACCCTGTAACCTGCGGGTATTATCGTTACCGATGGCTGCAGTTTCTGCACTGTTTTTTACTTTATCGATGGTTGTTTTTGTATACATTAATGAGGTGTTGAAACCAACCGAGAAATTAGAAAGCGATTCGCTGAACCTTGAAAGCTGCAATAAGAACTCTAATTCAGCACCAAATAAAATTGCTTTTTTAGAGTTATCGTAAGTTATGGCCAAGCCCCCGCTTCCCGCTGTTGGCGTAAATAAACGCTCGATAGGGCTTTTCAAATATTTTGCAAAACCGGTAATGGCCAACATTTCCGTATTAGAAGGGAAAAACTCATATTTCAGATCTGCATTGTAGTTTTGGCTGTTAATCACATTTTCATTACCATTCTCAATAGTTCCATCAGGGTTTACAAACTCTAAAGGGAAAGCTTCCATAATAACCGGTTTGGTTAAGGTTTTTGAAAGCGATAACCTTAAGTTGGTTTTATCAGATACTGCATATTTAAAGTTTACAGCCGGTAAAACATCGGTTCTGTTTTTGGTCACCTTTACAAAAGGATCATCAATAGTTCCCGGATTTCTGAATCTGGTTATCCTTTCCGATTGCTCTACCCTTACGCCACCGTTGATGTTGATTTTATCACCGATAACAAGAGATAAATCGGCATAACCTGCGTTAACACTTTCCTGCATACGGGCCAGGTAAGTTGCACCTGTACCTTCGTTATAGGTAAAACCACCATTGGCAATCTGGCCGGCTAAGGTAGCATCGGGCTGATTGGTATTAAAAGTAGCACTATTAGAAGCCAGGTTCTGCGAAACTAAAAACCTGAAATTAGATTCGATCTTATTGAAAGAGCCGTTATAACCTACCGTAAGTTTATGAGCTTTTGCCAGATCTGCGTTTCCAAACTTCCAGTTGTATTCTAACAAACCAGATCCGAAGAAATCGCCGTTAAAATCCATATACTGTCTGGTGATACTGTTACCCGTATAACTGATTGATGTGGTATTGTTATCAAGCATTGCACCTTTAAACGATTTTCTGTCAGGAAGTTCGTAGCCTGTTTTCGAATAAGATGCTCCTGCCCTTACGCTATGCCTGTCATCTTCGGTTATTTTGTAATTTGCAAATACCTGTCCGGTAAAGAAATCGGTTTTTTGCAATTGGTTTAAGCGGATAAATGAGTTATTGGCAGTAGCCTGGCTATTGGTATAACCCAACTGATCTTGGATCATCGTCTCGGTACCTTTTAAATAAAAAGCATTTAAATTCAAGTTTAACCTGTTACTACCGTAATTTACCGCTCCCAATAAAGATGAGTTGGTAGAAAACCTATATTTAGTGGTATATAAGTTGTTATCGTAAATACCTTGTACTGTATTAAAGAAACGGTCTACACCTTCTCTGATCTGAAAATTATTATCTGTGTTTACAGAAACCAGGTACTGGAAATAGCGGTTGTTTTCGAACCTGATCTTCCTTGTATGTAGTATACCAATATTTGTATTTAAAGGAGCATTTCCTTCTTCAACATCGAATCCCGATCCAAACTTCGAATTGGCTTCGCTTCCAGTCATCGTATAAGCTGATGGTTTCGTTCCGAAAACCTTTGGCAGGTCGCGGCCGTTTCCGGTAAAACCAAAATAATCACCTATAGAAGTCTCACCTTCAGGCCTTAAGAATTTCTTAAAACTGCTGTTAGAAAGAAAGCTGGTTCCTATATTAATTTTAGTTACTGCTTTTTCGCCTTTTGCGGTTACGATATTAAATGTTCCGCCCGCAAAATCGCCATATAAACCTGCGTTAAAAGTTTTGTAGGTTTCTAAAACACTTACAATATCCGTTGGAAAAAGATCTAAAGGGATAATTTTTTTGAAAGGATTGTTAGAAGGAACGGCCAAACCGTTAATCAATAAGTTGTTGTACCTATCTTCTAATCCCCTAACAAATAATCCACGGCCATCAACTTTGGTAATACCGGTTATCTTCGTTAAACCTTCTTCAACATCACTAACACCTTTTCTGGATAATTCCTGTATACCTATACCCTGTTTAATTTCTACTGCATTTTTTTGAAGCGAAAGTAAAGCCGTTTCAGTTTCTCTGCTGGCTTGGCCTTTAACCTGCACATCGGCCAATTTCTGAGAATTTGACTCATCAAGCGCCAGGTTTAAGGTTGTTGTAGCACCACCGCTTACTTCAACAGCTGGCACTTCTTTAGTAGCATAACCCACGTATGAAGCTTCTACAATAAATTTACCATCCTGTAAGGCAGCAATAGTATATTTACCATCGGCACCTGTTGATGTTCCTTTAGTTGTACCTTTAATTTTAACGGTTACACCGATTAAGGTTTCGCCCGTTTTTTTATCGGTAACTGTTCCGGAAATTTTTCCTGTTTGTGCATACGCAAGTATGCTGATCGTTAAAGCGAACGCCGTTAGCGCTGCTCTTTTAAAAGAGTTTAGTAAGTCCAATTTGCCTTTATTTGATAAGGGCAAAAGTATTACCACAGTGTTAACTTCAAGTTAGGTGTTAATTAACTTTCCTTTACCTTAAGGTTAATTCAAAGTTAACAGTTTTTTGATCAGTACCGGATACCCGTTTTCTTGCAGATGAAGTGCA
Source organism: Pedobacter sp. GSP4 (assembly GCF_051857575.1). Classification (NCBI taxonomy): domain Bacteria; kingdom Pseudomonadati; phylum Bacteroidota; class Sphingobacteriia; order Sphingobacteriales; family Sphingobacteriaceae; genus Pedobacter; species Pedobacter sp. GSP4. Next base: position 659,429 of record NZ_JBPZIR010000004.1, on the reverse strand, counting down.
ATAACCATATCGGACCGATTAACAGGAATTTAACATCATCCAAAAATGAAGGCTTTTTTCCTTCAATTTTATGCCCGATAAACTGGCCGATCCAGGCCGCAACAAAAATAGCAGCATAAATGCCATAGGCGGTTCCGCTTCCTAAACCAACAGCCTGTTCAATTTTAACGATGAAATAGCTCATTAAGCCAACAACCCATATCATTAAAAAGAACAATACCGGCGATAGGGTAAAATAATAGTACAAGCTAAAGGCCAAAAGGAAAGAGGCCCAGTTAAAGAAACCATTGTAACTGCCTAAAAAACCAATGTGCGGAAAAGGGATCTGCCAAACCAGTCCCAATAAACTAAAAACAATTAAGGGCACACAAATCCAATGTACCAGTTTGTTGGTAGGGTTTTGATGGCTTTCGGCATATTTATCAAAAAGTATATCGACTGCACGTTTGGGTTCGGTGGTTATAGTCTGCTTGCTCATTATGTAAAAATAAAAAAAAGCGACGGAATATCCATCGCTTTAAATATTGTTTCGCCTGTTTCGATTCGTGAGGAAACGAACCGGGTGCCATTAGCCCGTCATGCTGAATTCATTTCAGCGTCCAATCTGCCCAGAAGACCCTAAAATAAATCCGATAGCTATCGGATCAGGGAGACGTATGACTATTTATTTAGCAAACGCTACAGAACGCGTTTCTCTGATTACGGTAACTTTAATCTGACCAGGGTAAGTCATTTCGGTTTGGATACGTGTAGAAATATCTGCTGCCAGCAATTCTGCCTGTGCATCGGTAATTCTTTCACTTTCTACAATTACACGCAACTCTCTACCTGCCTGTATGGCGAAAGTTTTTTCTACACCAGGGTAAGACAAAGCTAATTCTTCTAAATCTTTTAAACGTTTGATGTAACTTTCTACCACTTCTCTACGTGCACCGGGGCGCGCGCCAGAAATGGCATCGCAGGCCTGGATAATCGGAGAAATCATTGAAGTCATTTCAATTTCATCGTGGTGGGCACCAATTGCATTACAGATTTCTGGATGCTCTTTATATTTTTCGGCCAGTTGCATACCCAAAATTGCGTGCGGTAATTCTGGGTTATCATCAGGCACTTTACCAATATCGTGCAGTAAACCTGCGCGTTTGGCCATCTTAGCGTTTAAGCCCAGTTCTGCAGCCATCGTAGCACAGAAATTAGCTACCTCACGCGAGTGGTGCAACAAATTCTGACCGTAAGAAGAACGGTAACGCATACGTCCAACCATTCTGATCAATTCAGGGTGCAGACCATGGATACCCAAATCGATTACCGTACGTTCGCCAATCTCTACAATCTCATCTTCAATCTGTTTTTTTGTTTTGGCTACAATTTCTTCAATACGAGCCGGGTGGATACGGCCATCGGTTACCAAACGGTGTAAGGCTAAACGGGCTATTTCTCTTCTTACCGGATCGAAGCCAGAAAGGATAATGGCTTCAGGGGTATCATCAACAATAATCTCAATTCCGGTAGCGGCTTCTAAAGCACGGATATTTCTACCTTCCCTACCAATAACGCGGCCTTTAATTTCATCACTTTCGATGTGGAAAATAGATACCGAATTTTCAATTGCTGCTTCGGTGGCGGTACGCTGAATGGTTTGGATTACCACCTTTTTCGCTTCCTTACTTGCTGTTAGTTTCGCTTCATCAACAATATCTTTAACCTGCATCATGGCCTGTGTACGGGCTTCCTGTTTTAGGTTTTCTACCAATTGTTCTTTGGCTTCTTCTGCCGAAAGGCCTGCAATGGTTTCGAGCTGTTTAAGGTGCTGATTTTTTAAAACCTCAACTTCATCCTGTTTTTTAACGGCCAGTTCGGTCTGTTTTTCGAGATTGATTTTTTGTTTATCAAGCTCTTGTTCTTTTTTATTAAAATTCTCCATGCGCTGGTTCACCGATTGCTCTTTCTGCTTAATGGTGTTTTCGCGCTGGTTAATGGTGTTGTTCTTTGCATTTACTTCTTGCTCATGCTCAGCTTTAAGTTGCAAAAACTTCTCTTTTGCTTCTAAAAGTTTGTTCTTTTTTAAAATCTCTGCATTGTTTTCTGCATCCTTTAAAATCTTTTTCACCTTGTTCTGTGCAGCAACTTCCTGCTGCTTCAGTAAATTACGCAGCAGGAATCTTCCCACTACTACTCCGATAGCCAAACCTGCTATAACGGCAAATACATATCCTAATATTTCAACTATTTCCATCTTGTTTTTTATGTAAAAAAAAACCGCAACTAATTTTTAAAGTCTCATACATTTTAAACCTCAACTAAGCATAATTAGGGTTTAAGCCATTTTCAGGTGCCATAGCAAATGAAATACGCCCTCTTAACCCTATAGATATTGAAGTGTTAAGTTTTATAAAATTTGAAACTCAAAAACTAGCCGCGGCTATGTTTTTATGCTAATGTATATAACGTTGCGTCATCCTGTGCCGATAGCTATCGGAGTTATTTCAGGATCTCTTTTTAAAGATGCTGAAACAAGTTCAGTATGACGAAATGTTTAAAGAACGAACCTTATTTTGAAAAGAAACCGTTGAGTAAAACATCCAATTCTTCAACTTTATCGGCAACGGCAGTATCCTGGTTTTGTACTTTGTTTTCCGTTCTCAATACAGCTGTTGCATAATGCAGTACAGCCATAGAAAGAAGATCCTGCTTATCTCTAACCGCATAATTATCCTGATAATCTTTTATGCGCTCATTGATCATTTTTGCCGCCCGTCTCACAATTTCTTCCTCTTCCATATTTACCTTTAATGGATAAATACGGTCGGAAATGGTTATTTTAATCGAGATTTCTCCCATTTGTTTAGCTTAGTTTCTGATTTTTTTGCACCATTATTTTTTTAACAATGCAATACTTTTATCAATCTCCCGCACAAAATCGTTAATTTTTTGCTTAATATCAAGCGACTTTTCGCTTGTTCCCTCTATACTTTTGGCCAATTTTGTAACCCTTAATTTTTCTTCAAGTTCTACATTTTTGCCTTTCGCCGTATCGAACGCAACTTTTAACGATTGATTTTCAAGCTTTAATAAATCATTTTCTTCCTGTAGCGCATTACATAACTCGATTAACCGGGCTGTTTTTTGTAATACTTTATCTAATTGATCTGCAACAGAAGTCATGAATTTATTTCTAAAAATACGAATTTATATTTTATTTCCTAATTTCTGCGCCAGCTTGTGCCGTTAAATTTGCAATCAGTTTCTGCATCGTATTTTCAATCTGCTTATCGGTTAAGGTTTGTTCCTCATCCTGCAAAATGAAATTCAGGGCATAAGATTTTTTCCCTTCTGGCAATTTATCCCCAACGTACACATCAAATACGCCTACTTCTTTGATCAGCTTTTTATCGGTTTTGAATGCAATTCCCTTTAAAGTATCGAAAGTAACGGCCTGATCGATCAGCAATGAAAGATCGCGGCGTACCTGAGGATATTTCGAAACCTCTCTGTTTACGATTTTGTTTTTCCTTACAATATCCAACAAAGTGGCCCAGTCAAAATCAGCGTAAAAAACTTCGGCGTTCACATCGGCAACTTTACGGTCGGCTTTCGAAACTGCACCGAAACTTACCAGGGTTTTATCTCCACGGAAATATTTAATCCCGTAAGCGAAATTCTCGTCGTTCAGGGTATCGGTTTGGTAACCTGAAATACCCAATCGGTTGATAATGGCATCAACTGCCGATTTTAGGTTATAAAAACCAACAGATTTAGCATTCTGGTTCCACTGTTCGCTCTGCTTAGCACCCGAAATCAACAATAACAGCCTTGGGCGTTCTACGTATTTCTCGTTAATTAAATGATAGGTTTTACCGAATTCGTAAAACTTAACATCTGCATTTTTACGGTTCTGGTTATAGGCCACACTTTCTAAAGCAGGCATCAATAAATTTTGGCGCATTACATTTAAATCGCTGCTCAGCGGATTCAAAATAAACACAGCCTCATCTAGGTTTTTCGAATAGGCTGATTTGGTTAACGAATTGCACATAATCTCTGCGTAACCATTGGCCGTAAGCATATCGGCAATTACATTGTGCGTATTTTCTTTCTCGGGCTTAATGCTGTACGATAAAGATGCATTTACCTTTGAAGGGATTTCAATGTTATTATATCCATAAATGCGGAGTACCTCTTCGGTAATATCGCACTCGCGGGTTACATCTACCTTAAACGATGGCACTCTTAAAGCCAGGGTATCATCGGATGTACTGGTAGCAGCAATACCCAATGCCGTAATAATGTGTTTAATTTCTGCAGCCGGAATGTTAGCACCGATCAGCTTATTGATATTGGCATAACTCACTTCAAACTCAAATGGCCTGATGTGGTTTGGATAAATATCAGAAACTGACGAAGAAATTTCGCCACCTGCCAGTTCTTTAATTAATAAAGCCGCATATTTTAAAGCAGTAACTGTAATTTCAGGATCGGTACCACGTTCGAAACGGAAAGAGGCATCTGTTTTTAAGCCATGTCTTTTGGCTGTTTTACGCACCGAAACTGAATTAAAATAAGCACTTTCCAAAAAGATGTTTTTGGTTGCGCTATCAACACCTGAAGATTTGCCACCGAAAACCCCGGCAATACACATTGGCACCTCGGCATTGCAGATCATCAAATCATCTGCACTTAATTTGCGTTCTACGTCGTCAAGGGTAACAAATGGCGTTCCTTCTGCCACTTTTTTAACAAGTACTTTTCCGCCGGCAATTTTATCGGCATCGAAAGCATGTAATGGCTGACCAAAACCATGGAGCACATAGTTTGTGATATCTACCACATTATTGATCGGACGTAAACCGATCACTTTTAATTTATCTTTTAACCACTCAGGAGATTCGGTTACGGTTACGCCAGAAATGGTAACACTGCTATAACGTGGGCAGGCCGCTAAATCTTCAACCTCTACCGGTATCACCAGGTTTTCGTTGTCGGTTTTGAAAGCAGAAAGATCCGGCATTTCGTATTCGCTTCTGAAATAAGCAGCCAAATCCCTTGCCACGCCCAAATGCGAAGCCGCATCGGCACGGTTGGGTGTTAAGCCAATTTCGAACACGAAATCATCGTCCATTTTAAAATGGTCTTTTGCACGGATACCCACTTCGGTATCTGCGGCAAGGATCATAATTCCATCGTGCGATTTGCCCAAGCCAATTTCATCTTCAGCGCAGATCATCCCCTGCGAAAGTTCGCCCCTTATTTTCGATTCTTTAATTTTAAAAGGTTCGCCCTCTAATGGATAAACCGTTGTACCAACCGTGGCTACGACAACTTTTTGCCCTGCACCAACATTGGGTGCCCCACAAACAATCTGAAGGTTTTCGCTGCCGCCAACATTAACGGTGGTAATCCGTAAACGGTCGGCATTTGGGTGCTGAACACAGGTTAATACTTCGCCAATAACCAAACCTTCCAAACCGCCAACAACAGGCTGCACTTTATCTACACTCTCTACTTCCAAACCAATATTGGTTAAGATTAAAGAAAGCTCTTGAGGGGTTTTATCAATTTGTACGAATTGTTTTAACCAGTTATATGATATTTTCATTTATTGAGATTTGAGATTCTAGATATGAGATTTGAGACTTCAAAAGCAACAAAACCATTTAAAGAATTATAAAACGCAAAGATATTATTTAAAGGCCAAAGGAGAAAGCCAAACGCGTAATCTTGACACAATAAAAATGACTAATGTCCAATATTCAGATTGGAAAGAATTACCGCGCATGCGCCTGCGCCGATTACCACCATGATAACGGATGCGATAACCAATTTGAGCCCGGGTTTAACCGGCTGGTTTCTTGCTGCTTTTACGATGACCTGAATGATACCAATCGCAAACAGCAGCGCGGCAGCTATCCAATATAGAATAAAAATTTCCATAAACTTAAACTATCATTAACCATTGACCAACAGCACCGCACAGGCCCCAAAACCGATTACCACCATAATTACCGAAATAATAATCAATTTAAGCCCAGGTTTTACAGGCTCGTTCCTTGATGATTTAACAATAACCTGAATAATCCCCACAATAAAAAGCACAACTACGGCAAGGCAGTAAATAACCAATAAGATGAATAAACCTCCCATATTAGTTCATATTTAATTTTTCCCTGATCTGATCTATTTTATTGTCACGATAAAAAATATTCATCGTTTCAAAAGGAACCATTTTGTATTTATCGCTTACAATGTGTACACAGGATTTTTTTACTGCACGCACATCAAAATCAAGCGGATCCATGAAATTCATGATGATGATCCGGAATAGATTATCATAACTTAAATTATCCGATTTTACCCTCGGCAGGCAGCACATCAGTTCGCCAAAGGTATCTTCGGCGCAATCTACCGAAACCCCTGTACTGAACAGGTTGAGCATGTGTTCTTTCAGTTTTTCATCGTGTTCGAACACAATGGTATTTTTAGAATTGTTCAGTAAATCTTCCGGATTGATGAGATGGGTCATGGGGATCACCTCATCTCCGATTTTTAGCGCATAGGCCATACACAGTGCATCGGGATTGCAGGGTACAGGGATTAAATCCTGTGGTGTAAAAATGGGATATTGCTCATAAATTTTCCTGCGCACTTCGGTTAGCGTAATCCTTCCCTGCTGATCGTTGTAATCATCATTTCTACCAGCCACCTGTGTAGGCTGGAAAGTAACCCCACGCACACATTTCTGCTTTAGTGCGTAATCCAAAATATCGCCAATTTCATGATCGTTTAAACCGTTCTGCAAGGTAACTACCAAAGTGGTAGATACATTAAACTGGTTAAGATGATCAATAGCCTTTCTTCTTACTTCGGTAAGATCTTCTCCTCTTAGCTTGGTTAATACCTCGGGACTAAAACTATCAAACTGCAAATAGATTTCAAAATCGGGCATATAGCTTGCCAGTTTCTCTACAAAGCCGATATCTTTTGCAATCCTTATCCCATTGGTATTTACCATTAAATGTTTAATGGGCTTTGTTTTGGCAAGATCCAATATCTTGAAAAAATCGGGATGTACCGTTGGTTCGCCGCCTGAAAGCTGAACCACATCGGGCTCGCCCTCGTTTGCCACCACAACATCCATCATCCGTTCTATCTCTGCCAAGGTGCGATGCCTCCCATAGTTTGGCGACGACATGGCATAACAGGTAGGACAAGCGAGGTTGCAACGGTCGGTAACTTCAATAACGGTTAAGCACGAGTGCTGTTCGTGATCGGTGCATAGGCCACAATCGTACGGGCAGCCGTAATGCACTTTTGTATTGAACTTAAGTGGCATTTCCGACTGCTTGTTATAATGCCTGATCTGCTTGTAATATTCCACATCATCAGCAATCATTATTTTACTATCGCCGTGGGTCCTGCAGTTTTTCAGCATAAATACCTTGGCATCCTGAAATACAATTTTAGCATCGCAAAGCTGTAAGCATTCCGGACAAAGGCTTTTCGTATAATCGTAGTATATATAATCTCTGGTATTGGCCATAATATTTACTGTTTATGTAAAACCCGCTTCGAAATCCGGATGATGAATGTATAATAATAAATAAAAATAAACAATGCAGACCAATGAATACTGCTTAAGTTCAAAAATAAAGCTTGATAGGGCTTAATGAACTCGATTAAAAAGCGGAACAGGAAATATAATACCATAAACAGCTTGAAGCGATCGCCATTGATCAGCTCTTTATGCTTTAGGCCATTGAAAACAAAAATCAAAAATATGAGGTAAAGTATTTCATAAAGCATAATCGGATGCCTAGGTATGCCATCGCCCAGATCCATACCTGTAAAAAGATGGGTAGGAATGCCATAGGTTGGCTCATCAATCCCCATAGAAAAGCAGCCTATACGGCCAATGATCAGGGCAACTAAAATGGGAAGAACGTAAATATCGCCCGAGGCAATATGCACACCTATTATTTTCTTCATCAACTCAACCCCGAACAAACCTCCCAACAGGCCACCAACAATGGTTTTACTCTGATACAGGAAAGAGAAAGTTAGGTGACCAATGATTTCTGGTGTTTCCAATACGGCCACCACCCGCGATCCGATCAAAGCGCCCAGCATGGCCCCCAACATAATCCATAACCTGCCATCGTCAGAAATTGGATCTGCAATATCTTTTTTAAGGTAATAATACACCCTTACACCGATAATAAAGGCGAGTGTTTCGAAAATATAGTGGTAATGGTACTGGTTACCAAAAAGTTCGAACTGAAAAGGAAAGGGCGATGGCGTTTTTAGCTGCATGTACTAAAACCAAAGCCTGCAAAATACCGGAAGGTGGTCGGAATAGTATCTTTTATCTTTGCTATCGGTTAAAACTGCAAATTTCTGCACTTTAAAACCTTTGTTTACAAAAATGTAATCAATCCGGTCTTTTAAATCACTGTCGAAATGGAAACCGTTAAAGGTACCCACCGGACCATAAGGCGGCTCTGCAGAAACTTCTTTCGCATCGGTAAGGAAAGATTTTATTGTTGCTATTGCTTCAGTTTCTGGTGTCACGTTTAAATCGCCAGTAAAAACAACAGGTAAAGTTGGGGCAATTTGTTGTATTTTTTGTTTCAACAATTTAGCCGATTCAATTCTGGCTTTAACACCAATGTGATCGTAATGGGTATTAAAAACCAGAAATTCCTTTTTATTCTGCTTATCATACAGTCTCACCCAGCTGCACACGCGGTTAAGCGCTGCGTCCCAACCTTTTGATGGTACATCAGGCGTTTCCGACAGCCAAAAAGTACCACCGTCTTTTTTCGTGAACCTATTTTTATCAAAGTAAACAGCCGAAAACTCTCCTTTTCTTTTACCATCATCGCGCCCTACACCAACCACATCAAAGTCCGATCCTTCCAGTAAGGCATCAAATTGTTCGGGCAAGGCTTCTTGTACACATAGAATATCTGCATCATGGAATTTAACCAATGCCTTTACATTTTCTTTACGGTTGGGCCAGGCATTCACCCCATCAGAGGCAACATTTAGCCTGATATTATAGGTAATAATATTAACAGGAACACCTTTTTTCTGGGCAAACGCAGAAAAGGCAAACATCAAAACAATAGGGATGATTAGTTTTTTCATAAGTAATGCAATTTTACGGATTTTTGCCGTACCAAGTCTTTATAAATTTAGCCGCGATGATAACAATTTACCGTTAATTCTATTTAAAGCATTCAATATTTTTCAAATTAAATCTTCATCCTTATAGCTGTAATACCGGTTATTTGCAAAAATGAGATGATCAACCACATAAAGGCCCAATAAATTACCTGATGCAACAAGGTCCTGCGTGAGTTTATCGTCGCTATCACTGGGCCTTAAATTCCCGGAAGGATGGTTGTGTGCAAGCACAATATTTGCGGCATTGTTCTCCAGCGCAATTTTAAAGATAATCTTCGGATCGGCCACTGTTCCGGCCTGCCCGCCCCTACTGATCAGAAATTTGCCAATGATATGGTTAGACCGGTTTAACAACAAAATCCAGAATTCTTCGTAATGCAGGTTGGCAAAGGTTTGGTTCAGGTATTTATACACATCATTTGAGGTGGTAATCTGGGTAATTACTTCTTCTACAGTTTCTTTACGCCTCAGGCCCAGCTCCAAGGCTGCAATAACCGTTAGGGCCTTGGCTTCGCCTATCCCCTTAAATTTAGCCAGATCCTGAATGGAAGCACTGCCCAGTTTCATTAAATTATTTCCGTAAAAGGCCAAAATCCTTTTGCTGAGGTCGACAGCTGTTTCACTTTTATTGCCCGAACCTATTAAAATTGCAATCAGTTCGGCATCGGTTAAATGCCGCCGGCCATGCAGCAAAAGCTTTTCTCTTGGGCGGTCTTCTTCTGCCCATAATTTTATCCGTAGTTTGTGTTTAAAGTTTTCCATTTTTTTGGCAAAAAAAAAGGCATCCCCACTTTTGGTTGGGATGCCTTCCACTAATATCGTAAAATATTTGAAGAAATTAAGCTTTAAATTATTTCTCTGCCGCTTTTGAAAAAATTTCCTGAAGTTTTTTATTTAAATCATCTCCCCTTAAACCACGGGCCAAAACTTTGCCCTCCCTATCAATTAAAATATTATCGGGAATAGACCGGATATTAAACATTTTTGCCACCTCGTTATTCCATCCATTTAAATCTGAAACCTGTAACCAGGGCAATTTATCATCTTTTATTGCTTTTAACCACCGCTCTTTTTTATCATCCAGCGATACTCCAAAAACTTCAAATCCTTTATCCCGATATTGCTGATATGCTTTCACAACAATGGGATTTTCCTGCCTACAGGGAATACACCACGATGCCCAAAAATCTACCATAACATATTTACCGCGTAACGATTGGATCGAAATCAATTTACCATTTACGTCTTTTTGGGCAAAATCAGCAATCTTTTCACCTATGGTTATGGGCATTTTGGTAATCGTAGCGCCAAGAATACTCAGCCCTGACTGGGATTGTTTTATTTCAGGACTTAATTGCTGATAAATTTCTCTTAATTTTTCAGGATTAAAGATTCTTATATTCCTTTCCAAAATAACTGTTGAGGCTATAGTATTGGGTTCTGAGTATAAAAAATTCAAAACTATTTTTCGAATTGCTATATTTTTCAACTCAGCATCCTGAACGTCTTTAATGCTTGCAGTTATCATCTTCGACACAGAATCTATCAACTGATCGGTTTTACTCTGTTTATCTGGTTTTGCATTGACCTGCAGACTTTTTCGCTCTCCCCGGCTTGTAAACACAGCTGTAGTTAGCGTATCTATTTCAAGATAAATATTTCCTCCTTCAATATAAAAAGGCGTAAGGCCCTGCTGCAATTTACTCTCTATATTAATAAAACTATTTTCGGGAAGGCCAACCTTACCTTTAAAAACAAATCTGCCATCCTTTGAATAAACAGAATCCACTTCTATCCCATGGCGCAAATAAACTTTGCCTTGATACTTCGATTTAAAAAAGCCACTTACGGTGTAAGGCTTTTGCGCAACGGCCACTATCGTGAATAAAGAAAATAATGAGATTAGAAAGGAGCGTTTCATCTTCGAAAATTTAGGGCATAAAAAAACGGTATCGAATTGCTTCAATACCGTCCCTAATATCGTAAAAATTAGCTTATTTTAAACCGTTAACGAATTTCGTTAATTTTGATTTATTGTTAGCCGCTTTGTTTTTGTGGATAATGTTCTTTTTAGCTAAACGATCTAACATAGAGATTACTTTAGGCAATAAATCAGATGCAGATTTTTTATCTTCTGCAGCACGTAATCTTTTAATAAAGGTACGTGTAGTTTTTGCCTGATATCTGTTACGTAAACGTTTTGTTGCGTTTGCTCTAATTCTTTTTAATGAAGATTTATGATTTGCCATTTCTATTTAGCCTTTTATTTTTCTTAATCGTTTCCTATAATTCGGGTTGCAAATATAGGATTAATGTTTTTAAATTACAAAAGACTTTTAATTTTTTTATTCATTAAATTTTAACCCGTTTTGCAAAGCACAAATGTAAGGCAAAATTATTCATTAATAATACTTTAAGGAGTAAGAATAAAATTTAACTTCGATTGAGAAAACAGGCTTAAAAATACTATTTTTGGGCAAAACGATTTTTGAGTGAAAAAACGAATAGCCATCTTTGCTTCAGGTTCTGGCTCTAATGCCCAAAAACTGATGGAGCATTTCAAACGGAGCAACGATATAGAAATTTCTTTGGTATTAACCAATAATGCCGATGCCTATGTGTTACAGAGGGCTGATAATTTTGAAATCCCCACCCATATTTTTGACAGGAATGAGTTTTACCACACCGATGAGGTAATAGATCTTTTAAAAAACCTGGAGATAGATTTTGTGGTGCTGGCCGGTTTCTTATGGCTGATCCCCAAAAACCTGATACACGCCTACCCTGGCAGAATTGTGAACATCCACCCGGCTATTTTGCCTAAGTTTGGGGGCAAGGGCATGTATGGCGACCATGTGCATAATGCTGTAATCGCTGCCGGCGAAGCAGAGGGCGGAATAACCATCCATTACGTTAACGAAAATTACGATGAGGGCGAGTACATTTACCAGGCCAGGTATAAAATCGATAAAAACGACAACCTGGAAATGGTTAAATTTAAAGGCCAGCAACTGGAGCACCAGCACTACCCCCGGATTGTAGAAACCATTGTAAAAAAAATCAGTAAATAGCGCAATTAAATATATGGCATAGCTATTTTAAACCAGCTTTATATCCCTGATTTCAATTCAAAAAAACAGCTTATTATATATAGTAGAATAAAATTTAATATTGATGGGTAATTCTCATTAAAAAACAATCCTGTTTTACTACCTTTGCGGCTCAAAATTTACAGTAAAATGAGTCAGCCAATTAAGATTAAAAACGCTTTAATTTCAGTATATTATAAAGATGGTTTAGAACCATTGGTAAAATTGTTAGCCGCACAGGGAGTTCAGTTATTCTCTACCGGCGGAACAGAACAATTTATCAAAGATTTAAATCTTCCGGTTACAGCGGTTGAGGATTTAACAGGTTATCCATCTATCTTAGGCGGACGTGTAAAAACCCTGCACCCGAAAGTTTTTGGCGGCATTTTAAACCGTAGGGCATTAGCTGGCGACCAAGAGCAGATTGCAGAATACGAAATTCCAGAAATCGACCTGGTAATTGTTGATTTATATCCTTTTGAAGAAACCGTAAAAGCAGGTGGCACACCTGAAGAAATTATCGAAAAAATCGATATCGGTGGTATTTCACTTATCCGCGCAGCGGCAAAAAACTTTAACGATGTAGTTATCATTGCATCTAAAAACGACTACCCTACCTTACAGGCACAATTAGAGGAACAAAATGGTGAAACCACTTTAGCACAGCGCAAAGCATTTGCTAAAAAAGCTTTCCATACTTCTTCTCACTACGATACAGCTATTTTCAATTACTTCAATCAAGAAGAACCGCTTGATGTATTTAAACAGAGCGTAACCGAAGCTAAAACTTTGCGTTATGGCGAAAACCCACATCAAGGTGCTGTATTTTACGGCAATTTAGATGCGATGTTTACCAAACTGAACGGCAAAGAACTTTCTTATAACAACCTGGTTGATGTGGATGCAGCAGTTGCGCTGATTGATGAATTTGAGGAGCCAACTTTTGCCATTTTGAAACACACCAATGCTTGTGGTATTGCTTCGCGTGCAACGGTTAAACAAGCTTGGATTGATGCTCTGGCATGCGATCCGGTTTCGGCTTTTGGTGGTGTTTTAATTACCAATGTTGAGGTTGATTTAGCAACAGCAGAAGAAATTAACAACCTATTTTTCGAAGTGTTAATTGCACCTTCTTACCAGCCAGAGGCTATTGAGCTGTTCAGCAAAAAGAAAAACCGCGTTATTTTACAGCGCAATGAAGTAGAACTGAGCAAAAAACAGTTTAAAACTTTATTGAACGGTGTAATCGAGCAGGATAAGGATTTAATTATCGAAGGTCCTGAGCAAATGACAGCTGTTACCGAAAAAGCACCAACTGCACAAGAGTTAAAAGATTTATACTTCGCCAACAAAATTGTAAAACACACCAAATCGAACACGATTGTTCTGGTTAAGGATGATGTTTTAATTGCAAGTGGTGTAGGCCAGACCTCGCGTGTTGATGCTTTAAGACAGGCTATTGAAAAAGCGGCTTCTTTCGGTTTCAGTGTTAAAGGTGCTGCAATGGCTTCTGATGCCTTCTTCCCTTTCCCTGACTGTGTAGAAATTGCTGCTGATGCAGGCATTACTGCAGTTTTACAACCAGGTGGATCGATCAAAGACGCAGATTCTGTAGCTAAAGCCAACGAAAAAGGTATTGCAATGGTAACTACCGGCGTAAGACACTTTAAACACTAGTTAAGGTGGAAGGTTGAGGGCTTAAAGGCGGAAGGTTTTAGCTGCCTACTAACCTATACGCTCATAGAGAGGTGGAAGGTTGAGGGCTTAAAGGCGGAAGGTTTTAGCTGCCTCCTAACCTATACGCTGATAGCAAAGTGGAAGGTTTAAGGCTTAAAGGCGGAAGGTTTTAGCTGCCTACAGCGTTACAAAACCAGACTTGAAACTTTGAGGGGTTTCCCCCTTTGGAGGGGGCAGGGGGAGGAAATTTGAAAAACCGAACCCATGTGTAATAAACCCGATACCAGTGGATCCGATTTTTCATCGAATAGAACGGATAGCGGGACTGCTTTAAGCCAAGAATTACGGGTTTTTATTTTCTCGTCATTTTAATTGCCTTAAAAACAATTTAATAAAGAAAGAAAATAAAACTTAAAACAATAAAAAGACTATTTTTACATTAGGAATAGTATAGATTTGATAAAATAAAGAAAACATACCTTATACATGGGATTATTTAACTGGTTTACGCAAGAAGTTGCCATTGATTTGGGCACTGCGAATACCCTTATTATACATAACGACAAAGTAGTTGTAGATGAACCATCTATCGTAGCTTTTGATCGTACTACAAACAAAGTTATTGCCATTGGCCGCCAGGCCATGCAGATGGAGGGTAAAACCCACGATAATATTAAAACTGTCCGCCCATTAAAAGATGGTGTAATTGCCGATTTCAACGCTGCTGAAGCCATGATTAAAGGCATGATCCGCATGTTAAACGGCGGTAAAGGCTGGATGTTCCCTTCTTTACGTATGGTAATCTGTATTCCATCGGGTATTACCGAGGTAGAAAAACGTGCCGTACGCGACTCTGCCGAAATTGCAGGTGCAAAAGAAGTATACCTGATACACGAACCAATGGCTGCTGCTGTGGGTATTGGTATTGATGTGGAAGAACCGATGGGTAATATGATTATCGATATCGGTGGTGGTACTACCGAAATTGCCGTTATCGCTTTATCGGGTATTGTTTGCGATCAATCTATCCGTGTTGCCGGAGATAACTTCGACTCTGATATTGTAAACTACATCCGCCGTCAGCATAACATCATGATCGGTGACCGTACAGCTGAAAAAATTAAAATTGAAGTGGGTGCAGCTTTACCTGAATTACAGGATGCGCCTGCTGATTTTGCTGTTCAGGGCCGTGATTTAATGACCGGTGTACCGAAACAGATTACAGTTTCTTATACTGAAATTGCACACTGCTTGGATAAATCGATCTCTAAAATTGAAGAAGCGATTTTAAAGGCTTTAGAGATCACTCCTCCAGAACTTTCGGCAGATATTTACCAAACCGGTATTTATTTAACCGGTGGTGGCGCCTTGCTAAGAGGTTTAGATAAGCGCGTTGCAGCTAAAACCAAATTACCTGTTCACGTTGCTGAAGATCCACTTCGTGCGGTAGTTCGTGGAACCGGTATTGCGCTAAAAAATATTGGTGGCTATAAATTCTTAATGCAATAACATTTAGTTTGGAGTTTGGGGTTGTGAGTCTGGAGTTTCCACTCATATACCAAACTTTTAACTTTAAACTCCAAACTTTTAACTCCAAACTCAAATGCGTAACCTTTGGATTTTCATCAGCAGATACAACGCATTTTTTTTATTTATCATCTTTTTTACGGTTGGTATTTACCTAACGGTGAAAAACAACGCCTACCAGCGCAGCGTAACCTTAAACTCTACCAATGAAGTTGTAGGTACGGCCTACGAAAGGCTTAATGTTTTTAAAAGATACCTGAATTTGGGCATGGTAAACGATAGCCTCGCGGCAGAAAATGCGAAGTTAAAAACCCAACTGCTTGGATTAACCACCATTGATACGGCCAAAGAGGTGAAGGTAATTGATACGGTTACCAATCAGCAATATTCCTATCTGGCAGCCAAAGTGGTTAAAAACTCCATTACCTTACGCAATAACGTAATGACGATTAATAAAGGTACTGTTGACGGCATAAAAAGCGGAATGGCTGTTATCGCCCCTCAAAAGGGAGTGGTAGGCTTTATACGTGATGTTTCTGCGCATCTGGCTACTATCCAATCGCTATTGCATAAAGACACCAGGATTAGTGTTACCTTAAAAAAGAATAACGCTTTAGGATCTTTGGTTTGGGGAGATGGAAATTTCGACATCAGAAAAGCTTTTGTGAAGGAAGTTCCCAACCACATTAAAATGAACGTGGGCGATACTGTTGTTACTTCGGGTTTTGGTTCATTCCCGGCAGGTATTTTGGTAGGCCGGATTACAAAGCCCAATGTGGCCACCAATGATAATTTCTTATCAGGAGAGTTGAATTTATTTACAGATTTTAGCACATTGCAATATGTATATGTGGTTAAAGATAAAAAAGCTGAAGAGCAGAAAGCTTTAGAAAGCATCGTTAAGCCGAATGAATAGTAGAATCATAATTGTTAATGTGATCAGGTGGTTTTTACTGCTTTTTGTGCAGATATTCCTGCTCAAGAACATGGGCTTCTACGACCTTTCTACTCCATTTATCTACGTACTGTTTTTGTTGCTGCTGCCTTTTGGCATGCCCAATATCCTGTTGTACCTTTTGGCTTTTGGAACTGGCCTAACACTCGATGCTTTTTACGATACCATGGGCGTGCATGCTACCGCATGTGTGGTGCTCGCCTTTGTTAGGATATCGTTTATTTCTATAAGTTTAAACCGCGACGCAATTGACGACCCAGAACCATCGTTAAGTTATATGGGTTTCCAATGGTTTTCTCTTTATGCTTTTCTTTGCGTTGCTGCACACCATTTGGTGCTGTTCTTTCTAGAAACATTTAGGTTAACCGAAATTGGCTATACCCTAATGAGATGCGGCCTAAGCTGTATCTTTACACTGCTTATTATTTTATTGGTAGAGTTTATATTCTATAGAAGAACGCCACGCTAATGGATCAATTATTTAACAGGAAATATATCGTTCAAGGGTTGTTTATTGCAATTGCGCTGATTTTATTGGCCAAATTGTTCTACATCCAGATTATTAGTGATAAGGCGTTTATTTCTGCAGAAAGTAATGTATTAAAGAAAAAATACAAATACCCTGCACGTGGTGCCATATTAGACCGAAACATGAAGGTTATTGTGCAGAACGAACCTGTTTACGATCTGATGGTAATTCCGAACGAGGTAAAAGAATTTGATACGGTTGCACTTGCTTCTGCACTCGAAATTTCGGTGGCAGATGCCCGTAAATTTATGCGCAAGGCAAAGGCAAAATCCAATTACCAGGCCACTCCTTTTGTAAAACAGATTTCGGTTCAAAGTTATGCGCGTTTACAGGAAATTATGTACCGTTTTCCAGGCTTTTCTACACAAGACCGCACCATAAGACATTATCCAGATAGTGTTGGCGGGCAGCTTTTTGGCTATGTAAAAGAGGTAGATAGTGCCGATATTGCCAAATCGGAAGGCTTTTATAAACCAAGTGATTATAAAGGCAAAAGCGGACTGGAAAGATCGTACGAAGAGGTTTTAAGGGGCGAAAAAGGTGTTGTAAATACCATTTATGATGTGCACAATACACCTCAGGGAAGTTATGCCGATGGAAAGTACGATATCAATGCGGTTTCTGGCGAACGCCTGATTTCGGGTATCGATATCAGGATACAGAAACTGGGCGAACAGCTTATGGCCAATAAGGTTGGTGCCATAGTGGCCATTGAGCCTTCAACAGGCGAAGTGCTTGCCTTTGTGAGCAGCCCGGGTTACGACCCAAATTTACTGGTTGGCAGAAGTCAGGGAAATAATTACATGAGCATCATCAGTAATCCCTATAAACCCTCAATTGTACGCCCTATTCAAGGTAAATACCCTCCAGGTTCTTCATTTAAACCTATTGATGCGCTACTTGGTTTGCAAGAAGGCGTAATAGACGAAAATACAACCTTTAATTGCCCTGGCTACTATATGGCCGGAAACCATAAGGTAAAGTGCGAACACGTTGATGGCAATATCAGTATGCGCCGCGGAATTGCTAGGTCGTGTAACACCTATTTTTGTCATGTATTTCAAAAACTGATTACTAAAAACGGCATGAAAAATCAACGCGAGACTTATCAGGACTGGCGTGATAAAATTGCCAAATTTGGTTTCGGGCAAACACTTGGCATCGATTTACCTTTTGAAAAAAAAGGGTATTTTTATAACTCCGATCATTACGATAAAATTTATGGTAAACGATGGGGGTATACTACTGTTATTTCTCAGGCCATTGGCCAGGGAGAAATAACTGCAACGCCTCTGCAGATTGCCAATGCCATGGCCATTATTGCCAACAGAGGTTATTACATTAAGCCCCATCTGATTAGGGCAATGGGCGATAAAATTAAAAAGGAGTACGTAAATAAAAATTATGTAGGTATTGATGCCAAGTATTTCCAACCCGTTATTGATGGCATGCAAGATTGCGTAAACAGCGGTTGGGGAACGGCAACACTCTCGCGTATTCCTGATATTTTAATGTGTGGCAAAACCGGAACGGTGCAAAATCCACATGGAAAAAACCACTCGGTTTTTATCGGTTTTGCCCCGCGCGATAATCCGAAAATTGCAATTGCTGTGATTGTAGAAAACGCCGGTTATGGAAGTACCTATGCCGCTCCTATTGCCAGTTACATGGTAGAAAAATATATTAAAGGAAATGTTTCGGGTGCAAGGGCCGCACAGGTTGAGTGGATGAAAAACCAAAATCTGTTGCCTTTATTAATCGATAAATCGAAGAAAATAAAGCTGAGCAAAACAGATAGCTTAAACCTTAAAAAAGCCGACTCTGTTAAAAAAGTTAGCGATAGCTTAAGGATAAAGGCCGCGAGTACAAAAAGACAGCAATCAGTAAAACGAATAGAAAAGCAAAACCCAATTACCGGTAAAAGATAATGCAGCAACAACAGGGAAACCGCTTCTTTTTTAATGTAGATTGGATCACCGTGCTAATCTATATCGCTTTATGCGCAGTTGGTTTTACCAATATCTTTGCATCGGTACCACCAGAAAAATCGGCTGCATTCGATTTCGGCGCCCTTTACGGCAAACAGCTGATCTATATTGTGACAGGTTTAGTACTCGGTCTTTCCATCCTGTTATTTGATGGACGGCTATTTAACGTATTTGCCCCATTTATTTACGGCATAACACTCTTATTGCTGGTAATTGTATTATTTGTAGGGCGAAACGTTGGTGGTAACCAGGCCTGGATCCCAATTGGTTCTTTTAGGCTGCAGCCATCAGAGTTTGCCAAATTTGGTACGGCATTGCTTTTGGCCAGGTACGTAAGCACCTTCAACCCTAAGTTTAGGGATATTAAATCGATTGTAATAGCGGGTTTAATTGTACTGGCACCCCTGTTACTGATTATGCTACAGCCCGATACGGGTTCTGCACTTGTTTTCCTGGCTTTTATGTTCCCTTTATACCGTGAAGGTTTATCGGGCTATTTCCTATTGATTTTTTTGGGCATGATTGTACTGTTTGTAGCCGATTTCTTAGTGCCAACCTATGTACTGATCTTGATTCTGACCACAATTGGAGGCCTGTTTATTTATAACAACAGAAGAAAACAGAAAATTATTATTTCTACAGTTTTGGTTACCCTTGTAGCCATTGCCTATTTATTTGTGGTTAAAATTGCCTACGAAAAAGTTCTGGCGCCACACCAACGCAGCCGTATTGAATTGATGCTGGGTTTAAAAACCGATAATAAAGGCGCTGGTTATAATGTAATTCAATCGCAGATTGCCATTGGCTCCGGTCAGGCAACTGGGCGTGGCTTTTTGCAGGGTACACAAACCAAATATGGCTATGTACCCGAGCAGAGTACTGATTTTATTTTCTCTACCATTGGCGAAGAATGGGGATTTTTAGGCTGCTCGGTGGTAATTGGCCTTTACATATTCTTATTACTCAGATTGATTAACCTGGCAGAGCGGCAAAGATCTACCTTTTCGAGGGTGTATGGTTATAGTGTGGCCTGCATTCTTTTTTTCCACGTATTTATCAATATCGGTATGACGATCGGTATTATCCCGGTTATCGGGATTCCACTGCCTTTGATCAGCTATGGAGGCTCATCGTTATGGAGCTTTACCATTCTCCTTTTTATCTTTTTGAAACTGGATTCGAATAGAATGGGTTTTATTTAGTCTTTAGTCAGTAGTCGTAGCATTTGACATAAGACAATGTAACGCTATTAAACTGGGCATTACAAATGCCAGCCTCGTACATCCTCGTTACAAACGAAGACGATGTCGCATGAAGGATTCTGGAAATCGTAATGACTACATGAAGATTCCCGCATGCGCGAGAATGACGCTTGATTTGAAACCTTCAGAACACTACAGACAGATTGTAACGTCAACGCTTTGCGCTATCCGCCTATCGCTACGCCCTTACTTGCTAAATCTCCTGTTCAACAGTTCATAAAACTGATCAACTGTGGCCTGTTTGTTCGCCCAGTTATTCTTGGCGGCATAATTGTTCTGTAGAAAAGCATCTGCTGCCTCAAAGCTGTTCATCTTGTTTACAATATCAATAGCTTCGGAATAGGCCAGGTTATAACCGTTAAAGAGATCTTTGATAAACAGTAATTTTTCATTTAAACTAATGCCCTGTTTTAAATCGGCAATGGGCGCTTTAACCGCTTCTTCGAGTTTACCATTAGTTTTGGCCAATAAATCATTTAAACTTGGTGCCGGCTTAGTAACCGATGGTTGCGGCGTTGGTTTTACCGGAACGGCTTCGGGCCTAAACAAAGGGCGTTCTTGCTCAACTGGTGGCGAGATAATAGGCTCATCAAATTTTACATCTTTAAGTGCTTCAATTGGCTGAGTTGGAGCTGGGATCGGCTCAACTGGTGTTACAACAGCAACAGGCTCTTCCTTAACTGGTTGCTGGGCTTCCTCTTCTTCTTTCGAAATCAAGAATGGTTCAGGACCAATTTCATCATCTTCTGCCTGTAGCGCTTCATCCTGTATAGGTAATGCGCTCTCCTTTTCGTGTATTTTTTTCTTTTGTGCTAAAATCTCTGCTTCTTCTTTGCTTAAAGGGCGGTCGAAAATTTCATCAACTGATCCGATAGCTACCGGATTTGCTTCGTAATCGAACTGGTCATTTCCATCATGGTTACCCAGTACAAATTCAAAACTGTGGTCATCCTGATCAGGCTTAAAAAAGTCTTTGTTCAATAACGATTCGGCCTTTTCTTCTTCAATGGCCTCATCATCCAAAACCTCTTGTTCGGGCTTAACATCTACGCGTTCTTCCTCCTCTTCTGCTGTAGCCACCTCTTCCAGCTCCTGTGGGTCGAAACAATCATCATCCTCCACGTAATTTTTGGTTACTTCTGGCAAAATAATGGTATTCTGTTCTTCCAAAAGCACATGGTTACCTGCTTCTGGCGCCTTGTCTTCAACAAGATCATTTAATCTTTTAATGATGTTCACATGATCGGAAAGAAAGTGTGCGTTTGCCAGAAAAAGCTCGAGCTCCAGATCGTTAAACTGCTGGGGGTTTTTAGCCAGAAACTGGTATTGCTCATTTAATTCTGTTAAAATGCTGCCTATCTTTTTGAAAATATCTTGCTGGTTCATCATAAAATTAAAACGAATTTTTGGTCGATTTATGTTGGTAACTATGTGTTCAAAAATAACACATAATTCTCATATTTGTTCGGTTTAAAAATTATAGAACGAACATAGGGGAATAAAAAATCGGGCATGTTATTTAGTGAACAAAATTTTAGAAGAAGAGGCGAATTTTCGGGAAGTATAGAAGTAGTATGTGGTTCTATGTTTTCTGGTAAAACCGAAGAGCTGATCCGCAGGTTAAAAAGAGCTCAGATTGCTAAATTAAATGTCGAAATTTTTAAACCCCGTAACGATACCCGTTACCACGAAACTGCAGTGGTATCGCACGATCTAAATTCGATCAACTCTACCCCTGTTGATAGCGCATCGGCAATTTTACTGCTTGGCACCAACACCCAGGTTGTGGGTATAGATGAAGCTCAGTTTTTTGATGATGAGCTGCCCGATGTTTGCAATAAACTGGCCCTTAAAGGTATACGCGTTATTGTTGCAGGCTTGGATATGGATTTTACGGGCAAACCTTTTGGTCCTATGCCTGCTTTAATGGCCATTGCCGAACACGTTACCAAAGTAAATGCCGTTTGTGTTTGTTGTGGCAACCCCGCCTTGTACAGCTACCGCACAGCCGCAGATGAAGCTACCGTTTTATTGGGCGAAAAAGAAAGTTACGAACCCAGGTGCAGGGCCTGTTATAATTTGGGGAAAGGGTAAGGTAGTTAATTGATCATTGGTTCATTGGTCATTGGTTATTGGTTCATTTGTTATTGGGTTACCAATACCGCTAAATACATATCATGGAAACAAAAAACATCTCGATACTGGGTTGTGGTTGGTTTGGATTGGCTTTAGCCAAAAAATTAATCAGTCTAAATTATACAGTTAAAGGCTCTACAACCACTCCAGAGAAATTAACAGCGCTCCGGGCAGAAAATATAGATTCCTACCTGGTTAATTTTACCGCTGATGCTATTTCGGCAGATGCTGCTTTTTTTGAAGCTGATGCATTGTTTATCTGCATCCCTCCCAAAAGGAATTCAACAGAACTTCAGGATTATCCACAAAAGATAAAATCGATTCTACAGGCCGCAAAAGATAAATCAAAACAGGTGGTACTCATTAGCTCAACAAGTGTATATGCTGATGAAAACGAAATTGTTAATGAGGAAACGCCAACCAATCCCGATACCGGTTCGGGGAAAGTAGTAGCCGCAGCGGAAGAAATTTTACATCAGGAAATCCAAAATGCTACTGTTATCAGGTTTGCAGGACTGATTGGCCCTGAACGCAACCCCGGAAGGTTTTTCGCCGGAAAGACCAATGTTCCAAATGGCTTGGCTTCTGTAAATTTAATACACCAGGTGGATGCGGTAGGTGTTGCCCTTAAGGTATTAGAAAAACAGGCCTTTGGCCGGATATATCATGCCTGTGCCCCAAGCCACCCTCCCAAAATGGATTTTTATGTTGCCGCAGCAAAATCTGCTGGATTGGCTGAACCTCAGTTTATAGCTGAAAAAAAGAACTGGAAAATTGTAGAAAGCATAAATGTTGCGAAGTATTTAGCTTATGATTTTGAGGTAGAGATTTAAATAGGAGGAGCTTATATATGTGGTTCGTGGGGACACGAACCATGGCTATGGAAAGAACTGGAAAATTGTAGAAAGTATAAATGTTCCGAAGTATTTAGCTTATGATTTTGAAGTAGGCATTTAAATACGATGAACTTATATATGTGGTTCGTGGGGACACGAACCATGGCTGCGGAAAAAAGAACTGGAAAATTATAGAGAGTATTAATGTTCCGAAGTATTTGGATTATGTGTTTGAAGTAGAGATTTAAACTACAATGGGCTTATATACATGGTCGGCTCTATTTTCGAGAAAGATGCTGAAATAAATCCGATAGCTATCGGATCAGTATGACGATGATTGTACAATGGGGATTTTTTAAAGAAATGACGGGTAGTATAATTAACTCAACAATCCTAATAGCTCTTTCTTGGTTAGGTTCTTAAACAGGTTGCCATCTGTTTGTACCAAATTCTTAACGAGGTCTTTTTTAACCGCCTGAAGTTTCATAATCTTCTCTTCAATGGTACCGGGACAGATCAACCGTACGGCCATTACGTTTTTATGCTGCCCTATCCGGTATGCCCTATCTATCGCCTGGTTTTCTACAGCAGGGTTCCACCATGGATCGACCAGGTAAACATAATCGGCTTCGGTTAAATTTAAACCAACCCCACCGGCCTTTAAACTGATCAGAAAAACCGGAATATCTGCATTTTGCTGAAAAGAGCCAACTACTTCTTCCCGCTTTCGGGTTTTACCGGTCAAATATTCGTACTTAATGCCCCGGTTCTCCAGCTGCTTTTTAATCAGATCGAGCATGGTTACAAACTGGGAGAAAACCAGAATTTTGTGGTTACCGGCTTTACTTTCGATCTGCTCCATCAAAACATCAATTTTTGAAGAAGCCTGCAGGTAAGATTTGCCGTCGGCAAGCAGTGCAGCAGAATTACAGATCTGCCTCAACGTAGTAATGCTCTTTAATACATGCATGGCACTTTTGGGCAGTTCGTCTTCCTGTTTACCTAGAATAAAATCCTGGATTTCTTTTTTATTTGCTTCGTAAACTTCGCGCTGTTCTTCGCCCATTTCGCAATACAGCACAATTTCAGTTTTATCTGGCAGTTCTTTGGCCACCTGTTCTTTGGTACGGCGGAGTATAAACGGCCTTATTTTTCTTTGAAGCTCTTCTGATCTTTTGCTATCCTTAAACTGATCAATCGGTGTGGAATATAAATCAGCAAACTGCTGTTTACTGCCAAACAGTCCGGGGCAGGCAAAAGACAGCTGTCCGTAAAGGTCGAACGTGTTGTTTTCAACCGGGGTACCGGTAATGGCTACCTTATTTCTGGATTGCAGCATTCGAACGGCTTTATAACGCTGCGATTCGGGATTTTTGATCAGCTGCGATTCATCCAAAAAGATGTAATTGAAACGGTAATCTTTTAAGAAGCGGATATCGGAAAGCAAAGTTCCGTAGGAAGTTAAAATAATTTCATAATCACCGAACTTCTCGGTTGTTTTTGTCCGCTCGCCGGCGTAAATTGTTTTCACTTTTATCGAGGGGGCAAATTTATCTACCTCGGCTTTCCAGTTAAATATTAAGGATGCGGGCACCACAACCAGATTGGTATTGTGCTTTACCTTTTCGCGCTGCGATAAAATAAAGGCAATAATCTGTATGGTTTTGCCCAAACCCATGTCATCTGCCAAACAGGCCCCAAAATTAAAATCATCCAAAAAGTTGAGCCAGTTTAACCCGTCTTTTTGGTAATGCCTTAAGCTTGTTTTTAAACCTTTTGGTATTTCAACTTCTTCTATCGCGCCGTTCCCTTCAAATTTTTGGCGGTAAAGTCTCAGTTCATTTTTAACATCGCCATCCAAGAGTGCATCCTCGTAAAGTTCGTTTATGGAAGCAAATTTAATCTTTGGCGTAAGTATGGCTTCGTCGGTTACTTCTCCGGCATTAAAATAGGCAGTAAATTTTTCTATCCACTCCTGCGGTAAAATACCCTGGGTGCCATCATCAAGGGTTACAAATTTACTTTTGTTCCTGATGGATTTATGCAGCAGCTTTAAACCCACCTCTTGCTTACCAAATTTCACCTTTACCTTGGTTTCGAACCAATCGGTTCCACTTAAAACCTCTATATTGATTTTAGCCTGATACTCGCTGAGCTTATTGTTTTTGAGCTGGTTGAAACCATAAATATGGATGCCTTTGTTGCGCCAGGTTTCGAAAGCCTCCAAAAACCAGGCTTCTTCTAAAAAGCGTTTGCGGTGCAGGTAAAAGGAATCGTAGCTATTTTGTTCGAATAGAAAATCGTTTTCCATCTGCTCGTAAAAGTATGGGTGCGATCTGATCACATTCGAAATAAACTGAAGCTCGGCCTTTTCATCGCGCTGCAAAGTAAACCGGTTACCCAGCTTATCCTGCGCCTGTATCTGTTTTTTGGATAAAACCGGAATTTCCAGGTTTCCATAACGCATAACCGGGGTAATCAGGATAAAATCTTCAGATTCGGACAGATAAATGAGCTGTTCGTTTTCCAGGTCAAAACCTTTTTCTTCAATCTGGCTTTTGCTTGCAGGTTTTAAATAGGAATAATCTACATGGATACTACCTTCCAGTTGGATTAGAATTGCCTTTTGAAACTCAGGATATTTTGTTTTATGCAGGATTAAACGGTTACTCTGTTTCATAAAAAAACCAATAACCCTTAAAAAATCAAGCCTGCCGATTAAATACAACTGGTTTTTGAGCTTTACAAAATATTGATGCACCAATTGGAGGTTATCCATTTCGTACGATTTTCCCTCAATAACCAAACGGCCTGTAATTTCATAATATTCATCGCGCTGGTTAACGGAGAGCCGCAAATCTACATGCAGCAGGTGAACATCAACAGCTGTAATAGAGGCAGCTTGGATTGCGGAAGATTGTTTGGTATCCTGCAGGTAAAAAGGAAACTGCTGTGGATTTTTAACAATGGCTTTTAAAGCTTCTATCTCTTCCTCGCTCTGCCCCGGATCGTAATTTTGCTGAAATGCGGCAATGCCACTAAAAAACTTTAACAGATCGCTGTTATCGGTTCTAAAAAGCAGTTCTTTTGGGTTAACCTCTTTTAAGGGATTTTTAACCTTACCGTTTTTGGCTACTGAGGCTTCGAATAAACTGACCGTTAAGTTATTGTAATAGCGGTGCTGGCCCAGTACCACAATCATTTTGTCGGGCGCGCTTTTAGCTGTTCTTTTGATTTTGGATTTTGGGCTGGGCAATAAAATTTCTTCCAGGTTTTGCTGGGCCTCTTTGCTAAAAGGCTGCAGCGAATCCATTTTCGGTTTAATGCTTACCTCGTTATTTTCGTAATGGAGGTTAAATAAAAGATCGGGGTTTTCTTCTTTTTCCAGGCCATAATCCCGGGCAATTTTAATAATATTTTCTCTGCGCAGATTAATATCAAAAAAAATAAGCAGTGCTTTGCGCTGTAGGATATTGTACAAAACCTGCGCCTGGTGTTCGCAAAGTTTATTTTTTGGTGTGGTACAACGGCAAGAAAGCTTAACGGAATGCTCGCTCTGCTGCACCTGAACAATCGGGAAAGGCCCATCGGCTGTGTAATGGCTAAAAGCCGCAAAATCGATCTCAATCTGTTCGGGAAAAAGCTGAAAGAAACCTTTAGTACCGGTATCAACAGGGCCGCTTAAATGCTTGAGAATGGTGATGAGGCTAAGATCTTTCAGATTAAAATCACGTAAGATATAATCGTAAGGATTTGTTTCTGAAATTTGATTACTTAATGCCTGTTCGCTCATTTAAACCCCGATAGCTTGAGCAATAAAAGTAACAATTATTCAGTTTTAGCCATGATTAGTTCCGCAGATTTTTACAAACAAAATTTATAATATTAAATTAACATTATTATAACACCCTGAAAGATAATTTAACGAAGTTTAATTTTGAATAATCTATTTTTAAATTAAGTTTGTTCAGATTTTACTAAAATTAACCTCAACAAATTATATATGAAAAACATTACCGACAGGCACGAGTTCATTTTAAAGAAATTAAAGGAAGATGGAAAGGTTAGCATTATTGAACTAACCGATTTAATGGAGGTATCTGGCGTTACCATACGCAAAGATTTAAAGCTTTTGGAAGATAAAAGCCTGCTGTTCAGAACACGTGGCGGCGGCTCTATACATAATCCTTATGCAAACGAAAGAACGATAAATGAAAAGGCGTTTATCAATTCGGACGAAAAACAGAAAATTGCAAAAGCAGCACTTTCGCTGATCGAAAAAAGCGATTCGATTAGCATAGGCTCTGGAACTACTGTATTTGAACTGGCCAAATGCCTATATCCAAATAAACATTTAACCGTTATTACGCCAGCTTTAAAGGTTGGACTGGAATTGAGTACACGTCCAAATGTAGAGGTACTACAACTTGGCGGATTGATCCGCTCCAACTCTTCTTCTGTAGCCGGATCGTATGCAGAAAGGGTTTTGGGCGAAATTTCGTGCGGGGTTTTATTTTTGGGTGTAGATGGTATTGATCTCGACTTTGGTTTCTCTATTACCAACCTGGCAGAAGCTACTTTAAACCAAAAAATGATTGAAACTGCCCAAACTGTCGTAATTATGGCCGATAGTACCAAATTTGATAAGCGCGGACTTGGAAAAATATGTGGTTTTGAACAGGTTCAATATGTAATTACGGATGATGGGGTTTCGGATGTAATTGTAAACCAGATTGAAGAAAAAGGGGTTAAAGTTATTATTGCTTCTTAAGGGATATAACAAGTGTAATAATTAATATAACCACAGATACACACAGATGGTTAATGCGTTAAATGTTACCGAAGCGTAGTTGAAGGGCCAGCTAAACGGTTAAAATCTGCGCGAATCTGCACTTTTTATCCATTTAGATCTGCGGGAAGTTTATAATTATATTTCCCGCAGAAGGTGCAGAAAAGGAACACAGATGTACGCTGATGTATGCAAGCGTAACCTATCAACCGAAATAATCAAATTAGCCACGGAAACACGGAAAACACGGAGAGTATATACCGATAAACACCGTTGATACTATTCCGAACACCGCTGCCCTCGTTCAGAACCCCGTTGATGCCGTTCCGAACACCGCTGTCCCAGTTCCGAACACCGTTGATGCCGTTCCGAACCCCGCTGTCCTCGTTCTGAACCCCGTTGATGCCATTCCGAACACCGCTGTCCTTGTTCTGAACCCCGTCGACCTCGCCATTTCGAGCGGACCCAATAGCGCTATCGGGTGTAATGCAGTCGAGAACCACGAAAGTACTCAGCGAAGCTAAATCTGCCTTTATAGATTTCTCCATTTCGCTGCCGGTGAAAAACCAGCTAGCTCCATCCGATAGCTATCGGATCGAAATGACGATTCTTCTACTGAGTACCCGAACGATTAAAATCTGCGCGAATCTGCGCTTTTATCCATTTAAATCTGCGGGAAATAATTAGTTTCCCCGCAGATGGCGCAGAAAAGGAACACAGATGTACGCTGATGTATGCAAGCGTAACCTATCAACCGAAATAATAAAATTAGCCACGGAAACACGGAAAACACGGAGAATTTACAGAAAATGCACAAGCGGGACGCGTGCGCCAGCAATTGTAGATACTTACACCGGCGTTTGAGGATTAGTCAATAAAACCAATATCGGCGCTTACAAAGTAGTGGTCGCTTGGATAAACGCCATTTACCTCATCGTAAACAATTGCTGCATTTTGCACTTCTATTTTGCCCCGGGTAAAAATAAAATCTATTTTACCTGTTTGTTTTTCTTTGGTTTTAAGGTACGCTGGTCCTAAAAAGTTATGAAAGGTTGCTCCGGGCTCGTTAGGTCCGTGGGCGGTTAAATAACTTTCTTTCCAGCCACCTTCGGTAATAATGTTAAAAACCGGATTTTTCATATCCACATTAAAATCGCCAATCAGCAACTGAGGAAAATCGGCTATATACTGGGCACTTTCTTTCACAATCATTTGTCCCTGTTTATTCCGGGCTTCTTGATCTTTATGATCCAAATGGGTGGCCAGCACCCTAAATTCTTTGCCCGAATCTTTATCCAATAAGCGTACCCAGTTAACGTGTCTTGCCCTTGCTGTGTTCCAAGCTAAACTTCCTCCAATTTCTGGTGTTTCCGATAGCCAATAACAGCCAGCCGATACCATTGCGTAGCGCTTTTTGGAGAAAATAACCAGATTTTTAGCGATCCCGTTATAGGTTTCTTTGTTTACATCCATTTCAGGTCCATCAAAGCCGAATGAAAAGTAATTGGGCATTGCTTTCTGGATGTCTTCTGCCTGGATTCTCAGCACTTCCTGCAAACCGATAATATCGGGTTTCTGTGCCTTAATGGTCTGGATGCAGATTTCTTTTCTGGCTTTCCAACCTCTGCCAAGGGCATCATCTTCGGGCAGCGCCACCCTGATATTACAGCCCAATATGCGGTGGCTGCTCTTTTTTACATATGCCTTATCCATTAGCGCATTGGCCGATACAGGCAACACGCTAGCGCTCGCAGCAATGCCTAAACCTTTTATAAAATTTCTTCTCGAAAATGTTGTCATCAGATTAAGATTGAGCCAATTCCATTGGATTTAAAAATGCACCTTTTTCACTCAGCTCTTTGCGCAGGATATTAACATCTAACTGAGATGGCAACACGCCTAAACGGACCGATAATTTAGCGGCCCTGCCAGCTGCTTCGCCCATAGCCATACAGGGTGCCATTACACGGATAGCCGACATGGCCTCGTGCGTGGTGGATATACACCGGCCGGCCACAATTAGGTTTTCTATTTTTTCGGGGATTAGCGAACGGTATGGAATATCGTAACAATCGCCGCACCACTCTAAAGTACAGCCACCACCCTGCGGATGATGTAGGTCTAAAGGATAACTGGCCACAGCAATGGCATCCTCAAACCTACCACAGTTTAGAATATCAGCAGCAGTCATTACATATTTACCTACAATTCTACGCGTTTCCCTGATGCCGATAAAAGGAGCCATTTTTGTAAAATATGCTTTTTCAAAACCCGGCACATAATTGATCAGGTATTTCTGGATATCTTCAATCTGTTTTCTTCCTTCGGCCTCACCATAAGAAAGGCTTGCCGGATCTGTTCCATCTACACCGTTAACGCGGGTCATGTTTACCCAAACTTCGCCCTCGCGCAGCCCTGTAATTACAATGGTACGTTCGGTTGGTAAATGCAGGCCATCTTCTTGTGCCTTTTGAATCAAAGAACGCAAGCCAACTACAATAAACTGGTTATTCTGTCCGAAATACTCGTTTGGAATAAAATCAGTAAGGTAAGTACGCGGTTCTTCGGCAATACTTAAGCGCAGCTTTTCGGTATCAACATTTGCCAGGCAGAACATCAGCGTTGGTGGCTGCACACCGCCATTGTCGTTGCCCTGTTCGCAGGCTACGCCAGCTTTAAAGGCCACATCGGCATCGCCGGTACAATCGATTATTGTTTTGGCCAGAATTACTTCCCTACCCGATTTACTCTCGATGATGATCCCTTTAAGTTCGTTCTCTTCTTTGATTACGCCTACGCAAAATGCATATAGCAAAACATCAACTCCGCTCTCCAAAAGCATTTCGAGGCCCACGTTTTTAACTGCTTCGGGCTCTACCAGGGTTAAGCTCATGTGCAAAGGACATGGACGGTGCTCGCTTGCTGCGTTTTTTTCTTTTAAGCGGTCGATAAACCGTTGCGGCAAACCATTGATAATCTGGTTTCCCTTTTGGCCCAAAAAGCCTAAAATAGGCAGGCCAATAGTCATATTTCCGCCAACAAAACTTCTATTTTCAATCAGCATTACCTTTAAACCATCGTCGGCAGCGGCCTGGGCTGCAATTAAACCCGAGGGACCTCCACCAACCACTAAAACATCTACACTGGTTCTTACAGGAAGCTCTTTTGCAGGCTCGGTTACGGTTAAAACTTTGTTTTCCATTTTAAAAATATAATCTATTTAAGAATTGGTTCGGTTAATATCAATTTTGGTTTTTCAGGTTTGATCATTGTCCATAAAATGACAACTCCGATAGGGTGCAGGAAAGCCATGACGAAAAAAATCTGTTCGGCCCCTATTTTCCCCATTAACTGCCCTACGAAATAATTAAAAAGTACGGCCCCACAAGCACCAAAGCCTCCTGCTATACCCAAAACACTTGCAACATTCTTAGTGGGAAAGGCTTCAGCAACAACTACGCTAATGGTGAAAAGCCAGCTTAAACAGGCTACGGCTACGGTACTGAAAATTAAAAGTGTGGCAAATGGACTGGGCAAATAAGGTGTAAGGATGCAAAATGGGGTTAAAATGGCCACACAGCTCAACATAATTTTACGGGCCTTTAAAGGCTTATTGCCTTTACGCACCATATAATCAGACCAGGCCGAGGTACCAATTGCACCCAAATCTGCAACCAGGAAGGGTATCCAGCCGTATAAGCCCATTTCTTTTAGGCTGAGTCCTGATTGTTCCTGAAGATAGCCAGGCAACCAGAACAGGCAGAAATACCATACGGGATCGGTTACGAAGCGGATAAGCAATACGCCCCACAAGCTTTTGGTTTTCCATAACTGAGGCCATTTAAAGCCTTCATCTTCAACAAGTGAGGCACTTCCGGTAGCTTCGGCCAGTACGTTGGCGGGCGGGTCTTTATAAATCAGTATCCATAACAAAGCAATGATAAGGCCTACCACACCAGCAATAACAAAAACAATATGCCAGTTGTAGGTAATGGCCAGCCAGGCTACCAGCGGTGGGGCAATAATGGCACCGATAGAACTGCCCGCAACACAAAGGCTGTTGGCGGTAGCCCTAAACTTGCCCGGAAACCAAATGGTAACCACACGCAACTGCGCCGGAAAATTTGTCGGCTCTGCCATGCCCAAAAGCCCCCTAAAAAAAGTAAACTGCCCAACCGTACGCGAAATACCTCCACCTATACAGGCTACTGACCAACCGATAATACCAAAAAACATGGTTAATTTTGCCCCAAAACGGTCAACCAGCCAACCGGTAACAGGATACATGAGTGCGTAGCAGATGGTAAAAATGTTTAGGATAAGTGCATAACCATCATCAGCCAGTTGAAATTCTTTTTTAATTACCGGTTTCAGTATAGATACAATCTGCCTATCGAAATAATTAAACACAATGGCCAAGAAAATCACAAAAATGATAAACCAGCGCCTGCGCTCGGGTTTGATAGAAATTGCCATAATTATACGGTTTACCGGTTTTTGAAACTATTTAGCCTTTGCCAAGTTTACCTTACCGATAAACTTGCTTTTAGGGTTGTTTTTAGGGATTAGCGAAGGAATGGCCTCTGCCACTTCAATGGGCAGATCGGATTCTAAAATATCGGCACCCTGCTCAAATGTTTCCCTGTAATTTTTCGCCCTTTCTGATACAGTGGTCAGCTTATCGTAAGTTGGCGCAGCAGAAATCATACACATTACGCCCCTGGCATGCAGCATATCAAAAAGTTCTTTGTTTTCGGGTTTATTGGTAGGGCCGATATAGGCGATCATACTTTTCCAGGGAATGCCTGCAGCTTCATATTCCAACAGTGCCTTTTTGGTTTTTACAAAAGCAGAAAACATGCGCTCGGGATTTTTATCGTAATAAAATTTTGCATGCTGTGCATCGTGCACGGTAATCATAATAACCTTGTTCGGGTTTTCCCTTAAAATACGTTCCTGCAATTCCAATGGAACATCTTTGCGGTCGAGATTGACAACTGTTTTTCCGGCACTCCAATCGATTACCGATTTCAACGTTGGGATTTTATAGTCTGTTACATTTCCTTCAGGATCTTTCAGCCTAAATTGCTGCAATTCTTCAAAGGTATAATCGGCTACTTTTCCGGTACCGTTTGTGGTGCGTTCCAAAGTGGCATCGTGCATTAAAACCACCACACTATCTTTGGTTAAGCGCGGGTCGATTTCGAAGAAAGCAGGCGTATATTTTAAGGTATTTTCGAAAGTTGCTACACAGTTTTCGGGGTATCCCTTTACTGTTCCACCCCTGTGTCCGCTAATAATGGGTGTATTTTTCCCTGTGTATTTAAAAAATTCGCGCAGCTCGCCAACGTTTTTAATTTTCAGGGCATTTAGCTCCTGGCTATAGCCGTTGGTGTGCAACAAACCAACAAACAGGCTTAGTAAGGCTGCATTTTTTAGCATCGTTTTCATCTGGCCAATTATATTTTACTGTTTAAAAGTTTAAGTGTCATGGTGCCCACCTCATCAAATTCGATTAAGGTAATGGCTGAGTTTTCTTGAACCAGTTGCCGGTAATTTTTAAGCGGCATGCCCAATTTATGCGCCATAAACAACCTGTTAATCCCGTTGTGCCCAACCACCATAATGGTTTTCCCATTATATTTACTGATCAGGTCATCATAAAAGCTATTCAGCCGGGCTATAATCTCTGTGCCCGATTCTCCCGTTCCGCCAGCTTTAAAATTTTCTGGTGCATTTGTCCAGTTATCCCAAAGCGGGGCATCTTCGGCAATAAATTCTTCTTTGGTTTTGCCTTCCCACTTACCAAAATCAATTTCTATCAGGCGCTCGTCTGTTATTACCTTTCTTTCGCCCGAAGCAATCTCAGCAGTTCTTTTTGCCCTGAACAGGGGCGATGAAAACACTTCGTCTATTTTGGTATCGCGCAGCTGTTCGAAAACGAATTTTGCCTGCCGCAATCCCTTGGTGGTGAGTTCAGCGTCGGTTCTTCCGCAGTAACGGTTACCATCGGCGTTATAGGTGGTTTCGCCGTGGCGTAATAAGTATACTTTAAGCATAAATTTCTTCTCTGTTTAAAAAGCCTTTTTCAATGAGCGTTTCTAAAAACACCTTATAATAAATATCGTATGTATCGGCCAGTTTGTTATCGGGCAAAACCTGTTTTTCTACAATAGTTAGTGCCTGAACCGCTTCAATCAGGTTTTTGAAATATATGGATGATGAAGCCAAAATAGCGGCCCCAACTGCTCCTGATACATATTTCATTTTGATGATGGGGCAGCGGAGTACATTGGCCCTTATTTTTAACCAAACATTGCTCTTACTTCCGCCCCCTGCAGTGTATACCGCATTTATACGTTCGCCAGCCAAGTGGCCAATGAGCTCAAAAGCATAGCGTTCCAAATAAGCTACGCCTTCCATATTGGCCGTAAACTTTTCTGCATGCGAAGCATTTTCGGCATCAAAACCATAAGCATTTGGTGCCATGATCGGAAAACGTTCGCCTTTTTGTTTTAAGGGATAGGCCATTTTACCGGTTGGGATCAAATTTTCAGCGGCTTGGTTAAGCTCCTCTAGGCCGGTGCTAAAATCGGCTGAAACCCAATCGGCACCGGTATTGCTGGCACCGCCCGGCATCCAGTAACCCAAGGGGTGCCTGTGACTGTATATCCGGCCTTCAGGATCCAGGACTTCGTTTTTGGTTACCCCTTTAATGACCAAAGTTGTTCCAATGGTGGTATTCCAATCGCCAGGCTGCACCGCCCCCGAAGCAATTTGCGAGGCACAGCCATCGGTAATCCCTGCGGTAACGGCGATGGTGTTAATTCCCCATTCAGCAGCCAGGGTTTGCGTTAAATTTCCGATAACAGTTCCCGAAGGGACAACCTTGGGCAAGCATTTTTCATCAATACCCAACTCGGTTGAAATGTAACCGGGCCAAAAATACCCGCTTACATCATAACCTGATTTAAAGGCATTGGTATAATCGGTTACGCCCCAAACACCGCTCAACTTTCCGGTTATGAAATCGGCTGCATGGATCCATTTATTTATTTTTTTGGCTTTTTGAGGGTAAGTTTGCGCAAACCAAAGCATTTTAGCCAGTCCGCTGGACGAGTTGAAAGCCGTAAAGCCCCTATTGTGAAATTTTAACGCTGCTGCCGTACAGGTTTCGCCCTGCGCTGCCGAACGTTTATCGCTGTACATGATGGCCGGGTGCAAGGGGTTATTGTGCGCATCCAAAGGGATAACCGTACCCGATGTTGAGGTAACCGAAACGGCCAGCACCTTCGTTTTATCAATAGTTGTTTGAGCGAAGAGTTTTTGCAGGGATTTATGGCAGGAAAGCCACCAACCTTCGGGCGATTGTTCTGTTCGGGAAAGGTTGTTCAGCGGGAAAACCTCTTCTACTTCATCTACCACTTCCCCCCTATTATCCAACAGCAATACGCGTGCGCCCTGGGTACCGATATCTATCCCTAAAAAATAAGCTTCCATTAACTGTTTAATAAGGCCCTAAATGAAGAACGGGTTTTCTTCCATTCCTTATAGTTGTTTTCATCCTGCTGCGATTTTTGGGGGATGACTGTTTCCAGAACCTGCAATTCAGGCTGCTTGATACCCAAGGCATCGTTGCAGATTAAAACACCTCCAATTACCGACGATTGACGGTAGCTATCGCAGATGACCACCTTTTTATCTAATAAATTGGCGATAAACTGTCTCAGTATTTTGCTTTGCACGCCTCCGCCGCAGGCCCAGATATAATCCTGTCCGTGGCTAGAAACCTGGCATAAGGTATTGTAGTTTTCTTTTATACTGCAGGCAATATCCCAAAGGGTTGCCCATACAAAACTGCCACGGCTAAGCTGATGCGAAACTGGTGCATCGAACAAAAAACCGCCGCGTGTGAGGGGTGTTTTTTCATCGGCCAGCAATGAGCCAAGCGAGGCTACACATTGGTTACCGGCCAAATTATTTACTTCCTCCTCAATTACTTCGTAACCCTCATTGGGGTAAAAAATTTCTTTTAGCCTTTGGTAATTCAAACCTGTTACACCTGCATTGGCCTCGAGCATAAAACTATCTTGATCGATGTGCCTGCCTGTCCAGCTGCGCTGTTGTGCATCAAGCTCGTAACTTTTGGTTATCTTGATGATGGGCGTGGTTGTGCCCGATACAATTACCACATCATCGGCCGCTGGCTGCGTGCTCCTAACGGCAAGCTGGGTATCGGCACCGCCTACAATTACAACCGCATTTGGCGATATATTAAAAAGCGCGGCAACATCGGCCTTAATTTTGCCTAAAACGGTACCCGAACTGGTTAAATCTGGTAACCTGTTTATTGATAAACTGAAGATGCTGCATAAAGCTGCTGACCATTTTTTTTGGGCTACATCATACAACAAAGTTTCTGAAGCCTGAGAATGTTCGTAATGCAGCACGCCCGAAAACATATATTCTACCCAATCGCTAATACTCATAAAAGTGGCAAAATCAGCCCAGATGGCTGCACGTTTGTTTCGGATACCAACAACTTTTAGTGCCGAGAACAAGGATGTTGGATATCTACCGGTTAAGCGGTAAACCTCGTTCTTATCTTCAATTAAATCTTCCCATTCGCGCCCGCGGTGATCTATATTGGGCAGACCGATAAGCGAATGGCCTGTTTTACCGATAAGCACAATCCCTTCGCGCTGACTGGTTGCAGTTACAGCTACCACCTCGTATTGATGCGTATCGGTTAACACTACTTTGGCCAGCCGCTGCACCTGCTGCCAAAGTGCCTCAGGTTCGAAAAACAAGGCTTCGGGATAAAGTTCATCGCGGTGGTACTGTATATTTTCGCGTGCAATGTTTATAATTTGGCCATCGGGTTTGGCCAGGGCAACGCGTACATTGCCCGTGCCGATATCAACTACCAAATAAGCTTGTTCTGCTATTGCCATTTAAATCTGATTGTTTAATTTTTGATAAGACACTTTACTCTCCTTTAGCCAGCTTAACAGTTTGGCATTTAATATTTTTACATGGTGATCTTCTACTTCGTGCGTAGCCCCAGCAGTATGCGGGGTGGCTAAAACATTTGGCGAATGGATCAGCATATAATCCTTTTCATCTGGTGGTTCGTGATCAAAAACATCTAATACGGCTCCTCTAATCTTATTATTTTGAATGGCATCCAACAGTGCGTCGCGGTTTACCACGCTGGCCCTGGCTGTGTTTACAAAAATAGCATCAGCTTTCATTCTGGATATTAAGTTAGTGTTAATCATGCCAACGGTATGGCTATTTACAGGTAAATGTATTGATACAATATCACTGCTTTCGAAAATATCCTCGATGGTGGTTTTCCGGTAAATGGGATCGGATGTTTCTACAAAGGGATCGTAAAACTGGATATTGCAGGGAAAATAGCGCAGCATTTCGGCAATACGCTTCCCAACGGCACCAAAACCCACCATCCCCACGGTTTTTCCGGCAAGTTCATTGCCTTTAAACTGTAGGTAAGAAGTATGGGCACCGGCTTCCCAATTTTCGCCGGTAAGCCATTCCCAGCTTGGAATGGTCATGCGTAAAATATTGATTACGTTGGCTACAAACATTTCTGCTACGGCCTGTGCATTTCGGGCCGGGGTATGAAAAACAGGTATATTGTGTTTTTCTGCCGTTTCTACCGCAACGTTTGATGGCGTACCCCGGCAAACCCCAATAAATTTTAAATCAGGATGTGTATCAATTACTTTTTCAGTAACATGGTCGTGCTCTGTTATCAGGGCATCGGCATTGTGTTCATCCAGCAAGGCGATAAGCTCATCTTCATTAAACGATCGGCCCTGATCTTTCCAGGTTTTATAAATAACCTCCCCAAAATTTTCCTCCAGTACAGTTCTTCCCTGTTCATTATACGGAGCGGTAACTAAAATCCTCATCTATAATTTATTTATGTTATCTAATCAACCTGCAGGTGTGGCCTGCATTTCTAATTCGTTAATATGTGCTGTTTTTGCGTTATCGGGCAAAGTGATAAACCTGGTTAATATGGCACTTGCAAAGTATAGTCCGGCCAAAATCCACACTACCCCTTCGTTACCCAAGCTGCCGATAAAGATGCCCACTATAGCTGGCCCAACAAATACGGCAAGTCCGGCGCCCAGGTTTAAAATGGCCATTGCTGCTCCTTTGTCTTTATTTACCAATGAAGGTACAAGTGCCGAAAGCGGAACGTAACCCGCCAGCAGTGCACCCCAAAGCACTCCACAGCACATTACGCCCCAAAAATTTCCATCGAATATTACTGGCGAATAAAAAAACAGCAGGGTGGTAATTCCGCAGCCAAAACCGCCAAACCACATGATGGTATTCCGCCAGCCGAAGCCATCGCCCACAAAACCGAATAGGAGGTTAAAGGCAATATTGGCGGTAAAAATGGTTCCCCAGATCTGCAGCCACTCGGTGGTATTAAAACCATGTGCAGCCATATAAGTGGGTATAAACACCGGAAAGGCAAATTGAGCGGTGGTATTGATAACTCTAACAATGCCACCCAAGAGCACTTTTGGCTCTTCTTTGATAATGGTTAATCCTTTAGCCAGTTCAGTAGATCTGCTGGTGCTGCCTTTTAAAGTGCTGGTTTTAAATTTATCCTTATTTAGCACCAGAGCGAAAAAAGCACCGATCAATACCCAGAAAATAGAGCTCCACAAGGTGTTGAGGTAGCCCAAGTTTTGAATGGCCCAGCTAGAGTAGTATGCACCAAAAACATTTAAACCACCTGTAAAAACAAACCAGAACCAACCCACCGCTGTACCAAGTTTTTTTTGCGGACTTCTGTAGGTAATCCACACCAAGAAAGAATAAGCAAATAATGGATAACCAAAACCGCGTAGCGCATAGGTTACAAGCATAATGGGATAATTTAAACCGGGCATGCCATAACCTACAAAACCGTCGGTACCCAAAATGTAAAGCACTACACCCATAAACATAGTTTTTTTTGGTCCAAACCCTTCAGCCAGCACACCCGAGAACCATGATGATATCGCAATGGTTATCCCATAGGCCGTAAATAATGATGCCGACTGTTGTATACTCATTCCTCTGTTTATTAAATAAGGGCTTAACCAGCCGCCTTCTAACCCATCGCCCATCATAAATATTAAAATACCCAAATAGCCCCAGGCTAGGTTTTTTGGCAATCCACCCCGATCAAAGATGGAGGTGTTTAAGTTCTTCTCTGTGCTCATAATTGGTTTAGCGTTATCCAATACCCAGTTGGTTAATGCCGGGCTTGAAAAATTTGGTTAGGTTTAAAATCTTATTATCAAATTAAGCAAATTAAACTTTATAAAACAAAATTAAAGTAAAAAAGAAATGTAATGAAAGATAAATTTTAAAGTGAGGCTTTTGAATGATATATTTTTATTTATTATCGGCTGATGTATTCATTTTTAGGGTATCTAAAAAGATTTTCACAGGCTGATTTCAACTTTTAATTATAGATAATGGTCATTTTTAGTCTCTTTTCCCTAGTTCGATCGTCATGCTGAACTTGTTTCAGCATCTTTCATGTTAGACAGACCCTGAAATAAATCCGATAGTTATCGGATCAGGACGAAAGTGAATAAAAAATATCTACAGAAAAGCATAAATATATGTTACTAATCGAACTCAGGTTAGTAAATCTTTATAAACACCTCAGGAAAAGCATCAATTTTGAATACAAACTAAGATACCTGGGGTGATAAAAAAAGAATGGCTTAAGCCCAATGCATTAAGATTTTCGCCTGCGCGGAAATGACGGCAAGGGGTTAAAATTTATCACTCATGGGAATAGAACGATGGGATACTCCCTTCTTTTCGCATTTAAGGATGCGCTGTAAACGGCTAAAGCGATTTGCGCAGTTTAAGGTAAAAAGGGATTTCGATCTTTTCGGTTCTGCCGCTCAGAATAAATTCGGCTGCCTGGATGCCCAGCTCGCTAAAATCGGTAGAAATGGTGGTAATACCGTCTAAAATAATCCGTTTTAACGGAGTTTCGTTGTAAGAGATTACACCAACATCTTTCCCAATTTTAAGTTTCTGTGCAATTAAACGTTCAATCAGCATAACCAGGTCATCTTCCATCAGGTTGATGTACACTTCACCGGGATTGATTTCCTCGTCTTTGATGTTGTGGATCACCTTATGGTCAAAGGCATACTGCTGGCAGAACCTGTAAAAACCTGTTAATATTTCGTGCGGAAAGTAACTGTTTTTAGGAAAAATGATTTTTAAGGTCCGGTAGTGGGAAAGCCTGTCTAAGGCCTGCTCCAATGCGGCATAAATATCCTGTGCAAAATTTTCGTAAGCTGCTGCATAATTACCGGTTACCCCTGGCAAAAGTTTATCCAAAATCACCAATTTCTCTTTCGGGATGGTATTGATAATTTCGTGGGCGTTTTCGCCACCCTCTAAAAAATGGGGAATGATTACAAAGTGCGAATAATCATCGCGTTTGCTCACAATCATTTTTTTAAACAGGGCAAAATCGTTGTTGTAGATATAAAAATCGATTGCTGCACGCTCGCCAATGGCTTTGGTAAAGGAATCGTAAATGATTTTTTTATGTGTACTCAGCTTGTTAAAAAGCAAACAGATTTTAAGCTTTCGGGAAAAATCGGTATTGATGATGAAATAGCCCTTGCCCGGCACTGAATCTACAACACCAAGCTTCCGCAGGTTGCGGTAGCCTTTCTCGGCGGTATCGCGCGACATTTCCAAACTGAAACTCAGCTCGTTGATAGATGGCAGCAAACTGTTTTTAAGCAGTTTACCGCTTTCAATCGCCGCCAAAATTGCATTGGTTAACTGCTTGTATTTTGGCGTTGAAGAATATTCATCAACATTAATATAAGGTATTAAATCTTCTGGTTTCAAAATGGCTAGGGTCTAGGATTTCGAATATAAGGAAATTCCTAAAAATCTAAGGTACGTTGTATGGCTGAATAATATTTTAACTGGATCATATCTGTTGGTGCAGGGTTTTCATTCCAGGCATCGTTAATGGCCAAAGCGGTGCCAATAGCCGTAGCCTGCGAAACAGAAGAGGCATACACTTCTATATCCGGAATGGAGGTTGCCAGCAAATGCATGTAAATGGCATTTTTGCCGAAGCCGCCATCTACGAAAATCCTTTTAACGCCTGAGTTTAAAATCAGTTTCAGCGAATAAAGCTGCTGTTTGATCAGATCAAAAATAAGCTGATGATAGGCTTCTTCTGCAGTTTGAAAAATATTGAGGTCGCGCTCAGGGAAAGCAGAACTTGCCGAAAACCCAACCTGTTCGTCTTTATTTTCGGGGATTTTATTGGCCAGTTTTAAAATCATCGAAGGATTAAACTTTAAATGCTTAAAGAGGTAAGCGGCACGGTCAAAATGTTCGGCAATACGTTTTAGCTGCACCTCGTGCTCATAGCCTGCAAAAATACGCGAAGCCTTAACCGCCTTGCCCTTAAAGTGCATGTAGCAAAGGCAATCCTGCTTCAGTTCTTCGGCAGTTAAAGGTTCTTGATTGAAAGGGTTTAAACTGATACACCAGGTACCGGTAGAAATGAGTACAAATGGGGTATTAAAATTGGCCAGATAAGGTATCAATGCGGCCGAGCTATCGTGCAGCCCAACACCAACATTTAGGCTGTTGCCTTCAAAATCAGTTTTCAAGCTCGAATCGGCTGGGGTAAACACACCAAACTTCTCTTCAATTTTTTCGCTCGAAACCCAATTGTGGTACTGGCTTTTGTTGAAATCCCAAAGCTGGGTGTGGCAGCCAATGCTGGTAATATCGGCAACTGCTTTTCCGGTAATTAAATAACTTAAATACTGCGGCAGGTGCAAGGCCCATTTCACTTTACCGAATATTTCGGGTTTTTCGTGTTTAAGGCGGTATAGCTGCATGCCCGAGTTTAAGCTGCCCAAAATTGGTGAGGCCGTTTCTAACGAAATCTTTTCCTCACCACCGTATTTGGAATAAAATTCTTTTTTCAGCGCTTCAGGATATTCTTTTAAGTAATTATAGAGTGGTGTTAAAGGCTCTCCCTTTTCATCCAGGTACACAAAACTGGCACCATAGGTAGAAAAATTAATGGCTTTAACATCAAACTCTTTTAACTGCAAAACCTGATGCAGGGAATCGTATACGGATGAGCGGAGGCTTTCCAGGTTTTCGCAGGGTTCGCCATCCTCATCCACTGTTTCTACAAAACGTGCCGACCGTTCGTAAACAATCTGGTAGTTTTCATCAATCAGAAACAGTTTTTTATTCGTTTTCCCAACATCAAATATGGCAATAACAGGTTTAGGCATTTCTATTTCTCTATTTATAAACCTGTAGCTACAGTTTTTCCACGGTGATTAACTAAACTATTTCTTACGGCTAAATCGCGGTACAGGCCAATAGGCGATAATGCAGCACCAGCCCTTAACCTTGCTTCGGCCACTAAAGCCCTTAAATCGCTACGGAAAGTATTTTGCAGAATTTCCTGTGCTTTGGCCACATCGTTATTGTTCTGAGCATCATTCAGTGCTTTTCTATCTACCAATAAAGCTTGGGCGTAAGCAATCATAATGGCTTCTACCGATTGCAATAAATCCTCTAAAGGATCTTTTACATTGTGAGAGGCATCAATCATCCAGCCCAGATCTTTAGCATGGTTCATGCCTTTGGCATCCATACCTTCTACCAGTTCGTTAAAAATTAAAAAGAGCTGGTAAGGCTTAATGCTTCCTGCGGTTAAATCATCATCACCATATTTAGAATCGTTGAAGTGGAAACCGCCCAACTTCCCTTCCATTAACAATAAAGCAACAATCTGCTCGATATTGGCATTAGGCAAATGGTGACCTAAATCTACCAAGGTATAGGCTTTTTTGCCCAACTTGCTGGCGTAAAGCAACGATTGGCCCCAATCGCCCACGGTTGTTGAATAGAAATTAGGCTCGAAAGCTTTATACTCTACAAACATTTTCCAATCATCGGGCAGTGCCGAATAAATTTCTTCTAAACTCTCTAAAGTATTTTCGAAAGCTTTACGGAAATTAAGCTGACCAGGGAAACAAGATCCATCGGCAAGCCAAACGGTTAAAGCATCTGATCCGAGTGCAACACCGTGTTTAATTACTTCGATATTGTGCTCAATAGCCTGTTTACGAATGGCTTTATTTACATTTTGAAGTGAACCGAACTTATAGCTATGTGCAGAGCCGGCCTGATCTTGAAAAGTATTCGAGTTCATGGCATCGAACTTTAAGCCATAACCAGCGGCCAAAGTTTTTAATGCTTCTGCATTTTGAGGGATATCCCAAGGAATATGGAGCGAAATTGCCCCGCTTGCTCCGTTAAGGGCATGCAGCAAACCAACATCTTCAATTTTTTCTTCGATGGTGCGTGGTTCGCCTCCGGTAATGGCAAAACGGCCAAAACGTGTTCCTCCGGTACCTAAAGCCCAGCTTGGAATGGCAATCTGAAAATCGACCAGTTTCTGGATTACGTTTTCCAGATCAACGTGTGCCCAATCTTCTTTTAAGAAAGCTAGTTTACGCTGGTGTGAAGTTATTAAGGAGTCGATATGTTTTTCTATTTGGTTCTGCTCAATATTCATGAGGGTATTTGGTTTTGTTAGGTTAATTATTGTGGCGATACAATCGCCATTTTAGTCTACTCCGCTACAAATTGTGACGATTAAAGCGGATACAATCGCCTTTCTCGCTCATCCTCGTTATAAACGAGGACGATAAAAATTAAAGTCATTTTCGGTCTATGCCAGGCACAGACCGATGAAACAACTTACTAAAACTGAATTTAAAGAATCGTTGTGGTTTGCATCTCCAACACACCACTATTAATATTTTTGGTTGGTGAGGACACCAACCAATAGATCAAAAACTATCGCCGTGGTTTGTGTCCCCACACACCACTTGTTTTACCCACAGATGCACACAGATAAACACAGATTTGTATTCCTAAATCCTGCTGCATTTATTTCTATTCCATGGTTTGTGTCTTTACAGACCATTTATATTTTTTTTCGGTTACTGAGAACACCAGTTTCAAATTTCACCTGTGTTCAACCTTTTTACTTGTGGTTACCTTTTACTATCGTACAAATGCCATGGCTACACCGCCATCAACATTTAAAACATTGCCTGTCGATTTTTGCAGCAAGCCACCTACAAAGGCGAAGCAGGCATTTGCAATATCATCTGGCAATATAATCTGGTTAAGCAGGGTACGTTTGGCATAATAAGCCGGTAGCTCTGCAACAGTAATTCCGTATGCTTTCGCGCGGCCTTCAGCCCAGCCACCTGCCCAGATATTGCTATCGCTGATTACGGCATCTGGATTAACCACATTTACACGGATATTATCGGCACCAAGTTCGGCAGCGTTTAACCTGCTCAAATGTAACTGAGCTGCTTTAGCACTACCGTAGCCGGCATTGTTAGGTCCGCTAACCAAGGCATTCTTACTTACAATATTAATGATATCGCCACCAATATTTTGCTTTTGCATCGTATTTGTTGCAGCTTGGGTAATAAAGAACTGGCCTTTTACCAAAACATCGTACAATAAATCCCAATCCTTTTCGGTATGGTCTGCAATGGTTTTCGAAATCGATAATCCGGCATTGTTTACAATAATATCTACCCCACCAAAGGCCAATGCAGCCGAATCGAAGGCATTTTTAATATCTTCTTCGCTGGTTACATTTAAAATCGCTGTACTGTATGAATCTTTGCCAAACTGGCCTTCAAACTCTTTTCCAGCTTCTGCCAAACGTTCAGCATTCATATCGTTTAAAATCAC
The DNA here is from genome assembly GCF_051857575.1 of Pedobacter sp. GSP4. Lineage (NCBI taxonomy): Bacteria > Pseudomonadati > Bacteroidota > Sphingobacteriia > Sphingobacteriales > Sphingobacteriaceae > Pedobacter > Pedobacter sp. GSP4. Next base: position 614,610 of record NZ_JBPZIR010000004.1, on the reverse strand, counting down.
TACACCACCTTCGGCCACAAACTTTTTGGCAATTGCTTTACCAATTCCACCGGCGCTACCGGTAATCAGGGCAATTTTACCTGTTAAAGGTTTTGGCTTAGGCATGCGCTGTAACTTTGCTTCTTCCAACAACCAATATTCGATGTTAAATGCTTCTTGATGCGGTAATGAAGTATATTCAGAAACTGCTTCAGCACCTTTCATTACGTTAATGGCGTTGATATAAAACTCTGCGGCCACCCTTGCGGTCTGTTTATCTTTTGAGAAAGTGAACATTCCGATACCCGGGTATAAAATTACCACCGGGTTGGTATCGCGGATGGCCGGGCTGTTCGGGTGTTTGCAGGCTTCGTAATAAGCGGTATACATTGCCCTGTAAGCTTCGAAAGCAGGTTCGAGGGATTCTTTTAATGCTTTTACATCCGATAAATCGGCATCGCTGTTCAAATCTAAAACCAGCGGACTGATCTTTGTTCTTAAAAAGTGATCAGGGCAGCTTGTTCCCATTGGTGCAAGGCGGGCCAGATCATTCGAGTTAATGAATTCGAGTACACGAGCATCATCAGTAAAATGACCAATCATGTGCTGTTTTGAAGAACATAAACCTCTTAAAACAGGTGCAAGCGCGGCTGCTTGTTTTTTACGTAGGTCTGCCGCAGCACTTTCTATTTTCTGTCCGCCGAAAACCGGGCCTTTTTTACCATAGTTTTGGTTAAGGTAATCAGAACAAATTTCGATCACCTCTAAGGTATTCAGGTAACTTTCGTAAGCGGTATCGCCCCAGGTAAATAACCCGTGCGAACCCAACATGATACCACGGATGCCCGGATTTTCATCTAAACACTGTTTTAACTGAAGGCCAAGTTCGAAACCTGGTTTTTTCCATTCAACCCAGCCAATGGTGCCGTTAAATAACTCTTGGGTAATGCGCTTACCATCTTTTGCCGCAGCAATAGCAATGGCTGCATCGGGATGTAAGTGGTCGATGTGTTTAAATGGCAGGAAACCATGCAAAGGTGTATCAATTGATGGTGCTTTAGAGCTTAAATCGAAAATGCAGTGGTTAAACAGTTCCACCATCTCATCTTCATGCGCTACGCCACGGTAAATATTTTTCAGGCTACGCAAGCGGTCAACATAAAGGGCGGCCAAACCGCTTTTCTTTAAGGTACCTAAATCGCCACCTGAACCTTTTACCCACATTACCTCGGTTTCTAAACCTGTTAGTGGATCTTTTTCCAATACTTTGCAAGAGGTATTACCACCTCCATAATTGGTTAAGCGTAAATCTGCACCCAATAAATTAGAGCGATAAATTAACAGGGCAACTTCATCTCCAGCCAGTTTTGCGGCTTCCTCTTCATCCCACAGATAGCTTACATGCTTATAACTTTTCGTATCGATTGACATTATAATATTCTATTTAAATTTTTTATTTGATTAACCTTTTATTGAATTACCATAGCCCACAATGAGTACCGAAATAATGATGGTTAAAATGCCCATCAAAACGGTAACGAGTGTTTTTTTGGATACACCTTTCCATTCTTTTAAAACCAAGCCCCAAACATTTGCAATTAAAATGATAAAGGCCATGTGCAATATCCACGAACTGGCGCCATTGCCCATTTTGCTTTCGCCCATGCCATAGAAGAAGAACTGTAAGAACCAGGTGGTACCTGCAAGTGCCGAAAAAATATAATTTTTTAACAGTGGTGTTTTGGCGTTGGTATAATCGCCGAATGTTTTGTTGCGGGCGTTAAGCACCATACACCAGATAAAATTGGTGGTTAGGCCGCCCCAAAGCACAATTACATAGGTAACGTTGTTCTGATACAAGAAATTTCCGGTTTCGGCAGGGTTTGCGGCCTTCCAGATGGCGTTGGCCGCATCGGCCATTGGTTTTCCGGCTTCGATACCGAAGTTGAAACAGGCACTCAGTACACCCGAAACTATACCTACAAATAAACCAAGGCCAAATTTGTATTCTGTTTTAACCTCCATACCATGTGGATCGGTTATCCCAGATTTCATTTCCTTCTCTTTCATCATACCTGCCTTGCCGCAGATAATGATACCGAGTACACACACTAAAAGCCCCAATAGCACCATACGGCCCCAATCGGTATGCAAAAACATGGTAAAAGTATCTTTACCTGCTTGTGGAAAGAAATCGAAATAGATAGATGGCAGAATAGAACCCAAAACCATACAGAGCCCCAGAATAATACTGCTGCCCAGCGATACGCCCAGATAACGGACACCCAAACCATAAGTTAAACCGCCAATGCCCCACAGCACACCAAAGAAATAGGTGAGCCATAAAATACTGCCATTGGTGCCGGTAATGATATCGGTGAAATTCGGAATGGTTAAAAATGCAGCTAGCGGTGGTACAATAAGCCACGAGAATATGCCCCCAACAATCCAATAACTCTCCCAGGCCCAGCCTTTAACTTTTTTGTACGGAATATAAAAACTTCCGGAGGCAAAGCCACCGAAGAAATGAAAAATAACGCCTAGAATTGCCTGCATGTGAATTAATAATATTTGGTTGTGCTAAAAATATAAATCGTAATGTGCTTAACTGTTATGCACTGTTATGTTTACTGATGGGATGCTAAAATTTTTACCGGCCCAAATAGTCCCGAAGGCATTAAGGGATCGGTTTTTTTGAATAGGATATTGGTATTGGTCAAGCGTTTTTCTGGAGGAAGTGCTGCATCACCGATCAGGCGGTTTGGCCACTGGTTAATGATTTCAATTTCGAGCTTATTATCAGCCTGCTTTAGACATCCAGAAATATTTAGCCGCCAAGGGCTTGTCCACACTGTTCCCAAATCTTTGCCATTCAGTTTTACGCCCGCAATATCTTTAACTGCACCTAAATCCAAATAAAAAACTTCATTAGCCAAAGGTTTATCCAAGCTGAAAGTTTTACGGTAAATGGCCTTTCCCGAGTAGTATTTAACCCCCTCATCGGTATGTGTACTCCAATCGGTAAGCTCATCAAAAACAATATTTTCTGGCCCTCCCCATTTAGGATCGAAACTTACCTTCCAGGCACCGCTCAACAAATGTTTTTCGGACAATGCCCGGAAAGGATTGTTTTTTGTAAAGGTAATGCCCGGAACAGTTTTTGGGAAAACGACAAAGTACGATTGAAAAGCGGCAAGCTCGAAATTTACGACTAGCCTATTGCCTAAAATTTTATAGGGAATATTGCGGATAATTTCTCCGGTTACGGCATTCCAAAGCTGTGGCTGCTTGTTCGGCACCCGAAAGGTACAATTGGATTTTACGGTTTTGTTTAGGCGGTTGGTAATGAAATAAATATCTTCGTGATCAGTTCTCCGGTGAATAAAATCAATAAAATTACCTTCACCATCAAATTCAAAATCAGGTTTGATACCGTCTGTCAAAAGTACCTGTCTGATACTTTCGCCCTGGTAAACCCTTCCTTTTCCGTAGTTATTACGTTTAATTGTTTTACCGTTAATTTTACCCCAAACCATGTCGGCCAGTTTTTTCACTTTCACATCGCAGGTGGGATAATTGCTAAGGCCCGGTGCTTTTACCGGCCGGCTGCCCATAACAGTTGCACCTGCCTTAACCAACTGTGCTATCTTTTCCATTACCTTTTCGGGCATCCGCTGTTCATCGGGCAGCACCAAAATGCGGTACCGCATGCCATCTGGCAGTACTATAAAGTTATTTTTAACCGATAGCCTGTTTAAAAGCACTTCTTCGTTGCAAACATCATAATCGTACCCTCTGCCTAAACCAGGTGGAACATGTTTGGGCAATACAATATTCGGGGCAGCATCTCCATTGTAAAAAAGCACATCAGCCACAAATTTGCCTTGCCTTAACAGATGCTGGCACCTTGATACATAGGTAAGAAAAGCGCCCGATTTTTCCCACCAGGTAACATTGGGATTAAAGTGGGTTCCTGCTCCATATTCGTATCCCGGTAAACCATCTTCAGGTCTCGATGCGGTGGTGGTATGGATAACAATCCGGTTTATACCCTCGCAAAAAGCCCTGTCCAAAGCTTGTTTCAAATGACCGGGAGCATCTTTCCAATTCCTGAAAGAGGTAAAGGCCTCGGCCGATGCGGTAGCTTTACCGTAAATATGTGAGGCAGAAGCAACCATTTTGGTTACCTTATTCTGCCCATATTCCAGTCTGGAAACGCTATAGGGTTTATCATCGTCTAAATTTCCGGGTTCATCATGTTTGGGGCCGAGCCAAAACTCGCCCATGGGGTTATCGCTTTTGCCCAGGTTTTTCAGTGCATCCATACACATGGTGCCCGAGCGGCTTGGCCCTGCCGATTCGTTCTGCACCTGTAAACCATTTTCATGGCAGAGTTCGGCAAAGCGGCGGTAATGCCCATTAGCCATACAATCGGCAATGGTTTTTCGGTAATCATGTAAAAACCGGTCTGAAATTTCGGCACTTTCTATAATGTAACCAGCCAGAACAGGCAGGTATGGCGCGGGATCGTAACCACAAAAGGCTTTAAATTTTTCCAATATCTTGGGTGTCCAGTTTGGAAAACCATCTTCAAAACTGTCGTCGCAAAAATATTTTAACGCATTTGAATCTGCCTTGGCCGTTTCTTCGAGCAGTACCTTACCTAAACGGTCAAACTGGATTTCTACACCACGGCTGTCAAACCAATCGATAGATAAACCATCTGCTTCGGGCTGGGCAATCATCAGTTTAGATCCCGTCATCCGGTGGCCGGTACGCACAATTGTCCAGTTGCCTTCGGGTACATCCCAATCCAGTGAACCATCTGCACCGACCAAATGGGTCAAGTTTACCACTGCAGAAACCGGAACCGGCTTATCAGTAGCTTCATTTTGCCATGGGTACAGTGTTGGCCCCATTACATCGTTGGCCTTGGCAAAATTGCTAGCATCTTTACGGTTTGTTTTGGCAGGGAAAACAGCTTTTCTTGTGCCAGATATTTTCGATTGATCGCCATTTGGGTTTAGCATGGCAACGATGGAAGTATCGCGGTAATCGAGCTCATTTAAAGGCAGATCTATATATTCTTTATATCCCGGTGGATTAAAAACATGGTCGTAACCATCCCTGGCTCCCGGAAGTGGGAGTTTTGCCGAAAATTTTTGTGGCCCTTTAACATTTAACGTGGCCTGGAGGAACCATCGTCCTGCATTTTCAGGTTTAATCCATGGGCCGCCCATACACCAGCCCGAGCTTAAGTTTACCCCAACCTCAATACCCAGGCGGTCGGCCTCTTTCATTGCATGCCTAAACAGGGCTTTCCAGCCTGCCGATAAAAATTTTTCGCCCTGTGGATAGGGAACCCCAGCAAGGCCGCCTGCCGAATTAACCAAAAGCACATTGCCAATGCCTTTTGATTTAAATTCTTCCAGATCGCGGGTAATTCCGCTTTTATTTACCAAACCGTTAAACCACCACCAGTATCCACCTGCCCTGGTACTTTCGGGAGGCGAAAGAAATGCATCCTGCAATAATTTTAATGTTGCCGCCGGATCGGTTGAGGGATGATTGACCAACTGTGCCATACCATCGGAATTGAGTATAGCCAGGCCTGCAGTGGTTAACGAACCAATCTGAATAAATTTGCGTCTGTTAATGCCTTCCATATATTGGGGTAAACGTAGGGTTCATTGAATTCTTTAAGAGAAAGAGGTTATTATCAGTCTATCTCACACCATCTGGTGAGTATAAAGTTAAATTGAGCCAGCCCACTAACTGTCCTGTACTGTTATGGTTTTTAAATAAAATTAAATTATTTTTAAGTTATTTTAACCTATAAAAAAATACTATTAAACCACAAAAATCAGTTCAGGAATAAAAATTAACATACTTTAATGGCGTCTATATTCAAAAGCGCCGCAAGCTTGGATAATTTATTGGCAATATGGCCTACACCTACCGCACAGTGGTGGGCAGGTCCGTAGCTGTTCCAACTTTCCATAAATTTTACCGCTCCTACCGGAAAACGGTAACGGCTGTTTGTATTGCCGATTTCGAGTACAGGTCCTGCAACAGATTCGCCCTCGGCAATTAAAAGAAATATTTTACCCTTACTTTCTACCACCGAAAGCATTGTAACGGGACCGTATTTGACAGACATTTCTACTGATAAGCCACTTCCAACCTTACCATGGTAAACCTGCAAAGGCTTCACTTTAATTTTGCCTTCTGCAATTGCCAGATGTCCGGGGCCATCGTGCCCCATTAATACCACATCATCTTCAAAATCCATGGCATAGTATTCGGTAAAAGAGCCACCGGCACCAAAACTGTCGATAATTTTCATGGCCTGGGCATTTTTCACTTCATATTCGCCGGCAACAGGTATCCCTTTTGCGGTTAAAATAGAGTTTCCCAATATAATTGAACTCATGGTATCGCCATTTGAATTAGTGCTTCCCTTGTGGTAATAGGCCATGGCGCCCAGATTATAGCGGTTAACCAGCTTATCTAAGGCTACAGCAGTTTTGGCCGCCCTGTTCAGTTCAAATTCCCCGCAGGCCACATCAATCTCAAAAGTACTTTCAAATTCGCTACGTTTTGTGTCCAGTTCATCATTAGTCACTTCCTGTTTTAAAGCAGTTAGTTCATCTGGTTCAATAATCTCGATGTGGTTGCCAAAAACAGCACATTGGAGGGTCAGGTCGGAATATATATCCAGCATACCACTGTAATAACCGCCCATTAAGCCTAATGTATTGTGGCTTAAAATATGTGCAACTTTTGCGGCCTCAACCCACTCTGCAATTTCTTTCCAGGTTTGGTTATCGTTCAGTACTCCCGTTACCTGATGAAACTGGATATCTGCTCTTTTAAAAACATTGGCAATTTCTGGTACAGGGCAGGCCGAGCAGAAGGCCAGCCAATCGCCTGTCATTTGTGTTCTATCCTCTAAGCTATTAAACTGCTTATAATCAATAGCTTTTTCGGGAGCCAGGTTTAAAATAATTACCGGAACTTTTGCCCGCCGCACTACAGGTAAAACCGTTGCCGAAAGCGCATAGGTAGTTACATAAAGAAATATAATGTCTACGTCGCCTTTTCTAAAATCGTGCCCTGCCGTAAAGGCCTTCTCAGCATTGTCTATCAGGCCTAAGTTTAACACCTCTGCACCAAAAGTGCTTATATGGGTTTCTACCTGCAATAAATAACCAGTTAAGCGCTGTTCAAGTCCTTCGAACTGTGGCCAGTAAGTATCTAAACCAATACCGAACAAGCCTATTTTTAAGTTATGTTTAGCCATTATTTTGCAGTTTGTAAAATTCGTTTCTATATTTTGATGGGGAGAGTTGCATTTTGCTTTTAAAAAGCCTGCTGAAATAATGCTCTGATTCGAAACCATTCTGGTAAGCCACTTCGGCTACACTTAAATCGGTCTCGGTTAACATTCTGCAGGCTTTTTGCAGTTTAAGGGCTAATTGGTACTGCCCTGGCGATTGACCTGTAATTTCTTTAAAAGCTTTTCTGAACCAGGCATAACTTACATTGTGCTTCGCGGCCAAAAGTTCAGGAGAAATGGCACTATTTAAATTTTCGTGGATACTGTATTTAATGTTATTGATTACCTGAAGTTTGCGGCTGTTCGATTGCGCTTTCAGCAGAACTGAGGCATATACCAGTCCGAGAAGCTGAATAGTTAAGCATGCGCCCAATTGGTTACTGCCTAAGCCACCGAATTTAATGGTATCGATCAACTGGATAAAAATGTTGATAAATTCGGCATTAAAACCCATGTGGATTAATGGCCGTTCGGGGTTAAAACAATCCTGTTTCATTAAATGATTGGCATAACTACCTTTAAAACCGACCCAATATTCGGTCCAGCCTGTTTTAATATTGGGTTTAAACCGATGCCAAACGCCTGGATAGAGAAAAAACAATGTACCGGGCTGCACTTCTACCGTTCCTATTTTTTCGGCCTCGAAAACACCTGAACCTGAAGCAATGTAAACCAACTGATATTCGGACAACTGCCTGCCTTTGGTCCATTCAAAATAATAACCATTTGGATGCGCGGCGTCGGGATAGGGCTTTCCACCAGGATGAACATCGTGGCCAACATTTAAAACATTTATGCCCCAATCTGGCTGTACCGGCTCTGTTTCATCTTCTGTTTTTAGGTATTTCCTGAAGGCATCCATCATTTGGTTAGTTAAGTAATGATAATCCAAATTAAGAAATGCCAGACACAGTTCGACACAAAATGCCAAAAAATAGCAAAAAGTGCATTCAATATCACAAAACGTATAATGCTATTAAAGTGAGCTACTTAAATAATGCAGCAATTTTAAATTGGATATCTTGTACCAAATCAGACGATTTAAGGATTTTATAATGTCCTACACCTTCAAATGACTTTGCATTTACCGCAGGGTTTTTATCCAGAAATTCTCTTAAATACGGATATGGGGAAATGTGATCCTCGGGATCGAAGGCCAGAAAATGGTTAAGTTCGGTGCTTAACTGGTAAAGGTTAACAAGATTAAAATAACTGGCCTGAACCGGAAACTCTTTTGCAAAATTATCGAAAAAGATATCCTGATCTTTAGCGCTGATATTTACCGAATCTAAACTTTGCTCAAAGTTCTCCTTCAAACGGATGAGTGGCGCAATGCTGATGAGCAGCTGAGGGGATAATCCCAGTTCCTGTAACGCAATTACATTGGCCATGCCACCCAATGAGTGACCGATCAGCACATCAGGTGCCGAATAGTTGAGCGCAATGGCTTTTACCGAATCGGCATAGAGCATCAGGTTGGAAAACTCTGAAACGGAGCTGCCGTTCCCTGGTGCATCAAAAGCGATAATTTCGAGATCTTCAATTTGCTGCAGTGCTACAATCAGTTCATAAAAATCTAAGGCTTTCGAAGCCCAGCCGTGGGTGAGCAGCACCTTATGCTTACCACTGCCCCAACTAAAGCAATTGATATTTAGCTCGCCTTTGGTAAAATAAGTATCAAAAACCTTAACACTGAACTGTGTCGCTGCTGCTATAAGCTGCTCTTGATATAAGCGCAAAGGCATTTTCGGCGAGTAAAAAATAAACTCGCGCATTAAAGCAGCATCAGGGTTGTTCTGCTGCTGCTTCAAATCACCAATAAGTTGCTTTAGCCTCTTCAACGGTTAATAAATTAAATGTGATTTTAAATCGGCGGGAGAATAATTGATCGATTTTAAGGTTTTATCGTCAGATTTTCTGAAAACCAAAAACAGTCCGTCTATTTCTTTGTAGTACGATTCTGTTTGGTCTTTATCAAAATAGTGCTGTATGGTTTGTTCGGCTTCTTCTACCGTTTTACAGGCTTTGCTCATGTTAGAGCGGTGTACCTCATCAAACAGGATTTTAAATTTACCGCCCAATCCAAATTCGTGGATAGCGCCTGCCAAAACATACTGCAAATCGCAAAGTGCATCAGCAACTTCTACCAGATCATCATTTTCTACAGCTTCCTGCAGTTCTTTCAATTCTTCTGCCAACAGGGAAATGCGGAGGTTAGCCCTTTGTTTTGAAGGAATAACCGGTGTTTCTAAAATTGGGTGTTTAAAGGTGGTATGAAATTCTGCAACCTGGTTTAGCGAATTGGTTTCTTGCATGGCAATGTTTGGTTTAATCTTTACGCTGCAAACTTAAAAAAAACACAATAAATAATGGGGAGAATTTATGCACACAAGGTTAACTGGTTAACTGGTTAATTGTTTGAACTGGTTAACTGTTTTGTCAATTGCTAAATTGTTGGATTGCTTTATTGCTGGTTAATTGGTTAAATCCTCCTAACGCTCAACTCCGAACTGTAAATAGAGCTTAACTGTTCAAACTGGTTAATTGACTGATAACCAATAACTCTTAATGTTCTTAACTTCTTAATGGTCATTAAATTATTTGGTTAACTGGTTAAGCCCTCCTAACACTCAACTCCAAACTGTAAATAAAGGTTAATCGGTTAACTGTTTAAACTGGTTAATTGACTGATAACCGCTAAATCTTAATGTTCTTAACTTCTTAATGGTCATTTAATTATTTGGTTAACTGGTTAAGTCCTCCCAACTCCCAACACTCAACTCCAAACTGTAAAGAAAGGTTAATCGGTTAACTGGTTAATTGACTGATAACCACTAAATCTTAACGTTCTTAACTTCTTAATGGTCATTGAATTATTTGGTTAACTGGTTAAAGCTTCCAAACTTTAAAGATAGACTAACCGCCCTTCTTCCCTTCCCTTACCACTTTAAAAAACTCCTCCTTGTAGGTTTCGCCGATTGGGATAGCCTGATCGTTGATGTAAACTGTATTGCCATCAATCATTTTTATTTTTTCGATAGAAATGATGTAAGATTTATGGATACGGTAAAAAGGTGGCTGTGGCAGTTGTGTTTCCAGCTCGCGCAGGGCCTGATAGGTTATAATGCGCTGTGAGGCTGTGTAAACGGAAACGTAGTTTTTTAAGCCCTCGATGTATAAAATATCTTCGTAGTTAACTTTGATGAATTTGTTCTTGGTATCGCCCTTGATAAAAATAAAATCGTTGCCTTGGGCCGTTTGTTGTACTGTTATTTCTTGCTGTACAGCTGCTACAGGTGCCAAAATCTGCTGTGCTTTGGATGCCGCTTTGTAAAAACGTTCGTAAGAAATCGGTTTAAGCAGGTAATCTACCACATCGAGGTCAAAACCTTCTAAAGCATATTCGGGATAGGCGGTGGTTAAAATCACCTTACATTTGCCGCCGCAGATTTTCAAAAACTGGATACCAGTGAGTTCGGGCATCTGAATATCCAGAAATACCAGATCAACCTTTCCCTCCTGCACCATATTAAGCGCTTCAAAAGCATTAGTAGTGGTGCCTACCAGTTCTAAAAAAGGCGTTTTGGTAATAAATGCAGCAATAATATCTGAGGCATAAGATTCATCATCAACAGCAAGGCAACGGATCATAGGAAAAGGGGTTAGTACAAATGGTTATTTAATATATTTGTTAATCTGGGCTTGTCGAAGACCTTTAAATACTCGAAAATAAAAATATTCATCCTTCAACAGGCTCAGGATGACAATGTTTTTATTTCGCCTTAAGTTTATGATAAAAATAAAACAAGAGAACGGTTTTTCACCATAAACGATCAAAATTTAGAGATTTAAAATCAAAGTACTTTTATAGGTATTGCCATTGTTCGAAATCAGCAGTTCGTGCTTTTCTGGATAAATCAGATCTAAGCGGCGGTGGATATTGACCATACCTACACCACTGGAATGATCTTTCTGTGCATGGCTGATCTTATTGCTCACCTCAAAACTTAAACGTTTGTGCTGCACTTTTAATTTAATGCGTACGGGTTGAGTTTCATCATTTACCACACCATGTTTAAATGCGTTTTCTACAAAAGGGATCAGGATCAGTGAAGCAATTTTTTGATCGGCAATGCCTTCGGTAATAAAATCGACATAAAATTTGGGTTCGAACCGCATTTTAAACAGGGCTACATAACTCTCCAGGTATTCTACTTCTTTATCCAAAGCCACTTTCCCATCCGGACTATCATTTAAAGTATAGCGCATCAGATCCGAAAGGCGTAAAACAGCATTGGCCAGTTTATCCGACACAGGAATGGCCAACGAATACACATAATTTAAGGTATTGTACAAAAAGTGTGGATTGATCTGAGATTTTAAGAAAGAAAGCTCTGCTTTTACTACTTCTTCTTTCAATTTACGGTTAACCTGTTCGGATTTAAAGCTCTGCTGAATACCATAAACCGCAGCTGGCACAACAATATAGGCAATACTCCAGTAAATGTTATCCGAAACGTAGCCCCAAAGGGTTACTCCATCGCTATAATTATGAATACCAAGCCATTTTAAATAAATAACCTCTTCTATTACATAACGGAGTGAAATAAAAACGGCCATGGTTAGTAAAATACCCCCTATTAACTGTGGGACTTTATTTTTCTTCAAAAATTTAGGGTACACCCATAGGTAACAGATATAAAACTCTATCAATTGGATAAAATTCATCGAGATGCTAAAGGCAATCCGGTTAAAAGTTGTTCCGTTTATTAAAACTCCACCATAAAAATAGCCCAGCACAAGTACCCAGCAAATGATATGAATAGAAATGGTTTTTATCGCTTTCATGGCCTAAAACTATACAAAGCTTTTTTAACTGCCTATTTTCTTATGCCAAACCTGTAAAAATTTATCCCAAACAATGCTTTTGCAGGATTAACCCTGATTTTACATCAAAACTGTATTGGGATAATATTTCAAGGCATTGGGATTAAATAATTTTTAAGCTGCTGGCAGCCTTCCATCTTTGAGGCATCAATTATTAAAACAGACAATGAAAAACCTATTTTTTACTTTAGCTACCGTTACCCTATTTGTACTAAGCTTTAACCGCGCCAATGCACAGGGCATTAAAGTATCCGGAACTGTTACCGATAAAAGCAGTCAGCCTTTGGATTATGCTTCGGTTGCTTTGATCCAGCTGCCCGATTCGGTATCTGTTTCGCTACAGGCCACCAACCAAAAAGGCCTATATGAGTTTAATGCGGTTAAACCGGGCAAATATTTAATCAAGGCACTGATGATGGGCTACGCCAAAGCACAATCTGCAGTTTTCGAAGTGAAAGGCAACGCTGTACAGGTTACCACAATTTTACTGGCCGACCAGGCCCAGCATTTAAAGGAAGTAAATGTAATTTCTAAAATGCCGGTGATTGATCAGAAAGCCGACCGTGTGGTAGTTAATGTAGAACAAATGAATACTGCCGGCGATAATGCGCTGGAAGTCATCAGCAGATCGCCTGGGGTAAAGCTCGATAAGGATGACAACATAATACTGAAGGGTAAAAAAGGCATTAATGTAATGATTGATGGAAAAATGAGCTACATGAGCGGCTTGGAGCTTACCACTTATTTAAAATCGCTGCCGGGTTCAGTTTTGAGTAAAATCGAACTGATATCCAATCCACCATCTTCTTTTGATGCTGCCGGAACAGCAGGCATTATCAACATTAAATTAAAGCGGAACAAAATGCAGGGCTTTAACGGAAACATGAACCTGGGTGGTGGCTACGGCCGCTACGAAAAAGCTTTCGGCGGGGTTAACCTTAATTACAATATTGGCAAGGTAAGCACCTACTTGCGCTTAAACGGGGGGCATTACAATTCGTACAACAGATTAACCCTAAACCGAACCATTGGCGAAGAGCAATATAACCAGCTTAATTTCTGGCATCCGGTTACCAACAGCTTAAATTACTCAACAGGTGCCGATTACTTTATCGATAAAAAGAATACACTGGGCATTATGGTAAAGGGTTACACCGCACCCGAAGAAACTAAAGTGAACAGCAATTCGGTAAACTACGGGGCCAATGGCGCTAAAATGGGCGGAACGGAAATGTTCAATCCACAGCGCAATACCGAAAAAAACCATGCCCTTAACTTAAACTATCGCCTTAAAACAGATACATTGGGCGGCGAACTGGGCTTCGATGCAGATTATGTGCGCTATGACAACAGCAAGGATGAAACTTTTACCAATAACTATCTTGATGCCAACGATCTGCCTCTGGGCAACCCTGTCGACCTGCGCAATAAGGGTATGGGCCAGGTATCTATTTACTCGCTGAAGGCCGATTATACCTTAAATTTTACTAAAACCCTAAAAATGGAAACCGGCTGGAAAAGTAGTTGGGTAAATTCGCAGAGCGATGTACGTTTCGATTCGTTAAAAACGGCCGGCTGGATCAATGATCCGCGCAGAACAAACGAATTTTTATACCACGAAAACATTAATGCGGGTTACCTTTCTTTGGATCAGAGCTTTAAAAACCTGCAGATCAAAGCTGGCCTGCGTGCAGAGCAAACATTGGGCAATGGCCGTTCATCAGGAACCAATACCCTGATCGACAGAAAGTACTGGAAGCTTTTTCCAACGGTTTTTGTTTCTTTAAAGATCGATTCGAACAATCTGGTAACCGCAGCTTACCGCAAAAGCATTAACCGTCCATCGTACAGCAGCTTAAATCCATTTACCTTTTATACCGATCCGTATACGGCATTACAGGGAAACCCTTTGCTGCAGCCATCATATGGCAATAGTTTCGAATTTAACTATTCAATAAAAAACTTCAGGGTGCTTACCTTAAGCTATTCGGTTAGCGATGGTTCGATATGGGAAGTGGTTTACCAGAACGATGCCACAAAGGAAAGTATATCCAGACCTGAAAATCTAAACCGCACCACAAACTTTTATGTGGCTACAGGAAGTCCTTTCGATATAACCAAATGGTGGAACAACAGTACCGAATTTTCAGCTGGCTTTAACCGCACCAACTCAGCTGTACAGGGCAATGGTTACAACGCATTTTCATGGAACTGGTCGGTAATGATGGATAATACCTTTACGCTGCCTAAAAACTATAGCTTAACAACTTACGCTTATTACGATTCGCCTTCTGTTTCGGGCCTGTTTCGCAGTTTGGGCAGTTACCAGCTTAATGTTGGTGCAAAAAAAACATTCTGGAAAAAGAACGCCACTTTAGCTTTAAAGGTAAACGATGTATTTAACACCAGCAGGTTCAGGGCCAATTTGGAGTACAATAACATTAAAACCTTTTGGCAGAACGAATGGGAAAGCCGTAGGGTAAACTTAAGTTTTACTTACAAATTCGGGAATATGAAGATTAAAACTGCCCGTAGCCGTAGAACCGGAACCAGCGACGAAGAGAACAGGGTTGGGAAGAATTAGGTGCTCACCTAACAATAAAGGCTTTCAACTTCGTTCGGCATGGCAAATAATTAACCATGTAAGAAATTTAAGGTCATATGAGCTTACTTGGCCTTATATTTCTTACATGGTGAAAGCACTTATGCATGGCAGCTGATGATTTATTTCTAAAAGACCCTGAAATAAATTTACTGCGTAGCTTTCCGCTGCGCTACAGGTCAGGGTGACGCCTTCTTTTGGGAAACTACCAACTCAATAATTCACATATTTTTCCTCAAAACTACCGTCATCGTATAAATCGATCAGGCCGTAACCTGGGGCAGTTTCCCTCCGGTTGCCTTCCCACCAGGCGCCAGATACAGCACCGTTACACAAATAGGTTACACCATTATACACCACTTTATCGCGCATGTGCAGGTGGCCGCTTACGCAAAGCTTTACGTTGGGATATTTGTAAAAAAGGTTGATGATCTTCGCCGTATCGGTATGCATATCGCCACCCAACATGGTCCATTTGTTTACAATATCATCCTCTATCATTAAAAGCGCGGTAAGGATAGGAATATGCGACATTACCATAACAGGCATATCGGCACTGGTGTTTTCGAGTTCGGTTTTCAGCCAGGCCAACTGCGCTTCGCCCAATTTACCGATGTACCAGGTATTATCAATATCCAGGTGGGTGCTATCCAACACCATAATTTTCCAGCCATTCTGCACCATACTGTAATAAGGTTTAACCAGCTGCAATTTATCCATTGCATATTTTTTACCGTAAAAAACATCGCCTTTGGTGTTTTCATTCCACCAGATATCGTGATTGCCCAGGCAATAGCGCACCGGAATATTGCACTCACTCTTCATGGTATCGTTTACCAGTTTCCATTGATCGTTAATGGTACTGATATTTTCTTTGTTCATGTCGAAAACAATGTCGCCACCGTTTAAAATTAGATCTACTTTAGGCGATTGCGATTGCAGATGGTGCAGGCATTTAACAAACCTGGCTGGGGCATTAAATTGATTTTTAAGGTGTACATCGGTAATGTGTGCAACCCGCAATACAGCTTTTTTATCAGTTGCAACAGCGATTGCCGGTAAGGTTGGCAGTAAAAATAAACCACCGATATTTTTTAGTGCAGCTCTTCTTTCCATCTCATTTTCTTGATTGGGTTCAAAATTAATGATGCAATGTTGCCTTAACATTAAGAAAAAGCGGCGCAGGTAATTATTACTTGCGCCGCTGACTTAAGTTTTTGTTTAATTTACTTGCTTAACTGGTAAACCTGGATAATCTTTTCGAAAATCTGATTATTGGGATACACGCCCATAAAAGCAGCTGAACCAGGCCCATAGGCAAATACAGGCACCATAATATTGGTATGATCGTCGGTGCTGAAGTGCCCGCGGACCATTCCTTTTTTATAAGCAGCATCTAAAAGCGATAGTCCGCCAGTTTCATGATCGGCAGTTACCACAACCAATGTTTCGCCATCCTGATCGGCAAATTTTAAAGCTTCGCCAACCAAGCGGTCGAAATCCTGCTGTTCGGTTACTGCAAAAGGCAGATCGTTGGCATGCCCGCCATGATCAATCTGTGCACCTTCGGCCATAATGAAAAATCCTTTTTTGTTTTTAGAAAGCAATTCAACTGTTTTTAAGAATGATGTTTTAAGCATCTCTCCTCTTCCTTCCAATATTTTACGTGTTACCGAATCATCAAGCAGCACAAGCTGTTTAGCCGCATTTGATTCCGTAAAACTTTTTAGGTTTTGCTGAAAAACATAACCTTTAGCCAAGATTTTGTCCATCAGTTTTTGATCTGGATTTTCGGTAAAACTTTTACGTTTAGACCCTACCAGGACATCAACATGGCCGTTTAAAAAATCGGCTGCAATTTCGTGCGTCATGCTACGCTCAACCTGATGGGCGTAAAATGCTGCCGGAGTGGCATCGGTAATATCTCCACTGCTGATGATCCCACTCTTGATGCCATAGCTAGCTAAAACATCTGGAATAGCCGCTAACGATTTACCGTTAGAATCGACACTGATGTACCGGTTATTGGTTTTATGACCTGTGGCCATGGCCGTTGCCCCAGCTGCCGAATCAGTAAAATCTGAATTGGAAGCCTCTGTACGTGAAAAACCGATATGCCTGATCTTGATCATATTGGATTGACCGAAATTGGCACTTAACCCGGCCTGGATCTGGGCCAATCCCATTCCATCGCCAATTAAAAGGATAACATTTTTAACTTTAGTTTTTAATCCATCGTTTTTATAGCTTGGCTGGTAAGGTGTATAGCCTTTATTGCTGCTGTACTCCAGTTTGGCCCTGTTCTGATAAAAATCTTTTAACAATGCCGGATGATCGGTACCAACCCAATCCACGCCAATATGTTCCAACTCTTTCCAGCTGTTCGGACTATCTTTGGTTGCCCAAAAGCGGAAAGGTTTACCCAGGGCATGTACCTTGGCAATTACGGCTTTCATTTTTTGCAGATCGGTTGGGGTTGGTGTTCCTTTTCCGTTCCATACCGAGTAATGCGAAATATCATCACTGATCATACCGATGTGCTGCAGCTGGCCGCTGGTATAATTATTCTCCGGACGGCCATCAAAACTGATGATGGATGGATAGTCGGTAAACTTTTCGGCAGGCGGAACATCTCCGCTCAGTACAATTTTAATGGCCGATGGATTGATCTGTTGATCGAAAACAGGCTCAAGACCTTTCAGGTCAGTCAATAATTTTGCAATTACATGGTTATAATCGGCTTTGATATCGATTACCAGTTGCAGCTTCTGCTTTGGATCGGGGTAAGGATGGTTGGCATTTTCCTTAAAAAAAGCCACCAGAGGATCGATATATAACTTTTTTAATGTTTTACCGGGCCTAATCTCGCTGCTTTCGTGGGCAACAAACAATTCGCCGTCGCGGTAAAACACATCGGCCTCTATCGAACCCATACCGGCATAATAAGCTTCCAGCAAGGGAATCTGCTGTTTGTAATCGTTGTGGCTATGGCCATTGCCAACATTCAGTTTCTGCTGTGCAGAAACCGAATGTATGCTCAAAGCCAACAGTAAAAAGCAGATCAGTCTGTTCACTTTTACCATCCTGCATTTTGTTTAATCACCCCCGCACTGTTATCAATCTCTCTTTGTGGCACGGCCCAAACATCGTGTACCTGTGGGTTAAATGCCCTTGCAGGCCAGATTACGCTGCCATCAAAATCGTGCAAAGGTTTTGCATAGGCAGTTTGCGCATCTCCCCATCTTACCAAATCGCGGTGACGGTCGGCCCATTCGCCGGCCAGTTCGTTACGGCGTTCGCGTTTCAGGTCGGTAATGGTCATACCGGTTTTAGCACCTAAGCCTGCACGAAGCCTGATTTTATTCAGTTCTGTATCGCCTGCACCAGCTCCGCTCAAATTAATGGCAGCTTCTGCTTTAATCAGCAATACTTCTGCGTAACGCATCAGCGGCACATTTAAATCGGTGGTACCGTTATCCCCATTGGGATTAACATGTGTTGGTATTGGGTTTGCGTAAGAGAAAGGCTCCATATACTTTTTAAACTGGTAGTTAGAAGTTGCCCCTGCATCTTTTGTAAAGCTGCGTTCGCTACCGAAGAACATAAATTTATCGCCAGGTTTTAAAATGGTTGCTTCCCTGCGCTGATCGCCAGCTTCATACGAATCGTAAAGTTCTTTGGTGGGCAGGTAGTATCCCCATCCATTGTAAATACCCCAGGCTTTGTTGGTTAACATTACGCCCGGAAGTTTGCTTCCCCAGCCTGTACCACCACCACTTGGTGTACAAACCACCGACCAGATATATTCTTTAGACCAGTTATTTGAGGCTTTAAATACATCTGCAAAGCCGGTATTTACCAAATCGTGCTGACCTGAACTGATTACCATATCGGCATATTTTGCAGCGTTGGCATAATCTTTTTTGTACAGGTACACTTTAGATAGATAGGCCCAGGCGGCAGTTTTATGTGCTTTACCGTAATCAGCAGGTTTCATTGCCGAAAACATTGGAAGGTTATCGGCCGCTTTTAATAAAAGTGAAATGATGTAATCGTAATTTTGATTCACATTACCTGCACGGGCAATAGGCAACGATGGATCGCTCTCGGGGGTAACAATAGGCACCCCTGCTTTATCGTTTCCGTAGTTGGCTGCCAATTGGAAATAAACCAGACCGGCGTTAAAGTAAGCATCGCCAATAATCTGTTTCTTTAAGTTTTCATCCATTGGGATAGCCGGAACATTGATAATAATATCGTTAGCCCTTTTAATAATTGCATAGCGCATGCTCCATTGCGATTCGGTATAGCCGCCACCAATGTAAGTACGGTTAAAATTTTTAATGTTATCGGCCTCTGGCTTGTTACGGCCGGTAACCATATCATCGCTGGCATTGATAAACCAGAACATTCCACGTCCGTAAAAATCTTCGGCATTGTAGTTTTCATACATCCCTGCCTCGGCTTTTATGGCGTCTTCTTTTGTTTTCCAGAAATTCTGTGCCGAAGGAGATCCTTCGGGCATAATATCCAGCTGTTTGGTACACGAAGAGAGAACAGCCAGGGCGGCAATTGCCATATATTTAAAATTCGTTTTCATTGTTGTAATTGGTGATTATAGATTTACACTTAAACCAAGGATAAAGCTTCTGGCCTGTGGATAACGGCCAACATCAAGACCATTGTTGTCCATTCCGATTTCGGGATCAAAGCCTGAATAATCTGTTATCGTAAAGAGATTATTTGCAGTGGCATAAAGGCGTACTGCTCCGGTTTTTAATTTGTTGGTAAGCGATTTTGGCAATGTGTAGCCCAAGGTTACATTGCGGATGCGCAGGTAAGAACCATCTTCGATGTAAAAATCAGAAGCAGCAAAGTTTCCATTGGCGTCGCTTGTTGAAATAATCGGCACTTTTCCGTTAGGGTTTTCAGGCGACCAGGCATCCAGTATACCCAGCAATTTGTTGTACGATGGTCCGCTGGCACTGTAGGTGGTACGTTTAACGGCATTAAAAAGCTTGTTGCCCTGTACACCCTGTGCAAAAATGTTGATGTCGAAATTTTTATAGCTGGCATTAAAGCTCAATCCGTAAGAAAAATCCGGGTAGGCACTGCCTGCAAAATAACGGTCGTTACCATCAATAGCACCATCACCATTAATATCAACAAATTTAAAATCGCCGGCTTTTGCATTTGGCTGTACTTTCTGCCCCTTTGCATTTTTATAGTTATCAGCTTCTGCCTGGCTCTGGAAAATACCGTCTGTTTTTAAAACGTAATAGGTGTATAATGGCTGTCCAACCCTAATGGTAAGCGGGGCAAGCTCATTACGGAAATTGGTACCAACGGCAATGTTTTCTAAACCAGGCGCCAGCTCCTGTACTTTATTGTTAATTTTGGTCAGCGTTGCATTTACCGAATAAGTGAAGGCTGCATTTTTATCGCTGTTATAGGTTAGGCCCAGCTCAATACCTTTATCTTTTACAATACCGGCATTAATGGTCTGCGTGTTTAAGCCTGCAGTTCCAGGCAATGATCGGGTTAAGATCATTTTATTGGTTTCTTTGATAAAGTAATCGGCATTAAGGCTTAATCTGCCCAATACAGTTACATCGGCACCAAAGTTTGTTTGCTTAGATTCAGCCCACTTTAGGTCCTTATTGGCCAATACCGTTTGTACATAACCATTTTGTAGGGTTGGCGTTTGCCCGAAATAACTTTGTGTTGGCACTAACAAAGGGTTAACGGCATCGGTACCCAGTGCGCCCAAATTACCCAGAAAGCCATAACTGCCCCTAAGTTTCAGTTCGTTTAACCAGCTTACTTCTTTAAGAAAATCTTCTTTGCTGATTACCCATCCCAACGAAGCTGAACCATAATATCTGGTACGGTTTTTTTTGTCCAGCAACGAAACTCCATCCTGGCGGCCAATTAATGAGAGCAGGTATTTTTCGTTGTAGTTATAGTTTGCCCTTAAAAACAAAGATGACAGTGCGCGTGCACCATAACTGCTAGAAGATGGCTGAATTACCGTAGCATTCATTAAATACCTGTACTGATAAGCTTCATCATCAAAGCCAGCACCTGATGCAGATAATCCCCTGCTTTGTGTTTTCTGGAATGAATAGCCTCCGGTAAGATCAAGCTGGTGCTTGCCAAAAGTATTTTTATAATTTAAAACCTGCTCGGCAAGGAAATCGTTGCTTCGGCTGCTGCTTTCTTGCAAACTGTTGCTCAAAACGGGTTTACCAACCTCTGGTCTTTTAGGGGTAAAGCTTTTAAAGGCTGCATCTGTTTTAGTGATGCTTAAGTTAGACCTGAAAGTTAAACCTTTAGCCAGTTTTAGGTTAGCATAAGGGTTAACCACCAAAACATTTACGGGGTTGTTGATATCGATACGGTTTAGCTCGGCAACCGGATTAATGATATCGCCATAATCGCCTGCATACTGCCCGCCGGGTAAGCCCGCAAAATTGCCATCAGAGTTGTAAGGCGTTCCGTTTGTTGGGTAATAAATAGCCGAAAGTAAAGCTCCGGTATAATCGCTACTGGTATTGGCCCCGTTTCCGTTCGTACTGCTGTATGATAGGTTTTCGCCAATTTTTAACCAATTGGTTATTTCATGTTCGGTATTGATCCTAAAATTATAGCGTTTGGTTTTGGTATTTAACACAATACCTTCGGCGTTGCGGTAGTTAAAGCTCAAATAATAGTTAGATTTTTCGCTTCCACCGTTTATTGCGGCATTATAATCCTGTAATAAGCCATCTCTAAAAACTTCGTCCATCCAGTTGGTACGGGTAACCTGCCCATCCGGATATTTCGAGGCATCGAAAGCTGGCAATATGGTTGTGCCACCATTTTTGGCTGCTGTTGCTGCAACCTGTGCACGCTGCGTTGCGTTTAGGGGCTCTAGTTTTCTCCAGGCGCTCTGCTGTCCAACTTTGGCATCAAAACTGATCTGCATTTTACCGCTTTTCCCTTTTTTTGTGGTAATCAGTACCACACCACCCGATGCCCTTGCACCATAAATAGCAGCCGATCCATCTTTAAGTACCGATATAGATTCGATATCGTTAGGATTAAGCTGTGGTGTACCCGAAAAAATAGAACCATCAATTACATAAAGTACGCTTTCTCCGTTAATACCACCGGCACCGCGGATATTGATACGTGGAGGAGAAGTTGGATCGCCACCTTCGTTGGTTACCATTACACCGGGAGATTTTCCGGCCAATACCTCGCCCACACTGTTTACAGAGCGTGATGAAAGTTTATCCAATCCAACAATAGTGATTGCACCGGTGAGGGTTTCTTTCTTTTGGGTACCATAACCTACCACTACCACATCGGCAAGTGTAGAATGCTCTTCGCTCAGCATAAGGTTAATTACCTGATTTTCGGCCACTTTCACTTCTTTGGTACGGTAACCGATCATAGAAAAAGAAAGTACTGCATCTGCACCAACTTCTATGCGGTAAGCGCCGTTGCTATCGGTTATGGTACCGCTTTGGGTACCCAATACTTTTACCGAAACGCCTGGCAACACCTGCCCGGTCGAATCGCGTACTACGCCGGTTACAATGCGGTCTGGTTTATTTAAAACAATGTTATTGAGGATTACGTATCCTCCCTTTTCTAAAACCTGTAAACCAAGCCTATCCAGCATGGAGCGTACAGGTTCTGTTCTAAAATCGCCACTTAAAATTGTATTTTTTTGTTGTAGCAGGTCGGGGTTGTATACAAAGCTGAGTCCGGTACGCAACTCAATTTCTTTGATAATCTCGGTCATTTTTCGGCCCTTGTTTATCGTTATACTTACCGTGGTTTTCTCTAGTCTTTGCGCCATTCCGGCCGAGGCCAGAATTGAACTGCAAAATATGCAGAGTACCGAAAATGTTAAACATGCGTATTTCATGATCTTATAAAGCGCTGGTGTCCGCTTAGCGGAGATTGTTTTCATTAATAATTTGTTTGATTTTATTTTTGTAAAGCTTTAATTATGCAGGCCTAATGGCCAGAAAGAAATTACGGTGGCCGATCTGATCGGTACCGCCAGGGATCTCAATATTATATGCTCATCTTATCTGTAAATTTTAAATGTTTTATGATTTTTTGATCCATTGAACCTGATGTGGTGAAGGCTGCAGATAATATCCAGAATCTCTTCTGGCGATTGGCCACTGTTAAAAGTTGCCGTGCTTTTTAGCTTGCCCAATGCCGCATCGCCAAGCAGAATTTTAATGTTGTATAAATATTCCAGCTTCTTGATAACCTGATCCAAAGTGGCGCCTTCAAAAGCAATTGCTACCACTGCCACAGGATTGGTTTTACCTATTGCAGCCTTACCATCGCTTTTATTGTAGGTTAAAAACTCATTTTTAACCAGCGTAGCTAAGTTTTTGTGCTTCATGCTTACAGCGACCTTTCCTGTAACCACCGCCACCTCGAGCTGTTTACTGGCGCGGTAAGATTTAACTTTGAACGAGGTACCCAAAACTTTGATGTTTATACCATCGGCAGTATGCACCGTAAATGCTCTTTTTTCCTGATGCGCGACATCAAAAAAGGCTTCGCCCTCGCTAAGTACCAACTGGCGGCTGTTGGATGCAAATACCTTTGGATAACTGAGTTTTGCCGCTGGTCCCAAAAACACCACCGACCCATCCGGCAGGGTAATGCGTTTATGCTCGGCTGCTTTGGTGTTTACCGTAACCAGATTTGCAGAAGACTGTACCGGGGCCTGAAGTTTCCAGATTACTAAAGCCGAGCCAATAATAAGCAATATGGCAGCTGCTGCCAGGATAAAAGTTTGTAGCTTTAGCACTTTGCCGTATTTGGGCTTTTTATACATGGCTGCCTTAAGGTTAGCCAGCATCTGCTCGCCAATGGCCGCTTTTTTGCTTGCCACCAATGGAGCATCCTCCCGGTTAAGCGAAGCATACCATTCCTCAACCTTTTTTTGTTCGTGGGGGCTGGCCTGTTGATTTAAGTATTTTTGCAGCAGCTCCTTTGCCTGTTCTTCTGTCATCTAAATACATGTCAGTTAAAAAGCAAGAGGGTACTAACCAAAAATGTTATCTATAAATTAACTTTATGTTAAGCCGATCAGCGCTGCGATGAGCAAGATATAGGAAAGGCTTTTTTTAAGCAGTTTTAAGCCCGCAGAAATCTGGTTTTTAACGGTTTGGGCCGAAAGACCCAACTCTGAAGCAATTTCCTTGATCGATTTTTCCTGCTTCCGACTCATCGAAAATACCTGTTTCATTTTTTCGGGCATGAGAGCAATGGCCGCATCCAGCTCCTGGTGGAGTTCCTTTAAAATTACTTTATCATCGGCCGCAGCAGTATCCTGCCCATCCATTAGTATAGTAAGCGCGCTATGGTGCTGTGCTTTAAGCGTTCCCGAACGGAAATAATTAATCACCTTATATTTTACGGCACCATGCAGGTATGCGCCAAGGCTTCCGGATAGCTGGAGTGTTTTGCGGTTTTCCCAAAGTGAAATGAAAATTTCCTGTGTAATATCCTGTGCCAGCTCTTCATCCCTGATTTTTTTAAAGGCAGTATCAAAAACATCTTCCCAATAAATTTGGTAGATTTCTTCCATTGCACGGTGATTGCCGCGCTGCAAAGATGAAAGTAATGTCTTATCCAATAGTTGCTGCTTTATAATGCGCAAAGCTAGCAGCCTAATATTCCCTTAGTATTAATAAATCTTAAAGGTATGATGGAGGAGGGAGAGGTAAGATGGAAGATGTGAGAGGGAAGATGGGTGGATTCTGCGTTTATCAGCGATATTTGCGGGAGCAATTAGGCAATTGGTTTCCCGCAGATTTAAGAAGATTACCGCAGAGCCTAGATGTGAACAACAGTATAGTTTCGTCATCTCGACTGAAACGCAGTGGAATGGAGAGATCTATCTCGAGAAAGATTTAGCTTCGCTGAGCCTTCGGGTTCTCCACTTCGTTGCACTCCGGTCGAAATGACGGACAATCTTTTACCCAAACAACCCTGCAAAAATTTTATTCGAATGCAACTTTGCCTCATGATCATAAATATGCGAAGTGCCCATTAGCTCATTCACACCATATTTCTCCACAAAAGCACTTAGGTTTTCTTTAATGGTTTCGGCACTACCGATAAAAGAATAGTACAACATCTGTTCTACAGCTTCTTTCTCCATGCGGTCCCAGTATATATTAATGTCATCAACAGCTGGTTTCAACAATTCTCTTTTGCCTGTAATTACGCCCAAGAACATCCGCTTTACCGAACTCGATAAGCGTTCTGCTTCAGCATCAGTATCTGCTGCAACTACGTTTACACAGGCCATTACGTAAGGTTCTTTCAAAATGGCAGAAGGCTTAAAGTTGCTTCTGTAAATGGCTATTGCCTGTTCGAAATAGGTAGGTGCAAAATGGCTTGCAAAAGCATAAGGTAAACCTTTTTCAGCCGCTAAACGGGCACTATCTGTGCTCGATCCCAGTATCCATATCGGAATATCCAATCCTTCGCCTGGGATAGCCCTTACGCTGGCGCGGTTATTCCCAGCAGAAAAAAACTGCTGCAGCTTTTCAATATCCCTCGGAAAATTGTGAACGGCGTTAAAATTTTCGCCACGTATAGCCATTGCGGTTACCTGATCCGTTCCAGGTGCCCTGCCCAAACCCAAATCAATCCGGTTTGGATAAAGTGAAGCCAGCGTTCCAAACTGTTCGGCAACAATTAAAGGGGCGTGGTTGGGCAGCATGATCCCTCCCGAGCCTACACGTATACGTGGTGTGCCACCAGCTATATACCCAATTAGTATTGCGGTTGCCGAACTGGCCACGCCAGCCATGTTATGATGTTCTGCAAACCAATAACGGGTATAACCCAGATCATCGGCCTGTTTAGCCAGCTCAAGACTGGTTTTAAAGGTATCTGCTGCGGTGTAACCATCTAAAACGGTTGCCAGATCGAGAACAGAATAAGGTATATTTTTTAAAATGTGATCAGCCATAAATCAATAGGGAAAAATTTATGGTGTAAAAATATCTTTAATAAAAAACATTAAGCTTATGCTAAACTTATAATGACGTTTAGCCCACACTAAAACATTAAGATGATAATTGCCGACTAAAAACCTTCTATTTGGAACATTAAAGTACCAGTAGCATCCAAACGTTGCAGGCAAAATGGCCTGAGTTGCCCAATGGTGCCGAAAGCTTTTTAAAGCCTGCCTTTTCGTACATGTAAATTGCGGTACTCAGCTCAGGGAACGATTCTAAATAAACCTCATTGTAACCAAAGTGCTGTGCCGATTCGATACTTTTCTCCATCAGCAGTTTGCCTATTCCTTTTCCACGCGATGAGGCGGCAGTATAGAGTTTTACCAGTTCAACACAACCTTCTGGCAAACCTGCCGTAGGGTAAATGCCGCAACCACCAATAATTACCCCATCTTCTTCTGCCAGCCAATAAGCCGAGCCAGATTGCTCGAAAAGTGCAGCAAGGTCATCAGTAGTTGGGTCGGTATAAACAGTACCAGGCTTATCAATTTTAAACTCCCTCAAAATTGTTCTGATCATTTCTGCGGTTGCTTTATTATCTGCTGCTTCTATCTTTCTAATGCTAACGGCCATGTTGATTTGTTTTTTGGCAAAGATAAGTATTAAGATTAATTGAATAATTTATATTGTTTAACCCTCTTAACAGTTTGGAGTTCGGGGTTTGGGCTTTGGAGACAGTAAACCAGTTCAAACAATTAACCGGGCTTCGCAGTTTTCAGTTGGCGGTTTTCAGTTAACAATATAGCAATCAAACAGTTTAGCAATTAACACGAACAGTTAACCGGGCTTCGCAGTTTTCAGTTGACGGTTTTCAGTTAACAATATAGCAATCAAACAATTTAGCATTTGATACAAACAGTTAACCAGTTCAAACAATTAACCGATTAACCCATCCCAATTACCCCCATCTGAAATAGTTTTAGTATTTTGGCGTTATGATTAACATGAAAAACACACTAATGATCTGCCTGCTTAGCATCACGATGTTTGGCTGCGGTATTAACCGACAGGCACAGCAAATAAAAGCTCTTGAAGATTGCACCTATAAAATTACTGGTGTACAAAATGTATCCATAGCCGGTACCGATGTAAAAAAATTAATGGAGCAGCAAAGTTTCAGCTTAACCAGTTTACCGGGGGTTGCCCTTGGCCTATTGCGTAAAGATATTCCGTTAAGTGCCAACCTGAATTTAGAAATCACCAATCCATCTAACAATTTAGCCGCCATTAACCAATTTGAGTATAAAATATTGGTTAACAATACCGATTTGGCTGAAGGCACTATAAACCAGAATGTAAGCATTGCCCAAGGACAGAAAGTTATTGTTCCGGTACAATTGGTAAGCAATATTTATGGTTTGGTATCAAAAGGAAATGTATTTAACGATATTATCAAAGCCGCTCAGAAAGGTTCATCGGCCAAAGATGAAAAACTGGGTTTGTTAACCATTAAAATTAAACCAACTTTTATGTTAGGTAATACGCCATTTAAGTACCCAGGCTACATTACCATTAATAAGGATATCAGCAGTAAAATATTATTGTAAGCTGCTGACTAAGAAATCAGATTAAAGAAATGCCCAACACGAAGGGAGTCAAGTTTCAAAAACTTGACTCCCTTTTTTATTGCCAGGCAATCTATTAGGCAATGGATAAGCGTCTCTGACCCGCGTTTAGCGTGAGTCTTGTTAGCCACAGATCTCACAGATCAATAATGATAGCGAATAACCTCAATATGTCTTGATCCTACAGCTATCGGATGCAGTAGAAGGGCTATCTAAACGGATAAAATCTGCTTGAATCTGCGCTTTTTATCTTTTTAAATCTGCGGGAATGTTTGTAATTCTTTTTCCCGCAGATGCAATGGAAAAGGAACGCTGATTTACGCTGATCCTATGAAATATCTAAAATCGACAAACTGCTTAAAAATAGCCACGGAAACACAGAAAACACGGAGTACCGTCGACGGTTTAACCACAGCCCGCTCACATAGCTCTGAGCACCGTCCACATACTCAAGAGCTTCGCCTACCCTGTTGAAACAAGATATCTTTAATAAAAAAAGCCTGGCTAATCAATGATTAGCCAGACCTCCTGCTCAATATAAGTATTAGAATTTTTTATCAGGGGTCATTACCATGCCTTTAAACCCTTTTGGATCTAAGCGTTCGCCGATATCTTTAATTTCGGCAGCAGATAATTTTGCCGATAGCGGCACTGTTTGTGTATTTAGGCTTGAGGTTTTTGCTGCAGGAACCACAAAAGTACCTGTTTTGGCATAGGCCAATGCGTAGGATAGTAAAACTTCTGATTCATCGCCCCAGGCCCTTTTAAAGTCATCGGCCACAGCTTTATCAACGGTTAAGCCCGAATAATACCCGCCTTCGCCAGCTTGGTTTTTGGTTTCAAATTCGGGGATGTACATATCCAGTTTATCAATCCTGATCGGAAAAAAGCCCACAGGCTTACCATAAGTGGTTTCGCCAATCAGTTTCACCTCCATTACAGGCTTTAAGCTATTAATGGTTAGCTCGCTTGCCGAAGCGGTATTACCGCTTACAATAAAATAAACACGGTTTAAGGCCAAAGCACCCGATTTAGCGAATTTCTCGATGTTATCAGAAGAAGTAGGCGAATAATTTAAATCAGCATAGGTAGCATATTTACCATTAACACCTGTTGTAAAATCCTGTAGTTTACCCGCATCATCCAACAAAGGCTGATGGGCCAAAACCGAAGCTTTACGCTGTGCTGTTGTTAATGTTTGCAGATAACTGTTATAGTAATAGGTAAACATGGTATTGCCAGTTTGCGCAGCTGGAGCAGCCAGGTTAATAATCTGGGCAGCAGTAGATACATATCCACCACCGTTGTAGCGCAAATCTATAATCAATTCGCTCACTCCCTGCGTAGCAAAACCCGAAAAAGTGCTGTTTAAAGCAGCAGTAGCATTATTGGTAAAGCTGTTAAAAACAATGTATCCGACTTTTTTGGTACCCACCGTATAAACATTAGTGTACAAAATCGGGTTAACGGTATAAGTCGAACTGGTAATCACGGCTGTTTTTACGGCTTGGTTCAAATCGGTATAAACCAGCGTTACACTGGCATTCGAGCCAAAAATAGCATCGTTAATAAAATTGATATTGGTTGAGCTGGTAGAGCTTAAATTTGTGCGGCCATTAATGCTGGTGATGCGGCAGCCCCTGGTTAAGCCCTGTTGTGCAGCAGGTGAATTCGGATATACATATTTAACCCTTAAATCATCAACAGCGCTGTAATTTACAGAAAAGCCATAATCATTGGCCGAGCCATTTACGTCGGCTTTTAATGCGCCTGTTTTACCTGTGGCTGCCGTATAATCAAAAAAGGAATATTTAGGTTCCGACGAATTGCTTACATACTCATAAGGTTTATTGGTTAATGGATCTTTAGAATATTGGGTCAGGGCATAAAGCTCGGCTTCGTTTGAACTATAACCCCGTGGATTAAATACCGCATAGGTAGGCAATGTGGTGTTCCAGTAATACAGTTCCTTGCTGTACAAAAAGATCGAATCTTTGGTCAGTTCGGCACGGGTGCCTGTTGGGGTTGTTGTAGGCGGATCAGGTGTTGGTATTACATCGGGAGCGTTGCTGCTCTTTTTACAGGCACCAAGTGTACCCAAAATTAAAAGGCCAGACACTAAGAGGCAGCTCAATTTATTGTTTTTCATGTATTTGGATAATATTATACTTTATATACGTACCAGGTGTATGTTCAGTTGTTTGCTGGCACCTACCAACAACTAAATTTAATTCAAAATATTGTGCAACTGTAACAATGTATCGTTAAATTAGGTAAATCTACCGATTAAATTACTTAATGCTGAGATAATTAATGATGATAACAAATAAATAATATACGGGTAGCAACTGATAAATATACAAAATTTCAGCCTTAAAGTTAAACCCTTCTGCCCCCTTAAATTGTCGCCTTTGCACCGCTAAAATCAACCAGATCTTCAACAACTTTGTTTTATAAATTGTGAGTTATGAGCATTTCAGCAGTTAAGGCATTTATGGATGCGTTAGATCATCCCTTGAAAAAGGAAATGGAAAAGGTGATAGAAATTATAACTGCCGCCAGTCCGAAAATAGAAAGCAGTATAAAATGGGGAGGACCGAGCTTTAAGTTTAAAGAAGATATGGCCACCATAAACCCCAAAATTAAAAACTACGTAGTGGTTGTTTTTCATAAAGCCTCGCTACTGAATGATGATTTTGGCTTTTTAGAACCACAAACTAAGGGAAAGGCCTATGCTAAATTTTATACAATGGCCGATGTAGAACAACATGCCGCGGCCCTAACCAAATCGGTAAAGGCTTGGATAAAACTAATGGAGAACCAATAAATAAACAAAACCATGGAAAAAATCGAATTTAAATCCACCATTAACGCCAGTGCAAAAAAAGTTTGGGATGTTCTTTTTGGCGTAGAAAGCTATCCGAAGTGGACAGCTGCTTTTGCCGAGGGATCTTCGGTAGAAACCGATTGGAAAAAAGGAAGCCGGGCCGTGTTCGGAGATGGCAGCGGAAATGGAATGGTAGCAGTGATTGAAGAAAATATACCCAACCAGTACCTATCCATCAAACACCTGGGCGAATTAAAGGATGGTAAGGAAAATTTGAACCAAGACTGGAACGGGTCATTGGAAAATTATACCCTTCAGGAAAAAAATGGACAAACCGAACTTACCATAGATATGGACATTAGCGATGAATGGAAAGCATATTTTGAAGAAACGTGGCCAAAAGCATTGAATAAAGTTAAAGAACTGGCAGAAAACGAATACCATGTTGAAACGTAAAAAAGCGCATCATAAACCTAAAATTATCATTATGAACCTCCCGACGAAGAATCGTGACAGCTAGCTGAAGGACCTGATTAATGCCTTGACATTTCGACAACTTGTCCAATTTATCGGGAGGCTCGATAAAACAATCCGGAGCAAATTCTTACTTATGATATAGCGCTAGCATCTCTATACATCCAATTGCTGCACGAATTTAGTGCTGATGCATACCCCTTAAAATTTGATCTGCAATTTTTCAGAAACCAGCAGATTATTTTTATAATATTCGAAAAACCAGTCGCCGTTCTTTTTTAAAACAACCCCGTTAGTGCTTCCTGCATTGGCAATAAAGCAATCGGCTACTGAGGTTTTAAGCAAGGTCATCACAATTTTGGGTTCTGTATCTACCAATTTAAATCCATTGTTAATGGGCTGTGCATATAATAAAGTCTCTGATGGTCTTTCTTGTACAGCTGCGGGCTGGCTTGCAACCGCTGCAGCCGCTTTAACCTCTTGTGTTGGTACTCCAGCACTTTGTTCAGCAACCGCCGGTGCATTTCCGGCAGCATAACGAAAATCGCCGAACGAATCAAAAGCATCCCTCAGTGCAGCGGTATAAGCAGGCTGATATTCTTTTTCCCTGCTCTTGCCTTCCTTGCTTTTTAGTACCACCGTACCCTTACAATCTTTGAGTAAAAGCGTAAGGCTGGTTACAAACATGGTATTTTTCTCCTGCATATCAACAGTCAAAGCTTTGCACCTATCTGTGGCAATTTCGGTCGGCAGTTCATCATTATCGAAATATACAGTAAATCCCTTTCCTTCAAACAGGGCTTTGGTAAGGCCGTTCAGGTTATATTGATTGGCTTTTTTGAAAAAGCTGAATTTCTCGGGAACGATTAAATATTTGTAATTGTTGCTGAGGGTTTGTGCCTGTGCAGCAGCAGAACATGCCAAAAGTATAATAAAGAGATATTTTTTCATAACGTGGATTTAGGATCATGGAGATTCTGGTTCAATTTATACAATGGAATGGAAAAAATCAAATCAATTCTCCGCACAATTAAGGTTCTAGATCAGAATTGGGATGATTGCACAGCATTGGTAAAAAGGAATGGTAAAAAACCAAAAAAGTCCCGATGAAACATCGAGACTTTAAGGAGTGGTGCCACCTGGATTCGAACCAGGGACACAAGGATTTTCAGTCCTTTGCTCTACCGACTGAGCTATGGCACCCCGTTTGGGATTGCAAATGTAGTATTCTTTTTATTAAATGCAAAAAAGGTTTTCAAATTTTAAGCTAAAAATAGTTGAGCCAGCCCACCAAAAACAGCCATCTTTTTGATAAGCAATAAGATGCGGGCAAATATTTTTTTTTTCAAAAACACATTATAGGCTTAACCAATACAGCTTTCAAATATTCAATATGCAAACCCGTAAATTTTTATTGGCTTAGGCAAACGTACCCACATCGATTTGATCCGAACCAGAAAGCTAGAAAGAAAAAGCTATAAAACCAAAAAAGCCTCTCATTTCTGAAAGGCTTTTGGAAGTGGTGCCACCTGGATTCGAACCAGGGACACAAGGATTTTCAGTCCTTTGCTCTACCGACTGAGCTATGGCACCATCCGTTTGGGATTGCAAATGTAGTGTTCTTTTTCCAAAAGCAAAACTTTTTTTCAATTATTCCAGTGTTGCACTGATTATCAATTAATTAATTTTCATCCCATCCAAAAACCATCACTCAATCGTGCTTAGAATGAATACAAACAAAAAATTTTATTATATTTTTTATGCATGCATAGTAATTTATTTAGATTAATATCCTAATTTAGCGTAAACAATCTAATATTGCATGGTGGCACAGATCCTCTTTCTAGTACTTACACTTGCAGCAATTGCGCTGTTTACAGTTAACCTGCGTAAAATAATTCGCAATATCCGATTAGGAAAACCGGCCGACCGCACCGATCAGCCCCAAAAAAGGTTAATCACAATGCTGTGTGTGGCATTTGGTCAATCTAAAATGGTGGTCCGCCCCATTCCTGCATTTCTTCACTTCTTTGTTTACATCGGTTTTGTCATCATCAATATCGAAGTATTGGAAATCATGATTGATGGCTTATTCGGAACCCACCGTATTTTTAATGGCCTGGGTGGCTTATATAACTTTTTGATCGGATCTTTTGAAATATTGGCTTTCACCGTTTGGGTTTCGTGTGCCATTTTTCTTGTACGCAGAAATATTCTTAAAATTAAGCGTTTCAGCGGCGTAGAAATGAAAAGCTGGCCAAAATCGGATGCCAATTATATCCTCATTACCGAGATTTTACTCATGAGCGCTTTCCTGCTGATGAATGCTGCCGATGCGAAACTGCAACTTTTAGGTGCCAGCCACTATGTTAATGCAGGTGCTTTTCCGGTAAGCCAGTATTTGATCAATCTTTTACCATCAAGCGAGGGTGCTTTGGTCATGATCGAACGCAGCTGCTGGTGGTTCCACATTATCGGTATCTTGGCCTTTTTAAATTACCTGCCTTATTCCAAACATTTCCATATCCTGTTCGCCTTTCCGAATACTTATTTTTCAAACCTCGATCCTAAGGGCAAATTTACCAATATGGCTTCTGTTACCAATGAGGTTAAGGCCATGCTCGATCCCTCGTTTGTACCTGCTGAAACAGCACCGGGAAAATTTGGCGCTAAAGATGTAACCGATTTAAGTTGGGTAAACCTGATGAATGCCTATACCTGTACCGAGTGCGGACGCTGTACCTCAGTATGTCCGGCAAATATTACCGGTAAATTGTTATCGCCGCGCAAAATTATGATGGATACCCGCGATCGGATTACCGAAGTTGGGCAGGGCATTGATAAACATGGTGCCGAACATCAGGATGGCAAGTCGCTGCTGGACGATTACATCAGCCGCGAAGAAATCTGGGCCTGTACCAGCTGTAATGCCTGCGTAGAAGCCTGCCCGGTTAATATCGACCCATTACAGATTATTACAGAACTGCGCCGTTTTGCAGTAATGGAAGAATCGCAGGCGCCAGGAAGCATTAATGCCATGATGGGCAATATCGAAAATAACCAGGCCCCTTGGAAATATTCGCCTGCCGATCGTTTCAATTGGGCAGAGGGCTCTTAGTCTTGAGTCCAAACTCATTAGTCTTAAGTCGTGGAACAATCAAAACGATTGAGCAATTTAACAATACAATTAAACAGTTAACCAATTTAAACGGTTAACCTTTAAAATACGAGTAAACATGGAATTTAAAGTACCTACAATGGCCGAATTAATGGCCGCAGGTGAAGAACCAGAAATATTATTTTGGGTTGGCTGTGCCGGAAGTTACGACGAGCGGGCGCAAAAAATTACCCGCGATATCTGCAAGATCTTACATCATGTAGGCATAAAATATGCCGTGTTGGGAACCGAAGAAAGCTGTACCGGCGACCCTGCAAAACGTGCTGGCAACGAATTTTTATTCCAGATGCAGGCCATGACCAATATTGAGGTATTAAATGCGTACAACATTAAAAAAATTGTAACCGGTTGCCCACACTGTTTTAATACGATTAAAAACGAATATCCGGGCTTAGGCGGCACATACGAAGTAATTCACCACACCCAGCTGATCCAAGACCTGATTAACGAAGGAAAACTGAAAGCAGAAGGTGGTGAGAGTTTTA
The DNA here is from genome assembly GCF_051857575.1 of Pedobacter sp. GSP4. Lineage (NCBI taxonomy): Bacteria > Pseudomonadati > Bacteroidota > Sphingobacteriia > Sphingobacteriales > Sphingobacteriaceae > Pedobacter > Pedobacter sp. GSP4. The sequence continues at coordinate 580,220 of NZ_JBPZIR010000004.1, read as the reverse complement.
AAGGTAAAAAAATAACCTATCACGATCCATGCTATTTAGGCCGTGGAAATGGCATTTACGAAGCACCCCGGAAAGCTCTAGAGGTACTTGATGCACAACTGGTAGAAATGAAACGCTGCAAAAGTAATGGCCTTTGCTGTGGTGCTGGCGGTGCGCAGATGTTCAAGGAACCTGAAAAAGGAAATAAAGACATCAATGTAGAGCGCATTGATGAGGCTTTGGAAACAAATCCGCAAGTTATTGCAGCTGGCTGCCCCTTCTGTATGACCATGCTAAGCGATGGCGTGAAACTAAAAGATAAAGAGCAGGAAGTTAAGGTATTGGATATTGCCGAGATCACGGCAAGAGCGAATGGGTTATAGTTATTAGATTAACCACATAAGTAATCGAAGAAAATATAAGTCTTGGCCATGTGCCGAGACTTTTTTATTAGCAGTCTTCACTCATCCAAATAATAGATTAGTCACCAGATTTCACTTCTACTTTGGGTGCTTCGGCTGGCGGCAGTTTAACAATCCTCTCTAAATTTTCCCTGATCTGATTTAAATCTTCTGCCTCTATATTTTTAAGCGGAATAATAATCTGTGTAGCCATCGAATCAACATCGCCTCCCTTATCCTTATACGTCTGTACAATTACATCGTCGCCTTTGGTATGGATGTACAACTTGCCAGTGGCAGTAGAACCATAATAATCCATATCCTTAAATTTCGACAGCTTAAATGCGAAATACTCTGTTTTACCTTTATTAAAATAACGTTTGTAACGGCAAAAGCCACTGTTGGTAACATTTAGTTCGTAACGCTTGATCAGGCCGCTTTCCTGTGCAGAATCATAGTGATCGGTAAATGTTTTTTGCAAAGAACCTACATACTGTTCGAGCGGTTCGGGATCGGAAAAAGCATAAAAAAACACACATAAAGCCGAAAGAACGCATATTTTCAAGCAGAGTGTAAACTTTTTCATAAGGTTAGCGTTTTAAACACAGCAAATTAATTAAAATCATAAATTTGTATATGAGTTTTTCTCCACAATCAAGAGTTTGGATATACCAAAGCGACCGTCCTTTTACTGCTTCAGAAGAGGCTGGAATCTTAAATAAATTAGCTGCTTTTACGCAACAGTGGAAAGCGCACGGCAATGAACTGCTGGCAAAGGCCGAAATCCGCTATGGCTTTTTCATTATCCTTACCGTTGATGAAAGCCAGGCAGGCGTTACAGGCTGCTCCATTGATAGCTCAGTTAGGTTGATCAAAGAGATTGAACAGGAATATCATGTTGATCTTTTTAACCGTTTTAATATTGCCTACAAAATCGATAATGAAGTAAAGGTTCAGGGCAAGGAAGATTTCGAAACCCTGGTAAACATTAAACAGGTAACTCCAGAAACAATCGTTTTTAACAATATGGTGCAAACTTTGGCCGAACTGGATAGTAAATGGGAAGTTCCATTTAAAAATAGCTGGCACGCTTCGGTTTTTGCACATTTGCTTTAACACGAAAAACTACCAAACACTTTTTAAATTGATTTCTGTACAGCGCTAGCAGTCAGTTATTGCCGGTGATTGATTTTGAGAAAGGCTGGTAATTGTTTTTAACAGCGCTGATGGCTCAATCATTCTTAAAACTTTTAACTCTATTTGCAACTAATTTTCATTATCGCTCAAACAATTAGCGATCAAAAAACATTATATTGGTTAAATCAAAATAATGTGTATGAAACGCTGGCTCAAAATCTCTTTAAAAATATTAGGTGTTTTTGTTATCCTTATTATATTAACGTGGTTGGCCGGAGCGTTCTACATCAGCCGCAATAAAAAAGAAGTATTAACCTCTATTTTGGGGCAACTGAACAAAAACCTAAATGGCGAAATTACTGCCGCCAGCATGGAGCCTACGCTGCTTAAAAGCTTTCCCGGCGTATCGGTTTCCCTTAACAATGTGCTCTTAAGAGATAGCTTATGGGCAAAACACAAACACAATCTTTTAAAGGCGCAGGATATTGATGTATCGCTGAATGTACTCTCACTTATTGTTGGCAGTGTAAACATCAGGCAGATTGCAATTAATAACGCGGCCATCTATATCTATACCGATTCTGCCGGTTATAGTAATACCAGTATTTTTAAAAGCAAACCTTCAACCGAGAAAAAAACATCATCAAAGTCTTCTGCATTAGAGGTTAAAAAGATTGATTTCAATAAGGTAAGCCTAGTTATCGACAACCAAAAAAGACATAAACTATTCAATTTCAATATCGATCAGATCCAGGGCCGGATGGAATATCCGGATAGCGGCTGGACAGGTAAAATCAAATTAAAAACCCAGGTAAACAGTTTTGCCTTTAATACGCGAAAGGGAAGTTTTTTAAAGGATAAGAGTTTGGCCGGAACCTTATCTGCACACTATAGCAAAAAATTAGATGCCGTGATATTAAATCCTGAGATATTGAATATCGGCGGGCACCCCTTTAAAATCGGGGCTAAAATAGACCTGGATAAATCGGCTTTCGCTATCAGCATTGCTGTTGATGATATCTTATTTAGGGATGTTGCCCTGCTCCTATCGCCGAATATCTCATCCAAGCTGTTAAAATTCGGCATAGAAAAACCGATTAACATCCGCGGTAATATTATGGATGATGGATCGGGCAAGTATGGAGATCCTTTAATCAAGGTAGGCATAACGGTTAGGGATAATGTGGTTTCTATCCCCGCTGGTAAATTAACAGCCTGTAATTTTGATGGCTCTTTTACCAACCAAGATACCGTTGGCGGCATTATTGGCGACGAAAATTCTTCAATTAAATTCCATAAGCTTACCGCAAAATACTTTAATGCCCCTTTAAAGATCGATACTTTCACGGTAAATAATTTAGCCAGACCAATTGCAACAGGACTGGTAACCTCGCAGTTTCCGCTATCAAACCTAAACAACTCTTTAGGTACGCAGGATTTTGATTTTAAAAACGGCACCGCCAATCTAAGGCTTTACTGCCAGGCCGATATTGATAATTTCCGTTTTACCAAACCTGTAGTTTCGGGCAGTATCAAAATTGCAGATGCAGATATTCTTTATGTGCCCAGAAAACTGCACCTGGTAAAAAGTGCCCTGAACATTAATTTCGATCAGAACGATCTTTCGATCCAGAACGGACATTTCCAATTGGGCAAAAGCGAGCTGAACGTAAACTGTAGCATTGCCAATTTCGCTAACCTGTACTACACCGATCCGGATAAAATTATCGTAAACCTGAATATGCACAGTCCGCAGTTATACCTGAACGAATTTTTACCATTTCTTGGTCCACGCAGTACAAAGAAAAAAGCTTCTTCTGTCAACTCAATGAAAACCGCTTCTAAAGAATTGAGCAATGTTTTGGAAGTATCCAAAATGAATATCAAACTTACCGTTGGCAAAGCTATTTACGATAAATTTGTAGCCAAAAACCTTCTCGCCGATATTTCTTTACGCGGTGAAGGGATTTATCTCAACAAAATAAATGTTTCTCATGCAGGTGGTACACTTGCGCTCGATGGCAATATTATTCAGGAGCCAAGTTCCAATAGCTTTAAAATCAATTCGAAAATCAGCCATGTAAGCGTTAAAGATTTCTTTTACTCTTTTGATAACTTCGGACAGAATACCATCACCAATAAAAATTTAAAGGGTTATTTGTCTTCATTGGTCAATATTTCGGGCCGCATATCCCATACCGGTAAAATACTTCCGCGTTCTATTAATGGCAAGGTTGTTTTTAACCTCAACAATGCAGCATTGGTTAATTTTGACCCCATGGTTAAAGTCGGAAAATTTGCCTTCGCCAACCGAAATCTATCTAATGTAGAAATTAAAAACCTCGATGGCACCTTGAATATCCGTGGCGATAAGGTCGAAATCAGTCCGATGCAGGTTAACTCCAGCGCACTGAATTTTAATGTAAAAGGAATTTATGCACTTGGAACCGGTACAAATGTAGCGATGGATATTCCGCTCAGAAACCCTAAAGGCGATGAAAACCTAACCAAGCAGGAAAAAAGAGAAGCCCGTATGCGCGGTATTGTACTCCACTTAAAAGCTGTAGATGATGAAAAGGGCGGAATAAAAATCAGGTGGAACAAAGATCACGACTAATCGTTATTGAATGATTGAGTTTTGAATGATTGAATGTATTTTCACTGTTCGGAATCAATTATCTGTAAGCAGTTATGCAATATTTACCCATTTCATCATTCACTAATTCTATTATTCACTCACGCAATCATTCACTCATTCTATCATTCACTCATTCTGTCATTCTATAATTCTACCATTAAAAATCAAGCGGCCCTAACCTATTCATATTCCGTAAAATAAGGTATTGCCTATGGCGGATATAGGGTGTAGCATTATTTGGGGTCCAACGTAAAGGATTTGGGAAACATGCTGCAATTAAAGCGGCCTGGCGTTTGGTTAATTTGGTGCAAGATTTACCGTAGTATTCTTGCGCAGCTGCTTCAGCGCCATAAATACCATCGCCCATTTCTATAATATTGAGGTAAACCTCCAATATCCGTTCCTTGCTCCAAAACAGTTCTATCAACAGGGTAAAATAAGCTTCAAAACCCTTTCTGATCCACGATCTGCCCGGCCACAGGAAAACGTTTTTAGCGGTTTGCTGCGAAATGGTACTACCCCCTTTTACCTTTTTCCCCTTTGCATTGCTGGCAAATGCCTTTTCAATGGCTTTCATATCAAAACCAATGTGTTTTAAAAACAGCTGATCTTCGGCAGATACAGCAGCCCGTTTCATATTATCGGACATATCCTCAAACTTAACCCACTTTTTCTCTGTTTTAAAGGGCTTTCCATCTGCCTTACGCTCAATGTTGCGCAAAACCATTAAAAGTGTTAAAGGTGGATTGATAAAACGCAGTGCAATTACCCAGAATACAGAAACCAGTAGAAAATATAAAAATACCTTGGTAGCGATATCGGTAATCTTTTTTAAAAGCGGGTGTTTTGCCTTGCTTTTTGCACTTGCTCTACGGGTTTTTGCCATGGCGCAAAGGTAATTAAAGGGATGGAAGATGTAAAATGGAAGATGTGAGATTGTGATTTTTTAATAATTGAATTAAAAAGAACAATGCTATAAGCTATAAAATGCCTTTGTTTATGTATTTTGGGTTCAAAATTTACACAGATGAAAAAACTTGCATACCTTTTTATCATTGCAATAATATGCAGTTGCAGCACCACAAAAAACATCAGCAACAAATCCGAAAAATGGATTACACTTTTTAATGGCAAAGATATTAAAGACTGGAATGTAAAAATCCACCACCACGATTATAATGTAAACTATGGAAATACTTTCCGCGTAGAAGATGGGATGATTAAAGTGCGTTACGATCAATATGGCGATTTTAACGATCAATTTGGTCACCTTTATTACAAAACACCTTTTTCTTACTATCACCTTAAATTAAAATACCGCTTTGTTGGTGAACTCCAAAAAGGCGCACCAAGCTACACTTTGCGCAACAGCGGCGTAATGTTCCATTCCCAAGATCCGAAAACCATGCCCAAAGAACAAGATTGGCCAATTTCGATTGAAATGCAGTTCTTAGGTGGCTTAAGCGATGGTAAACCACGTCCAACAGGCAACATGTGCTCGCCAGGCACTGAAATTTTTTATAACGGCAAAATTTATCCCGATCACTGCCTGGATTCTAGATCGAAAACATACGATGGCGACCAATGGGTTTCTGCCGAACTTATTGTACTCGGCGATTCGCTGGTTAAACACATTATCAACGGAGATACCGTGCTCCAATACAGCAAACCGCAAATTGGCGGCGGCGTAGCCAACCGTTACGATCCTAAAATCAAAATAGACGGCAAGGCACTTAAAGCAGGTTTTATTGCATTGCAAAGTGAAGGACAGCCTGTAGATTTTAAAGACATCCAGATTATGGAGCTTCCGCACAGTGCTCAAATAAAATCTAATTAAACATTTTTCACTATCATACGTTAAAGCTACATGAAAGTTGCACTAATTACAGGAGGAAGTAAAGGAATAGGATTTGGTATTGCCGAATCGCTTTTAAAAGAAGGCTACAAAGTGGCCATAACCAGCAGAACAATAGCCAGCGCGAATCAGGCGGCATCGCAACTGGTGGCACATGGCGATATACTGGCCATTGAAGCCGATGTTGCTGATTACCATTCGCAACAGGATGCCATAAAACTGATTTTAGAGAAGTGGGGACAATTGGATGTGCTGATTGCCAATGCAGGTATTGGACACTTTGCACCTATTGATGAACTGGATATTAATTTATGGAAAGAAACCATTGATACCAATTTAACAGGCGTATTTTACAGCATTAAGGCAAGTGTAGATGAAATTAAAAGGACAAAAGGCCACATTTTTACCATATCGAGCTTAGCAGGCACAAACTTTTTTGCAGGTGGTTCGGCCTACAATGCAAGTAAATTCGGCTTAACCGGATTTACCCAATCGGTAATGCTCGATTTAAGAAAGTATGGAGTAAAGGTAAGTACCATTATGCCAGGCTCGGTAGCCAGCCATTTTAATGATCATCAGCCCAACAGCGAAGATGATGCCTGGAAAATCCAACCAGAAGATATGGGTAAACTGATTGTAGATCTGTTGGCCATGCCAGCCAGAACTTTACCAAGTAAGGTAGAAATAAGGCCGACAACGCCGAAGGGATAAGGTAGAGGAAAATGTGAGATGGATAATGGACGATGGGGAAACCAATTTTCCATTATCATCTATATATGCAGATTTAAGGATTTAATAAGCATTTTCAGCTACTACAATATCATCAACAAAACAAAATGCCCTGACTCTGTTACAAAAACCCAGTAAATCTGGGTTGACTTGGCTACAAAATCATTAAAAATGGCTTTTAAACAATCTATTGAAGATAATTTAATTCAATGGAAAAGCGATTACCCGTTTTAGTGATTTTAACATCTCCACTATCCTTTTAAAATCTGAATAAGATCATCATTAATGTAAAATACTTCTTTCCCTTCTTTAATATTACTTAATATTTTGGCATCCATTAGTTCATTAAAATATTTGGTAAGGGTTGTTCTTGAGCTAATTCCTAATAAATTGCCAATAAGTTTTGGCTTTATATATGGCTGACTAAAGATAGCTTCATTAACTTCTTTACTGTACCACTTCATTTTTGATTTACCGTGAACCAAAGTGGCTTCCATCTGACTAAGAATACTTAAAATCAATTGGTTGGTAAGCACAGCGGTCTTCTCTATTGCATCCAGCATATATAATACCCACGGTTTCCACAAACCTCTTTGTGTTACCGCGCCTAAATGATAATAATAATCATCTTTGTTAAGGATAATGTATTTAGAAAGATATAGTGTGGGCTGATCCAATAAATGTTTACTTACCAGGTACAACAAGTTTAAAATCCTTCCTGTTCTACCATTCCCATCAAAAAACGGATGTATTGCCTCAAACTGATAGTGCGCGATACACATTTTGATAAGCGGATCGGTTGGGTACTTAATATCGTTGTTTAGGTAATCTATTAAATTCTCTATTTTTTCTTCAATTATACCTGTCCCCCTTGGAGGTGTGTATATAACTTCTCCTGATCTAAATTCGCTTTGCCCTCTTTTGATTACAGTTAAGCTTTGCGGAGGTCTAAAACCTGCGGTTGAATTTTTAACCTGCCTGAATGTATTAATAACACAATCTGTATCTATTTTTCCATTTGAACGAATTAGTTTATACCCTTCCCAAAGCGCTTCCCTGTAGCGTAATACTTCCTTAGTTGCGGGCTTAATATTTTCTTCATTTAAGGTTTCAGATACTGCTTTGTATAATTCATCTTCAGTTGTAAATATATTTTCGATCGCGGTTGAGGTTTGTGCTTCCTGCAACGCAATGGTATTTACCAGCATAGTAGGGTTAGGTAAACGCTGAAAGCTGCTGTTGGTTGCTGCTAATGCTCTTGAAGCCGTTACTAATTTTTTAAGGATATCAATATCCTGCTCCACATCATTTAGCGGAGGCAGATTTCGCAGCTGGTTGTAAGGTTGTAATCTATCGTATGCCATAAGCGTTCATTTTTGCATATTATTTGGACACGTTTTGTAATCAGATTGAAATAATGGACACACTACTATAATATGTTCATTATTATCTAAAAATTGGACATATAACAAACTTACAAACAATAACTGGACATACAAAACAATTATGTTCATTTTTAATATAAAAATGAACATGTAAATACAATTTTTAAATTTTCAGAGCATAAAAAAAGTCCCGATTCTTATCGGGACTTTTTTTGATTCTTTAAAAGAATGCTTATTCAGCAATTACTTCGAAAGGAACCTGAACTTTCACTTCTTTGTGTAAGTTTAAGTTAGCAACATATTCGCCAACAAATTTAGGTTCAGTTTCGAAAGTAATACGACGGCGATCTACATCAAAACCTTGCGCTTTCAATGCTTCAGCAATCTGGATGGTGTTAACCGCTCCGAAGATTTTTCCGCTTTCGCCAGCTTTAGCACCGATTGAAAGTTTAACCGAAGTTAAACGCTCAGCAACACCTTCAGCATCTTTCTTAATTTTATCTTGTTTAAAAGCAGCTTGCTTTAAGTTTTCAGCCAATACTTTTTTAGCTGAAGAAGTAGCCAATGCGCCAAATCCTTGAGGGATTAAATAGTTACGGCCATAACCTGGCTTTACTGTAACTACATCATCTTTCTCACCAAGGCCTTTAATATCTTGTTTTAAAATAATTTCCATATCTCTAGCCTCCTATTTTAATTGATCAGCAACGAAAGGTAACAAACCGATGTGACGGGCACGTTTTACCGCTTGAGCCACTTTACGTTGGAATTTTAACGAAGTACCAGTTAAACGGCGTGGTAATAATTTACCTTGATCGTTAATAAATTTCAACAAGAAATTTGCATCCTTGTAATCGATGTATTTAATTCCGTTTTTCTTGAAACGGCAATATTTTTTACGGTTATCCTCTACTTTAGGGGCAGTTACGTATTGTATTTGTTCTCTTGCCATTACGCTGCAACCTCCTTAGTTTTTTTGTTAAAAGCACCACTACGCTTTTTCTCATTGTAAGCAACAGCGTGTTTGTCTAAACGGATAGTTAAGAAACGTAACACACGCTCATCGCGTTTTAATTGAAGCTCTAATTTTGCGATCAAATCACCTGAAGCTTTGTATTCAGTTAAGTTGAAGAAACCATTCGACTTTTTGTCAATTGGATACGCTAATTTTCTCAAACCCCAATTATCCTCTTGGATAATTTCGGCTCCGTTATCAGTAAGAACTGCTTTGAATTTAGCTAATGCCTCTTTCGCAGCCTCTTCAGATAACAACGGGGTTAGAACGATAACAGTTTCGTACTGATTCATTGTTATAAATTATGTTTTTAATTTTTTAATCCCGAGGTATATTACGGGGATGCAAAAGTAACAATATATTTCTTAAAATCAAATGATTAATTAGAATATATTATATGGCAGATGGAAAATCTTCAATGGTAAATGTTGTGCAATGACAAAAAACTACCTCATCCATCATACACTTTCCATTTTACATCCTCCATCTTACGTTTTCCACCTACCCTTTAACATAAAAAAAGGAGATCATCTGTACGACAATCTCCTTAATCAATTAGCTGGATGTTATTAGTAAGTTTCTATCGTTTTAACAAAACTCTCATCTTTAAACTTTACCACAAAAGTTAAAGATCTTGAATCTGTTTTGCTGATATTGAATTTTTTGGTCAGCTGCGCTTTATCTTTAAATTCTTCAGCGTAAACTTCATCATTGTATTCGTTGTAAACCGTAACTCCGATTGGGCTTTTATCCAAATTGCTCAGGTTTAGGGTAATTACATCATCTTTTTTAGTATAAACCGGCTTAAATACATTTGATACTTTTGGCTCAGAAACAATAGCTTCGCCATTTTCGATTACCACATTATATTTTGCCAATTTAGTTTCAGATTCAACTTTAAGCACATATTTTCCATTAGGAAGCGCATTTAAATCATATACTTTGCTTGTAGTAGCAGAAGCATGGATATTTTCTTCAAATAAAATTTCATCGTCGGCACCAACCAGCGATAAATTCACATCTTCTGCCTTATCTGCAGAAAAACGGATAAACTTTTCTTTTTCGCCTTTTACTTTTAAGGTAAAATCATCATCGTTAGCGTGAACACCCGTAGCAGTAAAAAACAAAGCTGCTATTAAACCGATTTTTAAGAACTTTTTCATAACCAATATTTTAAAGAGTTAATAATTATATGACACCACTAAGGTAGGTATAGCCTCATTATCCAGACGATTGCATATTGGCCAATTTCTATGCTATATTACCCCTAAATCAGTCATATTTTTGTAATACACATAATAAAGCATATTTTCAACGTATATTAGCTTATCAATTTGAATCAAAATGAAACCAAGTTTTGAAGTTGTTGAACCTTCTTTTGGAAGTTCGTTCTACTATTCTAAATATGTAGAAAACGAAAATAACATGGCCCATTTATGGCACTATCATCCAGAAATTGAGATGGTATTTGTAAATGGCGGTGCAGGAAAAAGACAGATTGGAAGCCATGTATCCTATTATACCGACGGAGACCTGATCCTAATTGGGAGCAACCTGCCCCATTGCGGCTTTACCGACACCAATACCGGGAATAAAAACGAAACCGTTATACAGGTTAAACCTGGCTTTTTGGGCGATACCTTTTTAAATTTACAGGAAATAAAGGGAATACAGGAACTGTTTGATAAGGCAAAGGCAGGCATCGCTTTTGGGAACCAAACCAAAGCCCTAGTTGGCGATAGGATCGAAATGATGGACGATCAACAGCCTTTTGAAAGGCTTTTAACACTACTGAGTGTTTTTAAGGCGCTTGAACATGCCAAAGATTACAAAATCCTGAATGCGGCAGGCTTTTCTATGGAGATGCAGGTGCAGGACAACGACCGCATTAATATGATATTCAACTATGTGAAAGATCACTTTCAGGAACAGATCAGCCTGCATGATATTGCAGAAATGTCGAGCATGACGGTGCCTTCGTTCTGCCGTTACTTTAAAAAAATAACCAAAAAAACCTTTACGCATTTTGTTAATGAGTACCGTGTGGTGCATGCCTCCAAACTATTGGCCGAAAAACCGGTAAGCATTGCCAATATTGCCTACGAGAGCGGTTTCAATAATTTTAGCCATTTTAACAAGCTGTTTAAAGAGTTTACCGGCAAAAGCGCATCCGAATATAGGCACGAGCTTAAATCGGTGATTAAGTAAAAACCTCTATTTTAGATCAACCAAATACACATCTATTTAATCCGAAATATGAATAAGCTGCTCTTGTTATTATTGGTGAACCTTATCAGCTTTCCGCTTTACGCACAATATGTCGAACTCAATTTAATCGGCTGTAAGATAAGCGACACTGAACAAAAGAAAATAGAAAAGCTTATTGCCTACGAGCGCATGTTCTGCAACGAAATTTTTGAAACAAAAAATAACATTTCACTGCCGGTAAAAATAAATCTCTTCGGAAAAAGTAAAGATTTCCGCTTGGCGAAACGCGAATACAATGCCCCTGCAAAGTCGGATGGGTTTTATGTTCCTGCCTTAAACCAGGCCTTTGTATATAAAGGAAGTGATTTCATATCGGTAGCCACGCATGAAGCCAGTCATAGCATTTTCGAATCTAATTTTAAAAAATCGCCCAAATGGATTAACGAAGGTTTGGCAGAATTTTTTGAAACACTGGATTTTGATGGCGACGGAAATTTATATGCCTACCCGCAAAGTGCGCGGATAAAAAATATAAAAACGGGCATCGCTTTAAACGGAACCGGCCACATCAACCAGTTTCTTAAAATTTACGACGGTTCATTTTATGGCCACGATATAAACGACAATTACAATACGGCCTATGGGATTATTTATTTTTTTATTAAAAGTAAATCAGCAAACACCTTAAAAAAAATAATTAAGCTCACCAACCAAGGTTATGATACTGAAAAAGCAATAGAAATTACCTTCGGTAGCTTTGCTGCGTTTGAAAAAAGTTATACCATATTTTGCAACTACCATAAATAATGGACGTGTATTTTATAGTTAGAGAGTCTAAACATACCAAATACTACTTTTCAACATTCCAAGCTTACACATTCCAACTCCGTAAAAAATTCCTATTTTCGTGCCGATGGAAAATTTTATTGTTTCTGCCCGTAAATACCGCCCAGCTACGTTCGAAACCGTAGTTGGTCAGCAGCATATTACCGGCACGCTAAAAAACGCCATCAAAAACAATCAGCTTGCCCAGGCATTTTTATTTTGCGGGCCACGTGGGGTAGGTAAAACCACTTGTGCACGTATTCTTGCCAAAACCATTAACTGTACCAATCCTACAGCAGAAATGGAAGCCTGTGGAACCTGCGACAATTGCCAATCTTTCCAAAACGGTCATTCTTTTAATGTTCACGAATTGGATGCGGCTTCAAACAACTCTGTTGATGATATCCGTAGTTTAATTGAACAGGTACGCATACCGCCACAAGCCGGAAAATATAAAATTTATATCATTGATGAGGTTCACATGTTATCTCAAAGTGCATTCAATGCCTTTCTGAAAACACTGGAAGAACCACCTTCTTATGCTATTTTTATATTGGCCACTACCGAGAAACATAAAATTTTGCCAACCATTTTATCACGTTGCCAGATTTTTGATTTCAACCGTATCCAGGTAGAAGATATTGCCAACCACTTATCAACCATTGCGCAGCGCGAGAACATTGCTTTTGAAAGTGATGGATTGCACATTATTGCCCAAAAAGCAGATGGAGGTTTACGCGATGCTTTATCGATGTTCGATCAAATTGCCAGTTATGCCAACAAGAACATTACCTATAAAGCTGTAATCGATAACTTAAATATTTTAGATTACGATTACTTTTTTAAACTTACCGGCTATTTAACCGCAGCCGAAGTTAGCCAGACACTACTCTTGTTTGATGAAATTTTGAACAACGGTTTTGATGGCAACAACTTTATTAATGGTTTAGCTACCCACTTCCGCAATTTATTGGTGGGTAAAGATGCAGCAACCATTAAACTGCTTGAGGTTAGCGAAAACATTAAACAAAAATATTTAGATCAATGCAGGCAAACAGAATTATCGTTTCTTTTAACGGCTTTAAATTTGGCCAATACCTGCGATCTGAATTATAAAAACTCTAAAAACCAGCGTTTACAGGTAGAATTGGCACTGATCAAAATGTGCCACATCCGGTCGGTCGTCAATTTAGCCCAACAGCCTTTAAGCCCTAATCAAACAGCAACTGACTCAGATCAGGATAAAAAAAAAACTAATGTCGTAGCTGAAAAAGCGGTACAAGCCGAAAGCTTACAGCCGAAAACTGAAAGTGAAAACACTGCTCCTGCTGCTAAAACGCCGGTTATCCCCAATAATCCGGTAGATAAGCCCAAGGAAACACCACGAACAACCAGTATTCCTACGGCAACATCAATCAGCATCAGCATTCCAAAAGCAAATCCTGCCAGTACCTTAATTCCATCGTTAAACGATCTGGAACGTGTAGCAGATGGCGAAGATGATGGCAAGCCGAAAACCGTTACTGGCGAAGCACGGGAAGTATTTAGTTACGACCGTTTGTTGGAGGTGTGGAGCAACTATGTCCAGATTCTTAAAGCAGCCGATAAGATTAACCTCTTTACCATCCTGAATAATTTTGCCCCGGTACTTTTAAAGCCCGAATTAATAGAAATCTCTGTAGAAAGCAAAACGCAGGAACACCTTATTCAGCAAGAATCTGTTGAGTTGTTAAACTACTTACGGAACGAGCTCCGCAATTTCGGCATATTGGTTACCTACAAATTAATGGAGCGTAAAATAGAAAACAGGCTTTACGGTAACCGCGAAAAGTACGATTACCTGGTTAATAAAAATCCGAAACTGGATGAGTTGCGCAGAAGGTTTAATTTAGATATTAATCCATAAAAATTAATGCGTACTGATCAAAAATCTACTTTTAAAAACACAGCCATCGGCGCTTTAATCTTTACCCTCATTTTTGGAACCATACAGGCATTTACCTCAGGCATTGCGTACGCTTTTATTGCCGCACCAATTGCAGGTGTAATTTTCTGGATATTGATATACCTCTTCTTAAATTCAAAAAAGGTTAAGCAACAAACTTCGCTTGCAGAGGAAGATCAGGAAGGGGTTATTCATTCGGGAGCCGCAAACCATTTCAAAAATGCAGAGGCCGTTGGCGGTAAACTATACCTGTTAACAGATAGGTTAACGTTTAAATCGCATGGCTTTAACATTCAAAACCACGCCTTTAGCATCTATTTAAGCGAAATTGAAGCCTTATCTTTTTACAATACACTCGGCCTTTTGCCAAATGGTTTAAAAATATTGCTGAGTAATGGCGAAACGGAAAAATTCGTTGTAACCGACAGAAATATCTGGCAAGCAGAGCTAGAAAAACTCAAAAAAGCATGATAAAAAAAAGCAGGGCCATCGTAAATAACCCTGCTTTTCCATTTATGATTGTTTCGTCAAATAACCATCTTCCCGACGGTGATCTCTTGACTATTTTTGGGGCGTATCATTAATCGGATAACCTTCTTCGTCTAAATCATCGCGGTTATCTTCGGGCGTACGGGCCAGAATTTCATCTTCAGGGCTCAGTTTAACGCTTTCTCCATTATCTACATGCATGCCTAATTCTTCTAGTTCATCGTTGGCAATATCTTCATCGCGGGCGTACTCATCACCAACATAGGGGTTTGCCTCATCGTAGGTAGAATCATCATCCTTTGCACCGGCAGCAACAGTCTGGTAACCCATTGGGTGATCGTAATCTTTATCAATACCTTTAACATCAAGTTCGTAACTCTGCTTATTTTCATCATAAGAGAGGTTCTCTTTATTGATTTCGCTATTTTCTGTGGTACTATGTATTTTATCCTGCGATCCTTTATTTTCGTTAATTGCCATGGTATGGGTCTCCTTTAATTTTATATAAATATAACAAAAGGATGCTGATAAGGTTTTTCTGTAAGTATAGAATCTTTTTATTTGGGCCTGCCCTTAAGCTGTGCAAGGGCCGCGGGTAAATTGCCGGTAAATTTCTTTATTTCGGTCTGTAGGGATACAGACCGCGGAATTAGGCATAAGAAAAGCGCCCCAATTTACATTGGGACGCTGATATATAAATTTTGACAACTCAATAAGCTTACAAAGAAGCTAAAGCTGTATTTAATGTTCCGCTCGGACGCATTGCCTGGCTTGCCAAATCATCATTAGGATTGTAGTAGCCACCGATATTTTGCGGTTTACCCTGAGATCCGATCAACTCTTCGTTAATTTTTGCTTCATTCTCCAATAATGTTTTAGCCAACGGTGCAAACCTAGCCTGCAGATCAGCATCATTAGTTTGTGCAGCTAAAGCCTCAGCCCAATATAAAGCCAAATAGAAATGAGAACCACGGTTATCAATTGTTCCCAGTTTTCTACCAGGAGATTTATCCGTTGCCAGGAATTTAGCATTTGCCTCATCAAGTGCATCGGCCAATACCTGTGCTTTCGCATTATTTTGGGTTTGCGATAAATGCTCTAAAGAAGCTTGAAGTGCCAAAAACTCACCCAATGAATCCCAACGCAGATAACCTTCTTCGATAAATTGTTCGATGTGTTTTGGAGCAGAACCACCAGCACCTGTTTCAAATAAACCACCACCATTCATTAAAGGAACAATAGATAACATTTTTGCAGATGTACCCAGTTCTAAAATCGGGAATAAATCTGTTAAATAATCACGCAGTACGTTACCTGTAACCGAAATGGTATCTAAACCTTTACGGATACGCTCCAAAGTAAATTTAGTAGCTTCAATTGGTGCCAAGATGCGGATATCCAAACCAGTAGTATCGTGGTCTTTTAAATAGGTATTTACTTTAGCAATAATTTCCCTGTCGTGCGCCCTATTTTCATCCAACCAGAAAACCGCAGGGGTTTCCGATAAACGTGATCTGTTTACAGCCAATTTTACCCAATCCTGAATTGGGGCATCTTTCGTTTGGCACATGCGGAAAATATCGCCTTTTTCTACTTTCTGATCGAAAAATACTTTTCCTTCAGCATCAGTAACGCGGATTGTTCCCGGCGCTGCTGCTTGGAAAGTTTTATCGTGAGAACCATATTCTTCAGCTTTTTGAGCCATTAAACCCACATTTGGTACCGAACCAATTGTAGTTACATCAAAAGCACCATGAGCTTTACAATCATCAATAGTTGCAGTGTAAACACCAGCGTAAGAACGGTCAGGGATTAAAGCAATCGTATCCTGTGCCTTACCTTCTTTGTTCCACATCTGCCCAGAAGTACGGATCATTGCTGGCATCGAAGCATCAACAATCACATCCGAAGGAACATGCAGGTTGGTAATTCCTTTATCAGAATTCACCATAGCCAAAGCTGGTCCATCGGCAATAGCCTGGGCCAAAGCCGCTTCAACTTCTGCCTGTTTAGCATTTCCGGCTATTTTAGCATAAATGTCGCCCAAACCATTTCTGGTGTCGATATTCAGTTCTTTAAAAAGATCAGCATATTTGGCAAACACATCCGCAAAATAAACTTCTACAATTGCACCAAAAATAATCGGATCAGAAACTTTCATCATCGTTGCTTTTAAATGCGCCGATAATAAAACACCTTCAGCCTTAGCTTCAGCAATTTCTTTTGCTACAAAAGTTTTTAAAGCCGATAAACTTAATGCAGAACTATCAATTACTTCGCCTGCTTTTAAAGGCGATAAACCTTTTAATTCAGTTACGCTACCATCTGCAGCCACAAATTCTATTTTAAACTGGCTGGCTTCGGCAACAGTTGTAGATTTTTCAGAACCGTAAAAATCGCCCTCCGTCATGCTCGCAACCCTGGTTTTAGAATCTGAAGACCATTTACCCATTGAATGCGGGTTTTGTTTTGCATAGTTTTTAACGGCTTTGGGTGCTCTACGATCAGAGTTACCTTCACGTAAAACCGGATTTACCGCCGAACCTAAAACTTTTGCATATTTAGCTTTAATTGCTTTTTCTTCTTCGCTCTGCGCATTATCCGGATAGTTTGGAATGGCAAAACCCTGCGCTTGAAGCTCAGTAATTGCGCCCACCAATTGTGGAATTGAGGCAGAAATATTCGGTAATTTAATGATGTTTGCTTCTGGAGTGGTTGCCAAGGCACCAAGCTCTGCTAAAGCATCACCAATTTTTTGGTCGTCTTTTAAATACTCAGGAAAGTTTGCCAAAATTCTTCCTGCTAAAGAAATATCTCTGGTTTCTACATCAATACCTGCTGATGCGGTAAAAGCTTGTACAATAGGTAAAAGTGAGTAAGTAGCCAACATTGGCGCCTCATCGGTTTTGGTGTAGATAATTTTTGATGTATTTGACATGTTTATATTGATTTTGCTTATTAAGGTTAAATATCAGACCGGTTTTAAGGTTTCAAAACCGATCTTTTAAAATCGCCTAAAGATAAAATAATCGGATGAATTAAGGAACATTGTAATGTTATTTATGGTGTTGATGTTAAAAGGTCGAAAAAAATAATCGATATTGTAAAAATTTGAGGAGATAGTCAACGCTAAATGTTTTAGTGATAAATTTAAGCTATCAACATTTCTGCTTGCTTATAAATCATGCGGATCAATTTTAGATTAACACTCACACAAATGAAAAAAATTAGACTGTTCAAGGCACCTTTATTTATCCTATCTGTTCTTTCAATCGCAATTTACAGTTGTTCGCCAAAGCTCTATATTGATGAAGAAAAGCGCTACCAGGCCGGCTCATTAACCGATGCACAGGTCGATTCGCTTCATCTATACCTAAAAGAAAACCAAAGGGTTGCTTTAAAGGATACCATCATTATTAAATACGATTTCAATAACGATGGCTGTTGGAATGATTTAACGTATCAAAATGCAGAATTTTTAAATAATGTAAGGTGGACTTTCCAAAAAAATATCCTGGAAAAAGCAGAGGCAAGACCAAAAGTCGCCATATACCAGTACCGCCAAACCGGCAATAATTTCAGCCAGATTAAATCAAAAGGACTGGAAATAGAAACGGATTCTGGTTTTCTTAAAAAACTCCTCTTCAAAGAAATTACCACTTGCGGTACTTCGGCCATTATACTCCCTACCGGAAAATTCCTGTTGGTAAAATCAGATGCCCAGTTTTCGGCACTCTTGCTAAATGCCAATCAGATTGAAAAAAAACTCCAGGAAAATTTAGTAAAATAGATCGAAAGGACAATAATCGGCGCATTAAAAAATTTAACACTTATTTAACTAAATGCTTCGTTACAAAGCTGTAATTTAGTTTTGACTAATGATTATCAACCTTATATCGATTATTCGAAATGTTCAGGCATGCGTTTTTTTTATATTTAAAATGCATGTTAAAAGCTGCATATAGCATTTTACAAATGCTGCCAGAACATATTACCTATTAAAGGCAAACCATATTACGCTCTTAAAGGAAGGCACTTAACCGTGCTTTCCTTTTTTTTATTTCTGGTTGTGGCAATTGTTGCTTATCTAAAAACATCTTCAACATTTCGATGTTATATTTTTGAAATCCCACAGATCAAAATTATTAAGATGAAAAATAAGTTCTTTTATACGGCAATAATGGCTTCGGCAGTTCTTTTTGGCTGCCAGTCTAATTCAAATCAGCAAAAGCAAACAGAAGATTCGACAGTAATTACCAAAACTGGAGCAATTGATTTACCTGCCCCAGATACCAATGCAGCCAAAAGCAAATTTAGTAAGGTTATTGGCTGGCCAGAAGGAAAAACGCCTATTGCACCCGAAGGATTCGTAGTAAGCAAATTTGCTTCGAATATTAAAAGCCCCCGCAATACCTACATCGCGCCAAATGGAGATGTATTGGTAGCCCTTTCCAATTCGGAGCGGAGCACAGTAGAGGCTGTGGCGAATGCAGTAACCGGCAAGGCAAAATCAGAAGTACCGGGTAAAAGCGCTAACACCATTCTGCTATACCGTGATGAAAATAAAGATGGCAGGCCCGAAACCGTAACCACATTCTTAAACGGGTTGAACCAGCCATTCGGCATGTTGATTATCGGAAATTCATTTTATGTGGCCAACACCGATGGACTTTGGCAGTACCCATATAAAACCGGCGACACCAAAATAACCGCTACAGGTAAAAAGATTTTAAGTCTGCCCGCTGGAGGTTATAACAACCACTGGACCAGAAACCTAATCAGCAATACTAATAAAAGCAAAATTTACATCACCATTGGATCGGGAAGTAATGTTGGTGAAAATGGTATGGAAAATGAGGTACGCAGAGCAAACATACTCGAAATAAACCCCGATGGAACGGGCGAAAAAATTTATGCCAGCGGTTTACGCAATCCCGTTGGGATAGACTGGGCACCATCAACCAATGTATTGTGGACGGCAGTTAATGAGCGCGATGGATTAGGCGATGATCTTGTTCCCGATTATATTACAAGCGTAAAACCGGGCGCTTTTTATGGCTGGCCCTACTCTTATTATGGACAAAACGAAGATCCACGTTTAAAAGGTAAAAATCCTGAAATGGTTAAAAAAGCAATTGCCCCAGATGTTGCAGTTGGTGCACATACAGCTTCTTTAGGCCTAGCTTTTTACAAGGGAACAAAATTCCCGGCAAAATATCAGGGAGGTGCATTTATTGGTCAGCACGGATCGTGGAACCGCTCAACAATTTCGGGTTATAAAGTTGCTTTTGTACCTTTTAAAGACGGAAAGCCAACAGGAAAACTTGAAGATTTTTTAACCGGTTTTGTAGCTGATACAGAAAAGGCCGAGGTTTATGGCCGTCCGGTTGGTGTAACATTAACCCCAGACGGTGCCTTACTGGTAGCGGATGATGTTAGCGGCATTGTTTGGCGGGTAACTGCGAAATAGTTTGTAAAATAGCCATAGATTTATCGGATATGCTTAAATTTAGCCGATTAATCTGTGGCTAACCATTCAATCCCGACCTCCTTTGAAAGCAAACCTTACCCTACTATTAACCTTCGTTTCATTTATCAGCTTAGCGCAAACCATTAAAACAGATTCGACCAAGCGGTTAAATGAAGTAACGGTGAAAGGCTATTATAACAAACAGCCATTGCTCAGGTCAGTATCCTCGGTAAGTTTGGTGGATAGCAGTTTAATTAGAAACCAACAAAGCAACTCGTTGGTGAGCACCTTAAATACAGTACCCGGGGTTAGAATGGAAGAGCGTTCTCCAGGAAGTTACCGCTTATCGCTACGTGGTAGCCTGCTCCGCTCGCCTTTTGGGATCAGGAACATTAAAATTTATGTTGATGATTTCCCTTTAACCGATGCTGGTGGCAATACCTATTTGAATGCGCTTGATGTAGCAGCAGTTGGCAACCTGGAAATTTACAAAGGGCCTGAAGCCAGCATATTTGGAGCCAACACAGGTGGTGCGATACTGATCAACCCAATAGTAATAAACTTAAACGAAATCAATGCTTCTGCCCAAGCTGGTTCGTATGGATTGTTTCATCAAACGGCCGCAGTCAAACACCAATTTAAAAACTACAGCTTCAGCTTTAGTGAAGGTTATCAAAAAAGTAGCGGTTTTAGGCAAAACAGCGCCATGGACAGGAAATATTTCCAAACCATGCACCAATGGAACTATGCTCCAGCAGGCACCTTAAAAGCCTTTATTTTTTATAGCGATCTCAGTTACAAAACCCCTGGTGGACTCACCGCCACTCAACTGGAACAAGACCCTAAACTCGCGAGGCCTGCAACCCCAACCTTGCCTGGCGCCATAGCACAACAGGCTGCCATTTACAACAAAACAATTTTTGCGGGTTTATCCAATGCCTATCAGATCAATAAGCACCTGAAACACGTTTTGGCGTTATTTACAACTTACACTGATTTCAAGAATCCATTTATTACCAATTACGAGCAGCGCTACGAAAGCACATTGGGATTAAGAACCTTTTTAGCTTACGATGAAGTAAAAGAAGATTTTAAATTCAATGCACAGCTTGGAGTAGAAAGTGCTGCAACAAAAAGCCAGATCAAAAATTTCAACAACAATGCAGGGGAAGCTACCACGATGCAGGCCTCAGATCGGTTAAAAGCCAATCAGGATTTTGCCTACCTGAAGTTAAACTTTGATATCAATAACAAATTCCTTGTCGAAATCGCTTCGAGCTTGAATTTCTTCAGTTACAATTATCAAAGTTATTTCCCCATAGTAACTGATTCAAAAAAACGTAGATTTAATACCCAGTTTATGCCGAAAGCGGCTATCTCCTATCTTATTACATCAAACCTCTCAGCCCGGGCTTCTGTTAGTAAAGGTTATTCACCGCCAACAATTGCCGAAGTAAGGTCGTCAGATAATAACATCAACAATAACCTGCAGGCGGAGTTGGGCTGGAATTATGAATTGGGTCTTCGTTACCAATCAGCCAATAATCGTTTTTATGCTAATGGGACTATATTCAGGTATAATTTAAAGGATGCCATTGTGCGGAGGTTAAACCAAAATGATACAGAATACTTTATCAATGCTGGTGGAACCAAACAGGAGGGCATTGAACTAGAAGCTTCTCTTTGGCTCATCAGAAACAGCACTGTTTTTTTAACAGGTTTACAGCTTAGAAGCAACTATACCTTAAGCCAATTCAGGTTTGAAAATTTTGTAAGTGGCACTTCTTCTTATAGCGGCAATAAACTTACCGGCGTTCCGGAGCATATTTTAGTAAACAGCTTGGAGTTTAACTTCAAAAAAGAATTCTACCTGTTTGTTCAGCACAATTATACTTCTGGTATTCCGCTAAATGATGCAAATACGGTTTTCGCAAAAAGATATCACCTTGTTGAAGCTAAAGCTGGCATACGCAACCTGCGCTTAAGCAAAACCCACGTAGAACTATTTGCTGGAGTAAACAACTTACTTAATGCCAATTATAGCCTAGGCAATGATTTAAACGCTGCTAATGGGCGGTATTTCAATCCTGCAGCAGGTATCAATTTTTACACCGGTTTATCCATAAAATTATAGTAAACTATAAAAATAGCATCATGCAGATGAATGCATGATGCTATTGGGTCATCACTAAAATGCCGTTGCTGCAGCAGTTTCTTTTACAAGTAATTCGTTCACTACAATCTCGGTAAAGGAACGTTTGCCTCCACTTTTCGCTTCGTAACTGCCCGATTGTAAACGCCCTTCAATTGACAGTTTTGCACCTTTCTTAACTTGCGATTCAGCAATGTCTGCTTTCGCATTCCAGAAAATTAAAGTAAACCAATTCGTTTTTTTAATGTCCTCTCCTACACTATTCCTGTAGGATTCATGTACGGCGAGGTTAACTTTTGCCAATTTTTGATTACCAAATGATTTAACGTCTACATCAGTACCTGCAAATCCACTTAATACAACTTTGTTAATTACATTTTCCATGATCTTCTAATTTATAAGTTTCTAATTCTTTAACGACCAGCCATCACCTCGATAACCGACAGAACAAAATTGCGATCAGAAGCAAAAATTATTCGGTTAATAAATATTTATAGTCGTTTATAAACGTTTAATACCGGATAATCAACCTTTATTGCCAATAAAACGCATTAATTTTTTTCTTCCACAAATTAATTTTTATACTTTAGGGCATCATCCCATAATAAAAAAACTAAAAATTATTATGGACCGTTTATGTCTTGATTGCGGAAACTCAGTAAAAGGGAGAGCCGATAAAAAATTTTGCGATGATTCTTGCCGCAACAACTACAACAATCGCTTAAAGATTGAAGATAACCTTATACTTAAAAGGATAAATGGTATCTTAAAAAAGAACCGTGCTATATTGGCCAGCTTAAATCCTTCAGGAAAAGCTAAAGTTAGTCGCAAAAAGTTGATTGCAGCCGGTTTCAATTTTGAATACCATACCTACACCTACAAAACCCAAAACGGGAACGCCTACATTTTCTGCTATGAATACGGGTATTTAATTTTAGATAATGAACGCTTTCTATTGGTAAAAAGGGAGGAGAGTTTGTGGTTATCTTAATTGGTGAATTTAACAGGGATTATTGATCGATTGACTGTTTTAAATCGATCCTATTTTTTATTCAC
Source organism: Pedobacter sp. GSP4 (assembly GCF_051857575.1). NCBI lineage: Bacteria > Pseudomonadati > Bacteroidota > Sphingobacteriia > Sphingobacteriales > Sphingobacteriaceae > Pedobacter > Pedobacter sp. GSP4. The sequence continues at coordinate 556,936 of NZ_JBPZIR010000004.1, read as the reverse complement.
AATGGAGATTGCTAGCTTTATCACCCGATGATAAACTACAACAATAAAGTTTTCAGACCAATTAGCAACACTGAAAACGGAGAAACTACAGATGAAACTGTTTTCACCTATAAACAGCATGGAAATTTGCTTAGTGCTGAATATAGCGGCGGAAAGATCAGATTTGGCCATTTAATAGGCCTTGTAGATGAAAATGGCAATATTGAAATGCGCTATCATCAGGTCAACCGACAGGGAGAATTAATGACGGGGATATGCCATTCTAAACCAGAACGCCTGGCCAGTGGTAAAATCAGACTTCATGAAACCTGGGAGTGGACATCAGGAGACAGATCAAAAGGTGAATCGATTATCGAAGAGCAATAGGTTGAACAACATTATGTTAGAAAAAGAAACATTGCTTAACCAATTGCCTGAAGTTTTAGTAACCGCATCGAAGTTAATTTATCAGCCATTGGGATACAAAATCAGCAATTACCAAACAGAAAGTGAGAGTCAGGAATATAATGCCTGTACTTTTCAGCTCAACCACCTCAAAATTATGCACCGGCTTTCTAAAATTACACCCAAAAAAACTGGGCAGTTTGTTACCATCTGGAAAAGAAACAATCTTGGCATTACCATTCCATTTGATGATCTCGACGATTTTGATCTCCTGATTATTTCATCAGAAACCGATAAACACTTTGGGCAGTTCATTTTCCCTAAAGCAATACTCGCACAGCATAAAATTATCACTAACAATGGAGTAGAAGGTAAAAGAGGTATCCGTGTTTACCCTCCTTGGACCATTGCAGCAAATAAACAGGCCGCAAAAACACAGCAATGGCAAATAGAGTTTTTTTCTTCAGAGGCTTCCAATACTTCAAACCTCTAAACTTAGCAAGTTTCGGGTAGTTTAGCCCCTGTTTTCAAACTACTTTTGGATATCAATTTTTCAGACCATGAAACCACAAGAGGAAATTAATTTTAATAGGATAGCCGAAGCCATTAACTATATACAAGCTAATTTTAAAAGGCAGCCCAATTTAGAGGAAATTGCCGAAAAGGTCAATTTAAGCCCTTTCCACTTTCAAAGGTTGTTTAGCGAATGGGCGGGTACCACACCAAAACGTTTCTTACAGTATATCAGCATCGGCTACGCGAAAGAATTATTAAAGGAAAACCAGAGTTTATTCGCTACAGCTTTAGAAACAGGCCTTTCGGGCACAGGAAGACTGCATGATCTTTTTGTGAACATTGAAGGGATGACACCAGGTGAATATAAAAATGGCGGAGAAAACCTCCATATCAATTATAGTTTCGCTGAAAGTCCGTTCGGAAATATTCTTGTAGCCAGTACCCCAAAAGGGATTTGTCATATCGCTTTCTACGAGGTGGAAAGTAAAGCATTGGCCGATCTTATGCACAAATTTCCATCTGCCCAATACCAGCAGATACTGGATAAAGAACAACAGAACGCGTTATACATATTTAGTCACGATTGGAGCAAACTACACCAGATTAAACTGCACCTTAAAGGAACAGATTTTCAGTTAAAGGTTTGGGAAGCCCTGTTAAAAATCCCAATGGGAAAGCTGGCCACTTACGGAAACATAGCCAAACAGCTGCAAAATCCAAATGCCTCAAGAGCAGTTGGCACAGCCATAGGCGATAACCCAGTCGCTTTTCTGATCCCGTGCCACCGGGTAATACAATCGAGCGGTGCTTTAGGCGGATACCACTGGGGAGTAAACCGAAAAACAGCGATTATTGGTTGGGAAGCTGCGAAGGCCAATCCGATCATACCATGATCAGGCATACTGACATTTCGGTAACAACATTTAAAAAGCTTTTCAGAAATGATGAAATTTGTTTCGGCGGAAACGCCAGATTAAAAATTTATGGCCTGTTGAACTGCAAATCAGGAAAACGCATGAAAAAACAAAACCGCGTATTTTTCAGTTCAGCAAAGGAGGCAATTCAATATGGTTACCGCCCATGCGGGCATTGCTTAAAAAAAGAATATAAACAATGGATTTATTCAACTCAGAAATAGATATTAACCAAAACCTGCTGCCTTATGGTGGAACAGTAAATTATTATGGAAAGTTATTTTCTCCCTTAGCAGCTAATCATTATTTCGATGTGCTGATGGATACCATTGAATGGAAAAACGACGAGGCTTTTATTATGGGAAAGCACATTATTACCAAGCGAAAAGTAGCCTGGTATGGCGATGAAGCTTATTCTTATACGTATTCAAACAAATCAAAACTGGCCCTACCCTGGACTAAAGCACTAATTGATTTAAAAAACGTGGCAGAGGTGCAAACAGGTACGAGCTTTAATTCGTGCCTGCTAAATTTATACCACAACGGCGACGAGGGAATGGCTTACCATAGTGATGACGAAAAGGCTTTGGCAAAAGATTCGGCCATTGCATCGTTAAGCTTTGGTGCCGAGCGGCGGTTCCTTTTTAAGCATAAGCAAACTAAAGAAACAGTAACCTTATTATTAGAACATGGAAGTTTACTGGTAATGAAAGATGAAACGCAGACCAATTGGTTACACCGCCTCCCGCCTACTAAAAAGGTAAATAGGCCAAGGGTAAACCTCACTTTCCGAACAATGGTTGTTTAAGCCGATGCATTACAAAACCTGGCAGGTAAAATGCAAAAAAGCCACTACGAATAAATGTAGTGGCTTTTTAAATGGGTTAGATACTGTTAATGTTTAAACTCTTTTATATCAACAATGCGGTCATCATCAGCATTTTTCTTTAAAAACGGTGTACCGTTTGCACTTGGCACCCAGGTATAATCGCGTTGAATATTGCTTACCAGGGTTTCAGGTTGGCTGGTTAATGATGCTGGCAAAGGCAGTGTAAAGGTTTCGCCATTGGCCACATTGGTTTGGTATAGCGAATTTGCCGTTAAAAACACAAGTGTTGTTTTATCACTCGAGTACATAAAAAACTTACCCTGAATACGTTCATCCTCTTTTTGTCTTTTAACCGGATACACCTTTGAATTAACCGTATTGATAAAATAATCATTATTTATCAAAATACTGGTACGGGTTAACTCTTCAAGGCCGTTTGTATATTTTTTATCTTCGGCACCTTTTGATGCTTTATTTAAGCTAACCACTTCGGTTTTACCATCGTTTAAGTAAATGATGTAAAAAGGAGCTTTTTTACCACTTCCATCCGATACCTGAACCAATACGGCAGTTTTTTGTGTATTGATAAAAGAAGCACTCAAAAATTTTTTAGCAGCAGGTTTAGGTACATCATCGATAGTAATGGTTGTATCTTTATAGTTGATGGCAAAACGGTCGGCATAAGCCAATGCACCCGAATCTGTTTTAACAATGGTAAGGATCTCTTTTTTCGATTTAGGAAAAACGTTAAAATCTTCGTTGGCAGCAATAGGTCTGGCTTTGTAAGTCTTTTCCGAACTTGAGCCACAGCCAAACAGTACGATAGAAATAATGAATGCGTAAAGCGTAATTTTCATGAGAATAGCTATTTATTTTTTCCGCTAATTTATAATCTTTCTGGCTTTTAATTTATTAAAGTCACCATAAAATTACTGCAATTGAATAAAATTTGTGGTGACCTAAAAGTATGAGCAGTTTGAACAACATGGCAAGCTAAGCAACTGCCGTTTTTTTTCCGCAGAGTAAACAAAGGAAAGCGCCAAGAAAAAGAAGTGAGCCCAGCTTGGAGCTGTCCGTGCAATTTGTGGTAAATAAATCGTAAAATGCACAAAGGCTGCGATCTTTGCGTTTCTCTCTCCGCGAAATTGCGCTAAAAAAGCCCGCAACCATTTAAAACAAAATTCCTTATTTTTGACTAAAGCAGAACCCATGGCAAGCGCTCCAAATTTTCTAACTAAAAACAAAAGCATCATTCTTTATGGGGTTTTTCTTGCTGCACTGCTTTTTTTATTGAAATGGCTCGAACTCCGCTTCATCATTATTAACCATGCTTTCGAAATTTACGCAGGCTCAATAGCTGTTATTTTTACAGGTTTGGGCATTTGGTTGGCCCTTAAATTAACAAAACCCAAAACCATACTCATTGAAAAGAAAGTTTTTGCAGAAAAACCAGAAAGCTTTATCCTTAACGAAAAAGCCTTATCCGAGCGAAACATCAGTAAAAGAGAATTAGAAGTTTTGCAACTGCTTTCGGCAGGATTGAGCAATCAAGAAATTGCCTCACGGTTATTTGTTTCACTCAATACCATCAAAACACACAACGCCCGATTATTTGAAAAACTGGATGTAAAACGTAGAACACAGGCCATAGAGACTGCTAAACGACTCAACCTTATTCCTTAATACTTTAGCATGAAAATAGGCTGAATCTAAAAAATCACCCTAAAGTATGAGGCTTTACAACAATATTCAGCACAATTTTGTAAGGTAAACTTTATAAAAAACCACAAAGGCATCAATACTTCTCGAGGGCTAAAAAGAGATTATGATGGCTTATTAAAAAACAAACAGATGAAAAAGAACGTAATTGTATTCGGATTAATTGCTGGTTTAATCGTATCAATCTTAATGGTGCTTTCTATGGCTAGGTGCTATAGCGACCCAAACCTTGAGCACAGCATGCTGATAGGCTATGCCTCCATGGTTTTGGCTTTCTCTTTTATTTTTGTAGGCATTGTAAACTACCGGGATAAATATAATAATGGATCGATAACCTTTGGCAAGGCCTTTAGAATAGGCTTACTGATCAGCTTAATCGCTTCTACCCTTTATGTTATTACCTGGCTGATTGATTACTATTTCTTTATGCCCGATTTTATGGACAGATACGTGGCTCAGGCACTGAGAGAAGCAAAAGCAGGAGGCGCATCAGCAGCCGAAATTGCGAAACAGGCCAAAGAACTTGCCGTTAACCAAGAGCTTTATAAAAACCCCATTATGGTGGTGCTTTTTACCTACCTGGAAATTTTACCGGTAGGTTTGATTATCTCTTTGGTTGCAGCTCTTATTTTAAAAAGGAAAGCCAAAGACCCGTTAACTGCACAAGTTGCCTAATGTAACTGCCAAGTTCAAATCTTCCTGAAGCATTCATTTTCAGGAAGATTTTTCTTAAAAAACCAAAAGCAGCCAAAGAATATTTATTAATTGGAACCATATCTGATCAATAAGGAATTAAATAGATTTTATAAATTAGCTTCACCTTAACGCTTTTTTAGTAACTATTGATGAAGATTTACGCCGAAACCAAGCGCTTGATTTTAAGAGCGCTGCTGGCTACAGATGCCCCAGGAATGTTTGAAATGGACAGCGATCCTGAAGTTCACCTTTACCTGGGCAACAAACCGGTAAAATCGATCGCACAGAGTGAAGCCGATATTGAATTTATACACACGCAATACCGCGAAAATGGAATTGGCCGCTGGGCGGTTATAGAGAAAGAAACCGGTAATTTTGTGGGCTGGTCTGGATTAAAATTGATTAAAGAAACCCATAACAACCACAGTAATTATTACGATCTGGGCTATAGGTTTAGCAAAAGATATTGGGGAAAGGGCTATGCTACTGAAACGGCTATTGCCGCAAGAGATTATGGCTTTAACATATTGCAGCTCAATGAAATTATTGGAATAGCCGATGTAAATAACCTGGGATCGATCCACGTATTGGAAAAAACCGGGCTAAAGCGGATTTCGGTGTTCGATTACCAGGGCATTAAACACCATTGGATGCGTATTGAAAAACAATCTGCAATTATCCGATTATAAATTCTAATTTCGCCGCAAAGAGCAATGATATGGAATTTAAAGATAGCAACGGCAATATTTTAAGCGAAGGCGATTCGGTTACGGTAATTAAAACCTTAAAGGTTAAAGGTATGGCCGCTGATATAAAGCAGGGCACAGCGGTAAAAAACATCCGCTTAACCAACGATCCCAAAGCGATTGAAGGCAAGGTTAATGGAACAGTTATCGTGCTGAAAACAGAATTCCTGAAAAAGAAAAACTAGCGAAATTTCTACACGGCGTTTTATGGTTTAGTTTTTGATGGTAAAAAGGAACCATAAAACCTTTTATTATGAAAAATTTTATTGTATGCGGACTGATGATCTTACTATTTGCATCCTGTAAAGAAAAATTAGATCCGGCGAGTTTTACCAATACCAAATGGGAATTAACCGAACTGCCAGGTTTAAGCCTGCCCCAATCGGCAAAAGCTACCTTAAACTTCGCCGATAGCCTTAAAATAAGCGGAAAATCTTTCTGTAACAACTACGGCGGCCGTGCAGAAATTGCCGACAATAAAATAAGTGTAAAAGATGTTTTCGGCACCAGGATGTTCTGCCAGGAAACAGATGCGGCAGAGCGTTCGTATTTACATGCCCTAAATCAGGTTAACGGTGCGAAACTGGCTGATAATAAACTGTATCTTTTAAATGGCGATAAAACATTACTGGTTTTCACTAAAACCAATTAGAATCTTTACATTTATGAAAAGGCCTGAACGAAGTATTTTTACTATTTTCGGGCTTTTTAGTTTAACGCAGGAGCGATGCCATCGATAAAAGAAGATCTGAAGTTTTTTTTCTCTACCGTAAGAAAAGCATTTAATTTATTTCAGCAGAATGACCCCTTACGATTGGCCGGAGCTACCGCTTTTTTCACCAATTTTGCCCTGCCGCCAATCCTGATTATCCTCATCAGGCTTTTCGGCATGTTTACCGATAGGAGGTTATTTGTAACCCGTTTGTTTGAACGCTTATCCAATATTCTGGATAACGATAGTATTGTACAGATTAGAACCACTTTAAGGAACATCCGTGGGATAGATCAGGCCTGGTATGTTACCCTTTTTAGTTTTATATTTTTCCTTTTTGTAGCCACCACCCTTTTTAATGTCATTAAAAATTCTTTAGAACAGATATGGAACATCGGTCAGAAAGATAAAAAAGGGATTATTTACACACTTCAATCGAGGGCTATTTCAGTTACCATCATCCTATTGGCCGGAATATTGTTTTTTATAGGCTTATTGGCCGATAGCGTACAGGCTTACATTGGTGCTTATTTAAAAAGTGGTTCACCATCATTTGGGCTCATTTTAACCTCGATAATTAACCAGATTGTTTTTGTTGTGATTGTAACCACCTGGTTTACCCTATTGTTCAGGTATTTAACCAACGGGCGCCCTACTTGGCGCGCGGCAATTTCTGGCGGATTATTAACCGGATGCCTTTTCACCGTAGGGAAATACATTTTAAGAATTTTATTGCCCTTAAGCAATATCAGCAATATTTATGGTTCGGCCGGTTCCATTATCGTAATTATGCTATTTGTATTTTATTCTTCATTGATATTTTACTTTGGCGCATCGTTTATCAAAGCACTAAGTGTTGGAAGGGCAACGCCGATTGTACCAAAAAATGGATCGTTTGCTTACGAGCTTACAGAAGTTGAACTGGAAAAATAGGGCTTAATCAATTAGAGCTTATTGTTAGTATTGGCTTAAGTTAGCTGGAAACATCCGACAGCACAGACAGGAAGCAACACCACAACATAAAAAATCGTCATCCAGATCGGATAGCTATCGGATCGAGATGACGATTTTTGGAAAAAATTAGATTTAATTTTATAAAATCCTGTAACCTAAACCAACTGTAAATAAGTTTAGCTTAGTACCAGGATAACCGGCTTTATTGATTTTGGATAAACCAAGTTCGTAACGGGCATCGAAACTCAGTTTTTTCAGGTCTAAACCTGCACCAAACTGCCATGCCAAAGCCTGATTTTTAAAATCGGCCCTAAACACATTCCCTGCTGCCTGGCCAAAGTTTTGATTTTCATCCAATATCAACGAAAACATCGGTCCTGTATTTAAACGTACACCAATACCAGCTGCACCAAATTTGGTACCCACCAATAAAGGCACATCCAAACTCGTAAAACGTACCTTATTCACCTCTCCTGTACTCTCACTAACCAAATCAGCCTTTTTTCCTGAAACATAAAGTTCCGGTTGGAAATAAACGCCTGCAGCACCTACTCTGGCCCAAAGGCCACCGTAAAAGCCTGCGCGGTTATCGCTGCTGAAAGTGTTTTCGCTATCAAATTTCGAAAAATTTGCACCAGCCTTAATGCCAAGCTGGAAAGATGGTAATACCTGTGCACTGGCAAATAAGCCAACAAGCAGAAAGGCGAGGGTTAAAGATAAAAATTTCATGTTTTAAGTTTTTAGCTGGTGGCATTGTTAATGGCTTCTTGTTCTTTCAAAGCATCAACATTGTTTTTATCACCAAAATTTTGTGTTTTACCTGCAAAGTAATCTAAAATTCCTGAAATAGTATCTAAGTTATCTGCTAAATTTTGATGAACATCAGGTAAATCTTTTTCCAAACGGCTATCACCCAGTTCTATGTTATCGACCTCTATTTTAGCAATTTTTTGAATAAGTGCCTGCTGAGAATTTTGTAGATCTTCCAATTCACGCACAATCTTTTCCATTAATTCAAATTTCTTTAAAGTATTCATAGGTTCTTATTTTTAGTTAAACTATTTGTATAACGCCTCTACCTGTTATTTTGTTTTTAATTTATAATGCTTTGCCAGCTGATTTGGAATTATCAAAAACAACTAATAAATTAGTTTAAAATTACGGATCATGAAAAAGCTAGCACTGTCTTTATTTTTATTGGGTTTTGGTTTAATAGCATACAGTCAGAGTACTGCCGCTGTTGATAAAGAAAAGCTGTTCGATTTTTATCAAACACAGCGTTTTGCAGATGCCGCGCAATACCTTAAAAATATTTATGGAGAAGAGGTAAACGATTTTAAAACACTCAGCCAAATGGGCTACTGTTTTTTAATGGCCGGCAACAACGCTGAAGCCGAAAAATATTATGCCAAGGCCTATACCCTGCAGCCACAAAACCTGCCTATTCTTTTTAGTCTGGGCAACATCAATACCAAAAGGGGCAACACGGCAAAGGCAAAACAGTACTACGCCGAAGTGGTAAAAATAGATAGCAATAACTTTAATGTATACAAGCTGCTGGCCAACCTGTACAGTACGCCTAATGATTCGATAAAAATGATCTACCTGTTAAAAGCCAATAAAATTAATCCTTTGGAGGGTGATGTAGCTACCGATCTGGCAGAAGTACATAGCAAGTATCAACAATATGAAAAAGCTTACAATGTGCTCGATATAGCTATTAAGGGCGATAGCGATAACCTGATCCTACAGCGGGCAAAACTCCCCATAGCCAACCAGCTAAAAAAATATACTGAAGTAATTGCCTCAGGCGAAAAGTTATTAAAAGATGCTGCCGATGCAGGTGTGATAAAAGATGTAGCCAAAGCTTACTATTACGCCAAAAAATACCAGCAGGCTATTAATCTTTTTAAGCTTTTGGAAGCCGCCGCGATGCAGAATGAAGCAACCTTATACTATACTTCGCTGAGTTATCGGGCCTTGAAAAATTATCCACAGGCTGCAGCATACACCAAAAAAACGATAGATGAAGCCATTTCATCCAATACCGCCAGCTACTATGCCTTATTGGGATTGGTTTACGAAGAAAACAACCAGTTAACACTCGCTAACGCAGCCTATAAAAAGGGACTCCAGTTTAAAATTGTTCCGGCACTGTATTACCGGATGGCTGTATTTTACGATACCAAGTTAAAACAATCGGGCAATGCCCTGAAATATTATAACCTCTATTTAAAAAGTAAGCCGAGTACAACTGGAGATAAGGAAGAAATTAAATTTACGAAAGATAGAATTGCGCAGCTCAACCTGGCCGATTAAACCAGGTTTTCGAAAACAGGTTTTACATTGTCCCAAAATTCATCGAGGGCGATTATCCTTGGCTTAAAAAAGGAAATTAGCTCTGGCCAATGCTGCTGGTTAAATATGCTAACCCCACCAATGCTGATGGAAATTAAGGAAACCGTTTTGCCAAAATCATCGGTTGCATCTTTGATCCAGTCCCATTCTTCGTTTAAGGTATTGGTAAACATGAGCTTAAATTCTTCAAACTGCTCAAATATAAGGTGCCTGATATCGGGATCGGGATGCGAAAGCTGAATGGCGACAAAGGCCTTTTTCTTATCCACATCCATTTTAAAGAAGATGTTTTTAACCCCGGTTTTATAGTTGGTCCAGTTTACGGTCGAACCACTGGCTGAGGGTACAGGTTTCATGTATTGCCCAAAACTGATCCAAAACTGTTGGCGTAACCTGGCTGATTCTTCTTTACTGTACATTTATTTTTGGGGCATTTGGTTGAAACTGTATCGCAATCTGATATCTGTCACGTTGAGCCTGTCGAAACGCCTGTTAATGCATTTACTGGTCCTTCGACAAGCTCAGGATGACAAATTGTTAATACAGTTTTTTAGTGATGCTGCAATTATAAGCGATTAATATTTATATTCAAAATGGTAGCTTCCAGAGCCTATTTCTTCTTTTTTATCCGTTTTTGGCAAAATTACCGTAGCCGTCGAATTTGCCGGAACGGTTACATCCAGTTTAAAAATACCGTCAGCAATTGTCCATGACGACTTTATGGTACCATAAACAGTTTCGAGCTCTGCCGATGCGCTGCTTAAATTACCGCCCGGTTTAGGTGCAATTACAAATGCTTTGTAACCTGGCTGCTCGGTTGTAGGGTTAATGCCCGAAATATTTTTGTACATCCAATCGCCAATGGCACCGTAGGCATAGTGATTAAAAGAATTCATATCGGCTGTTTGGAAAGAACCATCCTGTTTAATTCCATCCCAACGCTCCCAAATGGTAGTGGCCCCTCTTTTAACCGGATATAACCATGATGGATAACTTTCTTGCATCAATAAATCGTAAGCTACATTTTCGTGCCCAAAACGGCTCAAAACATGGCAAAGGTAAGGTGTACCCAAAAAGCCTGTGGTAAGGTGGTTACCGTAATCCCTCACATTATCTACAAGCCGTTGAGCGGCCTGTGCGCGTAAATTTTCGGGCAGCATATCAAACTGTAGGGCCAATACGTAAGCTGTTTGCGTGTTCGAAATCAGTTTACCGCTCGGGGTCATGTTTTCTTTAATGTAGGCCGATTTTATTTTCTCCAACAGATCGCTGTATTTGGCCACATCGTCGGTTTTACCCAGAACCTTTGCGGCATTAATCAGCAATTGTGTAGAATGTGCATAAAATGTTTGTGCAATCATGTATTTATCGGTAACGGCTGCACGCCCATCATTATCATCGTTGGGGCGGTAAAACAACCAGTCGCCAAAGTGAAAGCCTGTATTCCATAGGTTGTTTTTTGATACAGATGAAATATAATCGACCCATTTTTTCATGCTGTCATACTGCGCTTCCAATATCCCCTTATCGCCATAAGAGATGTACATATCCCAGGGAATAATGGTAGCCACATCGGCCCAGCCCGCAGAGCCTGCATCGTTACTGTTTAACACATTGGGCACTACAAAAGGCACACTTCCGTTCGGAAGCTGATCGGCCGATACATCTTTTAACCATTTGGTAAAAAAGCCCGATACATCCATGTTGTAGGCAGCTGTTAAAGCAAATGCCTGTGCATCACCGGTCCAGCCCAAACGCTCATCCCTTTGCGGACAATCCGTTGGCACATCTACAAAGTTACCACGCTGGCCCCAGGCAATGTTGTGCTGCAACTGGTTTAAAAGTGCATTCGAAGTGGTAAATTTACCGGTGGTGTTCATATCCGAATACACGGCAACTGCAGTTAAATCGGCCAATTTGAGTTCGCCAGGGTAACCGTCTATTTTTACGTACCTAAAACCCTGGAAAGAGAAATGAGGCTCAAAAGTCTGTTCCTCGCCTCCCTTTAAGGTATAATTATTCTGCTGCTTGGCTGTACGCAGGTTGGTGGTATAAAAATTCCCCTCTTTGGTTAACACTTCTGCATGGCTGATCGTAATTTTAGTACCTGCAGGTCCTTTTGCCTTAAGCATTACCCAGCCCACCAGGTTTTGGCCAAAATCTACAACAGTTTCTCCCAAAGGTGTTTTAAATATTTTTAAAGCTTTAAATTCTTCGTGCTTGGTTACCTGCGGACCGCTCATGCCCACCAGTTTTTCAGGGCCATTAGGCAATAGCTGTACGGGTTTCCACGAAGCTGTTTCCTTAAAACCACTATTGTTCCAACCTTTAATTTCTAATCTGGCATCATAGTTTTCACCATCATAAATGTTCGATGCCAATATTGGGCCATAAGCTGTTTTCCAGCTGTTATCGGTTGTAATGGTTTCTTGGGTGCCATCGGTATATACAATTTCAAGCTGCAACAACAATGCCCGCGTATCGCCATAAAAGTGTTTCTGGTTGCTAAAACCGATACGCCCTTTATACCAGCCATCGCCAAGTGCAACACCAATGGCATTGGCTCCTTTTTTTAACGATTTATCCAGTTGATAAACCTGATATTGAATGTGGTTTTTATAACTGGTCCAGCCTGGAGCGAAATAAGACCGACTGATGCGCTTGCCGTTTATGGCAGCCTCATACAATCCTTTTGCCGTAATATAAGCTGTTGCCGAACGTACTTCTTTTTTAAGGTTAAATTCCTTTCTAAACAATGGACTTGCCATTGAGGTATCTTTCCCTTCAACAGCAATCCACTTTGCCGACCAATCTTCAGGTTTTAAACCAGTTTGAAAATATTGCACCGGCGACCATGCCGAGCGGTTACCATGGTTATCTTTTATCCTTACCTGCCAGTAGTATTTGGTTTTCGACGCTAGTTGAGGGCCATCGTAAGTAACCAGTACCGATTGATCCTTATTTACTGCCGCTTTCCACACAACTTTATTGATATTGGCTGTGGTGCCCAACCTGATTTCGTAACTGTTCTGCTTGGTATTTTTTGCATCAGAAACCAGTTTCCAACTAAACCTTGGTTTGGGATTATCTATACTAAAAGGATTTACTAAATGCTCAACAGTTAAATCTTTTACCGAGATTTTTTGCGCATAGCTATTGGTAAAAAAAGAAAACAACAGCGCTAGGGTAATTACTGCGCCCGGCATGCGGAAGATCTTGTTCATAAGTGGTTAGTGTTAGGTTTTTTGTGTTTCACAGTAATAATCAGCAATATTATCCGCTCAACTATCCTGCACTGTCATGAAAAATTAAGCGTTACAACAACGCTAAAAACCACATAAACAATTCAACAACAACAACTTAAAAAGAAAATAAACCAACTATTTATTCATTAAGCGGGCTACGTATTTTCCGATAATATCGAACTCTAAGTTTACAGTATCGCCAACATTTACTTCCTGGAGATTGGTGTGTTCGAAAGTATAAGGGATAATAAATACCGAAAATTCATCAGTAGCAGAATTTACAACCGTTAAACTAATCCCGTTAACACAGGCCGAACCCTTTTCTACAGTTACATTTCCGGCAGAAGCATCGTATTTAAAGCGGTATTCCCAGCTTCCGTCCAACTCTTCGCGTTTAATACATACCGCGGTTTGATCTACATGCCCCTGCACAATGTGTCCGTCCAAACGGGCATTCATCTGCATGCAGCGCTCCAAGTTTACTTTACTGCCAACTTTTAGTGCATCCAGATTGGTCTTATTCAGCGTTTCATCTATTGCGGTAACGGTATGTGTACCATCATTTAAAGCCACAACCGTTAAACACACGCCGTTGTGCGCAACGCTTTGATCTATTTTCAGCTCATGGCTAATGGCCGATGAAATGGTAAAATGAATGTTGGTATGATCGTTTTTGATGGCGGTAACTTCGCCAAGGGTTTCTATAATTCCTGTGAACATTGGTGTTTATTTTATTTCTTCGAACCGTCATTCCCGCGCAGGCGGGAATGACGGTCCACGCAATAGTAAAATGTACTAATATTTCAATCTATTCTTTCTCCAGTCCGAGGTATTTTTAACAACCACATCTGCCACTTTCAGCTCCTTTTTCTGGAAAATCTGGGTGGCTATTACTGCGGCAATCAGTGCTTCTGTTTCATCCTGTACCTTTAAACTTTCCGGTGTAAAGTATTTACCTACAAAATGCGTATCAAAATTACCGCTTTTAAAAGCCTCGTGCTGCATTACAAATTTACCAAAAGCCAAGGTAGTTTCTATCCCCGTAATATCATATTCTTCAATAGCCCTTACCATGCGCTCAATAGCTTCTTCCCTATCTTTGCCGTAAGTTATCAGTTTGGCAATCATCGGGTCATAATAAATCGGGATCTCCATGCCTTGTTCAAAGCCGTCATCAACCCTAACACCATTACCCTTTGGGGTATTGTAGGTTTTTAAAACACCGATATCCGGAAGGAAGTTATTGGCCGGATCTTCCGCGTAAACCCTCAGCTCGATGGCATGTCCACTGATTTTTAAATCTTCCTGGCTAAAACTCAATTTTTCGCCCGAAGCAATTTTAATCTGCTCTTTTACGAGATCGATCCCTGTGATCAGTTCAGTTACCGGATGCTCTACCTGCAAACGGGTATTCATTTCGAGAAAAAAGAAATCGAGGTTTTCATCCAGGATAAATTCCACAGTTCCTGCTCCAGTATAATTTACCGAACGGGCCACATCCACTGCACATTTACCCATCTGCTGCCTAATTTTTTCAGTTAAAACCGAAGAAGGAGCTTCTTCTACCACTTTTTGGTGGCGGCGCTGCACAGAACATTCACGTTCAAAGAGATGCACAATATTGCCATGCGTATCGCCCAGCACCTGAATTTCGATATGCCTTGGTGAAGTAACATAACGTTCGATAAAAACGGCCCCATCACCAAATGCCGAGGTGGCCTCGCTTACCGCCAACTGCATCTGCTCTTCAAAATCGGCTACCTGCTCTACTATGCGCATGCCTTTTCCACCACCACCTGCCGCAGCCTTGATTAAAATCGGGAAGCCCACTTCAATGGCCCTTTGCTTTGCCTGTTCCACATCCTGTATAGCTTCTTCGGTGCCAGGCACCATTGGGATATTATATTTTAATGCCGCAGCTTTTGCCGATAGTTTATTGCCCATGGTTTCCATGGCCTGTGGCGAAGGACCAACCAAGATTAAACCCGCATCGGCAACCATTTGTGCAAAACCCGCATTTTCTGATAGGAAACCGTAACCCGGATGGATGGCTTCGGCCCCTGTTAATTTACAGGCATCGATAATTTTCTCTCCTACCAGATAACTTTGGTTGGAAGGTGCAGGACCAATAAAAACCGCTTCATCGGCATAGCGCACATGCAATGCATTGCGATCGGCTTCCGAAAAAACCGCAACCGTTTTAATGCCCATTTCTTTGGCAGAGCGCATAATGCGCAAAGCTATTTCGCCACGGTTAGCGATTAAAAGTTTGGAGATTGGAACTTGGCGTTTGGAGTTATTGGGCATATTGGTTAGACTTTGTGTGTATGCAGATTGTAAATGAACTACCTGACTATTTGACCATGAACTATATTATTGACTTCGGCCTTCCGTCTTCGGACCTCTGACTACTACAAATGTAATATTATTTCAATTGCCTTATCGATCATTTCGGCACTAAGATCTAAGTGGGTAACCAGCCTGATGGTGCTGCTGCTGGTGGTATTGCAGAGCAGGCCTTTTTCTTTTAACTGGTTCACAATTTTATCTGCAGCACCCTTTTCTACCTCAAAAATAACAATATTGGTTTCTACAGGCATTACCGATTTTACGTAGGAAGCACGGGCAAGTGCACTGGCCAATGCCCGGGCATGGGCATGGTCATCCTTTAAACGTAGTACATGATGATCGAGCGCATAAATACCCGCCGCGGCCAAAAAACCTGCCTGGCGCATGCCACCACCAAAAGCTTTCCTTATTTTACGTGCTTTATGGATCATTTGTTTGGTACCGAGTAGAACAGAGCCCACCGGTGCGCCCAAACCTTTGGATAAGCACACCGAAATACCATCGAAATATTTACCATAGGCACTGGCCTCATCGCCGGTGGCGGTAAGTGCATTAAAAATACGTGCACCATCCAAATGCAGTTTCAATCCTTTTATATTACAAAGGTGATGAATGGGCGCAATCTGCGATAATGTATAGCAGCTTCCACCCCCTTTATTTACGGTATTTTCTAACACCACCAAACTGGAGTTGGGGTAGTGGATGTTATCTTCATTAATTTCTGGTTCTATTAACTCCGGGGTTAAAATACCACGTTCGCCATGCAGTAAGCGTACCGATGCACCCGAGTGGAAAGCAATACCACCTATTTCGTAGCGGTAAACGTGCGCGGTCTGATCGCAGATCACCTCATCCATGGGCTGGGTAAAACACTTAATGGCGATCTGGTTGGTCATTGTTCCCGATGGGCAGAACAAGCCCGCTTCCATATTAAAGGTAGCGGCCAGTTTTGTTTCCAGCTGATGCACCGTTTCGTCTTCACCAAAAACATCATCCCCTACTTTTGCACTCATCATGGCATCCAACATTCCGGCTGTTGGCCTGGTTACGGTATCACTTCTAAAATCTAAAAATCTGCTGTTCATTTCGCTAACGGATTGTAAAATATTGTTGATGTTAAAAAAAAAGACCAATGCCCTTTCTGGTATAATTTTAAGGTTTTTCGGCGATTAAACGCCGTATATAGTGTATTTTTTACACACTTAATTTTCGACAACAACAAATTGTTAAAAAATTATTAAAAAAAAGGATACAAAATATAAGAGTTTTTATACTTTTATCGTGCTAAAACCAAAAATAAATAAAATGATAGTAATTGCAGACGGCGGATCTACCAAAACAAATTGGTGTTTGATTAACGAGGCCGGCAGAAAAATTTACTTTAACACTGAAGGTTACAACCCATACTTTTCAAAGGGAGAGTACATTGTAAAATCTTTAAATGAGACTCTACCAGACCACTTGGAAAGAGAAAAATTAACAGCAGTTTACTACTATGGCGCCGGCTGTTCTACACCTGCAAATGTAAAGATTGTGGCCGATGCCATGAAACAGATTTTTACCAATGCAAGTATTTTTGTAGGTCATGATTTACTTGCCTCTTGCAGGGCACTTCTTGGAAACGAGCCAGGATTTGCTGCTATTTTAGGTACAGGCACAAACTCATGTCTTTACGATGGAACTGAAATTACCATGAATATCGATTCTTTGGGCTATTTCTTAGGCGATGAAGGTAGCGGATCATACATTGGTAAACGTATTTTGAGCGATTACATGAAAGGTTATATGCCAAAAGGCTTACGCGAAGCTTTTTACGATAACTATGCTTTAACCAACGAAGATATTTTCGATAACATTTACAACAAACCATTGCCAAACCGTTTCTGCGCAAGTTTCAGTAAATTTTTATACGATTTCAAAGATAATTACGAAGATTATGCCTTTGCTACCATTGATTATGCTTTTACCGCATTTTTCGAAGCATTGGTTATCCACTACCCTAACTATAAAGACCACAAGTTAAACTGTGTGGGTTCTGTAGGTTACAGTTTCCGCGATATATTAAGTATTGTGGCCGACCGTTACGAAATGGGTGTAGGTAAAATTATCCGTTCGCCTATAGATGACCTGGTACATTACCACCTTGAACTGGCACCTAAAGGCTAGTTTGGAGCTTGGGTTCTCAGTTTGGAGTGCTACGGCTCGAACCATAATTGTTGGTACTAAGGCTAGTCTTTAGTCCAGAGTTAGGCAACATATAATAATACAGCATAAAAAATCCCAGCTTGCAAAACTGGGATTTTTTCGTTTTATGATAACTTCAGAATCGATTAATATTATTGTATGTTTATTTTAGCCCCTTTTTCTGATGCGATCGTCATGCTGTCCCGATTTTCACATCGGGATCAGCATCTTTCCTGTTAGATAGACCCTGAAATAAATCCGATAGCTATCGGATCAGGGTGACCGCTGTAGTTTAGAAGTCGATCCACGCCAAACGCTATCCGCTCAGCACCAAACGCTCAGCACACTCCACTAGAACGAAATCTCCTTACCAAAAAGCTTGGCATATTTACGTTTATCAAAGCGGTACAGGGTGGCTGCACGGTATGAAACGCCTTTTTGTTTTTCATCAAGCTCTTTAAGCACGCCAAAGCTTACAATTTTCTTTCTAAAATTTCTTTTATCCAGTTTTTTGCCCAGCACCAGTTCATAAACATGCTGCAGCTGTGTTAGTGTAAATTTTTCGGGCAACAGCTCAAATGCAATCGGCTGGTGTTTGATCCGGCGTTTTATTTTTTCTAAACCCTTATCGTAAATCTTCTGGTGATCGAAAGCCAGTTTAGGCAGATCGGTAATCGGCAGCCAATTGGCGCGTTTAGCATAAGTACTAATAGGCCTCAGTTCTTTATCGCCGCCCAAACGGATCAGGGCATAATAGGCCAAGGTAATTACCCTACCCTGCGGGTGCCTGTTCGGATCGCCAAAAGCATAGTATTGCTCCATGTAAATGCCGCGCAAACCGGTAAGTTCGTATAAAATGCGGGAAGCAGACTGATCTAAACTTTCATCAGGGCCAACAATGTTACCGGGCAAGGCCCACCAATCTTTAAATGGTTCTTCATTCCTTTCAATGAGCAGGATTTTTAGTTCCTTACCATCAAATCCAAACAAAACGCAATCTATCGAGAATACAGAATCTAAATGAGGTAAAATTTGTTCCAAAGTAAAATTTAGTTATTTTAAGCAGATAAAGGTATGACTTTCAATATTAAGTAAAAAAAATAAAAAAAATTACTTAGTGTAAAAATTACACACTATATTCGTATAATAAAGATGGAGCCAAATATTAAAAATATAGCAGTATTAACTTCGGGTGGCGATGCCCCTGGAATGAATGCCGCGATCAGAGCTGTTGTTCGTACCGGAATATACCATGGCATAAATATGTACGGTGTAATGCAAGGATACCAAGGTTTAATTACCGACAACATAAAACCAATGGACGCCCGTTCGGTAAGTAATATTTTACACCTGGGCGGAACCATATTAAAAACAGCACGCTGTTTAGAATTTAAAACTGATGAAGGCCAGCAGATTGCCTACAACAATTTAAAGAAAAACGATATAGATGCCCTAGTTGTTATTGGTGGCGACGGAACTTTTACCGGAGCGAAACGTTTTTCGGAAAACTTTGGCGTTAAAGTAATCGGTATTCCAGGCACGATTGATAACGATCTTGTTGGATCTGATTTTACGCTGGGTTACGATACAGCCATTAATACGGTTATTGAAGCGATTGATAAAATCAGAGATACTGCCGATGCGCACGACCGTTTGTTCTTTATAGAGGTAATGGGCCGAGATTCTGGCTGTATTGCCCTAAGAAGTTCAATTGCAAGCGGTGCAGAAGCGGTGCTGTTGCCAGAAAGAGAAACCAGTGTAACCGAACTGATCGATAAACTGGCCCTAGGTGCAGCTACCAAAAAATCATCGAGTATTGTAATTGTTGCGGAAGGACATAAACAAGGCGGCGCTTACGATATTGCCAAACGTGTAAAAGAAACTTTTGATCATTACGATACGAAAGTAACCATACTCGGACACCTGCAGCGTGGTGGTAGCCCAAGCAGTTTTGACCGTATTTTGGGCAGCCGTTTAGGTTTTGCCGCAGTAAATGCGTTAATTGCGGGCAAAACAGAACAAATGGTAGGTTTAAAGGGAAATGAAATACAATTAACGAGCATTACGGAAGCTTTAACGGCACATTCCTTTAAGTTAGAGCCCGATTTAATGGAGATGACCGAAGTGCTTTCTATATAATATGGTAGCGGTTGTTTACAGCGGATCGAAAACGGCATTTTGGAAAATAACCCAAAATGGACAGGTAGTAGCACACTGCAACACTACGGGCCTAAACCCCTGCTTTGTTGACCCGAAAACGATCTTACAGATTTTAAACAAAAAGGTTGCACTGGTTAACAATGCAGAAAATATAAAGAAAATTTATTTCTTTGCAGCCGGAGCATCCTCGCCAGATAGGAAAGAGGAATTGGCAAAAACCCTCTCATCATTTTTTAAATACAGCAAAATTGTAGTAGAAAATGATCTGTTCGGAGCTGCCAAGGCCGCCTGTTACGATAAGCCGGGTATAGTGGGCATGTTGGGCAGCGGTGCACATTGTGCTTATTTTGACGGAAAGAAGCCAATAAACAATAACTTTGGATTAGGTTATATATTAGGTGATGAAGGTTCTTCCAATTATTTCGGGAAAATTCTCCTGAAAGAGTTTTTGAGCCTTAAACTCCCTAAGGATATTGAAACCAAGTTTATGTTAACCTATAATCTAGACCGCCCTCAAATTTTAGAACGTATTTACAACAAGCCGCAGGCGAATATATTTTTAACCTCTTTTTTCGATTTCTTTACCCAGAACAGCAAACACGAGTACATCCGTAGTCTGATTGATGAAGGATTTGAAAAATACATTAAAACCTACGTGCTGCCTACAGTTGAAAAACACGGCGGACATGATTTACATATTGTTGGCAAAGTAGCCGCCGAGCTGGAAGACCGCTTGAGGGTGGTAGCCGCTAAATACGATTTAGAAATAAAAAGCATTATTAAAGAACCAATACAAAATTTATTAAAACATTACACTAATTAACAAAAACAATGAGCAAAATTGGAATAAACGGCTTTGGCCGTATTGGCAGACTGGTTTTCAGAGCCGCATTAAAAAGAGGATTGGATATTGTAGCTATCAACGACTTAATTGAGCCGGATTACATGGCATACATGTTAAAATATGATACTACCCATGGCAAATTTGATGGTACCATTGAAGTTGTTGACGGTAACTTAGTGGTTAATGGTAAAACAATCCGTGTTACAGCAGAAAGAAACCCTGCTGATTTAAAATGGGATGCTGTAGGTGTTGATGTAGTAATCGAATCGACAGGTATATTCTTAACCCGCGTTGATGCTGAAAAACACATCGCTGCCGGCGCTAAAAAAGTAGTTTTCTCTGCTCCTGCTAAAGATAGCGACATCCCTACGTACGTAATGGGTGTTAACCACGATAAATTAACTGCAGATCAAACTATCGTTTCTAATGCATCATGTACTACAAACTGTTTAGCACCAATTGCTAAGGTTTTAAACGATAACTTCGGTATTGTTGAAGGTTTAATGAGCACCATCCACGCGGTAACTGCAACTCAAAAAACAGTTGATAGTCCATCAGCTAAAGATTGGAGAGGTGGCCGTGGCGGTTTCTCTAACATCATCCCTTCATCAACAGGTGCTGCTAAGGCAGTAGGTATGGTTTTACCTGAATTAAAAGGTAAATTAACAGGTATGTCGTTCCGCGTTCCTGTTGCCGATGTTTCTGTAGTAGATTTAACTGCACGTTTAGAAAAACCTGCAACTTACGAGCAGATCAAAGCAGCTATGAAAGCAGCTTCTGAAGGTGATTTAAAAGGTGTACTGGGTTATACTGAAGATGAAGTTGTTTCTTCTGACTTTATTGGTGATGACCACGCTTCTATTTTTGATGCAAAAGCAGGCATCTCTTTGAATGATAATTTCGTTAAAGTGGTATCTTGGTACGATAACGAATGGGGATATTCTTCTGCATTAGCTAAATTTGTAGAATATTACGCTAGTTTATAATAAAAAATAGCGCCTAGCGCAATATTATACTACCAAAAAGGTAGCATTATTAATTTAATGCTACCTTTTTATTTTAAACAGCATTTTCACCTGTAAATTATATTTTAAAATTGACCATAAAAACAATTTTATTTAAATTTTAAATAATAAATTCACTTAATAAAACTAAAATCATCAAAAATTAGCTGAAATTTTATGTAAAAAGCGTTTTTAACCCCAAACAGAACAAACGTTTGACTAAATCGTACCATAAATTGACAATATTTAACAATTAGTTAACAAATTTTTGCTTTATCTTTGCCATACGATCATTTTAAATCCTAAAAACTTACAGAAAAAGAACAGGAAATAAAAAATGACAAAAAAAATACTTAAAATTTTCTTAGTGTATTTTTTACACTATCAAATTTTTTACTATATTTGTATCATAATAAACGGAACGAAGTTTGTTATCAATTAAAAAGATAAAATCACTTACTTGAAAAACCTTGGTTTGGATAGCAAGTTTAAGACAAAGCCTGGCTCATAACAGGTTTATATTTGGTTAGAAAAAAGAGATACGTCTGGATGGAGTATCTCTTTTCTTTTATACAGGATTTTTTTCTTGAAGCATTACAGCGCTACTCCCCTGCATCCCAAAATCCATTAGCCAAAAGCCATTTAAAAAAGGTTAATCAAGAAATAGCACCACACTTGCAGTTAACAGGTTCATACCCGCAGTGAACAGTTTGATGTTTGCAGTGAACAAATTTATGCCGGCAGTTAACAACATTATACTTTCAGTTCATAGTTATATCGCGGCAGTTAACAACTTTATCGGAGAAGTAGATTACTTTATCGGTGCAGTAGGCAATATTAAGTTGGCAGTTGAAAGGTTTATTGGAGCAGGCGGCGGTAAGAACAATAACTGGATAAGTTTTTCACATGTGGCGACTGTGTAGAGCGACAGGACAGACTTCATGCCTAAACTTGAGAAATAATTACTTCTCTTCAATTAACTTAGTCATATACAATCTGCAACATAACTGAAAGTCATTAATTAATGGGTGTAATTTTCTATGCGCTTCAATCATTCGATCGCTTGTCTCCTTTCTTAAAAAATCCCTTTGCTCATAATTACGATCAACTATCTTTCTTTTTTCATCATCAGCCAAAACCTTATCGGATAACTCAAGATCAATATTCAATTTTAAAAGCCCGTAAGTATATTCTCTAAGATAAGACCCCATTTCATGCAGGACTTCAGATTTTAGGTTGTAAAACTTATTTATGAGTTCTGGATCTTCAACAAATAACTTAAACTTTACATCTGAATCTGAAAATTCATCATATGCCATATTTCGCTTCCTTTGAAATTCTCTAATCTCATCTGAACTGCTCTCATCTGCTCCCCCCAAACTTATGCTTGAGATTATGTTATACCATTTAAAAAATGACTGATTTAGCAAAATAATTGCATTTCGTTCTTCGTTTGCTATACCCAGCTGAATTGAAGTCAATACATTTAGATTTGCTTTCAACTTTTCTGTTTGAGCTGCGAATGTTATTTTAACCTCTTCAACCAAAGTGGTTATACTTTTAATATCGTCCTTTGTAGCTAAATTCTTGCCTTTTTCATTGAAATAGCTCGGAAGCATATTCTTTATAAAATAATAAGTAATTAAAAATCCAAACAATGATAATATTGGCATGAGCCAATTAGAGATAATATGTTCCATACTTTGGCTATATTAAGGTTAATTTAGTTGCAATTGTAATCTCCTCTAAATGTATGAGAATTACCTCAATACCCCTCATACCATTCTGATTTACAACAAAATAAATAAGATTCATGATTGCTTTATATACATTACAAAGGTATACCTCTTTCATCCTTGTTACAAATGAGGACGATTGAGCTGATTAAGATTTTTCACACACTGCAAGCATGCGATAGCGAAGGGTTAAATTTCAATAATCAATTCTTTATGGTAACCATTATATTTTTCGCTGATATAACCATGGGGATTACAAATAATTTCCGTTTGATTGATCATATACCGAGATGGTGTATGGATATGCCCATGAATCCAATACAAGGGTTGATACTTTCGAATAACATCTTCAAGATTTGAGGCGTAGGCAGAAGTTATTGGATCGCTTTCATATAGCTGAGGCACTGATTTTATACTTGGCGCATGGTGTGTAATAACCACATTTTTATAGTCCTTTGATTCTTCAAGACTTTCTATCAACCAGTTTTTCGAAAATTGATGGATTTTATATGTGTCGATGCTACGCAACTTAGAATAAGTCGGATCTCTTCTGATTAACCTGTAATCGTTCATTTTACCCTGGCAGATTATACCATATTCTATTGGACTACCAAAAAGCGAAAAATCAGTCCATAACGTAGCGCCATGAAATCTTATCCCATCAATTTCAATACGGTTATTCTCTAGTACAGATACATTTGAACCTTTGGCCAGTTCGGCTATTTTATGGAGCGTATGTGGATAAGCTCCCTTGTAATATTCATGGTTGCCTAAAACATAAATTACTGGTTTATTGAAAATATTTTGTTTAATCCACTCAATTCCTTTTACACCAAGATTAATGTCGCCTGCCAAAATAACCAGATCGGCATTTTTAAAGCTCAGCTCCGAAATTCCAAACTCTTGGTGCAAGTCACTTATAATCTGTATTTTCATTTAATATTTCTTCTCAAAAAACTAACCTCACCGTTTGATAATTTCTAGCCTATTTTTATTATTAGATCATACTTTTTTTACATTAGCTATTTACATTCGGCATCGATTCTTTTCTGCGCGTATTTGTCACCAAGTGATTTGGCCTTTTCCCAATCTGCACAGGCACCCTGCTTATCGTTCAGATTAAACTTGGTATTCCCCCTATTGTAATAAGCCAGGCTATTGGCAGGCTCAAGTTCAATAACACGGTTATAATCTTTCATTGCTTCATTATACTCACCTGCATCATCCTTATTTGTTGCTCTGATTAATAGCGCTTCGATATAATCAGGGTCTATTTGCAGCGCTTCATCATAGTCTCTGCGGGCTGCTGTATAACTATATAGTTCATCTTTACAATAACCCCGAGCCTGCCAGGCTTCTTTCATTTTTGGCGAATAATTAATCGCAGTAGAAAAATAGATAATCGCTTTCCCAAAGTTTCTTTGATTAATTTCCCTTAAACCTTTTTCATAAAAACCAACAGACATTTCCGTTTCCATATCTAGGTAAGTTAAATTTTTGGGATCTGTTAATGCACCATAACCGTCTAATTTACAATCAAACTCATAACCTTTACAGTAGAGATCTATCACCCAGAAAATTAAATTTTCTTCGGTATAAGGTAGGGTTTCAGCATTACCTCTTAAAATCCAAGAACCATCTTCCTGCTCTGGTTTTTCGAGCTTGAAACCATAATTATCACGCAAAAAACCACTTAGTTTATCCAGTTTTTCAGGCCGGTCCGAAATAAAGTCGAAATCAAATTTAGCCAAGGCATTATCCTTAAAACCATCTTGAAGCATGCTTTTATAAACGGTCTGTGCAGTCTGTTTTTCTTTGCTATAGTTACTGTTAAATTCTTTTTTCGTAAAAAACCGAATATCCATATTGTCTTTTGATTGGCTGTAGCCTGCTAAAAATAAAAATGTTAATAAAATAAGTACTATTAGCTTCTTCATACTTTGATTTTTTTTACGCTAGTGGTGACCTCACAAAAAAAGCCAGTTCACATGATATTATCATTAAGCTAACAAAACTTAATTGTTCTTTTTCGTAATGATAAAAGAGTGAGGCCTCCATTGTCCTCGTTTGTAAAGAGGATAAACGAGAACCGCGATTGTATCGCGCAATACCACCAATTCTTCTTCTAACCTAGTAACCCAATAATGACGATTACAAATTAAGGTAACCGATCACTATTATTTTTTTAACCGATTATAAAGCTCCATAACTACCCAGTTTAATTCGCTTTGATTACAGCGATATTCTTTAATCTTACCGTATTCCTCATAAGGTGAAATGTTAAAACCACCCTCAATGTCATTAAAGTATATTACCTCATTACCAAATATAGCTACAACCCAAAATCCGCCGCCCATTTCACCATATTCTTTTTCCTGCCATTTCTGAGGTTCTACTTTGATCAGATTCCACAAGTTTAACGCCTCACTATCGAGTTCTTGTTCTCCCCGCAAAATCCAATCTTCCAATTTGTTTCTTGAAATAGGTGTCCACATTATATCTATACCTGATAATACTGTCTGTTAAATGATGTTTGTATCAATCTGTTTTTCCCTGATTATAAAGTACATTATCCCAATTGTTACACAAAAGAAAATAATTGATTCAAGATGCAAAAAAGGAGCTTGATAACGCATCGCCCAGCTAGAAGGAATATAATCTCTCTGAAAACTCAGCATCCAAACCATGATTTGATCTGTAAGCCCCAATAGCAATATTATGAGACAAAACAATAAACGCCAATATTTTGCCTTACGAAAATAACCCCACCAAAGACCCTGTGTAGCCATTAAATAAATCAACATTGGAAGTACTGCAGTAAACCAATATGGCCCGGTATAACGGTTTATTATTGCGTAACGCAGCTCATTGGAACTAAGCCAATCGATTAATACAGTTACTGGAAACTGCAAGAAATATGCAATACCTACAATTCTTGTTAACCAAACTATCACCTTATCCAGTTCGCCGATGAATTTGGTTTTAACTAAAAAGCAAATCCCTATGCTCCAGCAAGCATAAATAAGCATTTGCTCTTGCAAAAGATTGGACAGGCTAACAGTACTATACATAAATGAGGGTTAAATTTAGTTAACCCAAATTAAGTTATTTTTTTGGCATCAAAGCAGTTTGAACTTAATTTATACAACCTCAATCCCCAAATGCCTGTAAGCAGCTAAAGCAGTATTTTCAGGCTCGGTTTCGGTAATAATTACATCTACATCGGTAACCGGACAAACATAATAAGATTCTACGGTATTTATTTTTTCGAGGGCCGAGAGCGCAATGGTTTTCTGTGCCTGATTGATCATGATGCTGTTCAACTGTGCATCTTCGTATATAATAGAGGTAATGCCCATGCTGTGGTGCAGACTACATATACCAAGCATACAGATATCGGCCCTTACTTTCCGAAAGGTATCGATCGTTTCCTGTCCCATGGTGGTAAATGCAGTTTTATGCAATCTTCCGCCAGCAAATATCACATCCACACTAGGGTGATCTTCCAAAATATTGGCCACCGGAAAGCTATTGGTAATAACGGTAATCATCAAATCTTTGGGCAATGCTGCAGCCAGCGCTACTACTGAAGTACCTCCATCAAAAAACACCACCTGCCCATCTTTCAAAAACCGCAGCGCCTTATTGGCAATGACCTGTTTATGCTGTTGGTTATGTTTTTCCCTTTCACGGTAATGTTTTGGAACGGGAGAATGCGAAATGGCACCTCCCCTAACCGCCCGCAGCAGCCCCTGCATATCAAGCTCCTTGATGTCGCGGCGCACAGTATCTTCTGATACATTCAATAAAGTGCTCAATTGATCCAGCCTTACTTTGCTGTCTTTTTTGAGGGTATCAATAATAATCTGTAGGCGCTCTTCCTTTACCATAACAATGCAATATGTTGCAAATATAAACATTTTTAGAACTTATTAATTGCAATATATTGCAATATTTAATATTTTTGTTGCAAAATACAGCAAATCATGAAAAGAACAATTGGCATTGACATGGACGGCGTTCTGGCCGACATTGAAGATCATATATTACAGACATACTATCAAGAAACAGGCATTTTGCTTACACGCGATGATATTAAGGGGAAACAGGAAGAAGAACTTTTCACGGATAGGGCCATCGTGATGAATATCTGCAACCGGGTAGGTTTTTTCAGGAATTTACCGGTTATGGATGGCGCAATTGAAACCGTGAAACAGCTAATGGAAGATTATGAGATCTTTATCGTTTCGGCGGCCATGGAATTTCCGTTATCGCTTTTTGAAAAACACGAATGGTTGGCAGAACATTTCCCTTTTATAAGCTGGAAGAATATAATCTTTTGCGGAGACAAGCGCATCATAGATACCGATTACCTGATAGACGACCATTGCAAAAACCTCGATTTCTGCAAAGGGAAAGCTTTAATGTTTACGGCATTCCACAATGTGGATAAGGATCACCATCAAAGGATCGATCACTGGAATGAGGTACCGGGTTTATTGAAAAAACTGGAAGCGAAAAACCTAGAACTGGCTTAAACCAAAGGTACCAACAAAAAAGGATGTAACCACTGGCTACATCCTCTATCTAAATTAACGCTCTCAACTTATGAAGTTGATATAAGGCTCTCACCCCTTATGCCTACAATATTACGGCAGAAAGATTAAGATTTGATGAAGAAATGAGTAAAACTTAAAATTAGACTTTTATTTTTTGGGTTGTCAGAATACGATTTAACAACATAGCTCGCTTTAGTGATTTTTAACTAAGCCATGGCCCATGAGAACTTGCCATTCTGAAAGATAGTCCATTTCATAAAATCAATAATAATTTCTTAATAAGATAATCAATTTCAAAAGAAATCGTCATTGCGAGAAGGCTTTTTTAGCCGACGAAGCAATCTTTCTAGCAAGGATAGCAAGCATAAAAGATTGCTTCGTCGTTCCTCCTCGCAATGACGAACCTTCTATCTAGCTCTGTCAATGGCAGCAACTGTAAAATAGTTAGGAAGCATGTGAGTGTTTTGTAAAAAAAAATCTAAAGAATAGATCTTTCTTACAACTTAATGTCTGCAATCTGTTGTAGTAGAGATAATGATTGGATCGAGAAGCTTTCCGTGGGAATCCTATTAAAACAAAATAAGCCTCCCTTAACAGAGAGGCTTACGAGTGTAATCTAAATCGTCCCGTTGATTTAATTTTTACTTAACCAAATGTAACTACAAATTTTACGGATAGTACGACCGATTTAATGTTGTACATCAATATGTAAAAAGTGTATAATGTTATGTAAACATAAGGTTTTAAGCAACATAGAAGTTCATTTTCACCAATAGAAACCGGTCAAATTTGTTTTAAACCATTTCTTTAACCAGTTTACTCCGGATGCGGCTTAGGGTTTCGAGCCTCATGCCCAGATAACTGGCCACGCACCTTAACGGCACCCGCGTAACATCGAAAGGATTTAGTTCCAGAAATTTTTCATAACGTCTTTCTGCCGATGGTATACGGGCAAGTATTGCACGCTCGGCGGCAGCATGGTATTGAAGCGCTAAAATTTTCCGTCCAATTACATTGGTTTCCTGGTGGCTTTCGTACAGTTTATTAATAAGCGCATTGGGCAAGGCTACAAGCTCTGTATTTTCTAAGGCCTGCAGATATTCAATAGAAGGCTGCTCAATAGTTTCTGCCGGATGCTGGATAGCACCGATAAATTCGTTACCTAAACTGATCCAGGTGGTAATTTCTTTATGATCATCTTTCACAAAACCCCTTACCAAACCTGTTACCACAAAATAAACACATTTGTTACTATCAATGGGGGATAGGATATATTTGTTTTTTTTGATTAATACCGCTTGCGACTCTTTCTCTATTTCATGAATAAAACCGGCACTGATCGGAATTAAACCGCTGAAATAATTAAGCATGGCATTAATTAAGAATACTTTTTGGGATTCGAGCATATACAAAAAAAGGAATAGACTTTAGACGCTTAATTATAGCAATTTGAATCGAAATGATAAAATAAAGTAGATTATTTGACAGTATAATCAGATAAAAAGCCTTATCTAAGCCATTAACTTTATATTTCGAAGTGTAATTTGATTGATCCAGGTAAATATGCTCATTTTCCTTTCGTCATATCCGGAAAATGAATCCCATAAATGACAAAACGTTTGCTCCAGCACCAATTTCGATTTCGGCTCATCATTTAAACTGCGAATAATGTTGCCATACACCGCAGCGGCATATTTTTGATAAAGAATTTTAAATGCATCTGCATCCTTAGCCCGAAGTCTTTTAATAAAAACCTCCTGATCAGACAATTGAACCTTTAAGTCTGCACCTTGGCTTTTATTAGAAATGGGATTGACAAACACCTGCATAATAGATTTAATATTAATGCTTTAACACATGCATTGTTTCAATTGTTTAAGCAGCAGGTATTATTCAAACAACTGAGTAGAGTACTCCTAAAAGTAATAAAATTAAAAATAGCATTTTGGCCTTCGGCTTTTCTTGGTAACCAGGTAATAGCCTACCGAAAGCTCGTGCGAACCATATTCATAATTCCCCAGTTTGTTCAAACTGTAATCGTAGCCATAACCGATGCGCAGGTTTTGGTGTATAAACAGCTCTGCAATAAAACCAACCGCGGCACGGCTTTGCAGGTTTTTCTGCAGGTTGGGCTTTGGGTAAAGTTTAACCGAGGTGCGGTATACTGCACCCAGCCAAAAACGTTCTTTTATCAGCAAAAAGGCATTAAGGTCGAGTGAGGTCGGCCCGTGCAGATCATCCTTGATCAGAAAGGTGGGTTTGAACACAAACTCATCGTTTAAGGGCAGTGCCATTCCAGAGCTTAAATAAAAATGTGGCTGCACCTTGATATTGAGCAGGTTGTAATCGGTAAAAACCGACAGGCTCTTCGACAGCAGGTTATCGGCAGAGAAACCGATGAAGAACTTTTCGTTCGAATAATGCACCCCTGCGCGGATGTTGGGCATGATCTGGCTTACATTACCGGTGGGTATGCGGTTATCGCCCTGCTCTATCGGATCGAGCAGGCTGCCGTTCAGCCCAACCTGCATTAGCCCTGCCCCAAGGCCAAAAGCCAGGATATTGGTTTCGGTACGGTCGAGCTTGATGCGGTAGGCAAAGTTTGCCGAAAAATTCAGCGCACTCTGCGCCCCGATCTTATCTTTGGTAATTATCGCGCCTATGCCCAGGCTCTCCTCATTGATCGCCTCATCGGCCGAGATGGAAAGTGTCTGCGGGGCACCCTTAATGCCCGTCCACTGTGCCCGTGCAAAGGCCTGCAGGTAAAGCTCCTCTTTGTAGCCCGTGTAGGCCGGGTTGATGTACATCCCGTTAAAAACATACTGCCCAAACTGCGCATTCTGCTGGGCGTAGCCCCCTATCCATGCCGAACAGGCGGCCAAAACAAAAACAAGCTTCTTCAACCCTTTCATATCTTATCTGATTATGGTAACATAGCCCTTGTACTCCAGCCAGTTTGCAGTACCATTCTTAACCTTAACCACGTAGAAATAGGTGCCATCGCTCAGGCCCGGCGCGGTCCAGTCGTTCAGGTAGCGGTTGCTCTGGTATACGGTACTTCCCCAACGGTTGATCACCGTTACCTCGTTAAACTCGAAAGAGCCCAGGTTTTCCAGATAAAACGTATCGTTTTTCCCATCCCCATTGGGCGTAAATACATTCGGTATCCGTAAACCCGAAATTTCTTTCAAATCGGTAGAGGTATTGTTCGATGGCACCGGATCGTTCTCGCTACCGGTTACCGTGGCGGTATTGCTCACCATTCCCGGCTGTTTTGCCTGCACATAAACCACCAGCTCAGCAAACTTCCCGTTGGCCAAAAGGTCTATCCCCCATTTGATAGTCCTTGTGGCCGAATCGTAAACGGCATTACCGTCGGTCGGCTGCGCCAGGCTTTCGAAAACCAGGTTATCGGGCAGCACATCCCTTACATTTACCATTGTTGCATCGTCAGTACCGTTGTTGCGCACATCGAGGTAATAACTGAATACCTGGTTGCTGAGCACATTCTTGGCTTCGGAGCGCTTGGTGATGGCCAGATCGGCCACCGGCACGGCCTGCACTTCTACCACTATCTCTACGGAGAGATCGGAGGTACAGCCAAAACTGTTGATAGCGGCTACCCTATAAACTCCTGCCGTGGCGGTAATGAGCTGCTCTTTCTGCTGACCGGGGATGAGCACACCATCCTTGAACCAGATGTACGTGCTGGCCCCTCCCGAATTTGCGCGCAGCAAAACCGACGATCCTTTCTTGATCGTGATCTTCTGCCGTCCATTGGGTACGGTCTGGCTAAATACCATTGTAAAAGAAAACAACAGCATAGCCGTAAACAGGAAGGTGTAGAACCTATGCCTCATTTATAACTTTGCAAGCAGAAAAAAGGTTAATTAGTCCTAAAAAGTTACTGCAGTGGCCGTACCCTGCGCGGTTCCAATAGTAACCGTTGGTTTAGTCGGCTTGGCTGTTATGGTAATGGTCTGATCGGCCGATTGTGGACAATATTTATTACCATTTATCTCATAGCCTACTTTAAACCTATACGTAGTATTTCCCACACTTGGCGCAGTTGGTGTGTAATCTTTATTTGTTGCACCAGAAATTGCAGTTTCAGTAGTACCCACTACGGTATACCATTGGTAAGCTAAAGGCGCCTTAGCCGGATCTTCGGGATTGGTAATGTTACCGATCTGCGCCAATGGACTTTCCACACAAAAAGGTGCTGGTGTAACCGTTGGCATAAGTGGCTTAAATACATAAACCGGAATTTCCTGCATTTCGGATTCGCATGATCCGGCAGCTGTTGCTTTCGAACTCAGGTAATAATATCCAGTTTTAAGATCGGCATTGGCTATTTTATTTCCACCACTTAAATTTATACCAAGACTAGGGGAGGTGGTAGAAGTAGCACTGTACTTTACAATCCAGTCTGAGCCGATAGGCGCAGTGGGCAAGGTAAGATCGGCGTCAGCGCAGAAAAGGTTTACTCCAGGCGTATTGGGCGCCAAGGTTTGAGCCGATAAATTTAAGAAGCTACATAACATAACTGTAGCGATTGTTAAAACTGTTTGGTAAAGGATTTTTTTCATGGGGGACAAATTTTAGATTGTTTAATATTGTGAGTTAGGATTAAGCAGCACATGCGGTGCTGATGGTTTTGGTTTTATTTTAATATTGAAATTGATCTCTGTAGTGCATCCTCCTGCATTTTTTATTTTCAATACACCGGGATGATTTCCAACTGCTGCATCTGAGGGTACATTAATAGCAATACTGCCAATAGGCAAAGGCATATTATTTACTGCTACGAACCCAGCAGTAGCCCAACTGATGCTGTAAGTGATAGGGCTATTTAATGGACTGGTATAATTCAGTTGTGCAGTATTAAAACCCTGACAAATCTCTGGGTCGGCATCCAAAGTCAATGCTGGTGGCAAACTTACCGTTACCACAAAGTCTTGCTGCTTCTCCTCACAGCCTTTTGCGGTGGCGGTAATGGTAGCAGGGCCATTAAATCCCGCAGACCAGGTAACCTGACCTGTTGCAGCGTCTATCAGTCCGGCAGAAAGTGGCAACAAACTGTAAACAATTGCAGTAGTATTAGTGGCTGTTGCGGTGTAGGTGTCTGTTCCCGCTCCAATACAGCGTTTATCTGTTAACCCTCCACCAAAAACGGGTGTACCAACATTTCCATTTACGGTAATGGTACCTGTTGCATTAAATGCAGTGCCCGAAATTGAAGAAACGGTATAGGTAGCTGGCGTGCCGGCAATGGTTGGCGTACCGCTAATGGTTAATTTTTGGGTAGAACTGTTGTAATTAAATGTAACACCGGCCGGCAAACCCCCAACGGTAACATTTGATGTAGATGGTGGTATGCTATAGATGATTGGATCCATTGCAGTGTTAAGGCAAACTATGCGGTCGCCCGAGCCTGTAGATGTTGATACACTGCTCTGGTCATTAACGGTTACCTGATCTGGTTGGCTCCCCGTTATTGTTGCGGTATTGGTAAGCACACCTGTTTGAACCACTTTAGCCGTAATTTTGAGTACCACACTGCCAGAGGCTGCTAAATCGCCAATGGTCCAGATACCGCTTAACGCATCGTACAATGTTCCGGGTGATGGGGCACTGGAAACATAGGTATAACCAGCGGGGAGTTTATCATTAACCGAAACACCTACAGCATTTCCATTGCCCAGATTTTCGGCCTTTAAGGTAAATACCACATCTGTATTTAGCTCAGGATAAGCTACATCAACAGTTTTGGTTATAGCCCTGTCTATATTGCAGAGCGTGAGG
Source organism: Pedobacter sp. GSP4 (assembly GCF_051857575.1). Lineage (NCBI taxonomy): Bacteria > Pseudomonadati > Bacteroidota > Sphingobacteriia > Sphingobacteriales > Sphingobacteriaceae > Pedobacter > Pedobacter sp. GSP4. The sequence goes on along the minus strand of NZ_JBPZIR010000004.1, from coordinate 523,222 downwards.
TTTACAGGCAATGATGGCGCGCTGGTACCACATTCAAGCTGATAGCTTACACTGTAATTGCCAGAAGTACTGGCTTCGAAAGTATTGCTGGTGGCGCCGTTAATAGCTGTCCCATTAAGATACCATTGATATGGTGCCGCATTTTCGACTGCTGTTAATGTGGCAGATGCACAGTTAACCTGACTAACATTGGGCTGCTCTGCCTTTTCAGGGAAACGTGAGATAAAATTCGACATTGAGAAACCGCTACTCTGTTGTACCATTGAAACGGTTAGCCGGCTTAAACTGCTAATAGAGATGACCCGGGGCTGCCCGATAGCGGTATGGGTAAAGCTGATTAGGGAAAGGCCGCTGCTGCCAAGGGGTTTACGGGCACCAATGCCCGATATGGTTTCGATATTGGTATTGGTATAAGCGGGTGAACCACCAATTGTGCTCAGCACTATCGGATCGGCACTTTTAGTTAAGATATAACCAAAATAAGAAAGATTGTTTGTAGCAACATAACCTGTAAATTTCGTTGTTTCTACGCTTTTCGAACCAGAGCAACCTGTAATGGGCACCAAAGTCGCTATATCCACTTCGCAGCCTCCTCCTCCTGATACCCCTCCAGTACCAGAGAACACTTCTATATTTTTATCCGAAACAATAAGTGAGGAAGAATATCGTCCGGTATTACTTGTGGTATTATAGGCTCCATTGATATAACCGTGGTTAAAAGTTTGTTTATCGCCTGGTTGGGCAAGCAAAAAGGTTTGGGTAGTTTTTTGTACGCCATTGGCATCAAAGCTCACGATATTAACTACAGTATTGGCCTCAGTTGCAATAACAGTAGTTTGTTCGGCAATGGCATTTCCTTCTCCTTTAACAATTACGTATTCTTTTCCAAGAGAAGAAATGGGTGGGATTGGATTAAATGCACCGTCTCCGCAGCCTCCCGGGGCATCAAGCGCAGCAGAGGTATTCATAACAGCTGATGCCGAAGACTCTACCAAAGTTCCGATTACTGCTTTAAAAAGATAACTTTGACCCGCATTTAAGGTTGCGGTTGCCACGCCACCAATTTTAACAATAGTATTATTTTCGGTAGCCATAATGCTGTAAATGGGTTTATGGGCTGAGCCGGCCAAATCTCCATCACGGTAATAGCCTACGCGGAAAGATGTTCCAATTGCCGCATCACCAAAACTGAAAAGGGAGGCATTACCTTTAATGTCCGAATCAGATCCATCAGATCCTAAATTATCAGAAGCTACATTTCTTAAATTTACGCTGATAGAAGCCGTAGCCTCTACAATAATTCCGGCAGCAGAAATAACTGTATTTAAACTGTGGGCTGGAACATCTTTAGGCAGACCCGAAAAACGGTAGGTGAATGGATTGCCCTGCGCGCAGCTGAAGGCAGTAATTACCGTTCCATCACTTTTTTTAATGGTTCCCGATACAGTAGTGGGATTATCAGTGGTAATTACGATTTCATTTGCCTTACTCCAATATTGCCAAGGTGCAGGAGCAATATAATGTTTGGCATAACTTGGAGGCATAAAACCAGTTGAAACACCACTTGCATTAATAAATCTGGTTTTAGGAGCATCTTTAACCCAAGCCAGATTTGACGCATAGCCTAATCCGCTTACCGTGCATAGTAAACCGGTCATTAACAGTAAAAGTGACAATCTGGCTAGCGCGTTAACCATTTTCAATTTTTTAGCCAAACGCAATTATATACCCATTTACTCACTAAGTTAAACCCAGTAGATTAAAGACAGTTAAAAACTACCAATTTGTAAGATTAATAATTGCATTAAAAGCGTTAAATATTATTAGTTGAGGATTTCTTCAGCTCTAAAATAAGCCTAAAACTGCAAAATAAAGTCATTTACGCGATTTATTTACACAAAAAGGGAATATTTATGTAATATAATTTTCAAACAATAACGTAAACGTATCAGTAATCATACAGGAAAAAATATTTTAAAAATGAGGAGCTGAAATCTTAAAAGCATATCCATATTTACAAAATACTCATCAATAAGTAGTTTGTACTTCCAGCATGACTTTTAACACAAAAACATAGAGACAAGGATATTTTTCACTTAAGGGATAAGTTTAAATTTCCTTTTTTTTGACGAAATGGTATACCCAAGAGATGAAATCAGCAGTGTGGTAGGTTGGTTTTACTCATTGAAGAAATGCTCCGCGCTTAAAAGTAGCATTTTGGCCTTCGGCTTTTCTTGGTAACCAGGTAATAGCCTACCGAAAGCTCGTGCGAACCATAATCATAATTCCCCAGTTTGTTCAAACTGTAATCGTAGCCATAACCGATGCGCAGGTTCTGATGCACGAACAGCTCTGCGATAAACCCAAGGGCCGCAGGACTTCTGAGGTTGTTTTCCAAGTTCTGTTTAGGATACAGTTTAACCGAGGTGCGGTATACTGCACCCAGCCAAAAACGTTCTTTTATCAGCAAAAAGGCATTTAGGTCGAGCGAGGTCGGCCCGTGCAGATCATCCTTGATCAGAAAGGTGGGTTTGAACACAAACTCATCGTTTAAGGGCAGTGCCATTCCAGAGCTTAAATAAAAATGTGGCTGCACCTTGATATTGAGCAGGTTGTAATCGGTAAAAACCGACAGGCTCTTCGACAGCAGGTTATCGGCAGAGAAACCGATGAAGAACTTTTCGTTCGAATAATGCACCCCTGCGCGGATGTTGGGCATGATCTGGCTTACATTACCGGTGGGTATGCGGTTATCGCCCTGCTCTATCGGATCGAGCAGGCTGCCGTTCAGCCCAACCTGCATTAGCCCTGCCCCAAGGCCAAAAGCCAGGATATTGGTTTCGGAACGGTCGAGCTTGATGCGGTAGGCAAAGTTTGCCGAAAAATTCAGCGCACTCTGCGCCCCGATCTTATCTTTGGTAATTATCGCGCCTATGCCCAGGCTCTCCTCATTGATCGCCTCATCGGCCGAGATGGAAAGTGTCTGCGGGGCACCCTTAATGCCCGTCCACTGTGCCCGTGCAAAGGCCTGCAGGTAAAGCTCCTCTTTGTAGCCTGTGTAGGCCGGGTTAATATACATCCCGTTAAAAACATACTGCCCAAACTGCGCATTCTGCTGGGCATAGCTCCCTATCCATGCCGAACAGATGGCCAAAACAAAAACAAGTTTCTTTAACCTTCTCATATCATTTATCTTATTATGGTAACATAGCCCTTATATTCCAGCCAGTTTGCAGTACCATTCTTAACCTTAACCACATAGAAATAGGTACCATCGCTCAAGCCGGGTGCAGTCCAGTCGTTCAGGTAGCGGTTGCTCTGGTATACGGTACTTCCCCAACGGTTAATTACCGTTACCTCGTTAAACTCAAATGAACTCAGGTTTTCCAGATAAAACGTATCGTTTTTCCCATCCCCATTGGGCGTAAATACATTTGGTATCCGTAAACCGGAAATTTCTTTCAAATCGGTTGAGGTATTGTTCGATAATACCGGATCGCTCTCTGTGCCCGTTACCGTAGCCGTATTGCTCACCATCCCCGGCTGGGTAGCCCGCACATAAACCACCAGTTCTGCAAATTTCCCATTGGCCAACTGGTCTATCCCCCATTTGATGGTCCTTGTGGCCGGGTCGTATACGGCATTTCCATCGGTTGGCTGTGCTAGCCTTTCAAAAACCAGGTTATCGGGCAGTACATCCCTAACATTTACCAGGGTTGCGTCGTCGGTACCGTTGTTGCGCACATCCAGATAATAGCTGAATACCTGGTTGCTGAGTACATTTCTGGTTTCGGAGCGCTTGGTGATGGCCAGATCGGCCACCGGCACGGCCTGCACTTCTACCTCTATCTCTTCGGAGAGATCGGAGGTACAGCCAAAACTGTTGATAGCGGCTACCCTGTAAACTCCTGCCGTGGCGGTAATGAGCTGCTCTTTCTGCTGACCGGGAATGAGCACACCATCCTTGAACCAGATGTACGTGCTGGCCCCTCCCGAATTTGCGCGCAGCAAGGCCGACGATCCTTTCTTGATCGTGATCTTCTGCCGCACATTGGGTACGGTCTGGCTAAATACTGTTGTAAAAGAAAACAACAGCATAGCCGTAAACAGGAAGGTGTAGAACCTATGCCTCATTTATAGCTTTACAAGCAGGAAAAAATATTGATTGTGCTTAAAAAGTAACTGCGCCAGCTGTTCCCTGTGCGGTTCCAATAGTAACCGTTGGTTTGGTTGGCTTAGCCGTTACAGTTACATCATGATCTACAGTTTGTGCACAATATTTATTGCCACCAATTAAATAACCCACTTTTAGTCGGTATTTTGTGGTACCCACACTTGGCGAAGCAGGCGTATAATCTTTATTTGTTGCACCAGAAATTGCAGTTTCAGTAGTACCCACTACGGTATACCATTGGTAAGCCAGGGTGGTAACAGTAGGATCTTCAGGATTGGTTACTGTGCCAACTTGGGTAAGTGGGCTTTCCACGCAGAAATTAGCTGCCGCAAAATCGGGTACCAATGGCCTAAGCACATAAACGGGTATTTCCTGCATTTCCGACTCACATGATCCGGCAGCTGTTGCTTTAGAACTCAGGTAATAGTAGCCGTTCTGTAAATCTGCAGCAGCTATTTTGTTTCCGCCAACTAAGGTAATTGCGGTTGATGGTGTGGTTGTAGGTGTAGCGCTATACCTTACTATCCAGTTTTCGCCACTTGCAGGGGCAGGTAAAGTAAGGTCTGATCCTTTACAAAATAAGTTAACACCTGTAGTGGTGGGTGTAATTTGTGCAGAAACACGTAAAATGTTGCTGATTAACAAGAAAGTAAGAAGGAATAAGCCTTTTTTAATTGTACTGTTCATGGGGATGGGATTTAAATTTGTTTAATTAATATTGAGAAGTTATGGGCACCAGCACATGCGGCGCCATTGGTTTGGGTTTTATTTTGATTGTGAAATTGATCTGACTACTGCATCCATCGGCATTTTTGATGGTTAGGATGCCTGAATGTGTGCCTACCGCGGCGTTAAATGGCACATCAAAAGGAATATTGCCCGGTGGCAGTGGCTGGTTGTTTATTGGCATAAATCCGGAAGTGCCCCAACTGATGCTGTAAGTTATTGGGCTGTTTACCGGATTGCTATAACTTATTGATGAGCTAGTAAAACCTGAGCAGATTTCTGGTTCTGGCCCTAGCGATAAACCCGGAGGCGCGGCTACGGTTAAATTAAAATCGGCAAAGTTTGTACAAACTGTAGCGTCAGCCGCAACCGTATACCTAATTACAGTTGTACCAGCAGCAACTCCTGTTACTTCGCCTGTTGTGGCGTTTACAATAGCAATTAACAGATTGGCGCTTGACCACGTTCCCCCAGCATTTGGGTTGCTTAAGGTAGTTGCGGTACCGATGCAGATCTTATTTACGCCGCTTATCGCCCCAACAACTGCAATTGGCTTTACCTGCACGGCCAGTACTGCACGGCTACTGCTGATACAGCCAGTAGTTTGATTGACCGCTTCTACATAATATGTTGTATTTGCAGTAAGTACAGGCGTGGTGTAAGTGCTGCCGCTATGTTGCAAATTACCGCCTGTAGCTGCATCGTACCAGTTATAGCTTATGCCTGCCAACGGACTATCTACCGAAAGATTTACCGTAAAACCACTGCATGAAATGACATTTGTAACAGCAACTGTGGGCAGGGGATTAACTTTAATGGTTACTTTAACCCTTTCTGAGATGGATGAAATACAGTTATTGCGCCTCGATTCTACATAATAACCGTAATCGCCAACGGGCAGTACGCCAAGGCTATAGGTGCTACCGGTAAATAATGGTGTAGTGGTTGTTTTATCTGCATACCAAGTATAGGTAGTACAAGATTGGATATTGTTGATAGATAAGGTAGTGGCATGGCCTAAACATACATTCTTGGCGGTTAGCGGCACACCATCAATTAATGGATCGGGTTTGGGGATAGCTTTGGTTACATTATAAATGTGCAATTCTGTGCCAATGGCCAAAATGCCGCCCCACGATATTTTTACCCTGTCGAAAACAGAGGATACAGGAAATGAAACTTCGAACCTGGTGGTGTTGGGAATAGCCTTAACCGTTACATTTCCATTATTAAATGCACCACCGGCTACTGCATCGCCCAAATAAGGCTGAATGGTAAATCCACTGAGCAGACTAAGGCCGCCGCCACCATCGTACACAATTTTGATCGAATCGAGCGGCTGACCTTCTTTGGCAAAAATAGCAGTAAGGTAAGCTTCGTTAGCTGCCTGCAGACCTGTATTAATGGTAGCAAAGGTGCTATAGGCCGGATCGGTATCAATCGCAGCGTATGGATTGGTAACCGATGCAGTAGCATTTAATAAGCCTGCCCCATTTACACCAGTCAGTACATCAATCCCTTTATCGCACTCAATATCCAAAGGGTTATCTTCTAAAATATAGGCGCCATATATTTCTGCAGCTACGCCGACAGAGAGTGAAGCAGAAAGTTTAACATAAACACCGTGATAGGCCTGTGCAGGGGTTAAAGGAATTTCGATAGCGCCAGCACCACTTAATAAACCAACGGTAGAAGCTGTATAAAGCGGTGTTCTCGTAGCTATATTGGTGCTGGTATTCAGATCAACAAAGCTTCCAACTTCAATGGTTCCGGCCAGGCTTAAAGCAGATGCCGGGATAGATACTTTTAGGATAAAGGTTTTGCCCGCGGCAATTAACCGTCTTCCAGCGTCGGTACCGTTGCTGCTAAATTCTAAATATTGGGTAACAGATGATGAGCCCAACAAACTGTTGATGGAAAGTGTTGAAGCTGTTGAAGGATCGGTATCTACAGCCCGGCCATTATTGGTAACCGAAACCGACGACCCGATGCCACCTGGAGCATACTGATAATCCTGAAAACTAGCGTATACGCGGCTTTGATTCGTACACAACTGTGCACACAAATATCCTGGTAGGGCAAAAAACAGCCCCATTAATAAGAATAGACGAAAAAACCGCTTCAATTTGTTTGGGAGAGCAAAAATTCAGGGGTTATTCTTTGGCTTACGTAAAAATGGGATGAATAGATTTTTAAACATTCATTTTATTCATTTCTTAGCGCAGCAAAACTAATTAAAGCGCATGTAATCCATGTTAAGAAACCCTAAAGCCCTAAAGAAAAAGCAAACAAATTAGGAATACCGATACGATAAGAAACAAAATACCGTTAGAAGTAGCATTTTGGCCTGCGGCTCTTAGCAGTTTGCAGGTAATAACCAATTGATATTTCGTGCGAGCCATAGTCATAACTCCCCAGCTTATTTAAACTGTAATCGTAACCATAACCAATCCTTAAATTTTCGCGCACAAAAAATTCTGTTATCAGTCCGATAGCGCTTCTGGCCCGTAAATCGCGCTGCAAGTCAGACTTTGGATAAAGTTTTACAGATGTACGGTATACACCACCCAACCATAGCTTTTCTTTAATCATCAAAAAAGCATTCAAATCCAACGAGGTTGGACCGTTAAGATCATCTTTAAGCAAGAAGCTTGGCTTAAACATAAAATCGTTATTCATCGGAAATACCATACCAGCCGATAAATAGAAATGCGGTTTGGAGGTAATGCTCAATAAGCTATTGTCTTTAAAAACAGAAAGATATTGCGAGAGCAGGTTATTGGCCGAAAAGCCAAAATAGAATTTTTCGTTGGAATAATGTACACCGGCCCTGATATCAGGTACAATCCTACTTTCGTAACCGGTCGGAATCCTGTTATCGCCAGCCTCAGTTGGATCGAGCAGACTGCCGTTTAAGCCCATCTGCATTACACCAACCCCAACACCAAATGCCAGTACATTAGTTTCGGTACGGTCGAGTTTTATGCGGTAGGCAAAGTTTCCTGATAGGTTTAAAGAGCTTTGGGCACCAATTTTATCTTTTGATACCAATAGCCCGAGCCCGAGGCTTTCTTCGTTAACAGCCTCATCAACCGAAAGCGACAGTGTTTGGGGAGCTCCTTGGATACCGGTCCACTGTGCACGTACAAAAGCCTGCATGTACAGCTCCTCTTTATAACCCGCATAGGCAGGATTTACATAAAGACCGTTAAATACATATTGCCCGAACTGTGCATTTTGCTGAGCAAAGAGACACAGGCCGATAAAATTTAACAATACCGTTAAAATTACCTTTTTCATATCCTCACATTTTAACTTATACTTTATCTCATCACCGTAACATAACCCTTAAATTCTTGCCATTGCCCGCTTGCCGTTTTAACCTTTAAAACATAGAAATAAGTTCCATCTACCAATCCATTAGCTGTCCAATCGTTCAGATAGCCATTTTTTTCATAAACCGTACTTCCCCAGCGGTTAATAATGGTGAGCTGGTTTTCTGTATAACGGTCTAACTTTTCGATAAAAAAGGTTTCGTTTTTACCATCACCGTTCGGTGTAAATACGTTTGGTATTTTTATTCCTGTAATCTCTTTTATATCGGTTGAGGTGTTGTTTGATGGATCGGGATCTAATTCATTTAGGGTAACAGTTGCACTATTAATTACATTGCCGGGCTTTATTGCCCTAACATTGATGACCAGCTCTACAAAACTGCCATTGGCAAGCAGCGGTATAGTCCACAAAACTGTTTTGCCCGCTTCGTTGTAGCTCGCTGTACCTGTTGTTACGGGATCAAGGCTCACAAATAAAAGGTTTTCGGGAAGTTCGTCCTTTACCTGGATATTGGTTGCATCGCCAAGACCGTTATTGCGCACCAGTAAATTATATTTAAACAGCTCGGTGTTGATTACCTGCCGGCTTTCTGATCTTTTTACAATGGAAACATCTGCCGATATGGTGCTGAGCATAACCACTTCCATTTCTTCAGAAATATCTGAACTGCAGCCACCCAAACTAAAGGTGATTACGGTGTATTTACCTGCGGTATTTACCACATAATCCTGAGCAATGGCATTTGGTATCGGGTCTCCATTCCTGAACCATTGATAAGAAGAGGCGCCAACGGCATTTGCCCTTAGTTTAACTGATGTACCCGGTTTAAGGCTTAAAGCATTTGGATTAGCAGATTGCGCAAAGCATGCTGCCGCAGGAAGCAGCAGCACACCGAACACAATTATCCCTAATCTATTAAAATTCATGATTGCTAAACCTTATCAACAGCAACACCTTATGGTGCTACAGCAATAGTGGCTTTACCTGGTTTAACGGTAACAGTAATGGCTTTAGATGCAGTTGCGGTACAGGTGGTTGCCGGTACTATCGGAACACCGCCTGTAGCATAACTTCCAACAGCTGTAAAAACGTAAGCGCCCGGCGATACTCCAGCTTTAAGTGTAAAAGTATCTCCTGATGCCGATGCAGTACCTAATGTAGTAATATCAGCTACTGCGGTACCTCCAAGCGTAGCAGACCATGCATAGGCCATGGTTACGCCGGTTGGTAATGTTATTGAAGCATCTTTTGAAGCCGTGAATACGGTAGATGCAGTTTGATCGGTACAGTAAACACTACCAGGTGCGGCTACAGCAATAAGCGGTGTTGGCAGTTTCTCTACCACAGTATTATCAGAGGCATCACTAGGACACAGATTCGCATCTGCAGGCTGAACCTGAACGGAATAAGTATGTGTACCAGCGGCTAAGCCTGCGGCAATCTGATAAAAAGCATTGGTTCCATCGTATACAACCGGAGTTTGTGCAACGTTATCAACTGTCCACACAATTTTATCGCCGTTAACAGGGGTGTAACCTGTAAAAGTTGGATTTAACTTTACCGTACCTGTTCCGCACAGGTATACATTTGGCGTTTGCGCAAAGGCGCCTAATGGCAATAAGAACAGTAAGAATGCGAAAATCCTTAAATTACGTTTAGTAGAATTTTTTCTCATGATTTTAATTGTTTGGGTTTAATAATTTATTTTCTTCTTTTAATTAATAGATACTGTAGGTTTATGTGGCACAAGCTTAACCCTAAAACTAAAAGGGATATTTCGCGAGCAGCCAAAAGCATTTTTTATGGTCAAAACTCCCTGATACACGGCAACTGGTGTAGAGGATGGAATGGTGATGCTGATTTCGTTTGGTGGCAGTGGTTGGTTTGAAACCGCAGGCAACAGGTTTCCTGTCCACGATATGCTATAGGTAATAGGATCGGCAATAGGATTTGAATAGCCAAGTTTGGTTGTACTTAAACCTTCGCAGATACTTGGATCAGGCGCTAAGGTCAAATCTGGCTGTGGATTTACCGTTAAGTTAAAATCTACCTTTTTCCCACAGTACGTGGCATCATCTGCAACCGTATAGCTGATCGTTGCACTCCCTTGTGCAGTTGCAGTTACCTTACCTGTAGCATCAACAGTGGCAATGGCTGCATCGCTACTGCTCCACACACCTCCCGCATAGGCATTTGTAAATGTTGAACTGCTGCCACCGCACATGGCAGTGCTGCCAGCAATAGCCGGAACAGGCGCATATTGTTTTACCTTAACCTCTACCGCTTTTGCACAGCCTGCATTTTTACATCCTGTTAAAGTGTTTACAGCTTCTATATAGTAAGTTGTAGTGGCTGATAAATTCGGAGTGGTGTAATTTGCCCCTACATAAATGGGTGTACCGCCAGAGGCTGAAGTATACCAGTTATAGGTAAAGCCGGCATCGGGTGTGGTAACGGCAAGAATGGTAGAAGAACCTGCGCAGATAACTGCCCCAGGTACAGCAACCGTTGGCAAGGGGTTTACTTTCAGTTTAACCCTTAATCTTTCTGATATGGCCGTAACGCAGTAAGTTCTGCTGGCCTGCACATAATAATTGTAATCGCCAGCAACAAGGCCTGTTGGTGTATAAGTTAAGCCTGTATGCAACAAGGTGCCACCCGTCTCGGCATCGTACCATTTGTACTCGGTACAATCTTGTGGATTATTAACTGCAAAAGTGGTGCTCTCGCCCTCGCAAATGGTCCTGGTATCTTCAGCAATAGGATCAATCAGCGTACGTGGCTTGGCCAGTTTTCTTTTAATATCGTAAACCTTAAGCGATCCGAGCACGCCTGCCAATCCACCAGTGGTAATTTCTAAGCGGTCGTAAACATCGGTTATCGGAAAGGTTAGTACATATTTATCTGTTGAGCCCGGAAAAAGCCTTAGGTTCAGAAAAGTACCCGTGTTATCGAAGGCATTACCAGCTTTTGCACCATTTAAATAAGGCTGGATAATAAAGCCGGTAAGCAGGTTTAAATCGAGCAGGCCACCACCCGGTTTACCGAGGATAATGCTAACCGAATCTTTAGGCTGGGAGGGTTTGTTAAATATTGCGGTAAGGTATATTTTGTTCAGCACAGATGCTCCTACATCCATCAGGGCGTAGCTGTCTTTATCATTATCAATGGAGTTGAAAGGATCGGTTACCTTGCCGGTAGCATTTAAAACCCCGCCAATAACGGTTGGCTGTACACCCGATAAAACGTCGATTACCTCATCGCAGTCAATCTGATCAGTAGTGGTCTCCATAATATAGGCATGAAAAAGTTTGGTAGAAAGTGCCACTGAAAGCAAATTACCCGAAACCTTAACGTAGATACCATTGTAGATCTGGCTGGGCGTAAGCGTAATTTCCATCTCGCCCGAACCGCTGATTACCCCGGCAATATTGGCTGAAGTGTAAATGGGATTTATATTGGTGGCGGTATAACCGGCATCGTTACCCGGACCAAGCAGACCAAAAAGTGGCCAATCGGCAGGTATAGTGTGCAGACCTGTAAATGTACCGATTTCGACCCCGCTCAAAACACTTAAAACCTCGGTAGGGAGTGAAATTTTAATGGTAACCGGTGTATTGGCCGGAATAGAGCGGGCTAAACCACCAGCATCGTTAAACTGTAAAAACTGGGTTGAAGATGCTAATCCTGCCAAGCCTAAGCCTACCCCCAAGGTAGAGGCATACTTAACCTGTCCGTTTACCGCATTCCCCGCATCCGAAATGGTGCCCATAATCAACGAACCGCCCAATACTTTAAACCCGTATTGGATCGAACCCTGAAAGTTTGCATATGTACGCTTTGTATTTTCACATTGCGCATGCAAAAAGGCAGGCACAATACAAAGCACAAACACCAAGAATGATAGACAAGAGCGCCTTTTCAATGTTAGTTTGGGATGACGTAAAAATTATTTTTGTTTGTTTGCTCGTTTGCTACAAAAGTACTGTTGTGGGCATGGAGTTTATCCGTTCACTTTATTCATTAAGCCCTTCCTGATACTGTAAAGCCCTGTTTTGTTGATATTTATCAACAAAGCCAAAATCATTCGAACACGATTTGTACATTTGTTTCCAAGAATGAAAATTTTAGTCTACCTGTTAAGCATCGGCATGTTGCTCATCTCTTGCATCACCTGCGAAGATGTGTCCGACTTTGGCTATAACAGCCAGGCAAAAATTTCGTTGGCCAAGCTTAATAAAACGGAGCATACCGCTGAGAAGGACAACTGCTCTCCGATGTGTACCTGCAACTGCTGCGGGCAACCTACAGTAAACAACCTTGGCCAATCTGTTTATGTGTTTCCAAAACACGAAGTGGTGGTTAAGCTTAAAACGCCTTACCACAATCAGTTCCTTTCATCTTACGCCCCGAGTATCTGGCAACCGCCAAAATTGAATAATACAGTAATCGGTTAACCGATCATTCAACAACTGCAATGACTGCGGTTTATTATTCAATCATTTACAAATAAATACATGCAAAAAATAATAGTATTGCTGTGCGCCATAATGTGTACGGTAAGTGCATACGCACAGGATAATTTTAAAATTACAGTTAAAGACAAAGAGAGCAGGGCCGCGCTGGAAGGAGTTACCGTGCTCATTAAAGGCACAAACACAATAGCCAAAACAGCAGCAAATGGAACTGCGGTTTTCAGCAGTATGCCAACCGGCAGTCAAACGTTAATTATACGGAACGTAGGTTATCAAGAACAAGTGGTTACCTTAAATTTTCCGTTGAAACAAACTGCCCCGCTCGAAATTTTATTGGCTGCATCAGAAGATGAGCTTGAAGAGGTAATAGTTTCATCAACCCGTACAAGCCGCTCTATACAGAACACACCAACCAGGGTTGAAACCATTGAACTGGAAGAAATTGATGAGAAAAGCAATATGCGCCCTGCAAATGTATCGATGATACTGCACGAAAGCACAGGCATAGCGGTACAGCAAACCTCGGCAACAAGCGCCAATGCCAGCATTAGGATACAGGGATTGGATGGCCGCTATACCCAACTCCTTAAAGATGGTTACGCCAGTTTTGGCAATTTTGCCAGCGGACTGAGCATCCTCGAAATACCACCTCTGGATTTAAGTCAGGTAGAAATTATAAAAGGCCCCTCTTCTACCCTTTACGGTGCAGGAGCCATTGCTGGGGTGGTTAATTTTATTTCCAGAACGCCAAAAGAAAAACCGGAGTTCAATTTTATCCTCAACCAGTCGAACGTGGGCCAAACCAATATTGGTGGCTTCGGTATGCAACGGAACAAAAAATTTGGTTATAGCCTTTTAGCAATCGCAAATTTTCAGAAACCTTATGATGTAGACGGTGATGATTTTACAGAGCTGCCCAAAACCAAGGATTTCACCATCCACCCCAAGCTGTTCTTCTATCCAAACGAAAAGACAACCCTAATTATAGGTAATGCTTTTACCAAGAGCGACCGTACAGGCGGGGATATATTTGTGGTAAAAGATAATGTTGACGCAAACCACCGCTATTTCGAAACAAATAATAGCATCCGCAATACTTCTACAGTTGATTTTAGTTACAAAACCAATGAGCTGGACCTTTTGCGGATTAAAACCAGTTTCAACTATTTTAAGCGCGGCATTGCTATTCCGGATTACCGTTTCGATGGCATTAATTACAATGCTTATACGGATATCAGTTATTTGAAGAACATAAAAAGCCAAAGTTTAATTTTTGGTGCAAACCTGGTGTACGATGATTTTAAAGAACAAAACCAGTTACCAAACCTTGCTAAAAACTTCACCACCCGAACAGCCGGCCTATATGCCCAGCAAACTTGGGACATTACCGAAAAATTTAAGCTAGAAAGTGGCATGCGTGTAGATTTTGTAAACTATTTTAATACAAACTACCGCAAAACCGAAGCTTTTGCATTACCGAGGGTTTCGGCACTTTACAAATTTAATGATAAATGGAGCTCGAGGATTGGCGGAGGACTGGGTTACAAAACCCCAACGCTATTTACTGAACAAACAGAAACCTTTCAATACCAAAACCTGCTCCCCTTAAACCAGGTAAAGGCAGAAAGAAGCTATGGCGGTACTGCTGATGTTAATTATAAAACAGCCATTGGCGAGGATTGGATAATTAGCATGAACCAAATGTTCTTTTATACCCAGATTAGCAACTCGACCATTTTACTTCAGGATGCAAGCGGGTTTTTCCATTTCGGTAACACCAGCCAGCCGGTGCGCAGCTTAGGTTTTGAAACCAATGCCAAAATCATTTTTAAAACATTTTTTAAACTTTTTGCGGGCTATACTTTTACTTCTGCCAAAGCAGATTATCTGCCCCTTATCCGCGATATAAGGCTTTTACCCAAAAATAAATTGAACCTCGCTTTGCTTTACGAAAAGGAAAGAAACTTTAAAATGGGATTGGAAGGCTATTTTACTGATAGGCAATACCTTTACAACAACCTGCAAACCAATCCATTCTGGGAATTTGGTTTTATGGCAGAAAAGGTATTCGGAAAAATTTCTGTTTTTATCAATGCCGAGAACTTTACCGATACCAGGCAAAGCAAGTATAAAAGTGTAGTTAATGGCTCGCACCTTAACCCAACTTTTGATGATATATGGACACATACCGAAGGAAGAACTTTTAATGCCGGTATTAAGCTTAAACTTTAAAATAAAAAATAATAATTGCAAAAGCACAATATTATTGTACCTTTGCACCTCTCTGGAAGCTTCCACTCCAGAGTTTAAGAAAGCCTTTCAGCAATGAGAGGCTTTTCTTATTTAAGGGCTTTTTGATCCAAACTGAAACTATATCCAAAACACAAAGCGTTTTATCAGCTTATAATTATTGCCAGTTTTGGCGCAATATAAAATCAAAATAAGCTAAAAAACACCACTATTTGCTTTTAAACACCACTACCGCTAAAGGTGGCAGATTAATATCAATAGCATATTGCTGATTGTTATAGCCGTCTGCATTTGGAACAATATCTCCTCTATTGTTTATTCCACTACCGTAGTAAACAATATCATCCGTATTAAAAATTTCTGTCCAGCTGGTTTTAAAAGGCACACCAATCCGGTAATTCTCGCGTACAACCGGAGTTAAATTTATGGCAATTACCAAGGTATCTTTGGCTTTAGGGCCTTTGCGCATGTAAACAAATACCGATTCGTTTGCATTATCCGCATCAAGCCACTCAAAACCTTCGTAGCTAAAATTAAAATGATATAGGGCCGGTTCTGCGCGGTAAAGAAAATTCAGCGCCTTAACCGTTTCCTGCATCCCTTTGTGCGGTGGGTACTGCAATAAATGCCAATCTAGCGATTGTGTAAAGTTCCACTCATTGGTTTGGCCAAATTCGTTGCCCATAAATAGCAGCTTAGCGCCCGGATGGGTAAACATATAGCCATAAAGCGCCCTCAGATTGGCAAATTTCTGCCAATCATCGCCTGGCATTTTGTACAACATAGGCGATTTACCATGAACCACTTCATCATGTGAAAAAGGAAGCATAAAATTTTCGGTAAAAGCATAAGTCATGCTAAAGCTCAACTGGTTATGATGATGCTTACGGCCAAGCGTATCCACCTTAAAGTACTTCAACGTATCATTCATCCAGCCCATCATCCATTTCATTCCAAAACCCAAGCCTCCGTTATGCACCGGATGGGTAACCCCTGGATAGGTGCTGCTTTCTTCGGCGATGGTGTGTACGCCCTCGAAATTTCCGTAAATGGCAACATTCAGATCCTGAAGAAACTGTATTGCGCCAATGTTTTCGCTGCCGCCATATTCATTTGTGGCAGCATCTGCATCTTCGCGCGAAAAATTAAAGTACAGCATCGATGCTACGGCATCTACCCTTAATCCATCAGCATGATACTGATCTAACCAAAACATGGCATTGCTGATCAGGAATGAGCGCACTTCATTTCTATCGTAGTTAAATATATATGATTTCCAATCGGGGTGAAATCCCTTTCGCATATCGGCATGTTCGTACAGGTGCGTGCCATCAAATTCATATAAACCATGCCTATCGCCCGGGAAATGAGACGGAACCCAATCCAGTATGACAGCAATATTGGCTTTATGCAGTTCATCAATCAGGTACATTAAATCCTGTGGAGTACCGTAACGCGAACTTGCCCCAAAATAACCCGTAATCTGATAACCCCAGCTCGGAAAATACGGAAACTCCATCACCGGCATCAGCTCAACATGTGTAAAACCCATTTCTTTTACGTACGGCACCAATCTGGCCGCAACTTCCCTACAGGTAAGTACACGTTCGGGGTCGGAAGGATCGCGCTCCCAAGAGCCCAAGTGGATTTCGTAAACCGATATCGGTTGATCTAAGGCATTTAACTTCGGCCTTTTTTTCAGCCAGGTTTTATCTTTCCAGGTATAATCGGTATCCCAAACAATGGAGGCGGTTTGCGGCGGATGTTCCCACCTTCTGGCATAGGGATCGCCCTTTAAATGTTCTGATTCATCAAAACCCTTAACAAAATATTTGTACACTTCTCCTTTTGCTATCCCCGGAATAAAACCTTCCCAGATACCCGATTTATCCCAGCGCTTGTTCAATGGATGGGATGCGTTGTTCCAGCCGTTAAAATCACCCGTAACATTTACCTGTATGGCGTTGGGGGCCCACACCGAAAAATAAGTGCCCTTTACCTCATCAACTGTAATTAAATGGGAGCCCATTTTCTCGTAAAGCCTAAAGTGCTTTCCAACCAGGAAAAGATCTATGTCGTAATCGGTAAATAAACTGTGTACCCAAACGGTTTTGTTCTTATCGGTTTTAGGTAAAGCTGCTTTTTTTGCAGGAACTTTTTTTGCTGACATAGGTTATTCTGGCTAGATAGGTTAAGCCCCAAATACTAAACAGCATTTGGGGCTAAAAGTTACAGACTTAATATCTGTATTTCAGAGAAGTTTTTATTGCACTTGAAATGCAATATATTTTGATCGTCGGTATAAAAATCTTTTACCTCTTTATTATCGATAAAAATCTTTTTAACCTGGAATTTAACACCGATTACATTACAAACATACAGTTCATAATTAGGTGTATACAGCCCTTCGTTACGCTGGTTCACCTTAATCATCTGCGTATCGCCCTTAACTGTAAATTTCTTCTCCAGGTAAATATCCTGTTCGTAGGCAAAGGTATCGCCATGATCTTCGTACATGTAAGAATTTACCTCATAATCGCTGTGGTAAATGTTCAGTACCACTTCGGTAATCGATTTTTCATCTACATACTGCATTACAGGATATTCTGGCAAAACTGTACCGGCACGCACAAACATTGGCATGCTATCTATTTTGGCATCAACAGTATATTCGTTTCCACCTTCCAAAATTTCGTTGGTCCAGAAATTATACCACGTTCCTTTCGGAAGGTAAACTTTTCTGGAAATTGCGCCCTGCTCTAAAACCGGACAGATTAAAAGTTTGTCGCCATAACAAAACTCATCCTGACGGAAGCTGTTGCTGATATTTTCCTGCTCAAGCATAACCAAGGGCCTTAAAATAGGAAAACCATAACGGTGATGCTCCCAAAACACAGAATATAGGTATGGCATTAAACGGTAACGCAGCTCGATAAACTTCCGGTTAATATCTTCAAAAAACTCGCCAAAGCTCCATGGCTCACGCTCGGCAGTATCGCCGGCAGAGTGCGCACGCATAAAAGGCGAGAAAGTGCCCAGCTGTATCCAACGGGTAAACAATTCGCCATCTGGCTCGCCGCTAAAACCACCTATATCTGTTCCACAGAAAGGAACACCAGAAACTGATAAACGCTGGCATTGGATATTACCGATTTTTAAGTGCTCCCAAGTTGCAATATTATCACCCGTCCAAACACTGGCATAGCGCTGCATGCCCGAATAACCGGCCCTGGTAATGGTAAAAGGACGTTTATTGCGCATCAGTTTTTTCAGTCCTTCATAAGTAGAACGTACCATCTGCATGCCATAAACATTGTGGGCTTTACGGTGCGAGCCACGGTAACCATCGTAATTATGGCGGACATCGTTAGGGAAAGTACCTGAACCGAACACAGCTGGTTCATTCATGTCGTTCCAGAAACCGGCCACACCCATATCAACCAGTTCCTTATAGAGGTTGCCCCACCAGGTACGAACTTTTGGGTTGGTAAAATCGGGGAACTGGCAACGCCCAGGCCAAACATGCCCTTCCATATAATAATCGTCGCTACGGCGACAGAAAAATCTTTTTTCCTTACCTTCTTTAAATACCCAGTAATCATCATCAACCTTAATCCCCGGATCGATCATCACAACCGTTTTAAAACCGTCATCAGAAAGTTCTTTGATCATCCGCCTTGGATCTGGAAAATATTTTTTGTTCCAGGTAAAGCAGCGGTAACCATCCATATAATCGATATCCAGATAAATGGCATCGCAAGGGATTTTGCGTTCCCTGAACTGCTTGGCTATTTCTTTAACTTTGGTTTCGGGATAATAACTCCAACGGCACTGCTGGTAGCCCAGTGTCCACTTTGGCGGCATGGGGTGCGTTCCGGTTAAGGTTGCATAACGCTTAACCACATCCATAATGTGCGGACCGTGGATATAGTAGTACTGCAGTTCGCCTCCATCGGCCCAGAAACTGGTTTTATTTACATCTTCTGCACCAAAATCAAAATACGATTTGAAGGTATTATCGAAAAAGATACCATAAGCGGCCTGGTTATGCAGACCTATATAAAATGGAATGGTACGGTACAGTGGGTCTTGGTTCCAACCGAAAGAATAGGCATCGGTATTCCAGTTTTCGAAACGGCGGCCACGGAGGTTAAAATTACCCGATTTATCGCCCAAACCGAAGAAATTCTCTTCTGGGTGGCACTTTTTAGTGGCATAAATGTAATAGCCACCAAAATCTACATTTTCTTCCCAGTGCATCGAGTTGGCCTCATCAACCATCACCAGGTTGGTAATATTATCAGAAAAAGAAACATGAAAATTTGCCTTTTCTATTTTACAGGTTACCGCATGGGTAGAAATGGTATAATGATCGTCGTGTTCCTGCATTTTAAAAACAGAAACCTTTTGGTCTACTTCTGGTACAGCATAAGAAAAATCATCAAGAAAAACACCGTGAGGTGCCAAACGTACCCTGATAATATCATCACTTACCACACGTACTTCTACACGGGCATCACCATCAGAAAAATAAAAACGATTGCCTTCTTTCTTTACTTTTTTAACCGAACCAAGGTATTGCTTTACAATTGGCTTTACCGATATATCTACTGGATTGTTAAGATGCTGTATTTCCTGCTCCTTTTCAATCAGATCACTTACCTCATTAGGTTTGTCGTTTTGCGCTTCCATCCTTATTTATTCAAAATTTAAATTAATAGCCCTTAAACTGGGATGTGCTTAAGAAAGTACTATAATACAAATATTTTATTAAAAGGGGTGCAGCTTTTTTTCAAGGCTTGTTGATTAAAGTGTATTTTTTACACTAACTACTGACAAACAAGACCTTAAAATAAACATTTTTGTTTATAAAAATTTGTTTATTTTTGTATATGGAAAAATTGATTGAAAAATTTAAAGGCATCCATCCTGGACTTATACTTGATCGCGAACTTAAAAAAAAGGGGATCAAAAAAGGTCCTTTGGCACTTTCTTTAAGTGAATATCCGCAAACCATAAATGATATTACAAAAGCCAAAAGAGGAATAACGGCAGCCCTTTCCATCAAGCTCGATAAAACACTAGGTTTAGAAGAAGGAACAATGCTTATACTCCAGGCGTATTACGAAATACAAAGACAAAAAGATAAAAACATCGTATTAGACAAACCTAATTTATCGGTTATAAGAAAGATTCTATTCTGGGATACCGATTTTGATAAAATAAACTGGCAAAGGCAGTATCCATCAATTATCCGCAGGGTTTTAGAAAGAGGGAATGATGAAGAGAAAAATGAAATGGCCAGGTTTTATGGGCAGGATAAAGTGGAGGAGATAAAAAATAATCAGATTGTGCAAACTGTTAAAAAGTAATTGCAATTAGCCCATGTACTGGAATACGGTAAATCAAACACTAAAAAAGTGTCTGCTCGAACTTATGCAGGCACCTGAACTCTCTGACTTCAGATTGGTTGGCGGAACAGCCCTTAGCCTTTACCTTGGCCATCGCTTATCAATTGATATCGATCTTTTTACAGATGCCGAGTATGGATCTATAGATTTTAACCGCATCGAAAAATTTCTTAAGAACAAATTTCCTTATGTACAGGGTAATTTCGGTGAGTTTGCAGGACTAGGAAAATCCTATCTCATAGGAGCTAAAAAAGATGAGGTTGTTAAACTGGATCTTTTTTATAGTATGGATCCATTTTTCGAAGGTTTTATAGATCATGATGGGGTAAGAATGGCTTCAATACCAGAAATTACCGCAATGAAAGTAGATATTGTACAGCGAGGCGGGAGAAAAAAGGACTTTTGGGACCTGCACGAATTATTGAGCAGCTACAGTTTAGCGGAGATGATTAATCTGCACCAAAAACGTTTCGAATGGACGCATGATCCAACGCTGATCAGAAAAAACTTTTCCAACTTCAGCATGGCAGATGATGATTTTGATCCGATATGCCTTAAAGGGAAAATCTGGGAATTTATTAAAGAAGACTTATCAGAAGCTATTAAAAGCAGCACATAAATTTAAGCCACAAAAAAGCCCACTGTACTAAAATACAGCGGGCCACTTAAACTCAATAACTTATTTTATGGGTTAAAGGTCAATCCTAAATAATAGATTGCGCCAGCCATAGGGTTACCATAAGAGGTAAGGTAATATTTATTCAATACGTTCGAACCGCCCAATCTGATTACCGACATTACTGAAGGGATCTTCAAACTAACCTGTGCATCCAGCGAGCTGTATGCAGGTACTTGGCCCGAGGCAAAAGATGAATTCCAGTAAAACTGATCCTGCCAGCGGTAAGCAACATTGAAACCAAAGTTTTTAATAATTTCTTTATTGCCCAATCCAAGGTTATAGCGGATTTTAGGTGTATTGAAATCGTTGATATAATTTGCAGGTAAATCGCCGATCTGGTTATAAGAAACGTTACCGCTGATATTCCATTTGCCTACTAGATAATCTAAGCCCAATGCCGCACCATAAGAGGTAACTTCGCCTTCTGCATTAACCGGAACACCGTATTTCACAAAACTTCCGTTAACGTTTTGATAAACATCAACAGCAGTAATAAAATCTTTGTACTGATTGTAATAACCATATGCATCTACCAATAAATTAGGCATTACCAAACCCTTGTAACCTAGTTCGTATGATTGGACACTTTCTGGGCGCACACCTCTAGGATCAAAGGTGTATTGTTGCAAAAGTGCTGGGTTAGGCGTTCCGGTAGCTGCTGCCGATGCTAAAAATGCACGGTAACTTACATCAGTGTAAGCTTTGTTTCCATCCAGTTTATATTTACCGAACATAATTTCTGGCAAACCACCGATTAAACGCTGAGAACCACCACCCACTGAAAGATCGATATACTGGTTCTGTGTGGTTGGGTTACGGTAACCCGTTTGGTAAGATACCCTGATATTGTTGTTTTTAGCCACGGTAAACACACCGGTAATCCTTGGTGTAAACCTACCTTCAAAGTTCTGGCTCTTATCATAACGGCCTGCAAAAGTTAATTTAACCTTATCGTTAAAAAACTTTTTACCAATCTGCCCAAATGCACCATACTCTTTAATATCGATAGAATTGGTTAAATCGTTAAAAATTGTTCCTGCCGAATTCAAATCATAAAGACGGTAAGATGCACCTACCTGAAACTCTACCACCTTATTAAAAAGATTGGTAAAGTTGTACATACCTTCATAATGGTAAAGGTTCGATTTATCATCGAATTTGGCACCGTAAATACCTTTACTAGGATCAGAAGCACTGATGGTAGTATTCATGATGTTGTTTTTTGCCACTTCGAACTGAGGGCTTCCAGGCTCAAAACGGCCTTGGTTAGCAGCATTTCTAGCCAAAACATGGGCAGCGGCATCAGTCTGTCCGGCTGCTCTTGCACCAACATAATTTCCGATATACTGCGGGAACCAAGTGGTTGATGGTTTAGACACTTCATTAATGTAACTACCTAATATTGAAGAGATATAAGAATCGCCAGAGCGCTCTTGCGTAGTATAAGCCTTCACAAAAAAGTCTTCTCCTTTTACTTCCAGTTTGTACTGGCCAATATTAAAATTACGCAAAGAATAGCGGTCAGAACCGGTGTAAACTGAAGTTCCGGTACCCCAGTTGGCCTGCCCTACAGCTTGTATAGTATTAGTTATATTGTAGTATAATGCACCCGATGCTTTTAACGATTTGGTATCATAATCAACCAGGTTTTCTTCGTTATATCCTGTTCTCGATACATTCTGATCTGGGATTAAATTTGCCTTTAAGCCCACATAAAAAGGAAAATAATTTTGTACTGCCGGTCTTAGTGCTGCAGGTAAACCAGCTAAAAACCCCGCCTGTTGTGCTGTATTTGGAATGGCCGCACCAAAAGCACCGTCCATAAGCGCCTTAATGTTCGGAATAAGTCCGCCTGAGCCCGCATTGATGCCCGAAATAGTTGCATTTTGAACGCTCAAAGCCACATTCCTCATATTTTGGCTTACCTCGTCACCGTAGGTGTTTATCCCATCATAATTGGTATCGCTATTTCTATCGCCAGGTTTTGCTGTGCGCGAAACGCGGTCGAAATTTGAATAATTGTTACCGAACCAATCTTTTGCCTGTATAAACGAGAAGGCAGCTTTTACCCCAAATTTATTGTTCCACGATTTGGCCAAACGCACATCAAGTTGGTTAAATGGCTCAGCACTGCTATTGTTATCATTTACATGGTTTACCCCTGTTTTATACTGGAAACTTGCTCCTGGATATTTGAAAGGATCTTTTGAGGTCATCAATAAAGTACCATTAATACCTCCAGCACCGTAAAGGGCCGATGATGCGCCTGGCAAAAGTTCAACGTTATCTACATCAAGCTCGGTTATACCCACAATATTACCTACAGAAAAATTTAGTCCAGGGGCCTGGTTATCCATTCCATCAATATATTGGTTAAAACGGGTATTCCCATTGGAGTTAAACCCACGTGTGTTGATAGATTTGAAGGTTAAGCTCTGCATGCTGCTTTCTACCCCTTTCATATTGTTCAAAGCATCGTAAAACGATGGCGCTGCCACTTCCCTGATGGAGGCTGCACTCATGCGCTCAATAGAAACAGGAGATTCCAAAATGCGCTCAGGCGTTCTGGATGCAGAAACTACCACATCGCCACCCAGCACCACAGCCGTTTCCAATTCTATATTAATTCCGGTAGTATTACCTGTTATCTGTTGCTCAACAGTACCATAGCCCACGTAAGAAGCAACTAGAGTAAAAGGTACCTTTGCTGTTGTAGTGAACGTAAAACCACCTGTACTGGTAGAAGCTGTACCTCCAGACTGGCCTTTAATGGTTAAACTTACTCCAGCTAGTCCTTCTTTTGTCTGCTTATCTTTAACGGTTCCACTTACCGTAATACTCTGTGCCTGTGCCGCAATATTACCTGCTAACACAATTAATAACACATAGAAGATCTGTGTAAAAATTCTGCTCATAAACGATTGTTAATTTGGTTGTTTGTATTATTAGTTACATAAACTTAAATGCTTTTTTTGAATTAAACAAATTATGTAAGCATAATAATTTGAAATCAAATTATAATTTTGATTGATTTACAGTTTGTTGTATTTTGCATAGAACATAAATAGTCATTTTCACTTATCTTAGTAAACTGACTTGTTAGCTAACCATTATGAATAAAATTAAAGCCCTTATCTGTATCATAATCCCAATAGCATTAGCTTTTTTATTTAATACCAAATTAGGAAGTACGCCTCCTGTGCTAAAATTCCTAAATCCTTTTATGGGTTTTTGGCAAAATGCAGAGAACAATCACTTTATGTTTAACCACAAAGCGAAGATTAAAGGGGCAATTGATAAGATCGAAATTGTTTTTGACGACCGGATGATCCCGCATGTTTTTGCACAGAACGATCACGACCTTTACCTAGCGCAAGGCTACGTAACCGCTATGCACCGCCTTTGGCAGATGGATTTTCAAACACGCTTTGCTGCTGGCCGAATAAGTGAGGTGGTTGGCAATAAGGCCATTGAAGTAGACCGGTATCAACGCAGAATGGGTATGGTTTACGGTGCAGAAAATTCGCTTAAGGGAATGATGGCCGATCCAAAAGCCAAAGAAATGATACTCGCGTACACCGAGGGGATAAATGCTTATATCCAAACCCTTTCCAAAGCCAATTACCCCTTAGAATATAAAATACTGGATTTTAAACCCGAAAACTGGACACCTGTTAAATGTGCGCTGTTGCTCAAGCAGATGTCGGCCGTATTGGCCATGGGATCAGACGAATTTTACATGACCAATATCCTTAAAAAATTCGGTCCTGAAGTTACCAAAGATCTTTTCCCAGATTATCCTTTCCGCGAAGACCCGATTATCCCGGTAGGAACCAAATGGGATTTTGCACCCCTGCCTACACCAAAAACACCTGAAAGTTTTACCCAGGCCCAAACTGGTGAGGTAAAAACGACCGAAAAAAGAGAAGGTATCGGCAGCAATAATTGGGCATTATCTGGCGCAAAAACTGCTTCAGGCTACCCTATTTTGGCTAACGACCCGCACCTTGACTTAACCTTGCCATCTATCTGGTATCAAATACAGCTGCATGCACCCGGCGTAAATACTTACGGCGTTTCTTTGCCAGGGGCTCCGGGCGTAATTATCGGCTTTAACCAAAAAATTGCCTGGGGAGTAACCAATGTAGCTGCCGATGTACTGGATTTTTACCAGATTAAGTTTAAAGATTCTTCCCATAACGAATATTGGTACAACAACCAGTGGAAAGCGACTACCAAGCGCTTAGAAACCATCAAAATCCGTGGTGGTAAAGATGAAATAGATACCGTTTACTATACGCACCATGGCCCTGTTGTTTATTTTCAAAAACCCAAATATGGCAGGGCCGACAATGTACCTGTGGGCGATGCGCTGCGTTGGATTGCGCACGAGCAATCTAATGAACTGATGACTTTTTATTACCTTAACCGGGGCAAAAACTATAATGATTACCGCAAAGCCTTAACTTTTTACACCGCCCCTGCGCAAAATTTTATTTTTGCCAGTGTAGATAACGATATTGCCATTACACCAAACGGTAAATTTCCTTTAAAATGGAAAGATCAGGGCAAATTTATCCTGGATGGTACTGATCCGGCATACGATTGGCAGGGATGGATACCAAATGCCCAAAACCCAACGGTAAAAAACCCACCGCGCGGTTTTGTGAGTTCGGCTAACCAATCTTCTACAGATAAGACTTATCCTTATTATATCAATTGGGAATTTGCCCCTTACGAGCGTGGTAAAAGAATTAACGATCGCTTATCGGCCATGAACAAGGCTACAATGGACAGTATCCGCCTGATGCAAACCGACAACTACAGTATTTTAGCGCAAAACCTGGTTCCAGCTTTATTGCCATTACTAAATACCGAACAATTAAATGCTACGCAGAAAGAGGCCCTAAGCTACCTCAACAAATGGAATAAACGTTATGATGCCCATGAAATAGCGGCAAGCGTATTTGAAATATGGAGCAAAAGATTATCTACCGATATCTGGGCCGACGAATTTGAAGTTAAGGGCATCCCGATGCGGTACCCATCAAGAGACCGCACTGTTGAAATGATCTTGAAAGAACCAAATGCACCATGGTATGATAATATCCATACCAGTAAAAAAGAAACCTTATCCGATCTGGTAAATGAAGCTTTTAGATACAGCTGCGATAGTTTAGAGAGAAGATTTGGTCCTATAAATAAAGATTGGAACTGGGCCAATGTAAAACAGACCAATGTGCCTCATTTAGCAAAAATACCTGGCTTTGGGTCTAAAGTACTGCAAATTGGCGGAGCAAAAACAACCATTAATGCACTGAGTGAAACCAATGGTCCATCGTGGCGCATGGTGATAGAACTTGGCAAAAGTCCTAAGGGGCACGGTGTTTATCCGGGCGGACAATCCGGCAATCCTGGAAGCAAATTCTATGATAACATGATCGATACCTGGGCCAATGGGAAACTTTACGATCTGTTTTATATGCAAAGCCCTGAAGATAAATCAGGAACAGTTATCTCTCGTTTAAAAATTTCTAAATAATTAAAAATGGTTTTTATTGTAATACTAATTATCTGTTTTTTGCTGCAAATGATTGCTCCTTGGTGGATAATTATTGTAATTTCTTTTGCCACCTGCGGTATTATTGGCAAAACCGGAAAAATTGCTTTCTGGCAGTCTTTCATAGCCATCTTCCTACTCTGGATCGGTTATGCGCTGTTTAAAAGCCTCCCGAATGATAATGTGCTGGCAGGCCGCGTAGCGGTAATGACGGGGATTAAACTGTGGTGGGCACTGCTATTGGTTACCGGTATTTTGAGTGGTTTAGTGGCAGGCATAAGCGGTTATTGCGGGTATCAGTTCCGTATGGCCATGCTGGCTAAAAAAACTGACGAGAAAATAGCATAACGCTTTGTACTTTTGCAGTGTGAACACAACAGCTGAAGATATATTTTCCTTAAAGAACGACCAAGAGTTTAAATCGCTCGCTTTAACCATTTTTAAACTACAGGCCGAAAACTGTAATGTATACCAGGAATATATCTCGCATTTACGGATTGATGTAGCACAGGTAAAAGAAATAGCAGAAATTCCCTTCCTGCCGATCAGTTTTTTTAAAACCCATAGTATTTTAAGCAATAGCGATCCGGTTGAGGTTACCTTTAGCAGTTCGGGCACTACAGGCATGGTACAGAGCAGCCATCATGTTACCACTGCAAAACTTTACGAACAAAGTTACCTACAGGCTTTCACCGAATTTTATGGCGATGTGACCGATTATTGCTTCTTAGCACTGTTACCCTCTTATCAACAACGCTCAGGTTCATCATTAATCTACATGGTTAACGATCTGATTGAAAAAAGCCAGCACCCGCAAAGTGGTTACTTCTTGTATAACCATGGCGACCTTTTGCAAACCTTACTCGATTTAAAAGCGAAGCAGCAAAAAACCGTATTAATTGGTGTTACGTACGCCCTGCTCGATTTTATCGAAAAGTACGACATTGATTTTCCAGAGTTAATTGTGATGGAAACAGGAGGCATGAAAGGCAAACGCAAAGAAATGGTGCGCGAAGAATTACACGAACAACTTGCGGCAGGTTTTGGGGTAAAACATATCCATAGCGAATACGGTATGACGGAACTGCTTTCGCAGGCTTACTCGCTTGGTGAAGGCATTTTTAACTGTCCTAAATGGATGCAGGTACTGATACGCGATACCAACGATCCTTTAACCTTAGTTGATCAGGGAAGAACGGGCGGGATTAATGTAATCGACCTGGCCAATATCAACTCCTGTTCTTTTATTGCCACACAGGATCTGGGCAGAATAAACCCTGATAATAGTTTTGAGGTACTGGGCAGGTTTGATAATGCCGATATCAGAGGCTGTAACCTTCTGGTGCAATAAGCTTAATTTACCTTATCTGCACAGTTGGCGCAGGTACCTGTAGCAATTAAGTTAAGGTGTTCTACCTTAAATCCGGCAGGAACTTTTAATGCCGGGATTTTAACAGTATCCAAACAATAAATTTTATGGCAGTTATCGCAATTAAAATGAACATGTTCGTCATGGTGCTCGTGCGCGCTGCAGCCTTCCGAACAGATGGCGTAATTGGCCGTGCCCTGTTGATCTAAAACTTTATGGATAATCCCCTTCTCTTCAAAAGCCTGTAAAACACGATAAAGGGTAACACGGTCAGCATCTTTGCCCATTACCTGTTCTAAATAAGGCTGTGAGGTTGCCGAATCGCGTCCACTCAAAATTTCGAGCACCTGAAGCCTTGCCCCTGTTCTTTTTAAACCGTTTTTAACCAAAAGTTGTTCGAAACGTGCTGTTTTATTCTCCATAGCAGTACAAAAATAAACAATTAAACCATGAGTTTGGCATTTTTAATTGTGATGGGAGGTGCATAACTGGCATCCTTTTGTTCGAGTTTTAAAATGCCCTTTATGTGGATAGGCTTATCGCTGTACGGTATGGCATGCTCCATTTCGATCATAATCATTACCGGGATACCGTTTTGCCCGCAAAAATAACATTGGTTTATGGGCAATGTAGCCAAAAGAAACTGCTGCTGTTTTTGGCCGCTCTTAATCGGGATCAGATATCCTGTTAAATCGAACTCCCTGTTCTCGAAACGTTTAATCGATTCGGAAAACAAGGGCAAAAGCTGATTTTTTTCGGTCAGCTCAAATTTCACCGAAGCGATCACATCCCAGTTCAAAGAGCGTAACTGATCGCTAGCGTTGTGTTTCTGTGTTTGCGCCATTACCGGGAAAGTAACCAATAGCGGAAAAATCAAGAATAAATATTTCATTGTTGTACTGCATCTATTAAAAAAAACGTCGATTTGCTATCATCAGCCTCATTAATGATAAACTTACCTTTCATCACTACTGGCTTTTCCGTCCAGTTAACCGCTTTTACTGCTTTAACTTCTATCATTTCAGGGATATCACCCGATCCACAGTACGGGCAGGAAGCTATAGGCACAATAGAAAACATGAATGAGGTAAAACTATTGCCCACTTTTATGGGGATAATATAACCCGGTAGTTCAATTATCTTATTGTTTATTGCCCTTAATGCTGCCGGAAAAACTGCCTGCCATACCAAAGGCTTTACCTGTTTATCATATTTTAACCCGATTAAATTCCAACTGGCCGTTCGCAACTCGGCATGTACCTTAACTTGTGCAAATATGCCTGAAGTGGCACACAACAGTAAAATCAATAAATAGTATTTGAGTAATTTAGAACTAAAAACCATATTACAACTGTTTCGCGTTTAAAAGAAAAAATTCGCTCCTGTCATCACCCGTGCTGTTGATGATAAATATGCCCCTAAGTTTAACCGGCTTTTCGGTAATGGGAATAGCTGTCGACATTTTTACCTCTACCATAGCCGGAATATCGCCCGAGCCACAATAAGGGCATGAGGCAATGGGCACAATAGAGAACATAAATTCAGTAAACCTTGTACCAACTTTAGTGGGGATAATATAACCTGGCAACTCGATAATCTTATTGTTTAATGCCTTTAATGCCGGCGGAAATACACTTCCCCATTTACCTGGTGCAATTTCGGCATCGTACCTCAAACCGATCAGGTTCCAGGTAGGCGTGCGCATGTCGGTATGTACCCTAACCTGCGCCACTACCATCTGGAAAACTAAAAATGAAACCAACACTAAAACCAATTTCTTCATAACCTCAACCTTTTCAACCTACCTGTCCTTCGTTAGCGTTTCGGCAATATCAACCTTATAAATCTGCATGGCCGGTATCAGTGAGGCCAAAGCCCCTATAAACAAACCCGTGCAGATTAAATACATTTCTTGTGGAACCACAGCAAGCCCGGTAAGCCTCGCCTGCGAAGATTCTTGATAACTGCCAACTACCTCGAGCGCAATATGCCCAATCAATATACCGATACAGGCGCCGATTAGGGTAACCAACATCCCCTCCAGCATAACCAAAAAGAAGAGTTTAGATTTAGATGCACCAAGGCAGCGCATAATCGCCAAATCGTATTTACGCTCCTTCATGGCATTATAAAGTCCGATAAAAATACTAAGGCCCGCTACTGCCATAATAAAAACAGCAAACCACTGTAAGGTGTCAATCCCAACACCGATCAGCGAAAACAGCCTCGCACTTTCCATAGCCGGTGAAGCCGCCTGCATATTGGTCTGCTGGTTTACCATCCTCGGAAAGGCAATTACCGACATCGGCGACTTATATTGGATCAGCAAAGCGGTAATCTGTTTGTCGTTAATTTCTTTGGCATCATCTCCATGATGCGCATGAGCCGTATTTTCGGCCTTTTCTTCATGCATTTTATATACACTGCCAATATTGGTTAAAATCAGGTTATCGGTAATATTTCCCTGTGGTTTTAATATTCCCTTTACTATATAGGCATGCTGTTTATGGATATCGCCATTGCCGGTTAATCCGTGCGCACCGAAAAATGAATCCCCAATTTTTAGTTTTGCGGCCAAAGCAACCGTACTGCCAATGGTTACTTCCAAATCCCGGTGCCAGAAAGCGCCTTTATGCACAGATAGGCCATACAACTGGGTAAAAGTACTGTCCGTACCCACAATGCGGAAACCATTATAATTATCGCCCAAAGCTAGTGGTACAGCTTTTTTTATCATTGGATGATGCATCAGTTTATAGGCATCTTGAGCGGCAATATTTCCAGTTGGATAATCGATGTGGTAAATGCTGCTCAGTACAAGCTGTAAGGGGCTTCCCTTTGCGCCTACCACCACGTCAATATCCTTGGCATTGTTTTCCAGTTTATGGCTAATCTGGCTACCGGCTAAAAAAAGAACAGCCAAAATGGCGATGCCAAAAGCAACTAAAACAATATTCAAAATGGCTGTAAGCTGGTTCCTAAAAAGATTTCTGCTGCTTATTTTAACGATATTCATTAGAGTAGGTAAGTTTTTGAAATGTGGTTCCGGACTCTTTGATCATGTGTGGCAATAACCAATGCAGCGCCATTATCTTTGGCTTGCGAAGTAAGCATCTGTATCACCTGGTTGGCATTTTCATCATCCAAGCTTGATGTAGGCTCATCAGCAATTAGCAGATCGGGCCTGTTTACCAATGCGCGCGCTACCGATACCCGCTGCAATTGCCCCTGGCTCAATTCATCAGGAAAGGCATGAGCTAAATCAGCAATATGGAGGTTATCTAACAACGAAAGGTTATGCGCTTCATCTACCGGTAAGCCAGCCATAACCGCCGCTAAATCCAGGTTATCGAGCACATTGAGCGAGCGGATGAGGTGTGGCCTTTGAAAAACAATGCCAATATGCCTGCCCCTAAACTGGTCCATTTTTCTTGCCGATAAAGTATATAAATCGGTATGGTTAATTAAAACCTCGCCTTTGCTTGGTTTCAAGAGGCCTGAAATGATATTCAACAAGGTACTCTTGCCACTGCCCGATGCCCCTAACAACAGCCATTGCTCCATCTCTGCAATTTCCCAATCCGGAAAGCTTATTCTTCTACCCTTATCGTATAAATGGGCCAGCGATTTGATACTAATCATGATGCAGCACTTTTTGTGTTTTATGGATCACCAGATTTTTGATGGCATAGCGGCGGTAAAGCTCCATAGCATTATCGGTACCGTGCTTACAGGCAGGATTTAACACCGAGATAAACAATAGCGCGGGGATAAACAGTATTTTATAATTCTTTATCATATTGTCAATTCGGTTAAACTTCATTGTGGTGATTTACAGGGCATGTTTTAAGCAGCCTTAAATTGATATAATGTGCAGCGGCAATGGTAAATCCGCCCAATGGGATCAAAACCGGTTCAAGAAAGCCGATTCCCGAAAAGTGGCCAAATGCAATGCAGGCGAAACCGGCAACCAGTACAAGAATAGGTACAATACGCCGGTGCTGCTTTCGGTAAGCAGAACTGAGGCTCCACACCCCTAAAATCAAGGAAAGCGCAATCATCGAAATTTCTACGGCCTCATTGGCCAGAAAACCCATTCCCCACATCGGCAATACCGTAATAAAAAATGGTAATGCAGCGCAATGCAAAGCACAAAGGGTTGATGCAGTGATACCGATCCGATCGAGATTGATTTTATAGCTCCTTGTTTTCATCTGTATAAATTTAGGCTGCAAATATAAAAGCAATATAGTTGCATTTAAAATATTCTCCATTATATTTGCAACATAATTGCATTAACATGATAAAAAAACTTCCGGTAACTGTATTAAGCGGTTTCCTTGGCAGCGGCAAAACCACACTGCTCAATTCGGTATTAAAAAATAGGCAGAACTTAAAGGTTGCCGTAATTGTGAACGATATGAGTGAGGTAAATATTGATGCCTCGATGGTTAAAAGCCAGCATACCTTATCTAAAACTGAAGAAAAACTGGTAGAGATGAGCAATGGCTGTATTTGCTGTACCCTGCGCGAAGATTTGATGGTGGAGGTAGAGAAACTGGCCAAAGAAAACCGTTTTGATTACCTACTGATTGAAAGCACCGGTATTTCAGAACCCATACCTGTGGCACAAACCTTTTCATTTATTGATGAGGCCTCGGGAATTGACCTGAGCAGGTTCAGTAAGCTCGATACCATGGTAACGGTTGTAGATGCCTACAATTTTTACAAAGATTTTGGTTCGGCCGAAAAACTGGCCGACCGCAATATGGTTGATGATGTAGCTGATAAACGGACCATCGTAAACCTGCTTACCGATCAGATTGAGTTTGCCAATGTAATTTTATTGAATAAAATAGACCTGGTTAGCGAAAACGACCTTAAAGTATTGAAGGCTGTTATTGAAAAGTTAAATCCAAATGCCAAAATTTATCACACACTTTTTGGAGAAATAGAACCCAATTTGATTTTAAACACCGGGTTATTCGATTTTGAATCGGCAGCTGAAGGTGCAGGCTGGAAAAAGGAACTCGAAGAAATACATCAGACTGAAACAGAGGAATATGGCATCAGCTCTACGGTATTCCGATCTAAACGGCCTTTTCATCCGGAAAGATTATGGAATTACATCAATCAGGAATTTCCGCAGAACGTTATCCGCTCAAAAGGTATCTTCTATTTGGCGGCAATGCCAGATCAGGCCATTAACTTTTCGCAGGCTGGAGGTTCATTGCGTATCGACCCGGCTGGGGTATGGTGGGCCAGTATGAGCCTGCAGGAAAGGGAACAATATGATGATTACTTAGAAAACAGCGCCGAAATTTATGCCGATTGGGATGATGAGTTTGGCGACCGTAAAAATGAGCTGGTATTTATTGGTCAGGAAATGGACCCAGTGGCCTTAAAGAAATCGCTCGAAACCTGCTTACTCAGCACTGCTGAACTGGAAGATTATAAGGCAAAAGCTGTTTTTAAAAATCCCTTCAGCTCAGTAATCAACTAAAAAGCAATGCTTTAAAATAAAAAAAAGTAAATAATGAATAAAATGACTGTTTGGGAGTGGCATGCTTAGCAATTTTATTGCGTAGGTTTGATATCCCAAACAAACTATACTTATTATGAGATCGCCTGAGGAGTTAACTGTAGTAACAGTCTGTCCCCCCTGTCCAAAATGCAAAAATTTTGAAACCTATAGGGTACCGAGGGGCTTTATCTTTAAAACTTTATTTTCGTGGTTATCGGCAAAGCGGTATAAATGCTATAAGTGCTTTAATAAGTTTTACGTTTTTAAATAGCGCTAAGCAAGGATTTTGATTATGACATTAAGCTTTAATCTCTAACGGTTTGATTTTTGGTAATCGATAGATAAAGAAATCAATTCTGGTTCTTATGCGTAATTGCATCTAGAAGTTCGTGCATTTTATTTCGCTTATCAATCCAACTTTGTATAGACAGAATTGCAAAGAGCAATATCATGGCAAAAAAGAGATATACACCTGTAACAGCTATAAGGACAATAAATACGGTTAAGAACACGATGCCAAATATGGATACAGAAAACAAAAGTCTTATTTTTCGTTTTTCGCCTGTCCTGATTATTTCTAAGCTTCCTCCGTTTACCCTGTCCCAATAATGGGTATTCAACACAATTTGTCCGTGGGTTTCTTCAAAAAATATACTATCGGCTGATTTTTTAACCACCTCATAATTCTCGTGTTCCAATTGCCAGATAATACGTTTCAACAGAACATCATCCTGGATATCAACATCCCGTTCTATTTTAAATTCGAGCCCAATGAAAAGTTCTTTAATTTTTAATTTCATTGGGCCCGAAAATATTATTCAGCAATCAATAAGAAATAATTTTTCTTTCCTTTTTGTACCACGATAAATTTATCATTGATCAAGTGGTCGGCATTAAAGATCTGTGCCATTTCCGCTACTTTTTCTTTGTTAACCGAAACACCACCACCCTGGATGGTTTTCTTAGCTTCTCCTTTTGATGGGAAAATAGCCGATTTTTCGGCCAGTAAACTTGCAGCATCTATGCCGGCACCAAGTTCTTCTATCAAAATTTTATATTGTGGAATCCCATCAAATATATCCAATACTTCTTTATCCGATAAACCTTTTAAAAATTCTAAAGATCCATTTCCGAACAAAAACTCTGAGGTTTTAATGGCAGTTTCCAAGGCCTCGGCCGAGTGGGTTTTCACTGTAATATCTTCTGCCAAAGCTTTTTGGAGAATACGCAGATGCGGAGCGGCATCATGTTCTTTTTCTAAAGCTTCTATTTCTTCTTTATTTTTTAGGGTAAAAATGCGGATCCATTTTTTTACATCATCATCCGATGCGTTTAACCAAAATTGGTAGAATTTATATGGAGAAGTTTTTTCTGGATCTAACCAAACCGCACCGCTCTCGGTTTTACCGAATTTAGTGCCATCGGCTTTCTTAATCAACTGGGTGGTAATGGCATAAGCTGTACCGGCATCTTTCCTTCTGATCAGTTCAGTTCCGGTAACAATATTTCCCCATTGATCGGAGCCGCCCATCTGTACCAAACAGTTTTCGTTTTTCCATAAATGGTAAAAATCATAACCTTGAATCAGCTGGTAACAAAATTCGGTAAAAGACAGGCCAGAATCGCCTTCCAAACGTCTTTTAACACTATCTTTGGCCATCATGTAGTTTACGGTAATGTGCTTACCCACATCTCTGATAAAGGTAAAAAGGTTCATATCCTTAAACCAATCGGCATTGTTAACCATTACCGCACCGTTGCCGCCTTCTTCAAATTTCAAGAATTTAGCCAACTGGGTTTTCATCCCTTTTAGGTTATGTTCAATCATTTCGGGCGTTTGCAGGTTACGCTCATCCGATTTTCCTGATGGATCGCCTACCATTCCGGTAGCACCGCCCACTAAAGCAAAGGGTTTGTGACCTGCATTTTGAAAATGAATTAAAGTCATGATCTGCGTGAGGTGGCCAACGTGCAGCGAATCTGCAGTAGGGTCGAAACCGATATAACCAGAAGTCATACCTTCTTTTAACTTTTCTTCAGTATTCGGCATAATATCATGCAGCATGCCACGCCATCTTAACTCTTCAACAAAATTCGTCATTGTACAAACACTTTAATAATTGTGCGTGCAAAGATAAAATTTTAGCTTAGTTTAAAGCAAATTAGTTGGTTTTGTAAAGCAGCTTTTCAACAATATAAATTTGGCCCCCTATTTTCGGGTTTTACAAGAATAAAGAAAACATTACCTTGCAATATGAACTTCTTATCCCATTATTATTTCGACAGGTTAACCAAAGATGCCAATGTAGTAATGGGAACTGTTTTGCCCGATCTGATCAAAAATGCAGCTAAGGAAGCAAATTTATATCCACAGAAAAATGAATTTCTGTTTAAGGGGAATCCAGATGAAGAACAGTTGTTGGCAGGATGGAAAAGGCATTTGGCTGTTGACCTGTTTTTTCATTCGTCTGATTTCTTTTTGGAGAAAACCACCGAGCTTAAGCAGCTGATTAAACCCATTGTAGAAAATACGCCTGTACGCCCCTCGTTCCTTGCGCACATTGGCTTAGAACTTTTATTAGATCATTTATTGGTAGAGCACAATTTAATTCAGGTTAACCACTTTTATGATAAGCTTATAGCCGTAAAAAAAGAATCGATGGCCGATTTTTTGGCACATTGCGGCCTCCATAACCAAACAGTTTTTTTTAAGTTTCTGGAAGGTTTTATCAGCAGCAAATATTTATTGAGCTACCAAAAGCTGGAAAATATCAGTTACGCGCTTAACCGCATATGCATGCGCCTTTGGCCCGAAACATTAAATGAAAAGCAGTTGCAGCAGCTTACCTATGAACTTGGGATTTTTAAATCCGTTTTGGAAAAGGATTTTATGGATATTTTCAAGGAGATTGAGGAGAAGCTATAATTTAAAGATAAATACATCATTTTATTTCATTAATTACCAAACTGCTAAAATAAGCATGCCAATAAAGCATTAGAGTTGGGCATTCAATTACATGCGCTGGATGATTTAAGTATTTTGCTTTCTACAGAAAGCAAAATTTAACAGAAATTGCTTTTTTAATTTAACAAAAAACAGGTACAACATCTTACCCATGAGCCTAGGGTTTTCAAATCGATTTTAAGGAGATTAATGATAAACTGTTTTAATCTTCCAAAAAATCATTAAGGTATCGTCGAATAATTGACTCTAAAGGGTGTAAAACAATACTTTTTATAAATATGTCCAATTAAAAAAGAAGTATTTTCTCTAAGTTTGTCTTATGCCCTTATCTGCAATACAAAAAGAAATGGATGCCCTTGTGGCCGAATTAAACCAGCATAATTACAATTATTATGTGCTGGCCATGCCCACCATTGGCGATTATGAATTTGATAAAAAATTAAAACATTTAGCTGAGCTTGAAAAAGCAAACCCGGATTTTGCCGACCCCAATTCGCCAACCCAGCGTGTAGGTGGCGATATTACCAAAAACTTTGTAACCGTAAACCACAAATACCCCATGCTCTCTTTGGGCAACACCTATAATGAGCAGGATTTACGTGACTTTGATGAGCGTATCCGCAAAGCTATTGGCGATAATTTCGACTATGTTTGCGAGCTTAAATTTGATGGCCTATCCATTAGTTTAACCTACGAAAATGGTAAACTTTTAAGGGCAGTTACGCGTGGCGATGGTACAAAAGGCGATGATGTAACCAATAATGTTAAAACCATACACACCATTCCGCACCAGCTAAAAACCAATGCAGCCCCCGAGCATTTTGAAATCCGTGGTGAAATTTTTATGCATAAAGCAGCGTTTTTGCGCCTCAATGCCGCCCGCGAAGAGCTTGGAGAAATTCCTTATGCCAATCCGCGGAATTTTGCCTCGGGTACCATCAAAATGCAGGATAGCAAAGAAGTGGCCAAACGCCCTCTAGATGGCTTTATTTATTTCTTATACACCGACAAAAATGAATTTAAAAACCACTGGGACAGCTTAAATGCGGTAAAAGATTGGGGCTTTCATGTTTGCGAACACAACCGCCTGGTACCGAACATAGATGCCGTACTGGAGTTTATACACCATTGGGAAGAAGAGCGCTTTAAACTCAGTTATGATATCGACGGGATTGTGATTAAAGTAAACAGTTACGCACAGCAGCAAGAACTTGGCTTTACTTCCAAATCGCCGCGTTGGGCCATTTCGTACAAATACAAAGCAGCAGAGGTTGAAACCGTACTGGAAAAAGTGACCTACCAGGTAGGCAGAACCGGTGCTGTTACCCCTGTAGCCAACCTTAAACCTGTTTTATTGGCCGGAACTACTGTTAAACGTGCCACCCTGCACAATGCAAACGAAATAGACCGTTTGGACCTGCACGAAGGAGATACTGTTTATGTAGAAAAGGGCGGCGAGATTATCCCTAAAATTATCAAAGTAAACCTGGATAAACGTTTACCGGGCTCGGCCAAGGTGCATTATCTGCACAACTGCCCTGAGTGCGGTACCGAACTGATTAGAAAAGAAGGTGAAGCGGTACATTATTGTCCGAATGATGAAGGCTGCCCGCCGCAGATTGTAGGAAAAATACAGCATTTTATTTCGCGCAAAGCGATGAATATAGATGGGCTGGGCGATGAAACCATCGAAACTTTTTACAGGCAGGGCTTGGTAAACCACATCAGCGATTTATATACTCTATACCAAAAATCAGATCAGCTTAAAACCCTCGACCGTTTTGGCGAAAAATCTATCGAGAATATGCTCGCCGGTATTGAAAAATCAAAAGAAATGCCTTTCGAAAAGGTTCTTTTTGGTTTAGGTATCCGCTATGTTGGCGAAACAGTTGCCAAGAAAACAGCGGCAGGTGTGAAGAATATCGACAATCTGGCTAAGGCTACTGTAGAAGAATTAATTGCCATAGATGAGATTGGGCAGCGAATTGCCGAGAGTATTGTTGAGTATTTTGGAAAATCTGAGCACATACAGCAGGTAGAATTATTAAAATTAGCCGGATTGCAGTTTGAAATTGAAGAAAAAGTAATTACGCTTGATAGTGACAAACTTATTGGAAAAACATTCGTAATTTCGGGCGTTTTTGAAAACTTTAGCCGCGACGAGCTTAAAGATATGATTGAAGCGAACGGAGGCAAGATACTGAGTGGTATTTCGGGCAAATTGAACTACCTGGTTGCGGGCGATAATATGGGCCCATCCAAACTGGAAAAAGCAAATAAGCTGAATGTACCGATTATCAGTGATGCCGAGCTGTTGGAAATGATAGGATAATGTGAGTAAATGATTGATTTTTGAATGATGGAATGTTAAGCATCCATCCTAAAATCAAAGCAATAAAAGTGAGGAAATTTTTAATGATGAATGATAGGATGTGCTTAACATTCATTCAATCGCTCATTCAAAATTCAATAATTATAAATTTAAAATGAACAAATTTCAGGGTACTGGTGTAGCATTGGTTACGCCTTTCAACACAGATGGATCAGTTGATTATAATGGCTTAAAAAACTTGATTAATCATTTGGTAGACGGAGGGATAGATTACCTCGTTTCTTTAGGTACAACCGGCGAAACCGCTACAATGACCAAGGACGAGAAGAAGAAGGTGTGGGCCTATACTGCTGAAATAAACAATAACAGATTGCCTTTGGTTGCCGGTATTGGCGGTAACAACACGCTTGCTGTAGCCGAAGATATTAAAGCTTTTGATACCACTGGTTATAGTGCAATATTATCTGTTAGTCCATATTATAACAAACCAACACAGGAAGGCATTTATCAGCATTATAAATATTTGGCCGAGGTATCTCCTTTGGATCTGATTTTGTACAATGTACCTGGACGTACCATGAGCAACATGAGTCCGGAAACAACCTGCAGATTGGCGCACGATTTTAAAAATATCATTGCAACCAAAGAAGCTTCTGGAAGTTTTGATCAGTTTAACCAGATTATGCGTGATAAACCAGAAGATTTTCTTTTAATCTCTGGCGATGATCCGATAACATTGCCTATGATTGCTTTAGGTGCATCGGGGATTATTTCGGTAATTGGCAATGCCTTACCAAAACAACTTTCTGATATGGTTAAACAATGTTTAGCCGGCGATTTTAAAGGTGCTACACCAGCACATTTAAACCTGATTGAGTTTACCCGCCTGGCATTTGCTGAAGGAAACCCTGCGGGAATAAAAGCTGCGCTTAAACATATCGGAATATGTGGCGACACCGTTAGGTTACCTTTGACTAAAGCTTCTTCATCTTTAGAAAAAGCAATCGTTGCAGAAATAGAAAAATTAAGCGAGGTGGCTTAAAGCTAAATCAACAACGTTAATAAAATATAGAACAGATTGCACTGATTCTGCCCTTAAAGCAGCTGATAGCAATCTGTTTTTTTGTGGAGAAGATAAGTTAATCCAAATAACATAGTGTTTACAGGATAAGGCCAACTTAAGAGCTCTTGTAGTGCTTAGTCTGCGCGACAATGGCGTTTTTATCAACATGCTTACCTGGGCAGGGCTTGTTGAACGTTCGCGGGTCTTCGCTATGCAATTTGATCGAATCCAAAGAAAGATGATATTTTCTCCCTAGCAGCGCCATAGCAGCTACTGTATTGTTTTGCACCAATTTTCCACGACCGCCATCAAAGCTTTCATTATTATAATCGCCCAGCATATCAATACCTACTGAAATTTTATTCCAGCTAGGACTGTGTATACCAGGTTTGGTCAGCGGATTAATTACCCAGATCTTTTTATCATCGATAAACAAATGCGGGGCACCATTCCAATGTTGAACTTCGGTAAAAAATTTAAGGAACCCCGCAATGTTCGCCTGTGTAAACCCATTAGGAAGTGTTTGCAGATTTGGCACTGCTGTATGGTGCAATACCATAAATGAGGGCCGCCATTGCTGCAAGTTTAACGTATCTAAGTAATGTGCAAATTCCTTGGGAGTAAATCCGATGCCAAGTAATGGTGAGTTTGGCGATTTTCTGACTTGATCAAGTGCTAAAATAGCGCTATCAACCACTTTCCTGTTAACTTTTTTATTGTCTGCAAGCTGAACAATATTATTATATGCTCCAACCCTTTTAGGGAAAGGCTGAGTTGGATCGGTAGCAATTTTCTTATCTGCGTTGATTTGATTAAGTATTGTAGCAAGGTTACCAAAAGCTGAATGAGCTGAGTTTACCTTGTGCCCTAATGGTTGTTTCTCAGGATTGATATTTTCTTCAAAACTTGCTTGCTTGCCCAATGTTGGAAACGAGGAAGTAGAATCAATTGATCGAAGAATAGCAAAAGCTACCTTCTTTGTTTCAGCATCTTTACTGGCTAAGTACGGAACAAGCTGTGTCATGGCCTGCACCTGAGCAGTTTGCAATTGAACCTGTTGAAGCTGGGCCTGAACAGCTGCCTGACTAACCTGCGTTAATAACCGCAAGCTGTCGAGCTTGTATTGTCCCGCCTGTTGGATTTGTGTCTGCTTTAATTGCCGTTGATTATAAGAGTAAGTGAAATATACACCAGCAAGCCCGATTAAGACAGTAGAAACAAACGTGGTTCCCAATTGCATCTTATCCCAAAAGTCTTTGGGTTTATCTTTTTCAGGCATAGTGGCTTTTTAGATGGTTAGCTAAAAATAAGCATATCTACCCATAAAACCCAATGGTTCAGCACATTAAATTTAAAGTGTTATCTCTAAATTGATATATGCTCTATGCACGCAATGCTTAAGCAATCAGTTTATTCCTTCTTTCCAACAATAGGTTATCCTGCCAGATGCCATTTGCCTTCCCTATCTTTTCCCTATAGCCTACTACCCTAAAGCCTGCCTTTTCATGAATTCTTAACACGGCAGAATTTTGTAAAAAAATACCTGCCTGCAACATCCATATCCCAGCAGCTTCGCTCTCTTTAACCAGTTTATCCATCAAGGAAGACCCAATGCCTTTGCACTTGTGGCTATGCTTTACATAGACTTCAACCTCTGCAACCCCTACCATATCATATTTAACCGATACCGGCAACAGGGCAATCCAGCCAATAATTTCTTTTCCTTGGCAGGCCACAAACCTACAGGCCTTAATGTGCGATGAGTCCCAGTCTTTCCAGTTCATTTCAGGAGATCTGAAACTTGCTGTTCCTGTTTCGATTCCTTCTTGATAGATTATACTTACTTCATCCCAATCAGCCGCGCGCATATTCCTTATCATAGCTTTAATCAAATGTTCTTTAAATTATAAATAACCTAAAAAATTAATGGTCTATAGTAATCAGTGCTACTAATTTACCCAAACCTATCTGTACGGATGCTGTTTGCAAAAGGAAGTTTGTCCTGTATTATAAATCAATACAATTATGTAATGAAAAACATCCTAAAAGTGTATTTCTGTAACAAAAACGTTAACTTAACGCTTTTCTCCGAACATGTTTTTCGAATACTCAACAGGACTCATCCCTACGAGCTTTTTAAAAGCGCTGTAAAAAGCACTACGGGAAGAAAAGCCTGCACTGTAAGCCAAGGCTTCAAGGGTGAAATTTTGCATAATCTCCGGATTGCGGATGCTTTCTTTTATCCAGTTTACGCGGTATTGGTTAATGTAATCGATAAAGCTCTTGTTGATGTAGCTGTTGAGCACAATGGAAAGTTTGTGGCTGCTTAAGCCTATCTCCTCTGCCAAAGAATAGAGCCTAATGCCCTTATCCCTGTAAGATTGATTGGTAGCCATATGTTTTTCCAGCTTTTCACTCCAACCTGCAAGTTCCTTGTTACGGCATTCCTGCACTGCAAAATTTTTCTTTACACTCACCAGTGTCGATGCTTTCACATTCAATAAAGAGGCGATCAGCTCTAACGGCAAACGATCAAGGTAACCTGGATTGGTTTGCGCAAAGTATAAGTACAGTTCCTTGGCATTGCCTACGCGGATGATATGCGAGCGCTGCTGGGCATCTTTATAATATTTTTCAAGGATAACCCTAAATATATAATTGAGCTCGGCATGATGAAGAAAAAGCCTGTTAAGCTCATGGTTGTGTATCGCCAGCAGGTCGGTATCCTCCACGGCAACCACATGCTCTTGCGATTGTGCAGATCCATGTAAGCCCGATATGGAACTTACAAATTCATTTTCAACTGAGATATAAGTGGTTATTTTTCGTTTTTTATGGGTGGTACATCCCATAAGTGCGCCCTTTTTAATAAAATACATGTATTGGCACACTTCATTTTCTTTAAAAAGGATCTGGTCTTTTTTTATGCTTAAGGCTTTAATATGATTTTCAAGTTCTTCGGCCAATACCGGATTGATAGGATGCACGCCGGCCATGAGATCCAGAACATACCTGATATCTTTTTTATTTGAGCTAACATATTCTATTTCTGCCGACATCTTAAACCATTATCTACCTGTAAACACCACGCCTTCACCAACGTTATTCGCAACAAAAAATATTGATTAGATTGATAAGATTGATTTAAAAACCTTATCTGTTACTTTCTATAATTAACACCCAGTATTTATGAAAAACAAGATCGGTAGTTTTATACTATTGATGGGCAGCCCGACCAGAAAGTAACTGGGCAAAAATAGAAAACTAAAAAGACAATTGCAGAGAATAACATAAGGCTTAGCTATACGTCTTATTATTTTTACAATAAGCTATACAAGTGTTCCGTAATTGTGCAAAACCCAAAAAATAAAAAAGGCCCCAGAAATTTTGGAGCCCGGTTTTAAATATCTTGATGGCTTAAGCTTTGTTTTTGGTATCTTGTACTTCCAAACGGATGGCCTGAGCTAAATTTTTCAAATCCTGCATACCTTTACGCACGCGTGTTCCAGCTGCGCTGTTGCCTTTGTTATAAAATTTGTCTGCGTCAGCTTCTAAAGCTGCTACTAAACTCTTTACTTCTTCAAATTTTTTCATTTTTAATTACTCCTATGGTTCTTTTAGGTTTGTGTTTTAATTATCTACTCTAATTTAAAGTGTTTGATGAAATAAAAAAATTTTTACCACAATAAAAAAAGGCCTTAAATACGCTTTTTTTCCACACAGAGGGCATTTATAAACATTTTTAAGCCAAAATTACAAGCCAAGTTATTGTAAATCAATTTTTTACCAAAAATGTTAACAAAAAAAAGCCCTTTAAACTGATTTAAAGGGCTTTGTAAAATTTTAATGGCACCTAAACGGTTGCGAATAAATTTTCTTTATAATATCCATTTTCCAACTTTTCGGCTACTTCGCTAAAAGCATCTAAGGTGCGCTGTACATCTTCTAAAGTATGTACTGCAGTTGGAATCAAACGCAATTCAATCATTCCTTTCGGGATTACCGGATATACCACGATCGAACAGAATATACCATAGTTCTCACGTAAGTCGTAGGTAATTGCAGTAGCGTCTGATAATTCTCCTTTTAAGAAAACCGGTGTTACTACAGAATCGGTTACCCCTAAATCAAAACCACGTTCGCGCAGGCCTTTTTGCAAGGTCATGGCTATTTCCCAAAGCTTATCTTTTAGTTCGGGCTGGCTTTTTAACAGTTCTAAACGTTTCAATAAACCGATTACCATTGGCATAGGTAATGCCTTGGCAAAAGTTTGCGAACGCATGTTATACCTTAAAAAGTTGGTTATTTCTTCTGTAGAGGCCACAAATGCACCAATACCGGCCATCGATTTGGCAAATGTACCGAAGTAAACATCTATCCCTTCAATACAATCCTGTGCTTCGTGGGTACCGGCTCCGGTTTTACCCATGGTACCAAAACCATGTGCATCATCAACCAGGATACGGAAATCGAAGTCTTTTTTAAGATCGACAATTTCTTTTAGTTTTCCCTGCGCACCGCTCATTCCAAAAACGCCTTCGGTAATCAATAAAATACCACCGCCAGATTCTTGGGTTAATTTGGTAGCACGCTCTAATTGTTTACGGGCACTTTCGATATCGTTGTGCTTGTAAACGAAACGCTTACCCATGTGCAATCGCAAACCATCGATAATACAGGCATGCGATTCGGCATCATAAACAATTACATCATTGCGATCAACCAAGGTATCGATAATAGATACCATGCCCTGATAACCATAGTTCAATAAAAATGCATCAGGTTTACCTACAAACGCAGCCAGTTCTTGTTCTAACTGTTCGTGATAGTTTGAGTTACCGCTCATCATACGGGCACCCATTGGGTAGGCCATACCAAATTTTGCAGCAGCTTCTTCGTCAGCTTTTCTAACTTCGGGGTGATTGGCTAAACCTAAATAGTTGTTTAAACTCCAAACCAAATGCTCTTTTCCACGGAACTGCATGTGAGGTGCAATTTCTCCCTCTAATTTTGGAAATGAGAAATACCCATGAGACCATTTTTGGTGTTGACCAAGCGG
The DNA here is from genome assembly GCF_051857575.1 of Pedobacter sp. GSP4. Lineage (NCBI taxonomy): Bacteria > Pseudomonadati > Bacteroidota > Sphingobacteriia > Sphingobacteriales > Sphingobacteriaceae > Pedobacter > Pedobacter sp. GSP4. The sequence continues at coordinate 478,299 of NZ_JBPZIR010000004.1, read as the reverse complement.
CCCCATGTGTTTTGCTATTTTATCAAATATATCCAATGTATTATCTGTTTTTTTATAATAAAAATTTTGCGAATTTAAGCTTTATTCATCTTAAAATCAACCGGATTCATCTTTTAGGTGTCAATTAAGATTATTTAACAATCTAATTTTATGCCAAAAAAGCCCCCGGTGTAAAATCGGGGGCTTTATCATTATATTTGGTTGGTTTTAATCAACATTATCGTGCAAGAAAGAGTTGTTCGGTCTGATTTCAGTACCGCCATCCTGATCGTTGCTTAGCGTAAAACGGCTAACCTGCGACTCTGAAGAATGCTGCACCTGCTGTAACTGCATCTGCTTACGTTTGTAGGCCGGTTCGTTTTCCAGCTCCTGTAAACCGTTTGTAGTGCGCAATTTCATGCTAAGATCTTTTAAGCGTAAAATACGCTCTTTAGATTTTCTCAATTGCTCTTCCATCGATTCGTCGCTTTTATCGTCATCCAAACCTACCACCGGCATTTCGATTTCTGGCTTTGGTTCGTAAACGGGTGCAGCTTCGGCAACTGGTGTTTCGAATACAAAATTGGTTTCGGCCAATTTTACTTCAAATTCAAAACCTGTTTCTTTCGGCTCTTCAATCTGCGGCTCTTCTTCAATCAAAGTATGGCGAACAATATTGTTTTCGGGCTCTTGTACTTTTTGAGCTTCAGCTTTATTGAACATTCCACCAAAAAGATCCACTTGTGAAACCTCTTCCTTCGTTTTTAATACCGGTTCGTATGAAGGAACTGGTTTAGGCTGGATGAAAGAGTTCACGGGTTCAACGGGACGAACTAGTGGAGCTTCTTCTGGTGTTAACAGTGATATTTTCTTTTTATTTTTTTCTTCGTTTACGCGTTCTTCTGAAGTTTGGAAACCTGTGGCAATAATTGTAACCGAAAGTTTATCGCTTAATGATTCGTCGGTACAGTTACCCCAGATCAGATCAGCAGATAAACCAGCTTTTTCCTGGATATAATCTGTGATGATCGAAACCTCATCCATGGTTACTTCACGCAGCCCTGAGCTAATGTTCAGTAAAATGTAACGGGCACCTTCAATTTCGTTATCCTTTAAAAGTGGAGAAGCTAAAGCACCTTCTACAGCCTGTAAAGCGCGGTCTTCGCCTTCGGCAGCAAAGCTACCCATAATGGCTACGCCGCTATCTTTCATTACGGTACGCACATCTTTAAAATCCACGTTGATGTAACCAGGAACGGTGATGATTTCGGCGATGCCTTTTGCAGCAGTGGTCAAAATATCATCCGCCTGACCAAATGCAGAGCCTAAAGTTAAGTTGCCAAAGATTTCGCGCAGGCGATCATTAGAAATTACAAGATAAGAATCTACGTATTTCTTCAGTTCTTCCATCCCCTCGTCTGCCTGCAACCTACGCCTTTTACCTTCGAAAGAAAATGGTGTAGTAATAATGGCGACAGTTAAAATATCAAGTTCTTTTGCGGCTTTGGCTATAATAGGCGAAGCTCCTGTACCGGTACCACCACCCATTCCTGCTGTAATAAAAAGCATTTTGGTTGTGCTGCCCAGCATGGCTTTAATATCATCTATATTTTCTATAGCTGAGTTTTTACCCACTTCAGGAATAGAACCAGCACCCATACCTTCGGTTAAGCTTGCACCTAACTGCACCTTATTAGGGATAGGGCTAGACTCCAAAGCTTGAGCATCTGTATTACAAATAATAAAATCCACACCAGTAATACCAGAAAGGTACATATGGTTCACTGCGTTGCCGCCACCGCCTCCAACACCAATTACCTTGATGATTGAAGACTTATCTTTTAACATTTCGAACTGCATATCTTTATGAATCAGTTGTTTAAAAATTTTTAAATTCTGTTCATTACTCAATGTAATATTAACACTTTTTCAACAGACGTTTTCCACAAGTGTTAAGAATGTGGAAAACTCATGTTTTGTTGAAAAATAGTTTAGCTTTTCAAGTAATCTTCATCGCTCACATTCATATCATCCTGAATGAATGTTCTTGTTTTTGCCAATAATTTATCGAACAAACCTGGTCCGCGTTTCTCTTTTTCTTTGGCTGTTTTTGGCTTTTCAACAAAAACACCTGGCTGTTTCATCTCTTCAATCAGCTCTTCAGCTTTCTGGATTCCTTTAATCAACAAGCCCACACTGGTTGCATACATCGGGCTTTTCAGGTCATCGTAGATGGTTTTAGGCATATCTTCATATTTAGATAAATGCTCGTTCGGATAACCGATACGGCAATCTAAACCTGTTACATACTCAACCGCCTGCGATAAATGTTTTAACAGCGCACCACCACCGGTAATTACGATACCACCAATCAGTTTCTTTTCGTAACCAGATGATTTGATCTCGTAGTACACATGCTCTATGATCTCTTCCATACGTGCCTGAATAACATAAGCGAGGTTTTTAACCGAAATTTCTTTTGGCTCTCGGCCACGCAATCCTGGAACACAGATAATTTCGTTTTCTTTGTTCTCCTCAGCAAGTGCAGAACCGAAACGGGTTTTTAACAGCTCAGCCTGGTTGCGCATTACTGAACAACCTTCTCTGATATCTTCGGTTACACTATTGCCGCCAAAAGGGATAACTGCCGTGTGGCGGATAATACCTTCGTGGAAAATAGCGATATCCGTAGTACCACCACCAATATCAACCAATGCAATGCCGGCTTCTTTTTCTTCCTCGCTCAACACCGATTCAGAAGAAGCCAATGGCTCGAGGATCAGATCCTGAGTTTGCAGCCCTGCATTGTTAACACATTTGATGATGTTTTTTACCGCCGTAACTTGGCCCGAAATGATATGGAAGTTGGCTTCAAGGCGAACACCTGCCATACCGATCGGATCTTTTATTCCCGGTTCGTTATCGATGGTAAATTCTTGTGGCAACACATGGATGATCTCCTCACCCGGCGGCATTACCAGTTTAAACATATCATCAATCAACTTATCGATATCTTTTTTACCGATTTCGTTATTTAATTCTCTTCTTGTTAGAATTCCCCTGTGCTGTAAGCTCTTGATGTGCTGACCAGCAATACCCACATTTACCACCTGTATTTCTACATTGGATTGTCCGCTTGCTACTTCAACTGCTTGAGCAATGCCCTGTACGGTTTTTTGGATATTAGAAACCACTCCACGCGTTACCCCCGCCGATTCTGCCTTTCCTATTCCTAAAATTTCTATCTTACCGTGCTGTGTTCTACGGCCAACGATAACACAAATTTTTGTAGTACCGATATCCAATCCTACTACAATGGGCGACTGACTGGTAAATTTTGCCTTGTCCATATTCGTTAATTTTGCTGAGTTTTATACTGTTTTTCTAGGGCCCTGATTTCTTTTTCTCTTGCCTCTCTCTGTTTTTTTAAATCTGCCTCAGATTTTGCCGGCTTTGGCTGTGCTGCTACCGTTTGCTTCGGTTTTTCTTTTTTATCCGCAGGTTTTGTTTCCTTTGGTTTGGTGGCCTGTGCAACTGCGGGCTTTTTTACTTCTGTTTTAATTGGTGCTGTTTTTTGAGGTACCGCTTTTTTAGGCTCTTCTTTTTTTGCTGCTGCCGGCTTTACCTCTACCTTTTTCACTTCTATTTTTTTAGGCTCTGGCTTTTTTGCCACTTCTTTTTTCGGTTCATCCTCCACCGGCCGATCATCCATTGCCGCTACAATTGCACTCTTGATCAATGAATCGGAAACACTTCGCTGTATCCTCAAACTATCTGCTGCTGAAATTGTTTTGGTCTTTTTATCTAAACCTGTCGAATCTCTTTTTACGCAAACAACCTGATTGGTATACTTGATATTTATTGTTTTATAAGTTTCCCAACCAACCTGTGGCATAGCTTTCTTATAAAACAGCAACAGGTTTCTCATTTTCTTCTCAAGCGAATCGGCATTACCAAGTATAATCCGCTGGCTTCCAACCCTTGGTATCAGTTCGATATCGTTTTTCTGATCTACCACCACCTGCTCAATCTGCGCATCCCAGAGCGTATCTTTTTTAATAAACTGCGCTGTTTTATACAGGTCTCTGGCCAATTGCGTGTGCAGGGTATCTACCCTACTGCCAAATACTTCAGAGATATGACCTGTTGCCACCAGTACGTTCGCCGTAAAGTTGGATGATATCGGCATTTTTAAACCGTCGTTATCAATATAAAAATCCTGCCCGTTTTCATTCAAAATCCTTAGGATGGGCTGCCTTTGCTTAATTTCAATGTGCAAAACCCCATCCATATCTACATATACTTTTGCAAAACCGATATACGGGTTAGATTGCAGTTTCTGTTCTATTTTATGGATATTGATATTTTCCAAATTACGGCCAAGCAGCACACCCTGATCTTCTTTTAAAATGTCATCAATTTCTTCGCGCTCGATAAAATTATCCGCCCCAGGGATAATGATTTTAACATCAGTACATTTAACCGTTTGCTTTTTTACATTGATAAAACCCAATAGCACCACTACCCCTGCAAGGCTGATGAGCCAGGCAAAGCCAGTAAATATTGCGCCCCAGTTTATCCGCTTAAGCATTGTTCAAAGTATTTTTTAAAGGTTCGATAATGGTATCAATATCACCGGCACCTACAGTTAAAATTAATTCAGGTTTTGTGTCCTTAACGTACTGAACCACAAAATCTTTTCCACATATTTTCTTATCACTTAAAGTTATTTTATCAAGCAAAAACTGAGCATTAATGCCCTCAAGCGGCAATTCTCTGGCCGGATAAATCTCTAGCAGCAACAGTTCATCTGCCGTACTTAAAACTTTCGCAAATTCATCTGCAAAATCCCTTGTACGGGTAAACAGGTGTGGTTGAAAAATTACAGTCAGCTTTTTACCTGGATACAATTGCCTTACGGCGTCAAAACAGGCCCTCAGTTCTTCAGGATGATGTGCATAATCATCAATGTAAATCTGCTGACCATTGTTCACAATATATTCAAAACGGCGTTTTACCCCTTTAAAGTTGGCCACAGCCTGTTTTACTTTTTCGGCATCTATACCCAAAGCCAGGGCTATGGCAATGGCAACCGTTGTGTTTTCTACGTTGTGTTTACCCGGCAGCATTAAACTGATATCGTTTATGCGCTGCGAACCGTTTTCGTAATCGAAAACAAATTTTGCGCCCTCAACCCTAAGGTTTAAGGCCTTTGCTGTTGCAGTTGAACTTGCTGCATAGCTGATACTATTTGCCAAAGGCAAACCTTCGTGTGCATAGAGCGTACCATCTGCTTTAAGCTGACTGGCAAATAACCTGAAAGATTCTTCCAGATGGCCTTTATCACCGTAGATATCCAAATGATCGGCATCCATCGAGGTAACCACCGCTACATCGGGATGCAGGGTTAAGAAAGAACGGTCGTACTCATCGGCCTCTACCACTACTACATTATTCTGTCCGAACAGTACATTGCTGTTGTAATTGCTGGTAATACCGCCTAAAAACGCTGTACAATCGTAACCTGTATCTTTTAAAATATGTGCAACAATTGATGATGTTGTGGTTTTACCATGCGTACCTGCAACTGCAATGCAGAACATCCCTTTACTGATAATGCCTAAAACTTCTGAACGCTTTTTAAGTGAAAAACCTTTATTGATAAAGTGGTTCAAAATCTTCGAATCTTTTGGAATTGCCGGAGTGTACACAATCAGCGTATCTTCATGGTGATCTAAAAATGCACATGGCAAAGATGAATCTTCATCGAGATAGGTGATCAGGATACCTTCCTGCTCAAGGGTTTCGGTTAGCTTTGTCCTTGTTTTATCGTAGCCACAAACCACCTGTCCGCGTTTAGCAAAATAACGGGCAAGTGCGCTCATACCGATACCACCGATACCCACAAAGAAAACCCTATTTATTTTACTTAATTCCATTTTTATTCAAGTTAAAAGCAGAAAGACCAAAGCTTAAAGCCGACTTCCTACTGTATTATTTTTCTATTTTCTGCCGCTTTAAGAATGCTTCGTACCTCGCAATTATGACCTGTTTTATCTTTTCGCTTCCCACTTTAGTCTTCAACTTTGCGTTTCGAGCTTTCTGCTATCGGCTTTAATCTTTCTCCTTATTTAATCAATTTCAATACTTCGTTCGCAATAATTTCATCTGCCTCGGGCAATGCCATCTTACCCAGATTGGCCGCTAGTTTTTCGCATTGTTCTTTGTTGTTCAACAGAGCCAAAGCTTCTTTTACCAAGGTATCCTCTGCCGAACGGTCGTTTATTAATACTGCAGCGCCATTTTTAACCAATGCCATTGCGTTTTTGGTTTGATGATCTTCTGCAACATTTGGCGAAGGCACCAGAATAACCGGTTTTTTAATCAAACAAAGCTCAGCTATTGTTCCAGCTCCAGCCCTACTGATAATTACATCTGCGGCGGCATAGGCCAAATCCATTTTATTTAAAAACTCAAGGATCCGCACGTTGGGATGATATGCTAAACCCAGCCTTTCGATAATCCCTTTGTAATAATATTTACCAGTTTGCCATATTACCTGAACATCCTGGGCAATAATTTCTGGCAGGTGTTTTTCAATTGCTTTATTCAATGTACCTGCACCCAAACTTCCTCCGGTAACCATAATTGTCTTTTTTAGAGGATCAAGTTTTAAAAGTTCGGCACCGGCATGGTGTTTTCCTTTTATATCTACCACCTCCTGACGAACAGGATTACCGGTTTTCAAAATCCGATCAGCCGGAAAAAACTGCCCCATATCATCAAAGGCCACACAAATTTTAGCAGCCTTTTTGCCCAACCATTTATTGGTTACGCCTGCATACGAGTTCTGCTCCTGAATAAGGTACGGAACTCCTTTTAATGATGCTGCATAGAGCAAAGGTCCGGATGCATAACCGCCAACGCCCACAACCGCATCTGGTTTAAAATCGCGGATAATATGCAATGCTTTACGAACACTGCCGATTACCTTGAAGGGAAGCGCCAGATTTTTAACAATCGAGCCGCGTTGCATTCCGCTAATGTTTAATCCGATAATTTTATATCCTGCCGCCGGAACTTTTTCCATTTCCATGCGGCCTTCGGCTCCCACAAATAGAATTTCACAGGAAGGCACCATACGCTTTAGCGCATTGGCTATGGCTACGGCGGGAAAAATGTGCCCGCCGGTGCCACCACCTGATATGATAATTTTTGGGGAATTATTCATTTTTTATATTTAGTTATTGAATGATAGAATTTTGAATGAGTGATTGCTTACCAGCTACCGTTTCATTCTCCAACTCAATCACTCCTCCTTAATCATTACTTATTTACATTAAATGATAGAATTTTCATTCTCCAACTCAATCCTTCAATCATTATTTACCAACATAAAGGATAGAATTTTGAATGAGTGATTGCTTACCAGCTACCGTTTCATTCTCCAACTCAATCACTCCTCCTTAATCATTACTTATTTACATTAAATGATAGAATTTTCATTCTCCAACTCAATCCTTCAATCATTATTTACCAACATAAAAGATAGAATTTTGAATGATTGATTGCCTGATAGCAACCTTCATTCTCAAATTCAATCCTTCAATCATTATTTATTATTACTTACCGTTTTTCTTGCCCTGGCCATTATTGCCAAAATTTCATTTGCTTCATTTAATAATGGTTGAGCTTTCGTTAAATCTGTAATTCCAGATTCAGTTAAAATTTCAATCCAAAAAGCTGTTTCATCAGCCTCTTCCACCACAATACTAAGTTTTGCAAAAAACTCAGCTTTTGATCTACTTCTGCAAGCAGCTCTATAGTTTGCCCCAACCGAAGAAGATGACCTGATAAATTGCCTACCCAATATCTTTGCCTCTTCTGTTTTTGGCAACTCCTGATAGAATCTGATCGAATCCAACACAAACTTTTTAGTCCTTGCTTTGATTGCGGTTACAAAATCAACTTTATTTACATGCTCCATTGTTATTAATTTAATTTCAACTTAAAAACTTTGGGATGTTTTATTCAACAATGCAATTCAATCATTCTCTCACTTAATCAAACTCACATTCAATCATTCTATCATTCAATCATTCAATCAATCTATCATTCAAAAATTCTATTACGCTATCGCCGGAATCTCTCCAACGATTACTTTATTTCTTATTTTCTCTTTATCTTCTTTTGTTACTGCACTTGCATTCTCTTCTACATCACGGCTTACGCTAAGTATGATGCCAAAGGCTACACTGGTAAAGATCATCGATGTACCTCCCATGCTTACCAGAGGCAGTGGAACACCCGTTACCGGTCCTAATCCTACTGCTACCGCCATGTTAGCAAAAGCCTGAATGGTGAGGCTAAAACTTAAACCGGCGGCCAGTAATGCCCCAAATGCCTTGGGCGCCCGGGTTACAATCTTGATACATCGGTATAAAAGCACCAGGTATAGTATCATGATTACAATTCCTCCCAGTGTCCCCCATTCTTCAATAATAATGGCGAAAATAAAATCCGAATACGGGTGTGGTAGGAAATTGCGCTGTGTACTATTACCTGGTCCTTTACCAAAAACACCACCAGTAGCCAAGGCAATTTTAGCCTGATCTGCCTGGAAAGTTTTATCTGAATGCTGCATTTCGGGGTGCATAAACGTATTGATACGCGACATGTACGTTTTCCGTCTTGGCCCTAAGAAGAACACAAACAACAGGAGCACAAAACCTCCTGCACACACAATCGCGATCTGCTTAATACTGATCCTACCGATAATTAACAGCAAAATACTTACACCGAACAGCATCAAAGCTGTAGATAGGTTAGCCAGTGCAATTAAAACAAACACCACACAAACCGAACCCATAATCGGTATAAATGATTCTTTAACATTTTTAATATTTTCTTGCTTTTTGGTCAGCATCCGCGCCAAAAATGTAATCAATGCCAGTTTAGCCAAATCGGATGTTTGAAACGTTAATCCGATTACAGGTATTTTAACCCACCTCGAGGCATCGTTTAAATTGGTACCGAATATCAGCGTATAAAACAGCAAGGGAATGGTTACAATCATAAGCACCTTCGAAATACCTGCATAGTACCGGTAATCCAGAAGATGGGCGATATAGATCATTCCAATACCCATCAGCACAAAAATTAAGTGCTTGGTAAGCAAAAGTTTTTCTACTGCTTCTCCCTTTTTATAGGCCAAAGTTCCTGTTGCACTGTACACCGCCATTACTGATATAAGCGAAAGCAGGATGATGATCAACCAGATCCACCTATCGCCTTTTGTTTTATTAAGTAGTGCTTGCAACATCATTGTGCCTCCTATTATAATTCTCTAACTGCCGCCTTAAACTGGTTACCGCGGTCTTCGTAATTTTTAAACAGATCGAAACTTGCGCAGGCCGGCGAAAGTAAAACCGCATCGCCACGTTTAGCCAAGTGGAACGCTATCTGCGCTGCTTCATCAGCTGAAAAAGTATTTACAATTACCTCTACATCATCCTCAAAAGCATCGTGTATACGCTTATTGTCTTTACCCAAACAAACTATTGCCTTAACCTTGCTCTTAACCAGATCCTTAAGCATGGTGTAATCATTCCCTTTATCTACACCGCCCATAATGAGTACTACATCACTGGTCATACTTTCTAATGCATACCAGGTAGAATTCACATTTGTAGCTTTACTATCGTTGATGAAATCAATTCCAGAAATTTTGGCCACATGCTCCAGGCGGTGTTCAATATTTTTGAAATTGCCCATGCTTTCGCGGATAGACTCATTTCTTAATTCTAAAACTTTAGAGACAATGCCTGAGGCCATAGAATTGTAAATGTTGTGCTTGCCCTGTAAGGCTAAATCTGAAATAGACATGGTTAGTTGGTTATTAGGTTCTGTAAGGATATGTATAGTACTTTCTTCTAAATAGGCTCCTGTTTCAACTTTTTTAACGATTGAAAAGGGGTAAGTTTTAGCCAAAGGTTTGGCAATTGCTATAGCTTTTAAGCTTTCTTCATCATCGGCGCAGTAAATAAAAACATCTTCAGCTGTTTGGTTCTGGACAATACGCATTTTTGAAGCGGCGTAATTTTCCATTTTATAACCGTAACGGTCTAAATGATCGGGAGTAATGTTTAACAGCACAGCGATATCGGCCTTAAACTCAAACATATCATCAAGCATAAAGCTCGAGATCTCCAATACATAATACTCGTAATCACCGGTAGCTACCTGAGCGGCAAAACTTTGCCCGATGTTACCGGCCAAACCCACATTTAACCCTGCATTTTTGAGAATATGGTAGGTTAATAAACTTGTGGTCGATTTACCGTTTGAACCTGTAATACAGATGGTTTTTGCTGAAGTGTATCTTTTTGCAAACTCAATTTCTGATATCACTGGAATGCCCTTCTCAACCAGTTTTACAATAATTGGCGCCGTTGGCGGTATACCAGGGCTTTTTATCACTTCGCTTGCATTTAAGATCAATTCTTCTGTATGCTTTTCCGATTCGAATGGGATAGAAAGTTTTTCTAAAGCTGAGCGGTATTTATCGGTAATTACACCAAAATCTGATACAAAAACTTCGAAACCTTTTGCCTGTGCCAATTTTGCAGCGCCGACCCCACTTTCGCCAGCACCTAAAATAACCACACGGCCATGCCCTGTCATTGCTGACTTAGTATTGCTTGATGTAGTATTATTTGTGCTCATTGTTCTTATTTTTTTAGTATCAAGTAGTTAGTATCGAGTATTAAGACACTACTTCATTACACTTTTACTTATTTTTTTTACCGCTAAGGATATTTTAATTTTCTCTATTTTATTCTTCAGCTTTAGTCTATCAGCTTTAATCTTTCAACTTTAGCTCTTCAGCTCTCTGCTTTAGCCTTTCTTCTTCCTACCTCAACTTCAGTGTTACTATCGTCATAATTGCCAGCATGATTCCGATAATCCAGAAACGGGTAACAATTTTTGCTTCGTGATAGCCTTTCTTTTGGTAATGGTGGTGCAATGGCGACATCAGGAAAATTCTCCTTCCTTCGCCAAATTTCTTCTTGGTGTATTTAAAGTAAGAAACCTGCATAATTACCGATACCAGCTCTACCAGGAACACCCCACATAAAATCGGGATCAAAAGTTCTTTGCGGATCATTAACGCGAATGAAGCGATGATACCACCAATGGCCAAACTTCCGGTATCGCCCATGAAAATCTGGGCCGGATAAGAATTATACCAAAGAAAGCCTACACACGACCCCACAAAAGCGCCCGCAAAAATCATCAACTCTGCCGAATTGGGGATGTACATAATATTCAGGTAATCGGCCATAATGGTGTTACCTGATACGTAGGCCAAAATGCCCAGCGTAATTCCGATTACTGCAGAGGTACCTGTTGCCAGGCCATCTATCCCATCGGTAATATTTGCACCGTTTGATACCGCAGTAATAATAAAAACCGTAAAGGCCAGAAATATGATAAAGGCATATTTCTGATAATCGCCTCCAAGAAACTTTAATACCTTAGCATAATCGAACTCATTGTTCTTATAAAAAGGCATATTGGTTTTGCTCGATTTTACATCTTGTGTATAATAAAAGGTTTCTCCTTTTTGGCGCAGCACCATCGGTACCGAAGAAGTATTTTTAACATTATCCTGAACAGTTTCCCTTACCACAATGTTGGGATGGAAATACATGGTAGTACCTACAATTAAACCTAAACCAACCTGACCAACAACTTTAAAACGGCCTGCTAAACCCTCCTTGTTTTTTTTGAAAACCTTGATATAATCATCCAAGAAACCTACCACACCCATCCAAACGGTTGTGATAATCATTAAGATTACATAGATGTTGGTAATATTGGCAAAGAGTAAAGTTGGAATAAGAATACCGAGCAAAATGATAATACCACCCATAGTTGGGGTACCCTGCTTTTGCATCTGACCTTCTAAACCTAAATTACGAACGGTTTCGCCAACCTGTTTTTTATGCAGGTAATCAATTAACCTACGGCCATATACTGTGGTGATAATTAACGAAAGGATAATGGAAACCGAAGCACGGAAAGTAATATACTGGAACAACCTTAATCCAGGAATATCATAATGCTTATGCAAGTATTCGAATAATAAATATAACATTAGCTGATTGGGTTTAATTGTTCAAGTAAAATTTCTTTATCATCAAAATGGTTCCTTACACCATTAATTTCCTGGTATTTTTCGTGTCCTTTTCCGGCAACAAGGATAATATCTCCCGGCTGTGCCAAATGGCAGGCTGTTTTAATGGCCTCTCTTCTATCCAAAATCGACAATGTTTTACGCTTGTTGCTTGGCGATACACCAGCTTCCATTTCATTTATAATGGTCTGCGGATCTTCGGTTCTCGGGTTATCAGAGGTTAGGATTACCTTATCGCTCCAATCGCAGGCCACCTGTGCCATAACCGGACGTTTTGTTTTATCGCGATCGCCGCCACAGCCAATTACAGTAATTACCTGCTCGGTTCCTTTGCGGATGTTGGCTATTGTACTGAGCACATTCTGAACAGCATCAGGTGTATGTGCATAATCAACAATCCCAATAATCTTATCGGCCGACGTAATGTAATCGAACCGGCCTTCGGCACCAGATAGGCGGCTCAACAAGGTTAACACCTTAAGTTTATCCTGCTCCAGTAAAATCGCCGTTCCGTATACAGCCAGTAGATTATAGGCATTAAATGAACCTACCAGCTTAAAGTAAACATCTTCGTTATCGATATCCAGATGCAAGCCACTAAACTGATTTTCGATAATTTTAGCTTTAAAATCGGCCAGTTGCTTAAGTGCATAGGTTTTTTTATGCGCTTTTGTATTCTGCAGCATTACCATACCGTTTTTATCGTCGATATTGGTTAATGCAAATGCTGATTTTGGCAATACATCAAAAAATGCCTTTTTGGCCTTTAAGTAGGCATCGAAAGTTTTATGAAAGTCTAAATGATCGTGGGTGATGTTTGAAAAAACGCCACCAGCAAAACTTAAACCTTCTATACGGTGCTGCGAAACTGCATGCGAGCTTACTTCCATAAAACAATAATCGCAGCCCGCCTCAACCATATCCCTTAAAAGCTGGTTCAGCGCAATCGGATTTGGCGTAGTGTGCGTTGCGGCAACCACCGTATCGTTGATGTAGTTTTCTACAGTTGATAAAAGACCTGTTTTGTAACCTAAATCTTTAAATAACTTAAATAGGATGGTTGCAATAGTGGTTTTACCATTTGTTCCGGTAATCCCGATCAGCTTTAAATCAGATGAAGGGTTCCCAAAATAATTACCGGCCATAATTCCCAATGCCACCGAAGTGTTTTCTACTTTAACGTAGGTTACGGTAAAATCCTGGATCTCTGGAAGATTCTCGCAGATAATTACACCTGCTCCCTGTTTAACCGTTTGTTCGATAAACTGGTGCCCATCTGCTACCGTTCCAACTACGGCAAAGAAAACATCATCTTTAGCTATCTTACGCGAATCGAAATTAAGCGCATTGATTTCCCTATCGGTTTTTCCAACCAATTCTTTAATCGTTACGCCGTAAAGTAAATCCTGTAATTGCATCTTTTTATTCTTTTTAGTATCAAGTATTTAGAATCCAGTATCAAGACCTTAAGCCTTACACCCCTTCTACCTTTTACCTTAATTCAATTCTATCTGTACACCTAAGCCTTTGCCTACTTTTGTACCCGCAGCAATGGATTGGCTGATCACCTTACCCGAGCCCTGTACTTTTGTTTTTAAACCTGCATTTCCCAAAAGGTACAGTGCATCTTTTAGCCCCATACCTGCAACGTTTGGCATTACCCCTTTTTGTTCGTTGTTCTCTTGAAAAATGGTTCCGGCACTTGTATCTATAATGTTGTAATATTCAGATTTTGAGGCAAAAAGCGGTTTAAAACCAAATGCTTTGTATACTTTTTGCGTAGCCTTGCTCTGGCCTGCTTTTGTTGGTGGCGTACCTGTATTGCCCACCAAACGTGTTGGCACATCGTTATACATCTGCATATCGCTGGCATAAATACGGTCGGCAATTTCCCTGAAAACCGGTCCAGAAACCAAGGCTCCGTAATAAGCGCCTTTAGGGTCGTTGATTACCACGATCATGGAATATTTTGGTTTCTCTGCCGGGAAATAACCCACAAAGGATGCTTGATATTGCTTGTTCGCCTTATATCCTTTATTCGCATCGGCAACCTGTGCCGTTCCGGTTTTACCTGCAATTTTATAAAGCGGGTTATATACAATCTGCTTACCACTGCCCTCTGTTACCACACCTTCGAGCATTTTTTTGATTTTGCTCAACGTAACATCTGAACATATTTTATCATTGATCACGCGTGCCTTAAACTGCTCGATCGGATTGCCTAACCTTCTGATTTCTTTTACAAAAATTGGGGCAACATATCGGCCGTTGTTGGCCACAGCATTATAGAAAGAAAGCATTTTTAATGGTGTAAGCTGCATTTCGTAGCCGTAGGCCATTTGCGGCAAAGTCATTTTACCCCAACTTTTGTTGGATGGGTTTTTAACTACCGGCTGGGCCTCACCCGGAATCTGCAATTCCAGTTTCTGGTTAAGGTGCCAGTTATACAGGTGATCGGTAAATCTTTTAGGGTTTTCGCCATATTTACTGTTGATCAAGTACGCAATAGCCGCGTTAGATGATTGCTCAAACGCTTTTTTCACCGTAACCACACCAATACTTCCGTGCGAATCTTTAATCATGTGGCCAGGAATTTTGTAATTTCCTGTTCCCACCATTGTATTGGTATCTACCAGCTCATCTTCTAAAAGCGCCATGTAAGAGGCTAGTTTAAAGGTCGAGCCCGGATCTTGGTTACCTGCAATTGCATAGTTAAACTGTTCTTTATAAACTCCTTCCTCTACCTTCGAAAAATTGGCTACTGCACGGATTTCACCTGTTGCCACTTCCATTACAATCACCGCACCATGGTCGGCCTGCGATTTGATCAGCTGCTTCTCTAATGCACTTTGCGCCAGATCCTGCATGTTCACATCAATGGTCGAAATAATATCGGCCCCATCTTTTGGCGCAACCTCAGCCTCTTCATTTACCGGAATGTAAACCCCTCCGGCAATGCGCTGCATCAATCTTTTTCCGGTTTCACCGTTGATATATTCTTTATACGCCCCCTCTAAACCAACACCATTTTTAACGTTTTCATTTTTATAACCGATGGTACGGGCGGCCAGCGCCTGAAAAGGCCTGATCCGTTTATTTTGCTGAACCGCAATTAAGCCGCCGCTAAACTTGCCTATGTTGTAAAGTGGAAAAGTTCTGATGGTTTTAAGATCGGCATAACCAACTTTACGGTGGATCAACAGATAACGCGCACTATCCTGACGGCCCAAACGCAGGTAACGGGCATACTCTTTAGGCGTTTTATCCTGAAAAAGCTGCGATAGTTTATAACCCAGCGAATCTACCTTCTCGTTAAATACTTTATCATCGGCAATACCACCCGCAAACATATCCATGCGCAACTCATACTCAGGCACCGAAGTAGCCAGTAAGCTGCCATCGTTAGAGTAAATATTACCCCTGGTAGCCTCAACATTTACATAACGTGTAGAAAGACTATCGGCCATAGCCTTCCATTTCTTTCCCTGTACAAACTGCACCTGACCGAGGCGTAAAAACACCGCGAAAGCAAAAAGCACAATTAAGCCAAATGCCAGATATACACGAAGCAAGATGTTTGCCCTAATATTCATCGCTTTTAACAATTATTTTTTTTGGTGGTTCAATCAGTTCTTTTATTCCAAGAGTATCTACTTTTTTGGCTACCTCGGTGAGTTTACTTTTAAACATCAGGTCGGCCTTAAGCGATTTATACTCCCATCTTAATTCTTTTACTTCTTTATTTAATTTATCAATACGGCGAACGTTGTTAACCGCAAAGTGACTGTTAGCAATGTACACCATCCCCAAAAAGGCCAGAAAACACAAATAAGGCAGCGCGTCTGTTGCGGCTTCCTTACTTACCAACCCATCATTAAAAAGCTTACTGATAAATGAATTACTATCCATTTTCTCTTCAGCGGTTTTTGGCCTTTTGGGCGCAGCCTTTAATTCTGGCTCAGGCCCAACTTCCTCTTCTTCTATCTCCTCCCTGAACCTGTTCATATCTTTTCTGCAATTCTTAGTTTAGCACTTCTTGCCCGGTTATTCTGCGCAATTTCTTCATCAGTAGCCACTATTGCTTTGCGCGTAATTACGTTAAACGGTTTCTGCTGGTTACCAAAAAAATCTTTCTCTACCTCGCCCTGAAATTTTCCTTTTGCCATGAAATTTTTAACCGGCCGATCTTCCAGCGAGTGGTAAGACATCACCACTAAATGCCCACCTGGTTTTAACACCTCAGCCGCCTGCTGTAAAAAATCTTCCAGCACCTGTATCTCTGCGTTAACCTCTATGCGCAAGGCCTGAAAAACCTGCGCCAGGTATTTATTTTCTTTACCTCTTGGAATGTATTCGGAAATTGCCGTTTTTAAACTATCGATATCGGTAAAAGGCTTTTCCAAACGTGCAGTAACAATGGCACGAGCCAATGATTTAGCATTTTTCACTTCACCATAAATTCCAAAAATCCTGTGCAGTTTATCTTCAGTATAGGTATTCAACACCTGTGCAGCAGTGAGGTCGCGGTGCTGATCCATACGCATATCGAGATCAGCGTTATGACGGATAGAAAAACCACGTTGCGGGACATCAAACTGATGGGAAGAAACACCAAGATCGGCAAGAATACCGTCTACCTGCCTAAAACCTTTTAAGCGGAGGTTATTTTTCAAAAACCCAAAGTTCTGATCGATAAAAACCAAACGCTCATCAGCAGGAATATTGGCCTGCGCATCGGGATCCTGATCAAAAGCAACCAAAACCCCTTTCGGACCCAAATGCTTTAAAATCTCGCGCGAATGCCCGCCACCACCAAAAGTAACATCAACATAAACGCCATCAGGTTTGATATTCAAACCATCAATGCAAGGCTGCAACATTACAGGAACATGATAATTACTCATCAGCACCTCCTTTCTTATCGCCCATTACTTTTTGCGCCAGACTTGCAAAATTGGCCGGCACATCATCAAAAATATCTTCGTATGATTTTTTATCCCACACTTCGATACGATCCAATTGACAGGCCAGTACAAGATCGCTACCGATACCGGCATACTCTACCAAAGATTTAGGCAAAAGCACACGGCCAGCAGCATCAAGCGAAAGCTCTGTTGCCCCGCGGGTAAAGGCCCTAACGAAAGCACGGTTTTCCTGATCGTAGATATTAAGCTTGGCCAGATCGGCCACCACCGCATCCCAAACATTTTTGGGATAGATTACCAGATTTTTCTCAAAACCACGGTTAATAATGAGTCCATCGCTCTCAGCAGCAGGCAATTGTTTCTTAAGCGCAGCAGGAACCATAAGGCGGCCCTTTGCGTCAAGTTTACAATCAAATTCTCCTAAAAGTTGGGTCATAGTGGTATCTACACTTTTTATCTAGTGTAAAAGTAAATAGTTCTACCACTTTTTACCACTTTTTACCACAAAAAAGTTTTCCACATCCTTTTTGTTACAATTTGGGTGCTGCAATATACCTACAATAAGGCTATTGGCACAACTAAAAAACCATTAACAACTGATAATAAGAAGGTTAAAAACAAAACCCAAAGAAGTGTCACATCCGCCCAGTTTTTCCCAAAAAACTATAATCCGGCTAAAAATGAGCGTCTTAATAACTTATAAAAGTCTGTTATCGCATACATTTTGAATGATCATAAACCCTATTTATCCCAGAAAAATTGAGCTGTCCTGGAATGCCCCAAAATATACGCGTTCAGCTTAAAATCATCCAAAGCTTGAGGGTTGTTTGGATTTTCTTAGTCACTCGTTAATGAATATGGCTGAGCCTGTAAATAAGTGCTGTAACACATCCATTTAAATTAACAATTACATAATATACAATACTTGAGGGGCCTACCTGTTTTTCATAATTTAGCACTACACCTTATGAAACACAAATGAAAGTAAATTACGTTGCGGCAGTTTTATTAGCTGCCCTAAGCCTCAGTGCCTGTAAAAAGGATAAGATAACACCTGTATTGCCATCCGTTAACTTTGGGATCTATCATATAGTAGACATTTATAATAGAGCGGCGGTAGACAGTGCAGACGTAATCAAGATATCGACTTATGAAAAGCTGGCGTTATCCAGTCTCGCCAAAAACAGCAGCAGTTTAAAATGGGACCTTGGAGATGGCACTGTTACTTCAAAAGATTCTCCAGAGCTGTATTTCACCAAATCGGGAACATATACGGTTAGTTTAACCGCCACCTCAAGCACCGGAGCGACATTAACCAAATCAAAAAAAATTTTGGTGCTAGACCGGGTGCTGAAACTAGTAAGGATCACAAATCTTTATTTTAATGGCAATTTCGTTACTTCTCCGAACTGGCCTTTAAACCAGGTTGCCAATGTGCAAGCGGTTATAAAAAAGATAGGCATAAACGATTATCCTATATTTAGCAATGGCGATTACCAAGGAGAAAATGTGTATCAATCTGCCCCGGTACAAACCACTGCCAATATGAGCACGCCTATTGAAATACCGGTAAAAGAGAAAGTAATTTTAGACATGGAAGCGTTACAAAAAGGCAAATATGGTTTTCATATTTACGCTTCTGCGAATGAGGAAAGATACCTGCTTACCTCCAACTGGGGCTCGGGTGTGGGGATTTCTTATACTGGAAATATGATATCCAATTATTTTAACATTAGCTCTGGATTTAACGGCAATGGAATAGAACTTATTTTTGCCTTTGAATAATGGAATAGCTTGTTGCCAGCTTTAGCTAGTTACCGGCCTGAATAATTTGCCCAATTTTTCTGTCTGCATAAGCACTATCCATCAGTGCTTAACTATCTTATTTAGACTCATTAAAAATAATTTGGACAAACGCTGATAAAAGTATTTCTTTGTACTGTTAATATCCACAGCATTATACAGATCAAGAAATACGCTCAAATGAAATCAAAAGGCAATTCAAAAAGTTTAAAGTGGGCAAAACACCAGAAACGGTGGTTTGGCAAATGGCACCTTTATTTGGGTATTATTGCTGGGGCAATTGTGGCTTTTGTAGGTGTTACGGGCAGTATTTTAGTTTTTCAGGATGAGATAGACCATGCACTAAATCCTAATCTTTTTGAGGTAATTGCGCAAAAGCAAAAAATGCCGGTTGAAGAGATTGTGCCTTTAATCAAGAAGAATTATCCCAGCCTCAAGGTGGATTACCTGATGCTGAATAACTTCAAAAACCCGAATGAAGCGTATAGTGTTCTGAATTTAAAGAGTGGCGAAGAAACTTTCATTAATCCATATACCGGGAAAACAAGTGGCAAAAGGATACACACGGGTTCTTTTATACATGTGGTTACCGAGCTACACCGAACCTTGCTGATCCCGGTTGCAGGCCGTTATATTTGCGGTTTGGCTTCGCTCTGTCTTTTGATATTAACTATTTCGGGATTGCGGTTATGGATACCAAAAAAATGGAAACAACTAAAATCGGTACTTACGGTTAGGTTTAGCGCTTCGTTTAAGCGCCAAAATTACGACTGGCACAATTCACTGGGCTTTTACTCCTCGCCGATTGTGGCCATACTGAGTTTAACCGGTTTCTGCATTACTTTTTCTACCCTGGTTATCCCATTCCTTTTTTTATTAAGTGGGAAATCGCCGCAGGGTGCTGCGCAATTATTGGGAGCTAAATCGGCCTGGCATGTACAGGCTGTGCCGCTTCCGCTCAAGGAGATTACTGCCGCAGCGAAAGCAAAAATGCCGAATGCTTACATCGGGGGCATTGCTTTCCCTGCTGATAAAACCGGCACTTACCGCCTTGATATGCTAAGCGGAAACCTGCCCAAGGTTGGAAAAAGAGAAATGTTGATTGTTGATCAGTACACTGCCAAAATTTTATTGAACAGCCGGAAAGATTTCCCTAATGTTGGCAACGCTTATTTAAGCTGGTTAACGCCGATCCATTATGGCAGTTTTGGTGGCAGGCCTACCCAGGTAATCGCTATTATAGCCGGCCTTATTCCGCTGGCCCTTTTCATTACTGGTTTTATCATTTGGTGGCCACGTTATCAAAAACAGAAGAAAGGCAAAAAACATAAAATAAAAGGAGCTGTATTAAATGAACAGGCCAATGCCCAGGTAATTGAAAAAGAGGCAAAACCTAAAGCAGTACCGGTAGCTCTACCCAAATTAGGGAAATACTTTCTGATCAATTTTAAATCGGGATTAAAATATGCCCTGATTATTTTGCCGATTAGTTTTTTAATGGGCGCGCTTTATGGTTTACCTTCGGGCATTGTTATCCAGCCGGCCGCATTTGTTGTTGCCTTTAGCTGCGTAATGGTGTGCCTAAATTTTATCTGTGCCCTGTTATCCGAAATCTTCAACATTTTATTTCTATGGCCTTTTAAGAAAGGAAGCCATAAAATAACACGTTATTTTGCCTTATCAACGGCATTTCTGGTTTGCTATGTTGTGGTTTATATGGCCCTGTTTAACACCGGATTTGAAATTTTTTAAGCCAAATATGGCAAAATGCCTAGGAGAAAACTTAATGAAGTGATTGTGCATTTTACTATTGGCGCAACCAGTCTTTCAAAATCGATTTCTGAAGGGTATCCATTTGTTGCATTTGGCTAATTTTGAACGATGCTTCTTTTTTTGTACCCAAAATTACCGGACAATCTAATTCGCTACCTTCTTTAAGTATAGTGAGCCTCAAAATTGCCCCGGGTTGGTAAGCAGGGCCGATGGCATTAAAAGCAGCTATGGTAGCTGTTTCTCCATTAATTTTTGTGATGATCTGTTTTCTTCTCATGCGTTCTTTCCATGCCGGAGATTCCCAGTCTACATCGGTAATTTCCAAACCATTGTTTACCTTTCTAACTTTCGCCCCAAGCCAGGCTCCGGCTACAGCGTTTGGAGAAAGATTAATTTCCAATCCGGCATAGGCAAGATACTTGCTGTAATCGGGTGTATGTAGTGTATAAACGTAGTTAAAAAACTCATCCAGTTTTCCGCCGGCTATCTTTTCACAAACCGCCTGGAATTCTTCATCGGTATATCCCCTTCCCAGTTTTTTATAATAACTGTAATAAAGTGCACGCATCACATCATCGAGAGATTTTTTGTTTCCGGTTTCATGCCTGATTTTGAAATCGAGCATCATGGCAAGCACCGGCCCTTTTTGATAGTAGGAGATGGTTTTGTTCAGCTCATCGCCCACTCTTCCAAAGGGACCATCAGACCAGGTATCGTAACTCGCCTGGCTTACGGTTTGAAAATACCTACCTGGACTGTTCTCATAAGCCCGGATTGAACTTTCAAAATCATTCAATATGCCTTCAACGCTTTCTAAGCCTGCCCTGCGCAACAACATTTTGTCGTAATAACTGGTTACGCCTTCAGCCACCCAGAGCATATTTGTGCGGCTCCCGTTATCGTAATCGAAAGGCCCCAGGGCTATTGGACGGATGCGTTTGGCATTGTAATGATGAAAGTATTCGTGCCCCAAAAAGCTGAGCATTCCTTTTCTTCCTTCGGGGGTATTGAGTTCACTCCCACCCGAAAATGCCACGGCTGTTGAGTTGAGGTGTTCAATTCCGCCTCCTCCCTGGCCAATACCGATAAAAGTATAATCTTTAAAGGGAACCTCTCCTATCACTTCTACTGCTGCTGTTATCACTTTTTGCAGGTCGTTTATAAAATCCTGTTTTTTAAATTCGCCCAATTGGTAGCCAATAAAGTAATGCGGAATTCCTTTAACCTCAAAAGTGGGCAATTCATCCAGCATCCCAATCAAAATCGGACTATCATAAAGTGTATCAAAATCTGGTGCAGTGTAAGTAAATGCCTTTCCTTTTATTGGCGTTAAGCCTGTAGCTACTTTTGTCCATTGTTTAGGTGGCTTAAGTGAAAGGGTAATGGGTGTATTGAGCTGAGCATCGATATGCAGGAAAAGACCTGTTGGTGCTATAAAACCGCGATCTGCCGCGAGGTAATTGGTAGCTACGAACGACCTTTTGGTTTTGACTTTGTAATTCAGGATCAGCTCAGTTACTTTCCCATTGTAAACCCGCCAGGTATTGTGGTTGGCTTTTTCCCACTTGATTAATGTGCCCTTGGCATCGGAAACGGATAAACCGGTGATGTCATCTGCATAATCCATGATCTGATAATAACCTGGCATCCATACTGGAATCTTGAAATCGTTATAGCCGGGCTTTACACTTGAACAGCTGAGTAACACCTGGTAAGTGCCAAGCGATGGATTGTCCATTGCAACCTGGAAGTCCATTTTTAGGCCATCTGCTGCATAAAGTGTGAATGGCGCCGTTAAAAAGAATATTAGGGTGATTATTGAGAAACGCATATCGGCTTTATTTTGGTTATAAAATGATGTTCGCCGGCCAGTGATCAAGTTAAGCACAAAATGTATATGCGCAAGCAGCAAACATGGCCTTAAAATAAAGCTAATATCCCAAATTCAATATTGCGGGAGGGCAAAGATCCTTCTTTGGTTCAGAATAAGTAAACATCAGTTAAGATATGGCCAAAACAAAGGCCCCATTAACCATTTCCGATCATTGGGGCCTTTAATGTATGCGTACATTTAATTATTGATTATTTTGCTGGTGTAATCACGATTTTCCTATACTCGATAGGGGTATGATCGCCCTGCAGATAAATGGGACCTGGCTCGCCCTCATTACTGTCTAATGCGCCTCCGGTAATGCCCGGAATTTCTTGGTTAGCAATAATCGTTTTGCCATTGGCTACCACAGTAACCAAGCGGCCTACCAGGGTAATATCATAAGTTTGCCATTGATCGGGGCCCAGGGTAGCCATTTCGTTGGCTGTTAAAAAGCCATAAACACCACCAAAAAGTACGCTGTTAGGGTGTGCGTCTTTCTTGCTGTCTTCTATCTGTACTTCATAACGGCCTCTAAGGTAAACGCCGCTGTTTCCTTCTGTTTTGTACCTAAACTCAACATGAAGTTTGAAATCGTTGTATTTTTGTTCTGTAATTAAGTTTGAACCTGCTTTCGGGCTGGTTAATATGCCATTTTGCACCATCCATTGGTTGTTTTGACCGCTAGGTTTCCAGCCAGTAAGATCCTTACCGTTAAACAGGTTGATGGGCTTTCCCCAAGCTGGTGCAGCAGTTCTTTTAAGATAAGGTGCCTTTACACCTTTCCAGTTGTACTGTTTACCATTACAGTTGATCAGTGTGCCTTCCATTCCGTTGGCCGTAAGTTGTCCGTCTATTTTTAAATTGGCGTTACCACTTTCCCACTGTGGCGGAATTTCAAAACTGAACTTACCATCTGCAAACTTTACTTCGGCTACAGGGCGTGCGCTACCTGCAGTAGATACAAAGTAGCCCACAAGCGTTTTAAGACCTGATAGTTTTACTTCTAACCAGGCTGGTGCTGGTTTCCCGTTCATGTCAACAGTAATATCCCACCTACCGATCAGCTCTTTAGGCTCGGCCATTGGCTTCATTTCAGCAGCAGTAGAAATTGCCGCAGCAGCTGTTTTTTCGGATAAACCGGCCAGTAGCATACAACTGATACTGAACAATAAGATCTTTTTTCTCATGGATAAGTTTAATTTATAGTTATAGTGTTTATAGTAAAGTGCCAAGGCCATAGCGGCTAAGCCAATTGCCCGGTAGGGTAAAAATATTTTTATTGGGTGCAATATGCAAATTGTTACTGCCAAACAAAAGCCCCTGTAAGTGTTTACAAGGGCTCCGTTGGTATTAAAATCAGGTTCTATCCATTAATGGCTTTAACACCTGGCAATTCTTTGCCTTCCATATATTCTAACAAAGCACCGCCACCTGTAGATACGTAACTCACTTCGTCTTCTAAACCGAATTTAGCAATCGCAGCGGCCGAATCGCCACCACCGATTAGTGAAAATGCGCCGTTATCTTTTGTAGCTGCCACTACTGCATCTGCTACAGCTTTTGTTCCTACCTGGAAGCTTTCCATTTCGAAAACACCCATTGGGCCATTCCATAATAAAGTTTTAGAATTCTTGATTACTTCTTGAAATAATGCAGCAGATTTAGGGCCGATATCCAATCCCATCCAATCAGCTGGTATTTCGCCTGATGTTACATCTTTTTTATCGGCGTCGTTAGCAAAGCGATCAGCAATTACGGTATCAACCGGTAAAATCAGGTTTACGCCTTTGGCTTTTGCTTTTTCAATTAGTTCTAAAGAAAGTTCTTGTTTATCGGCCTCTAATAATGAGGTACCAATTTCGCCTCCCTGTGCTTTTGCAAAGGTATAAGCCATACCTCCGCCAATAATCAGGTTATCTACTTTCTCCAATAATTTTTCGATCAGCAAAATCTTATCAGATACTTTAGCTCCACCCATAATGGCGGTGAAAGGTCTTTCTGCATGGTTTAAAATTTTCTCTGCATTTTCAACTTCTGATGCCATTAAATACCCAAAGTATTTGGCATCGGGAAAAAACTGGGCAATAATTGATGTTGAAGCGTGTGCACGGTGCGCCGTACCAAAAGCATCGTTAACGTATACATCGCCTAATTTTGATAATTTTTCGGCAAATGCTACATCACCTTTTTCTTCTTCTTTGTAAAAACGAAGGTTTTCTAGCAATAAAATTTCGCCTGGTTTTAATGCAGCTGCTTGTGTGGCAGCGCTTTCGCCAATACAATCATCAGCAAACTTTACTTCAACACCTGTTAGTGCTGAAAGATCTGCAAGAATATGTTTTAAAGAATATTTATCAGTTGGGCCATCTTTAGGGCGGCCTAAGTGAGACATTAAAATAACAGCGCCACCATCTTTTAATATTTTGGAAATGGTTGGCAATGCCGCCCTGATCCTTTTATCATCTGTAATTTTAAATTCATCATCTAAAGGCACATTAAAATCTACCCTGATTAAAGCTTTTTTATCTTTAAAGTTAAGCTGGTCAATTGTATTCATTTTTAATTATTTTGATTTAAGTTTAATTTCATTTCGTAATGGAAACCGATACCGGGAATATCGAATTCGGGCGATTCGGTGGTGAAACCGATCTTTTTGTAAAATGCGGCTGCCGTTGAACGGGCATTGCACCATAAATAATCTGTGTTATATTCTTTGAGGTATTCGATGGCAAATTTTACGAGTGCTGCACCGTATCCATTTCCACCGGCATCGGGATGGGTAGCCATGCCGCGCAGCTGATAGCCCTCCCCCTCTTCGGGGAAAAAGTCGTTGCGCATAAAGGTTGCTATGGATTTTATCTGGCCATCCTGTAAGAAACCAAGATGAAAGGTATCGTAGGCCAGATCTCCTTCAAAAACACATTCTTCGAAGGGCTTGCCGTTACGCAAAACCAGACTTCTTAAAGGCAGAACTTCTTCTGGAAGAATAAATTTGACCATAATTTTAATATCAAGTAGCTTGTATCGAATATCAAAACCGCTATAGGATGCACCGCAAACGTTTGCAAAGTTAATAAAGCAATTGAAACTCGATCATAATATTGGCCATAAAGTTTTAACATTTTAACTACGTTGCCGGGAGTTGGCTGTAGCGAAAGTCACCCCGTAGTTAGCGATTATCAATTAAGCCTAAAGATACAGCTATTGGCATGGGCCGTTTTTCTCGTCAATCCTTTTAAGTATTAGGGAAAGTGCCATGGCATAAATAACATAGGCCACAAATACAAAAAAGCCGAGCTGAAGGGCTGAGTTATTGGCCGTTACTGTACGCAAAGTTCCGCTCTCGATATTGAGGCCGGAAAGCTGGCTCTTTAATATGCCATTTAAACCGATATAGGTCATGGCGATACCAATCACCATCACATCTGCCATGTCCCATTTGCCTAAATCGAAGGCAAGAAAACGCAGTACCTTTTGTCCGCCGAAAATATGCCCGCAGGAAACATGGATACCTCTGGCTATAATACGCAGCAAAGGCAAAACCACTACAAAAACCAGGAGCAGGATGCCTATTAATACCGCATCGGGCTTAGGCTGCTCTACCAGTGTGCCTATAATGCCCAATATGCTTTTGCTCTGAAAAAACAAAACCTGATTGGTAAAGGCAATTTTATCGCCTAGCAGACCAAATTCTAATGATTGGAGACGCGCATCTACTTCAATAATTGGAGCAGTAACGCCTACAACCAGCAATACAAAGGCAAACAACAGCGACATAACAAAGAACGGCACATAAAGCTGGGCCCTTTTTCTTAAAAACAGCCACATCAACAGTGCAATTGCTACACAGGCCAACATACCAAGGGCGTTTTGCTGGCTGTCTTTTTTAATCTGTGCAAGTTTGGCATTTACTAAACGATCTAATGCTGGTGCGCTGTTAACATGGTACTTACGGTATATATTCCGCTCTACGGTAGTAATGGTGGTATCGGTACGGTCGTAAGTTTGCTCTTCGAGCTCGTCCATTTTACTGGTAGCCACATTTTTTAGCCGCTTTAAGCTGGTAGGACTGGTGAGTTTCAGCACAATGGTACGGGCAAAAGAGGGTACCTGAGCGTGGAGTTCATCTACATCTACGAAACTGTTAAAGGCGAGTTTTTTAAGCTTTCCACCCAAACTTTTTTGTGGCTTGGTTACTTCGGATACGGCTTTGTTTACCAAACCATGCAACTCTTTTTCGACCTCTTTCCGCATTTCTGTTTTTTGCTGGGCCGTGAGGTTGAAGCCTTTTACCCTCCGATCTACAACAGCTGAAATTTTCTCGCCCCACCTATCAACCGAAAATATGCCAAAGGTAATGTTGTTGGATAGGCTATAATCTTCTTTGATTGCTTTCTGTTGTACGGCAAGCTGCCTAAAGTGATAGCCAAACCAAGCTGCAGCCATTAACAGGATGCTGAGGCCAACAATAAGGGCTACCGAACCGATCCAGTTCTTTTCTCCTTGAATATTTTGTGGTGTTTGTGTAGTTGCCATAAAAGTTAATCAGATCAGCGGTAAAAATTTAGTGCGCATCGTGTGGGGTAATAAATTTCAATATTGTGGAAAGAATGAGTCCGTAAAGCACAAAACTGATAAATATGATGTACCCGGGCTGAAGCGCCGTGTTGTTGGTGGTTAAAATGGTTAGCGAATCATTCTTGATATTGAGTGCCTGAAGCTGTCCTTCCAATAGTCCATTTAGGCCAATGTAGGCCATCAAAATTGCAATTACAATTACATCGGCCATGCTCCATTTGCCGGATTGGAAAGCAAAATATTTGATGATGCCATTTTCGGCCAAACGTTTGCCGCCCAGCAAGTGTATTCCGGTTGAACTGAGCTTAACTACCGGAAAAAGGATACTGAAGGCCAGTATTAGCACACCTACCAGAATTGAATCGATACCAGGCTGACTGATAAGCACTTTTACTACATCCATGATACTTTTACTCTGGAAAAACAACACCTGATCTTTGAACACCACATGTTCTCCAAGCAATACGAAATCGAGTGAGCGGATGCGGGCATCTACTTCTATCATGGAAGCCGTGAGGCCAACGCCCAAAAGTATAAAAGCAAATAGCAGCGACATTACAAAAAGTACCACATGCAGGTCGGTACGTTTCCGGAGTGCCCACCAAAAGCCTAATACGATGGCCACACAGGCAAGCATGGCATAAGAGTAGCCATAGGTTTTTGTGCGGATATCGGCAAGTGACTGGTTTAGCTTTTTATTGAGCAGTGGTGTTGAAGTGACCTTGTATTTTTGATACATGGCCCTTACTGATGCGCCATTGGCCACAAAGGCACTATCCAGCTTTTCTTCGTTGGCCAGCTCATTAAATTCGCCCATGGCCATTTTGCTCAGTTGCCGTTTATTTTTAGGATTATCGACCTCGGCAATAATTTTACGTGCAAAACCGGGTACCTGGGCACGGATACTATCGCTGTTTACAAAATTGCGTATGGCAAATTTCTGAATTTTGCCACTTATGGTTTTTTTCGGTTTGTTAACCAATGCTTCGGCCTTGTTGATGAGCGCAAGCAATACCTGCTCCACCTCGGTTTGCAATATTTTTTTCTGATTTTTGGTCATTTTCAGGTTGCGTACCTGATGATGTACAATCCTGGAAACGTTATCTTTCCACTGCTGCACAGAAAACAGTCCGTAGGTAATGTTGTTGATGTTGGAATAATCTTCTTTAATCTGCTCCTGTTGATCGGAAAGTTGGTGAAGCCTTAAACCAAAATAACCTTCGGCACCAAGCAACAGCGCAAGTGCCAGGATAAGTAGAAATTTGGGAAGAAACGACTTCCGCCCTGCGATATGTTCCTTTTTTGTTTCCAAGCCGATCAGTTTACGTTAATTGTGCCTTTATAACCAGTTCAGAAGAATAAAATATCCGAGTGGTATTGGCAAATTAAACCAACAACTTAAAAAAAGGTTTTTGGCGATAATCAGAAATATATTCGCCTAGGCTATAAAATTAAATGGTGCTTTTTATAAAACGTACGATAAAGACATCGGATCAGCCTCGGAATATTTATTTTGTCCCCAATTTTGGAAGCGATTTCCACCAGACCATAAGCTTATCTTTCAAACTATTGGTAATCTGTGGCTGATCTGTTGCCAGATTTATGCTTTCCTTTTGATCTTTAATAATGTTGTACAGCTGGATGTCGGTGCCATCGCTGTTCATCAACAACTTCCATTCGCCTGAGCGGACTGCGAGATTTGGACTCTTATCTATTGCCCTTGGATATTTGAAAGCAATATCATTACGGCCATACTCCCAAAACATCTCTTTTTTCCTTGCCGAAGGATGTCCGGCGAAAACAGTGCTTCTATCCAGTCCATCTCCATGGTAATTGGCTGGTAAGGCCACACCTGCCATTTTAGCCAATGTAGGTAGCAGGTCTGTTGAGTTCACTTCTGAATACCCGTCTGTTTTGCCTTTTGGAATGCGGCCCGGCCAACTGATGATAAAGGGCATGCGCGTACCACCTTCGTAAAGGGAGAGTTTTGAACCCCTTAAACCTGCTGCCCTGCTGCCCTTAAAACTTGGCAAGGGGCCATTATCGCTGGTAAAAATAATGATGGTGTTCTCCTCTTCGCCAATCTGTTTTAGGCCATCCAATAACCGGCCGATCTGTAGGTCGTATTCTTTGAGTACGAGTTTAAATGCAGCTTCTTCCTGCGGGTTCATGGGGTATTGGCCTGTATTTTCGGTTTCTTTGCGCGGCACCCAAGGGGTGTGCACATCATCAGGCCATAGGTTTACAAAACAAGGCTGATCTTTGTGCTCAGCGATAAAACTGAGTGTTTTATCGACAAAATATTTGGTCCTGTCCCAGCGTTTAATGCTATCCTTGTCAGACCATATCCAGTCGGTTGCGGTAATGGCTGGATCTGGATCGGGGCTTTCGTAGGTACTGGCATGTGCATCAAAACCATATTCTTCAAAACCGGGAGCATCTTTAACATCACGGCCTCCACCCATATGCCATTTACCAAAATGCCCGGTAGCATAGCCGGCCGTTTTAAAAACCTTTGCTATCGTAGGTGCTTTTGGATCGAGAAAATCGGCCTGCTGAGCCTGTTGGTTGTGTTTTTTATTATCTAGGTAGGTACTAAAGTTCCATTTTCCGGGATACATGCCTGTGAGCAGGCTTACTCTGGATGGGGAGCAGATTGGGGCCGCACTGTAGTATTGGTTAAGCTTTAGGCCATTTTTGGCCAAGCGGTCTATATTGGGTGTGGCCACAAATTTACCACCAAATGTTCCCACATCGCTAAAGCCCATGTCGTCGGTTAAGATTACGATGATGTTGGGCCGTTTTGCATTCTTCTGCCCTTTTTGCTGGGCATGTGCAGTTAAAGCTGAGGCCAGCCATACAAAACTTAAAGTAATGGTGCATATCAAAAATCTATTCAGGTATGGTATCATGGATCAAGAATTATTGGCAGCAATATTTAACAAATGTCTTTAAACTACCAAATCTATAGATTTAACCTGAAGAGAACTGTAATTAATTGGATATAAAGATTGAAGCTAAAGTCGATCCTACTATTTAAATCAAACAGATTGCCTTTGCTATTGTTGGTTATATATCAAGTTTAATTAATCTATTGCGTGGTGAAAGAAGAACAGATCAAAAAAGCGGCAAGACTATTATTGGGTGCTGGTTTACTAACGGCCGGCATTGGCCATTTAACCTTCGCGCGGAAAGCCTTCCAAGCGCAGGTACCAGATTGGGTACCTTTAAAAAAAGATGATACTGTAGTTTACTCAGGCCTGGCTGAAATTGGATTGGGCGCTGCACTGTTGCTGGCACCAAAAAAGTACCAAAACAATATTGGCAAAATCGCAGCGGGTTTGTTTACAGCCGTTTTTCCGGGAAATATTTCGCAGTTTACGCATGGCCGAAGTGCCTTTGGACTGAATACTGACGCGAAAAGATTTTCGCGGCTATTTTTTCAGCCTGTTTTGGTATACTGGGCATTAAAATCGACGGCCAAGTAATTTCAGCTGAAAAATTGTAAAATACCGTTTGTGTTTTCAAGCGGTATTTGCGGGATATTGATTATGCTTTATAACGCTATTACTACGCTTTATCTACGCTTCATATACGCTTCATCTATACTTGAAGCTGCCTTTACTGCACTGTAAACCATCAGGCTTTTGGCAATAGGCTTATTTTCTTTACTACATCAATCAAACGGCTGCTGTAGCCATATTCATTATCGTACCAGCCTACTACTTTTACCAGATCGCCAACTATAGAGGTGAGTAAGGCATCAAAAATACATGAATGCGGGTTATCGATAATATCAATCGAAACAATTGGGTCTTCTGTGTATTCGATCAGTGCTTTCATCTCATTTTCTGCAGCATGTTTAAAAGCGGCATTAATTTCTTCGATGGTTGTTTTTTTCTTCAGCAGGCAGGTAAAATCGGTAAGCGAACCGTTTAATACCGGCACTCTTATACCTGCACCGCCCAAACGGCCATCTAGCTCGGGAAAAATATGGGTAATGGCCTTGGCCGCTCCTGTAGTGGTTGGAATAATTGATGATGATGCAGCCCTTGCCCTACGCAGATCTTTATGGTTGGCATCGTGCAGGTTCTGATCGCCCGTCATGGAGTGAATGGTAGTGATATATCCTTCTTCTACCCCCCAGTTATCGTTCAGGATTTTGATCATCGGGGCAATATTATTGGTGGTGCAGCTTGCATTTGATAGTATTGGGCTAGTCAGATCGATCTGATCGTCGTTTACCCCGAGCACCACCATCGGAATATCATCGGCAGCTGGTGCCGAAATCAACACCTGTTTAGCTCCTGAGGCAATGTGTTTTTCTGCCAGTGCCCTGGTGAGGTTTTTACCGGTACAATCAATCACCAGATCGACCCTAAGCGCCGACCATGGCAGCTCATCGGCCTCTTTGATGGCAAAAACTGGAATTAAGAGCTGATCGATTACTAGGGCATCGGGCTTGGCGGCTACATTGCCGGCAAAAACACCATGTACGGTATCGTACTTAAACAGGTGTGCCATTGTTTTGGCCTCTGCCAAATCGTTTATTGCCACCACTTCAAACCCCTCAGCCAATGCTAAGCGTAAAAATGTTCTTCCTATTCTACCAAAACCATTTATTGCCAGCCTCATTATATCAAAAAAATTAGAGCGCAAAATTAGTATTTAATTTATGGAAACGAAAGGCCTGTTGTGCTAAGATGGAAATGAGATGATGAAAGCTGCGCTGAGCCCAAATAGCTTGGGCAAATTGGATAATATGAACGGGATTATCCTTTTTTCTCCTTTTTATAAAGGGCCAAGGTAAGCAAACTGTTAAATACCACGCATATGCTGATGATGAGGATGATCAGCATAAAATTCCCCAGCCGCTGTAATAAAATTGTGGCTATCATGATGGTGATGTTTAGGCCCAAGCTTGCCAATACAATTGAGTTTGGCTTAAGGCCGAGCCTTTCTAAGCGGTGGTGAATGTGGTTGCGGTCTCCTTTAAAAGGCGAACTTCTTTTTAAGATCCGGATACAGAATACCCGTAGCGAATCGAAAATTGGCACAACGAGCACCGCCACGGCAATAGCTGGCGCGGAATAAAAATCGGGTTTATTTACACCGGTAAATTTATTAAGTTCAATAAACTTAATGGCCAGCGCTGCAGAAATTAATCCAATAATGAGTGCACCGGTATCGCCCATAAATATTTTAGCCGGAAACCAGTTGTATTTTAAAAATCCGCCTATGCCCCCTGCCAGTGCGAAGGCGATAAAGGCATAAGGTATCTGGTTCATCACGGCGAACAGCACACCAAATGTTAGGCTGGTTAATATGCCTATGCCGGCAGCAAGCCCATCTATCCCATCTATAAGGTTAAATGCATTATTTAAAAATATAATCAGTGCGATTGAAAATAGGCTTCCCCATATCAGCGGCATATCTCCAATATTGAGCACACCATATAAACTGCTCAACCGAAATGCCCCAAAAAATACGAGGATAAATGCCACAACTATCTGCAAAATAAATTTAGTGCTGGTATTGGTTCCGTATACATCGTCTTTTAAACCGAGTGCGGAAAGGATAATACAGGAAGCAATTAAAAAGTTGGCTTCTTTGAAATTGATAACCGATGAAAACAGTAAGATGCTCACGGTAAAGCTGCCAACAATTGCCAGTCCGCCCAAGCGTGAAATGTTGCGTTTATGGTTTTTGCGGTACAGGTCGTTTTTATCAAACAGTCCGTATTTTAATGAAGTATAAATAATGCTGGGGATACTTAGTATCACAACAGAAAAGGCCAATAGGAAAATGGCCACATAGAAATAGCTGGGATGTGAATACAGTAAATCGTTAAACAAAATCGGGATGATTGATTAGCAAATATAACTATACGTACATTAAATTATACAAACAGCACAATGTTTAACATGATATAAATCAACTGCTTTCTCTTTAACTCAACAGCGAGGTGCTAAACCCTAAAACTGACCGAGCTTGCTCATCTTTTTCCTGAGTAACGCTATAAGCGGGTTCGGTACTTTGTTCCGTTTTAGTGATTTATAATCGTTTAACAGCGCGGAGTATCTTGCTGCTATTGATCTGTTGCTTAAGCCACCCATGCGCATGTTTACCATTAAAATGGGCAGATAAAGGGCGTTGATTTTATGGGCGTATAAATACCTGAGCATTAAATCGTAATCGGCTGTTGTGCCCAGATCCAAGGCATAAGTACCCAATTTTCCGAATAATCCTTTTCTCAAATAAAGCGTTGGGTGAGCGGGCATCCATCCGCATTCAAGATCTTCAGCATTGGCCTGTTTTGATTTCCACTTCCTGATAATTTTACCTGTTTGTGGATCGATGTAATTTAAATCGCCATATAGTCCTTCTATTTCAGGCCGCATTATAAAAGCTTGAGCTATGGCATCAAGCACATTGGGGTTATCAAATAAATCGTCGGCATTTAAGATCCCGATAACATCGCCCGTTGCCTGCTCAATCCCTTTATTGATGGCATCGTATAAACCTCGGTCTGCTTCGGAAACGAAGTAATCAATATTAGACCTGTATTTTTGGATAATGCTTAGTGTTTTATCTGTTGAACCGCCATCTATTACCAAATATTCGATATCGGGATAGGTTTGTGCGATGACCGAATCGAAACATTGCTGTAAAAATTTTTCACCGTTGTACACAACTGTGATGAGGGATATTTTCATTTTAAAACAGGGATGTGGGTTTTTCTGGTCATGGCGCAGAAAACGAGGTAAATATAGAAATAACCGAAGGATAATGGGGATGGGTTATTTATTTTTCCGCTTGCGGATTACCAGTAAGCCAAATAGGCCGGCCGCTGCACCAAAAAGCCAGGAATGATCGTCCAAATCACATTGTACCATCGTAAATGTTCCTTCTGAACCATACCTAAATGTACCAAATAGACATATCTTAATACCAACTAAATCTACTCCCAAGGTTCCGTCGCAAACTACACATGAAGCAGCTGTACTACTAGGGGTCCAGCTACAATAATCAGTGGATAGCGGCGTATAAGGAGAATTATTATATAATTGTGATGTACCTAATATTTCGAGAGCATTTGAAGTATAAACTCTGTTATTGAATGGGATTAGACATCCTGTTGCGGTTCCCTGGCCGTAGCAAGAGATTATGGATAGAAATATCAAAAGAAAAAAACAAAAAACCCTCATGTCCAGTTAAACTGTACACGAAGTTAGTTGCTCTATGAACTATAAACTACGTTCGTTTTGTTCAATATTCTCGTGGCATTTAGGGCTTCTTGTATTTGGAAGGCTGGGTTTCCGATTACCCGAAGATTTTTAGGGTAAAAATAAAGCACTACTTAATGACTAATAATGAAGTTCTTTTTAATAAGCCAACTGCTGCTGCCGCAGTTATCACCATCAAGTAAGGTATATAATCATCAATCGGCAGACTGCATGTATCTGAGCTAATGCGACGGGCTAAACCTCCTGAGTTTACACCATCCACTGTACAACCACCCCCATACGGGGTATTATAGTCTACTAAGATCCCACAATTTGGATCCAGCGATCCATAACGAACATAATATGTTTGTGCAGGATTATTATTGTAATGCCTAGAAGAGTTTCCATCAGTGCTTGTGTAATCGGTAAACAAACGGCTAGCACCGTTGTAAAATACTATACACCCATAAGGATCCTGAGCAGCTGCTGGATAATTAATCATTACTATGGATAATAGTATGACAAACCTAAAAAACTTCATAAAATAGACAACTTCAATTTTATCCTGTAATATATATAATACAGAATATGCAAATATTGCAAAGTAAAAGTTATTAATTACGAGAAGAAACAGAATCTGGTTTTTCTATGACGATAATCTTTTTGAATAATAGAATAACAAATGAACTATTTTAACAATAAATATTGATCAACTATTAAATGAAATATGCTTCTAAATGCTTAAAAAGCTAACAATTAGATTATGAAATATCATTAGGAGCTCCTTTTTATCCTAAGAAACAGGAAACGAAAGCATTGACAAATATCATGAACAAAATGAACAATATATTTAATTAAATAATATTCAACCTATCTAAAACATACAACGTATTTCCAAATAGTTTAACATTACACTTAATTAACTTTAATATTGGAAACTAAGTGATAACCGAGAGTTGCCTTTTTATTAAGCAATACCCTACCAATGAAGAAATTACAAATAATAAAACAACATAATCATCTAGCGGTATACCGCAGGGTGCAGTAAATGTCCCAGAGATAGCATAAATCTGCCCAGTTTTTGGCGAACCGTTCAGGGTACAGGCCCCTAAGGGTGGGCCAGCGGTTGCAATGTAAGTGTGTGGCCCGCACACCCCTTCCCACCAAACAAAGTTGTTTCCATTACCAGTGTAAAACTGTGTTGCTGTTTCATGGTTATTAAAAACTTTATTATAGGCGTCGAAATTTAGCACCAAACAACCCGTTTGCGCAAAAGCAATACCTGACATAAAGAGCGTAATAAAAAGGGAGAACAATACCTTAGCCATCTTAACCACCTATCTTTAATAACACTAAAAAAAAGACATTGTTAAATTACTTGCACATAAACATACCGTTACATAAAAGATATTCTTATCCTCAGATCTGAGTATTGGCAATACATTAACAACACTAAAACAACAACAATAAAAGGCTAATAATGTTTACAAAAACGTAGTATTACAATTATTTCAAAATGAAAATGAAGCTTGGTTCGGAAAAGTAAGCACTCTTTCAGAATATGTTTAGATTAACGAAAGATAAACTGAGCAGGTTACGAATGCGAAAACCGCAACTTTCTGTTGATTTGATAAAACCCTATAATACCTGCAGCAATTAACATTAATGGGATATAATCATCAATAGGGCAAGGCAGCCCTGAATAGGTTACCGAAGTACCATATGATGACGAATAATTAGTGGTGTAACTATTTACATAACAACTATTAGCAGCTCCGTAAGAAACACAATATGAAGCGGTTAACACTCCATAGCTCGTAATCGGATCATTAACCCTATAGGCTGGCACACCTGAGAAAGTACCGTCGGGAACATTATAGATGTATGTACCTCCAACCACACAACCTGTTTGCGCTTTAACTGCGCCAAAGAAAAATAAGCTACAAATTAATATACAGAAAGAAAGTACTTTTTTCATATAAAAAGGGAAATGGGATAGATATTCAAATATAAAAAAATATGCTTAAAGCCGTGCTGTAGTGCCAATCATTTAACATAAAGATGATACCGTATTATTAAACATACCAACTCACCCTGCTTCTCAGCATAAAACAGCCCAGAATACCCGAACATACCAAAAGCACTAAACTTCCATTATCAATCGGACAGTTAAGCGTACTGTAATCACTTTTTACACCTGAATAATAATCATTAACTCCGAACCAATAATAAACCCTACAGGGAATTTGGGTAGCAGACGGGCATTTGGTACCTAAGGGTGTATCGCCAGAATAATAGCCATAATTATCTACCCCCGGATTAGAGGTACTTGCTCCTGTGTAAATATCTCCGTTATACAAACAACCCGTTTGTGCCAAGGATTTGCTCATTGCAAAGAAAAAAAACCATAATAATATAAAACAGAACTTTGCCATACAGATTTGAATATGAACAAAATTAACTTATACACGTAGCTCTACGAATACAAAAAACAATTTTATGTTGATTTTTATCAATGTAAAAACAATCCTTTTAACTTGTTCAACACGAGGAATCTCAAGTTTCTCTAAACTATAAGTTAAGTAAAACCGTTGTTTATGAGGTAGGTTAAACAGCAGTTACCAGACGCTGATTAAAAAGACAAAAAGTTTTTGCAAATGCATTATAGAGAAATAAGCCTAGTTGACTTTCCAATTTAATTTTTTTTTAAGCATCTTTAACCCATATTTGTTAATCACCATGGTGATATTCAGATTACATCCCGACAATCATGATCCCGACAAAAGCAATTTTAAAATTTCTGTGTATTTTTCTAATTAGTATCACTTTTATAGGGTGTGCTGCCCGAAAGGAACATAGTTTATTCAATGCGCCAAGCGATATTGTTACCGATACAATTAAGCAAGTGTATGTTGTAAATGACCAAGGGATCAGTGATGCCTATTACAAAATTAGGGTAAATGACCAGTTGGCGGTCCGAAATGTGCAGAACAAGGAGTTTGGAGCATTACCAAGCGCA
This sequence comes from Pedobacter sp. GSP4, assembly GCF_051857575.1. Taxonomy (NCBI): domain Bacteria; kingdom Pseudomonadati; phylum Bacteroidota; class Sphingobacteriia; order Sphingobacteriales; family Sphingobacteriaceae; genus Pedobacter; species Pedobacter sp. GSP4. The sequence continues at coordinate 440,924 of NZ_JBPZIR010000004.1, read as the reverse complement.
GGCAATACTTCCAGTAATGTCCAAAATACAGTTAGTGGGAATATCAACAATGTTCTTTCTTATCCTGTAGATATTGATGGAAAAGTAAATCTGCCTGCCATTGGTAAAGTAGAGGTATTGGGTTTAAGCAGACGTGAAGCTGCCTTAAAAATACAGGATTTGTATGCTAAACAATTGCTCCGCGACCCCATTATTGAGTTAAGTGTAGTAAACCTAAAAGTTACCTTACTGGGTGAATTTAGCAAACAGGGCAACTTTTTATTAGAGCGCGAAAACACCACCCTTATTGACATTATTGGCGAAGCAGGTGGCATCAATAAAACAGCTGATCCGAAAACGCTCAAAATTATCCGCGGCGACAGAAGCCATCCAGAGATCATTTACGTTAATTTAAATGATATCAACAGTTTGGCCAGCAAAAAATTAACTCTTCAGAACAACGACCTGATTGTACTTCAACAGACCAAAAGCTCGGCCATTACCGAAAAGTTAGCCAGTGTTAACAATATTGTACAGCCAATTCTTGTTGTGGTCAACTTGGCTGTCTTAATCCTTTCATTTACGCGCTAATGGATAATACAGCATCAACCGAAAATAGAAAGTTAGCCAGCCAATCCATTAATTACTGGAAAATTGCGCTGATTTTTCTCAGCAGGTGGTACTGGGTGGCTGCAACCGTACTGATCAGCTTTGTAATGGCCTGGCTATATGTTAGGAGCATCACCCCTATTTATATTACTTCTGCTTCGTTAAAATTAGATAGCGATCAACAGCAGCAGTTCAACTCCCTGCCTGGTTCGCCTGTAAATTATCGGCCATTTAATCAAAATCAAATCCAGACCGAAGGCATTATCATGCGATCGGAAGATGTCATCCTGAATGCGTTGAAGAATCTTGATTATAAAATCAGTTATTATTTGGAAGGAAGGGTGAGGGTAACAGAGCTTTATCCTAAGCAACCTTTTCAGATAGATATCTTAACCCAGGATTCGGTTAACTTCAGTAGAGCCACTTACTCGGTTAAACCCATTGATAACCGGACATTTGAACTGTCTTCTAGCGATGATAGTAAAAGCACTAAAAAATATCAATATGGCCAGGCCATAAGTGCCGGCAATATGGTATTTACAGTCAAAACAGAAATCCCGGCAACTGGGAACTATAGCTTTAAATTTAACGGTATTAGAGATCTTTACGGAAGGGCTGCGGGTGGTTTGAATGTATTTGAACAGGAGAAGAACACCAACATTATGGGCGTAACCCATACCGATAGTAATCCTGTTTTCTCGGCCAATATACTGAATGAAATTATTAAACAGTATGTCAAAAATGATGCACAGCTTAAAAAACGATCAGCCAAGCAAACAATTGATTACTTAGATAGCCAGATTGCATTTCTTGATGAACAGGTTAACAAATCAGGCAACAAGCTTTCCAGTTTTCAAAGTAGCAATAAATTAATTGATCCAACTACCGACAGGCAGCTTGGGAATTCGAGATTAGGCAATCTTCAAAATCAAATTGCAGAGCTACAATTGCAGGAATTGGCTATCCAGCAATTAGAAAATCAAGTAAAAAACAATAAAGAAAAGATTCAGCTTAACCTTAACCTAGAAGGCACCAATAGCACGCTTTTGGCCGGCCTAATTACCCAACTTAATGGGTTAATTATTACCCGGGAAAATAAATTACAAAATTTCAATGCTGATGCACAACCAATCCAAGAAATTAACAAACAAATTAATGAAGTAAAACAGGCTATTGTAACCAATATCCGCTTACTACACGAGCGTAATCAAAAAACGATTGATTACATTAATGGGCAAATCGGTCAGGCGAACCAAGCGCTTGGTAATATACCCGCTAAACAAAATGATTTTGCCAAGCTACAGAGTAATTTCGATATTAACCAGCGGATGTTTTCGATGCTGTTTGAACGTAAACTTTCTGCACAGATCAGCTCGGCAGCAGTGATTTCGGGCGCCAACATCATCAGTGTTGCCCAGCCCTCATTTTCTCCGATTTCGCCAGTGCCGAACAAAATTTATTCTTCTTATTTATTTATGGGCTTGTTTTCAGGACTTGGCTTAATCCTACTGGTTAGAATACTTAACCCATATCTATATGATATTGAAACGATTGAAGGCTTAACCGCTACCCCAATTATTGGCGTAATTTTGAAGTATCCTAAAAAAGTAGAGCTTGGAGAAAGTGTGTTATCCATAGAAAGACCAAAATCCATATTTGCTGAATCAGTCCGATCGGTGAGAACCAACTTGAGTTTTATGGCCAGCGATAAAGATACTAAGGTAATCTGTATCACTTCGGAAGTGTCTGGAGAGGGCAAATCATTTGTGAGTTTAAACCTTGCCGGAACTTTGTCCATTATTGAAAAAAAAGTAATCCTCATTGCAGCGGATTTACGTAAATCGAAACTGCACCATGCTTTTGGTTCAGAAAACCGTATTGGTTTGAGTAATTACTTATCTAATCAGGCTGCTTTATCCGATATCATTTTTACAGATGAAAGACACCATATCGATTATATTACTTCGGGGCCCGTACCTCCAAACCCATCAGAACTGTTGCACAATAAAGCGATGGCCACATTGATTGAAAAACTTAGGGAAAGCTACGAATATATCATTATCGATACTGCTCCTGTAGGATTGGTTTCTGATTCGGTTCCATTAATCAGAAACGCAGATATCAATCTGTTTATCATCCGTTCTGGCGTATCTAAATTCAGGGCCGCTACCATTCCTGATCGGTTATCAAAAGAGTACGGACTGAACAACATTGCCATCATTTTAAATTCGTTTGGCGATGAGAAACTACATGCCAACATTTACACTACCAATTATGCCCATAGCAATACCGGAACTTATTATTATTCTAATTACACGGGCTATGGCAAAAGTGGTTACTATGATGATGAGAAAAATTGGTGGGAGTTTTGGAAGAAAAAGGGCTAGAGGGTTAACTATTTAATTGTTTAAACTGGTTAACTGTAAAGAGGATGAAAATGGAAGAGGTAAAATGGATGATGGTACTTGATGGTTTTCACAGTTTTGGTAATAATGGCTAAGGGTAAATGATAGATCAAAATTACAGGTGGTATCCGGTTTATACGCGTTCGAGGGCAGAGAAAAAAGCTGACGATGAACTGAACAGAAAAGGGATTTCAACTTATCTACCTCTTAAAAAGACGGTTAAGCAGTGGAGCGACCGCAAAAAAATCGTTGAGGAGCCTTTGATTAAATCTTATCTATTTGTGTATATTTCGGCTAAAGAATATGCAGAAGTTTTAATGACAAACGGCATTGCAAGGTTTGTTTACTTCTCCGGAAAAGTAGCCTCCATACCCGACCAGCAAATCCATGATCTTAAACTCCTGCTTGCCACAGATGCCGATTTAGCGGTAATTGATTACGACATTAAAACTGGTGAAAGGGTATTGATTAAAGCTGGTCCTTTTAAGGGGATGATTGCAGAGCTGGTATCGGTACAAAATAAACAGCGTATTATTTTACGTTTACAAAATATGGGTTATTCCATTAACATTAACACATCGATAGCGTTTATAGAACCGATTTAGATATGGGAGACGTATAATGAAAGATGTGAGATGGGGAACAAACAATATTTAGCAAAAAAGCGCTGAGGCTTTATCTTCAGCATTATTCATAAAATCAAATAAACAGTCATTTTTTAAATAAAAATGTGACTGAGGGGGCGAAGCTGTATCCGGTGCAGAGTAAACAGGCCAGCAACAATCTAAAAAAACCTGATGTGTAGAATAGCAGGCATTATAAATAGTCGAGATTCTTTATCGGAAGTTCATCAGCAAGTAAAGGCGATGTGCGATAGTATGCAGCATGGCGGCCCTGATGATCAAGGCATTTACCTTGCAGATCAAGATCCTGTATGCCTCGGCAACCGCAGGTTAGCGATATTAGATCTTAGCTCGAGCGGTCATCAACCTATGATTAGCCATAAAGAAGACCTGATCATTACCTATAATGGCGAAGTATATAATTACAGGCAATTAAGAACTGAACTCATTAACTTCGGTTATATATTTAAAACACAAACCGATACTGAAGTAATACTTTATGCCTACCAACATTGGGGAGAAAAGGCCTTTGAAAAGCTTGACGGGATTTTTGCCTTCTGTATTTTTGATAAGCGGCAACAATGTATATATCTTGTTCGGGACCAAAATGGCATTAAACCGCTCTATTTCCATTTTGATCGCGAAACCTTAACCTTCTCTTCGGAAGTAAAAGCTTTTAAATATGCAGGCCCCACACAGGAAGATGAAAATTGGCGGATTTATTACCTCGCATTTGGCCATATACCTGAGCCTTATACTACCTTAAAAAATGTTTATAGCCTAGGTAAAGGCTGCTTTCTCAAATATCATATCAGGAATGGATCGCATTCCGTACACTCTTACCATGAGTTTGAGAGCAGCGCGCAGATATATGACGAGCACTACGCCATACAGCTTATCCGCGAGCAGCTTGGCAGCTCCATTAAACAACAGATGGTTTCTGATGTGGCTATCGGTGTGTTATTTAGCGGCGGCCTTGATTCGAGTATTATTACCATATTGGCCAATCAGCATAATGGCAAGCAGCTTTCCAGCATTTCTGCCAATTTTAACGAAATAGATTTTTCTGAACAGAAGCAGCGCAACAGCCTTTTGCAAAAAATAGATATCCAAAAAATTGAACACCTGATTACCTATCGCGATTTTGTGCGGAATTTTGAAAGCGTTTTAGCAGATATGGATCAGCCCACAAACGATGGTATCAATACCTGGTTTGTATGTAAAACCGCTAAAGAACAGGGCATAAAAGTGGTACTATCGGGATTAGGGGCCGACGAGCTTTTTGGTGGCTATCCATCGTTTGACCGGATACACAAAATACAAAACCTGAGCTGGTTAAGTAAAAGCGCGATCAGAAGCATGCGTTTCTCCAACAACACCAAATTTAAGCGTTTATACTACTTAAGTTTAAATTCGCCTATTGGCGAGTATCTTTGCTTAAGGGGGGTATATTCTCCAGATGTTATTGCCGAACTGTTAGACATAGATATGAAAACCGTAATTGATTGTTTGGAAGAAATACCGCTACACCCCAGCATACAAAAAACGAGTAACGAAACCCGTGCGAGCTGGTTTGAATTTAACATGTACATGCAAAATCAGTTGCTTAAAGATACCGATTTTATGAGCATGAGCCACGGCGTTGAAGTTAGGGTCCCTTTCTTGGACCGTAATTTTGTTAACCTGGTACTTTCGATCTCCAATGAAATCAAATTCAGTTACGAACAGAAAAAGAAACTGCTGGTAGAAGCTTACAAAGAAGACTTACCGGTAGAAACCTGGAAGAGATCCAAAATGGGCTTTACTTTCCCTTTCCAAGAATGGATGAGAAAGAACAACGATATTACCGATCCTTCTAGATACAATAACAAAAGGGCTAAATCGCTCATACAGAACTTTACGGCCAATAAGCTCCATTGGAGTTCGGCCTTAGCCTTATACCGGATTTATCATGCCAGTTAAAGTACTTTTTTTAACGCTTAAAACCTTTAGTTTTACTGGAGGGATAGAAAAAGTTTGCAGGAGTTTATGCCGCGTACTATACGATTTAAGTGAAGAAGACCTTATTCAATCTACCGTGTTTTCTATGTATGATAAAAACACAGACCGCGATTCGAGGTATTTGAGCAAACAACAGTTTCATGGTTATGGAGGCAGGAAAGAGCTTTTTGTTGTTCAATCTTTTTTACATGGCCTTAAAGCAGATGTAATTTTACTGAGCCATATCCACTTAATCAACATTGTCTATTTCATCAAAAAAATACATCCCCATAAAAAAATATACCTGTTGGCACATGGCATTGAGATATGGAAAAAATTATCTGATCCAAAGCTAAAAATGTTGAACCAGCTGGATAAGATTATCTGTGTTAGCGAATTTACGGCACAGAAAATCAGGAAAATGCACCGTATCCCGGCAGAGCGGCTACAGGTGTTGAACAATTGCCTCGATCCTTTTTATCACCTTTCTACAGCTTTTGAAAAACCTAAAGTTTTATTGGATAGGTACTGTTTAAATAAAGAAAATTTAATTCTCTTCTCTCTTTCCCGCTTATCCTCTTCTGAAAAATATAAGGGCTACGACCATACGATTGAATTGTTACCCAGTTTACTTAAAATCTATCCAAACCTAGTTTATCTATTAGGTGGCAAGTGGGACGCAGTGGAAAAAAAACGGCTGGATGATTTAATCGAAAAAAACAATCTTCAAAACCACATCCGGATGGTTGGCTTTATTGATGAGACAGAGCTTACGGAACATTTTCTGCTATCTGATCTTTTTATTTTACCTAGCAAAAAGGAAGGCTTCGGCATAGTGTTTATCGAAGCGCTTGCCAGTGGCCTTAGGGTAATTGCTGGCAACAAAGATGGTAGTGTAGATGCCCTGCGCAACGGATCACTGGGTGTACTGGTAGATCCTGATGATCCACAGGGTATTCTAACCAACATTTGCAGTCTTTTAAAGCATAGCCAAACGGAAGCAGAGAAAAAGAACCTACAGGAGAAATGTTTACAGGCTTTTGGATACCACAGTTACCTTAAATCAGTAAGGAATCTGCTTTTAGGTGAGCAACAATACAACCAACTTCAGTATGAACCATAAAGAAGAACAGCGATGGATTATTGAGTCGAAATCATCTTTGTTTGACCTTAAACTAAACGAGGTTTGGGACTATAGGGATCTGCTTGTCTTATTGGTTAGAAGAGATTTTGTTTCTTTTTATAAGCAGACGATCTTAGGACCACTCTGGTTTTTTATTCAACCGTTGTTTACCACTATCATATTTACCTTCGTTTTTGGAAATCTGGCGGGTATCTCTACAGATGGGTTACCAAAGCCTCTTTTTTATATGGCAGGTATAACAGCATGGAACTATTTTGCTGATTGTTTGACCAAAACCTCGTCTGTATTTAAAGATAATGCCTCTATTTTTGGTAAGGTTTACTTTCCTAGGCTGGTTATGCCATTGAGCATAGTAGTAAGTAGTTTGGTGCGCTTTGGTGTACAACTGATCCTGTTTTTTTTATTCATGGGTTACTATGCCATTAACGGAGCCCATTTTGAACCGAATTGGGCCATATTGCTGTTCCCTTTGGTAGTAGTTTTAATGGCGTTATTGGGTTTGGGCTTAGGCATGATCATTTCGGCTATGACCACCAAATACCGCGACCTTTCGTTTCTGATCGGTTTTGGCGTGCAGCTATTGATGTATGCCACCACGGTAATCTACCCCCTCTCCACTGCGATTGAAAAATACCCAAAATACAGTTGGATCATCGAGTTTAACCCTATGACATGCCTAATCGAAACATTTCGATATGGTTTTTTGGGAAATGGCTCTTTTAGCTGGAGCTATCTCGGCTACACTTCGGCGTTAACTTTTATCATCCTTCTTTTCGGGATCGTTATCTTCAACCGGGTGGAAAAGAATTTTGTAGACACGGTTTAGCAGTTAAAATGGATTACGGACAATAATATGTCGAACATTGCAATTAAAGTAGAAAATTTAAGTAAAGCCTATCAACTTGGCCAAATCGGTACAGGTACCATTAGTCGCGATTTAGCGCGGTGGTATGCACGTATACGGGACAGAGAAGATCCCTTTCTACGCATAGGGGAATCGAATAATCAAAATACCAAAAGTGAAAGTGATGTGGTATGGAGTTTAAAAGACATTAACTTCGAAATTGAACAGGGCGATGCAGTTGGCATTATTGGGCGGAACGGTGCAGGTAAGAGCACTTTACTTAAAATTTTAAGCAAGGTTACAGCCCCAACAACCGGAAAAATATCAGGCAAAGGAAGGATTGCAAGTTTATTAGAAGTAGGCACCGGATTTCATCCGGAGCTTAGCGGTCGTGAAAATATTTTTTTAAACGGTGCCATTTTGGGTATGCGTAAAAAAGAAATCCAACGTAAACTCGAAGAAATTGTTGACTTCGCGGGAATTGAACGATATTTAGATACACCAGTAAAACGCTATAGTTCTGGCATGTATGTTAGATTAGCTTTTGCTGTTGCCGCCCATTTAGAAAGTGAAATCTTAATTATTGATGAAGTATTGGCCGTAGGTGACGCAGAATTCCAGAAAAAATGCCTGGGCAAAATGGGTGAAGTAAGTAAGGGAGAAGGACGAACAGTATTGTTTGTTAGCCACAATATGGATGCGGTTTCCGCTCTCTGCCAAAAAGGAATTGTACTGCAAAATGGCAGAAAACAAATCAGCTCGGGTGTAGAAGAAGCCATTAATATTTATCAAGAATTTAACCAATATGAGGTTTTGCTTTGGGAAAACGTCAACGAAAACCATTCGCCAAGATTTGAATCCGTTGCTATTGATATTACCGGAGATCAACCATATTTAACACTTAATATTAATGCATGCCTTTTTTCAGATCAAAAATATGCCCCTGCATTTATTACTTTCGACATTAAGGATGACCGTGGCAAGACCATTATTCAATCGATGCCATCAGCTGCTCCTTTTATACAAATAAACCAAGGCACAGCTAATCTCAACTTAAAAGTTGAACTCACTGGCCTTGTTCCGGGGTTTTACAGTGTAAGTCCTTGGATAGGTCCACAAAATACCGTTACATATAACAGACAAGAAGATATTTTAGTATTTGAAATCGCCCAAAATCCAACCAAAAACCGCGTGTTCCCGTACCACAAAAGCGATGGTTTTATTTCGGCGCCCACTTCTGTCCAGATCAGCTATAGCTAAATCAGTGCAATTGATCATCTCCATCATTATCCCTACATTTAATAGGGGAAACCAATTAACAGCAACATTGGCCAGCTTGGCTAAGCAAGACTGGAATATACCTGCTGAAGTAATTGTTGTAGACAATGGTTCGACCGATGATACAAAAACAGTTGTTGAACGATTTGAGACGCAAATTCCAAACCTGATTTATCGATACGATGCAATGCCTGGTTTACTTACAGGCCGGCACCATGGAGCCGCTGTAGCAAGAGGCGAAATATTGTGTTTTTTAGATGATGATGTAATACTCAATCAGGAATACCTAAAAAATCTTGCCGAAACTTTTTTGAACGACAAGAATCTGCATCTGGCAACTGGTCCTTGCTTACCAAATTACGAAGTTGAACCGCCACAATGGCTTGCTCATTTTTGGCAGCATAGCCATACAGGGCAATATTGTGGTTGGCTAAGCCTGCTCGATTTTGGCCATAGTGAAATAGAGATAGATCCAAACTTTGTTTGGGGGCTTAATTTCTGTATCCGTAAAAAGACCCTTATCGATTTAGGTGGCTTTCATCCAGATTGTATACCCGATCGGCTTCAGCAATATCAAGGCGATGGAGAAACTGGGCTAACCTTAAAGGCCATTGAAAAAGGGTTAAAAGCAAAATACATCCCTGGCCTAATGCTTTACCACTATGTTTCTAAGCAAAGGTTAACTATCGAATATTTTAAAAAAAGAGCCTTTTACCAAGGTGTATGTAATTCTTATACCGATTTAAGAAAGCAACCTTCAAAAACTTCAACAAAACCGACAGGCTTTAAAAACCGCATTCATCCATACTACCGATGGATAAAACGTTTATTTGTTGCCCAGCCTACGAAAAAAAATATTTCTCCAGAAATAGAAGCTCTTATAAATAATTTAGCAACAGCAGAAAAATCAGGCTATCATTTTCATCAGACTCATTTTAGCCGGGAAGCTGAAGTAAGAGATTGGGTATTAAAAAACGATTATTGGAATTATCAATTGCCATCTACATGATGAAATCGCCACAGATAACTTTTTTTATGCTTGTTACCGATAGAGACTGTATCATTGCAGATTTTGCGATCAAAAGTTACAACAAAATTTACCATCGGAACCAAGACTTTGGAGGAGAAGATTTCGTTTTATACATTTATTTGAATAACCTCTCTGAAGAAAATAAAGGCTATTATTTAGAAAAATGGGCAAGTTATCCTTACACAACCTTATACGATAACACAGAAAAGCTGAATAGTTTGGCTGAAAAACCTTATCCCGGACAGATCGTTACTTCTCCAGAGGGTGTTAGCCGGCAGGTTGAAGGTTATAACGAGCTTTATGATGAACTTTGGACCACAGAACTAAAAAAAATAGACACACCATATATTGCCACTGTAGATGCTGATTTTGAAATATTGAATGCAGACTTTTACTTCTATCTTATCAGCGAGTTATCTAAAAACCCATCATTAATTGGAGCTAGCACTTGCTACAGTGCAACAAGCCCACAGCCTATTTATGATAGTTACAGTAACAGAAATATAATATTACAAGAGCGGAATCATACTTGGTTCTGTATTTACAAACGGGAAGCATTTAACCGCTGTAATATTTCTCATTATTATTATGAAGAAATAGACAGCAGTAATCAAATAGTAGCCTACGATTCTGCATCCTATTTTCAGCAACACTTGCGACAAAAGGGCTTCAATTTTATCCACTGCCCTATATCATATTACAACTCATACGTACATTATGGGGCGGCATCGAAGAACAAAACGCTTAATAGAACCAATATAAATTATTACAGAAATGCATTTCTTTTAACTTCCAGGGGCATACTCAGAGGGAAAAACGCCTTATTTTCAAAAGCGATAAACAAGTTGGTCAGAACGATAGCAAAGCCTTTTTTCAAAAACTATCTGAACAGGAAAAAACACGAAAGAAGTACTTACATTACAGCTTAAAAACAGCCCATGTTCGGTATCAAAAAAGTATTAAAAAGATTCAAAAAAGTTAGGGCATTACCTCGTTTAACCCAGTGCAAGAGCTTAAATGATGTAGCTTTTTATCTTGTTAACAAATACAAAATAGATAGCTTCAGCTTTTTAGAGATAGGCGTATTTAAGGGAGATAATGCCATTGCACTAATTAGCTGGCTTAAATCCTTTTTTAGCCTGAACATCAATTATGTAGGTTTTGATCTATTTGATGAAATAACATACTTGGAAGAAAACTATCCTGAAGATTATAAAGCATACAATCTGGCTGATTTTCCTTACTGGGAATTTGAATCGGGTGGGCATACCTTTGCCAAGGTAAATGAGAAACTAAGCCAGGTTATTCCACAACAAACCTATGAGCTTGTTAAAGGTGATACGACCATTACACTTCCTGCTTATATTAAAATAAATTCAAAAAAAATAGACTTGATTTATGTTGATGGCTGTCACGATTACTTAGTTGTAAAAGAAGATTGGAAAAATTGCGAAACCTTCTTCGCGGCCAACCCAAAACTCGTAATTGCTTTTGATGATTTTAGCTATCCTGGTGTAAAAACCGTTTATGAAACAATTATTTCATCTGGTCAATACAATGTGCACGTATTAAACGAAAATCAGTTTATTGTATATATAAAATGAAAATTTAGAAATGATAGACCAAGTATACCACCAATCTAAACTACTAGCTGTCATTGTGAGGGCACAATTTAAAAAAGACGGTATCGAATTTTTTACCCCTGGAGATTTTTCCCAGCAATTAGGTTATATGAATAGGCCTAAAGGATATATTATCGACCCACATGTTCATAATTTGGTAGAACGGAAAGTTACCTTAACGCAAGAGGTACTCTATATCAAATCGGGTAAAGTCCGCGTTGATTTTTATGATGATGAACGCAATTATCTCGAAAGCAGAATAGTGAACACCGGAGACGTAATTTTATTGGCTGCTGGAGGGCATGGTTTTGAAATGCTGGAAAGCTCAGAAATGATCGAAATTAAACAGGGTCCGTATTGTGGCGATGAAGACAAGGTAAGGTTTGACCATAAACCCAATAACATTAATATTACCCCTTAAAATAATGGCACAAAATTTTAAGCTCTACAGTCAGTATTACGATCTTTTATATCAAGATAAAGATTATGCTCTTGAAACCGATTACATAGATCAGCTCATCAAACAATATAAGCCGCAAAGCCAAAATGTAATTGAACTGGGTTCCGGAACCGGAAAGCATGCTAATCTCTTTTTCCAAAAAGGGTATCACATTTACGGAATCGAACGCAGCGCCGAAATGGTTAATATTGCCAATCAAAATAAGCGCGAAAATATTGAATTTCAGGTTGCAGACATCAGCACTTTTGAAGTGGATAAGCAATTCGATATCGCATTGTCATTATTTCATGTAATCAGTTATTTAAATCGTAACCAAGATCTAATTCATACCTTTCAAAATGTGCATAGGCACTTAAATCAGGGCGGTTTATTTATTTTTGATGTTTGGCACAGTGCCGCTGTACACGCTTTAGTTCCTGAAAAACGGACAAAACAGCTTAGCAATGAGAAGATCAGTGTAATTAGAAATGCAAAGCCAAAAATTTATCCAGAGCAGAATGTTGTAGAGGTAAATTACGATATAGAAGTTACTGACTTAGAATCAGGAGCCAAAACCGTCTTTTCCGAAAAACACCCCATGCGCCATTTTAGCAAACCAGAAATAGAACTTCTGGCTTTCGCTACACAGTTCGAAATTTTACATTCGGAAGAATTTTTAACGCAAGCGGCTCCTTCAGGAGATACTTGGGGCGTATGCTACATTTTTAAAAAAATTTAATACATGAATCCAATTCCCGTTAACACTCCCCTACTTAATGGCAACGAGTTAAAATATTTGACTGAATGTATCGAGACCGGATGGATTAGTAGTGAAGGACCATTCATCGCTAAGTTTGAAAAGGAATTTAGCCAGTATATTGGGCCAAAATATGGTGTAGCTGTGAGCAATGGATCTGCTGCATTGGATATTGCTGTAAAGGCTTTAAACATTGGCGTTGGAGATGAAGTAATTATGCCAACTTTTACAATTATTTCACCAGCTCAATCAGTTGTTACTGCCGGTGCAGTACCTGTTTTAGTGGATAGCGATCCCGTTACCTGGAATATGGATGCATTGCAGATTGAAGCTAAAATTACCCCGAGAACAAAAGCCATTTTAGTTGTACACATATATGGGCTTCCGGTTGATATGGACCCCATACTCCAACTGGCTAAAAAATACCAGCTAAAAATTATTGAGGATGCGGCAGAAATGCATGGGCAAACCTACAACGGGAAAAAATGCGGCAGTTTTGGCGATCTGAGTATTTTTAGTTTTTATCCGAATAAACACATTACCACCGGAGAAGGTGGCATGATTATGACCAATGATTTGGCACTGGCTGAAAGATGCAGAAAACTGAGGAATCTTTGCTTTGAACCCAACGGACCTAGATTTGTTCACCACGAACTGGGATGGAACTACAGAATGACCAATTTGCAGGCCGCACTTGGTTTAGCACAATTAGAACAGATTGAGCACTTTTTAACAATAAAAAAAGATATTAGCAACACCTATCAAACCCAGCTTTCTTTTTTAACCGAGTTAGGTTTTCGTCTACCAAAACCAAGCACAGCATTTGCACACAACATTAATTGGGTTTTCGGTATTGTGGCTCCAGGTATTAAAATTAAAGAAAAAATTGTTGAGGGGCTGGCCAAAGAAAAAATTGGTACTAGGCCATTCTTTTGGTGCATGCACCAACAACCTGTTTTTCAGAACATGGGCTTATTTAAAAATGAATCGTACCCTATTGCCGAAGAATTGGCCAATAACGGATTTTATTTACCAAGTGGACTTGGCCTGAAGCAAGAAGAATTAATTAGGGTAACAGAAATATTAAAAGCAATAATTTCATAAACTAGTTTTGCTCTTCAACTCGCTCTCTTTCGTTTTTTTCTTTGTTGCGGTATTTACAATCTATTATTTGCCATTTGTTAAAAAATGGCAAATGCCATTCCTGGTTATTGTAAGTACCTATTTCTATGGAACAGCTTATTGGAAAGCTACCGCAATACTGTTAATTTCTATTTTGTTCAATACCATTATCAGTTATAAAGTAAGTACCGATAAAAAGCAAAATGTAAAGGCCTGGCTTTTTATGGGTATTGCTTTTAATTTAGCTACCCTATTCTTTTTCAAATATATCAAGCTATTTACCTTAACTTTTGTCGATAGTAGCTTACACGCACAACCTTTTTTCCATTTTTTAGTATTAGTCCCACTGCCAATCGGCGTTTCATTCTTCACCTTTGAAGGGATTAGCTTATTGGTCGATTCTTATAAGCAAAAAGAAGTACAAGGCATTATCAAAAACCAAAGCTTTTATAGCCATTTTATACGCTCCAGCTTATTTATTTCTTTTTTTCCACATTTAATAGCCGGCCCTATCTTAAAGGCGGATCAGTTTATTCCCCAAATCGGGATTAAATACTTTAAAAATATCAACTGGGAAAAAGTATTTAAACAACTCATATTGGGGTATTTTCTAAAAATGGTTGTTGCCGACAATTTAAAGGATATTACAGCAGACCTGATTTATCCTTTCGAAATTTATCATCCCATAACTTTAATTACCCTGCTATTTGGTTATTCATTTCAAATCTTTGCCGATTTTGCTGGCTATTCGTTAATAGCCCTAGGTTTGGCCAGCCTACTAGGTTACGATCTCATTAACAATTTTAACTTCCCCTATATCTCGAAAAGTTTTTCCGAATTTTGGACAAGGTGGCATATTTCGCTTTCCAGATGGTTAAAAGAATATTTATATATTCCACTGGGAGGCAATAGAAAAGGTGTACTCAGAACCTATTTTAACTTATTTATTGTTATGTTTTTAGGTGGCCTGTGGCATGGTGCAACGTGGAATTTTGCTTTATGGGGCACAGTTCATGGATTAGCGCTTGCTATAGAAAGGCTCATCAGCAACTATTTTAAACCAAATAATACCACTTGGTATAAGACTTTAAAGGTAATTTTGGTTTTTACGGTTGTATCGTTTGCCTGGCTGTTTTTTAAACTCTTAACCATTCATGAAGTCGTTAATTTTTATAAAGCCTTGGCCCCTGCTTATTGGCATGGTTTTACCCTGAGCAATAGAGAGTGGTACGTTTTATTTTATTGTTTGCCTGTTTTATTTTATTACATTCTTTACTTATTAAGAAACAGGTACACATTAACAATAAATAAGTTAGAGCCATTTTTATACGCCGTATTGTTATTTTTGATCCTATCAAATGCAGGCTTTAGTGGCAACTTTATCTATTTCAGGTTTTAATGCGCTTTATTTTAAAGGTTACTATCTTGTTTATTATCATTGTTCTGGCTTATACCCTATTTTTAAAGGTATATCCAGTTAAAGCCAGTTATTACAGCTATTTACAGGAAAACCAGATCCGCGCTGAAGATTTTCATTTCGGTAGCCAAGCTTATGATGTAATAATAGTCGGCAGTTCAATGTCTGAGGGTTTAACCCTTCCGGGCTTAAATGAACGTAGCACTACTTTAAATTTTATTGGTGGTGGAAGTCTTACCGGCTTAGCTTTGATACAGCAGAAAAAAAAATTACCGAAAGCCATTATACTGGAAACAAATTGGTTAGAACGCCCCCTTGACGAAAACCTGATTAGACCAGCATTAAACCCACTTTACAGCAGTTTGTTAAACTATTTACCTTTTTTACAGGAAAAAAATCATCCAATAAATGTGTTAACAGGGCAAGTATCATCAACAACACATGCAATTAACTTTAACGAGGCCATGCAGTATGTTTCATATAACATGGGCAGGAACATGGAGTTTGAAAACAAATATGTAGATACTTTACAGATTAAAGAATCGGCTAAAAAAATTAAAAAGTATGTTGATTATTTTGAACAACATGGGGTTAAAATCTATATGATGGAATTGCCTGCCCATCCCAAAATGTGGAGTACGAAACGTAATATCGAAACCAAACGTTTTGTTGAGCTGTATTTTAAAAAGGCATCAAGAATTCCTCCTTACCCAAATTTAAATGCACTGCAAACTTACGATGGGAACCACCTGGTAGAAAGCAGCCGAGAAAAATACAGTACCTTTTTGGCCAATTTTTTAATAAAGAATAAAAATGATTGGGATCGTAACCTTTAATCGCGATACTTTTACCAATCCCACTTTGTATGGAATAATTGAAGCACTCGGTAAAAAAGGTGTACAGGTAATGTTGTTCAACAACAATAGAGATAGTAAAATCCCTGCTGAATTTAAGCATGTCTCTTATGCTGATGCGCCCAAAGGCCTAATCTTTCCCAGAAGGCCCAACAAACTCTTGCATTACCTCAGGGTTTTTTGGAACATGTTCTTTGTTATCAAAAAAAACAAAATCAAACATCTAATCGCAGTTGATCCTGCTGGTTTGGTACTCACCGGCCGGATTAGGATGTTCAATAAAAATTTAAATATCCACTACTGCTCTTTTGAAATCTTTTTTCAAAGTGAAATTGCAGCAGATGCAGCCTTGGTTAAATTAAAAAAGGAAGAATCGAAATACAATAAAATAATCTCTTCAATTATCATACAAGACGAGATCAGGAAAGAGCTTTTAATAAAAGAAAACGGAATTAAACACTTTAACAATTGGTTCCTTATTCCCGTATATCCCATCATCAATAAAAATTATCAGGGCAAAAAGTATAAAAAAACCGACTTTGGCCTTCAACAGAGCGATACCGTTTATGTACACACGGGTAGTGTGGCAGAATGGTCGGGCATTAATCAGATTATCGATACTATTGAAAACGGGCTGCCCCCAAATCAATATATACTTATTCACAGCAAAACAAAATTCCCTTCCGAAAACCCAGTTTTCATCAAATTAAATGCGCTTAAAGCCCAAGGGAAAAACGTAATTGTACATGATGATGTTTTTGAAGATTATAACGATTATTTAAGCTTTTTAAGCTGTTTTGATTATGGAATTGTAATGTATGTTCCGGATAATGGTATTTTTACAGGGATGAACATTAAAGAAATAGGTTTATCATCGGGTAAATTCTCCGCTTTTTTATCTCAAAACATGCCTGTTTTATTATCCCCATGCCGCAGTTATCAATCTATATTAGCGGATTACAAAATTGGCGAATTAATTACGCCAGAAAAAAACCTGGCCTTTCATATTTTAAACGGAAGCCTAAAAAAGATTGATGCTGCTAACTGCACTAAGTTTTTCGAGGAGCGCCTAATGGCAAGCCATATTGTTGATCAATTTTTATCTCAACTGTTAAACCATTAGATGGAAAATCTTATTACCGAAAATAATGGTTTGTTAAGCAAATTACCACAAAATAAAAATTTGAAGGCTTGGCCATGGGATCTAGAGGTAGATCCTAAAATTTACAGCATTAAAAAAAACTGGCCAAAAATATCGATTATTACACCAAGCTATAATCAGGGTGTATATTTGGAGCAGACCATCAGATCAATTCTCCTTCAAAACTATCCTAACCTCGAATACATCGTTATAGATGGAGGAAGTACTGATAATAGTAAAGAAATTATTGAAAAATACAGTCAGTTTATCAACTATTGGGTATCAGAAAAAGATAATGGACAGGCAAACGCCATTAACAAGGGTTTGCATTTGGTTAGCGGCGATTTATTTAATTGGATAAATAGCGACGATTTTCTTGAACATGGGGCCTTATTTGAGCTGGGAGTATGCTTTAAGGACACTGATCAGATTATTGCAGGATCGGTAAATAATTTTAAAGAAGATGAGGATAGTAAGAATGTTGACGATAGTTACTATGGCTTGATCAAAAACACGGGACTGAATATAGATAATTATTTTGCACAGAACGGAAGTTTTAACTTTCATCAGCCTGGGGTATGGCTAGGAACAGCACTGATCCAAAACCAAACGATAGATGAAGATTTACATTTTGGATTTGATGCTAAATTCATCTTAACCATACTGGAAAATTATCCAATGGTTAATTATACTGCCGGTACCTTAGTTAATTTTAGGCTACATGAGTTGTCTAAGACTTTAAAAGATCAGGATAAATTTGGAGAAGAAATCTATAAGATTTATCAATACTATATTGAACATGGAAGTTTAAAAATTTCGCGGTTAGCAAAAACTGGCCTCGACCGAATGAGGTGGATGGCCCATATAAATACCATTGCCTCAAGTTTGTATCCAAAACAGCAAAAACTTGGCTTAATACTTAAGGGAATTTGGGAAAAGCCAACAAAAAGACTTAACAGATTTAGTTTAGGGTGTATCAAAAATATTTTAATTTCCTGAAGCAAAAGCAAATACAGCTGATTATTGATGAGCTGTACAGAAAGCCAAAATCGTATTTACGGTTAGTGAAACGATTTGGTGGGCATATACAATACAGGAAAATGATTAATGGATCTAAACAGATGAAAGCCGAAGCGTACAGATTACCCCCTGTTTACTCTTACCCCGATGGCCTTCCTGTTTATTTCCTTACCGGAAAGCAGTTCTTATTTCAAACCCTTTTCTGTATCAGGTCCTTAACCCAGCACACCAACGAAAAATTTAAGTTTGTTTTGATGGATGATGGTACTTTTGATGCAGAACTTAATGAAATAGCGGCAAAACTTTTGCCAGGGGCAGAATTAGTTACCCTACAGCAAATTAACCAAAACCTCGATGCCATTCTTCCGCTAAATAAGTATCCCATAATCAGGCAGAAAAGAAAAATTTACAACCATTTAAAAAAACTAACCGATATCCACACCTATCATCCTAACAGTAACAAATTGGTACTGGATTCGGATATGTTATTCTGGAAAGAACCCTTAGCCGTAATAGATTGGCTTAAAAAGCCGAAAAATATCATCAATATTGAAGATAGTACGCAATCTTATGGTTATTCTATTTCATTAATGGAGCAACTTTGTGCTTCGCCAATCACCAAAAAACTCAATGTTGGCCTTATCGGGTTTAATTCTTCAATAATCGATTGGGATAAAATAGAACATTGGATACACGCATTAGAAAATGAAGAAGGAACCTCTTATTTTTTAGAACAGGCCTTAACAGCTATGATTGTTTCATCTGAAGGGAACGAAAAACGTTTGCCAAAGGAAGAATATATTGTAAACCCGAGCAACCAACAGACCGAAAAACAAGAAGGAACTCTTCATCACTACGTGGATTTATCAAAAAAACCGTATTTCATTTCGGCCTGGAAAAGTTTAAAAACTAAATGATTAAACAAGATCTGGTTACTGTAGTTATTCCATTTTATAATGCATCTATTTACTTAAATAAATGCATTGAATCTGTTATTGCACAAAGCTGGCCAAGAATAGAAATTATTTTAGTAGATGATGCCTCTACAGATGGTTCTTTAGCGTTGGCCAGTGCCTACAGCGCAGAAAACATCAGGCTATTCTCGTTAAAAAAAGGTGGAGCAGCAAGGGCAAGAAATAAAGGTGTGTTGGAAGCAAAGGGCAGCTATATTCAGTTCTTGGATGCAGATGATTTTATTTCAGTAGATAAAATTGAGCAACAGATGCTAGTTGCCGCTCAAAACCCTGATAAACTAATGGTTTGCAGCACCATTCATTTTCAAAAAGAAGATCAGCTTTCGATATTGTTGCCTTCTGCATATGAAGAAAGGTTTATCAAAAGTACGGATGATCCTGTTTATTTTTTAACCCGGCTATGGGGCGGTTTAGATAATAAAGGGGCTATGGTACAGCCCAATGCCTGGCTTACCCCAAAAAAGATTATTGATAAAGCTGGTTTTTGGAACGAAAACCTGACACTGGATGACGATGGCGAATTTTTCTCAAGAGTTATTCTCCAATCAAAAGGAATAGTAAAAACTGGAGGATATAATTATTATAGAAAATCTACAGGCGCTAAAAACCTTTCTGCCAGTCAAACTAAATCCGCCTATCAAAGCCTACTTGAGTCTGCATTATCTAAAAAAGAACAGTTATTAAGTAGAACAGGTTCGCACGATGCAAACTTTGCCATTTACAGGCTTTTGCACAATGTAGCGGTTTTAAGTTACCCCAATTACCCCACAATTTCGGCCAAAGCATTAGCAGAATTACCCCCCATAGATCGTAAGTTTAGCGTAGATGTAGGAGCTGGTAAACTCGCCAAAATACTTAATTACCTACTGGGTTGGAAGGTTACAAGAAAATTAATGGCGTTTAAAACTAAACTTGCATGATAGCAATTGTATCCTCATGCTTATATCCGGAGGAAAAAAAGGGGGAATCAAAACGGAGCCATTTTACCCACGAAGAGCGGGAAAGGCAAACCATTTCGACCTTAAAGGCGCTTGAAAACTTTAATTTTAGCCAGATTATCTTGGTTGATAATTCTGTCTCTGCTAATCTGGATGTAATTAAATCAGCCTGCAAAGCTGTTCAGGTGATACACATTAAACAGTATCAATTTATCAATAAAGGCATAAACGAATTTTTGATGCTTTTGGCCACATTGGATATTTTACCTGAGAACGAACCCATTTTTAAAATCAGTGCACGCTATTTACCCAACGAAAATTTCAATACCAATTTTGATGAAGCATATGATTTTAAAGTTAGGGCATACCACTTAGGCACTAAAAGGTCATCCATTTCTACAAGGGGTTATTTTGTAAGAAATAAGCAAATTTATGAAGCCTTTTTACTTAAAACCCTGAATGAAACTTTCGCCTATGAACGAAGGGTGGTTGGTATACGGAGCTTAATCCACTTTGTAAAACAGTTTATAAATCCGGTTTTTAATATCCCCCGCGGTGCTGCTGTCGAATTTGCAGGCGCTAGAATATTGAAATATGCTGGCTACCACACCGAGTATGTTGACAAAATAGGTATTAGTGGCTCTATTGCCGGATTCGAAAACAAGAGCATCATTAAAGAATGAAAATTTTTCTTTCCTTCTTACAATCAAAAATCCAACATCCCATACCTGCATACAACTTTTGGGAATACTATATTAAAAACGGTATTACTGAAACCGGATTCCAATATATTGAATGTGATGATGTTGATTGGGCGCAGGGCCTCGTTCAGCAATCTGATCAGGAATTTCAGGATTGGAAAAGTTTTACCTGGAGTAGGGTACTGAAACAGATTAAAGAGCAGGGTGCTGATTTATTTTTAAGCTATTTATACCCGCAACAAATAGACGAAAGTGCTGTTCGCGAACTAAAAAAAATGGGTGTGTTTTGTGTCAATTTTTTTTGTGACCATGTTCGGCTTTACCGCTCGGTGCCTAAAGCATTTCATGTTTTCGATCTGAACTGGGTACCAGAATATAAAGCCATAAAATTTTATCAAAAAGCCCGGTTAAACTACCTTAACCTGCCCATGCCCATGTGGGTTGAGCCAAAATATAGGTCATTTAACAACATTGAAAATAATCAGGTTTCTTTTATCGGATCAAAAGACATTCAACGGCATTTATTATTCTACACCTTAATTAAGCATAATCCTGAACGGATAATTAACATTTACGGAAAGGATTGGCTAAATAACGATCGGCTTTCAAGTATACCTGCAAGTTCAGCCAGGCAAAAAATTTTAAATCAGTTAGCTTTTATAGGGCAAAATGGGTTTTATGCTTTTGCCAATAAAATCAGATCCCGTTCTTACAAAGCGCCATCATCATTGGCACTGAACAGTTTTTTTAAAGGTAAACCAGATTTTGAAAACTATATCAAAATCACCAAAGAAAGCAATATTACCATCGGGGTTAACCGGTATCCCAGCTTTAATTATCCTTTGCAAAAACCAAATACTTACTCGCGCTTAAGGGATATTGAAGCACCAATGCTCGGGGCCTGTTATTTAACCGAATGGACCGAAGGCATTGATGAACTATACGAAACCGGAAAAGAGATTGTAACGTATACCAGTGCCGAAGAACTGGACGAACAATGCAGCAGGCTCTTGGCTGATGAAAAAATGAGGATGCAATTAAGAGAAGCTGGGCAGAAAAGAGCACTATCCGATCATTCGATCAGCGCTTCAATCCAAAAAATTATTGAGCATATAACTTGAGTAGCACACGTTTAATTATTTATTTTGTAAAACCACCAATAAAAGACCGTTTCTTTTGGGGAGACCGGTATATTTTGCCCACGATTAGAAAACTAATAAGAGGCGAAAGAATAAGTAGTTTAGAACTGGTTTTTAAAAACCTTTGCAAAGCTTTCGATCTTGTAAAACAACCTTATTTAACCAATATCCCTTTCGATCAAATTACCGAGCGTGACCACATTATTGTACTTGGTTTGGGATTACAGGCTTTGAATGGATACCACCAAACAAATAAGCTCGTTGCTGGCATTGGCTTAATGACACACCCATCAAACTGGCCAACCTTATTTGTGGATTACCCTGTTGCTACTTACTTACAGCATTCTAAATGGACTGCCGACATCTATAATAAATGGTTTGGTAAAAATAAATGCAGCATATGGCCTGCCGGAATTGATACAGAATTTTGGAAGCCGAAACCGAGTGGACCAAAAACAGATATTTTGATATATGTTAAGTTTTTATGGGATCAGGAACAAAACCGTTTAAATCTACTTAAGCCGATTATAGCTTTTTTGGAAAAAGAACAGATCTCCCATCAGCTAATCGTTTATGGAGCATACGATGTAAAAACCTATAAGGGATTATTGGCCAGCAGTAAAGGAATGATTTTTTTGTGCGAACACGAAAGCCAAGGTTTAGCTTATCAAGAAGCATTATCCATGAACGTGCCAATACTGGCCTGGGACCAAGGTTTATGGCTGGATCCTAGTCGGTTTGAATGGGGCGAAACAGCGCCGGTAAAAGCAACATCAGTACCCTATTTTGATGAACGTTGTGGCGATAAATTTAAAAACCTCAACGAGTTTTACCACAAATTTCCGATGTACTACGCGGCCTTGAACCATTCTAAATTCTCGCCACGGGATTACATACTTGAAAACCTATCTCTAGAAAAAAGTGCAGAAAAAATGAGCTCAATCCTGAATAAAGTATATAGTTTAACCTAAACCTGATTATTTAAATGAATAACCCACAAAATTTATGAACTGGAAATACTTAACAGGCAAAACATTTTCAAGTTTGGAAAAAGGTTTATTAAAACTACAGCTTAATTTCATCTCCAAAAATTACCCTTATGGTAGAAATTGGATATTCGATGCAAAAAGAATTTTAGTCAGGGAACCTTCAGTTATTATTGATGCAGGCGCAAATATCGGATCCATCAGTAGAGAGTTGAGCTATTGGTTTCCTACGGCCAAAATAATGGCTTTTGAGCCGGTTAAGCATACTTTCGATCAATTGTTGAAACATTTGAGAAATTATCCCAATATCATTTTTTTCCAAAAAGCACTTGGCGCTGCCCCAGGTAAAATTACCATTGATATCAATAGAGAAAATACAATTAATTCTATCAAAGCTACCTATAACAGCGAAAACATAATCGGTAAAGAGGAAATTGAGGTGGTAAGGTTGGAAGAGGTATTGCTTGAACAGCACATTGATCAGATCGATATCATCAAAATTGATGTAGAAGGTTTTGAATTTGAAGTTTTGGAAGGCCAGGGCAGCTTGATTAACCAAACAAAAATGATATTATTGGAGGTTGGCTATGAAAGGGAGATTACAAAAGTTCATTTTTCAGATGTGGAAGCATTTATGGAGCAAAAAGGTTTTATGTTATGCGGCATATACGAAACGCGGAGAAATTTACTGGATAAACGTAAACTGTGGTATTCCAATAACCTTTACGTTAAAAAGGAACTCTTAAACACATGAAAATAGGTATTACCGCAGATCCAGAAATTGCTGTTCCGCCACTGCTTTACGGCGGTATTGAACGCATTATTGATATGATAGTGGTTGAACTGTTAAGCCTAGGACATGAGGTTACTTTATTCGCCAATAGCGAATCTAGTGTAAACAGCCAACTCATCTCCTACCAAAGTAGCGGCAATTCGATAAAGGATGTGTTCGACAATAGTTTATTAATAAAAAAAACCATTAACAGCCAAAAGTTCGATATGGTGCACAGTTTTGGCAGGTTGGCTTATTTGCTGCCAATTATGCCAACAAAAATACCAAAACTGATGAGTTATCAACGGGAACCCACCATTAAACAAATTAAAAGGGGCCACTTACTTTCGCGCAAAAACTCATTGCATTTTACCGGCTGCAGCAATTACATTACCAACCAAATTAAGCCACATGCCAGTGCCGAAACCGTTTATAATGGCGTTAATTTTGACAAATATGCTTTTTCTGAAGCGGTGGAGGGAGACGCACCCCTTGTTTTTTTAGGACGTATAGAGCCTATCAAGGGCGTTCACCTGGCGGTTGAAATGGCCATAAAAACTGGTAAAAAACTGGTTATTGCCGGTAATATACCTGAGTTTTATACACCTTATTTCAATGAAAAAATCAAACCATTTTTAAGCGACCAGATCCAATATGTGGGTGCTGTTAACGATATTCAAAAAAGCGAAATCTTAAGCAAGGCCGCAGCTTTGCTCATGCCGATATTATGGGATGAGCCGTTTGGGATCGTGATGGTAGAAGCAATGGCCTGTGGCACTCCGGTATTGGGTTTAAACAGGGGCGCTGTACCTGAGGTAGTAGTTAATGGGGTTACCGGATTTTTCTGTAATACTGTTAACGAGTTAACAGAAAGGGTGGCCGAAATTAAATCCATAAATAGGTTTTCAGTTTTGGAAATGGCCAAATCGAAGTTTTCGGCACAGGTAATTACCCAACAATATTTACAGCAGTACCAACAGTTTTAATGAAAGTTATCGTTTCACATCCATCCATTGCACCGCATGTTAAACAAACAGTAATGGCCTACCAAGAAGCGGCTTACCTTAAATATTTTTACACCTCATTTTTTGAACATCCAGAAAACAGCTTATCAAACAAACTTTCGGCTTTCAGCTATCTCAAAAACTTAATCAAAAGAAGACAGTTTAATGAGCTTCCTATTCATAAATTTATTAGCAGACCTTTGCCTGAATTAATGCGGACTTTTTTTTCGAGGCTAGGTTATCCCCTAATTACTGACAGGATTTGGGAATGGAGCGAGCTCAGTTTTGATAATTGGGTAGCTAAAGCCTTAACACACGACCAAACTGATGTAGTGCATACTTATGAGCACTGCGCATTAAAAACTTTGGTTAAGGCGAAAGCCATGAATATATTGTCTGTTTATGAGCAGCCCAGTCAGCACCATCTCTTTTTTACAAAAGTAGTTCAGAAACAGTTTGAGCTTTATCCTGAATTAATAACAGAAGATACAGATCTATTAGTTAATTCTAAAGCCGTTAGAAGAAACAAAAGACGTGATGAGGAACTTAAAATAGCTGATTTGATTATATGCAACTCTTCATTTACGAAAAAAACACTTATTGAAGGCGGTATTGATGCTGCAAAAATTGAAGTTATTCCATTGGCATTTCCTGTGGACCAGCCCCCTATTATTCAAGAAAAAACTTCAACCGGTCCAGTTAAATTTTTGTATGCGGGCAACCAATCTATAAGAAAAGGTTCACACCTTCTTTATGAAGCCTGGAATCAATGCAATTTTAACGAACAAGATGCAGAACTTTATCTGATCGGTAAAATGACCCTGCCCGAAAAGATCAGAAGAAACCTGCCGGGCAAAGTAATCATTAAAGAAAATATTCCTCATGAGGAACTGATGGATCTATATAGGGAGGTTGATGTATTTGTACTCCCAACATTGGCTGATGGTTTTGGGATGGTTGTTACTGAAGCCATGGCAAATGGAATTCCGGTTATTGCAACCGATGCATGCTGTGGGCCAGATTTGATATCGCCCATGGAGAATGGCTGGATTATTCCGGCCGGCGATTTGGAAGCGCTCATAAACCAACTAAAATGGTGTACAGCAAATAAAATTGAATTGCCAAAATTTGGTGCCGCAGCATTAAGAAAGGCACAAACCTGGACATGGCATCAATACCGGGAAAAATTAAGCGAAATTATTTTCAATAAATGGACGGAGCGCAAAACAAAACCATCTGCTTAATTACGCCTGGGCACATCTCATCAAACCCCAGATTGGTTAAAGAAGCCACATCATTATCCAAAGCAGGCTATAACGTGCACCTAATATTTACACAATACGTTGGTTCGCTGGTTAAGTATGATCAAGAAATCCTTGAAGCTAATCCATCATGGACTTTTGATGCACTCAACTGGACACCGCAAAATTTATTAACCACATTTTCTAAAATTAAATCAGGTTTAAGATTAAAGACACTTAACCTATTTCCAAACAACAACTTACACTACACTTTAAATAGAAATTACGGCTGGCAATTGGCCAAAGCTATTAAAGTTAAAGCAGCATTATATATTGGCCATAATCTTGGGGCACTGCCTGTAGCAGTAAATGCAGCAACAGCCAACCAGGTTAAGAGCGGTTTTGATGCCGAAGATTTTCACCGGCAGGAATTAACCGACGATCAGCACAGTAGCGACTACAAACTTAAAGAGGAAACTGAGAATCACTATATACCTAAATTAGATTACTTTACCACTGCCAGCCCATTAATCGCTAATCTTTACAAATCGTTATATAATATTAAGGTACAGAACATTAACAATGTTTTTCCTAAAATAGCGGATGCTTCTGTCATCAATACCCAAAAGCCTATTAAACTTTTTTGGTTTTCGCAAACCGTTGGCCCAAACCGGGGCATTGAAACCATAATTAACGCCATAAATAGCATAAGCACACCCCTTGAATTACATTTATTGGGGAAGTTTGATCCTAACTATCAAGAACAATTAAATCAACTGGCTGCAATAGAAAGGCGAAAAGATTTATTCTTTCACCATACGGTAAGTCCAGAACAATTATTAAAAATGGCGGGCAGTTATGATATTGGCATAGCATCTGAAAAAACTACCCCCCTTAACCGTAATATATGCTTAACCAATAAGCTCTTCACCTATATCCAAAGCGGATTGGCGGTTGTAGCCAGTAATACTATAGCCCAAAGTGCCTTTATGAGTAGTTATAACTATACCGGCAAAATTTACCATGATGCTTCAGGTCTGGCCACTATAATTAATCATTACCATGAAAACAGAAGATTGTTAAACGCTACCAAAAAGGCCTGCTATGAACTTGGACAAAAAAGTTTAAACTGGGAAAATGAAAGTCAAAAGTTTTTAATTTTAGTTAAAGAAACAATTGGATAAAAAAGTACAATCCATTCAATGGCTTAAGGGGTTAGACAGTTTACGGTTTATATTAGCTCTTGTAGTATTGTTATCTCATATTTTTACGCATCCTGATTTTCAGCTTGTCCCTAATACAGAAATCAGCAGCATAATTTACACGTTCATAAGATTAATCTCTAACGGTACTGCTGCAGTTATAGGTTTCTTTATCTTATCTGGTTTTATTATCCATTATACCTCAAAACTTCAGGTAACCCAGTTAAAAAAATTCTATGCCCGGAGGTTTATCCGCATTTTAGGACCATTAGCTGTGGTTTTCTTATTGGGATATAGATTTGGACATCCTGAAAAAGGTGTAGTTTGGAGCCTGCTCTGTGAGCTTATTTTTTATGCACTATATCCATTTACACAGAAAATTAAATTAAACTGGAACAGCAAACTATTAATTAGCTTCTTGGGATCATTAATTGCCATTTACTTTTTCGCTTATCACGATATTTTGGCAATGGTTAATCAATCCGCAAATCATTATCATGGTTATTATTGGCAAGCTGGCCCATTATACACTTGGATTATTGGCTTGCCGTGTTGGCTTTTTGGGGTAAAAATTGCAGAAGATATCCATAGTGATAACCAAACATCATTTAAAGTGGTTTACCTTTACAGAATAAGCGTTTTGATATGTTCGGTTTTACTTCATTTTCTGAAAGAAGAATATTTCGTTAGTTATATCCTCTCGATGAATTTTTTTGCCATACTAAGTTATTATTGGTTAAAAAATGAAATCATCTATTCAAAGTATAATAAAACAATGCGCTTTATGGAGCAATTGGGGAAATCGTCTTACTCATTATATATTTTTCACCCCTTAATTATTCTACTAATTCACAAGCTTATACAAATCAACAATTTAACAAGCATGTTAATGGTTATTACTGCAATAATACTATCCTACATTTTCTATCTTTTAATAGAAAAGCCATTCCATCATTTTGCCAGGTTTATAGGCAATAAGTTTAACCAGTAGCTGTGAAAGTTGAAAGCTTTTATCAAAAATACGTTATCAAGATTTGAACCGGTTGAAAAATAATTTAAAAGTACTAGATGGCCTAAGGGGCTTATCGGCTATATATGTACTCATCCATCATGCACGTTTAACCCTGACCCAACCTTATTTTAACGGTTTATCCAAACATCCCGAACAATATCAATGGTACGATAAGTTAATGGTCTATTTCTTTTCTTTGTTCAAATTTGGGCACGAAGCGGTTATCATTTTCTTTGTACTCTCCGGTTTTTTAATCCATTTTAGATATGCCGGTGCACAGTATAGTTTTTCAGAATTTAAATTAAAACAATACCTAAAAAAACGGATAATCAGGATTTACCCAACGTTAATCTTTTCATTTATAGTTTGTTTTTTAACAGATTATATCATTCGCATAACCACTGGCGATTCTTATCCGCTCAGTCAATATTCGCTGAGCAGATTTTTGTATAATTTCTTTTTAGTACCCGAAAGTCCGCTTTGGGGTTCCAACTATCCTGTTTGGTCTTTAAAGTATGAATGGTTCTTTTATCTCATGTACCCATTGCTATTGTGGAGCTATCATCAACAAAGAATTGTGCCATTACTGTTAAGTATAGCTCTTTTTGCTGCATACCTATTCGGCTACAAAATCGATTATATTGGTGCGGCTGCTTATACCCTATCTATCTGGCTTTTGGGTGCCGTAATGGCAACTGTTTATCAGCAAAATGAAAGACTTTTCAACTACATACCAATATTGATTGTTTTTTGTGTGGCATACCCTTTCATTGCCAGGATAAACAGTAATTACCCTTGGCTAGACCTTTGTTTTGGATTAATTACCACTGGCTTTATTGCTTTAATGATCAAAAGAAATAAATCACTATTGGCCAAAGCATTATCTTCTTTAGCCTGGCTTGGTACTTTTTCCTATTCGCTTTATTTATTGCACTTCCCAATACTCCTGTTGTTTAAGGCCTTGGCTATTCACTATGCCGAGAATAAGGAACTGCCTTACCACTTGTGGTATGTAACAGGATCAATAATGATCATAATCCCAATAGCATATTTAATTTATTATTACACGGAGCGTATTGCCCTTAATTATAAAAAAAGAATTTAGTTCTTTGAAAAAAGTATTAATTATTTCTCCTTATTTTCCTCCGGCTAATACTGCAGATTCGCAGCGTGTACGCATGAGCTTGCCTTACTTCGAAAAATTTGGTTGGGAAGCAGAAGTTGTGGCAGTTGGTGAAGAATACATTGATGCGGTAAAAGATCCACTCCTTTTGCAATCCATCCCTGCTTCAACTAAAATCCACCGCATACAGGCTTTTTCGAAAAAATTGACATCCAAATTTGGACTGGGAAGTGTGGCACTCCGCTCGCTTTGGTATTACCGAAAGAAAGTAAACCAACTGCTTAAAACAGCACATTTTGATTTAATATATTTTTCCACTACCCAATTTCCTGTTTGCATTTTGGGCGCCTATTGGAAAAGAAAATTCAATATACCTTATGTTATTGATATGCAAGACCCCTGGCATACCGATTATTATCAGGATAAACCAAAATCGCAAAGGCCAAAAAAATATTGGTTTTCTTATCGGCTAAACAAACATCTAGAACCTATAGCTCTAAAAAGCGCAGACGGCCTGATCAGCGTTTCGAAAGCCTATATTGATACACTTCATCAACGTTATCCACAATTAATCGACAAACCTCATCAAGTGATCACTTTTGGGGCCTTTGAACTAGATTTCGCCATTGCCCAAAAAACATATGCAGAATCGAAACTAGTTTTTCCACAGACAGAAAACAAGCTCAACCTGGTATATATTGGACGTGGCGGTGAAGATATGAGAAGCAGCCTTCAACTTCTTTTTGGCGCATTAAAACAGGGAATAGGTAGCTTGCCACAGTTGTTTGAAAATATTAAATTATATTTTATTGGCACCAGTTATGCCCCAGCCGGACAGGGTACGCCAACGATAGCTCCAGTTGCAGAAGAATTTGGCATTTCTGCCTACGTTACCGAATATACAGATCGAATAGGTTTCTATGAGAGTATAAATAACCTTCAGCATGCAGATGGTTTAATTATTATTGGATCAGACCAGGCTGCTTATACAGCCTCTAAGGCATACCCATATATGCTTTCGCAAAAAAACCTACTTGGTATCTTTAATTCCCAAAGTAGTGCGGGCAAAGTGATCCAACAGTGCAATGCAGGCCACTTAATTACCTTAAACCAAAGCCCAACAGAAGCCTTTGAAGTGCTTAAAAACTTTATTAAAGATATTTTGTCGCATAGGACACCTCAAACCAATTGGAGCGCATTTGCACAATATACTGCTAATTATTTGACCCAAAAACAGGTTGATGTGTTTGAACAGGTAACCCAACAATTTGGCAAAGCCGTAAATCAAAAATGAAGAAGCTAGCCATTATTACCACACACCCTATTCAATATTATGCTCCAGTGTTTCAATTATTGGCTAAACATTTGGAGCTAAAAGTTTTTTATACGCGGGGCGAGCAATCAAGGGCTAAATATGATCAGGGTTTTCGTCAACAAATTGAATGGGACATACCACTTTTGAATGGTTATGCCTATCAGTTTTTAGAAAACTCATCAAAAGATCCCGGAACACATCATTTTAATGGCATTATTAATCCGGGGCTACTAAAAGCAGTACAAGATTTTAAGCCGGATGCGGTTTTAATTTATGGTTGGGCCTGGAACAGCCACTTAAAAGCACTCCGCTTTTTTAAAAATAAAACACCAATTTATTTTAGGGGAGATTCTACCTTAATTGATCAACAAGGCGGCTATAAAAGATTGTTCAGAAAAATTTTCCTCAAATGGGTTTATAAACATGTTGATACTGCATTTTATGTTGGTAAAGCGAATAGAGCTTACTATAAATATTTTGGACTTAAGGGTAAGCAGTTAGTTTTTGCTCCACATGCTATAGATAATAACAGATTTGAGATTAAAAAAAATGAAGAAGCAACCGCAATAAGACAAAAATTTGGAATTGGAGCAGCAGACATCTTAATATTATTTGCGGGAAAATTTGAGCCGAAAAAAAATCCTGAACTTTTGTTGGATGCTTTTATCAATCTTGAATTGAAAAGCACACATGTACTTTTTGTTGGAAATGGAATGTTAGAGGAGAATTTAAAGCAGAAAGTTAAAGGTTTAGCGGAGTTAAGATCCTTCAACTACGCCCAGGATGACAACGAAGGGAGTTGGGAGTTGGGAGTTGGCAGTTGGGCGGAGATGATAAAAAGCCGAATCCATTTTATGGATTTTCAGAATCAGAGCAAAATGCCACTTGTATATCAGGCATGCGATTTATTCTGTCTACCTTCGCAGGGACCTGGCGAAACTTGGGGGCTTGCGGTTAATGAAGCCATGGCTGCAGGAAAGGCTATACTGGCTTCTACAAGAGTTGGCTGTGCGGAAGATCTTATACAACCAAACAAAAATGGAGAAATATTTAAATCAGGTGATTTAGCTGATCTTAAAAAAAAACTTAATGCACTCACTGAAAATAAAGATAAATTAGTGCAAATGGGATTGGCATCGCAAGGAATTATCCAAGATTGGTCGTTCGAAAAACAGGTAAAAGTGATTGTTGATACTATCCAGAATAACCATGCAGAATAATAATCCTACTAAACTGATATTAACTTTATATCTCCCGGTTCTAATCTGCTATGTGTTGGTCAATAGTCCAATTGTATCATATTTTGTAGCTTGGTTCGGTTCGCTTTTTATCTTTTATACCACCATACTATCTCCTGCGGCAATCATAAAGCAGGATTTACCCATCCATAAACAGATTATGCGCCCCATATTTCTTACGCAGCTTATTTTTGCTGGGTTTATGTGCGTTACCTCTTTATTTTATTTTTTAGATCATTTAGGCTATCGGTATTTAACAGAAGTTAACTATGGTGCACAGTTTAAAGAAAGCGAGCAAACTGCCTTAATCGCCAGCTGTCAACGCATGAGCTTATTGGCACATGCCGCATTGGTTACAGGTATCCTACTGGTTCAAAAAAATAAACTAAGCATTAAAACTGAAAAAACTTTTGATAACGATGACTTTTTAATCTGGCTCAGTATCATCGTGTTTGGCATCGGCTCATTGGCCCAAAGGGTATCGGGGCTAAGCCAGATTTCCCTTCCGCTTACCCTTATCGGGATATCATGTGCGGCAGTATTGTTTGTTAAAGGATTTAATTCAAAAAACATCAAATACCTAGGTATTGGTGCCACCATTTTTATCATAAACTTTTTGCATGCCTCGTTATCGGGCTATAAAGAGCCCATCATTATTAATATTATTGTAATTGCCTGTGTGTTTTTTCCCTATTATAAAAAACTGATACTTTATTTAGCTATCCCAGTTGCTTATGTGCTTCTTTATTTTCTGCCTACGTACAACAATACCGTAAGGCAGAGCTGGAGCGGTGAAGTAAGTGCTGAGGAAGCACAAACTCAGGCCTTTGAAAACTTGAATTCGAAGAATGAAGAACAAATTGAAGAAACAAATTGGGGCTTTTTAACCAGAAGACTGAGTGAAATAGAAATGTTTACCCAATTTGTAGACTATGTGCCCAGCCATCACCCTTTTTATGAATGGGAAATAATAGGAAATTCTCTTGATGGACTTATTCCAAGGGTATTATGGCCAAGTAAACCTAACATGGAAACCCTTTCTATGGAACGTGTTTATGATGCGGGTGTTGCTAGCAAAATGTCTGCAGTTTCGGCTAAAACGCGCCCTATTGTAGATGCGTATTTGAGTTTTGGTATTACCGGTGTTTTCTTTTTTATGCTGCTTTATGGTATGTTGGTCCAGCACCTATCTGATAAGGCTGAGGAAATATTTGGCGGCTACGAACTTGGTTGTGTGATTATGTTCAACAGTATTTTTCAGGGCATGTGGCGGGGTAATAATTTTGAATTTATGTTCAATAATATTTTTTGGGGATATGTAATTATGTGGATCCTTTTTTCCCTGCTCAGAACCATAAAGGTATTAAAACCCACTTTTGATTAACCTTAAAGTCAAATTGAAAGTCATTCACATCACTGCTTCTTATAAACCAGCTTATATTTATGGTGGACCTATACAAAGTGTGGCGAAACTATGCGAAGTGCTGTCGGGCGATAAGCGTGTGGCGGTTTTAAAGGAAGAGATCCTTCGTTACACTCAGGATGACAAGCCCGGTAATCAGGATGACAAAACAAGTGAACTGGATAACAAATGCCTCGAAGTAGAGGTATTGACTACAACTGCAAATGGTAAAACTGAACTGAAGATACCAATTGGTGTTCCGGTTTTAGTTGAAGGAGTGCCTGTTACGTATTTTAAAAGGTGGACTAAAGATCATAGTCATTTTTCGCCGGGGTTGTTGTGGGGATTGAGAAAGACCCTTCGACAGGCTCAGGGTGACAAGCTTAGCATTCAAGGTGACCAATTAAGCACAGCTAACCAAATACTTAAAGGACCACCCCGCCTTAAAGGTACCCCGCGGAAGGAGGAGAATGTGATCCATATCCATGCCTGGTGGAATTTGGTTTCGGTACTGAGTTGCCTGGTTGCAAAATGGTATAAGATTCCGGTGGTGCTATCTCCCCGTGGAATGCTTACCTCTTACACGCTTGGTAGCCGCAATTCTTTATCAAAGAAACTGATCCATACGTTGCTAGGTAAAAACCTGCTACAATACTGCCACATCCATGCTACCAGTGAACAAGAGCAAGCTGATATTTTAAAAATTGTTAAGCCGAAAAGTATCAGGGTGATTCCGAATCTGGTGAGTTTGCCGGCACAAGTATCAAGTAGTGGGTATGAAGTATTTGGTAGCAATTATCGGGTAGCGAATGAGGAGGATCAAGCTGAAGGTCGTTTTAAACTCATTTTCCTATCACGTGTTGAAGAAAAAAAGGGACTGGAGCTTTTATTTAATGCCCTTGCACTTGTAGATATCTGCTGGCATTTAACGCTTGCGGGCTCTGGTGAGGAGGTGTATGTACAAAGCCTAAAACTTTTGGCTAAGGAACTGAAAATTAACGACAAAATTGATTGGGTTGGGCAGGTTAGCAACCAAGATAAGTATAGCATGATAGCTGCACATGATTTGCTTCTGCTTACTTCTTATAATGAAAACTTTGCCAATGTTGTGGTAGAAAGCCTTAGTGTTGGTACTCCAGTACTGATTAGCGAAAAAGTAGGCCTGGCCGATTATGTTAAAGATAAAGGGCTGGGCTGGGTAACGGGGCTGGAAACTGATGAGATTAGCCGCAACATTACCTCGGCCTGTTTAAATACCGAAAAAAGACAGCTTATCAGAGATACTGCCCCACTAGCTATCCGCGCAGATTTTAGCGATAATACCTTAATTAAACAGTATCTCGAATACTATAAAAGCATATATACCATTTTAATCGTGATTGAAATCGCTCGTATATGAACAACAACTTTAGTTTTATAATACTCACCTTTAATGAGGAAATTCATCTTCCGAGGTTATTGGAATCTATCCAAAAACTGAATGCCAAAATCTTTATCCTGGATAGTGGAAGTACCGATAAGACTTTGGAAATTGCCAAGGTTTATGGGGCCGAGGTAAAACAAAACCTTTTTGAAAACCACCCCAAACAATGGGATTATGCTTTAAAAAACTTTAATGTAACAACTCCTTGGACTATAGGCTTGGATGCCGACCAGATGGTTACCCCAGCGCTTTTGGATAGACTTGAAAAATTTAATGATAGGGATTTCGAAGGTGTAAATGGAGTTTATTTTAACCGTAAAAACTTCTTTCAAGGCCATTGGATCAGGTTTGGGACCTACTACCCTTTCTATCTTTTAAAGATGTTTAGAACAGGAGTTGGTTATTCGGACCTGAATGAGAATATGGATCATCGGTTTATTGTGCGGGGCAAAACAGTAATCTGGAAAAAAGGCTGGATTTTAGAAGAAAACCTAAAAGAAAACGACATTGATTTTTGGAAAGCTAAACATGAACGCTATAGTGACCTTGTTGCGCAGGAAGAAATAGAAAGAATGCAAAAATTAAGGTTACAGCACCTTAAACCCAATTTGTGGGGCAGCCCCGATGAAAAGCGGGCATGGCTAAAGCAACTGTGGTGGAAACTGCCCCTAGGCATTCGCCCCTACCTTTATTTTGGTTACCGAATGTTTTTTAAACTGGGTATATTTGAAGGGACAACAGGCATTAAATTTCATTATCTTCAGGGTTTGTGGTTTAGGAAACTGGTTGACAAGAAAATTAAGGCTTTACAAAGGATAAATAGATCATCGTAATTATAAATGCCGATAAATATGACACAAGAAGAAGCAAAAAAACAGGCCAATAAAAAAGCATTAAAATTTGTAGTGGCGTTATTTCTACTTTATATATTTTTTAGTCAGGGAAACCTGTTTATGAACAGCGTAATGAGCCCCGATTCCAGGTTTTACAATGCTTATATTGCCAATCACCTCAACTACATACAGGGACTAAAAACTGCATTGATTGTACCAGCCGTTTGGCTTATTAAACTTTTTGGCTTTTATGCCATTTATAATGCTTCGGATGTAATGGTGGTGGCAGGTCCGTACCTTCGGGTAAACTACTCGTGCCTTGGCTTAGGTGTAATGAGTTTTTTAGCGGCATTTGTACTTGCCTTTCCAGCTTCATGGAAATCTACCATCAAAATGTTGATCATAGGCTTTGTTGCAATCTATGTATTAAACGTATGTCGTATTGCTGGATTGGGTATCTTATTGGGCTTCTTTAAATCGCAACGCAATAACTTTACCTACCACCACGAGGTTTTTAACATTATTGTTTACGTGTGCATTTTCACCATTTTGTACATCTGGATTAAAAAAAGCAATAAATTAGTGGCTGTTTAACCTAATTGCCACCATTAACTAAAGATAAATTTTGCTAAAAACGCAGTTACGTAAAGATTTTGACACTGGTAGTTTCAGTGTTGGTGCGGGTATTGTTAAACAGTTTCTGTGGTACTTTACGGATGTATTCTTTTTTAAAAGCCGCATTATGCCTATAAGCGCTGTGCTGGTTTTTCTGTTAAGATTATTCGGTGCGAAAATTGGCCGCGAAGTGCGTTTAAAACCTGGCATCCATGTTAAATATCCATGGAAGCTGGAAATAGGTAATTATAGTTGGTTAGCGGAATGTTATATTGATAACCTAGATTGGGTAAAAGTTGGTGAGCACTGTTGTATTTCGCAACAGGCCATCCTCATTACCGGTAACCACAATTATAAACTTTCGGGTTTCGACCTGATAACAGCACCAATTGTTCTCGAAGATGGCGCTTGGGTAGGCGCAGGTGCCCAAGTTGGGCCGGGCGTAACTTTGCATAGTCATAGCGTATTAACCATAGGCAGCGTTGCCACCAAAAATCTATTGGCTTATGGCATTTATCAGGGCCATCCGGCAGCAAAGATTAAAGAACGGGTATTGGACGCCTGATACAGTCAGTAATTTTTAGTGATATTTCAAAAACGAGCGGTTAATAGCCTCTCGTTTTTAATTTATGTTGATTATTGTCAAAATATTTACTATTCTGTTAAATAATAAATCACCTCATTTTAAAAAATATCAGGATATTTGTATGTCTATCGAGTAAAGCTATTTAAGTTGGTAAATTTTAAATTTGGGAAGAATAAGTATTCACTTTCTTCCAACCTTATTTTCATTACTTTTTTAATCGGGATAATCAATCTGTTTTTCTACGATTACGAGAGCGTGCAAGAATTTGTAGTACTCTTGTTTATCCTGTTGTTGCGCTATCTACTCTTTGTTATGATTAAGCGTAGGTTTTCGTGGAGCAAATATTTATTGATTTTGATTATTGCCAGAAGTGCTTACCGCCTTTATGAAGTTGCAGGCCAGGCAGATGCCAGTGCGGTAACCAAAGTAAACCTGGTTTTACAGCTCATCATTTCTATACTCGCGTTTGCCATTCTTTTTATCTTCCCAAAACTGAAAGAATGGATGAGTGAAAAACGTAAATACATTTCGGCAAATGGTATTCCAAACTCCTCTACTTAATTTAAGAAGGACTACATGTTAGTTGTTATGGATGTAGCTTCCTTTTTTTAAGATAACCGGTTAGTTCGACAGGCCTATCGGTTTGCAATATTACCGGGTTAAAGCCGATCAGCCAGCCCCAACTCTCTTCTTTTTGACCCATTTCTACTGCCCTATCATCATCGTGCCCTCCATTTAATGATGGCCATAGGCTATTTAACCACAGTAGCGATTTCTGCTTATTAACTTTTAACAATTTTAGGGACGACAAGGTATCGGTATCGAAAATAGGCTGGATTATCGTTTTGTGATGGACAGCATAAGAGCTGATGATTTCATCTACATTATTGTTTTTCATATTTACCACAACCATTAAATAAGCATCACGTGGTAAGGTGTTTTCGGCTGTAAGTTTTCCGTAAAGCATATTGTCGCCAACATTTACAATGGCCTGATCGGTGGTGGCGGTTTCTTTCAACACCTTAAAAACCAGATCAAGGTGATCATTTCCTTTATCTACATTGATGAGTATTCTGCCTTTTGCTGCTAACATCATTTCGCGCAATGTGGGAATCGGATGTGGGGTTAACCTGCCCAATCCATTTTTTAACCTGAACCTGCTGAGCTCCTCCAAGGTATAATCGCCTACTTTGCCTTTGCCATTTGTTGTACGGTCGATCGTATTATCGTGCATGATGACCATTTGGCTGTCTTTGCTCATTTTTACATCGAGCTCCATCAGGTCGAATTTCTTTTCAATACAGTTTTTAAGTGCCTGCAATGAATTTTCGGGTGCATTTCTCCAATCGCCACGATGTGCAGCCACCAATATTCCCTTGCTCCTGCCTTTTACAACTGCATCAAGTTTTTCTGCCGGACTTTGCGCCAAAGCACCGAAAGCAGTAACAACAAGTAAAATTACACTGGTCAGCAAATCACGTTTCATACTTTTTTGGGTTAAAATTTTAGCGCAAAGCTATTAACAAGTGGTTAAGGGCATATTTAGCCAAGGTTAACTTTAATATCAAGGCGGCCAAATGATTTAAACCGATAAAAAATGAACTGGTTTTCGCCCGATTTAAATCGGTGTTCGTCGAGAACTTACAGCCGTTGGTATAATACAGACCAAACCCGTGAAACGTTTGTGGTGGATCGTCGTCTTATTATTAAACAATCACAAAATATTATATAAAACTATAAATAAAAACATTATGAAAACTTCAATCTCAACCCTAACAAAATCATTAGTAGCAGCTATCGTTTTAAGCACAACTTTATTTACTGCTCAGGTATCAGCCAACGAAAAAACTCCGGTAAAAGTTTCGGCACCAAAAAATTTCACTAAAGTGATGGTAAGTGGCAATGTAGAGGTTACGCTTATCCAACGCGAAACAGAAGGCATTAGCTATGCAGACGACAATACCGGAAAGGTAAAAGTGATGCAGGATGGTTACGATCTAAAAATCACCGCTGAAGATAACGCACCAGCTAAAATTGTTGTGTACGTTAACCATATTACCAGGGTTCAGGCATCGGGCGATGCTGTAGTAAAAACAGCCGGACAGTTAGATACCCAATATCTTCAGGTATTTTTAAAAGGAAACGCAGCTGCCGAAATCAACTCGGACACAGAGAGTTTATACACTGTTATTGAAGGCAATGCAGATTTAAAATTAACTGGAGCAACTAAAAAACACACTTTGGTAATGGGCAATACCCAAAAACTTAACCTCGATAAATTTGCTTCATTGCAAACAGAAATGAGCAGCCCTGAAACAACAGTGCAAACTGCAGCGCTTGCAAAATAAACACCAGCATTTTAACAAAAAAAAGCGGCCCAATGAGCCGCTTTTTTTTGTGATGTATCTTCAAAACAAATTAGGGATTGATAGTCAGGTTTTTCCCTGCGATATCTTCCCAACGGTAGAAATGGAAAGTTTTATCATCGCTCATGGCTACGAGTAAGCCATGTTTAAAATCGGCATTTAAAGGTACTGATACCACATCAATTCCATCGGTTTGGTTAGCCGAGTATTTGATTGTAGCCAATAGCGGGTGCTGATTAGGCGCCCCTGTTTTACCTTCCCTAGCATAAACCTTTAACTGTCTGGCGCCTTGGTCGGATACCAGAACATAACCTTTGTTGCCTGCCGTTTTATAAATGGCAATGCCTTCGTTATCTACAGCAAAATCTCCCTGGCCAAATAGCGAAAGTTCTTTATTGCCTTTGGCCGGATCTGCATAATATTTGCGTACGCCAAACTGTTCATCGCAATAGTAAACGAAACCCAGTTCATTATCAACGGCAATGGCTTCGATTTCTTTTTTACCGCTATAATTGCCAAATTTCCGCACTAAATCGGCTTTAACATGGCCGTTTCCATCGTCACTTAACAGGTATTGCCACAGGTAACCACCTTCTTTTGGGCCGGTTTTACGGCCAACAATAGCGTAAATTTTCCCTTGAGGATCGGTATACATCGAAATGCCCATTAAATCGCGATATTCATTAGCTGTTTCGCCTACAAATACCGGAATCCCGCCATTATCTACCGGTTTCATGTCTGGCAGGGAATAAATCCTGAGTTTATGGCTCAATCTTTCGGTTGTTATGGCGATATCTGTTTTTTTCCCTCCCAGGTCTAATCCATAAGCAATATCAACATTATCGGGCCTTTGCAAACCTTTAACTGTTTTGGATTTAATGATTTTTCCTTTCAGGTCGAAAACATACAGACCTCCTTTTGCATCTTTATCGGTACCGATTACCAACGATTGTGATGGATCAACCGGGTTAACCCAAATGGCAGGATCATCGGTATCAAAATCAACGGGTTCTGAAACATAAAGCGGCTTTACGGCAGTACTATCTGCTTTTTGTGCAATTCCATTACAGGAAAAGCACAGTGTTAAAATTGCAATTGCTGCAATGGGGATAATAATTCTATTCTTCATTTTAAATTTTAGTACCGTAAGCACCTACAAAAGTAGATGGCGCCGGTGAAATATAAGTAATACCATTTTTCATTACGATGCCAGCGGCATGGTGGCGGGTAAAATTGGTGATCCCCTTGCCCAAGGCAGGAGAATTTCCCTGTAAATGAAAATCCCAGGCGGTGTTAAAATCGGCATTGCCAACAGCTGTATTTACCGGATAATTAACAAATTTTGGGTCGTTAGCACCTGCAGCGGTACCAATTACATCATTTTTGCCGCCAATAATATCGCCTACCGGTTGAAACTGGTTAACTGTAGCCTGGTCGTATCCGTAGTACCAGTTGTTGCTGTAGGCAGAACGGGCATCTTCTGGTTTCTTTGGATCTCTTTTTATACCGAAACGGGTATTGGCGAACAGGTTATTGAACAGATCGGCACGGACCGTACTTTCCAACCAAACTGAACCTCCTTTAGCCGTTGGTCTTCTCCAGCCGGTATTTACCATGGTATTGTTATAGGCTATAATATAAGTTTGTGGTGTTTTATCGCCACTGTTTGATAATTTTAGCGCATTGGTATTGGTGCTGTAAACCAAGTTGTAGGCTATATCTGCCAAACATCCCGACTTAAAATTCATGGCCTCTCCACCTGTTACCCCTGTGGTGTAAAATACATTATTGGCAAAAATTATTCTTCCACCCTCAATGTAGGTGCAGTCTTCCTGCAGGTTTCTGAATATGCTGTTTTGCACTACCAATCTGCCTTTTGCATTGGAGAACCAAAGTGCCGGAAGATTTTCGCCAGCTACAGCTTTGTAAAGGCCCATTTTAACCGAAGTTGAAGCATCGGAAGTGGTAGCGCCGCCATATTCGATAATGGCATGATCCAAAACCAGCTCTTCGCAGGTTGGCCCAGCTAAAATACCGCCCCAAAGTTTACCAAATTTCTTT
This sequence comes from Pedobacter sp. GSP4, assembly GCF_051857575.1. Lineage (NCBI taxonomy): Bacteria > Pseudomonadati > Bacteroidota > Sphingobacteriia > Sphingobacteriales > Sphingobacteriaceae > Pedobacter > Pedobacter sp. GSP4. The sequence goes on along the minus strand of NZ_JBPZIR010000004.1, from coordinate 399,729 downwards.
TGGGCTGTTTTGTAAAATTCGTTAACGGTAAATTTAATCGGGTTCTCTGCCGTTCCTAAGGCATATAGATTTCCTTTTACAATAATTTCGGGCTTGGCCACCGTATCCATTAATACGGTAACGCCTTCTTCGATGGTTAGCGATTTGCCCTCGGGAATAATGATATCCCCTTTGATGACCTGGGTACTCCCTCTTGCCCAAACGCCAGAAACTTCTCCAATAGCCGAGCCATCTACCGCGGTGGTATCTACATCAATGTTGGCTTTTTCGCACCCTGCCAGCGCCAGCAAGGCCAATATAAGCAGTTTAAAAATCTGATTTGATTTCATGTCTTTATCTTTTTAAAATTCAATTAATTAAACTTATATCTGAAGCCAACTAAATAGTTCTGGCCATAATAATCGCTTCTGATCAGGGTATTTCCATCCTTTACCAAATCTTCGTTGATTTTGTTGTTCTCAGGGTTGGTACCTTTGATGAATAATTTTGCAGGTGTATTTAAAATGTTATTGGCTTTAACAAAAACGCTTATTCCACCTTTAAATCTTTTCTCTGCTGATGCATCCATCTGGATGAAACCTTTCTGCCATAAATCGTTATTTAGGAACTGAGAAACCGTGTTGATACGCGAGCCGGTGTAGGCAGCAGCAAGCTGTGCATCCCAGCCTTTTTTCGTATCCTTAAACAATAGGGATACGTTGGCAATATGCTCAGACTGACCGTAAAGCGGGCGTTCCTGCTCAACCGAAAGTGCCTGGATATCGCCAGTTGTAGGGTTAATGGTGCGGGTTGTTTTAGGTGTTACAATACGGGAGTGGGTATAGGTATAATTTGCCTTGATACCGATTTTGTTGAAATATTTGATATAATCTACTTCTGCGCCATAGTTATTGGCTGTACCAAAATTGCCAGGCGTGTAGTATATATCCTGTCCGCGAACGGCATCGGCCTGGAAAGTATATTCGATCGGGTTTTTGATTCGCTTGTAGAACGTACCAATCAACAACTGTTCTGATGCACCTGGAAAAAGCTCGTAACGTAAATCGAAGTTATCGGCCAGGGCGCGTTGCAGGTTTGGATTGCCACGCTCCTGAAATTCCTCGTTAACCACTTTACCGGGAACAATTTCGTAAAATCCAGGGCGGTTTAGCGCTTTGTAGTAAGAGGCATGCAATTGTGCTTTTTCTGTTAAGAAATACTTGGCTGTTAGGCTTGGCAGAACGTCGGTATATACCTGATTTCCTTTCGGATAAGTTTCTCCTGCCGGGAAAAGCAGGTTGTAGCCCTGATTGGTATGTTCTACACGGGCACCTCCAATCAGTTCGAGTTTAGCCGAGCTGTATTTAAACATACCATAACCTGCAGCAATTTTTTCTGATGCATCATAAGTAAGCGAATTGGCCACGGCCCCTGTTGGATTGCTCACTACCAGGTTTAAATCGGTATAATTCTGAAAATCTACACCATATAATTTCTTGGCATCGTTAGCGCTTGGTGCCAGGTTATAATTGTTAAAAAAACTGCTTCTCTGTTTATCGCGATATAAACCACCGGCCATGATATCGAGTTTATTTTCGCCCAAGGTAAAGCGATAAGTAAGATCCAAGTAACCCGCCAAATCCTCGTCAGTGTTACGTTCCCACCTACGGGTAACGGGATTGGTGTTTACCAAACTGGTACGCCTGCTTTGGAAATTTTGTTCCACGCCATTTAAGCTGATACTGGTGTTTTCGGGTACATCGTTTTTAGCTGAAGAATAAACCGCCGACCACTGCAGCTTGAATTTATCGTCAAAGAATTTATGGTCGCCGTGCAAAGTACTGTTGTAAATCTGCTGCTCAGTTAAACGGCTACGGGTATCGTAAACCAGTTCTGCATTGCCTGCTGTTGGGTTATAAACGCCATTGTAGGTGGTACTTACAGCATCTCTCAACTGTTGGTTTTTTAAATTAACATATACGTTGTAAAGGCTTAACTGGTGGTTTTTGTTAAACGAATAATCAACCTTACCATGCAAACCGGTACGCTGTTGCTGCTCTGAAAATTCGCGGTAGCTTTTGCTGGTAATTACGGCATAGGCATCGGTACCCGCAACTGCATTATTGTAGAAAGTACTGTTGCTGCCGCGGTAAGTATTTTGATAGCTTCCGGCCAACACAACACCGAGTTTATTGTTTAAAAACCTTTGGCTGATGGATAAACTACCGATTAAATTAGGTGCTGGGCTTTTATATTTATAATCAAGCGTTCCTTTAGTGAAATCGTTTTGCGTGGCATTATAATTTTTGCCGTTTAGCTCGTAAGGCGATTTATACTGAATATCAGCCGAATTGAAACTGGCAAATTTACGGTCGATAAACAATTGGCTGTAACCAGATGAAAGGTTGGCGTTTACCTGAAACTTACCGGGTGCGTTTTTCATTACCATGTTAATGGCCCCACCAATGGCATCGCCCTCTAGGTTTGGCGTAAGCGTTTTATATACTTCTAAACGTTCCAGTAAGTCGGCTGGGAATAAATCGAGTGGTACGTAACGGTATTTGTTATCGGGACTTGGAATCTTTACCCCATTAACGAGGGTGTAATTGTACCTTTTATCCATGCCCCGTAGTATGGCGTACTGACCATCGCCGTTGCTGTTGCGCTCAATAGAAACGCCAGAAACACGCTGGGTGATATTGGCCACGGTTAAATCGGGAGAAATTTCGATTGCCCTGCCTGATACGATGTTCATGATCTGTGTTGCATTTTTCTCCAAACGGCGCGCACCCTGATCTGTAGCGGCTACGGCATTGGTTTTAATGGTAACATCATCCAGGCTTTTTGAATCACTTTCCATATAAAACTTTAAGTGTTCATTGTCTTCTTTTTCAACTGTAAAAGTTTTGGTAATGGTTTTATACGTAATGTAACTTACGCTGATTTTGGCAGAACCTGTTGATACTCCTTTGAACTCAAAAGTACCATCGAGGCCGGTGTTGGTTACCCGTTTAGGGTTTTCGAGCACCACTGTGGCCCCAACTATGGCCTCACCGGTTTGCTTATCGTAAACGTGCCCTTTTATTTTTGTAGCGTTGGCTGTGCCCGCACAAAAAACAAGAAAAAACAGAATTTGTAAAAGTTTGTTCATTTTGTTTGGTAATGTCTTTTTATTTATTGACGGGGCAAAGATGTATACGCCAGTTTATACCCCAAAATTATGAGGGTTACATAAAGGCAACAGCGTTACAACTGGCATATATGAAAAAGCAACAATAAAACATAACAAACTAATAATGAATAGATTAAACATTAACAGAAACGCCGTTATGCTTTTATTACCGTTACATTAACAAATTGTTAAGCAGATCAATACAGGCTAAAATTTGATTTTTTGCTTTGAAATGTAACGCTTAAAGGGCCTGTATAAATGCGGATAAATTATCGCCCTGGGCTAAGTTCAACTTCTTTCTTAACCGGTACCTGGAAACCCTAAGGCTATCGGTAGAAATTCCAAGCAAGGTGGCAATATCGGCGGAGTCGAGATTCATTTTAAGCAAAGCGATTAAGCGCATATCTGCCGAAGTTAGCTCGTTGCTGAATTTTTTAAGCTGCTCAAGAAACTGATGGTGCACCTGCTCAAAAGCCTGCGTAAATTCTTTCCAGTTGCGCTCGTGGTTAAAGCTTTGGTTAATTTCGGTCAGGATCTGGTTCATCTGCCTTTTCTGATCGCGTTTATCGTCTTTTACCATCGCCTGCAAGGTATTGCGCAGGTTTTCGAGGAACTGGTTGTGTTTAATCAGGTTTAAGGTATGTGTAGAAAGCTCGCGGCTTTTCACTTCGAGCTGCTGCTTCAGCTGTTGTTCTTCGAGCTGCAGGTTTTTAAGTTCCAAACTGGTTAAATCGTGCTGGATATCTTTTTGTTTGGTCAGCATTTGCTGATCTTTTAATTTTAAACGCTGCCTGCTAAATATAACAAAACCTAAAACAACGGTTAAAAGTACCACAATGGTGGCCGAAAATGCAATAATCCGGTTGATCTTTTTATCATTCTGTAGCCTGGTAATTTCATCCGATTTTTTATTGATATCGTACAACACCTGTAAAAAAGCAACCTGACGCGCACCATCTTCTGAATATAAATCGATGGTATATTTATAACCCAGTTTAACATAATAGTAGGCACTGTCCATTTGGTGCATTAATTCGTAGGCCTTGCCCAAATCCCTGCAACACGATGCCAGCTGATAGATATTGCCCAGTTTATCGGCGAGTTTCATTGCCTTTTGTGTTTCTGCAACGCTTTCCTGATATTTGCCTGTTTTACGTAAAATATCGCCCAGGTTATTAATTACCTCTATGCTGCCCAGTTCGTTATGGTCTTTTTGGTATAAATCGAGCGATTTTTTAAAATGCTGGTAAGCCAGGTCATATTTCTCTAAGTCTTCATATATACTGCCCAGGTTTTCGTAAATCTTTGCCGCACCACTGACATCGCTCGTCTGCTCATTGGCCTTTAAAGCCAGGTTCTGATAATAAAAGGCACTATCGTAACGGGTACGTTTTTCGTAAAGCTGGCCAATCTGACCAAAAATAGCCGCCTGCCCTTTTACATTGTGCTCCTTTTTATAAATGTTCAAAGCCATCAAATAATTCTTCATGGCTTTATCTGGCTGCTTAAGGTAGTAATATAAGATACCAATATCGCTTAGGTTTGCGGCCAGCAATAAAGGCTTATCGTTACTGTTAAATATTTTTTCGGCCTTTAAAAAAAAGTCGAGCGCCTGCCTAAAATGCCCCTGACGGTAACATACCTTGCCCATTTGCTGTAAGCATTTGCCTTCTAAAATCGCATCGTTGTTCTCGATAGATTGGGCATATATCCTTTTCAGTTCAATAAGCGATTCGATTGGCTTTTTCGATTGATGGTCGAAAAAAAGCTCCAGTTCTTTTTCCTGCGCAGAGGCAGTAAAACACAATTGGAAGAATATCAGGAATGCGCAAACGTATTTCATCATGCTGAAAGATAATTTTCAACAAAGAAAGAACGCAGAGGTTAAGTTAATGTTAAGGAAGGAGCTTGTAGGGAAAAAATCACAGCATTTAAGTTTTTCTTGCTCTTTTCTGTTGAAGAAACATTTTAGCTGTTTTTCAACAGATGCATATTGCATTGTATATTTTTATTAAATATTAAATCAACTTTTAAAACCGCACGGATTATTTTATTTCTGAGACAAGTTTTTGCGCCCATTCAGGCAAATTTTCTTGAGAAATGTATACGTCTCCTTCACTAATAAATAATAATTCTCTTGGAGCTTGAGAATGCCCTTTTTCTACAATTGAATTGTCGAATAGTGTAACCGAATCAAATTGAAAATAATGCTTGTATAAATTTTTAAAGCCGTGTTCGAAATTATACTTTATAGATTCTTCACTCACTTTATGTCCTCCTGTTCTAACCCGATGGGCAACCCTTTCAATTGATTCTTCAAGAGAATTTAAGCCCATAAAGATCAAGTGTAGTTCATAACCGTTTTTTTGAAATTCCAATGCGGTTGACATAGGGTTCTCCGAGCGAAAATTTGTCTCGTAAGCATAATTCAATTTTTTCATCATTGCTTCAGCCTTTTCACGCGAAAAAATTTCTTCATCAATATAGTTCCACAGTGCATCACTTCCTATATCTGAAAATTTCGTGGAAAGTTGAGCCATATGCTTATCTCCATCGAAAACTTCGTAATCAGATTGACTAAGGGCTTTAGAGAATAGACTCTTTCCAGATCCATTAGGACCTGCAATAATAAAAAGCCTTGGTTTACTCATTAAACAAGTACTTTTATGGCTTTCTCTTCAGAGTTTTCTGTGTTAATTTCAATCAATACCTGGCGACCATTAGGATAACTGTGAATAAATAATGCTGGTTCGGCATATTCACGGCTTCTAAAAACCTGAGGCTGTCCTAAGCTGGCATTACGTTCTAAGACTTCTGCAAGAATTGAGTTAAACCGGCGTTGCTTGGTAGCCTTGCTTAGCTGGAAAATCATTTTTTTTTGCTTTGATGCTGGCATATTCTTATAAACTACTATCTACAAAGATAATCATTTCAATTTAAAATAATTCCAGCTCAAACTGCTGTTTGCTTTAATCCCCTTGGTATCTTAAAAGCTTTCGCATTTGGTAAAAAACCCTTTCTATCAACCTTAAATCCTGCGTTACAATTTCGGCATTGCCTTTAAGTTCTTTATCAAAAACAAGGTTCTGGTGGTAAGAAGTTTTTAAACCATTGGGCAGCGTCACATCTACATAATAATTGCCCTTGTCATCGGGTGCGAAAGCTATATTTTGCACCCTTCCTTCTACAATTCCATATTCTTGGTAACGGTAATTATCCAGTTTGATCAAAACCTTTTCGCCGGGACTAATTTTTCCGGAATTGCCAGCCGGGACCGACATCCGGCCAACCAGTGCCTGCTTGTTATCGGGCAAAATGGATAAAACCGCATCACCTTTTTTGATAAACTGGTTTTCGCCCCAGAACTGTTGAAAGCTAACCATGCCATCGGTAGCAGAAATAATGAGGTAATCTTGCTCCCATTGCCGCAGCGATTTTCTTAACTGCTCAAATAACTGTAAGGTTTGCGAAGCAAAATTAATTTTGTCTTTTTCGGCATTAATTGTGGCTCCGCTTTTTGTTTTGTTAAGGTTTGCAATGCCCTCCTGGGTTTGAGAAAGTGTAATGTTTATGGTTTCTAAGCTTTGCTGTGCCTGTAAGAATTTTATTTTTTCGGTTTCGAGCTCAGTTGCTGAAATTACGCTCAGGCTAAAAAGTTTCTGTGCGCGCTGATGGCTTTTCTTTACCAGCTCGTATTTGGCCAGCTCGAGCTCTTTTTGTTGCTTTAAGTTGGTTATCCTACTCTTGTAGGCCGAAATATTCTGATCGGTAGCGATGTTTTCGGGCGCGTAGGGCTGCAACCGGCTAAATAATTGTTCGTCTTGAAAGGCTTTGGCAAAAGCATTATAATCGGCCTGGAGTTCGCCCAATTTCAATTTTGAGATTTTATGGATCGGGAAAGATGACAATTCATCCTGCGAAATGGAATCGGCTATTTTTTTAAGTTCGAGCAAATCGAGGTAGTTTGCAGTAGACTGCAAAACCAGCAGCACTTCGCCTTTCTTTACCTTTTGATGGTTGCCAACAAATACTTTCTCGATTTTAGCATCGGTTCTGGCCTGCAGTTTTTCGGGCGGGTTTTGCGAAGTGACCACAATGGGCGCCGGTACAAATTCGGGATACTTAATAAAATAGCTCATCAATACTCCCATTAAAATTGCCGCCAAAATAATGGCGTTCCCCCAACGGAACATCCAATGGGGCGGCTGCGATAGAACATCCTGCACACTTTCTGAGCGCAGCTCTATGTTATCCAATATATCTTTCTTAGTTTCCAAGTTCGAGCTGGTTTTTAATTAGCCTGTAATATTCTCCTTTTTGGGCCACCAGCTGGGCATGGTTACCTTCTTCAACAACCCTTCCTTTATCCAGCACCACAATTTTATCGGCATGTTTTACCGTCGATAAACGGTGTGCAATAACGATTGCTGTTTTCCCCGTAAAAAACTGTTCCAGGTTTTCGATAATGATTTTTTCATTGTTGGCATCGAGTGCGCTGGTTGCTTCATCGAAGAAAATAAATTCGGGCGATTTATAAACGGCCCTTGCAATAAACAGCCTTTGTTTCTGTCCACCACTAATGCCCAGGCCCTCATTACCGATTTTGGTATTGTAGCTCAATGGAAGGCTTTCAATAAAATCTTTAATGTTGGCAATTTCGATGGCCTTCCTTAGTTTTTGCTTATCAACCATTTCTTCACCAATAGCAATGTTATTGGCAATTGTATCGTTAAATACATAACCCTCTTGCATTACTACGCCGCAGTGGTTGCGCCAAAGCCTTGATGAGATATTTTTCATGTCGGTATTGCCGATTTTCACCTCCCCGGCATTTGGATCATAAAACTTCATCAATAATTTTAGGAGCGTAGTTTTTCCACTCCCACTGGCGCCTACTATGGCCGTTGTTTTCTGATACGGAATGGTGAGGTTCAGGTTTTCGAACACGAAAGCATCAGAACCGGTGTACCGGAATGATACATCGCTGAGCGCAATATCGTTCTGCGGAATTTCAGCCACGTATTGTTCTTCATGGCTATCCTCATCTTCTTTATCGTGGATTTCGCCCAATCTTTCTAAAGAAATTTTGGCATCCTGGCTCTGTTTAATAAAATCAATGAGCTGCATGAGCGGACTGTTCAGCTGTCCGATAATGTATTGAACCGAAAGCATCATCCCCAGGGTGAGGTTGCCGCTTAACACCAGTTTTGCGGCCAGAAAGCTCACCAGGATATCTTTCATCTGGTTGATGAAATTTCCGCCTACCGATTGCCATTGTTCTAAGGAAAGCGATTTAATCTGCACTTTGAACAGCTTTACCTGCAAAAATTCCCAGCCCCAGCGTTTTTGCCTCTCGGCATTGTGCATTTTAATTTCCTGCATGCCGTTAATGAGCTCAATTACCTTGCTCTGCTCCTGCGATATCTGCGAAAACCTTTTGTAATCGAGTTCTTTTCTTTTCTTCAGGAAAAAACTGATCCACACTACATACACAATTGCGCCAATTAAGTAAACCAAAAACAAACGGTAATCGTAGCACAACAATACAATGCTAAAAATGATTAAATTAACCAGCGAGAAGAGGGTATTGAGCGATGAATTGGTTAGCAGTTGCTCTATCCGGTGGTGGTCGTTAATGCGCTGCATAATATCACCGGTCATTCTGGTATCAAAGAAACTGATCGGCAGTTTCATCAGCTTGATAAAAAAATCGGAGATAATTGAAATGTTTATCCGGGTAGAAAGATGCAATAAAATCCAACTGCGGATAACTTCAATGCCGGTTTTGCCAATAAAGAGCATTACCTGCGCCAGTAAAATCAGGTAAATAAAATTGAGGTCCTGGTTTTGGATACCCACATCTACAATGCTCTGGGTAAGAAAGGGGAAAACGAGCGACAATAAACTGCCAGCCAGCAAGCCTATGGCGAGTTGAAAAACCAGCGATTTATACTTAATCAGGTATTTTGAAAGGAAAGAAAAACTGGTTTTCTTTTCTGTTTCGTTAAATTCGTCTTTAAAAAAAGTAGGGCTGGTTTCTAAAATCAAAGCAATGCCTTCTTCTGTGTCTTCACGTGCATTTTCGCCTATCCAGCTTTTAATAAATTCTGATTTGCTGTAAGTAATCAGCCCATGGCCAGGGTCGGATACATAAACCTTTCCTGATTTATCGATTTTATATACGACAACATAATGGTTTTTGTTCCAGTGTACCAGGCAGGGCAAAGGAACTTCGGCGGCCAAGGTGTTAAAATCGATCTGTACCCCTAATGTTCGGAAGCCTAAATTTTCTGCAGCATTGCTTAAGCCCAGCAAGCCACTTCCTTCCCGCGTGGTTTCAGCAAGATCGCGAATCTGCTGCAATGGAATATTCTGTCCGTAGTATTTAGAAATAATACGCAGACAGGTTGGCCCACAGTCTTTAGAATCGGGTTGTTTATAAAAGGGGAAAGATTTCATGTTAAATAGACCAGGCTTTTTTGAATTCCCTTGTTAATTTCTTTTTGTTGATCACGCTTCCGGAAGCTGAAATTGTAATCCCCGAATCGCTTAAACTAAGATAGCCCGGTTCATCATCCCACTTAGACATGAATGGATTATAGCGGCATTCGGTTTCATGATACCACTTTTCCTTTCCTTTTATGGGTACGCGGCTATCTACGCACATGTACCTGAATTCGCAATCCTGACATACCAGCGTATCCGTTTTTTTGATATTTCCCAGCTCCAGAAATGCATTTGAAGAGATGGTATTCAAAAATTGAGCTTTGGTAATGGACTGTATATTGCCAAAACCTGCCAGATTGTTTAAGCCGTTTTTAATCTGGCCAGCCACATCAATGTATATTTTTCCTAAATAATAGGAGTGGTAATTGTAAGCTTCAAAAAAATGCTCCCCATTAATATCTAATTTATCAACGGTTAGTTTGCTCTTGTAATCAGTAAAGCTCTCTTCAAAAAAATTATAGTAAATGTTGCTGATCAACTTTGTTTTCTCGGCGGTAATGGTGCTGAAAAAATTAACTGAAAAAACCAATTGTTGGGTGCTAAAAGCCTCGCAATATTCTTCAAAAAGTTCGGCGTTAAAATTTTCAATGTATAAATAGATGCCATCTATCTCCAAGGTATTTATTTGTTCGACAAGCATTAGCAGATTAGCATCTAATTCGGGCGCTATGATCGAGATATTCATCAAATATTGTTCTGCAATAAAACCGAAGAAACTGTGATCGATATTAGCATGAACAACCAGGTTGCTAAACTGGTTAGGCGTGTGTAAATTTCTATCTAAGGGGATAAACCTTTTGCGTTGATCAGGATCTGAAAGTTCGAATATGATTTCCTCCTGCATCAAAAAATCTACCAGTTCCTGCCTTTCCTCTGCATTCTTAATTTTAAAAAAGGGAATAAAACCGTTGGTGTTTAAAACCGCGTAGTACTCGTTCGGGATAAAAAAATAATCTTTTCTGAGTATATCGTAAATAATGGCCCTATTGTAACCTTTAACGGGCACACACAGCTGGTTTCTTAAAAATAATTGCTTCATATTGGTGATTTATAGAAAAGATCTAACTGTAAATTACTGGTGTTAAATATTTTTGAGCCCCGGGTTTTAACCAAATATTTAGGCTTATCTTTTTTTAGCAAAGATTTTAGGTGCACAGGTGCGGTTCCTTCTTGAATTTCGAGTTTTATCTTGTCCATGTTATAGCGCTAATGCAAGCTCCTTTTCAAGGTTATAATTGCAGGGGTTAGATACCATTCCAAATTGACCAATGGGGTTGAGATCTAAAAAATAGTATTGCTGATCTTCTTTCGCATAGATAACATCAAACGAAGCGCAGTTGAGTCCAATCCCATCTAATAATTTTTTTATTTTACGCTCGTAAGCTTTAGGCAACTGATATGGATTTAACCGGTTGGGTTTCACCTGGTCGTAGTTTCTAAAATCTACGTTAGTATTTTTGTTGTTCTGAGAAAAAATAGCCATCGCGTAAAAATTTCCGTTCAGGTAAAAAACCCTGATCTCGTAGGCTTTAATGATATTTTTCTGGAAAAATGTAGGGACAAATTTGTCAGGTAAATGATTGATGTCATCCAAAGTAATTTCAGCAGTGTAGGATAAATGCGCGAAATCATCAGCATCAACGATATTAAACGGAATGCTTAAGGGTTTTGAGATTAGCTTTTTCTCCTGATGATAGAAACTCAATAAAGTATTTTTACAACTTGTGACGAGAAAATTGGGTGCCAGAACATCAAATTTCTTGCACAAATCCATCAGATAAAGCTTGTTGATATCCCTTGTCCTAAAATTATTTATACCCGGTTTCTGATCCAGCACATAGTAGAAATACTGCACTAAAGTTGCAATTTCGGTAGGCAGATAATCTTTTAACAGCTCACTGCTGAGGTTTTTTAACAAGTATACTCCTCCCCTGCGGTACCATATTTTTGTGATTTGAGCACTGTTAACTGTTTTACCATCGATTTTTATCGTAAAATCATCTTTCGTAAGCGCTATGATTTCTACATCAGAATTTTCATTCAGCCGAATAAATGGCTTTTTCATGTTTATTAACCAGTTAATTACCTTACTGGTCGAATAATCATCATGGATGGAGAAAATTAATATCATAATTACGGCTGATTATTGGCTAATGTTTTCAGTTTAATTTTTACTAAAATGGAGGATACTGATCCTCCATTTTAGGTTGAGAAACCTGAATTTTTACCAGGTACTTGTAGTCTGGCTTATTACCGTACCTTCATCGTTGGTCATTGTAGTTACACTATCACGACAACCAGAGCTTCCGGTATAAGTAGAACATGAACTAAAAGTCCTTGCTAACTTTCCACCATTGATTTGAGCATTTTTTAAATCAATTTTTTTTGCAAATAATCCTTTGTTGATTTTCATAAGTCTAATTATTAGTTTTCTTTTAATTTTCTATTACTTACAAACGTAATCTGTGCAGGCCGTGATAGGTTCTCCGCAATCGTTTTTGGTTACATACTGCGTATCGGTACAACCACCGCCACTAGTCGCAGTTGCTGTTGTAGTGCTACATTCGGCAAGTCTGCCACCATTGATTTGACATTTTTTTAAGTCAATTCTTTTTTCGAATAAACTTGTGTTTTTCATAATAAATGAAGTTTTAAAATTTGATAAATATTTCGCCATCTCACCCTGACGATTTGGGGTTTATAGTTGGTCGTTGTTAAACCCGAAGAAACCATTAGGCTTACTCCTGTCAAATAAAATTAGGGGGAAGCGATAATTCTCACAAGCGAGAGTTTATATTTGAGGTATGATTCCAAATATTCGTTGCGTTTGCGCTGATATCTGTTAAAAACGCTTATTTACAGGCTCAATTTCAAATATGAAGCTAAATGCTACGGATATAGAACGGAAACAGGTGAATATGCATTAGCTGTTTTTGGCAAGAAAGCTTTGGCTATATTTAAAAAAACCAGACCAGGGTAACGCAAAAAACGACTAAATAATTGTCCCCATACTTATGCTTTTTCAATTGGTGCAAACATTTAAATCCATAAAGATCAAATCCATTCTGCCTGTTTTTATCAGTTTATCCCTCTTGTGTACCAGTGCCTGCAAACAGGAAAAAAAACTGCAAAACCAGGATAATGCACAGGCTCAAAACAGGAGCAATACCGATTACCGTGAGCAAATTATTGCGATGGATACACTGCCTCCAAACGAGTATAAAAAAGCTGTTTACAGGGCAGACAGCCTTCTAAATCTTTCAGCAAATAAAACAGATGCTCCATTCGGGTATTATTTCAGGGCGAGAAGATTGGCCTTGGAAAAGCAGTCTGACACCGCCAGGGCTATTTATAAATTAATGGACAGCAAGGGCAAAAACACTGAAACTGACCTGTTAATGGATTATAGCATTTTAAGCAGCCAAACCAACGGCGGCGCAGCAGTAGGTGCCACGTTAATGAAGCAAACCTTGGCCAAAATAGAAAAGGCAGAACAGTTAAAAAGCAAAACCACTTACCTGTTTTACGATCTGCTGGCCAAAGTTTATTATCAAAACGATAATCCAAAAGATGCCTTGAGCTATGCCACCCGTTATTACAATAGCCATCCTTATCAAAAGCACAGGGTAATTAAGCAAAGGTATTTCGACATTTCATTTTTGCTGGCCACTAAGATGGGCGATTTTAACAAGATGATATTTTATAACAACAAGGCGCGTACACTGGCAACAAGCATTAACGATAGCCTTGCACTGGCCCGCACTTACGATAACGAAGCACAGATTTACGACCGCCAGGGCCAATTTGGTAAATCGCTTGCCTGCAGCAAAATATATTTTGAATACCTCAAAAAAACGAACAACCTGAATGATATTGCTTATAATAACCTGGCTACCAGTTTTGAGCATAACCAGATGCCCGATTCGGCCATTTACTATTACCGACAGGGAATTGCGTTCGAAAAAAAGAACCCTACGGGAAGAAGAAAGAACATGTTTTATAATGGGCTTATTAGTGCCTATAAAAGCAAAAGAGCCTATGCCGAAGCATTGGAAGCAGCAGATTCTGCCTATAGCATGGAAATCCGCGATATTGCGGCCATTGATGCCGTAAAAATTGCCGAGCTGCATGAGAAATATCAGGCTGAAAAAAAGGACCGGAACATTACCGAACTGAACAGCCGGAACGACTTGTACCAAAAAATCATCACCCAGCAGCGGTGGACCTTAGCTTTGGCCTTTTTTGTTTTTTTAGGTGTACTTTCTTTTCTGTTTATTATTTACCGTCAACAAAGGTTAAAAGGAAGAAATATTCTGCTGGCCTCAGAAAACAAGCGGTTAAATATTGAACAGAAATTATTGCAGGTACAGCTTAACCCACATTTTATTTTTAATGCCATTGCCAACCTGCAGGGGCTCATATCTTCCGGCGATTCGAAAGAAGCGGTGCGCTACCTCAGTACTTTTTCTAAATTATTACGGAATGTGCTAGAGCAGAATACAAAAGAGTTTATTGAATTGGATGAAGAAATCGCTTCCCTGCACAATTACCTACAACTGCAACAAATGCGCTTTGCGGGCCTGTTCGATTACCAGATTACGGCCAACCACCTTCAGCTGGAAAACGTGCTGATTCCGCCTATGCTGATACAGCCTTTTGTAGAAAACGCAATTGAACATGGTTTCAGGAATATTGCTTATCATGGTAGTTTGGCCATTACTTTTGCTACGGCACACAATCAGTTACTGATTACCGTAGATGACAACGGATGTGGGGTAAGCGCCAAGGCAGCAGTACAAACCAAAAAATCGCTGGCACAGGTTATTTTAAAAGAAAGGCTGGATGTACTTTTCAATTCGGCAAGCCAACAGGCAGGTTTCGAACTGGAAGATAAAAGTGATCAGGGCGGCCGTGGTGTAAGGATAATAATTAACATCCCATTGGTTAAAGATTAGATCAAGAACATATGAAAATCTATATACTTGAAGATGAGGCGCACATTATGCAGCACATTTTACAGATTGTGAACAAGCTCAGTGCTTTTCAGGTTGTTGGCCATTCGGGCGAAGTAGCCAGGGCAGCCACAGAAATACCTTTACTTAAGCCAGAGCTGATTTTGGCCGATATCAGGCTGAAAGATGGCGATAGTTTCAGTTTGTTTAACGACATCGGAATGGAAGATTTCCAGGTTATTTTTCTTACTGCTTACGATCAGTACGCCATACAGGCACTGAACCTGGGCGCTTTTGCCTACCTTTTAAAACCAGTTGATGAAGTATCGCTTGGCGAAGTATTGGGCAAATACCTGCGCCACCGCGAGCAGGAACAGTTTGACAAACAACAGCTGGAAATTGCCCGCGATCATTACTTGACCCAAGGCATTAAGGGCATTAAACGGATTGCGCTAAAAAGCCTCGAATATATTGAGATTGTAGACCTGGATGATATTATTTACTGCAAAAGCGACAAAGGCTATACTACATTTTGCTTAAAAAATAAGCGCGAAGTACTGGTTTCGAAAGGACTGAAAGAATATGAAAATATGCTGGCCTTTTCGGGTTTTCTGCGCTGCCACCAATCTTACCTGATTAACTTCAAATATGTAAAAAAATATTACCGGGAAGGATTGCTGCTCATGGAGAACGGCGAAAAAATACCGGTTTCGAGCCGGAAAAAAGAAGAAGTATACCGTTACCTGCAAAACATTGCCTAGCAGATCAGCTTTTTATCTTTTAGCTAATGTTTGCACCTTGATAATCAGTCAATAAAATAAGTGCCATTCCATAATTTCAAAGCAATTGGTTTCATCAGTTAATTCCAAACCTTAAAAAATGTTAAATCGACAATTAAAGTTTTCATATTAACTTATTTTATAGTTATTATTGTTATCTGTTTCAATAACAGCACATAAATTAACCGATCAACCTATAAACCTATGAAACGCTTAAAGCATAACTTATGCTTGCTGGCATGTATATGCCTCTCTCACCTCTCCGCCTTTTCGCAAGAAGGAAAAATAGACAGTTCGCATGTTGTAACCTTAAGAATCGACCCGCAGAGTGCACGCGGTGCCGCAGTTTCGCAGATTTTTGATGAGGTTAAATTTGTTCCTTTGGAAACGACCAAAGAAAGTTTGTTCGGAAATATTGCTGAACTCAGGATTGCAAAAAACAACTTTCTGATCTACGATTATGATACGAAAGCTGTACTGCTTTTTGACGCCTCTGGAAAGTACATTACAAAAATTGATGCCACCAAACTCGAAACGGATAAGGCCGATAAACAGAAAGCGGTAAGCCGTGGCTTCACACTGACCAAAGAAGGCGATACCGATTATATTGTGGTATATACGCCCAATAATGCCCAATACTTTACTTTTGAAGGCAAATTTGTAAAAAAGGTTAAAAAGTTCGATTACTTCTCGAAACTCTCATTCGGTAATGGCGACGTTGAAATAAAGCCCTACCTGAATGTTAAAAAAGGGAAAGACAGTACACTATACTCGATAGCCACCATTAACAAAAAAACCAAGGATACACTGGCCTATTTTAAGCTGGGCGATAAGTTTTTTGAAAAAGACGATTGGTATGGTGATAACCCGATAACGAAATACGCAGATAATGAAGCTTTTTATACCAATTTCTACGATTACCGGCTTTATAAGCTTACCGACAATAAATTGGAAATGGCTTACAAATTTATATTCCCGGCACTCAATTCACTTCCCAAAGATTTTATCAGCAACCCGCTGTACATTAAAAAGAGGTTTGAGTATTTCGAGAAAAACAAAAAAGTTTTCCACGGTATTGGCAGCAGTTACTTAATTGGCGATAACCTTTACCTCAAACTATCGAACATTTTTTGGGATAAGGACCAGAAAAAAAGCCTGATTTACAATACCAAAACTACCGAGCTCCTATCTTTTCAGGATTTGGAACCTGATAGCCTGTCGAGCTTTTTGCCGATAACCGATTCGGGCTTTGGCTATGATTTCGAAAACCGTGGCTTTCTGGCCTACGAAGACAAGAAATTTTACACCAGTTATTCGGCTTTGGCCATGTTTACCTTTAAAGAGCGCAGTGCGGGCAAAACTACCACCTACCCAGCTTTGCTTGAAAACTATTTTAAAACCGGCAACAGAAAAAGCAATCCCGTAATCGTTATCCTAAAACCAAAGCAAAACTAAAATTATGCGCGCTCATTTTTTACTCCTACTCAGCATTTTTTGCTTGGGAATAGGGCATTCTATTGCCCAAACTGCAACTGCTCCCCCACCTTCTGGTACCGTAAAAGGTATTGTTAGGGATACGGTCCATAATTATGTGCTTAAAGCAGCTACCGTTTCTATCTACAAAGCCGATAATACGGTAATCAACTATCAGCTGAGCAACAATTACGGCGAATTTAAATTCAGCAACCTGCCCATTGGACAGCCATTACGTCTGGATATCAGCAATGTAGGTTATCAAACCATTCAAAAAAACATTACCATCCCAAAAGGCCAAACCCTGCTCGACCTCAAAACGGTTATCATCAATCCGCAGGATGTGAACCTGAAAGAGGTTACCATTACGGTTCCGCCCATTAGCTACAATAACGATACCTTAGAAATTAATGCTATTGCGTTTAAGCTCGATACGAATGCAACTGTTGAAGACCTGTTAAAAAAAGTACCGAACATTACCGTATGGGGCGATGGCATTATAACCGTAAACGGCAGGGAGGTAAAACAGCTTACGGTTAATGGCAAGCAGTTTTTTGGGGGCGATAATAAAGTGGCCCTGCAAAACATACCTAAAAATGCCTTAGAGAAAATCCAGATATTTAACACTGCCGACCGCAATAAACCTTTAGATAGCAACCTGGTAGCCAATTTAAAATTGAAAAAAGGCAAAGACCGATCTTATTTTGGTAAAATAAGTGCAGGTTATGGTACCGATAAGCATTACCAATTTGATGGCAACCTGAATTTTAGCACACCCAAGCTCCAGCTTTCGGTTATCGGCGCTTCTAACGATGTAAACAAAATACCCAACGATATTAATACGCTGATCCGCAACAGTACCTATAAGGGCGTTGGAACATCGGTTGAGTACCAATCAGATTTCAGGCAACCGGGGCTGAACAAGGGAAATGTGGCGGGAGCACAGATGATCTATAATTTTACGCCCGACAGTAAGGAATGGAACAATAAAAGTTCGCTTACGGCCGATTATTATTTTAAGAACCTCGAATCTTCCAATATTGGCGATCAGCAGACCATTACCACCATTAACGATCAGAACCAGCTATACTCCAACAGCAGCACCACTTCTTTTAACACCAGCGATAGGCACCGCTTTAATTCGATTTACAACTATTATAAAAAAAGCCATAGACTTGATCTGAGCGAATCGTTTAATACAGAAAAGGGCGAAAACACCAGTGCGAGTATCAGAAGTGCCGAAAATAATGCACGCCAGCTTACCAGTACCAACAATGGCATGAGCCAGAACAACTTTACCAGCAACGATTTCTCGCTGAGGGCAAATTATAGTTATAACAATTACAACAACTGGAAACAGCGCTTTAAAAACTTTAATGTAAGCTACGACCTGACCACAGCTAACCGCGATAATTACAAAACAGAAATAACCGCTTTTAGGGATATATTAAACAGTGCGAATAACCAGGATTTTAACAGAAGGTACCAAACCAAAAACAAAAATTTATCGCAGAACATCAATGTAGGGATCCCGAATTTAAAATCCGTGTTTTTCGGAACGAAAAACCTGAGCGGTTTTGATGCTGAAATTAACGGAAAACTTAACCTTGCCACTAACCAGGAACGCAATTTTATTGAAGATTTTGTAAACAACCGCTATCAACAGAACGCTTATCTATCTAACGACTTAAAAACCAATGTAACCGATTTTACCCCGGGAATTACTTTAAGCAAATCGTTCTACAAAAACTTAAGCAACCGTTATTATAAGAACCTTACAATCAATATTACTGCTGCGCAACAGTACATTAACCAAAACAACAAATCAGACCGTTCTTTTCAGAACCTAAAACGCAGTTATACCAATTTTGTTCCGAGCGTATCTATTAATGCTTTGAACATGCAAACGGGCAGTTATCAGGAAAGCGTAAATTTAAATTACCGCACTACGGTGCGCATCCCTACCATTTACCAACTTGCCCCATTAACTGACAGCACTAACCTGTATAACCTGCAAAGGGGTAATATTAACCTAAAAGAAGAACTGGACCGCTCTATCAACATCAGCTTTAACCATTACGACCAGAAAAGTAAGAACACTTTAAATTTTGGTTTTTATGGCTCTGCCGGTATTGTAGACAATGATATTGTGGACAGTACTTTTATCGATCAGCAAAACAGAAGAACGGTATACTTAACCAATGCAAACGGTAATAAATATGCCAACATTAGTGGAAACATCCGTAAATCGATAAAATTCAAAACCAGCGAGCTGCAACTGTCTTACTCTACTGCTTTTAACTTTAACAAAAACCCAACTTTTACCAATACGCTGTTTAATTTTTCGAACAACTTTTCTACCAACAACACCATATCTACCAATTTTACGTATAAAGATAAATTGGGCATTGAGGCTTCGCAGGGCATTAATACCAGCCAATCTAAACAAACTGCTTTAGGTACAAAATATAAAAACCTTAACCTAACCACTGCCATCAGCAGCAACTATAATTTTACCAAAAAGTTGTCGTTGAGCAGCAACGTCAACTTCAACAACAACAATCCTTCGGTAGGCGAAAGCATTAATTTCATTATCTGGAATGCGAACGCAACCTACCGTTTTACGAAAGGCAACAATGCCGAGGTTAAATTTTCGGCTCTGGATTTATTGCGCCAAAACCAGAGCATACTTAATTTTGCCGGTGTAAACAGCTTTACCACAAGCTCCAAAAATGTACTACAGCAATATTTTATGGTTACCCTCTCTTACTACCCCCGTAAGTTTGGCAATAATGCAGCAAAGAAATAAGCATTTTAGAAATGAGGTAAGCTAAATTCTACCTCATTTTTTTTGCTAATAAAATTCATTCCATCGTATTCGGAAAAGCGCTGTTTCTTCATTTATCCATAAATTGCTTTATCACAATTCTATTACTTATTTTTGGGCAGCCCGAAAGCGCCGATGCTTTAGGTACGAAACGATATCTTCCGATTACAGAAAATGACAACAAAAAGTTTTTGCCGCATAAGTGCCCGTCTTACCATCATTGCATGCTTAACCTTTTACTGTTTAGCGCCCACTTTTGCACAAAGCCAGAAACCTGCCGGCAATGGCCAGGACGTAGCCATCCTGAGCGATTCTGCAACCCTCACCAAGGGCGATTATCTGGCACATTTAGAAAAAGTATTTGAAACAGTCAATAAAGTTCCGGTAACGGTATCTTCTTTTAAAAAGCTTAAACCCATAGCCGGGCATTTAACCCAGGATGAGGCCGCACTTGCGCTGCTAAAGAGCCGGTTAACACGAGCCGACCGCAGCACCAACCTGCAAAACCTGCAGATGGACCAAACCCTTTTGGAAGAATTACAGAGCAATAACAAAGATTGCTTATTGGACCTGGAGGCCTATGAAAAAGAATTAAGGGCACTCAAAACAGAGCTGCTTAACCTGCGGAAAGATACCGTATTGGTTAAAATGTTTACCCAACCTGCCCTGCGCATGGTTTTTAAAGATCAGTTTGCCGAACTGAAGAAAAAGCGTGTGGTGATGGATAGTTTACTCAAAACAACTACTTTATCCATTAATAACCTACAGGCGAGAACTTCTACAAACCTGATCAATATTAAAGAATTGATGTACCTCACCGATAATCAGTTGGATGCGGTGAGCATCAAGGCCTTTGGCAAAGAACGCCGCTATCTTTGGGAATCGGTAAACCGCTCGGCAAACAAAAGCATGGGCTTTAGAAGGTTTATCAACGGCGAACGCGAAATTTCGGGTTACTATTTTGTGTATACCAGGAGCAGCCGTTTGTTATTGCTCTTTACCTGCGCCTTATTTTTCTTTTGGGTATTTTTTAATTTCAGAAGTGTTAAACAGCGCGGCCGGTTAGAAACCCTGGATGGCTTTTCGCTGATCAGTCCACAGCCCTACCTCATTGCCTTTATTACGCTTTTTACACTGGCCCCTATTTTTGACCTCAGGGCGCCGGCACTTTACATAGAATCGGTGCAGATTATCCTGGCCATTTTACTTACGGCATTTTTCCGCAAAAAATTAAGTAAGCAGTTGTTTTTTTACTGGTGCATATTTGTTGTACTGCTACTTGCGCCTGTTTTTCTGCGGTTATTGGGTATGCCACCAAGGTACCAGCGCTGGCTTCTGCTTTTTTTAACGGTAAGTTCGGTAGTGTATGGCCTAATGGTTTGGAAAATGCTTGATGAAAAGACAAAACGCTACCGGATGATTGTGGCTACAGGTTTTATTTATACCGCATTTGCCATTATTGCTACGTTTTGTAACTTGTTTGGCCGTTTTACACTGACACAGATTTTCTACTCAACAGGGGTAAGTTCACTTTTAAATGCCATATCGTTAACCATTTTGGCCAAGGTACTGGTAGAGGCTTTCTTGTTGCAGATGAAAAGCAGCAGGATACGCAAGGGTTTTCCTGAGTATTTTGACTGGCAACCCGTTATTACCGGACTTAAAAGGCTAACCGGAATTGGCGCCACCATAATCTGGTTTGTGATATTTACCACCAACCTGAATATTTTTAATGGCCTTTACGAATCGGTTATGGAAATCCTTACCGAAAAAAGGATCATTGGCAGTTTCTCTTTTACTTTTGGCGGCATTGTACTCTTTCTGGGCATTATCTGGATTGCCAACTTTTTACAGAAATACATTGCTTACTTTTTTGGCGATACAGGCGATGATAGTTTTGACGATAACAAAGGCGAACGCTCTAAACTATTGGTAACCAGATTAATTTTATTGATCGGCGGTTTTTTACTGGCGGTTGCCGCATCTGGTCTTCCGATTGATAAGATTACCGTTATTTTAGGTGCACTTGGGGTTGGAATTGGATTGGGGCTTCAGAACATTGTGAGCAACTTTGTTTCTGGTATTATCCTGATTTTTGATAAGACAATCAGAATAGGTGATATAGTGGAGCTGAGCAATAAAAAAGGCCGTGTAAAAGAAATCGGTGTGCGTTCGAGCACTTTGTTAAGCGATGAGGGCGCAGAAATTATTATCCCAAATGGCTCTATTTTATCGAACAACATCATCAACTGGACACTGAGCAATAACCAGATGCGTGTGGATATTACTTTATCTATTGCCAAACCTTTCAATTCTACAGAAGTTGTGAGCCTCATCCACGAGATTATTGTAGCCAATACCAATGTGTTTACCAGTAAAGATCCAATCATTATGATTAGTCCGGTAAGCAAGCTGAACAGCACCATTAACATTTACTTTTGGTGTAAAGATATTTCGAAGGCCGAGCTTACCCGAAGTTTGGTTAATGCGCAGATATTTGAGGCATTTGAGCAAAAGAATATTGAAATTTTATAATAGAACGAGTTATAACATGGATCAGTTTTTTCTTTCAGAGATCAACATCTACCCCATCAAATCACTTGGTGGCTTTAGTGTTAAACAGGCACAGTTAGAAGAACGGGGCCTGCAATACGATAGAAGATGGATGCTTGTAGATGAAACGGGCATTTTTATTACCCAACGAAAACATTTTGAACTGGCACTCTTGCAGGTAGCCGTTGTGGATGAACGATTGGTGGTTTCACATAAAAAACAGCCAGAGAAGCAGATATCTTTTGGATTGGAAGAAAATACCGGCACAACTTTTCCTGTTGTAATCTGGAATGATAGCGCCACTGGCCTCGAAGTAAGTGAAACGGTGAGCGCATGGTTTTCTGATTTTTTAAAGTTTAAGGTCAGGTTGGTCAAAATGCCGCAGAGCGAAAAACGGATGGTTGATCAGGAATATGCTTCGGCGGGCGAAATTGTAAGTTTTGCCGATGGTTACCCTTGCCTGCTTATCGGGCAGTCATCACTTAACGGCCTGAATGAAAAATTAGCAGAAGAGATACGTATGGACCGTTTTCGGCCAAACCTGGTGTTTACTGGAGGTACAGCACACATAGAAGACCGCTTTAAACAGTTTTACATTGGCCACACCTTGTTTTCGGCCGTAAAACCCTGTGCCCGGTGCGTACTGATTACCATTGACCAGCAAAGCGGCGAGAAAGGGCAAGAACCATTGCGCACATTGGCTGCCTACCGCACCATTGGAAAGAAAATTATGTTTGGGCAAAACCTGCTGCACCACCAGTTAGGTATACTCCGAGTTGGCGACGAATTAAGGGTTGAAACCTGGAAAGATAGCCCATAAGGCTTTTTCCCAAAATGGCTATTTGTGATTTTTGGGTTTAAATATGATTGGCTTAGTTTTCTACTTTCTTCCCGTTTTTATCAATTTTGATTTTTTTACCATCGAGTATTACCATAGCTGTTCCCTCGTCAAAATCCTCGACTTCGGCATAGAGGTTTTGAACCACCAATTTCCCCGTCTCGTCTAAAAAGCCCCATTTCCCATCTATTTTAACCTTTACCCTTCCTGCTGAAAAGAAACCGAGATCGCTGTAAATCGGTTCGATAACCACTTTGCCCTTATCGTTTATCATTCCCCACTTTTCACCTACCCTGATTTTCGCATGGTACAGGATAAATCCGGTAACAAAGGTATATTGGAGAGGAATTACCACCTTTTCGCTCTTATCGATAAAACCCCACAGGTTATTTAATTTAACCCTCGCCATTCCGTAATAAAAATCGCCCACAAATTGATATTTTGGCGCAATGGCTTCCTTCCCTTCCCCATTGAGAAAACCATATTTGCCATTGCTTACCATCTGATAGAGCCCTTCGTAATCATAACCAATTTTTTCGTAGCTGTTCGGCGAAACCTGGTTTCCAAGTGTATCCAGAATTATGCTTTTACCATCTAAAGTAGCCTGATAGCTAGCCTTTCCGAAAGAAAAAAGTTCATCGTAGGCCGCAGGGATTAATATTTTACCGTTAGAATCAATCAGCCCTTTCTTTTTGTTGGCTGTAAAAGTAGCCTGTCCTTTAAAATTAAACCTTCCAATCCCATCGTACACAGTCGGAATAATTTCTTTCCCCCAGGCATTCAATCTTCCGGTTTTTCCATTTAATTTAACATTTACAAAACTGTGGTTGCTAAAGCCCAATTTATCGTAAGGTAGGTTTTTAACGGTATTGCCTTTAACATCTATCATATAGATTTTGCCTTCTTTCTCCACAAATGCATTTGGGCCCAAAAAATTGGTTGCATCATCATAAACTGCCGGGATAACGACCTTACCCGATTTATCCATAAAACCTATCTTTTTATCTTTAATGATCATGGCAAGGCCATTTGCGAAGCCATAAATACGATCATATGAACTTATAAACAGTTCTTTACCGTTTTTATCCATTAAGCCAAACTTTTTATTCAGCTCAAAAACCCTTACACCATCAAAAAGCTCACCTATCTGATCGTATTTTATAGAAACAATTTCATTTCCCTTTGTATCGATAACGCCAAATTTAAGCGGGGAAATATAAACTACGGCCTGTCCATCCTGAAAATTATATGCTCCTGAATATTTACGTTTGATTACTTCCTGGCCCTTGCCGTTAATGTATCCCCGAAGGTTATTTAGCTCTACAGCGGCCAGGCCTTCGCTAAAATCGGAAACGCTATCGTATTTAGGTGCAACAACTACACGGCCGCTTATATCTTTAAAGCCGATTAAACCTTTATCGCTAAAAGCTGTAAGTTGTGCCTGCGCAGAAAAGGAAGTAACCATAATAAAAAGGAAAGCATAAATTATATTTTTCATAAAAGAGCGCAATATATCGCGGGATGGGTTTAGTTATTTTAAAATTACCCAAAAATACTGCGGTATTTTTAAATCGCATATCCCCTTTAACGGGTATTTGTAAAGTTTTTTACTATTAAAAAATACTTTAAACAAAATGAGCCCGATAAAAATACCGGGCTCATCAAATTTATTATTTAAGCTAAAAAGGCGGGTTATTTTACCGGCACCTTAATCTGGTACAATTTATCGTGCAGCGCTTTCATCTGTGCTTCCGAAAACTTAACATCTTTCCTGTCGTAAGTCATCAATCCGTTGGTTTCTACTTCCACATCGGTTGTTTGTGTGTACACACCGGCCGAAAGCCCTAGCGGGATTAGCTGCTCTAAACGTTTGGTAAACTCGGCATACTTGTTAAACAGATCGGTTTTGTTTTTAAAGCTCTGGTAACCCCAGTTGTTTTTCTGTTGCCACACATGGCCATCAATAGGCAGACCAAGTCCACCAAACTCGCCCAAAACCAGTGCGTATTCTTTTCCAAAATAATCGGGACTAGGCATGGCCGGGTGTGGATAATTATGCAGATCGATAATATCGCCTACGGGATGAAAATTACCTCCACTGGCTGTGTTCACCAATCGTGATGGATCTTTTTCTTTGGTCCATTTGGCAATTTCAACTGTTTTAAACTGGCCCCAAGCTTCGTTAAAAGGTGTCCAAACTATGATAGAAGGTACATTGTAAAGGGCTTCGATAATGGCATTCCATTCTTTTTTGTAATAACCTTCTGATGCTGCACTTCTGTTTTTATCTGATCCGTGATCTAAAATACCCGGACGGTTTTCCCAACCGTTGCCCAGATCGCCACTCGGCATATCCTGCCAAACCAGCATACCTGCTTTATCGCAATAGTAATACCAACGTGCAGGCTCTACCTTAATGTGCTTTCTGATCATATTGAAGCCCATTTCTTTGGTTTTATCCACATCGAACTTCAAAGCAGCATCAGTTGGTGCGGTATATAATCCATCAGGCCACCAACCCTGATCTAAAGGACCGTACTGAAAAACAAACTCATTGTTGAGCAGCATGCGCTGAATACCGTTCTGATCTTTGCCGATGGAAGTTTTGCGCATTGCAAAATAACTTTTAACCTCATCTACCTTTTTGTTTTTGGCAATCAGCTCTACTTTAAGATCGTACAGAAATGGATTTTTTGGGCTCCAAAGTTTAGGGTTTGCAATTTTTAAACTGATGGTACCATTGGCTTCGGCAGTTTGCTCGGCAACTTTTGTAGTTCCATCCCATGCCGAAACTTTAACCTGATCGCCTGCCGCAGCACCTGTTAAAAACGGGGTAACGGCTAAAGTCTGCTGGTCGATATCGGGTGTTACTTTGATGTGGTCGATATGCGATTTGTTTACCGCTTCAATCCACACGGTTTGCCAGATACCGGTTACGGGGGTGTACCAGATCCCTTCGGGTCTTTTTACCTGCTTTCCTCTTGGTTGAGGGCCTTCATCTGTCGGGTCCCAAACTTCTACAGTTAAGGTCTGGCTACCGCCTTTGCCCAAAAATGGGGTAATGTTAAAACTAAAAGGATCGAAACCGCCCTCGTGTGTACCAACCGCCTTACCGTTAAGGCTTACGGTTGCACGCCAATCTACCGCACCGAAATGCAATAAAATGTCTTTCCCCTTCATGTTAGCAGGAACGGTAAAAGTAGTTTTGTACCAAAGCAAACTATCTTTACCAACGGTTTTACCTACACCCGAAAGTGAGGCTTCGACCGCAAAAGGCACCAATATTTTACCTTGGTTAATGGCCGGGCGCTGCGATTTTTCGGCAATGGAATAATCCCATAGGCCGTTAAGGTTTTTCCAGTTTCCGGTACGCTCAAACTGCGGACGAGGATATTCGGGAAGAACGGCTTTCGGGTTTACCTCATCGGCCCAGGTGGATGATATTTTGCCTTTTACAGCCGACCAGGGTTTACCGGTCTGCTGTTGCGCAGAAAGCGAGAGCGAAAGCCCCAGCAATGCGAATAAAATAGACGTTTTTTTCATTATCAGTTCAATTTGTGTTTCATTCCGATCAATAGATTCTCAGCCCTGGATGATCGGTTTTATTGGTTATTTAATCAGGTTTTTATTTGTGTTTTTTTAGACTGATGGTGGTGTTGGCCTAAGGTTAATTAGTGGCAAAAAATCACTATAAATGACAGCCCTTAAGCGGTCGTCATTTCGAGCGAGGTGTAACTTAGTCGAGGAATCTGTTCAAATAGATTTCTCCATTTCGCAACCGCTAAAAACCGGCAGACTCCATCCGATAGCTATCGGATCGAAATGACGACTATCTCGGCTTACTTATTGTTTAATTTTTTAATCAGGTTTACTTCATCCAAACGGTATGGTGTACCATCTGGCTGGAAAATTTCGTGGAACCACTCAATCGGGTCAGAACCATCGGCAAGTGGGGTATCCCAGGCATATTTTGTATTGGTTTTACCTGCTGCAAAACCCCAGTTAATGGCGCCAACATTTTCATTTTTAAGCATCGGCAGGATGTTCGAAAAACGGCTATTGCGCGAGCGTGCCATGTATTCGGTACAGATTAACGGTCTGCCGCTTGCTTTGAGCAGATCGATAGTGCGTTGGTGCCAGTCTGGCGCTTCGTAATTGTGGTAGGTAACAATATCCGAATTGGCCAATTGTATTTCGTTCAGTTTTTCGAAACCCCAGCTCCACAGGCCGATAGAAATTGGCTGATCGGGATTTACGGCCCTTGCCCAGCTGATGGTTTTGGTTAACAATGGTATGGTGGCATCCAATTTACCACTGTTTCCGGGTTCATTGTATAAATCCCAAAGTAAAATCCTTTTGTCGTGCGCAAAAGTGGTAAGTACATCTTTTACGTATTTCTCCAGCTCTGCAAAATTGGCTTCTTCTTTAAAAGCGGGGTCGCCCGGATCTTGTAACCAGCCCGAATTGTGTATGCCTGTTTTGGGCTCGGGCTGCTTGCCAATAGCCGATGTTTTATTCCAGCAATCGTCGAAAAACACGAACATTGGCTTAATGCCATGCTTTGCCGAGATGGTTAAAAACTGATCCATCCGTTTTTTAAAGCCTGCTTGATCTTGGCTCCAGGCCTTACTGAACAAAAATACGCGCAGGGTGTTAAAGCCTATCCCCTCGGCCCAGCCCAGTTCTTTATCAATCAGATCGGGCGAAAAGGTATCGGCCTGCCACATTTCGAGTTGGTTAATGGCATTAGATGGGATGTAGTTGGCGCCGGTTAACCATTTATGCTCCTTATACCAGGCATTTGCTTTTTCTACCGACCATACTTTTGCCGGTTGGGCTGCCTTTTTGTTTTTCTGCGCAAAGCCTGGCACTAAGCCAAAGGCGAAAGCAAAAAGTAGAAGATAGTTTTTAAAGTTCATCTGTATTATCTGTTTATTTTTTCTTTTGATTTGAAGGTGCTGCCAGCAATGAGCCTGTTTTTAGCGGCGGGCCAAAGTTTGGTGTACCATCGGCATTCCAGGTAAACTGTTGTGCCCTTGGCGAGCGGAAACCACCACAGCCCTGGCCCGGTTTATCGTTGGCATGGTACAATATCCAATCTTGTGTACCATCTGGCGATTTAAAAAAGGAATTATGTCCGGGCGCGTAAACCCCATTCTCTACCGATTTTTGAAATACAGCCTGGTCTGATTTTTTCCAGGATGCGGGATTGAGCAAATTACTTTTGGCACCAGCAGTAAGCAGGCCCAATGCATAAAAATCTGTCCAGCAACCACTGGCCGAGTAGGTAATAAATAGTTTATCGCCATGGGGTAGAAACTGTGGCCCTTCGTTAACATCTACATGTTGACCGCCGCCTAGATCGCCGTTTTTTTCCCAATCGAATTTTGGTGTCGAAATCTTTACGCGTTCGCCATCTACTGTCAAGGGGTTTTTAAGTTTGGCGATAAATATTTCCTGCTTGCCATTGCTATCGCCTTCCCAGCCCGACCACACCATGTACAATTGGCCTTTGTAGTCGATCACATCTCCATCAATCGCCCATTTATCGGTCGGATCGGAAATTTTACCTTTAAATACCCACTCTCCCTGCATCGGATCGGCTGAAGCATTTTCGAGCACATACATGCGGTGGTTTTCGTTCTTTCCATCATCAGCTGCAAAGTAAGCATACCACTTGCCCCTTAAAAACATCACCTCTGGTGCCCATATTTCTTTGCTGTACATCTTTGCTGCAGGGGCTTTCCAAATGGTTTTGTGCTCGGCATCTTTCAATCCGGCCAGGGAGCTTGTTTTCCAAAGCTCAATGCGGTTTCCACTGGTATGGGTATAGTAATAGTAGCCATCTTTAAAATAGCTGTAGGGATCGGCTCCAGCGGGCAGCAAGGGGTTGGAAAAATCTTGTGCCTTCAATGCCAGCGAAAACAACATGCACATGTAAATTACCCAGAATCTTTTTTTCATTGTACGCATTGGTTTATTTACTTTTTAAAATGCTAAATGTTGCAGGCTCAACCTCCATGCGGTAACTACCGCTGTCATTTTTCACAAATTTAGCTGCGATAATAGCCGTTGCCCTGGGCGAAACTTTTTTATCGGAGTAATGGGTATGGAACACATACTGCAGCTGCCCCTTTTTATCTGTAAAAAAATCGCCATGCCCAGTACCGTTCTGTTTTATAAGCGCTTTGCTGATAATGGGATTGACCTTGTATTTTACCCATGGCCCAAAGGGAGATGATGAAGTGGCATAGCCAACAGCATAATCGGGATTCCTAAAATCGTTTACCGAATAAAACAGGTAATATAAATTGTCCTTTTTTAGCACCGTTGGCCCTTCGGTAACAGGCCAATCTGTTTTAGCCGTATTTTCCCAGTTCTCCTTACCCGATAGGCATTCTTTTTCGGTTTGTGGGATAATATCGGAAAGATCGCTATTCATTTGGGCCACAAAAATACGGTTACCTTTTTCCAGCCGTACATGATAAAGATAGTTTTTCCCATCGCTATCGGTGAACACAAAAGGATCGATCTGCTTTGTACTGCCCGAAATTGCTTTTAGAACATCCTGTTTAAAGGGACCCAAAGGGTTATCGCTTTTGGCAATTGCAATCTGCTCGTTGGCGGTATAAGCCATAAAGTAAGTTTTTCCGCGTTTAAATACCTGCGGAGCCCAAAAACCTGTACTGCCAAAGGAATCTCCTTTTTTTAATGCGAAGCCATCTTTTTTACCCACCGGCGCCGACCAATTTTTAAGATTGGTTGATGAATAGACCAAAAAGCCCTCATTACTACTGGTTCCATACAGGTAATAGGTGCCATTATCTAAAATGATGGTTGGATCGGCCAGGTAAATGGTGCTATCGTCCTCTGTTTTCATTTGGGCTGTTGCTGCGGTTGGATATACAATGGTGCATATGAGCAGGCAGAGTAAAAGTTTCAAATGATGTACAATTTGGTTGGGTTAATGTTCATGAAGGTTATAGATTTGGTTAGTTCTATTTATTTCTTATCCAAAGATTCGGTTTTTAGCTTCTCGGAGGGTTATGGATTTGTATCAATCTTTCCTCATTTTGTATCAATTTGTATGGAGATAAGGAATTATTGTCATCGTTTAAACAGCGGACATAAGAGGCCTATTTTGCAATATGAAACTATAATAAATCAATTATGGCGATACAATCGCCCTGCTCTAACATCCTCCTTGCAACATGCAAATACGATTTAGCTGAGGAGTGCAAAACCAGTCTGGCTCGATCTTTCTACTGATCTTCTCAAATTCAATTTTGGATAAAAGCAAAGCATATCTTTAATATATTTGAAACCGCTGACCAAAATCCATTGAAAAAACTCTTTATCCTTTTCATCCTCGTGTTTTCGGCTAATCTGCTTTTGGCCCAGCCCTATTATTTCAGGCGCTACCAGGTAGAGAACGGCCTATCAAACAATACTGCTTTTTGCAGTGTGCAGGATCAGAATGGCTTTATGTGGTTTGGAACCAAAGATGGTTTAAACCGGTTCGATGGCTATGCTTTTAAAACCTACCGCCACGATGCCGATCAGCCGGGCAGCCTGGGCAACGACCTGATTTATGCCCTGCACCATGATGGAAACCAAACCTTGTGGGTAGGTACCAACGATGGTGTTTATCAATATCATCCGGCTACAGAGCATTTTACTCCCATTGCCTCTACCAAGGGGATGCGTATTATCGACCTAGGAAGTGATGACAAAGGGAATTTATGGATTCTCTCTTCGTTTAAAATATACCTGTACCATAAAAGCACAAAAAAGACCTATGCTTTTACCAGTAACGCTCCTTTTGATGCCTCATCCGTTGCAAAATTGAAAAACGGAAGTATCTGGATCAGCACAGGAAGGGGAACGGTAGAAAAATATAATGCCAAATACCATAATTTTCAGAGTTTCAACATCAATGGGAAGGATAAAAAAGCCCAATATGGCTGGGTAGCTAAAATTGCCGAAACCAGCAAAGGTGAGCTACTGATCGGGACAACCAACCAAGGGGTTAAACTTTTTAATCCGGCTACCTTGCAGTCAAAAAACATTGTAACCCTAAATAGCGACCAAACGCCCATTTTTGTAAGGGACATAAAACAAACAGCTGCCCACGAATTCTGGATAGGGACCGAATCTGGCATTTACGTGTACAACGATGAAACAGAACAGGTTACTCATATCACAAAACAGTATAACAACGATTATTCTTTAAGCGATAATGCCATTTATACGATTTGTACCGACCGTGAAGGCGGTGTATGGACGGGCTCGTATTTTGGCGGCCTGAACTATTATTCGAGCCACACCTCGCTGTTTACCAAATATTTCCCTCAAAAAGGCAGCAATGCCATTAGTGGAAATGATGTTAGGGAAATTACGAGGGATAATGCCGGAAATTTCTGGATTGGAACGGAAGATGCCGGCTTAAACAAACTGGATATAAATACCGGACTTTTTAAGCATTTCCTTCCCGATGGGAAAAAAGGAAGCATTTCTTATTCCAACATACACGGGCTTTTGGTTGATGGCGATAAACTTTGGATCGGTACTTTTGAGCATGGACTGGATCTTTTTGATCTTAAAAGCGAAAAAGTGATCAGGCATTACCAGGCAGGGATAGGCAATTCGCTGCGCACCAATTTTATTGTTACTTTTTGCAAAACGCGAGCGGGCGAAATCATTGTAGCCACCATAAACGGCATTTACCGCTATAACAGACAGCGCGATGATTTTGATGCGATTGCAGGCCTGCCCTTTATTTTTTACGATTCGGTAACCGAAGATAGTGAGGGCAACATCTGGGCAGGGAGTTTTAACGATGGCCTGTTCCGTTTTAGTTTATCAAAACCGGGCTTCAAAAATTACCGCAATAACCCTGTCCATACCAAAAGCCTGGGCCATAATACGGTAAACAGCATTTTTGAAGACAGTGGAAAAAACATCTGGATTACAACCGATGGCGGCGGACTTTGCAGGTACAATAAAAAAACGGATGATTTTACCAGGTTTGGGGTAAAAAATGGTTTCCCCAGCAATTACCTGTTTAGGGTTGAAGAAGATGCTGCACATAAATTCTGGATCAGCAGTACCAGAGGGCTTATCCATTTCGATCCTTCAACCGGTTCTAGCAAAACCTATACCCGGGCAAATGGCCTGCTTACCGATCAGTTTAATTACAGTTCGGCCTATAAGGATAAAGACGGGCGCATGTATTTTGGCAGTGTAAAAGGACTTATCAGCTTTAATCCGAAAAGTTTTAAAACCAGCAGTTACGAAACGCGTGTTTTTTTAACCGGCTTTCAGCTCAACAGTTCGGAAACGGGTGGAAAAAGCGCAGGTTTTAAGCTAGATAAATCTATTGCTTACATCGACACTATCGATCTTAACTACAATCAGTCATCTTTCAGTATTGATTTTGCCGCTTTGAGCTACCTCTCTCCCGAAATGACAGAGTATGCTTATAAAATGACCGGCTTATACAAAAACTGGGAGTATTTAAAAACAAACCGGAAGATTTACTTTACCAAACTTGCACCGGGCAAATATACTTTCGAGGTTAAAGCACTGGTTGAGGGAAGCAATGCCTGGAGCACTAAAAATGCCAAGCTGTTGATTAGGATTAGTCCGCCATTTTATCTTAGCTCATATGCCTATCTCCTTTATCTGCTTGCCGCAGGAAGTTTGATTTTCTTTCTGGTACAGCGCTACCACCGTAAAACTGCACTGAAAAACAGCAGGCGGATGGAAGTTTTTGAACACGAAAAGCAAAAAGAGGTATACCAGGCCAAAATAGAATTCTTTACCAATGTAGCACACGAAATCAGAACACCCCTTACCCTGATTATCGGCCCCATGGAAAAACTGCTCAAACAGGCTAACGCAGTGCCCGCTATTGAAAAAAGTCTGCGGATAATGGGCCGCAATACAGATAGGTTGTTGAAACTGACCAATCAGCTGCTTGATTTTAGAAAAACAGAAACCAGCGATTTCTCCCTCAACTTTGTAAAAGCAGATATATCAGAAATTTTGAAAGATGTGTATCTGCAGTTTCAGCCTGCTGCCGAGGAGAAAAATATCGAATACAGGATTGAACTGCCCGAAGAACAACTGCACGCTTATATTGATGTAGAGGCATTTTATAAAATAATCAGTAACCTTACCGATAATGCGATTAAATACGGAAAAACAACGGTGGTATTGCGCTTAGAAAATGTTGCTGCTGAAGGTAAGTTTAAGATATTGGTTAAAAACGACGGCAACCGGATTCCGGCAGAACTTAAAGACAAAATTTTTGAGCCCTTTTTTAGGGCGAAAGAAACTGAAATACAAACAGGTACCGGTATTGGCCTATCAATCTCAAAATCGTTAGCACAGCTGCACAGTGGTGAACTTTATGTAGATTTTAATCACCATGATTTTAATATATTTGTATTGGAACTGCCAGTCCATCAACTCATTGAATTTAACCTGAACGGAAAATGGAAGAAACTGTAAGTACGCTCGCGATAAAAGGCAGCAAGGAAGTAGAACGATCTGTGGTATTGCTCGTAGATGATAATGAAGATATACTTGATTTCATATCTGATGACCTGGAAGAAAAATACCATGTTCTACAGGCCAGAAACGGGATAGAAGCTTTAGCAATTTTACACCGGGAAATTGTCCAGCTCGTCATCAGTGATGTAATGATGCCAGAAATGGATGGTTTTGAACTTTGCGCAAAAATAAAATCTACGCTGGAGTTTAGCCATATCCCGGTAATTCTGCTTACGGCCAAAAACTCTTTACAATCCAAGATAGAAGGCTTGGAACTTGGCGCCGATGCCTATGTAGAAAAACCCTTTTCGCCGGAGTTTTTACAGGTACAGATTTCGAGTTTGATCAAAAACAGGAACAAGATTAAAGAATATTTTTCGAGCTCGCCATTGCTCCACATTAAAAGCATGGCCTATTCAAAAGCGGATGAGCATTTTCTGGAAAAACTTCAGGATACCATTAATAAAAACATCAGTAACCCCGATCTGGATGTAGAACAGGTGGCAGAAAAAATGAACATGAGCCGTCCCACCCTTTACCGGAAAATTAAATCCATCTCCAACCTCAGTCCGAATGAGCTGATTAACCTGGCCCGGTTAAAAAAGGCTGCTGAATTTTTAAGTGAGGGGATGTTAAAGATTTATGAAATTTCGGAAATGGTTGGCTACAGCTCGCAATCGCATTTTGGCCGCAATTTCGCCAAGCAGTTCGGCATGTCGCCCAGCGATTACCTAAACAGTAAGGCCGCAGAGAAAATGAAAGGCTAATATTACTCAGTTGGGCATTGAAACACAAAGAAAACGGGAGGTAATTTACCATGCTCAAGGGCAACATTCATTTTACCATATAAGGCACATAAGCGCATTTAAGCTTATATCTAGATTCGTTTAGCATATAAATATAAGGGCATATAGGCATACGTTCAACTTACATTACTTGTATGGTTAATTGTGCTAAACCTGAATAAAAAATTTAATAAATCTCCCTCAAATTCAACACTTTATGTAAGCATTGTTATTATCCTTTATTATATGTAAATTGTTCTAACCAAAATATAGAAGTTATGAACTTGCTAAAGAAAATCCAAAACTGGGGTGATCATCATCATCCAAAATGGTTAGACTATTTTAGAATCTTATTGGGCCTCATTTTAATCTGGAAGGGGATTGATTTTTACGTTAACATGCAGGCTTTTAGCAACCTGATGAGGGGTGCCTTTTTAGGTACTGCTGTAAGCATTAGTATACTGGCCCATTTAATTATAGTAATGCACATAATTGGCGGTTTTTGCATTGCACTGGGCACACATACCCGTTTATTCTGCATCATTAATTTGCCCATACTT
This sequence comes from Pedobacter sp. GSP4, assembly GCF_051857575.1. Classification (NCBI taxonomy): domain Bacteria; kingdom Pseudomonadati; phylum Bacteroidota; class Sphingobacteriia; order Sphingobacteriales; family Sphingobacteriaceae; genus Pedobacter; species Pedobacter sp. GSP4. The sequence continues at coordinate 364,747 of NZ_JBPZIR010000004.1, read as the reverse complement.
ATAGGCGCTGTATTTTTCATCAATAGTTCCGCCGGCATTTTTAAACCTTATGCAGAATTTTGGTTTTCGGTTTCGGTACTGATCGGATTGGTTTGTTTTGCAATAGAAGGAAATGGAATTTTATCGGTAGAGCGGGAGAAAATTTACCCTAAACAAGCGGTTTAGCTGATTATACACCTATTGAAAAGCATCAAAATAGGGCTATCTTGAGCTAAATATTGATGCTTTTTGTTTTTTTAGCTCGGCTAACTAAATGATTAGCAAGGCATAAAATATTAATTAAAATATTTGATTGGAAAAGGTTTGCAGATATGCTTCAAGTTCGTACTTTTGCAGCGGAGAGCTGGCAGAGTGGTCGAATGCGGCAGTCTTGAAAACTGTTGACTGTAACAGGTCCGGGGGTTCGAATCCCTCGCTCTCCGCCAAAAATGGTTCAAAACCTTACAAAAGCCCGCAAATCGTATGATAGCGGGCTTTTTTAATTTTCGGAAGCACCAAAATATGCATAAAATAGCATACTTGAGGTGAGCAATTCGGTGAGTAAATTCAATTTTGAAAAGTGCGCACTCGAAACGACATAAAACGCTAATCATCAGCATGTTCCGAAGATATACATCTTGATTTTTAATGACTGCAAAGCTAGATTTGTTACACTTTAAGGTGAGTCATTATGAAAATTAATTTGAGTTTACTCTTTTACTTGAAGAAGAGAAAAAGTTACAAAAACGGCCCTGTAGACATCTACATGCGGATTACGGTGGACGGAAGGCGTTCTGAAATTACTACAGGACGCTCCTGCGAACCGGAGAAATGGAGTATTTCGGCAGGTAGATCGTCCGGAAAAACGGAAGAGTCCCGAACCCTAAACGCATATCTGACCGATCTAAAATCCAAGGTTTACGAAATCCATCGTCAGCTTGTCCAGAAAGATGAAATTATCACAGCCGATATCATCCGCGACAGGTTTTTGGGAAAAGAAGAAACACCAATTACACTGGTTAGTGTTTTTGAGGAACACAACCGCAAAGTTGAAATTCTGGTAGGTAGTGAATATACCCCTGGAACAGCTGAAAGATACCGCACATCCCTCAAGCACACAATTAATTTTCTACAATGGAAATATAAAGTGAGTGATGTACCCTTAAAGAAAATCAACCATCAATTTATAAGTGAGTATGATTTTTATTTGAGAGCAGTACGCAAATGCAACAATAACTCAGCTGTAAAGTATTTAAAAAATTTTGGAAAAATTATCAGGATTTGCCTTGCCAACGAATGGATGTCTGTTAATCCGTTTTTAAATTATAAATATAAAGTTAAACCAGTTGAAAGGGAATATCTTACCGAAAACGAGATCAGTATTATAGCCAGCAAAGCAATGGTCAGTGATCGACTGGAACAGATACGGGATATTTTCCTCTTCTCCTGCTTTACAGGGCTTGCCTATATTGACGTGAAACAGCTCAAGCATGATGATATTATCCAGGGGATTGATGGAGAAAAATGGATTTCGATAAAAAGACAAAAAACAAATATTCCCTCACGCATCCCACTTCTACCTACGGCGATCACGTTGATTGAGCGGTACAGGAACAATCAAATTTGCGAAATAACGGGAGTAATTTTTCCAGTCTGCAGTAATCAGAAGATGAATAGCTATCTCAAGGAAATAGCCGATATCTGCGGTATCAAGAAGCAAATCACCTTCCATATCGCCAGGCATACTTTCGCAACAACGGTGACAATGCTGAATGGGGTACCAATAGAAAGTATATCGAAAATGTTGGGGCATACCAATATCAAAACTACACAGCACTATGCAAAAATGCTGGATATTAAAGTAAGTGCAGATATGGCCAAATTGAAAGCAAAGTCCAGCTATGAGCCTATTAACTTCAACCAAAAGGTTTTATGTACTAAATTAACTGAGCATGGGAGAAAGTAATAAAATGGCCAACGTAGCTGATGAACTAATTATCAACCGGATCTACATAATCAGGGGACAGAAGGTGATGCTGGATGAAGACCTTGCAGAACTTTACATGGTAACAACAGGAAATTTAAATAAGGCAGTGTCCAGAAACATAAAAAGGTTCCCGGAGGATTTTATGTTTAGGTTAAATGATGATGAATTCAAGAACTTGCTCTTCCAAAATGGAACAGCAAGCTGGGGAGGAAGGCGCCAGGCACCCAATGTATTTACCGAAGCGGGCGTAGCGATGCTTTCCGGCATCCTTTCCAGCGATCGGGCAATTAGTGTGAACATTCAGATCATGCGAATTTTCACCAAAATGCGACTTTTGCTTTCTGACAATATGGAGTTCCGAATAGAGCTCGAAAAAATCAAGAAAAAATTGACCAACCAAGATAAAAACATGGAAATCGTATTCCGTTACCTCGACGAATTGTTGGAGAGCAAAGAAAAACCCAATCCCCCGAGAAAGCGTATTGGATTTAAGCCAGACGATCTTTAAGATGTTTCTTTGAAAAATTCAAGGGGCCGTTATGGCACCTTGAATTCTTAAGTAAACAGGATATTCAATCTCTGCAAACAAACTCAAGGTTATTACAACGTACAGTTGCTGTATATTGACAATATGGTATCAGGAAAATTTCTCCGTATATGCGAAAAAGCGGGAACAGCGGGGGATTGAGCTTAAGGGTTCCGCAGGCCGCAATGTGCGGTGGGCTTATACTCAAACAAAAGATTTTGGGTAGAAAGGATGAACAGTGAAAACAGACAGAGGAACCAAGCTTTAAAGATCAAAAAGCAAAGGATAAATTAACGATCTCAAAAAAAGAATTAGAAATTCGATCGGAAAATTGGTAAAAACTGCCAACCTTCAGATCTGGTAACGACTATCACATTTGATGCCTTTCAAATCGTTATTTGAAAGACGCTATAGCAGATTGCATTCTGCATGACTACATACCCCTGCCAGGCCCCAAATTATTTCCTCGTTCCTGAGCCTTCCTTAATTCTTCCTGTTTTTCCCGTTGTAAATTAAGCTCGGCCTGTATCTTCTGCTGGTGTTTGAGCTCTATTGTTTCCGGAATCTTATTCACCCAGTCAGGTAAATCCTGTGCCCTTGCGGTAATAATACCCTGTTTTATCGTCATTAAAGAAGATATTTTAAAGGATTCATTTTCACCGATATTACTTTGCATGATATCCACGGTATCAAACCTGTCGTAGAATTTGATCAGGTTTTCCAGTCCCCTGGCATAATTTTTATTGACGTTTTCTGCATCCACAAAGTGTCCACCAGCCTTAACCCTCATATCAACCCTGTTTATTGATGCCTGTACCGATGGCAACCCAATAAAAATTAGGTTGATCTGATATCCCCTCTCTTTAAACTGGGCAACAGTTTTCATTACTCCTTCGGTCCTGAAATTGGTTTCAAATGCAAAATCCGTTCCGGCAGTGATCGCCCTGTTTTTTCTTGCCTGAAACACATATTCATTTGCCGACTCATACAATGTTCCGCTATCTGTCATTGGATATTTGTGTTTCAAAATAGCAAGTTCCTTATCCCCATCAAATATATCTGTACCCGGTGGTACAAAAGTTTCAGACAGGGTTGATTTGCCGGCTCCATTGGGGCCGCTCAAAACATACAACTGTAAAGGCTTCATTTAGTCCAGTTTAGCAATCACCTTTATAATGCCTGTTTTGGCATCCACACTGACAAGCTCTCTGCGATCCGAATATTCATTTACGAACAGATCAGGACTTGTACACAGTTCATTTTGATAGGTGATGAAAGAACCCTTTTCCAGATTGGCCTTCTCCACTTCACGTATACGGGCATCGAGGAATTCTGATTTTTCCTGCAATGTGCGCTCGTGAAAGGGTACAAATGTTAATTTGGCCATAAGTTTATAAAAAGGACTGTTGGGGTCTATTGCAGATTTGAGCTTTGGCCAGTCACTGAGTAATACAAGTACACCCTGTGGGGTTTCCATTGCATCAACATAGATGCTTAACGCTAACGGCTGAAAATCTGGGACATTCAAATTTACGGAATTTCTCATATTTTATCAAGTTTAGAATAATGGGTCAGTGTTTATAAAAATAATAAGCCAACCAAATTGTAAATGCAAGGCAGGTAACAAGAACCAGAAAAGCTATCACAACCCGTTTAGTCGCTTTAGCGAAATGATGGTGGTTCTTTACGTTTATCGTATTTGGAATGCGTGATACTATCCCTCTGATCTGCAACACGATGTCATCCATATTTTTCTGATGGTTACTTGCCAGAAAGCGGTCAATACTTTCCCTGACCATTTGCAGGTCATGTGTATAATCCGGCACCCTTAATGTCGGGTACTCCGGTACTCTAGATTCAAGAAGTTTTATTCTTTCTGCCTGTATCTCTTGCGTCTTAAAGATCTTTTCGATCTGCTGCTGTTCTGTGCTCATATTGTCTGATTAAAGGTTAATTATTACATGCTTTGGCCATGGGATTGATCCTGGGTCTGGCCTTTCTTTTTCTTCCTTTTTTTGCGCATACTCCCAACGGGATTAGATTCGGCAGGCACAAATGTGGGTTCAAGCAATATTTCCAGAAAATTACCTACGGTTTTGCCAACAGTGCCGAGCATATCGGTAGTAGTTTGAAACATACCTTCAACCACATCTTTGATCAGTTCCCTGGCAATGGACCGGGACTGGTAATTTGTGGCTGATCCTTGCCGGAGCATATCCAGTTGTTCGCGCTGGTTCAGGTTCCCGTTCTTTTCTGCCACCGCGTAGGCCATTGTTTCGTTCAGGTTCCTTTCATATTTAAAAAACTGATCAAACAGGCGCTCACCGGATTGGATAAACGCAGTACGTTTAAATTGTCCTACTTTTTTGGAATGCTGCTCATTCTTGCCCTGTGAGTTGTTCATCGGACTGAGTTTAATCTTATTGGTCAGGTCTTTTCGGCTTACAATCACTTGCACGTGAACCTGATTGCCCGTTTTGAGTTCGCCCCGACGCTTGGTTCCGTCTTTTATTTCCTTATCCTTATGCCCGTAATATCTATGGTTTTCCAGTTTAGCAAACCATACCAGGTCTTTGCTACTATTAATCCCATGACGTTTAAAGTTACGGGCATATTCATCCATCACCTTAACTGCATAGTCTTTTAACTTGTCCCTGAAATTATTTTCCCCATGTCTGTCTATCAGGTGTTTGATTTCCTTCTGGCTTGGACTAATATTGATCAGGAAAAATTTGGGATCTTTTTTACTAAGTTTGGCAACATTACCGTCAATGGTTCGCCTGACCTCGAAAGGTTCAAAATCTTTTCCATGGTGGTTAAACCAGCGTTCTTCCTGTTTATTATATATCCTGTTTTCCTTTTCCAGATAATTGACCAAGGCTCCACTACTTCCCCTATTATCGGCTGTTATGGTATCTGTAATATTAATAAACATATTCTACAGCTTTCTAATCTGTGCTTTACAGGTGTCCACAAGCTCCTGCCTCTTGATTCCCGGCGTAGTGATTCCGAAGGTATCCCTGATCTGAATGTAGTTATCCAGTATATGAAGGAATTTGGCTTTCAGTTCATCCTTTGTATCCAGTTTGAGCTCAACAGTCTTCATTAGAGAATCAATCTTTACAAACTTCTGTACCTGTAAGTCCTGTTTGTTCTCAATAAGCTTTAGACCCTGGATCTGCAACTCATTATGCCTGAGCACTTCGGTATTGAATGCGTCAAGCACCTTACCTAAAGCGGTGACCACGCGTCCAATTTCTCTTTTTGTAGGGATTAAGAGGTCAGCTTCCTGGCTCTTGATAAAACTGATATAACTATTATGATTTTTCAGGAGAGTATTTTTTAAAAGCTCATCATTCAGGTCTAAAGGGTCTTTTTTACTCTTGTAGAAATAATCTACCATCTGTTCAAACACAGTTCGTTTATCCCGGCCTAATTTTAAAGCTAGCGTGTTGAATTTAGTATTTGTAGTTTCGGTGAACCTGACCGTTTTGGTAAAGGTTTTGGTCTGCGCTGTCATCGTTATTATTCTTTATATCCTAAAATATAGCCTGTTATTCGTGAAACCCATCTGCTTACTCGGAGACTACTTTCCTTTATCCTTACAGGAGATCTGCTATTCTCCCATAATCCTGTCTTAAATAGCCCTCAATGGGGCAAGTTCTCCCCGGAGGAGAACCAAAACCCTATTTGCGACGCAAATGGGCAAGGAAAGTAGGGCTTTGCCCCACTTCGGCTTGCTCCTTTTTCTGAAAATGAAAAAGGACTTTTCAGCGTAATGTATAACCTTTCTATAGCTATACAGAAAACAAAACTATAGGTATGCGAGAGAAATGATTCTCCCAATCCCAGTATTGCATATTCACATGAAAGGCTATGCACCTAACACCTATTTCGGCACAACACTGTTAAAGCTGATTTGGCTAGCTGTAATCGTATTGTAGCTTGGATTATAGTCTATCCATCCCTGGTTGACCAGTTCCCTGAGACATTTATGATAGGTATTAAATGAGCGGATAGCAGAAAGTGACATCAACTCTCTACGCGTAATTCTAAATGGACTCTTCTGCCCCTGTTTTTGGCAGCAAATCACCATTGCAGTGAAGAGACTGATATGGCTCGGCAGGATACTTCTCTTAGCTTCCGACTGTTTTATAAAGTCAAGATGAATTTTTGAGGTATCAATCATATTTCCCCTCCCTTTCCCATAAGTTTTTCGATATCTGCGTAAGCATAATAACAGATACTGCCAACTTTTTTAAATGGCAGTGTACGGTTGATACGTAGGTTTTGTAGCGTACCTGCGGAGATTTTTAATAATTGCCGAACCTCTGCACTCCGTAGCCATTTCCTTTGATCAGATGCTACGTAAATACCCGCATTCATTTTTTTTAGCTCATCAAAAAGTTCAATTTTAAACTTTTGGAGATCAGCTTCTGTTAAGATTTCTAATTGCATAAATTACCTCCTTACTAATTAATTCTTTAGCAAAGATCTGATGGTAATAGGCAGATACCATGACCAGTGCATTGTGCTGGTCATGTCTAAAATGTATACTGGATACTGTTTTCTATTTGATGCTTACAATTTTAAACAATTGCTGGTCCGGATAAATAAAAGTTCCTTTAGATGGAATATCTCCCGCCTTTTCAACAAAGTAATTCCTGGCGGTTTCTACCGGAATGTCTTTTTCGCCATGGCTGAAGTATTTGGCAATGATTTTGGCGTAAGTTATCTTGTGATCGCATCTAAGCAATAGTCTATCCGACGGTAACTTTAAATTACGCATCTGTTGCAGGAGATCGATCAAAGTTGGCAGATGTTCATCTTCAATACTGATTTTTTGTTTTACTTCGTATTGGGTCAACTCGGCAACCTGTTGTTTTAATTTACCTATCTCATTAAGATGTTTTTGGATAATCAGGTCTTTCTCTTCAATCACAAGCGCCGCCGGCCTGGCGTTCCATTTATCGATTCCATTTAGAAATCCTTGAAATTGTTTTAATTTCCCTATTCTAATTAAATTTTGCTCGTGGTCACTGCCATGAGGATTCTTACTCTGCAAATAGTTGATTCTGGTTTCTGTTAGGTGCCATAACTGCCTGAAAAACTCTTCCTCCCCGGCAACGCGGTTTTTTATGGTATGATTAAGGTGATATGCATAATATTCGGCATACTTGCCCGCGTCTAACTTATAAAGCTTTAACAGAAAATGACTATCAGCATTTCGCTTCCAGGGACCGAACAGATTGCCAATATCATAGGGATGAGGAAAAAAATCAAAGCGTTCACGTGTTTTAAAAAAATCAACTCTCATCAGCATATTATTAAATGAATCTTCAGGACTTTAGATAAATTTAACTTAAAAAAATTACAAGCGATGGTTTATTTTTCACGGATTAATAGTCTCTACTAAATTGATTATCCATCAACTGTAAATAGTCAACGCGGAGACAACAAACACATAGTGTCGATTCATCATTGCAGGATAAACATCTTAAGTATTTCAATAAAATACTTACTCCTGTTTCATATCAAGACCTTCTAGTTGTCTAGCTTGCATTATTTAGTGTTGCCTAAATCGAATATCAGCTTTTTTAGACCTTTTTTATTCAATTCCTTTACAAGATCTAAGTAAGAAACCGAAAGCAACTATATTTCGCTACAAATTTACCTCGCCTACTTAATAATAAACAGCTGAATTCATTACTATATATGATATATAACAAATCCATTTCCTTACGGCTCTTCGATTTAATCCATTTCATTGTAGGATTTAGATCACTTGAAGCCAACGAAGACGTTATCCATCTTGAACTTAGTTGTGTTTTTGAAAGTTACATCCGTAGTGTAGAAGTTCAAAGATTTACTGCTCGAAGCTGCCAAAAAAAAATCTAAAAATGGAATACACGAAGATGGTTAAGTTTCGCTTCCCAAGCCAAAACCTTAAAATTGCTTTCAGAAGGCTACATTTTTATTCGGCTGCACTCGTGTGCATCATAAACGATTTCTCATTTACATGCGTGCTTAAGGCATCTTTAAGATTTCTAGTTTACAATATTTGCCTTTTTCTTTGTTGCTTTTTTTAACTTTTATTACCAACGGATAAGAAACTCTAATATTTTCACTCAAACGCCAACAAATAGATGGATAGACTTTAAAATTTGAATCTACCGACCTTATATGATTGTATTTTAAATCCAGCTATCAGGAAATATTTGAAATCATTTTATTTTAGTTACCCCAACCAAAAAGACGCATCAATATCAATCTGATGAGGCCAAGAATATTCGTTCTAGGAAAATCCTAGCTGTCCTAATCCTTGTTTTTACCGTGCCAATGGGCAAAGCTCTTGCCTCCGCAATCTCCCGGTATTTATATCCAGCATTGAACATCCTTATTGGCTCTCGAACTGCTGGTGCCAGTCTCCTTATAGCGTCTTCGATATCATTCTCGGTGAGGTTAAAAAAAACCATATTTTCAGCATATTTTCCCTTCATTTCACTCTGTAACGCGAGATCAATGTTCCGCCCCCTTGAAGCCCTGTTTACCAAATTAATAAATATATTTCTCATGATGGTAAACAGCCATTTGCGGATGCAGGTATCCATATCAAATTTTTCGTAAAAACGTAGTGCCTTGAGCAGTGTATCCTGGCAAAGATCTTCGATTTCCTGCTGATCCCGGACAAAATGCACTGCCATTTCTTTCAGTACTTCCAATTGGGACACGAGTAGCTCTTCGAAAGCTAGGCGTTGAAGATTTCCATTGGTTGGGCTTTGCAAAATTTCCATTTTTTATCTAAATATTACTTTTTGTCCTGCTAGCCAGCATCAGTCAGCGTTAGAATCTATCCTCTATACCCCAAGCATAATCAACATTCACTATCCCCATTTAGGAAAGCATGGACAAACAATAATAGGCTGAAAGGGCAGAAAATGGCAACAGATGTGAATTTTCAGGTCAGGTTAAAAACTTAAATTAGCATCCGGGTGTAATGCCTTCACTGGCGCGGCATCAGTGGAGAATCGTGCGGAAACATCTGCCTTTCCAGCGCGGGATCCAGGTTATAAATGTCGGGGTAAACCTTGAGCAGGCCATCCAGGATTTCTGTGGTAAAATAGGTAATCTTAATGGGTATGGCCTTCCGGAGAAAAAAGTCTTCCGTTTGGAGGCCAAGAAGAGCTTTTTCCATTTCGGCAGACCTGATATAACCACCATCATGGACCAAAAGCATCGATGCAAGTCTTTCTGCTCTCTCTACCCTTATGCACCCGTGGCTCAAGGCCCGGTCGTCTATACTGAAGAGCTTTTGCTCAGGCGTATCGTGCAGATAAATATCAAAACGATTGGAAAACCGAAAGACAATCTTACCCATAGCATTGCCGCATCCAGCTGCTTGCCTCATGGAGTAGCCAGCAGGTTTCGCCCTGATAGACTTTAGGTTTACCGGGCTTGGAACGATATAGTTTCCTTTCTGATCATAAATGTAATACCGATTCGCCTCCAAAAAACCCGGATCACTAACTGCTTTGGGCAAAAGCTCTTTTACAAAAATTTTTGGCGGAACCTTCCAGCCAGGGGTCGTAGTGAGATATTCTATTTTACTTTCAAGTTGTGGGGATGGTGTCTTTGGCTGGCCAACAATAACCTTAAAAAACTTCGTGGAATCACCATTATGAACCGTCAGCTGAAAAGAAGGGATGTTAATCATCAGGTAATAACTGCTATCAATACCAGTCCAACGCATCCTCTCCAGGTTGATTGCCATTTTTCGGGCCTCTCCCTCGGGAAATTCATAACAGTCATCAATGTACTGCCCCTTTACAAGATGGAGGTAACTCTGGAGATCCTTATAACTTTTTAGATCAGGCTGTGCTGTGCCTATACACACCATAAAATCAGGTGCCGTAAGCGAGGCGGTCAACAGGCTCAGGGCATAATTCTCCCCGGCCCTGTTTAGGATATATTTTGTTTTTACCGGGTTAAACTTTCCATAATGCATGTGATTGATCAGGGTTAGCACCGCATCGGTCATATAAACATCGAAAACCTCCCTATCCATACTGTAGCTCACCCAAGTACCGGACACTAGCGGTTTAAGTTTGTTGTAGGTCAGTTCACTGGGATGAAAATCCTGACGGTTAAGCCCGAACTGTAACACACAGTCCAAGAGGAGCATGGCTTGATACACTGGTGTACGCACTGTATCAGAATAAACCCACACTCGTTGAAAGCTCTTTTGTTTATAAAACCTAGCCACTGTTTCGGGATAGTTCAAACGCTGCTCGAGCGCGATAAGCTGCTTTTTGATCAGCATGGAATCTGACTGTTGGACCATATGACCAGGAACCGATGCATATACGTTGAGAGATATGGACGGCAGAGATGCAAAAACCATGCATATCAGCGAAATAAATAGAATGTTTCGTAAAGAAGATTTCTGATTTGTTTTCATGATCGGAATATTAATTATCATAAATTTGTTAATACCACCGGAAACATTGATGGTCACGATAATTTTGGGAAAGGGTATCGGTCAGAAATGCGATGTGATTTACAGGAACAAATAATTTCCAATAAGCAATGTCCCTTTTTGATAATTTAACAGGCATTTAATAATCTTAAAGAAGTACAAAAAGATCCGTAACCGGATAATATTTACTCGGTTTAAAATGGAGAAATCCTGCCATCATCGCTTTTTGTCATGATTGCCAAAAGACTATAATCACCGGTTAAGCTACTTTAACTTTCTTTTTAATTACTCTTGATCTTGCTAACTTTCGTAAGGTAAGTATCAGAACTCCTCCATGATAATTTGCAGTTATATGATCAGGCGACACATTTTCGGGCAATGTGAAGGTTCCAGAAAAAGACGACCGAGAAAATTCTTTGCGGAGATAGCCTTCATCCTTTTCAGATTCATGCTCTGCCAGAATATTAAGTTGGCCGTTATCCACGCTGATGCTAAAATCCCTTTTTTTAAAACCTGGTGCGGAAACTTCAAGTTTAAACTTATTTTCCTTTTCCTTGATGTTTACGGGCATTTTTGGCTGGCTAGGGTGGTCAGAGAATTCGGGATCCCAAAAATCTTCAGTCATTTTGCATCCTTTTTCGGTAATTGTGTTTTCTAAAAGTGACATATTGTTTAGTTTAGAGTGGTAAAATTAGTTTGTTGAAATGTATCATTACATGATCGGGGTTATTGAATTAAATGATTGCAATCACAATGAATCTAGCTGTTTATCAACACTTTTCCACAACCACACATAATAGTTTCGACCTTTTGAAACGAGCGTTTAAGAAATGACCAAAGCTTTTTACCAAAGGATCAACAAACCATGTCACAAGTAATTTTCCCAGCACGATTGAGAATAAAGTCAGGCATTCGAAAAAAGGAATAATCGGTCACCAAACACTGACTTTCGCCTGTTTAAGGAATATTTTTATCTGCAGTCTATTACATGACCATAGGTGCCCGTATTTTTTGGAGATATAAAAGGTATACCTAAGTCTGCTGAACGCAATATGAGCAATGTACCCATAAAAAACATAAACCAGGGGAAAAGTTTGTTAGTATTAAAGTGGATGTATTTCTTCAGATAAATACCTCCTAGCGAAATGATAAGCATAAGCGGTATTGTGCCCAAACCAAAAAGAAACATAAATGTGGCACCAGATTTAGCGCCACCAGTGTTTAAAGCAGTTGCAAGCGCCAGATAAACCATTCCACAGGGAATAATACCATTAAGCATACCGGCAAAGAATCCCCAAAATGGCAAATTGAATACTTTTCCCATCAACCTGCTTAAGGGATTAAGTATCCGTGACTGAAGCGCGGAAAACCGATTTCTATAAGCGGTATTAAACTGTAGTACAGTAAATAAAACCAAAACAAAACCGATTAACATGCTCAGCGTTTTCTGATCGCTAAATACGCGGATACTGCTACCCAAAGTACCCACCAAGCATCCTAAAAAAGTATATATCAAAATCCTGCCCAATTGGTAGAGCAAAAGTTGAATTCCGCTTTGCAGAAAATCCTGTTTTCTGAATGGCATACCTAACATTATCGGACCGCACATTACAGCGCAGTGAAGACTCCCGAAAAGGCCCATTAAAAATGCCAGTGGCAATAAGGTGATCATAGGACGACGGTATTTTTAAACAAATAATCTTTGCCTGAAGCGCGCCATTGCAAATTAAAAAACCACATTCCCCTGGCCAATTTTGTTTTATCTACCAGAATAAGATTTGAAGTTCCTGAAGTGTTCCCTTTTAATTTAACATCATCATCACTATTCGCAGCACGCATTAAAATGAGACTGTAAGCAGCACTATCTTTAATTTCGATAATAATCTGAGTTTCTGTAACAGTAATCCTGGGTCTGGCATTATCATCTAAAACATTCTGTTTGGCATCATATTCTGTATTATAATTGATCCCCTTTTCATAATAATTTTCTTCTATCAGAGCATCACGACCATGTACATAGAACATATAAGCCACCATACACACAATAAATATCATGAATGTAAGCATACCCAACACTATCTTTGTTCCCCAATTCATATCTTTAGTTTTTAATTGTGAATAAGTGAATTTTGAAAGACTTAATGTTAACAACAATTCCGGGGTTCACTCATCTCTCATTCAATTATTCACAGTTCCAATCATTCAATCCCTTCCGGTTGAGCAAAAAAACTTGTTGTCGCGGTACTTAAAATTTCGCCATTTACCACGATTTCGAAAACCGCAGCAGTTTTGTATTTTGTGATAGATTTATTCTTCCTGATCAAAAAGAATGTCAGATGTACTGAGCCTTCTTTTGGCAAAACATCAGCTTTTTGGATAAAATTAACTTCGTCTCCTCTATCTTTCGATCTGAAAGTAAATTTTATCGTCTTATTGGTTTTATTGATCAGTTCCGCATTATAAAGATTGCTCGTTTTGTCTGCGCCCCTGCTTTGGTACAATGTACCGCTTGCCCTAAGAACTGTGGTTTGAATATCTTCTCTTTTGTAGATCAGTGAAGAAAAAACCAGCATTATCATTACCAGCACCGCCGCATAACCGTAAGATTTTAAGCCGATTTTATAGGCCTTGCGATCATTGATAAAATCCTGATTAAAAAAACCAATCAGATTTTTGGGTTTATTAATTTTAAACATCACTTCATTGCACGAATCGATACATGCGGTACAATTTACGCACTCTAGCTGTGTACCTTCGCGGATATCGATATTGGTAGGACAAACCTGCACGCAAAGGCCACAATCGATGCAGTCGCCGGTGTTTAATGTTGCTGCGCTTTTCTGAATACGCCCCCGTGGTTCCCCCCGTGTAAAATCATAAGCTACCACCAAGCTTTGGTTATCCAATAATACACCCTGAAGCCGACCGTAAGGACAGATCACCGTGCATACCACTTCGCGTGCATAGGCAAATACCCCATAGAAAATAAATGTAAACAGCCAAATGGCTATAAAACCAGATATATGGCCAGCAATTGGTTCTGTGATAATTTTATAAAGTACTGCCGACCCAATCATATAAGCCAGGAAGGTATTCGCAATTGCAAAAGAAATTGCCAGAAAAATGAAATGTTTGCTGGTTTTTTTGAAGATTTTCTCTGTATTCCAGCCGCCCTGATCCAATTTTTTTTGTTTACTGGCATCGCCTTCAACCCAGTATTCAATCCTGCGGAAAACCATTTCCATAAAGATCGTTTGCGGGCAAGCCCATCCGCACCATAACCTGCCCAACACTACGGTAAAACACACAATAAACATGATAAAAATGAGCATCGCAAGGGCAAACAGGTAAAAATCCTGTGGAGTAAAAATCAGTCCAAAAAAGACAAATTTCCTTTCTATAAAATTGAGCAACACCAATTGCTCGTCATTAAGTTTTAAAAACGGACAGGAGAATAAAAACAATAGCAGCACATAGCTTACCCATTTCCGGTAATTATATAGCCTGCCTGATGGCTGTTTAGGATAGATAAAGTTTCTACCCTTAATTCCTGTTTTACTTTTTTGTAACATTGGCTTTGCTCGCACTGTCTTTAGGCGCCTTCATTTCACTGTCTTTTACATCTTTCGCTTCGTATTTTTCACCCTGGGGCGCTTTAGCACCTGCAGGATTTGTCCCTTTTAACGACATGATAAAATTAGCAACCGCACTGAGTTGTTTGGGATTCAGGTTTTTCTCCCAACTGATCATCCCTTTTTCCTGAACACCATATTTAATGGTTTTGAATACATTGTTGATGCCTCCGCCATGTAGCCAGTATTCATCAGTTAAATTTGGTCCGATAATCCCCTGGCCTTTATCGCCGTGGCATACCACACAGTTAGCCGTAAAAATAGTCTTCCCGTCTGCCAGCAGTGCGGGTGTATTATCGAACTTCACCGAGTTTTCATCAATGGTATTGGCCGATTTTTCGAGATAGGCTGCTTTTTCAACCTTGGCTTTTGCCATCTCTTTTTCGTATTCAGTATCCTGCAGATCGCCGTAGCCACCGATGTGGTAATAAAAAAGATAAGTAGCCGCAAAAATCATCGTCCCGAAAAAGAGGAAATTGAACCATGCAGGAACAGGATTATTCAGTTCTTTAATACCATCGTACGCATGATCGATGACCAGGTTTTTCTCTTCTTCAATTGGCCTTAAACTTAAAAGTTTAATCCAGATGGATCGTTTAACAGGTTGCTGTTTTAACCAGTCATCATAATCTAAAACAGGCTCCTTTACCGGTTCGGTATATGGAGTTGGATTTAACTGCTCCTGATACATTACCTTAAATGCTTTAAGCAACGTTAAGGAAGCAAAAAGGAGTATAGTTACAAAAAGTAACAGCAGCACAATAAGCAGTTCCGACTGGCTAAGGCCCAACCCTGGCTGGGAAGGTGATACTGCAGTTGGGGGTTTCTCATCCACAGCATATGCTGTAATTGATAAAAGCAAAGACAATAGCAATAGTTTAATCTTCTTCATAAACATTAGGTTGATTTTCTTGTAATGGAATTTCGCCCATCGCTTCAATATGCTTTTTACTTAATTTGAACAGGTAAATACCCACAATTACGAAAAATGCCATAAACATGAGCAGAGAGGTGATGAGGTATAATTCACCCCCGGCTAAATCTTTAATCTGGTTGAACATATATTATTGATTTGAAGGAACGGTTTCTTTATTTGCTTTTATATCGCTACCCAAACGTTGCAGGTAAGCAATGATGGCAACTATTTCTCTGTCGCTCCTAACCCTGATGTTGTTCTGTTTCAGCTCGAAGACAATCTTTTCTGCCTGGATCTTCAAGTCTTCATATGCCCGTTTATCATAACCTTCGGGATAAGGAACGCCCAGGGTTTGCATGGCCCTGATCTTGCTGGCTGTAGTTGTAATATCCAGTTTCTGCCCAATAAGCCATGGGTATGGGGGCATAATGCTCCCGGGCGACATAGAAGTCGGATCAACCAGGTGATTATAGTGCCAGGCATCAGAATATTTTCCGCCTATGCGGTGAAGATCGGGTCCAGTACGTTTGCTCCCCCATAAAAACGGGTGATCGTATACAAATTCTCCGGCTTTACTGTATTCTCCGTAACGCTCCGTTTCTGAACGGAAAGGCCGTACTGTTTGCGAATGGCAGTTTACACAACCCTCTCTGATGTATAGGTCTCTCCCCTGAAGTTCTAGTGCCGAATAAGGTTTTACACTGGCAATGGTTGGCACATTAGATTGTATGGTAAAGGTTGGCATCATTTCTACCATACCGCCAATAAGGATAATGATGAGTGACAGCACCATAAATTTCATTGGTTTGCGTTCCAGAACCCTGTGCCAGGCTTTATCCGCAGGAGATGTTTCTACAATAATTTTAGCTAAAGGCATAGCCTCGGCTGGTTCGTTGGCGACCAGTTTAGCCCCCACCATTGTTTTAGCCAGGTTATAAGTCATGGCAATAACCCCTGTTAAATAAAGTGCCCCACCGATTGAACGTAAAATGTGCATCGGGATAATCTGTAGCGTGGTGGCCAAAAAATTTGGGTATTTCAATAATCCTTCAGGCGTAAATTCTTTCCACATCAGTCCCTGGGTAAAACCTGCCCAATACATAGGTACAGCATAAAAGAGTATTCCTAAAGTACCTACCCAAAAATGGAAACCAGCCAGTTTTTTAGAATATAATTCTGTTTTGTAAATGCGGGGAATTAACCAGTACAGTATCCCAAAAGTTAAAAATCCGTTCCAGCCCAAAGCACCAACATGTACGTGTGCAACAATCCAATCGGTAAAGTGGGCTACACCGTTAATCTGTTTTAGCGATAATAACGGTCCTTCGAAAGTGGCCATACCATAAGCGGTAAGGGCAACCACCATAAATTTCAGGGTTACATCTTCTCTTACTTTATCCCAGACGCCACGCAAGGTTAACAAACCGTTGATCATACCGCCCCAGCTTGGTGCGATCAGCATGATCGAAAAGGCAACGCCTAATGATTGGGCCCAGCCTGGTAGCGAAGTGTACAATAAATGGTGAGGGCCTGCCCAGATGTAAATAAAAATAAGCGACCAAAAATGAAGGATACTTAGTTTATAGGAGTAAACAGGCCTTCCGGCCATTTTGGGCAAGAAATAATACATCATGCCCAGGTAAGGTGTGGTGAGGAAAAATGCCACCGCATTATGCCCATACCACCATTGTACAAGCGCATCCTGAACACCAGCATACACATAGTAACTTTTCATGAAAGAAATAGGAAGTTCGAAAGAGTTTACGATGTGCAATACGGCAATGGTAACAAAAGTTGCAATGTAAAACCAGATGGCTACATATAAATGGCGTTCTCTTCTTTTAAATATGGTACCGAACATATTTACGCCAAAAACCATCCAGATAACGGTGATGGCAATATCAATCGGCCATTCGAGCTCAGCATACTCATGTGAGGTAGTAAAACCCAGCGGAAGCGTGATTACGGCCGATAAAATAATCAGCTGCCAGCCCCAGAAGTGTATTTTGCTCAGCACATCGCTAAACATCCGTGCTTTTAGCAAACGCTGAAGCGAATAATATACGCCCATAAAAATGGCATTGCCCACAAATGCAAAGATTACGGCATTGGTATGCAATGGTCTGATCCTGCCAAATGTGGTATACTGACTGCCCATGTTCATAGCCGGCTTGAACAATTGCATGGCTGCGAGCAAGCCAACCGTCATACCGATAATTCCCCAAACCAGGGTGGCAATCCCAAAGTTTCTGACAATCTTGTTATCGTAAGTAAATTTTTCTAACTGCATAATAGAAGTTGAATTTTGTTTGTTTGTGCACCAAAGATATTCTGCACGACACTGGCAAAGGATGATGGCCGTTAGGTGGAAAAGTGATCTTCTTCACTTCTTTCGTTAATAACCTCATCATCGAAAAGTATGCGGATGCCTGGAGTATATACATCATCGTTCTGACCGGTTTTATATGCCCAGAAAAATGCAGCCAGAAAAATGAGGGCCATTAAAACACTGCAGCCAACCAGGAAGTAAAGGATGTTCATATCAGTTTATTTTTACGGGCAAACCATTTGGTAGCCAGGGTAGTAAAGGAAATAATGGTAATGGTGCTGATTGGCATCAGTACGGCCGCCACCAAAGGATAAAGTGTACCCTGCACGGCAAAATAAATACCAATGCAATTATAGGCAATAGCTATAGCGAAACTTGTTTTAACGATCTTCAGCCCGTCCTTACTTAATTTGATAAAATCAGGCAGAAAATTCAGGGCATCTCCTTTCAGGATGGCATCGCAGCCCGGCGTAAAATTATTGATGTTATCGGTTATTGCGATTCCAAAATTACTTTGTTTTAATGCACCAGCATCGTTTAAACCATCCCCCAGCATCATTACCTTATTTCCTTGCTGTTGAAGTTGTAGAACAGCATCCAGTTTTTGATGCGGACTCTGGCGGAACCTGATGCTTGTATTCTTGGCAAAAATGGTATCCAGCATCCACCGGTCTTTATCAATATCGCCAGATAAAACCAGCAGCTTGAATTTCAAAATTTTTAAAATCAACTGTGCCAATCCTTTACGCCACTGCTGTTTGATTTCGAAATATCCTTTATAAACATGGTCGATTACAATATGTACTCCCGTTTCGCCGGCAGCGTTTATGGCAGTAGGTAGCATAGATAAATGCCCGGCATAAATGCTTTTGCTATTTACTGTAGCCGTTAAACCTTTACCTACTACTTCTTTATAACCGCAGATTGTACAAAACCGATCAACATTTAAGGCCTTCAAGATATGACGGCTTAAGGGATGGATAGAATTTCTCAGCAATGATGCAATCATAACCTTCTCCTCGTCGGTTAGAACTCCGCTAAAGCTAATCGTTGCATTTTCATTGCTGGTTAGCGTACCTGTCTTATCGAAAATCAGCGTATCGCATTTGGCAAGCTCTTCAACAGCATCGGTATTTTTCACATAAAACCCCTTCTTATCAAAAACCGATAAAATTGCAGATAGGGTAAATGGTGTACTTAAAGCCAGTACGCACGGACAGGCCACAATAATCACAGCAGTAAATGCAGACCATGCTTTGTGGCTGTCATTTTGGAGCAACCAATACCCGGTTGCAAAAAAAGCAATCAGGAAAACACCAAGGCTGAAATATTTGGCTACAGTATCGTTAAAATTCTGTTTTTCGGTATCATTTTTATAATGATCATGGTTCCATAAACCTGTTAAATAACTCTGCGAAACAGGTTTGATTACTTCGAGCTCAATGGCCTCACTGGTTTGTCTGCCACCTGCATAAATAATCTCACCTAAAACTTTGTGTACGGGTTCCGATTCACCGGTAACAAAACTCATGTCCACCCAGGCCTCACCTTTCATCAGAATGGCATCAGCTGGAACCAGCTCTCCGTTCCTGATCCATAGCCTGTCACCAATCTTGATTTCGTTTATCGGTACTGGCTTTTCTTTTCCGTTTGACAACCTAGTTACTGCAATCGGGAAGTAAGAACGGTAATCACGATCGAAAGAAATGTGATGGTAAGTACGTTGTTTGAGCCATCTTCCCATCAAGAGTAAAAATACCAATCCGGTTAAGGTATCGGCAAAACCCGGTCCAAAGCTGAAAATGACCTCAAAAGCAGTCCGTAAAAACAATACCGCAATAATCAGTGCCAATGGGGTATCCAGATTGATGTGTTTGTGTTTGATGCTCGTGATGGCTGAGATAAAATAATCGCGGCCACAATAAAAGGCGGCAGGAATGGAAAAAGCTAAGTTTAGCCAGCCAAAAAGGGATTGAAACTGTTTCTCAAAGCCTGAAAGACCAAAATACTCGGGAAAACTAAAGAGCATGACATTACCCATTAGAAATCCGGCGACAGCAATTTTCAACACTAAAGCCTTATCTACCGAGCTGCTATGTGCTTTTACTACATCCTGCAAACTGATCAGGGGTTCGTAGCCAATATGGTTTAAAGTTTCTACCAGATGCCTCAGAGAAATTTCAGTGTGGTTAAAACTAATGGTCACCTGTTTCTTAAGGAAATCGATCCTCGAACTGAATATGGCTGCATTGATTTTGTATAAATGCTCTAACAGCCAGATACAGGAACTACAGTGGATTGCGGGAACGTAAAAGGTAATAATGCTCGAATGCTCATGCCGGTAATCCAGCAGCTGATCAATAATCTTCGGTTCGTCGAGGTATTCTAAATGATCATCATTTTTAAAGCGTTGGCCCGGGTTATTGTTGTACACATAATAGTTGCAAAGGTTGTTTTCAGATAAGATCTTGAAAACCGCCATACAACCCAGGCAACAAAAATCTTTATCATCGAGCTGGTATTTTACCTTGGGCAGATCTTCGCCACAGTGGTAGCACACCGCCTGGGTGAGAGTTTTCTTTTGATCTTCCATTGTAATCCTTTTTTAGATTGATGAACTAAATAATTGAGTTTTGGGCTGTTTAAGCCACAGTTTCTCGTCAAAGGCCATACATACATTCCGGAGAAAAGATTTACCTTTAGTGGTGATCCTGATTTCCTTTTCCGTTACCCAAATAAGTTTATCACGTAATAAAGGCAAGAGTCTGCCATATACCCCTTCAGGAATCCCTTCGTCGTAAAAGGTATTTTCCCTGCACATAATGTTGAGGATATGTTTTCTAACTTCAATATCTTCACCGCTAAGGAAATGTCCTTTTTCTACCGGCAAGATTCCCTGTTTTATCTTATCCAGATAAGCCTCTACTGTTTTTGGGTTTTGTGCAAAAGCTGTCCAGCTATCGCTGATGGAGGACACCCCTAAACCTATAAGTAAATGGGTATGTTGCCTGGTATAGCCCATAAAATTGCGATGCAGCTTCTGTTCGGTCATTGCCTTATATAAAGAATCACTTTTTAGCGCAAAATGATCCATACCAACGTCGCTATACCCAGCTCTGTCAAGCAATTGCCTGCCAAGCTCGTAAAGAATAAACTTTTCATCACCATTGGGTATATCTTTTTCGGAGTAATGCCTCTGTCCGGGCTTTGACCATGGCACATGCGCATAGCTGTAAAAGGCAATGCGGTCTGGCTGCATTGCGATCACTTCATTCATAGTTTCTGTTAGTCCGGCGATAGTTTGTCCCGGCAGGCCATAAATTAGATCAAAATTAACAGAAGTATAGCCGATTTGTCTTGCCGTTGCGGTAATTTCAGCTACCTGCCCGGGCGTTTGATAACGGTTGATCAGAAACTGTACTTCAGGATCAAAATCCTGGATACCTAAACTTAACCTCCTAAAACCAAGATTATATAGTGTAGTTAAGTGTATACTGGTTGTATTGGCGGGGTGAGCCTCAAAAGAAAGTTCTGTTGCGGGTGTTATGGTTACACTTTCCATAATGCCATTCAAGAGCAATTCGAGATTTTCTGCACTAAAAAAAGTAGGTGTTCCTCCGCCAAGGTGCAATTCTTTTAATCTGGGTTTATCCCTTAAAATTTCTACATACATTTTCCATTCCGCAAGTACAGCGTTAATATAGGGCAGCTCTATGTCATGATTTTTAGTAATCCTAGTATTGCAAGCACAATAGGTGCACAGGCTTTCGCAAAATGGAAGATGGATATATAAACTAATTCCTTCATCCTTATGGTTTGCATAGATATTGGCAACATTGGCCAACCAGCCATTTACATTAAAACTTTCAATATCCCAGTAAGGTACGGTTGGATAACTGGTGTATCTTGGTGTGGCTACATTGTATTTTTGCAGGAGTGCAGAAGTTTCCATTATTTAAGCGCTTTTACTGTCGAACATTCATTTTGACAGCAGCATGCACTACCAACGCATTTACCCGCAGCCCACTGGTCGAGGTTTTTGATCACCTGTTCCATCCGTTCTCTAGCACCTGAATCGCCGGATGCCAAAGGAACATTTGCAACTTTAATTCCGGCAGAACCGGCAGCTTTTAAATCAAGATGGTCTGTTTGGAATGATGCAGTAGCGATATATTTTATACCGAGGGCTTTCAGGCCCGAGATCATTATTTCGCTAAGCTCATCATTATTAAAAACCAATAGTGCTTCCTTTCCTGTTGCAAATGAAAGTGTATCGGCTGTTAAACTATTTGCAATTATGGTAATGTCATGTTTTTTATAATTGGCCAGTACCAACCATTCCTTTTCATCGGGCTTGATGTTATAAGCTATAGCTTTCATATATAGAGTTTATATATGCAAAACTATGGCGCACGGCAGATGTAAAAGGTGAGAATTCTTAGTAAAAAAAGTGATTTTTTTTACTTTTGGTAGTTTTTCACTCAGAGAAAGGCGTATGTCATCGATTAACCGGTTAGCTGTCCACAGTCTAGTTCTTCAGTTTGAAATCGATTGATCTTGATTTTGAAATTTGGGGCCTTTAATCTTTCAGTCTGAAAATTGAAGTTATGCGTCCGGAGTTATTTAGCAGATTTAAACAATTAACCTTCTAATTTACAGGCAATCAAGCAAAATTATTGTTTAATATTCCGTAGTTTTTCTAAAGAAAGAATGTTAATGGCATTACCTGTTTTATCAATGAGCTTTTCATCTTTAAAATCAGCCAGCATTCTGCTTACGGTTTCGCTGGCAGTACCTACTAATGCAGCAAGGTCATCACGAGAAATCCTGATAGTACAGCTATCTTCCTTACCGTCACCAAATTTGGCAGCCACTTGCAGCAAGGCTTCTGCTACACGTTTTCTTACTGATGAATAAGCCAGTTGAAGCATTTGCCTTCCTTTATCACTTATATTGCCCGATAACAAACCGATAAAAGTTTTTGAAACGGTTTGGTGATTGAGAAGATACTCCATAAAATCTACTTTTGGGATGTGGATAATATCCGACTCAATCAATGTTGCCGCATTGTCAGTATAAACCCCGCCATTGCAGAGACTTTCGTATCCAAAAAAATCGCCATCCCTATAAAGATTGGATGAAAGTTCCCTCCCGTCTTTAAAACGCTTGTAGGTTTTAACCTGGCCCTTAACCAAATAATAAAGGTGAGTTGGCTCATCCCCTTCTACATAAATAATCTGTTTATTCACTATTGGTTTAGATTTTCCCTTCTTACGAAGTTCTTCTATCACCGTTTCGCTATTGCCTGATGTAGCGTTAAAACCTGCCGATTGCTGCTTTTTCTTAAACCTGCTTTCTATCGCCCTGAAAAGTTCGATATCATCAAATGGCTTAGTCAGATAATCATCAGCTCCCATTTCCATACCTTTTCGCATATCTGCACGCTCGGTTTTGGCGGTGATAAAAATGAATGGAATATTGGCCGTTTTTTGGTTTTTGTTCAACAGGTACAGTACACCATAACCATCCAGTTCCGGCATCATGATATCGCAGAGGATCACATCAGGCAAATTGTTTAATGCTATTTCTACCCCGAGTTTACCGTGCTTAGCAGTAAAGGTTTCATAACCAGCCAGATCGAGTACTTCGGCCGTACTTTCCCTGATGTCGTCATTATCTTCAATAATCAAAACTTTCTTGTTCATGGGAATGTGTATTAAACTGTAAATTATTTATGGAAATTAAAGCTCAGTGTAAAGACCGTACCTGAATTTTGTTCACTCTGGCAGCTTACCGTGCCATCCATCAGGCCAACATATCTTTTTACAATGTTGAGGCCTAAACCTGTTCCCGGGATATCGCCGGTATTGTGCGCCCTGAAAAACGGCTCGAAAAGATTACTTTGGTCAACCAGCGGAATTCCAATACCGTTATCTTTCACCTCCAGGATAAGTTTATCGTTTTTTAAAATGGAATTGAACTGGATCAGCGTATCTTCGCCAGAGTATTTTATTGAATTGGAAATCAGATTAATCACGCAGTTTTTCAACAGATTCTGATCGAGATGAACTTGGGCGGTTGTACCGGTATGTTCGTAAATAATGTGCTGGTTCTGTTTGGTCATCATCTGCATTTCTTCAGCTATTTCCTCAGCGAAGCTAATGATGTTGAAAGATTGGGCAGATACTTCTACTTTTCCTGCTTCAAGTTTTTCCAATGACAGGAAATCGTTCAGGATGGTGGTAAGGTTATTGATTGAATTTTTGATTTTCAGCGTATGTTTCTCTACACTGGCTACATCCTGTTTGATAGTATATTTATCGATTAAAGAAGCCGATAACTGAATGGAGCTTAATGGTGTCCTAAACTCGTGTGAGGCCATAGAAACAAACCTGGTTTTGAGCTGATTGAGTTCCTTTTCCTTATGAAAGAGTGCCTGCATATTCTCTTTGGCCATCTCCAGTTCCGACACAAGTTTCACCAGATCCTGCGTGCGTTCCTTGATTTTGACCTCCAGTTTTTCGGTATAACTTTTAATCTGCTCTTCATTGGCTTTTTCTTTACTCAGATCATGGATAAAACCGGTATAAATTTTACGGTCGCTAAATTTGATTTCACTAACGCCCAGTCTAAAGGGGAAAACCGAGCCGTCTTTACGTTTCCCCGAAACTTCTCTTCCAACACCTATAATGTGTTTCTGTCCGGTATGTTCATATCTGGACAAGTAGCCATCATGGCGCGAATGATCGGGTTCCGGCATTAACACCGAAACATTTTTTCCTACAAGTTCTGCTCTGTCATAACCAAAAAGTTCGAGCGCGGCCGGGTTTAAATGTTCAATAATTCCTTTATCATCTATGGTAATAATCCCATCAATGGCATTTTCAATTATTGCATCTAAAAATTTTGATCTATCCATTTCGCATCCAGTATATCATTGTAAATATAGAAAAGTTATTCCCGATCTTTTTTCCTTATTCAACAATCAATCCATCGAGTTTGTCTTTCGACTTCGCTAGTTGCTCACATAATCCTTTTAATTCACCGGATGCCTGATCTGCAACCTCGGCAAAAAGTTTTTTATAATAATTAATCCCTTCAGTTAGCTGAAGTTTGAACGCATTTAACTGCTTTTTTTTCTTACCGCTAAAATTTTGAAACTGCTGTTTAATATCTTCCTGGAGATAGTCAATATAGAGATTAAGCTCTTTAATAAAAACATGTGGCCTTTCTACTCTCGCCAACAGGTTAATTTTTCCATAAATATGCCCAACCATCTCATCAAATGAATAGACATCATAAAAATAAGCGAGATTTGGCCCCGGGCAAATGGCTACCGCCAAACTTTCTTTTGGTTTGGAGATGTTATATTTTAAATAGGTGGAGGCACATAATCCCTCGCATAGACAAACCTTTTCGGTTATCAATTTAAACTGCTTTTGGTATTCATCGGCAGGTAAGCCTGCTATTTTTAAACTTTTAATCTTTAAGTGCTGGTACTCGCGGGATGCAGTACAGATGGCCTGCTCAGTAAATTCGGTATTGTTGCAGAGGTATTTCTTGGTACACGGGCTTCCCGGACGGCCCTTTTCTATCCGCTCTGTACGCTGGATATCTATGGTACTGTTTTTAAAATTATTAAACCGGATACCCAGCGGAGATGCTCCGCTCAGATAAAAATCACTCTCCCTCGAACCGGCCAATTGTTCCAATGTTCGGGCATCTACATTGGTTACTTCGGGTACGAGCAGAAAAGGGCTTCCCCATCCTGTGGCATCCAAATTATAGTATTGAAGTAGGAAGTTATGTTCTGCCGCAGTACCTATACCGCCCTGAACACTGATCCGTTGTTTGGGCTGTTTTTCTGCTTGCATTCCCTTTTGTGTCAAAGCAGACTCGAATATTTTAAAAAGCTCCAGAAGCATGTCATTTTTCTTTTGCTTAAATTCTTCCAAAATCGGCCCCAATAAATATCCTTCTGTAGCAAACGCATGGCCACCGCAATTCAGCCCGGATTCTATCCTGAATTCTGAAACCCACAAACCCTTTTTTGCCAAAAATTTAGCCTGGATCAGTGCCGACCTGAAATCGCTTACTTTTAATATGATTTTCTTTTTAAGCTTTCCATTTTCATCCGGAAAAAAGTCTTCAAAATTTTCTATATAGCTGTATAATTTCGGATTCATCCCTGCAGACAGCACAACTGAAGCGCTCAGTTTACTTTCGGCAAAACCGCGTAGTGCTGTTAATGCATCGGAATGAGTATCGCCGGAATATTCGCCATCTACATCATTCATTTTATCTACCTTGGCCATAATGTTCACATCAATTGCTCCCATCCTCATCGCATTTTTTAAAAGTGACTGAAAAGTCTTTTTGGTTTCACCTTCCGGATATTCCAGCATCAGATCGTAACCATGTTTTAATTTAGCAGAATCAGATAAAAGCTCAAAATAACGGCAAATATCATTTCCAACGGCGAAATCCTGTTGTTTTAAGGCTTTAAAATCGTCAGTTATAGTATCCGACAAAAAGTTGAGGTATGCGGTGATACGTTTGCTCCGGCTGTCAGTTACTCCTTTTGGAATCGCTTCGAAAGAATTGAAACGGTTTTTTGAATGATAGGCACGCATACGCTCGATGAGTTCGTCATCAACTATAGATAGCACGGAAGAGATGCCGTATTTGGCAACTTTTAAAGGGGTATCGATAGAATAGCCTAAGCCCAATACGGGAATATGGAATGAATGTGGCATCGTATTTCGTTATATATGGGTATGACCCTTCTTAACGAAAGGCCGGATGATTTCGAAAGCAAAACTATCGAAGCTGAGGGAACCGGTGGATGATACCTGTCAACTCAAAAAATGATCAAGCTCATTTTTTTGAGTAGAAATTGCGGATTGGAATATTAGAAGCAAGATAAAATTATCAGTTATTGTTATCATTTATTTCAAATCTTCCGGTTTTAAGGTGCAGGATAATTTTAAATACAATAATTTCTTTATCGTAAGCATCGGATTTTCCTGTGCCATGTGAGGGCTGCTCTGAAGGTGTATTGGTTAAGGGCATCATCCGGTGGATAATGCCCTGGAGTGCCCTTTGTTTTCGCCAGCATTGGTAATTTCCTCAAATTTGCCCCAGCATACCGCACTTCTCCAGTTGTAAGTATCGCGGATCTGATCAGTCTGGAAGCACACCTGTGGATTACTTTTCATCATCCTGATTTTTTGCCCGGGAGCGGAATGGGCGTAAACGGTGCCGCTGTTGTACACATAATTAATGGGTACAATGTAACTTATGCCGTGGGCATGGCAGGCCAAACGGCCAATATATTGTTCTTTAAGGAGGTTTTCGATCTCCACTTCTTCTAATTTCCCTAACATTTTTTTATCCTTAGATATCTGTTTATAAATACTAACTGCCCGAAATTTCCAGCACAATCCTTGCCTCTATTTCCCCCTTTGTCATCTTTCCGAATAATTCGTTAATATCTTCCAGTTTTGCCGGTGTAACCTGTGCCCTTACCTTTCCTTCTACAGCAAATTCGATGGCTTCCTGCATATCCTTTCTTGTGCCTACAATAGAGCCTCTAACTGTTATCCGGTTTAAGACGGTATCGAATATGGGAAGGTCAAAACTACCGGGAGGCAATCCGTTTAGCGATAATGTTCCTTTTCTGCGTAATGCCGAAAGCCCCTGACTGAAAGCCACCGGTGTTACCGCAGTAACCAAAACACCGTGCATACCACCAGTCTGTTTTTTAAGAAAATCACCAGGATCGTGTTCAAGCGCGTTCACTATAATGTCGGCACCAAGTTTTCTGGCCATCTCCAGTTTTTCGTTCGATATATCAATTGCCGCTACCTGAAAGCCCATGGCCTTTGCATACTGAACACCAAGATGCCCAAGTCCGCCTATGCCCGATATGGCCACCCATTCTCCTGCGCTAACCTCGGTTTCTTTTAAGCCTTTATAAACGGTAACGCCGGCACAGATAATCGGAGCCATTTCTGAGAAGTTAACATGTGAAGGAAAGTGGGCAACATATCTCGAATCGGCAATTACATATTCTGCGAAGCCTCCGTTAACACTATAACCGCCATTTTGTTGTTCGTAGCACAATGTTTCCCAGCCTGTTAAACAGAATTCGCAACAGCCACAGGCACTGTATAGCCAGGGCACACCAACCACATCCCCTTCCTTAACACTTTTAACATCATCCCCCATTGCGGCAACCAGCCCGATGGCTTCGTGACCAGGTATCAGAGGCATTTTCGATTTTACGGGCCAGTCGCCATTGCAGGCATGTAAATCGGTATGGCATACACCACATGAAATTACTTTTACCAGGATCTCATATTGATCGAGCGGTCTAACCGGAAGTTCTTCTATGGCCAGGGGTCCTCCATATTCATGGATAACTGCAGCTTTCATTGTTTTAGGATACATCTTTTTGTGTTTGGGATTTGAATTTTGCTTATTTACTGACTACTACATCGGAACCTTATGTTCGGGCGGTAAAGCCAAAAGCGGAATCGGAATGTGATCAGACATGTTCATTGTATAGCTGCCATTAAACAGACGATAAAAAAAATCGTGTTTGCGGTGAACCATGGCCAGGATATCAATTTGCCCGTTCTCTACGATCCAGTCCAAACCTTCTTTAATTCCCTGGCTATTTACATACCTGTGATAGATATGCCTATAGTTAACCCTGTCTGCAATCCTGTTTAAAAAATCTGCGCTTTGGTTTAAATCCGATGCTGAATGACCAGTATGCATGATCAGTATATCAGCACTAAAGGGTTTTGCAAATTCGGCAAGTGCACATAGAACGGGGACATCGCTATGGCTAAAATCTGTGGCAAAAGCTATTTTTTTAGGCTTCTTAAACCGATAACCCGCAGGCACAAGCAAAACGGGTATTTCCTGTCCGATGATCTTCCTGGCCGCACTGCCCATGAACATTTTAGTTAAATTATCCGCATGGTTTAAACCGGTTACAACGAGGTTCATTTTACCCTCAGTAAAATATTTACCTACCTCTTCGCCTACTTCACCACGAATCAATCGTCCGAATACTTCCGCTTTAAAACCAGGCTCATGATGGGCCTTTTTATATTTTTCTTCAACCCTTTCTACCATCTTGCCGAGGGCTTTTTTAGCATTATCCTCTATAAGCTTATATTCTTCGATTGGCCATACCAGTGAGGCAGCAACAGGAGAAAACTCGGGAACCTGAAAAATATTTAGCAGTTCTACCCTGGCACCAATACCATGGGCAAGATCGGTAGCATAATCGGCTGCATTTTCAGCTGTTGCAGAGAAATCAACAGGTACCAATATTTTTTTCATATTGAGCTCTTTTTTGTTATGCATAAAGTTTGGAAAAACCTCATGATAAAAATATGAGCCGCATCAGTTATTAAAATGATCGTCATCTGGTATAACACAAATAAGGGAAATCTATCTAAAACCTTATCCAAGGGATATTTAGACTAATTATCATTACCACAAAAAAGATTAAATTTATTATCCTTTGTGTAATTTCAGTATTTTAACATTACCCCCCAATAGAAAATGAGTGTTCATATAGGCTTAATGATCTGGAAAGAAATGAAACAGAGAGATATCTCTGTTTCAGACATTGCCGCAGCGCTTGAGATTAGTAAAACAAAAGCACAGGAAATACTGAATACCGCAACCATCGATATCCTTACACTAGTGCGCGTCAGCGAAATCCTGAATTATAATTTTTTCAGCTATTACGAGAGCGGAAAGGTATTCTCAAAGATTGAGTTGCAAGAGAAACATAAGCTCACGGCAGAAGTAAACCGTTTGAAGGCTTTGCTCACTGAGAAGAACAAAGCATTGGAACTTCAGGAAAGGTTAAACAAGATTCAGCTCAATACCATTTCGTTATTGGAAAAAGGACAATTTAGATAAACCGGCCCGATCAATTATTGATCATCACCGATTTATCTATCTGCAATCACTATTTACAAAGTTTTATTTAAACTTGAGGTTTAACGATACAATGTTCGAAACTAAACTTGTTGAGCGCGAATAGTGCCCGTAACGCAGCTCCAGCATATTCAGCCTTTGCCAGCCAAAAACACCCTTCGGCGGAGCAAACCGGATGCCCGCGCCATAAAAATCACTGCTGAGTGTCGATAGGTCATAATCGCTGGTAAAATACTGTTCCGATGGCGAATGCTGGCCATAAGGCGCGAAATATTTGGTTCCAACCTGATTGTTATAACGGTAGAAAGGGCTTATAGAGAAGAACGAATTGATCTTCACCGGTATTTCAAGCTCTGCAGTATGTGCCCTAATGCCCCAGTTATCCATGTAATAACGGTAGAAAGTGCGAATTACAAAGTGGTCGTCCAAAAAGTAGTTCATGCGTAATCCGATAGGAAGTTTGTAACGCTTATCGGGCAGGGTTTCTGAACGAAGCGAACCATCGGTAAAATAATCGCGCTGGTATTTGGTTGCAAGCAAGCCCTTCTGATATGATGGTTCCAGGATCAATGAGGCCTGAAATTTCTGCGAAATTACCTGCGAGAGCGAAAATGATGCACTGAATGAATTCCTCGGTGCGGTATCGTACTGCTCACCACCCCTGCCGGTATTGCCCGTTCGCAGTTCAATGGGCAGGATAACGGTCCATTGGTCCAAAAATGCCTGGAGCTTGAAGTCAAACTGGGTATTTTTATCTTTTGATAAACGGGTTAAGTTAAAGGCTGCTCCCAGTGACTGATAATCGAATTCTGTTGAATATGATCCGGTGAATCCAAAAGAATTACCGGTTTCTTCATTGGAGTGTGTCCAGTTTAAAGATGGATAAATCCGGGTATCAGCAGAAGAGGCTGAAGAAATGGTACTTGGATCGATCTTATCAGAAGAAGCCGAAGTATAATGATCAACACCAAGTTCGAAAAGGAAAGTATTTTTCCTGCCCCTTTTATTGAACCTGGACATTTGGAGGTCGATGGTATTGGCAAAATCACTCAGTTTCTCGGTACCTATACCTCCTGTAACGGCAGAATTATTTCCATTTTGGTGGTAATATGCTGAAACCAGGTTAATCTCATCGATTTTGAGTTTGCGCGATTGGTATTTACTGCTGTCTGCTTTTGCAGGCTCAGGCCTGGTTTGGGCATAAGTGCCCAATATACCGAAGTACATAAAAAGCACATGAAGATATATTTTTTTCATTTTTTGATCCTATTTAGTTACAGCCACAACCACCACCGCTCTTGCCTCCATTGGCACCTGAGGCGCCTTCTCGGTAAAGCTGAAAACTCTGTTCAAATTTCTGGGCCTTTCGGGCCGAAAGGATCATGTCGGCATCGTTGAGTTTACTTTTCTGATAAGGCTTTACGCTGCTACAGGCACTAAGCATGCTGCCCAGCGAAATTGCGGTAACCATCGAAAGGAAAAATGTTCTTGAAATTTTCATATTTATATCACATTAATATTGTTTGAGGTAAAAACCCTGTCATTGTCATCGATAACAATACAGGCCACTTGTTTAATCTGGTTGATCAGCTCCAGCCCTATTTTTACCCCCATTACCACAACCGGTGTAGCAAGTGCATCAGCAAGCTCTGCACTTGGGCAGATAATACTCACACTTTTTACACCGCTTACCGGTAGCCCGGTTTTAGGATCGATGGTATGGGAATAGCGTTTGCCATTAATCGTCACAAATTTTTCGTAACTGCCCGAAGTGGCAATCGCCATATCGCTGATTTTGAGTGCAGAAAACGGCCTGTTGGTTTGTTCAGGATCTGCAATACCTACCGTCCATGGATGGCCGCTGGCTTGAGTACCCCAGGTAATCAGGTCTCCTGCCGCATTTACAATTCCACTTTTAATACCCAGCTTTTGCAGTACTAACTTTGCCCTATCGGCTGCGTAACCCTTTCCTATTCCGCCAAAACCGATACGCATGCCCTTACTTTTTAGAAACACAGTCGATTTATCCCTGTTCAGGACCACATTTCGGTAATCGATGAGCCCAACAGATTTTAGGGCGGTAGCTTCATCAGGAAGACTGGTCATATTCTGATCAAAATTCCAGAGCCTCTTATCGATCGATCCGTAGGTAATATCGAAAGCACCATCGGTAATTTCTGATATCCTGATAGACCGCTCTAAAAGATTGATTACTTCCTCGTCTACTTTTACCGGGCTTAAACCGGCATGCTCATTTATCAGGCTGGTTTGGCTGAGATCGCTGAAAGTGGTGAGGAGGTATTCTATCCTTCGCACTTCATCTATTGCGGCATCTATGGCCACATTGCCCTCCTGCTCGTGCTCAGCGATCACAGTAAACTCAAACCGGTTTCCCATGAGTTTTAGCATCCGGTTTACAGAAACAGGTTTAGCCATGATGAAATTATTTTAGTTTATCAATTTCGGAAACAAAAGCCTGCGGACTTTCATCAGGAAATCCGTCCCAGGTTTTGAGCACCTTTCCATTTTCATCTACCAGAACCGTGTAGGGAAACTTACCGTCCTTATTGTACAACTCGGCCAGTGATTCGTTTAACTTAACCTGCTCTTTTGGAAGCTGATTTTTCTTTTGTCTTGGAAAATCTGCTCTCACAAGCAGCAGATTGGCAGCCGCATATTGTTCAAAGCTTTCGGATTCCAAAATCTCTTTGCGCAGGCGGATACATGGACCGCACCAATCGGATCCAGAAAAATTAATCAGGATCTGTTTATGTGTGGCCTTAGCCTGTTTCTGAGCTTCTGTAAAGTTTACCATCCATGATGCTGGAATAGTAAATAGCCCCAATAGGGCAACAAAAAGTAGTTTCATAAAATTTTAAGAATAAACTTTTAAAGTAGTACCCGTAAG
The DNA here is from genome assembly GCF_051857575.1 of Pedobacter sp. GSP4. Lineage (NCBI taxonomy): Bacteria > Pseudomonadati > Bacteroidota > Sphingobacteriia > Sphingobacteriales > Sphingobacteriaceae > Pedobacter > Pedobacter sp. GSP4. Next base: position 332,027 of record NZ_JBPZIR010000004.1, on the reverse strand, counting down.
CAGGGTATTATAAACGGTTAAGGAGCGTGAAGCCGGGCCATTGGTTACAGCTCCGTTTTCAGAAAAGGTTGCGCCATGGTTAGGACAGTAAAAACGGCTGTTTGCCGATTGATAGGTAAGCGTATAACTTTCGTGGGTGCACGATCGCTGTACGGCAATATAAGCCCCTGCTTTTGTTTTGGCCACGATAACCCCGTTTGACACCAATGCCCCACCGTTGCTTAGCAATGCTGCATTGGCAGCCAGGCTCAAATCGAGCGTAAAGTTTACGCCGGTAGGACCTGTAGTATCCGTAGAACTGCTGCCATCCGTTTTTTTGCAACCGATACAGCCCATCAGGGCGAAAGCCGCGGCGCTCATCCCAATGCTGTTAAGAAAATCTTTCCTGTCCATATTCTTTTTATAGTTAAAATGAGCAATGCAATGAAATATTCGGACAATGTCCCGATGGATAACCATTTAGTATCGATGGGAATATGCTGAATAAAATCTGTGTAGAATTCTATCTATAAAAAGGCTTTAGGTTCCGTTGGCTTTAGCGATCCTTTTATCCTGGAATAGGGATAAAAACGATTGCTTGTAACAAAACTATAGACAAAGTCTGAAGACATTCTGAAGTTTAGATTAAAATCTATTAATATTTGTTAATAATGAATTTAAGGTTTCAAAACATGGAACGTTTTAAGTAATCAGTCTTGCGATCAGAAATGCCGCCCCGGCAGCTATCAGACCGATTGCAGTAACTTTTAAAGCACCCTTTATTGGCGGCTGGCCGGTTACACGGCTTTTGAAATAGCCAAACACAAACAGACAAATGGTGGTGAGCACGGCAGAAAGTATGAGCCCATCCTGCGGTTTTGAGGTAAAAAAATAGGCTGATAAAGGTAACATGCCACCAACACAGTATGAAAATCCTATCGTAAGAGCACTATTTCGTGCCCTGTTGACGTCTGGTTTTTCCAGGCCCAGCTCAAACTTCATCATAAAATCTACCCAATGGTCTTTATTCTTAATCAATTGATCCACAATCAAATCCTGTGCCTTTTCGTCCAGCCCATATTCAGCAAAGATTTCCTTCACCTCTTCTTTTTCCTTTCCGGGCACATTTTCTACTTCGAGGTATTCCCTTTTTAGCTCACTTTCATAATGCTCCTGCTCTGTTTTACCGGCCAGGTAGCCGCCCAGCCCCATAGCGATGCAACCGGCAATGATCTCGGCAATACCGGCGGTTATGATAATTGAATTGCTGCTTACTGCAGCGCTCAGACCAGCGGCAAGTGCAAATGGAACGGTAAGCCCGTCGCTCATCCCAATAACAATATCAGATATAAATGCTGAGCTTTTTAGGTGCTCTTCCTTATGAAGCTTGCTCATACGCTTTCATGTTAGAATGATTAACCGTTACCTTAATTTTCTCCCCCGTTTATCATATCAGAAACAATTCCCTTTCCATTCGCTCTTTCAGCCAGAAAAACCCCTGCCAGGTGAAGGACAATAAAAGCCAGTATCAGGTACATGCAGAAGCCATGGAATTCTTTTATGCTGTGGTTGATATTTTCCCGGATGCCGGTATAGTCTTCGAAAGCCAGCAGCAGGCCGGTAATAACCATAATCAGAAGCAAGAGATAAAAAATGAGATAAAGTCCCTTTACCACCAGTTCGTGTTTCGCCGCTTCACGTTCTTTTTTTAAGATAAAATAAGCTTGGTAAGCTTTTTTGAGCTTGGGCAGGAGCCTTTGCGCGGAAGGCAGAAAAAACTCGGCAATTAATCTTAAAAGAAAAAGCGCAGCGAGGGCATAACCAAAATTGATGTGTATGCCCCATACCTGATCTTCAAGGCCATGTGTTACTGCACCGGCCTGCTTGTCACTTACTGATGCGCCGGCATTGATCAATTCATTTTTCACCAAGCTGCGCTCAGCACGGTCAAAAAGTGTAGAGTTGATTAGCACAGTGAGCAGTGACCCGGAGATGATGATAAAATTTATCCAATGCCAGAAACGTATGGAAGAAGCATATTTCTTTCCTTTTCTGTTCTCTCCGATTTCTTTATTAGCAGGTTCGATAATAGCCATATATGATCTTATTGAGGGTTAAATATTATTGTGAATGAATGCAAATCGTGATGATAAGTATAGTTCAGCAGGTAGTGCTGACGGTTACAGATTTGTTTGAGTATGGCAAGCCCTAAACCGGTACCCTCAGAAGCGTTATCCTTATAAAAACGATCAAATATTTTTTCATCATCGAGCGCTTTGTTGTGTCCGGTGTTGGCAAATACTATTTTATCTTTATCAAGACTGATCTCAATTTTTCCATCATCATAATTATGCCTGATCACGTTGCTGAAAAGATTATTAATCAATATTTCAAGCAGGCTTCGGCTTGCAGAAATCGTTACATCGGTCAATATGGTTTCAACAATAATATTCCGCTCGGTGATAAGTTCCTGGAAGTATACCTGCTTTTCTTCGATAAGTGATTTCAAGTTAACCTTTTCCTCATCCTGCAATAAATTATTATCAATCTTAACTAAAAGAAGTAGCGATTGGTTTAGCTTGGTTAGACGCGAAGTTGCTTTATACAGTTCAAAGAGCGTTTCGCCATCTTCTTTACCCAGAACATTTGACTGGAGCATATTATCAAGCTTTGAGTTGATCACCGCGAGGGGCGTCATCATTTCGTGTGATGCATTTTCTGTAAATAGTTTGATTTCATTGTAATCCGACTTCACCTTGCCAGAAAGTTCGACCAATACCTTATTTAATTGCCTGAATTCTTCCACCGGCATCTCTACAGGCTCATATGGCTGATCGCGGTTGATATTGAATGCAGTAATATTTTTTAAAAGTTGCTCAAACGGTCCCCATATTTTTTTTAGTAAAATCCGGTTAATTAATAGCACCAAAGCAAAAAGCAGCATTACCGGAACCAGGATAATCATGCAGATGTTCCTAATCTGCTCCTGCCGTTCAAATTTAGAAGCGATAACCAAAATCTGGTAAGGCTGCCCGATGAGTTCGAGTTCAGTCTTAAGGTATCTTGCAGTCTCGTTGCGGTGCTTTACCGGATTGTAAAAGACCGTATCGGCATAGCTGCTTGAAGGATTGGCTTTTGGTATTTTTTTGTATTGGACAACGAGATCCTCAAATTCATGCGGTTGATAAAAATTTCCTTTTTCTGAATACTCCTTTACCTCCATAATCTCTTCTACCAGGTCATGGTCAATCTGTTCATCGAGATAATAGGTCAGCATCCGGTAGAAAAGAAAACCGATCAGTAGCAGTCCGAAAAGACTGATGATCACAAGTATCCTGTTATATCTGGTAAATAGCTTCATAGCTCGGTGAATTTATATCCAATGCCATATACGGATTGAAAGTAATCACTGCTTCCTCCATCTGTTAGCTTTTTCCTGATGTTCTTGATGTGGGTATAAATGAAATCAAAACTGTCGGCCATATCCGAATCATCTCCCCAGATGTGCTCTACGGCAGCAGATTTAGAGATTACTTTACCTTTATTGGAAATAAAATAAAGCAGAAGATCAAATTCTTTTTTGGTCATGTAAACCACTTTTCCACTTACAAGCACCTCTTTCGCGTCAAGATCTATCCTGATTTCGTTAAATTCAATATGACGTTCCCCATGAGCGCTTTTGCGGCGAACAACTGCCAATATTCTAGCATTGAGTTCTGAGAGATGAAAGGGCTTGATCAGGTAATCATCGGCACCAAGGCTTAAACCTTCTATCTTTTGGTCTATAGAATTTCTCGCCGATATAATAATCACCCCTTCTGTCCGGTTCATTCGTTTAAGGTAGTTCAGTATCTGAAGTCCCTCTCCATCTGGAAGTGTGAGATCCAGCAAAATGCAGTCATATTCATATGCCGCGAGTCTATCCTGTGCCTGGGCATAGGTTGAGGCCATACTGCACAGATTACCTTCCGACATGAGGTATTGTGCTATACTGCGCTGCAGGGAAAGTTCGTCTTCAACAATTAGAATCTTCATGGTATGCAAATATGGTATAAGATACTGAAGACAAATTGAAGTTTATTTAAAAGGAATCGAGGTTTAGGATATAATATAGATTTTTTTTCTCAATTAGGAATATTGAGGATATCGTGTGATCACAACTCAAATATTATTCCGATAGAGACCTCTTGGCATGAATGAATAATATACCTATCTTTGGATATTAGCATTTGCAGTAAAAAATCAAGGTGAGCAATTCGGTGAGTCACTTATCGAATATATCTTTTAAACCATATTAAAGCAGGATTTCAGCCCCGGGTTCGGGAGCCTCGCTCTCCGCAGAAAAAATTAAAGCCTGAAATTTAGATTTCAGGCTTTTTTCGTTTTAGTGGTCTAGCGTAAGTATACCTTCTACGGGCTTTGCAAACACGGCACGCTTGCGCCAATAGGCGTTTTAATAATATTTCTTTAAATATTTTCTTGTATATAGATATTTCATTGCTATTTTTTTGTTTTGTCTTAATTTTATCTAATTTTATAGTTGTTAACAATCTAAAAATTAATGCTCTATATGCCTCTTCTTTGCAGAAAAGCCTTGTTTGGCTTTTTTCTATTGTTTTTATTTGCCTGCAAAAAGGATAATCTAGCTCAGATAACAGATAATCTTATCGAACAGCCTGAGCAGTTATCGGAATTAAAAGCTGAAGTTTCAGCAGCTGGATATAAATTTATAGAAATACAGTGGAATGCTGTCAACAATACACATTTCAAAGCTGTTACTTACTCCGTATACCTTAACGACCAAAAAGTTATTGATGGTTTAACCACAACAAAATACAGTTTAATTAACCTTACTCAATCACAAAAATATACCATTAAGGTTATTGCTTCAACTAAGGAAGGTAAACAGGTTGAACAATCTATAGCAGCTACTACGTTAGGAAATACAACTGAAAATGAGCAGATTTTCTATCAAGAATACAGAATACATAGTTACTCTCGGTTAACAGGAACCACAGGTTTACAAAAACTGCCAGATGGTGGACATCTTTTTGTGAGGTTATTACAGCATGATGGCTTTTTTGACAATGAAACCTTTAAAATCATTTTCTTCAAAATCGATAGGTTTGGAAAAATGTTATGGTACCGATTATTATCCACCAAAAGTTTTAACCTTTCGGTATATGGGGAGGTACTTTTAACTTCACACAAAGCAGGCGAAGAAGGTATATTGTTTATGCAAAATTCTGCAGTAAAATTCGCATCAGGTAATGGTGAAATATTGGCTATCAAAAATTATGGCGACCGAATAGGTTCACAAATTTTCCAATCGAGTTTTTACTCTTCTCCACAACAGATAATCTTGGGTACTCAACAAGGAAATCTTCTGGCAATTAATCCCGATGATCTGAGTATTATCTGGCACAAAACAAATACCGACCGTTTAGGTTGGATCGTCGCCATTAACGCTGATTCCAAAAAAAACATCTACTATATATTTAGGGATCAAAGTGATAGTTATACCAAGATCAGGGTGCATAAGTGTAGCCCTAATGGAGACTTTATAAAAGATTTTCTTTTTGATGGCACATTACCAAACGAATACAACTTGGGATTTTGGATGACCTCATTATTGGTAGATGAACAGGATAACCTGTATTTATTTGGTCGCAATTCCTCCTACAGTTACTTAAGATACTTTAAATTTAGTACAGATGGTACCCTGATCAAAAAAAATCAAACTTCGGATTACTTAAATGCTGATAAGGCTTTTTTTAATGCCAAAGGTGAGATTATTGTAGTAGGACAGGTTGATGGCGGTGGGCTCAATACTTATGCCGGGCTTTACACTTTCGACAAGGATATGAATATTAAATCGAAACGTTATTACCAAGATATTAAGCCGCATATATTAAAGGGTATTACCGGAAATGCAGATGGTTCGTATAATATCTTTTTAAACTACATGCAAACTTATACCTATGACAATCCAAATTTCGTATATATTAAAACAGATACAGATGGAAAAATGTAAATGGTTCTTTCTTCTGCTGTTTTTCTGTGGTATCTGTTCGTGTAAAAAAGGAATGGATCTTCAGAACGTCATCTCTGTTGAAAATGTTTATATAGAGTTTGTAACGTCAAACCAGGTTAATATTAATTATAAGCTTTCGCAACTTGGCTATGAGGAAACTGGAGTTGTATTTTATAAAAAAAATGATCCAGTAGCCACCAACACTGTAAAAGCCATCAGAGAGAATGGCCTGTTAAAGTTATCTCTTCAAAAACTGGAACCTGGTACCGAATACGCTTTTAAAGTTTTTTACAAACTTAATGGAGAGCAGAAAGTGGCTGCCAAAGAATATACGGTTAAAACATTATCGGAGGAATTGTCCAAATTTGCCTTACAAATCAAAAGCACCAGTATTGATTACGATGATCAGGGAAATTTTACCATTGATATAGAGGGAGAAAATCTGCAAAACCTTAATCTGTCTCAACTGGAAATCAAAGTAAACCTTAACCCTGTAACCATAGCTTATCCAGTACTTATCGCAGGCAGCAGATATAAATTGACCATTAAAGGAATTGTAAGGACTGTAAATGCAAACTATGCGGTACAGGGGCTTTATCAAGGGAAGGAAATCTTTTTCCAATCAATTCCATTTGCATTTCATGGCGACCGATATTGGATCAGTTTTCAGCCTACCAATTTACGTGGTTATTTTGCTTCTGTTTTCGAAAATGAACTTTACTACTTTTTCGACAAACAGGTTTCTAAGTGGAACGATGCGGCACAACGTTTTACTGTTTTAGGTGCTATACCAGATAATACCATCAATACCTTAAACAGCAACGCCACTGGCACTTCGTTTGATGGACAGTTGTTTTTCCCTCCTACAGATAAAACCTACTTTCCCAATCCAGCTGATTTTTCAGTTGCCTATAAATACCCTGAGGCTTATTCTTATAATCCTGGAACTTCCAAGTGGACAAGCTATTCGTTTAAAGCACAAAATTCTTCCGGAAGCAGCCGTATAGTAAAAAACAGCCATTATCTGATCCATAATGGAGATCTTTATATGGCCTTCAGTTTGGTCGACGAACAGACTTCCAATCCTAATCTGGTGATTAAGACCGACAATTTTATCTACCGGTACAACAGGCAGAGCAAACAATTTGAATCTGCCACGAACCTGGATATCAAAATTTTATATTTTAATTTTATTTCCGTTAACAATAAAATGTATTTAACTGGTTTGGTACCTGTAAGCGATAATGGTTTTAATCTGAGTGCAACTTTTGCTGTATTTAAAGTTGAAGACAATTTCGCACTCAAAGAAATTTACTGGGGTGGTACAGTTGCACAACCACTTACATTTATCCCCAAAAATGTAGTAGTTTATGATCAGAAAATCTTAGTTACAGCTTCTCTTGATGATTTTAAACTATTCGATCCTATAGATCAGAAACTTTATCAGGTGTATTTGAAAAGCAATTTGCCGAATGTTTACCTCAACGGCTTTTTTAATTACAATAATAAACTACATATCAACACCGATCTGGGTTTTACAAGCAGCAAGATTTATGAAGTATCAATTGCCAAAGGCCGTTAAAAGTTTATCGGTTTTATTACTAACCATCTTTATCATCCTAACAGGAGCCTGTAAAAAGCAGATTATAGAAGTACCTGTTGATGCTTTTGACCAGGTTAATCCCGAATTGAAATATGTACAAGGTGCATATAAGATAGAGTTTTCGCTGCACCAATATCCTTATAAAGAAGTGGGTATAAAATTAACCACGAATAAAAGCTCCTTATACCAAAATAAAGATATAGTGCGATATACTGCCAATGAGGTTAGTTTAAACAGATATGGTGTGTTTTTAAATAACATGGCTGCATCTAAAACCTATTATTACCAGATATATGTAAAAGACGCTGCATCATCAAAAGAGGTATACTCCGATGTTTACTCATTTATTACCACGCCTTAACTGCTCTTTATGCTTAAAAACTACCGTTACTTATTGCTTATTGCGATACTATTTAGCCTAAATTCCTGTAAGAAAAAAGAATATGTTGATATACTTCAGGATAAATACGAACCTAAAATCAATGAAGCAGAATCGGCGAGCGAAGATTTTACGGTTAGTTTAAATGCAAGCACTTTACAAAGTGGGGAGCGTGGAGAATGGCGGATATTGGCAGGGAATATTGTTGACAACTATGTTTCCCTGGAGGATAAAAATAACCCGTTTAGTAAATTTAAAGGGTTACCGGGTGAAGAATATACCCTTGAATGGAAGCGTATAGATAAAGATGGAAGTATAGGCACTGTGCAGGTTAAGATAAAAATCCCCTTACCAGCAATAGAGATCACGGATATTTCTTCATCAAAATTTGAAACCATCCGTACCTTATCGGTAAACCCTAAATATAGGGGAAGCTGGAGCATTGATGGCGCATACGGACAGCTTTCTTCTAAATATTTTGATGGTAATGCCGAAAGTCCTGACAAAAAACCCAGCATAGAGCTACATGGCTATGCAAACACCAATTATACGGCCACTTACAATTATACATATGCGGGTAAGGTTTTTCAATATAAGAAAACCTTTAAAACCGGAAATTACACCCAAGATGAGGGACTGTATGAGCTACAGTTATCGCGTGGTGATGGCCGAATCATTGAAGATAACCAAGGAAATATATTAGAGCTTAACCTACAAGCCTCGGGGATTGCCTGGATATTTGGAGAACCTAAAACCTATCCAGCACTATCGGCATTTAAATACCTGCGTCGGCTTATTTTAGGGGGCTCAAGCTTGAGGGAAATATCGCCTATATTTGGCGATCATTACCTCAATTTGGAAGAATTGAATATTGATGGAGCAGGTTATAATACCAATATACCAGACAATATTGGAAACCTTACCAAATTAAAGATTTTCCTTTTTGCTCCTAGAAATTCTGCACCTTCATCTAACGAAGTACTGCTCCCGAAATCTTTTGCCAACTTAAAGGCTTTGGAATTGTTTAGCGTAAGATATTCGGGCTATGTAAACTTTAATGGGACTTTAGGCGGCCTTACCAATTTAAAAAAGATCACCACCACTATTTTTAGTTTAACTGATGATATTGGAGAGTTAAAAGAGCTGGAACATGTAGAGCTTAACTGCAAATATGCCTATTTCCCTCAAAGGTTTAGCGAGTGTAAATCTTTAAAATTCCTCCGTTTAATTTTTGATGACAATGCAAATGGTGAAATGACGCTTTCATCAAAAATGGGAGACCTTAGAAATCTCGAAACCCTTGAAATTACCAGTAATAAACTTAGGGCGTTACCTGAATCTTTCTCGGCATTACCAACATTAAAATCACTAAAAATCAGCGGACTGAACTTGCAATCTATTCCCGAAAATTTTGGAAACCTTCAAAGTCTCGAGTCGTTAACTCTTTATGGAAGCTTTACCAAGCTTCCCAACAGCTTTGGAAACCTCAGTAAACTATCAACTTTATTTTTAGGGGGCAAGGCAGAAACATTGCCTGAAAGTTTTGGTGATCTTACATCCTTAACTTATTTTAATGGAGAATCATCTGGCATAAAGTCATTGCCAAACAGCTTTGGAAAGCTTAAAAAGCTAAAAGAGATTAATTTACAATTCAGTAAAGTAGAGAGCCTACCAACTTCATTTGGTGAGCTTGATGCCTTAGAACGGCTCAACCTGAATTCGACACAGTTGAAAACTTTTCCAAAAGCAATAATTCCATTAAAAAGCATTAATAACATTTCATTTAATAATACGGATATAGACGATATACCAGATGATGTAGCCAAAATGAAACAAGGTATTATTTTTAACCTGTACTCGATACCAAATCTTACCTTAGAACGCTTAAAATATATTATAAGCATTAGTAAAGGAAAAGTTTATGCCAGCAATTTTGGGTACTTTTCTACGTAATCCCATTCTGGCGCAAGTCTTAGCGCCCCTGCCCTAAGCAGCGGCCCGACTTGTGCCGTGGTTAAACCAATAGATCAATTCCAATCAATCCTTTCCCTCCTTCGTAATCTATAGCACTACAGTATAAATAGTCTGAGGCATTTGCCACCAACCCAGCCTCAACTGGATTATTAGGCAGATAATTAATCCGTTCTTCGAACATATTCGAATAAGCATCTAATTCGATGGGATGATTATCCTGCCTATTGAGCGTAAAAGAGTAGACCGGGCCAACGAAATACTGGAAATAGAGCGCAATAAGCTTAACGAGTTTTTTATGAAAGCGCCTGCTGGCATATGTCTTTGGACAGGACCTGAGCTTACCTACGAAATGGTTAACCCCGCTTACCAAAAAATCCTTGCCGGAAGAAACCTGCTCGGGCGTCCGATACTAGAGGCTGTACCCGAGCTGAAGGGTGCTCCGTTAATAGATTCGATGCTGGAAACCTATCACCATGGTACCCCATTCGAAGTACACGAACTGCACGTGCCCATTTCTGATTATGAGGGCGGACCAACCACCGACCGTTATTTTACCTTTAACTATGTACCAAGGCGAAATATACATAACCAAATTGATGGTGTGTTTAATTTTGTGTTTGAGGTAACCGAACAGGTTGTGGCCAGAAAAAAGATTGAAGAGAGCGAGCTGCATTTCCGCCATTTGGCCGATTTGGTACCTGCCAAAATCTCTTACGCGCTCCCATCAGGAGAGGTTACCTTTTTTAACCAGCATTGGCTGGATTTTGCCGGAATGGGTTTTGAAGACCTCAGAGATTTCGGCTACCACCAGATGATGCACCCTGATGAAATTGCCGCTTTCCAGTTAGGGCTTGCTCAAGCGGCCCATACAGGTTTGCCACATGTATCGGAAATGCGTTTCAAAAACACCTCAGGCCAATACATATGGCATTTAAATATTGCCTCGCCCATCCTGGATGAAAATGGACAGATTAAAATGTGGGTCGGATCGACCACCGACATACAGAAATTTAAGGAAGAAGAGCAGCGGAAAGCAGATTTTGTAAGTATGCTCTCGCACGAGCTTAAAACACCGGTAACTTCTATCAAAGGTTACATCCAATTGATGCAGCGGGAAATTAAAAAGAACGATATTGAAAAAGAAAAGATTGCAGGAGGCCTTGACCGTGTTGGCCGCCTGGTAATGCAGCTCACCAGTGTAGTATCGGATATGCTTGATTTATCGCGCATTGAAAGCGGCCGGCTGGACCTGAACAAGAGGCCAATAAACCTGAATGCCCTGATAGCCGAAATGGTTGAGGATTTCCGGATGACCAACCCTGATAGGGACATTACCTTAAAACAGAATGGTGAGTTTACTGCAGAATTAGACCGCGATAAAATTGCACAGGTAATTATCAACCTGATTGCCAATGCCATCAAATATTCGCCAGCAAAAACTCCGGTAAACATTTCAATAACTCAAGAAGAAGATCAGGTGAGTGTTAGCATCACCGATCATGGTATTGGCATCAGTGAAAAAGACCACCTAAAAATCTTTGAGCGTTTTTACCGGGTAGAAGGCAAAGATGAGCAGCATTTCTCGGGATTTGGCATAGGCCTCTACCTTGCCCACTCCATTATTGAGCGCCACAACGGCACGCTCACTGTTAAAAGCGAACCCAAAAAGGGCTCCACTTTTACGTTTAGCCTGCCTTTAAATTCTTGACCAGATATTCCCGTTTTTAGTAACCAGCACCGAGAGCTTTTTTTCTGCCACCAATTTACTTAGCAGTAACTGTGCATCTGCTGTAGAAATATGGGCAAGTTCTGAAAACTCCCGGGCCATGAGCGATGGAAATTGACCAAACAACGCCTCCCATGTTTTGGGATAATCTTTTTTAACGATGCCCGGTGCAATTTTATTAAGCGCCTCTTTGTATACCTGATAAGGTTTGAAACCGTACACTTTTTCGGTAACGCCGCTGCTATTGATGAAATACATGGTCGGAAAGCCCCTTACGCCCATCTCCCTGGCAAGTTCGAGATCTTTGCGGAACAAAATCCTCGCCTGTCCATCAAAGTTTATTTTCAGCCGGTTGCCGTCCAAACCTGCTGCAACAGCTGCAGATTCGATATTCTCCCACTTTGCAATGTTCTTTTTCTTTAAAAACACCATTTCCCTCAAAATCCGCAGAAAGGCCTGTGCCTTCTCTGACCCCTGTAATTCGGCCGCCTTGTAGGCTATTGAAGGTGGGTAAGAAGAATCGAGCGGATCGCTTAACCATACATCGCCATCAATAGGTACCTGATAATACGCACTTACTTCATCCCAATGCGCTGCCACATCTGATGGTTTACTTATCCCACCGCTGTTATAGCTCCAATCCGGAAGCAATCCGCCCATGCGGTAATCGATATCCAGCGCATCGCCATATTCCAGCTTCAATCTCCTTAACTGCGGTTCAATTCCCCAGCAGGTAGAGCATATCGGATCGGTGAAATAAATAATGCTGAGTTTTTTATGGTTAACTGCTGCTGGTTTTTCTCCTTCCAATACTGATTCATGGGGCAGTTCGCATATCCCCAATTCGGGATCGCACAGCAGGGGATTATTATTTTTTCCGTTCATTGTTTTTTAACGATTGGCCTGTTTTCTGTATCTTATCTTTACTTTTGTGCAAATCTCCAAAAGATTAATATCACCGTCAATAAGTCAAAAAAACATGACTACAAAAGCCAATGATGAACATGCAGAACCCTGCAAAGCGCAGGCACTGTTAAAACTGCTTTCAGGAAAGTTTAGGCCCGCAATTTTTCGGCTTTCCTTAGATGCACCTTTACGCTTCAGTAGCCTGTTACGTGATATTCCTGGGGCAAACAAACAATCGCTCAGCACTGCCCTACGCGAACTGGAAGAGGTTGGGCTTTTGGAAAGAAAAGTTGTGCGGCTAAAACCATTGCATGTTGAATATTACCTAACCACAAAAGGAAGATCGCTAGTGCCTTTTTTTGAGCAACTGGAATTGCTTGGAGAAAACTAAGCGCCGGAGCCCGATTAAACAAAGTGGCCTTAAATCAATGCTGAGTGTTTAATTGCCCTTGTATTGTGCATCTGTAACGGGCTCTAGCCAAAGCGTAGGTCCTTTTTCGCGGCTGGTTATCGCAATTTGCACAAAGGCTGTATCAATGCTTGCACCGTGCCAGTGGGCCACATTGGGCGGGCATTTAATTACATCGCCTTTACGGAGGATAAGCTTTGGTTTCCCTTGTTCCTGATAATAACCTACACCATCGGTTGCCAGCAAAATCTGACCTGCAGGATGCACATGCCACTTGCTCCGGGCCTTTGCTTCGAAGGTTACATTGCCTACGCTGTTCTGGTTTAGGCTATCGCCTTCAATCATATTATGCAGGTAAACTGTGCCTGTAAAGTTATTATTGGTCACTTTTTTACCCTGCGGAAAAACAAGCGCCGTTTTTGGTTTCCCTACCGCTGCTTTTTGATTATTGGAACAGGCCATAAGCACACAAAGCAGTGCGGGTATTATGATGTTAAAATGGTATTTCATAATCTTTTTATTATAGGTTGACCTGATAAAAATTAACCAGTTTATTTACGGCCTGGGCTACATACACCGGTTTCCAATAGGTTTGTATATGCGTTGCCCCATCAAGCAGGAACAATTCTTTATTTCTGGTATTTGTTGCTTTTTCAAAGGCTTCATCAGTCATGTATTTGGTATCGGCTTTGCTGCCTGCAATCATCAACAAAGGCTGATTGATCAGATCCATGTTGGTATTGGCATCAAAAGTCATCAGATCCATCAAACTGCTCATGGTATACTTAAAAGTCGAATTCGGATGCGCATAAGACCGGTAATAATATATGTATCCTTCCCGGTATAAATCGGTTGGTATTTTGGCAATTTCTTCATCGGTTGGACTGGCTGTTCCCACGTAAACAATTTCTCCACCCGCTGCTTCCTGCGCCCTTGCATCCGAGGCCTGTTTTAAACGCTGCTGGATGGTTGCAACCTGGCTATTCAAAAATCCGTTACGCCTTACCTCACCCGAATTGAACATACTTAATGTTGCAACAGCCTTAAAGCGTTTATCAGCCTGGGCAGCCTTTAAGGCATAACCGCCACCGCCACAAATTCCAAGCAAGGCAAGTTTTGCAGTATCTGTACCTTTAAAACCCGAAATATAATCGGCCATGGCATGTATATCGGCTATGCGGTTGGCCGGTTTATCTGTATTCCTTGGTGTTCCACCGCTGGCGCCCTGATAGGCCGCATCGGCAACAATGGTAATGTAGCCTTCTTCGGCCAAGCGCTGTGCATATAAGCCGGCAACCTGTTCTTTTACCCCTCCATTGGGGTGGGCAACTGCAACTGTTGGATATTTTTTCGCCGGATTGAAACCAGCTGGTGTATAAATATTTGCGGCAATTTTGACGCCCCCAATATCGTAACTAACAGGATGGATGTTTACTTTTCCCTTTTCATTTTTGATAATGGCCCCATCATATACCAAAGTAAATGGATTTTTACCCTGTTCTTTTAAGGCCGATTGTGCCTGTGTATTTTCGGTAGCGCCTATTGATATGGCCAGGGCAATTATTGATGTCAATTTTTTCATGTTATTTTCTGTTTTTTAACAGTTCATCTAAAACTGTTTGTGCGCTGTTTGCTTCTTTTGCGCCCAGGGTAGATCTGATAATTTCTACAAACTCCTTCAATTGTATTGGCGATAGGCCAAGGTTGAGGCAAATGGTTAGGTGCGACCGCAGCATGGGTTCTACTCCTCCAATACTGCTCAGTACCGATATGGTAACCAGTTCCCTTTCAGTATAGGTAAGCACATCACGCTCAAATAGATCGGCGAAAAGATGCTCTTTTAAAAAGACTTCTATTTCTGGTGCAAATGCGGCATAGCCCGTTTTTGCCCCCGCCTCTTTTACCCCTGTTAATTCTTCTAAAGTAGCCTTACCCCTTTCGTACCTGCTGCGCTGATCTTTAATGGGCGTTGCGGTTTTACCGATCCGATCGTGGATGCCTTTTGCTTTACGTTCATCTAAAACGGTCATAAAGGTCTGCAGGGCCCGTAAGCTCCTCGGAAACCCACAATAGGCATACAGGTGAACCAACGATTCTTTGATCTGGTTAACGGTTAATCCGGCATCAAGGCCTTTGTTTAAGTTTTCTTTTAAACCACTTAAATCGCCTTTACCCGCAGCGGCCGAAATGGCAATAATACTTTGCTGTTGGGTACTTAACCTGTTTGCTGTTGCTGGTTTAGTTTGTGCCGTCAGTTTATTGAACATACCGCCCGCAAGGGATAGCAAAACCGCTACCGATAGGATATTTAGTAATTTCATTTATTTTAAATTTTATTTCCTGTCGTTTTTTTTAACTGCTTTCTTATTTCGATACAAAGATCAGTTTAGCTGGCAGTATTAGAGTAGATGTATTACAGGGATTACAACCTTAATTACTTATCCAAGCCCTTTTGCCTGAGCCATGCAGATAGCTGATCTGCCACCTGGAGGTTATTTAGATCGGAAAAGGGGAAATGCGTATTGCCTGTAATTCCAACTTCGGGCAGGTGGATTACGGTGGCATCGCCTCCGTGTTTATTGATGGTAGCCGCCCAGTGCCTGGCCATTTCGAGGCCCGAGCGCCAATGGTCTTTGTTCCAGATCTTGGTTGGCTCCTTGGCTATATTATCGCCGTAATAAATAACAATCGGGATTTTAAGCAGCTTGTTAAAATCTGAAACCGGTATTTCCAGGCCTTTCAATTCACCGAATAATCCGTTGGATGGAATGGGTGCAGGCAGCTCGCCTTTTGGAAAAACAAAACCGCTGTAAGGCTCGTAAGCAACAATGGCGTTCACTTTTTCATTCTTAATGGCAGCAAGCCATCCGGGTCCGCCGCCCTGCGAATGGGTAACCAATATGCCACCTCCTATTTTATCCACCAGGGCAGAAATGGCATCGGCAACCAAATGGCCATCAAAAGCTCCGGTATTGGGTGTCATCTGCCGGTAGAACTGTTCGAGCGATGCCGCATCTTTTGGAAACTGTACACCCGGAAAATAATCGGGATAATTGCCGATACGGAACTGTGTAAACCAGAACTGCTCATCGGCAGTTGGGTTAATGGTTGCGGCAACAGTGCTTTTTCCAGCTTCTCCGCGCCGTGGTTGATCGACAAGGTAAACCGGAAAATTCCGTCTTAAAAAAATATTCTGAAAGCCTTCTCTCCCATCAGGGGTAGTTTCCCATGTTTTTTTTGACTGCCCTGCACCATGTAGAAAAACAAGGGGCAGCCTGT
Source organism: Pedobacter sp. GSP4 (assembly GCF_051857575.1). NCBI lineage: Bacteria > Pseudomonadati > Bacteroidota > Sphingobacteriia > Sphingobacteriales > Sphingobacteriaceae > Pedobacter > Pedobacter sp. GSP4. The sequence continues at coordinate 315,738 of NZ_JBPZIR010000004.1, read as the reverse complement.
GCGCTTTCTGCGGAACCTGATAAAACACATAAGCATGGTCGCCATGAAAACTTTGCCCCTGCGGCTTCAGTGCATTTTCCAGATCGAACTGCCCCGGCGCGGCACTAGCCGTACCGCCTATGGCAAAACTGCCCTGGGCTACGATACTTAAAGGTTTTTTGGGACCTTAAATTTTGAGCCTTTACCTGCATGGCAGCCGAAAGGATTAAACCCATGAGTAAAAATGGCCGGAGCATTTTAGTGTTCTTCATCATTTTTCGGTTTTACTGATTGGGGACTGCTAACGTTGCGCCCCGGGTGTGTTTACTTTGGTAAAAGAAAGCGATCCGAGGTTCCATTTGTTTTTTTCCTTAACATAAACCTCTGTTACAATAAAAGGGTTGGTCACTTCATTTCCACCAACAACTGCCAGTAAGGTAATGTTGCTTAACAGAATAGCGGTATTGCCAATGAGGTTAACCGATACGGAATGGATATCCGCCTTTTTGTAATGGATCCCGCCACTTTTGATCACATTGATTTCCTGCGTTTTACCCCAGCTTCCGCCCATATGTACGAATACTGATTTTTCATCAAAAAGCAAACTTAAAGAATCTACCTGCTTTTCAGCCATCCAATCCCATTTAAGCTTAGATAGGTTAATTACTTCCTGCTGTGCAGGGCTTGGTTGATTGGCCGTTTGCGCTTTGGTTTGCAAACCAGCAAGGAGTACGGATACGCCTATAAGAAAAGTTTTCATCATGAGGTTATTTTTATCTGATTACAAATATCCACTCAATTACTAAGAACGCAGTAGATAGATTCCTGCTTTTACTACCAATATTACTGATGGCCTACTGGATAAGATGATAACCGTAGCGAATTGATTAAGTTTGTGTAAGCAAAGCACAGCGCTATGGAAAAGGAATTTAATTTTGAGACAGTTAATGCATACAATGAGTTTAATAACCACGAAACCCATCACCCCTTGGTGAGCGTTATCGATTTCTCAAAAGCGAAAGAAAGAACTGGTACCAAAATGAATTTTGAGTTATACTGTATCTTTTTGAAAGATGTAAAATGTGGCGATCTGAAATACGGCCGTCATTATTACGACTACCAGGCCGGAACATTGGTTTTTATTTCGCCCGGGCAGACTATAGATGTTGAAAATAAAGTGGATTATTACCAGCCTGCAGGGCATGGCCTGGTTTTCCACCCCGATCTGATCAGGGGAACCTCGCTTGGCAAAACCTTAAGTGAATACAATTTCTTTAGTTACCACACCAGCGAAGCACTGCATTTATCGGGCAAAGAAAGGCAACTGGTATTGGATCTTTTCGAAAAAATTGATACTGAATTACAGCAATCAATTGATAAACACAGCAAAAAACTCATTGCTTCTAATATTGAACTGCTGTTGAATTACTGCGACCGGTTTTACGACCGTCAGTTTATTACCCGCGATACGGTTAACAAAGGGGTACTCGAAAATTTTGAAGAACTGCTAAATGGTTATTTCAAATCTGAAAAGCCTTATTCAATCGGTTTGCCCGCTGTGGCCTATTGTGCGGAGGAACTGCATTTCTCGCCCAATTATTTTGGCGATTTAATTAAAAAGGAAACCGGTAAATCTGCCCAGGAATTTATTCAGGCAAAAATTATTGATGTGGCCAAAAACAAGATATTTGACAGCAGCAAAACCGTAAACGAGATTGCTTACGAGCTGGGCTTTAAGTACCCACAGCATTTTATTAGGCTATTTAAAAAACGCGTTGGGGCTACACCTAACGAATACCGCAGCATGAGTTAAAAGGCAATCGTTATTTGCGTGCAGGCGTGAATCGCAATGCAATTCGCTGTGAGATTAAGGTCAATAAGACCTATTTGTTATGGAAAACAATAACACCGCTTTTCGGTCTCTGCAGTCCCGCCCTGCGCTTCAAATCCTCGCCCTGGTACCTCGGGCTTTGGGTTTTACGCTATGGTTTTGGTGGCAAGCCCTGTGATACTATTTAAGCCTTTTTAGCACTTACCAAAACAAACCTTTGTTCATAAACCCGACAAAGCGGTTAGCCCACAGTGGAGCGCAGCGAAACGAGGACTATAAGCGATGGCGGGACGGCAGCAGCCATGAAACACAGAACCGTACATTTCCAAATAAAAGGCATCACATCTATTCGATGCCATTAAAAGTCCCCATAGAGTAGATCGTTATTGCAATGACGATTTTTATTCAACGAAGCTAAAAATCAAAGATTTTATTCAATTCTACAATATGCTTTCCTGCGGGTAAACTGCTTGGGGCTTTAGCTAGCTTTTCGGCAAGTACCTCGGTTGGCATGGGTTTGAATTTTCTCATCAGCCCCAAACCATTTAGAAACGACAGCAGGCCTGCACTTATCTTTTCGCCCAGCCTGTCGGTTTCCTTGCGGAGCAGTAATCCAGGTCTAAATATGATGTACTGGCTAAAGGCCAAACTGGCGATCTTATCTTCTAGCTTACCTTTTACCTGCGAATAAAATACATTACTTGTTGCTGAAGCACCATAAGCCGATAACAAAACTACGCTGCCCAGGCCATTCGCTTTGGCCAGCCCGGCAAATTTTACCGGAATTTCGTAGTCAATATGCCATTGTCTTTCTTTAGATCCTGCTGCTTTTAAGGTGGTACCAAGGCATAAAAACGCTACATCTCCCTTAATAGCAGATGATACAGTCTCCAATTGATCAAAATCTGTGTGTACCTCTGTAAGCTTAGCATGGGCAAGCCCACTTGGCCTACGCACAAAGGTAACAACAGCTGTATATCGGGCATCGGCTAATAGCAATTCTACTAGGTCTTTTCCGGTAGCCCCTGTTGCTCCAATTACCAGTGCTTTCATATCCGTATAATTTATATGTTAAATATCGCAATTGATCTTGACAAATAGACGAAAGATAGGACAACGCCCCTTGTTAATGTATTTATGGCACATACCTATTATTTTTATTAAAGATAAAATATAGCCAATATTTGCCAAATATGGCACTTTATTACCAATTCCATTTGCCTAATTTTAGGCTGATTTTTTCAAAGCCTGAATGCTTGGCACAATATAATTGATAAAGCCCGTTGAAATGTATTCCGCTTGCGTTGAATAGATATGCTTATAGATGATAATGTTTAAAATATGAAATTATACAAAGTATGCTTACGTAGCATTTTGATGGTTACGCTTTTTACCCATGTTTTTGGTACGGTGCAGGCACAAAATGGCGATCAGATATTGGATGGGATCGGTGAAACCGGAATGAGTGCACGCTATATTTTTAATGGGGATGCTAAAGATTGGTCTAGAAATAATTTCCATGCCAAATTGGAAGGTATGGGGGCCAAGTTTACTACTGAAAACCGATTTGGCAAGGTTTTATCGCTTTCTGGAGATAACGGTTCGTTTGTTGCCATTCCTGCAGAAGTACTAACCGATGTGGAATCAATCAGTATTTCAAGCTGGATATTATTGCGCTCAAAACAGCCAGGACAACGGTTTTTTGATTTTGGAAAGGATGCCACCAAGCATTTTTTTGCAGCCCCAGTGGGTACCAGCAGGCAGGCAGGCTTTCAGGCACTGATTACAACCAAAGAAGCAGATAAAAACGGAGCCGTTTCTGCAGCTATCGAAATAAATAAATGGGTGTATTTAACAGTTGTGATAGATATCCCATCAAAAGCCATGGTTACTTATGTAGATGGCAAACCTGTAGGCCAAACCAAAGATATACCGCTAGAATTAACGGCTGTATTTAACCAACAGCCGGGAGAAAAAAACCTGCTATACATCGGAAAATCGTTAACTCCAAGCGATCCGTACCTTAACGCTTTGGTGCACGATTTCCGCATTTACCGTGTACCGCTAAGCGCAAGGCAGGTTGCCGGAATTTACCGCAACGCCATGAGGGGCAGCCAAGAAAGTGCTGTGAATGTGGGTAAGCGTGAAGATGATCTTCCAAAATTTGCTACCGGCACAGCACAGCTTTACAATGCCTACTTAACACAGGTAGCCGATGTAACGGTAGAAACAGCTGTTGGCAACTTACCAAGATTACCCAGCTACGTAACGGGTACCTATCAAAATAACATGAACGGTCCGAAAGTGCGGGTGTTATGGCCTGCGCCAACCGATAACGTTACGGTTTTGAAACCTGGAACATACACAGTTACCGGGCGGGTTGCCGGAACAAATTTTGAGCCTAAAGCCGTTGTAACGGTAACAGCACCTAAAAAATCGACTCCTCCGGCATTAAAATTAGCCACTTTCCCTTTAAATCAGGTTACACTACATGCCGATGCGCATGGCCAGGCCAGCAAGTTCATCGAAAACCGTGATAAATTTATCAGCACTTTGGCCAAAACCGATCCGAATTCGTTCCTCTATATGTTCCGCAATGCTTTTGGGCAAAAACAACCTGAGGGTGCAAAAGCATTAGGGGTGTGGGACAGTGAAGATACCAAGTTAAGGGGGCATGCTACCGGCCATTACCTTTCGGCCATTGCACAGGCCTATGCCGGAACCGCCTACGATAAACAGCTGCAGGCCAACTTCTCCAAAAAAATGGAGTATATGATCAATACGCTGTACGGGTTATCACAACTATCAGGCAAGGCAAAAACTGCCGGTGGTGATTATGTTGCTGATCCGAGAGCTGTGCCACATGGTCCGGGCAAATCAGATTACGATTCGGACCTGAGTGAAAAGGGTATCCGCACCGATTACTGGAACTGGGGAAAAGGCTTTATCAGCGCATATCCGCCCGATCAGTTTATCATGTTAGAAAATGGAGCCAAATACGGCGGACAGAAAAACCAGGTTTGGGCACCATATTATACGCTGCACAAAATTTTAGCGGGTTTAATTGATGTGTATGAAGTGAGCGGAAACAAAAAAGCCCTCGAAATTGCGAGCAATATGGGCGATTGGGTTTACGCCCGGTTAAGCCAACTGCCTCAGGAAACGCTTATTAAAATGTGGAACACTTACATTGCCGGCGAATTTGGCGGCATGAACGAATCGATGGCCAGGCTGTACCACATTACCGGCAAACCTAACTATTTAAAAACAGCACAGTTATTCGATAACATCAAGGTATTTTACGGCGATACCGAGCATTCAAACGGGCTGGCCAAAAACGTAGATCTTTTCAGGGGATTACATGCCAACCAGCATATTCCGCAAATTGTGGGCAGCATAGAAATGTACCGGGTATCGCATAATCCCGAATATTACAGCATAGCCGATAATTTCTGGAACAAAATGGTAAACGATTATATGTACAGTATCGGTGGCGTGGCAGGAGCAAGAAATCCGGCCAATGCAGAGTGTTTTGTTGCACAGCCGGCAACCCTGTACGAGAATGGTTTCTCTGAAGGCGGGCAAAATGAAACCTGTGCCACCTACAACATGCTAAAATTAACTGGCGATCTGTTTCTTTTCGATCAGCGCGGCGAACTGATGGATTATTACGAACGTGGTTTGTATAACCATATCCTGGCCTCAGTTGCCGAAAACAGCCCTGCCAATACCTATCATGTACCGCTTAGACCCGGCTCTATTAAACAATTTGGCAATGCAGATATGACCGGTTTTACCTGCTGCAACGGTACCGCCATTGAAAGCAGTACCAAGCTGCAAAATTCAATTTATTTTAAAAGTAAAGATAACCAGGCACTTTATGTCAATTTATATGTTCCATCAACACTAAACTGGAAAGAACGTGGGATTACCATAGAGCAGACCACCAATTTCCCTAAAGAAGACCATACCCGCCTGACCATTAAGGGCAGCGGAAAATTTGATGTACATGTACGTGTACCCGGCTGGGCAACCAATGGCTTTTTAGTTAAAATAAATGGCAAAGCCGAAAAGGTTCAGGCTACTCCTGGCAGTTACCTTAAAATAAGCCGCAGCTGGAAAAATGGCGATGTGATTGAATTAAAAATGCCTTTCCAATTTCACTTAGATCCGGTAATGGACCAGCAGAATATAGCCAGTTTGTTTTATGGCCCATTACTCCTGGCGGCCCAAGAACCTGAAGCCAGAAAAGATTGGCGCAAGGTAACTTTGGATGCAAACGATATCAGCAAATCGATTAAAGGCGACCCGGAACAGCTAAAGTTTACCATCGACAATGTGGTTTTTAAACCATTTTACGATACCTACGGCCGCCATTCGGTGTATCTGGATGTAACGCTGAAATAAACCTTTAATTTACAGCAAAAAGGGGCTACTTAACACACAAGGAGCCCCTTTTTAGCTTATTTCAAATTCAAGTTCTTAAATTTTTTTTAACTGGATCATTACCTTTTTGTTTTTCCGGTCTATCTCCAGCTTCAGGTTATTTTTAGCCAGTCTCCTTAACTGCTGTGTAAATCTGATCAACCGAGGCTGGATTAATCTCATTGCTTGCAATCAATGCATCTCCTGCCCTCAGGCCCGATTGATAAGCAAGGCTTTTTGATCTAATTAACCACAAAGGCGCGAAAGCACAAAGTATTTTTGAAAGTTATATGATGCCTTTGCCGTATTGTTATTTATATTAGTAATTGAAGGGTTATAAATCCTTAATTCATCAAATGTGATTACAAATCCCGACTAATTGAAGCGTCATTTGGACCGTAGTGGAGAAATCTAAAAAACAATTCTAAATCCTGACCAACTGGAGTTATTTACTGTTTTCGGTAGAAAGATAAATCAATTTGGTTTCCTTATCAGTATCTCTTAAAAGCAAATCTCTTTTAACAATACCATATTTTGGCACACGCTGAAACTTGCTGCCCGAAAAATTATCTATAAGGAAAGGTTGTTTGGAAAAGGATTTATCATATTGATAGGCATAATTACTGCTGTCGCGCAGAAGCAGATCTGTTTTTAAAGTAACCGTTGGTTTAATCAGCTGAAACTTCGTTATAGCACCATGTTGATGAAACAAAGAATCAGTAAAGGTTGGCTTATTATAAAAACCGCTCACCAAAGGATCTGTTGTTTTAGGCTGAACAGAAATTTGTGCTTTACTGTTTAACACACAAATTGCAAATAGTGTAATGAAGCAGGCTGTTTTCATCTTTTCATCCGTTTGATGTAAATATAGCATTTATGGCTTTCGAAAACAAGCTAAGTTGATTGCTTCCCAAGCACTGAAAGGATTATAAATGCCAAGAAACGGGCTATAACAAATCCCGGCTAACTAAATAATCCAGACATGGTTTTACTCAACCACATCCGTATAATCAAAATCTATTGAACTAAAATGTTTCGCCGGTCTTTAAATCACGTAACGAAAAGGCGTGGACCTCGCCCAAGCCAGAAAAAAGTATTTTAACACCCGAAACCTTACCAAGTTTATTATTGTATTTAGTAACATAAGCCAGCTTACCATTGATGTAAAACCGCACCTTCTTATTTTCGACACGAAGTTTAACATTCCCACCATTGCTAAAATCTGTACCTAAAGATCTAAGGTCTTTCCAAAGACCTGTAACTACCTGTTCCGAAAATTTGGCATCTGCCCAAGCTACACACTCAGGGTTGGCTACACCAACGTAATCGCTTTCAACATCACCATAAATATTAAAATGAATATCACTACATCGGCCTCTTTTTACATTATCAGACATTTTCACAGTGGCAAGCATCTCAAAATTATCGCCATCGATATTTGTTTTCTTGATGTTTACAAAGTTTAAGAAAAAAGGTTTAATCGTATCCCGGCCTGCCTTGGCTGCATCCGCCCAACTAAAACCTTTCATTCCCGCTATGGTGCCATCAAATTGCTTCAGCACATTCCTTCCATAAACATTATAGGGACCGTTAAGATATGATTTCCATCCTTTTGATTTTATGTAAACGATGCTGGTATCTATGGCCACTCCCTTGTGCCTCAAAATAGTCCGGTACCAGCCTGGCCCTTCAAAATGATGTATAACATTTGGTTCTTTTAAAGTTATCGGCATTTTGAACCTGTCGTCAAAATCAAGCATCAATGTACTGGTATCCTGATTTTCTTTATTGCCTTCCAATTTAAAAATTGCAGAATGCGCATTTGCTCCTTCCGGATTAACACATACTAAATTAAAATCGGATGGACTTGGTTTACTACTTTTAAAAAAGAACATAAACACCATAAAAATGATCATGATGGTTGCCAATACAGAAAATATAAAGCCCTCGCTCATGATAAACCTTTTTTTCCCGAACGCTTCATCAGCTGGAGTGTAAGCTTCCTTTTCTGGGTTATTGGCCTGCTCTTTTGATGATCTGAAGTGGTCCCAATCCTGATAACCAATAAAAATGGCAAGTGCATCTAAAGTGGCCCGTTGGGGATAATAAGAATCTTCAGTTTTCAGCTTGCCAAAAATTCTTTTTAAGGTATTCTTACTGATATAAACTTTAGTTTCCCTCGCTATGGCAGCAGATAACTTGATATAATTTGCATTGGGCCACTCGCATATTTGCGGGAGGCTCATTTTTTGACTGATTAAATTGCTACAAATGTTTAGATATGGATTTAAATTATTCGCTTGCCTATACATGCACAGGGATGTTGTAATTAGTTTATTTAGCAAATGAGGCGAACAATAAAGCCTCATTTAATTTAAACATACAAATACAATAACTGAACCAACATCCAAATAGCAACATTTACCACCAAACACAAACAGCTGTATACCAATATTTTACCTAAAATAAACCTAGATTTACAGCCCTATTTTAAAGCTTGGAATAGGTTTTTAAACAACGTAGACTGGGGAATAAACCAAAAACCGGGGAAATTTTTCCCCAAATTTCCACACCAAATTTAAAATTTCCCCTGTTTTAATAAAGCATATTATACAGTTAATAACTATTATTTATTTTTTCGGCCAGTTCGATTACATTTTTAATATTCAGTTTATTAAAAATCCTAATCTTATAAGTGCTAATGGTTCCCATCTGAAGATTTAAACGCCTGGATATTTCCAATACCCCTAAACCCTGCTTAAGGAAACCTGCTATCTCCAATTCACGGTTTGAGAGTACAACATGGGGATTATCTGGTTTATTGTCTAATACCTTGTTGATTACATTTTCCTTTACCAGCCGGCTTAAGTATTTACCCCCAGCTAAAATTGCTGAAACTGCGGTTACAATTTCCGATTCTTCTGCCTTTTTGGGCAGGAACCCATGGGCACCACACTTTATAAGCGGAAGCGCATAAATCTCTTCATTTAAAGAAGAGAATATGAGTATTTTAACATCTGGATGCACAATTTTAATCTGATTGATTAATTTTTGGTTACTCTCACCCTCCAGGCAAAGATCGAAGATGATCAAATTTATAGTTTGCTTGTTTTTAACCAAGGCTTCACTTAAATTGTGTGCCACAAATACCTTTGCATTTGGCCAGCAGCTTAACATCAGATCCCGTAAACCACGTCGTAAAATTTCCTGCCCATCGGCTATAAGCACATTAAAGCTGTCGGAACTGTATTTTTTTTTCTTTTTCATTTTCTGTAGTTATCAACCCCAACAGCTTGCTGCATTAACAGAAATTACTTCCGAATAGCAGTTTGGCCAAAACTACATATTGCGGTATTTTATTACACATTCTGACTTGTCCATTTGCTTACCCAAAAACCACACCTCTTATGTACAACACTTTATCGGGTGCATCAATAAGGTAAATCCAAAAACTAAAAGACACAGGCCCATCGGGCTGAGGACTATCGTGAACGCTTGCCGAAATATTGTCCAAATTTCTGGGCATTTAATGGGTAAGGCATTAAAAAACTGGAAGTTGATTTTATAATATTTTTGTTCCAGTAAATACCATAAGCCATTTAATGTACCTAATCGGTTCTTTAAAAAAACAGCTTAAATGTGGTAAATGAATTGAAATTAAATGTTTAACGTGCTTTCATTTAGCGGTGGCATTCATTAAATAAAGAGTCTTCATGCGGAAGACGCTTACTTAGGGATGGGTAAGCGCTGGGGTAACGGATGTTATACCCAATAAAGCTTCTAATAGCTATGGGTGCAGCTCAACGCTGCACCCTTTCTTTTTAACCCTCGCAAATGGATAAAAATATAGGATGATTACCAATAGTTCTATAAAAACGGAACATTCGGCTGGCAATCAATTTCCTCGGCATCTTTTTTGTTACATGAGGGATATGAAAAATAAAGATATAATCAGTGCGCTCTTAGGGATATTGATTATGGCCTTAACTTATTGGCTGCTGTTTTACCAATTTTCTCCCATAGAACATAAACAGGTTAAAACATTGTCTTCGCTGCCCCATACCAAGAGCATGGAATAAAACATTTTTTTTCTGTAGAAGGATGCAGCTGTACATAGAAGAATTCTAAATAACAGCTGGTACTTTAGCTTAACATATATTTAAATTTTCCGCAACATGGTTCATTTAATTTTGCGCCAAACGGAAAACAAAACTTATGAACAAAGCGCTATTAAAGCAAAAGGCATTAGCCCTTGCAATCGCCGCATTCGTTACTTCTGCAGCTGTTATCAGTGCCTGCAAAAAGAACAATGAAGCAGAAAATCCAGAAACCACCTCACCGGTTACTTTAAAAGACTATTCAGTAAACCCTTCGCTCTTAAAAGCAATGCCCGGTTTTGAAAGCCTGAATATTACGACCTTAATTAGCTCGGATGATGTGCTGCCACAATCACCTGATTTTGTTTTTGGTGCACAGCCGGATGGTGCAGGCATCATCAAAAATCCTACGGGCGAAGGCTTTATCATGATCAATAACCATGAAATTCTTCAGTCGGTATCGAGGGTATATTTGGATAAAAATTTCAAACCGGTAAAGGGAGAGTATATCGTAGATTCTGATGGCGGAATGACACGTCTTTGTTCTGCTACACTAGCAACTCCAGAAGAACACGGCTTTTCTAAACCTGTGTTTTTAACTGCCGGAGAAAGTGGTGCTGAATCTATGATCCATGCTATTGATCCACTTGCAGCTGCAGATAAGAAAAATAAACAAAGAACAGTTAGTGCGTTGGGCAGATGGAGCGCCGAAAATGCTGTTCCGCTACCTAAAGCCTCATATGCCGGCAAAACGGTTATCATGATCGGTGAAGATGAAACCGATGGACAGTTGGCCATGTACGTATCTAATACACAAGGAGATTTAGAAAACGGAAAGTTGTATGTGATGAAACGCAGTAACAACGATCCGGTAGAAACCAACATGGATAAAGGCCAAACTTATGATGTTGAATTTGTAGAGCTCGATAATGTGAAAAGCAGCACCGGTGCGCAGTTACAACAACAAACTATTGATAAAAAAGCCTTAATGCTAGCCCGTGTTGAAGACATCGATTACAGAAAAGGCAGCGCTGCAAATGGCCGCGAAGTATATTTTACCGCAACTGGTGTTAGCCAGGGAGATAAAGTTACACCCGTAAGCGGAAAAACCATGTGGGGCCGTGTATATAAATTGGTATTGGATGCAACAAATCCATTAAAGGGTAAATTGGAAGTGGCCGTTGATGGAAATGACAACCCTGGAAAAAGCATTGTAAACCCAGATAACCTGTGCGTAACCGAAAACTACGTATACATCCAAGAAGATGGTGATTCTTTTTACAAAAATAATGATCATGATGGAACCATATGGCAATTTGCAATGGCTTCAAAATCGTTAAAGCCGATGTTACAGATGAATCACAGAAGAACCGATGCAACTTTTAATGCCAAATATAACCCATCAAACAGTACCCAGTTAAGCAGTTGGGAATATGGTGCAATGTACGATGTATCTGCACTTACAGGCATTCCCGATACATTTGTGGTTAATTTACACCCACATACCTGGACAAATGATAAGTACAAAAATGCTGATGGCGGTACAATAAGATTGGTAAATAACAACGAAGGTGGACAGATTGTAATTGTTCGCGGCGTTTCAAAATAACATTAAACATGTTTATATCCCTTTCGGCAAAACCGGAAGGGATTTTTCTATTTTATTTCTTCATTACCCACTGAGCATGCCCAGATTAAAAAAGACAGTATTCTTCGCTGCGTTAATTACCTTTGCTACGTTACTTTCCATTTTCTGCAAAATGGAAAACAGATCAAATGCAGAATTGGTAAAAACAGATTTCGACCAACAGCTGGCATCCTTCCAAGATGCCATCGAAAAGAAATTACTGAAAGCTGTACTGCAACGGAATGAGAAGGAAATTAAACAATCTTTTTTACAGACAAGAGCAAAATATAAGCGATTAGAATATTATATCGAATATTTTTTCCCTTCTACTTCTGCCCTGCTTAATGGTGCACCGATTGATGAAATTGAGCTAGGCGAAAACCTGATTGAGCAACCAACAGGTTTTCAGGTGATGGAAGGAATTATTTATGAGCAACCTACAAAAGAAAACCGTGCAGAGTTATTGAATGAAGTAAAAAAAATGCAGCTCAACCTGCAACGCATGAGCCGTTTTAATGAGCAGTATCAAATTACCGACGCTCAATTATTTGATGCCATGCGGCTGGAAATTTTTAGGATTACCAGCTTGGGCATTACAGGTTTTGATACACCTGATGCTTTACAATCTATACCGGAAACTGCCTCGGCTTTGCGTGGAATAGCCGATGTAATTGCCATATACGAACCAGCTTCGACCGATAAAACGGTTTCTTCGGCGATAGCTTATTTAGATAAACAGCCTAATTTTAACAACTTCGACCGTTTAACTTTTATAACAGATTATCTTGATCCAATCAGCAAATACATCAGTTCATTGCGTTTAGCAAGAAAAATACCGACTGTGGCCAGTGGATCTGCTTTGCATGATGATGCCATAAGTATGTTTCAAACAAATGCCTTCAACGTAGATAAATTTGTAGGCAATAGTACCCAGTTTATCAATAATGACAAGGTAGCTCTTGGTAAGGCACTGTTCAATGATGCTGTACTTTCTAACGGCGCCAACCGCAGCTGTACCAGTTGCCATCATCAATCGCTGGCCTTTACAGATGGTTTAAGTAAAGCAACAGGAATATCGAAAGGAGAACCGCTATTGAGAAATACCCCAACATTAACTTATGCTGGTTTGCAACGCGGTTTCTTTTATGACTTGAAAGCAGGAACGCTCGAAGATCAGGCGCTTGATGTTGTACACCAGAAACAGGAAATGAATGGTTCGCTCACACAGGCGGCAGCTAAAATCAACTCTTCAAAAACTTATTTCAGCCTTTTTCAAAAAGCCTATGAAGATAAATCGGGGAAAGCAGATGCGTGGAAAATTCAACACGCCCTAGCCTCTTACATCCGTTCTTTAGCTCCATTTAATTCCCGTTTCGACCGCTACATGCGCGGAGATAAAAAACAGCTCAATGCCGACGAAAAAAAAGGATTTAATCTTTTTATGGGAAAAGCCAAATGTGGCAGCTGTCATTTTGCGCCATTGTTTAATGGTACTCAGGCACCATTATTCAGTAAAAGCGAGGCTGAAGTTTTGGGCGTACCTTCAACCACCGATACGATTAAGCCCAAAATAGATCAAGATCTTGGCCGCTATGCACTTTATGCCTACCCACAATATAAGTACTCTTTTAAAACTTCAACTTTAAGGAATATCAAAAAAACAGCTCCGTATATGCACAACGGGGTTTATAAAAACCTAACACAGGTAATGGACTTTTACAACCGGGGCGGCGGTATTGGTTTGGGTATCCCTGTTGAAAATCAAACCTTATCTGCCGACAGATTAAATTTGAGCAAATTGGAAATTGAACAGATTATTGCATTTTTGGGTACCCTTGATGATTTGCCATAGCAGATTTCTCCGCTCCACTTTGTTCCATCCAATTGCTATCGGATCGTAATGACGATGGTTTTAAAATCCAACGATGGTTTGTTAAAATTTCATTTCTTAAAGCAGGATACACGGATTTCACAGTTAAGCCAAGTGCTCCTTTTACGCCCAGCTTTGTGTTCTTTGTGCCTTCACTCTGCGTTGTTTGTGGTTAAAAGGAACCAAAACTACAACAGACCTTTCAGCACCACCCAAACATTCTCGGCCAAAATCTTATCTCCTTCTGCGGTTGGATGTATTCCATCGGCTTGATTTAATTTTGGCACGCCACCAACTTTATCCAATAAAAAAGGGATCAGGGCCATTTGGTTTTTCTTGGCCAGATCAGGAAATATTTGCTTAAAATCGGCTGCGTATTTCGCCCCCATGTTGGGTGGAACCTGCATACCAGCCATGACCAATTTCGCATCGGGGTATTTTGCCTTTACTCGATCGATAATATCCTGCAGGTTTTTAACCGTTTGTGCAACTGGTAAACCACGTAAACCATCATTGGCACCAAGCTCCAACACAAAAACAGCAACAGGCTGCTTAAGCAACCAATCAATCCTACCCTTTCCACCGGCAGAAGTTTCGCCACTTAAACCACCATTAATTACATTGTAGGGCATTTTTAACGAATCAATCCTGTTCTGGATCAAGGCTGGGTAAGCTTCAGTAGGGTCAAGGCCATAACCTGCTGTTAAACTCGTTCCAAAAAAGAGAATATTCTTCTTTTCGGTAATTACCGCAGCCGTTTTTTGGTCAGCCGAATCTAAAGTTTTACCGTTATTGCTTTTACCCTCCTGATTACTGCAGCTTAACAGTGCAAGGCTTAAAACAAATAAGCCCATTATGCGTTTTCGTAACATATTTAACAGTTCTATATCTAAATTTAAATATCCATTATCTTAACAAGGTCCAGCCAGTTATGTTTGGCCCCAATTATACGCAAACCCTAAAAATCAAACCATTGGAAAGCATATTGAACATCCGAAATGTAAGCAAAATTTACCAGAGTGCCGGACGCGAATTAACTGTTTTAGATCAGATTAATTTTGCCATCGAAGCAGGTTCAAGCGTAGCCATAACGGGACCGTCTGGAAGTGGGAAAACCACCCTACTCGGCTTATGTGCCGGCCTGGATAGGGCAAGCAGCGGAACTGTTGAACTTAATGGAATAGCCCTAGAGCAGTTAAATGAAGATGAACGCGCAGCGGTAAGAAACCAGCATGTTGGTTTTATTTTTCAGAATTTCCAACTTTTGCCTACCCTAACAGCGCTTGAAAATGTAATGGTACCTCTCGAACTTAGAGGGGCAAAAAACATTAGGGCACATGCTTTGGAACTATTGGATAAGGTGGGCCTTGCCGACCGTTCTCATCACTATCCTGTTCAGTTATCGGGCGGCGAACAGCAAAGGGTTTCGCTGGCGAGGGCTTTTTCCAACCAACCGGCCATTCTTTTTGCCGATGAACCTACGGGCAACCTCGATGCAGAAACGAGCGAAAAGGTAATTAAACTGCTTTTTGATTTAAATAAAGATGCTGGAACCACACTGGTAATTGTAACACACGATCTCGAATTGGCCGCACGCACAGGCAGAAGTATCAAAATTAAAGGTGGCGTAATCATTTCAGACGAAAACCCTACTTATGCCTAATACTTTGCCAAAGCAAAAAATTAAACTTTCGTGGCTATTTAAAATGGCGTGGCGCGATAGCCGGAAAAACCGTGCACGTTTACTTCTTTTTATATCATCTATCGTTTTGGGTATTGCGGCACTGGTTGCTGTTTATTCGTTTAAAGATAACCTGCAAAAAGACATTGATGCGCAGGCCAAAGAATTAACAGGTGCCGATCTGGTATTGGATAGCCGTAAAGGGGTTAGCAAAGAGATGCAAAAAATGCTCGATACGCTTGGCGATGAACGTTCGCAGGAGAAAACTTTTGCCTCCATGATCTATTTTAAGCAGGGCGGTGGAAGCAGGTTAGTGCAAATGAAAGCACTGGAAGGGAAATACCCTTACTATGGCACTATAGAAACCATTCCAATTGCTGCTGCTAAAAACTTTCAGTCGGACAGAAATGCGCTGGTAGATAAAACGCTGATGTTCCAGTTTAATGCCAAACTTGGCGATTCGGTAAAAGTTGGCGACCTAAATTTCAAGATCCTCGGCACATTAACCAAAGCGCCCGGTCAAACCGGCATCGGCGCAAGTATTGCACCAACAGTATACATTCCACTTCAATACCTCGAAAAAACAAACCTGATCAAAACCGGGAGCAGGATCAACAATAAATTCTATTTCAGGTATAATGATCCATCTGGTGTTGATGCCTGGGTAAAAAAGCAGGACAGCAAATTAGAGAAAGAGGGTTTCGATGCCGATACTGTCGAATCAAGAAAGGAGCAGACCGGCCGATCATTTAAAGATGTAAACCGCTTTTTGGCCCTCTCGGGCTTTATTGCCCTACTTTTGGGCTGCGTGGGTGTGGGCAGTGCCATTCATGTGTACATACAAGAAAAATTAACGGCTATTGCTACTCTAAGGTGCCTGGGGCTTAAAGCACGGCATGCCTTTTTAATTTATTTGATCCAGGTATTTTTTATTGGTTTAACCGCTGCGGTTTTGGGTGCGGCATTGGGTACAGGCATCCAGTTTATGCTGCCCTGGGTATTAAAAGATTTTCTGCCCATCACCATTACCATGCAGGTTTCGTGGCCTGCGGTTGGTCAGGGAATATTACTCGGGCTGATCATTTCCATCCTTTTTGCCCTGCCTTCTCTGTTATCGGTTAGGAAAATTTCGCCACTAAATGCCATCCGCATTTCTTTTGAAAAAGCTAGTGGCAAAACAGATCCACTTTTGTGGTTGGTTTACCTGCTTATGGCAGCTTTTATTAACGGTTTTACCCATCTACAGATGAAAACCTGGGTGCAAACGCTTGCTTTTACATTGAGTATTGCTACCGCCTTTTTGCTACTGATTTTGCTTTCTAAAATACTGATGTTCCTGGTGAAAAAGCTTTTACCCGCATCATCAAGTTATCTGTGGAGGCAGGGGTTTGCAAATCTTTACCGCCCGAATAACCAAACGTTAATGCTTACGGTATCTATCGGGCTATCAACTGCTTTTATCTGCACTTTATTTTTTGTGCAGGGCATTTTAATGAGCCGCGTTACCATCTCATCAGGTGCCAACCAGCCCAACATGGTGATGTTCGATATCCAGAACACGCAAAAAGAAGGGCTTGATAGTTTAACCAAAGCCTTCAAATTACCCTTAATGAACCAAGTGCCAGTAATTACGATGCGCATTGAAGAAATTAACGGTAAAAAGGCAAGCGCAGATACCAACAACCGAAGAGCCTACCGAAATGAGATCAGGGCTACCTATCAGGATACTTTAACCGCGGCAGAAAAAATTACTTCGGGCAAATGGACCGGCCGCATCAGGCCCAACCAAACTGTCTACATTTCGCTCGATCAGCGTTACGCCCAACAGATTAGGGTGGGCTTGAATGACAAAATCCTCTTTAACGTACAGGGTATGATGATCCCGACCGTGGTTGGAAGCTTGCGCGAGGTAAATTGGAGCAGGATGCAGACCAACTTCAGGGTGGTTTTTCCGGCAGGTGTGCTGGAAGAAGCTCCACAGTTCCATGTGTTAATGACACGGGTTCCGTCAAGTGAAATTTCGGCACGTTTCCAAGGTGAGGTGGTGCAAAAATTCCCCAATGTTTCGGTTATTGATTTAGATCTTGTACTGAAATTACTGGATGAGCTGCTGAGCAAAATTGGCTTCGTTATCCAGTTTATGGCAGGTTTTAGTATGGTTACAGGATGGATTGTTTTAATATCATCGGTATTAACCAGTAAAAACCAACGCATAAAAGAAAGTATCCTGTTGCGTACCATAGGCGCCAGCAGAAAAAAGATTTTAATCATCAATGCGATTGAATATTTCTTTTTAGGGGCATTTGCGGCAGGCGCTGGATTAATTTTAGCCCTGAGTGGAAGCTGGGCCCTTGCTAAGTTTAGTTTCGATGCCAGCTTTGTTCCACCTTTTTTACCAACGCTATTTTTGTTCGGATCGGTTATTTTGTTGGTGGTAATTACAGGGGTATTAAGCACAAGGAGCATCCTTAACCAACCTCCATTAAAGATATTGAGAACTGAGGGGTAATTTATTCTATAAAAGGCAATATTAGTTATAGTTTTTTATGCAGTTTACCGTAGAAGATTTCACTCGTTAGGAGATTCTTCAACTACGCTTAGGCTATGTATCGAATGCATTGCCTATCTGTGTTGATCTGTGTGTATCTGTGGTTAAATAGGCTACTCTCCGAATTTCCGTGGCTGATTAATCTAATCAGAGCAATCCTGAATGACATAAAATTTCAATACTTTTACTTTTATGATCAGATTAAACAATGATACGCCGAGCGATATTCTTCAAGATGTAAAAATTGGCGATATGGTAACCGATACTTTCAGTAAAACAGGACTTGTGGAAACGATAGAAATCAGTGATGATGGCCTGTACCGGATTTACAAATTTAACCTGGTTACCGGAAGAACCATCATTGTTAAAAAGTAATTACGATTTAACCCAAAACCATGTCATTACTCATTTTACTTTTCGGCATACTGCTCCTTTTTATCCTGATTTTAAAAAAAATCAACCCGATGATTGCGCTTCTTGCTGTAGCGATTATTACTGGGCTGTTTTTGGGCATGCCTGCCACAAAGGTTATGGCTTCTATTGGCAATGGAATTGGTAGTACGCTGGGCAGTATGGTAATGGTGCTGGCACTCGGTGCCATGATGGGTAAACTGATAGAAGATAGTGGTTCGGCAAAAAAAATTGTCTTTATCCTGATCAAGGCTTTTGGCAAGAATAATATACAGTGGGCCGTATTGCTTACCGGCTTGTTGGTAGGTATTCCGCTGTTTTACAATGCTGGTTTTGTGGTGCTAATCCCTTTGGTATTTGCCATTTCTGCAGCTACCGGGCTCTCCAAGTTATATATTGGTTTACCGATGGCAACAGCGCTTTCGGTAACGCATGGCTTTTTGCCTCCGCACCCTGGTCCGGTTGCACTTGCTGGTATTTTCCATGCAGACATTGGCAAAACCCTTATTTATGGTTTGGGGTTAAGTGTACCCATTGCAGTAATTGCCGGTATTTATTTTCCACGGCTGGTTGTTAGCCGAAACCAGACTACTGCGGCAGCTGGTTTTGTAATTAACGAAGAAGAAAACCTGCCTTCTACAGCAAGAAGTTTTATCACCGCGTTGCTGCCTGTGTTTTTAATTATCGCGGGCACCTTGGGCAACAGCATTAAAATGGATTATCCCGGAAAATCGATATTGAGCTTTCTGGCCGATCCTACTGCGGCGCTTTTAATTTCGGTAATGATTACCCTATTGGTGCAAAAAGCTTCTATAGCGAAAGCAATGGAATCGTGCACTGAAGGTGTTAAAAGCATCGCGATGATTGTATTGATCATTGCGGCAGGAGGTGCATTTAAACAAATTTTGATTGATAGCGGCATGGGCGAAACAGTTAAGCAGCTTACCGGGGGCCTAAATTTATCGCCTCTACTTTTAGCCTGGTTAATTACCGCATCACTCCGCGTAACCCTGGGCTCTGCAACGGTTGCGGCACTAACCGCCTCAGGTATGGTACTGCCCTTAATTGGTCCGGGAGCTTCTCCAGAGTTAATGGTTTTGTCTGTGGGTGCAGGCAGTTTGATGTTTTCGCATGTAAACGATACCGGTTTCTGGATGTTTAAAGAATACTTTAACCTCAGCCTTAAAGAAACCTTCCGCACTTGGACCATGATGGAAAGTTTAGTATCTATATTGGGGCTTGTTGGTGTGCTGGTACTGAACCAGTTTATATAGGAAGCTTAGTTTAAAATTAAACAACAAGCTAAAAACTTCTAGCTTGTTGTAGTCCAATTATACTAATTCTTCACCCTGTTCTTTTCTGCATCGGCACCAGAAGATTCGTGCTTAGCAGGTGTAGAAAAGGCTTTGCCAAAGCGATAGCTGTAACTCAGCACAACACTTCTCGAATCCTGCCTGTTTACCCAGTTTGCCTCTGTAGCAGCCAGGTTATTAATTACCCCATTAAATACGCGGGTTCTGAAAATATCATTGGCGGTCAATTTTAAGGTACTCTTTGGCGAAAGTTTTTTCTGTACGGCAGCACCAAATTCGTGCACTTCGCCCAATAAAAACTGTACGCTGGATAATTTGCTCTGGTACCGTGCATTCAGCTCAGCATTCCATGTTCCACTAAGCTTAAACTGCAGATTAGGGCTCGTTCTGAAGAAACTGCCATTGGTTACCAAAAAACCTGTATAGAAATCTGTTTTAGAAACTATTTTTCCAAATTCAGCATAGGCATTAAGTTTAAGCCATTTTGTAAGGTCAATTTCCGCATTTACCGAAACACTGGCCACCCTGGTTTTACCAACATTGGCCGGACGGCTGTAATAGGTTCCATTTAATATTTCGATGGTTTCATTTACCTCATCCTTTACCCAACTGTAACTAAAGGTTGTGGTTATTTTGCTCTTAAAAGTATGCGAAAGCTCAATACTTTGTGTAAAAGAAGGCTTTAAAAATGGATTGCCTACATAATAGGTAAATTTATCAAGTGGCGAGAAAAAAGGGTTAAGGTCCTGATAATACGGCCGGTCGATTCTCCGTCCATAATTTAAACCCAACTGGTTATTCCCTGCCGTATCCAGTTTATAAGAAAAATAAACCGTAGGAAATAAACTGTTGTAAGTGCGCCTAAAACTGGAATCGCTTTTGACCAGGTTTCCAAGCTGATTCCCTTTTGAAACTGTGTTTTCATACCTTAAGCCAGCCTGTAAGGAGAATCTTTTTCCTTCCCTACTGATATTCAGGTAAGCTGCATTGATATTTTCCTCATATAAAAAGTGATTACTCTTTTCATAATCGGCGCTGGTTTTACCATTTGCCGTATTAAAGTAAGCCGCCGCATTATCTGTTTTGGTATAAGCTAGCTTTGCTCCGGCATCCAATTTCCATTGTTTGCCCAACGGATTGCTATAATCTGCCTTTGCGGTATAAATGTCAATATCAGAAGGTAGGCTACCGCTCAAAATATCTTCATATTTTAGTGCCATATTGGGCAGATAGCTATAATTGTAATAGGTTTGGGTAGTTTGGTTACGGTACAGCAGATAATCTGCATCCAAGGTAATCTCCTTTCCTGCATTGTTAAATTTATGCCTGTAATTTATGTTCACGCCCGCATTCTGATACTTGATCTGATCGATATTTTCGGCCCTGATTACCGAATCGAGCTGCATACCCGCATTGGATAAATTACTGGTATTGTTGTTTACCTGCTTAGAAATCCTGTTCATCCCCGTAAATACCATTCCCCATGTGGTTTTGTCCGATGCATAATAATCCAAGCCCGTTTTGAGGTTAAAAGTATTGCCATGCCTGCGGAAATAAGAATTTTGATTAAAGTAGGATTTGGCACTACCATCATCATTTTTATATTTCCGGTTGAGGTCGAGATCAGTAAAACTGTTGTTTAGGTTGTAGCTCAGGTTGCCAAAAACATTCAACTTATCTTTACGGTAATTGAAATTAAAACTGTTGTTGGAACGGCTTAGTTCACCCTGATTTAAGCTGAGGTTAATGCCACCATTAAAGCCCGATATTTTGGTTTTCTTGGTTTTAATGTTTATAACGCCACCGTTTCCTGCAGCATCATATTTAGCTGGTGGGTTGGTCATCAGTTCAATCTGATCAAGCGACGAAGAAGGCAGCGAGCGCAGGTAACTTTCAAGATCAGCGCCTGAAAGGTATGTGGGTTTATCATCGATGAAAATAGCCACTCCATTTTTTCCCTTGAGCGAAATTGCCCCATTCTGATCTACATTTACCCCAGGCGATTTACTCAGCACATCAAGTGCGGTTGTACCGGCGTTCGAAATCAATGCATCTACATTTACCACCGTGCGGTCTATCTTGCGCTCTACAAAGGCTTTTTGACCAGAAACCGTAACCTCTTTTAAATTTGTGGCCCCCGTTTCCATTTTAATATCGGGCAAGGTTATGATTGGATGGGCCGCATCAACTACCAATGGCCCGCTTTGGTATGTTGGTGCGCCCACCGTTGATATTTTAATCAAATATTTGCCATAGGCCAGTTGATCGAAGCTGAACAGGCCATCGTCTTCGGTAAAGGCAGTTTTCAGCAAAACCGAATCTTTCAGGATAGCTACTGTGGCAAATGCTAGGTTTTTACCCGATGCATCTAATATCCGGCCATGAATTTTGGATGCAGGAAGCTGAGCTTGAACGAAAGTTAGGGCAATAAACATCCATATGGCTATAAAAGCCATTATTTTTATTTTCATGATAGCGGGATGGGTTGCGTTTTTTAGAAATCGGTTTTATGGTTCTCTACCAAAAAATTGTACATCAGGGAATGACCTTCATTTTTAAGGAACTTTTGTTTGTACTTTTTCTGCACATCAGCACTTTGTTTAACACCATTAACAATTAAATCATCTTTATTTAACTTGTAAGATAATTTATTGGTGCTAGTGATTATGCCATCTTTGATCAGCTCCTTATTAATTTCATTGGTATAATCGTGTCCATCTCCGTTGGTTACACTTTTTGAGGTAACTGTTCTTTCCGTTCCGGTTCTGGTAGTGGTTTTACCGTATTTTGGTGGCGTTGGCGGCGTAGGTGGGGTTACTGGCGTAGCAGGGCTTAATGGTGTTGGGGGTGTAGGGGGAGTTGGTGGGGCAACATACAAACGAGGCGCCCCTGCCGGGCGTGGTGCTCTTGGTGGCCGTGGGGCCCTAGGTGCTCTTGGAACTCTTGAATCAGCTGATTGCTTATAATCTTGCGCCCGGTCTTTATATTCCTTTGCTTCATCAGCGGCACGTTTAGCCTCAGCAACGGCTTGTTTGGCATCGTCATCAGCTAACTTTGCATCGGCTGCTGCCTGCTTAGCATCTAATTCGGCTATTTTAGCATCTTCTTTAGCACGTTTGGCATCTTCTCTGGCTGCACGCTCGTCTGCTCTTCTTGCTTTTTCATCTTCGCTGCTCAGTTTTGCCTGGTTGCTTTCGTGCAGGCTTTTTTCGGTTTTAGCCATTTTGGCTTCTATCTCTTTTTCCAACTGCTCAGCAGATTTTGTGTTGTTAACAGTTGGATTGGCATCATCTGCAGTAGCTTTTATCTTTCTGGATGGTGCAACTTTCTTTGTTGCAGCTTTCTTTTTGGCCGTATCCTGAACGGCCTGTATTGCTGATGATATTTCTTTGTTGCCGGTATTTTTTGCGTTGCCTATACTCTTAAAAGCAGCACTACAAAGCACTACCGAAACCAATGCGATGGTTAATATTGTCTTTTCCATTTTGTTTAAAGTTGAATTGGTGTTAAATAACATCCTGCTTGCACGGTGAAGCAGGCTACCTTTCTTACCTGTAACTGCCATTGCATAAGCAGGTGCACGCTGCTTAAATTCCTGACAGAATACCAGGGCCTGAACATAGTTTTTACGGTCGTTTACACAGGCGATGGCCAAATCATCGCAGCAGTGCTCGCGCTCGGTTTTAATTAATTGCGATACCCAAAGTACCGCTGGGTTAAAGAAGAAGAAGATCTCGATAAAGCTTTGCAGCAGGTTTACCAGATAATCTTTACGTTTAATGTGGGCAAGTTCGTGCGAGAGAATTGCTTCTACCTCTGCATTGGATAAGCCATTTAACAATCCCAGTGGAATAAGGACCAAGGGTTTAAAATGGCCTACAACCATAGGCATTTGGGCAATACCAGATTGCAAAAGCTTAATATTTTGGTTTAAACCCAATTTTCCGGCCAGTTCAATCAGTTTTTCATCCCACTTTTTACCCGCAGCATATGTTTTGTTGTGGCGCAAATGGTGTACTGTATTTAAGCCCACAATAAGTTGAATACTTTTTCCGCAGATAATCAAAAACCAGATCAATACAATCTGATAGGCATAACTATTCCACAAAGCGAGTACTTTATTCATCCCGAAGCTCATTTTATCCTGCACACCGGTAATGGCCTGCTCAGATCCATTAGCCAGTTGGATAACATTTTGGTTAACATTGAGCAATTGTGCGGTACCAACAGGCTCTTGAAGGGCTGTATAAAAGGTAAAACCTATGGCTATTACAAATAAGCCCAAGCAGGCAACAAGTAGTTTATAACGGATGGCTGCACTCGTTTTGCGGGTGGTAAACATCACCATACCGCTCATTAAGGCTAAAATTACACCAAGCCAAAGCGAATGGAAAAGCGTAGCGCCCAAGGCATGCAGCCAATTTTCGGGCAATAGGTTAATTAATCTGAATTCCATAATGTGGTTCTTTTAAGGATCTGTTGCAATCAATTATTCCATGCTATCCAATAGCCGCTTAATCTCTTCGATTTCTTGTTTAGATGTTTTTTCGTTACCCAAAAGCTGCATCATTAACTGCGAGGCAGATCCTTTGTAAAGGGTATTCACAAAACGGTCTAACAACTGAACTTTAGTTTTTTCTTCTGCCTCAACCGGAATATAAATGTGCTTCATTTGGCTCTCATCACGTTTTAAAATTCCTTTTTCGGTCAAGATCTGCATCTGCTTCAATGTTGAGGTATAATTTACCTCCCGCTGTACATTTAACTGATCGTTTACAAACCGAACGGTAGACGGACCAAATTCCCACAAAACCTGAAGAATTTCTAATTCAGCTTTAGTTGGTTCGGGCAGGTTATTTTCAGTTTGATTATTTTTCATAAACCAAAGGTACGATAGTTTTCGTACGATACAAATATTAGCTTAATTATTTTTATATAATCTTAAAAAACAAGCAACAAATAACTCAAAATCAACACATTAAAATACATTACCACTTATAATTATATAAAGTATTACCAGAATAATATAAAGTTTTAGGTCATAATTGAAATACTTTTGCATTACACAATGAACTCCTGAAATAAGATGATGAACTTAAAAACCCTCTTCTCAACCGCACTGGTTTTAATTTTGGCAACAGCCGCCAAAGCACAGCACCACATGCACATGCCTGCAAAAAAAGATACCACTGCTAAAGATTCTACCCGTATGGATCATAGCATGCACAATATGAAAAATATGCGCATGGAGGTGCCGATGGGCCACGCTTATTCATTAAACCTGCCCATGCAACGAAATGGTTCGGGTACATCATGGCTGCCAGATGCTTCGCCCATGTATGGGCTGATGATCCACTCCAAAAAATGGATGTACATGCTGCATGGCAATGTTGCCTTACGTTATATCAATCAAGATATTAGTACCAAAGGAAGCCGTGGAGGCGACAAATTTGATGCACCCAACTGGTTTATGTTTATGGGACAGCGCAAAGTTGGTAAAAAAGGACTTTTCCATTTCAGTTCTATGCTTTCGTTTGACCGTTTTACTGAAGGCGGTGCGGGTTACCCACTTCTGTTCCAAACAGGCGAAAGCTGGAAAGGCCAGCCACTGGTAGATAGGCAGCATCCTCACGATCTTTTTTCTGAACTATCGGTTGCTTACACCTATGCTTTCTCCAAAAATTCAGACCTTACCTTTTATCTTGGATACCCTGGAGAGCCGGCATTGGGTTCGGTTGCTTTTATGCACCGTCCATCGGCTTTGAACAATCCGGACGCACCCATTTCGCACCATTGGAACGATGGTACACACATTACCTTTGGTGTAGCCACTATCGGTTACCGCTACGATAAATTCAAGATTGAAGCTTCTTCTTTTACAGGCAGGGAGCCTGACGAAAACCGCTTTGATTTTGATAAACCCCGGTTTGATTCTTACAGCGCCCGCTTGTCTTTTAACCCCAATAAAAACTGGGCCTTACAGGTTTCGCATGGCTGGATTAAAAGCCCGGAAGCGCTACATACCGGTGAGGATGTAAATAGAACTATTGCCTCGGCCATTTACGCTTTGCCCATCGGCGAGGATAAAAGCCTTAATGCAACAGCACTTTGGGGTATAAATAAAACTAAGGGGCACGATGGAGAAAATGCGACCTTGCTCGAAGCAGCTTACCGGGTTAAAAAATTAGCCGTATATGGCCGGTATGAATGGGTACAAAAATCGGTCGAAGAACTTAATCTTGCTGAAAGTGTTTACGGACATGAACTTTTTGGCGTAAACGCTTTAAGCTTAGGTTTAAACTATGATGTGCTGAACTTAAATAAATTCAGGACAGCCATTGGCGCCCAGGTATCACTTTATAAAACAAATGCAGCTCTAGATCAGCTTTATGGCAAAAACCCAGTTGGTGCGCAAGTTTTTATTAGGTTATATCCTGCACTAATGAAAATGTAAAAGCTTAAAATACTCAAAATTAATCCAGAACCATTACAGCAGTTCTGGATTAATTTGCTTTCTGGGAACAAAAGCTTTAGGCCTTCAGTTGCTTAATCACGGCAATAATATCCTCTTCGCCATAGGCTGAAGCTGCCGATTGAAAGGTTGATAAGGCTGTTTGCGCCAAGGGCGAGTCAAGGCCTTCGGCTTTGGCCAGGCCCAAATCTTTTACAATATGCTTTAATGCAAAAGCAGCTTTATAATTGTCGCCAGTTATGGCATCTCCCTTAATTTTGGTAAAAATATTGCCAACGGCAGCGTTATTGATCAGATTGAGCAGATCTTCAGTTTTAATGCCCTGCGCATTGGCAAACAGCACGGTTTCGGCCAATCCCTGGGCGTAAAGAGCAAGCAATGAATTTATGGCCAGTTTGGCGCTATTGCCCGAGCCACTGTCTCCTACACGCAGCGCAAGTTTTCCCATGGTTTCCAAAATCGGTTTCACTTCATCAAAAGCAGTTTTTTCTCCACCAACCATAATCACCAATTGCCCTGTTTCTGCCTGTTTTACACTTCCCGAAACGGGTGCATCTAAATAACGGTTTCCTTTTTCGAGGCATTTTTGGGCCATGGCTTTCGAAATGGCAGGTGAAACGGTACTCATATTGATTACAATTTTACCTGAAACTGTTTCAGCGAATAGGCCATTTTCTCCGTTAAAAATCTGTTCAATGGCCGCATCGTCAGAAACCATGATAATCAGTACATCAGTTTCGGCTATTAGCGTTTTTGGTGTAGCAGCAACCGTTGCTCCAATTTGTTTTAATGCCGTTTCCTTTGCTTTACTACGGTTGTAAACCTTAACTCCATAGCCTGCTTTTATTAATTGTTCTGCCATCGGGATACCCATGTTGCCAAGCCCGATCCAGCCTATTGTTGTCGTATTCATTTTACTGTTTTTTGATGTTAAACAAATGTGCCAAACAAAAAGTTGAAATCCTTTACATGCAAGGTAAAAATGATGTTGGCCAAACAAAATAAAATTTTATTGGCTTAACTTTGATTACTCATTTCATCTCACTATGGCCAACCCACTTAAAGATTTGTATTCGCCTGCTTTTTACGATAGGTTAAGCAATGCCTTATCCATTACCGTACCCGGATTTGATCAACCAAGGTTTCTGAAAAATATTTTCAGTCCTGCATTTCCATCCATGGAGCTAAAAGAAAGGATGAAACATACTTCGAAGGTTTTGCATGGTTTTTTACCGTCAGCTTATCCTCAAACGATCTTACTCATCAAAAAAACAATTGGACAGTTACGTTTACAGGGTATTGGTGAAGATGGACTGGCCTACATGTTCCTGCCGGATTATATTGAAACTTATGGCATAAACGATTTTGAGAATTCGGTGGAGGCATTAGAATTTGTTACCCAGTTTGTAAGCTGCGAGTTTGCCGTACGGCCTTTTATCCTGAAATACGAAAACGAAATGATCAAGAAGATGCACGATTGGTCGTTACACAGCAGCCATAAAGTACGCAGGCTGGCCAGCGAGGGCAGCAGGCCACGTTTACCATGGGCTATGGCTATCCCTTACTTGAAAAAAGATCCTTCCAGCATTTTACCCATTCTGGAAAACCTGAAAAACGACTCGTCCGAATATGTACGCAGAAGTGTAGCCAACAGCTTGAACGATATTGCAAAAGATCATCCCCTGCTGGTGGTTAACATAGCAAAAAACTGGTCGGGTTTAAGCCCAGAAACCGATGCCGTTGTTAAACACGGTAGTCGAACCCTCTTAAAACAGGGGCACGCAGATATTTTGAGGCACTATGGTTTAAATGATGAAGGGATTGTGCTGAAAGATTTCAAAGTATTGACTTCAGCAATAAAAATTGGTGAGAGCCTGGCCTTTTCATTCTCCATACACAATCAGAACCAAACGGAACAAAAAGTAAGGCTGGAATATGCTGTTTATTATAAAAAGCAGAATGGGAAGAACACTAAGAAAGTGTATAAAATTTCGGAAAGGATTTACCCTGCAGGTGCAGAAGTAACTATTGTGCGTAAACAGAAATTTGTGCTGATTACCACGCGTAAATTCCATTTGGGCGCCCATCAGGTTTCGATGATCATTAACGGTGCGGAACAGGAATTATCACATTTCGAATTAACTGCTTAGTTTGGCCATAAGCTCATCAAGCAAAGCAATCTGTTTTTCATTAATGTATTTGGTGGCTTCGGTATAATTAAACCATGCAGCTTTGTCTATTTCGGCAAAACTTTGTTTTTTACCCGAACGGGGCGGCCATTCTATTTCGAAAGTATTACTTATTACTGCAGTAGGATCAAGCTCTCCTGCCACGGCCCAGCACAATACTTTTTTACCACCTTTTTGTACAATTGGTTGCAGGGGGATAAAATCTCCAGCCAACAGCTTACCGGTTTCTTCTTCAAATTCTCTTATTGCTGCCTTTAAATAATCCTCGCCTTCGTTCGGTTCGCCTTTGGGTATGGTCCAAAAACCCATATCTTTTTTGGCAAAAAACGGTCCGCCTGGATGCACCAGAAAAAATTCGATCTGTTGTGCCTTTTTTCTGAAAAGCAAAATGCCTGCGCTTAATTTCATTATAGAAAGGTAGGGATTTATACCCAGAGAAGTCAAGTTTTAAAAACTTGACTTCTTTATACTTATCCATAAAAAAACAAAAGCAGTTAGATTTTTCGTCTAACTGCTTTTGCAATCTAGTATGTTGAGAATTTTAATGAGGATTAAAGTAATCCGTACAAACCGTGGGCATAATTCCTCAAAGAAGAAGATACGGTCTTCATCTTATCGGGAGATGGCCCCTTAACTTTATAGGCCTCTGGATGAAGCGCTAAAGGTTGTTCTTCAGTGGTCTGTTCTGTTACGTTTCTGTTGCTTAATGTAGCATGCTGTTCTTCGCTTAATTTTAAAGGTGCCATGTTATCGAATTTATACTACAATAACAGGCATCGTAAAAATAAGTTTGCCGAATGGTACAATTTTTTAAAAATTATTTTTCGATGCTGGAAATCCAGTTCTCGGTATCAGAAACTTTTATCGGTACAGCTGATGCCACAATCTTCAATACTCCGCCAGCATTAATATCTTCTTGGGTAATGTAATTCTTTTTAAAAGGCTTTCCGTTCAAAAAAACAGCTTTAATATATTTGTTTTTTAAGCTAAAATTTTCCGTCTCTACCGTAAAAACCTTTCCTTTTGGCAAATTATAGCTTACTGATGGAAATAGGGGCACATTTAAATAATATACCGGCCAGCCAACACAAGCCGGAGAAAAACCACTTGCAGCAAATACATACCAGGCGCTCATGGCACCAGCATCATCATCCATGGTGCGCAGGTAAGCATGAGGTTGGTTTCTGTAAATTTTACCGATATAACTTCCAATTCCCCTGCTATTATCATTAAAGTAATTCTGAATGACGGTATCAGCGGCCAGCTGGTGCATCCAATATTGTGATTTATAGCCCGATTTGGTTACATTGTACATCAGCGGCACCTGCAGATCGGGCTCATTGGCATGGTTATATAAATCTTTTGCAAAAAACTCATCCAGTTTTGCCAGATAGGCTTCTTCGCCTCCATCAAGCTCTACCAGGCCTTTAAAATCGTAAGGTACAAACCACCTGTACTGCCAAATGGTTCCTTGGTAAAGTCCTCTGGCCTGCATCCGGTCTACATCATTCTTGGTCAGATCCTTAAAATCTTTGTTCCAGTATTTTTTATATTCTAATGCCTTATTGAGGTAAAAGGCCGATTTTTCCTTATCCTTTAAAATCTCAAAGATCTGCGCC
This sequence comes from Pedobacter sp. GSP4, assembly GCF_051857575.1. NCBI lineage: Bacteria > Pseudomonadati > Bacteroidota > Sphingobacteriia > Sphingobacteriales > Sphingobacteriaceae > Pedobacter > Pedobacter sp. GSP4. The sequence continues at coordinate 285,676 of NZ_JBPZIR010000004.1, read as the reverse complement.
AATGCCCAATTGTCGTAACTCGATTCCAATGCTTTGTCTGGCGATTTATAATCCAGGCCATTTACTTCTTTAACCAGCGAATCGGCAATTTTATTAAAATCAACAGGATATCCTTTTCTGTAAGCATCCAATAAAACTACAATGGCATGCTCCGAGCGTACGGTATTGGATGGTTCGTTCTGCCCCGCATAATCTTTTTTACCCGAATGATAAAGGTCGGCTATTGAAGTAACCATACCCTTATAACGGTCTTGGGCGATTAAAGAAAGTAGCGGCAGCTGGGTACGGTAGTTATCCCAAATGGCCCAGCCATTGTAACGGATTTCTTTATCCTGCTGCGTTTCGCCTTTAGTATTGCGGTAGCTGCCATCGGTTTCAGAAATAACATAAGGCGATTGCATGGTGCGGTATAGCAAAGAGTAGAAAAGTTTGGCACTTTCCAAATCGCCGTTTACAGAAATTTTTGATAAATTGGTATTCCAATCGGCCTTGCTCTGCTCTTTTACGGTATTAAACGGATTTTTATTGATAGCCGATTTTGCCGCTTCGGCACTTACAGAAGAGAGTGCGATATTGATGCCAACCGATGATACACCATTGCCAAGCAGAGCGATCATTTTATGTTCATCAACCGTTTTCCACGATACATTGTTGTCGAATTCCAGGTAATAAAACAATTTATACTTGCCTGCCCCGCAGGTTGTTTTTGAGGTAATCCATCCGCTTACTGCATTGCCATTTACCTGGTGCGCCTCGGCAACAAAAGCACCGTTAAAGGCGTAACCTAAATCGAGGTAAAAGCCCTTGGCCCCTTGCGGAAACTGATAGGCGTGCTTCCCGGCTTTACCCAAAACGGTAAAACTCGCCTTAATTTTATTTTCAAAACCCACTTCATAGTAGCCCGGACTGGCTTTTTCGGCAACTTTGATCAGTTCTGACTGTGCTGGATCAATACCTAAAAACGGTTTGATAAAAATATTCCCGCCCGAACCCTGGCAACCAACTCCTTCAAAACGGTTGTGTGTAAAGCCTTCGAACTTTTTGGCCAGATACTCATAACCGGTATGCGTTTTAGGATAGGTTTGTGGTCCGATGCTAAGCATGCTAAAAGGGGCCGAAGCTGCTGGAGACATCTGGCCGTGATCGGCAGAAGAACCTAAAAAAACATTTACCTGATCTACAGGTTTTGCAGTCTTGATCGAAAAATCAGTAGATTTCCGCTGAGCTAAAACGTTTAACGAAACCAACATTAAACATGTTGATATTTTTAAGAAAAACTTCATTTATGGTGTTATTGTTAAATTGCGCCAAAATAACATTTTAACATGAAGTAGCTATTATGTTTTAGGTTCTTTACAAAAATGGGCTTAAGCACAAAAAAAAAGCCATTCCGAAAATCCGAAATGGCCCTAATATTCTTTTTATGTATTAACTATTTAATAGCAACCGGAACTGAGATTTTATCCCAATCTAAAGAAAAACCGCTTTTGGTAATTTTATATACCAAACGTTCTTGGGTTGCTTTTAAAGCTTTGGTTTTAACATCAACACGTAAAGCATCTTTAGCTTCTTCGTATTTGTAAGCGCCCCATTGTTTTGGTTCTTTGTTAAAAATTGCTGTCCAGGTTCCGCTTTCTTTAGGGATCAGGAAGAAACTGTATTTACCTGCTGGCAAAGCCTTTCCTTCTACCATAAGATCTTTATCTGTTTCGAAAGTAGTTGCTTCGTTTGCGCCCGCACGCCAAACTTTATCCCAAGCTTCTAAACCGCCCCAAATTTTACGCCCTTTCACTGCAGGGCTACTGTAGTTAATGGTAATTGTTGCGCCTTTAACCTTTCCTGTTGCGGTTGCTGCTGGACTTGGTTTTGGTTGAGCATCTTGTGCCATTGCACTTACAGAAATGGTAATTGCTGTAAATAGCAAGGCGATTGATTTAATCATCGTTCTCATAGTATTGTATTTATCTGTTTTTGTTGTTTTTTGATTTTACGAATTTATGGCTTTAGCTCGATAAAACAATAATCCTATTGTCGAAAAAAGTAAGTTACGGTTTTACAATTTTATTGCTTGCCCGCTACCGCCCGCTCGCTAAGCTAAAGGTACGCAACAGTTTATCTTTTCTGCTCCCAAATCTTATTATAGCGCCCAGGCCATTATGAAAAATTCCTTCATTCAGTACGATTTCTTTTTCAACCAATTCGATACTGTTCTAATTGGCAGATCTAACCAGTTGACTATAATTTCTCCAGCTGCTTTTCTGGTTGATAAAATAATCGCCCCAGTAAAGAAAAAATAATTACGGCAGCAGCTCCAATTACATTTAACCAGAGAAAGGAAACAATATCGAACTCATAAACGGCAATAACTGCAATTTCTGATAAGATTGCAGCAATAAACACCAGTGGGCCGTTTATCTTTTTAAAATAAAAAGCAACCAAAAAGATACCCAGAATCGGGCCATAAAACAATGAGCCCAGTATGTTTACGGCTTCAATTAGCGAGCCCATCTGCGTAGCAAACATGGCAACTGCTATAGAAAAAATCCCCCAGGCTAAGGTATGTAGTCGGCTGTAACGCAGTTCGGTCAGCTCATCTACCTCTTTTTTACCGAAAATGAGGTGTATATCTTTTAATGAGCAGGCAGCAAGCGAGTTCAGTGCGGCAGAAATAGAACCCCAACTGGCCAGGAAAATTACCGCGAAGAGCAAACCAACCATGCCTACCGGAAGCGTGTTTTTTACAAAATATAAAAAGATGTAATTGGTATCTGTTTTCTCGGCATTATAGTTCGATTGGTTAATAGCCTCTTCTACCCTTGTGTGCAGCGCCTTAACTTGGCTTTGAGTGGTTTTAAAATCTGCTATCGAAGCATTTAATAAACTCGATTGCTTTTCTTTTTCGGAAAGTATATTTTTTGAAAGCTGATTAAACTTTTTCTCTAAAGCATTGTGTTCTTTTTCAAAAACTGCAGCCTGTTGGGGGTTGGTATCTTTTAAATATTGATAGGAACGCTCGTTGAAATAAATGGGCGCAGGTTTTAAAGAAAAGAAAGCGAACAATAAAGCACCGATTAACAGAATGGCAAACTGCATGGGTATTTTAACCAATCCGTTTAACAATAGACCCATTTTTGCATTGGCATTGTCTTTAGCGGTAATATATCTACCAACCTGACTCTGATCTGTACCAAAATAAGAAAGTGCCAGGAAAAATCCCCCAATTAAGCCGCTCCATATGTTGTACTTATCTTTCCAATCGAATTCGGTAGTGATTACATTTAATTTACCCGATTTTCCGGCAAGGTAAAGCGCATCTTTAAAGCCTATTCCGTTTGGCATGTGCTGCACCAATAAATAGCCTGCGAAGGCCATGGTGCCCAGTATAATTAAAAACTGTAGCTTTTGCGTGTGGGCAATGGCCTTTGCACCGCCAATGTAGGTGTAAATTAAAAGGATGCCACCGGTTAGCAGATTGGTTAAATAAATATTCCAGTTTAAAACGCTTGATAAGATAATACTCGGTGCATAAATACTGATCCCTGTTGATAGGCCACGCGAAAACAGGAACAATAGCGAGGTGAGTACCCTTGTTTTTTTATCAAAGCGGTTTTCTAAATATTCGTATGCGGTATATACATTAAGTTTCTGAAAAATAGGGATAAAGGTGATGCAGATGACAATCATGGCCAATGGCAGACCAAAATAGTATTGAACGAAACGCATACCATCGGTATAAGCCTGCCCAGGGGCCGATAAAAAAGTAATGGCACTGGCCTGTGTGGCCATTATACCCAATAGTACAATATACCAGGGCATTTTATTATCGGCCTTTAGGTAAGAAGCATTGCTCTTCTGCCCACGGCCAATAAAAACACCATAGGCCACAACAGCAAACAAAGTAAATATCAATACCAGCCAATCGATATTACTCATGCCCAAAATTTAGTAAAGAGGTAATAAAATATAATCTGAAACAAAAGTGCCAATGCCAAAAGCATGTACCAGGTGTTCCAGTTTTTAAATTGGTTTTTCATTTACTTCCCTGCCGATAAAAAATTAAAGAATAACCTGGCTGCGCCAACATTTCCGGCCGGCAGCTGTCTAAAAAATGCTAAAGGCGTATAGATAAAATTTCCTTTTCCGTATTTAGCATATAAGGTAGCTCCCTGGAGCGGTTCTTCATCCGTATCGTGCATTTCGAAAAGTGGCTCGTATTTAGCATCCCATTTATCAGGAAAATAAGCCCCGCGTTCCTGAACCCAGCCTTTAAAGTCATCGGCTGTTATTTTATTTGGATAAGTTAAGAGTTTGTGGTTTGGATTTAAAAGCTTCACCTCGGCATTTTCTTCGGTTACCCTTTTACCACTGATGCTAAATGGATAAATACCAAAATCCTGAAGGGCCATATCCTGCGTGGTATTGTACTGCATTACAATGGTTCCTCCATTTTCTACATAGCCGCGCAGGGCCGCCTGCCAGTTTTTGATTCTTTTTTCGGTATTGATTACCCTAACACCGGTAACCACGGCATCGTAAGTGGCCAGTTTTGCCGCGTTTAAAATATCAGCTTCGGTAAGTACATCAACCTGAAGGCCTGCCTGTCTTAAAAATTCAGGGATCAGGTCGCCGGCGCCTTCAATATAGCCTACTTTTTTTGCCATTACTTTTACATCGCCTTTTATTAACCAGGTTGTTGCCGGCACAAAATACTGTAATGATGGTAAATGCGGGTATTGGATAAGCACTTGTCCTTTTGAATATTCGTTGCTCTCTGATGAAAAGATGGCCTCAACCTTATTCTGGCTGGTTTTAATTTTGGCCAGGTCTTCAACCGGAATTAAAAAGTTCATGGTATTGAGTGTATTCTCTGCCAGATTAATGCCCTGAAAAGTTTTAATTACCTGCCCCCCAATCCTGAAACTGACCTTGCCATAGTTGATATTTTTGTTCGCTTTTAACCGCAGGCTGATATTGAGCGGCTCTTTTTCTTTTGCGAAGTAAACCGGTTCGGTAAAACTTAAATCAAGTGCCGGGATAATCCGCAATGCTTCTACCACATCGCCTTTAACCGGATCGAGTTTTTTGTAAGATAGCGGCAGTTGAACATCAAACTTTTCATTCTCTATTTTTAAGCTGAGCTGTACATTAATTGGCGATTCCATCTCTGCAAGTCCGATCAGGGTATCGTTGGCTACGCTAAACGTGGCTGCATTTTTTGCTGGTGCGGCCAGCCAATAAGGCTCAGTGGCTGAAGCATTTGCCGGAATCTGGATTTTTCGTTCGATTGTTATCAACGAATCGCCTGTTAATTTACGGCTTAGGTTATCGGTTTGGTTCAGCCAGTTTACCTGCTCTACTGTTACCGGGGTAGACGACCTCGAAATTAAGTTTAACCTGAAATTATAACTGTTTCCGGCAATGGCTTCGGGCTGATTGGTTACCACTTCGCCCATAAAACCTATGCAGCTCAAAATAATGTGGTCAATTGTGGCAAGTTTATCTTTTCTAAGGCCTGCATCCTGCAGTTCACTTATTTTTTTCCGCAGCATTAATAGTCCATGCAAACTTTTATCCGGCTGGTTATAGTTGAAAGATAAAAGCGTAATATCAATCAGTTCATCAATATCAGCTATCCCTTTATCCGACCAGTTCATGCTCAATCCATCAAAAAGCGATCGCTTTGCAGCATCGCCCAGAACGGGTGTAAAATATTCGGAACGTACGCCTGCTACCGATTGTGTACCTGCACCCTGACTTTTATGTAAACTCCGGCTCAAGCCTGCCAGCTCGCCATAGCCCATCCCCAACTGGGCATCGTATTGGCCTACGGTAAGTTTTAACTGATTTTCGGCCGTGGTATTTACGGCACCGAACCTGAAAGTATTCCACAATAATCTTTTTGGCTGCCATACCGAAACATATTTCAACTGGTTAGGGAACATATTTTTATCGGCCGCCGCCTTAAATGCTTTTTCTGCAACTACAGCAGAAGCCGCGTGCTGGCCATGCCCAGCTGCTGCTGTAGGCGGAAAACGGCAGATAATCACATCCGGTCTGAATTTACGGATCACCCATACCACATCTGCGGTAATGCTATCAGCATCCCATTGTTTAAAGGTATCGTTTGTATTTTTAGAAAAACCAAAATCAATGGCACGGGTAAAAAACTGCTGGGCTCCATCCAGTTTGCGGGCTTCCAACAGTTCGTGTGTTCTGATCAGGCCCAGGGCTGCACCCTGTTCGGTACCCAAAAGATTTTGGCCACCATCGCCCCTGGTTAGCGATAGGTAGGCCGTTTCTACATTTTCTTCATTTATTAACCAGGATAGTAAACCTGTATTTTCATCATCTGGGTGAGCGGCTAAATATAAAACCTTGGGCAGGTGCTTTAACGTTTTCAGTTCCCTGTAAATCTCTGCAGATTTTGCGGGCCGTACCTGTTGGGCGGCACAAAAAAATACCGGAAAGCATAAGGTGAATATAGCAGTTATTCTTTTGAACATCATATTTGTTTTGCGAAATTCAAATATGCTCAAAAAGCTTTTACTTTAATGCCTCGGAAACGAAAAAGGTACAAAAAATGCCTAGTTCTTTTTATAGGCTGCAAAAATAGATTCGAGTAAATGGATGTATATCGTTATCCCCTCCTCTATCTCTTCGATCAGCACAAACTCGTCGGCAGTATGCGATCTGGCCGATTCGCCCGGACCCATTTTTACCGAAGGCATAGCCAGCCAGCCCTGATCGGAACTTGTAGGGGAAATATAGGTTTTTCTGCCAAGGGCCAAACCAGCAACAACCAAAGGATGGAGCAGGTCGATGTTGGATGGATTAAGCACATTGGCACGTACGTTGAAACTGCAAACCGTATGGTTAATAATTACATTTAGTATTTCGCGTGGTGTATAATTGTGGTCAAAGCGGATATCGACCGTAAAAGTGCATTCGCCCGGAACGATATTATGCTGCAGTCCGGCATTGATCTGGGTAACGGTCATTTTAACCGGTGGAGGCATATGGTCTTCAATTGGGAACTGGTAGTGCGAAAACCATTCGATATCCTTTATGGCTTTGTAAATGGCATTATCGCCCTCCTCTCTGGCCGCATGACCCGAACGGCCCCGCGCAATGCAATCGATCACCATCGATCCTTTTTCGGCAATGGCCATGTGCATACCCGTTGGTTCGCCCACAATGGCAAACGAAATAGGTTTAAGATCGGCCAAAATGCTTCTGATCCCATTTTCTCCGGAAGTTTCTTCCTCCCCGGTTGCAGCAAGGCACAAATTAAATGGAAGGCGCTGCGTGTGGTAAAAATAAATAAAGGTAGAAATGAGCGATACCAGCGAAGCTCCTGCATCATTGCTGCCTAAGCCATGCATTTTTTCGTCGTAAACGCATGGGTTAAAAGGATCGAGCGTATATTGTTCGTTGGGTTTAACCGTATCGTGGTGAGAGTTGAGCAGAATTGTTGGTTTTGCACCATCAAAGTATTTGTTGTAACACCAAACGTTGTTGTTTTTCCTGATGGTATTGATGCCGTGCTTCGCTAAATGTGATTCAATTTCATCGGCTGTACGGTTTTCGGCACCACTGAAAGACGGAATAGATATGAGTGTTGCCAGAAGTGATAAAGCTTCGTTATACAACTGGTTTAAATCTTGATGTGTGCTAATTTGTTTTTCGGTAATGTTCATGGCTAGGTATTAAATGCTTTTTAGGTTTAGGTTTTGTTGTAACCGGAGCGTATTTTCTGCTTTCGCAATTAAATTATCTATATGCTCAGGACTGAATAGCATGGCTGTACAAAGGCAGTTGCACCTATTTTTACGTTCGAGGATATCGTAGTTGACACAACTTTTGCAGCTATCCCAAAAAGTCTCATCCTGTGTAATTTCAGAAAAAGGTACAGGTTCAAAACCAAGCTGGGTATTCATTTTCATAATGGCCGCACCTGTGGTAATACTGAATATTTTTGCATTGGGATAAGTGCGGCGCGACAGACTGAAAATCCGGTTTTTAATGCCCTTAGCTACGCCTGAGTTTCTAAATTTTGGGGCTACAATAAGTCCCGAATTAGAGATAAAATCTGCATTCTGCCAGGTTTCGAAATACGAAAAGCCTACCCATTCGCCCTTATCGGTAACGGCTATTACTGCTTTCCCTTCGTTCATTTTTTGGATAATGGATGCAGGGCTCCTTTTGGAAATCCCCGATCCTCTTACCAGTGCAGAACTTAGTGTTTCCGACACAATTTCATCTGCATATCTGGCATCTTCTTTTGTTGCAGCGCGAACAAAAATTATTGGATTTTTCATTTTAAAAAAATTTCATACCAGCACATCATCAAAAGAAGTGCCCGCCACCAAAACCAAACACAAAACACTGATAATCAACGTTAAAATTTTAAACCGATTAATCAAAATGAATGATTAAACTAAAAAGCCTTCCATTTTGAAAGCCTTTTTATCATATTGAAAAGCTTTTAGTCATTTGTAGTAAAAAAGCTGTTTGGGTTTAGCAGCAATTTGGCCCCCGATTTATCTTAAACATTAAATATTTAGATATTTTTATCCTTAATATTGCACCATAAATTTAAGTTATGAATGGGATAGTCCTCATCATTGATGATGAAAAGAAAATCTGCAGTTTGCTTTCCAGGATAATAGAACTAGAGGGTTTTAAGACCTTACAGGCCAATACCGGAAAAGAAGGCTTAAAGCTCCTTAAAAACAACGATGTGAGCATTGTAATCAGCGATGTAAAACTTCCCGATGTTAACGGTGTGGCCTTGGTTAAAGATATTAAAGCCTTGAAACCATACGTAGAAATTATAAACCTTACCGCCTACGGAACCATTGCAGATGGCGTTTTGGCCATTAAAAACGGAGCATTTGATTATTTGGTGAAAGGTGATGACAACGATAAGATTATACCGCTTTTGTACCGCGCCATGGATAAATCCAATCTGCAGCGCAGGGTGGCCGAACTGGAAAACAAAATTGCAAAAAAACACAGTTTCGAAACCATTATTGGCCAATCTAAAGCCTTAAAAGAAGCCATAGAACTGGCCAGAAAAGTAAGTGCCACAGATACCACCGTTCTACTCCTTGGCGAAACGGGAACGGGGAAAGAGGTTTTTGCCCAATCTATCCACTATGCAAGCCCCAGGGCCGATAAACCATTTGTAGCATTAAACTGTAGCGGGTTTAGTCCTGATTTACTTGAAAGTGAACTGTTCGGGTATAAAGCCGGTGCTTTTACCGGTGCCAATAAAGACAAAAAAGGCTTGCTTGAAGAAGCCAATGGCGGTACGCTGTTATTGGATGAAATTGGCGAAATGAACCTCGATCTACAGGCCAAGTTATTGCGTGTTTTAGAAAGCCAAACCTTTATAAAAGTGGGCGATACCCATACCCAACAGGTAAATGTTAGGATTTTGGCCGCAACCAATAAAGATTTAAAAGGTGATGCGGCAACAGGAAAATTCCGTTCAGATTTATACTACAGGTTATCGGTTTTTACCATTACGCTGCCACCGCTCCGCGAGCGCAAAGCGGATATCCCGGCACTGGCAAAACACTACCTTAAAGAGTTTGCCAATAAGGTAACCAGAGCTGCTCCCAAAATGGATGATAAGCTGTTAGCTATTTTGGCCGATCACAGTTGGAAAGGCAATATCCGCGAGCTTAAAAATGTAATCGAGCGATTGGTAATCCTTTCAGACGGCGATACGCTAAGCACTGCGGCGCTGCCACCAGAGTTTTTCGAATTTATACCGGCAGAAAACGACTACAATTTACAGCAGATAGAAAAACAGCATATTCAAAAGGTACTCATACACACCAAAGGCAACAAAACTGAAACCTCACGTTTATTGGGAATTGGTTTAACTACACTTTACCGTAAAATAGAGGAATATCAGATTAAGGAGGTTTAGAGGGGAGCTGAAAGACCAGAGGTTAAAGCTGAAAGCTAAAAGTCCAGGGTTAGCGGTCCGAAAGTTGAAAAACTTGATGCTTCGGGAAAAGACTTAATGGCGATACTCCTTGTACACCTCTTCCATTTCCCCCCTATACATTTTCCATTTTACATCACCCATCCCCACCTACGCACCAAACCTGATCCATTTATCGCCTTCATGGCCAAAAATAAAAGAACCTGGATGCAGCATTTCGGCAATATCTTCTATCAGCGACACGGCATGTTCAGCAGTTCTCTCGCGGTTTACATCATCATTCAACAAAATAATGCGGTTATGCTGTACAGCCTGCCATTCGGTATTTAGCACCGCTGGTACTTCGCGCATTAAATCGGTAAGGGTTTTACCAGGCTGATAGTAAATAATAAAAACAGCATTAAGCACATCCGTTTCAACCATACCACCTGCCAAAGCCATTTCTTCGGTTAACAGGTAAGATGGATTATTCGCGGTATCCAAGCAGCTTACAGGCATTTTATCCATAAATTTAATCTTGTGTTCCACTAAATCCAAACGTTCCTGTAATTCTTCCTGTTTAGCAGCATCAAGGCCAATAAATAAATCGTTTAAAAAAGACATCTGCATTAAATTTATTAATTTGTGCAAAAATAACATTCCTTACCGCATGCGAGGCTCATTTAAATATATATTTTGGATTTTTTGCATTACCCTATTTTTTTCTTGTAAGGAAAATACCGAGCATAAAGACAAAAAGGTTTTTAATATCAACCTCGATCAGGGTTTAACCTCTATCGATCCGGCATTTGCCCGCAACCAGAACGCCATTTGGATCACCAATCAAATATTCAACGGATTGGTTCAGGTCGATTCTTCCCTACAAACCATGCCCTGCATTGCCAAAAGCTGGCAGGTTTCTAAAGATGCCCTAACCTATACCTTTAACCTGCGCAACGATGTTTATTTCCATGATGATCCGATTTTTAAAAACGGAAAAGGCAGAAAAGTTGTAGCCAGCGATTTTGTGTACAGCTTTTACCGTTTAATCGATCCAAAGGTTGCCTCATCTGGCGGTTGGATTTTTAGCGATAAAGTGAAGGACCAAAGTAATTTCATTGCCATAAACGACTCTACTTTTCAAATCAAGCTGGTACGCCCCTTTCCTCCCTTTATGAGTTTACTTACCACCCAGTACTGCTCGGTTGTACCGCACGAAATTGTTGCACATTACGGTAAGGATTTTAGAAGTCACCCCATCGGTACGGGGCCCTTTAAATTTAAATATTGGAAAGAGGGCGAAATTTTAGTGCTGTTGAAGAACGGGCATTATTTTGAAAAAGACACTAACGGAACAGCTTTGCCCTATATTGATGCAGTAAAAGCCTCCTTTATTACCGATAAACAAAGTGGTTTTATGAGTTTCCTGAAAAAAGATCTCGACTTTTATTATAACGTAGACGGGAGTTACCGGGATGACATTCTAACCAAAAGCGGCAAAATGGCTTCCAAATACAAAGGAAAGTTTACCTTAACCAAAAGTCCTTACCTGTGTACCGAATATGTGGGGATACTGGTTGATACAGGCTTGGCCATTGTTAAAAAATCGCCTTTGCGTTTTAAGAAAATCAGGCAGGCCATAAATTACGCCATTGATAGAGACAAACTGATTAAATACCTTCGGAATGGCATTGGCGTAGCTGCTACATCGGGTTTTATCCCCAAAGGCATGCCCGGTTTCGATAGCCTGGCTGTTCGTGGTTATGCCTATAATCCAAAACTTGCGGCAAAACTTTTGGCCGAGGCAGGTTATCCGGAAGGCAAAGGATTAACCGAAATTACCCTGAATACCACCACCACCTATAAAGATCTTATCGAGTTTATACAGGGCGAGCTGAATGCTGTTGGCATTAAAACTAAAATCGATGTTAGCCCAAGTGCCAGTTTAAGGGATCTGATGTCGAAAAACCACGTAAACTTTTTCCGCGGCTCCTGGCTTGCAGATTATGGCGACGGCGAAAATTTCCTGTCGATGTTCTATTCTAAAAACAAGGTGCCTTATGGACCCAATTACACTGCATTTTATAACCAGGAATTCGACCGTTTATTTGAGCAAAGTTATTACGAACCCAACAATGAAAAACGTTATGTACTGTACCGTAAAATGGATCAGATTGTGATGGATTATTCGCCGGTTGTACCGCTTTTCTATGATCAATCGGTGGTGATGCTGCAGAACAATATTTCTGGTTATTCCTTTAACCCCCAAAGCCTGATGATTTTGAAAAGAATCAAAAAAGGTTAGTTTGGAATATTATTTTTAGGACTGCACATTAAACAAAAAAGCCTTCCCGAAAATTACGGAAAGGCTTAGCATTTATATTAGATTGGGTTTTTACTGTTGAACGCCACCGCCCATTCCGCCGCCGCCTTGCTGCTGATCTTGTTTAATATCGTCGTTTTTGATTTTATTTTTTTCAGTAAATTTAAGTTTACCGAAAGAGTAACTAAAATTAACACCAAAAGAGCGTAGAGGATAATAAATATTGCTGCTTTGATAAACCGTACCCAGCCCACTTACCGAATTATTTTCCGTTTTAATGTGCAGGTTTTTCGTAAATGGATTTAAGGTATTGATACCGATGCTACCTTTTTTGTTCAGGATATCCTTTTTAATAGATGCGCCATAAAAGTAAAACGGATCGGTTTTACCCTGATAGGTTCTACGTGCCGAGGTAGCTACACCAAATAATTCGAAATTATAACCTTTGCCAAAACCATACGCAGAGCGGGCGAATAAGCTATAATTTAAAAAAGTACCCGTACTAATGTTGGTCAAAGTATTTGTCACCTCATAAGTGTTGGCAGAAAGATTACTCATTAAAGTCCATTTTGGTTTTGGATTGTAAGATCCAAAAAGATTGACACCATAAGTCTGCGCAGTACCCACGTTGATAAAAGAGGTTAACGATTTGGTTACTTCTGTATTCCTTATCGGGTCGAATTCTTTTGTGGTTGAAAGCGAACTTTCGATTACGCCATTGGTACGGCGGTAATAAACAGAAGCATTAATAACAGAGCCTTTGATAAAGGTTGAATAACCAAATTCAAAATTCTGGCTTAACTCCGGACTTAACTGCGGATTTCCGGTCTGAATATTAAACTGATCGCTTGTATTTGTAAATGGATTTAAGAAAGTTTCGCTTGGTCTCTGAACCCTGCGGTTATAACTCAGCTTAAGCGTTGCGCCTTTTTTCAAAGTTTTAGAAATAATTAAGCTTGGAAATAAGTTGAAGTAATCATTTTTTTCTATCCCACTTTTCTCGGTGTTAAAATCTATCTTGGTATATTCGGCCCTTACACCTCCTTTAAATTTAATTTTCTTGGTAATATCGAAACTGATTACACCATATGCAGCAGCAACATCCTGGTTATAGTCAAAATCCTGACCTGAACTTCCGTATTGGCTTTTCACATTCCGGAAGATACCTTTAGCCCCAACTTCCAAAATGGTCGATTTTGTGAAAGGGTAAGTGTAATCTGTTTGACCTGTATATTCGTTATTTTTTGCTGTATTATTGGTTTCCGTTAAATTACCTTTTGGATACTGTTCTGAAGTAAGTAAATTACTAAAGCTTGTAGGGGTACGGCCAGTAGAAAGCTGTCCAGAAATTGAAAATTCTTCGCCTTCCTTTTTACTGGTTTTTTTATAATCTACATTCCAATCCATGTTGCTCCGCGTCATATCCATATTGCTGATATTGGTTGCAGGCAAATTGTTGATGAGGTAAGTAGCCGAACCCGGGCCGCCATTAGAGAAGCGGTTAAGCTTAACGTTTGTACTTATATTGTTATAGGCATTAAAATCATAATCTAATCCTAAACTTCCATTCAGTCCATTTCTGCTCCATTTCGAAGTTCCATCTTGCGATATATTATTAACGCCACCTGCGTATAAGTGTGTGTTGTTTACAATCACCACCCTCGAATCCTGGGCATAGGCAAAGTTAGAACCCAAGCTGGTGTTTACACTCAAACGCCCGGTTTTTGCGGTCAGGTTAAATGCACCATTGTTTTGACGTGTACCCGCCGAAGCATTGATACTTCCACTTACTCCCTGTGCATTCGATTTTTTGGTGATAATATTGATGATACCTCCAGACCCTTCTGCATCATATTTAGCCGATGGACTGGTAATTACCTCCACACTTTTGATCTGCTCGGCAGGGATCATTTTTAAGGCATCAGAAACGCTTGCAGCCATAGTACCAGAAGGTTTTCCATTAATTAAAACCCGTACAGCTGCGCCGCGAAGCTGCACATCACCATTGGCATCAACAGATAGCATAGGCACCTTACGCATTACATCAGTAGCATCGCCACCAGCATTGGTACCATCGGCCTCTGCATTATAAACCATACGGTCTACCTTGTTTTCAATTATTGCTTTAGTGCCCTGTACCTGTACATCGGCCAAGGTGTTTTCGGTTGATGAGATATAAATGGTACCGATGTTGTTATCGGGCTTTGAAGGCGTAGTGGTAACCGCAATCGTTTTGGTTTTATAGCCCATAAACCCAATCTTGAGTTTGTATGAATCGGGAGCTACATTTTGTAAGCTTAATTTACCTTTTTCATCTGTAACACCTCCATTAACCGATTTATTATCTTTTGCACTAACCAACGATACAGTAGCATAATCAATTGGTTTTTTTGTCAATGAATCAAGTATGGTTGCGGTGATACGACCGGTAACAGTAGTTTTTTTTGCTCCCCCTCCAAAGCCGCCAGTAGGAAACTGAGCCTGCGCATTAAAAAATATGCCAAGGATAAAGGTTAATAGTAGAAGTTTTTTCATGTTAAAAAGTTAGTCTTTTTTGTAATTAGTCTGCGCAAGTTGCATTTTGTTACAGCTTTGCCCAATACTTTTTATGTCAGTTGTAAGGTTTGACCGGCAAAGATCACACTTTTATCGGTGAAATTCCCATACCATTTTTGAAACAGGCAATCTTACCCTTAAGCTTATCGGGTTTTAATACAGCGCTTAAGAAGATTAACTACATACAGAACAAGAAAGCGTCAACTTATCTTTTCTTCGGTTGAAGAAACAAATAAAGCCTGATTACAGCCTTGCACAGCAATTCTCATGAGGCAAGAGCTTACAAAAAAAGTCTTAGCGGGGTGCCAAGACTTTCAACAATCTAAAAATTTTATAGGTAGTGCAAAATTACATATCATCTATCTCACCATACACAAGCCTACCTAGAAGTATTATTAGGCCTCGAATAAACCATTTGCATCACATTAATATTGCGCATGGCAAAAGCTGCCTCGCAATAATTTAAATAATAGTTCCACTTGCGGATAAAAGTTTCATCGAAACCTAAAGCCTTAACCCTATCAAGGTTTTTATTAAATTCTAAGAACCATAAATGAAGGGTGCGTGCATAATCCAGTCCCATATCTTTCAAATCAACCATGGTTAAGTCACCAGTCCGGTTTATGGCTTTATTTATTGCGGCTACTGAAGGAAGCAATGAACCCGGAAAAATATGTTTCTGGATCCAATCTACCCCATTGCGCAGTTTATCGTAACGGCAATCAGGCGAAGTAATTACCTGAAAAGCAAAGATACCATCTGGCTTTAAAAGCTCCTGGCACTTTTCGAAATAGGTTTCGAGGTATTGGTGACCCACAGCCTCTAGCATTTCTATTGAAACAATTTTATCGTATGTACCTTCAATATTGCGGTAATCCTGTATGATGATTGAAACCTTATCTTCCAATCTTTCGGCATAAACACGCTCAATGGCCAGTTTCTGCTGCTCTTTGGATATAGTTACCGAAGTAACTTTACACCCATACTTTTTGGCCAGAAAAATTGCATTTCCACCCCATCCACTTCCAATTTCCAGTACATGATCAGTCGATTTTATTTTCAACTGCTTTGCTAAGCGGTCGTACTTGGCGTATTGTGAATCTTCGAGGTTAACATTTTCATTTAAAAAATAGCCGCTCGAGTAAGTCATGGTTTTATCCAAAAACGTAGCGAAAAAATCGTTGTTCAGGTCGTAATGCTCAGCAATATTCTTTTGCGATCCGGCCAGGGTATTTGCCCTTTTTACATGGTAAATTTTGTTTACCCACTTAAAAATGTTCAGGGCAACAGATTTAACTTTGCTTCCGGTTACCGATGGTGCGTTTTCGATATTGAGGATTACCCATTTAATTACATTGGTAATATTTGTGGTATCCCAAAGGCCCGAAGTATAGCCCTCGCCAAAACCAACATCTCCGTATAAGGCAATTGATTTAAAAAAATCGGGGTGATTTACCTGGATATTGGCTTCAATTTTACCGTCACCGTTTCCAAAAATCAGTGTTTCTCCACTTGGCATTGAAAGTTCTAATTTTCCCAAATTCATTTTAGCGAGTGCATTAAGCACCACTTTTTCGAAAAAACCCCTTGATGTTTTGGTAGCGGCAAGCGTATTCATAATTTTAGTATCTATTTAATTTGCGGTTTATATGGCTTATATACGTTACGTTGCAGTTCAGGGTTTTCGGCTTTTGGGTGAAAAGGTATTTTTTTTACCCACAGCTTAAAAGCCTGCCAGTGTATCATCCCCATAATCTGCAACGGAATTAACGGAATAGCGAAAAAATATTTCAGCATATTCCGGGTGGTAAGTGGTTTCGACTCTCCTTTTAAAGTACTGATAAAAAACAGATTGCCGTTCTTATCCAGGTCATCAATTTTAATTTCCAGCGTATCAGTAGGTACTTTCAGTTTAAAATCGAATGAATCATCATGATCGATAAAGGGCGAAACATAAAAATATTTAGTGGTAATTTTTTTAAAGGTATCTCCCTGCAATTCGTCTTTTCCGAAGAAAAAAAGTTTCATTTCGCGGTAAGTGTTACTGATTTCGGCAACGCAACATACCGACGCGCCCGTTTGATCGAAGCAGTAATAAAAAGAAACTGGATTAAAATTATAACCTAAAACATTGAGGTTAGTGAGCAGTTTTATTTTCAATGGAGCAGCATCAACGCCATTTTCCTTTAAATAATCTGTTAGGTGCTGCCGTGTGTTTTTGGTCTTATCTGGATTTTCTTTGGGCAATTGAAGGTGTTCACTGTCCCTAAATGAAAAGAGGTTAAATTTGTTATAGCCAAACCAGCGAAGTTTTTTGTCTAACAGCTCCAACTCATCCAAATCAATGTAAAACATATATACCCTATACCAAAAAGAATGCTTTTTGGGAGCCAGGCGATGGTGCATCACCTTTGCGGTGTATATATTTGATGTAATATGTAAAATGGATGATGTATTTTTCATTTACGGACTAAAATGGCAGATGGAATAAATGGATCATAATGTTAAATACGGATTATTTACTTGATGAAATTTTAATGGAGCCAAATATTTTTTTTAGTTCTGCAGCTTCCGTTTTAAATTTTTCGAAATCTGTTTGATATTTATCATCCAGATAAAGCTCATCCAATATTCGCAACCAATAAACACTCTCTCTGGCTTCTCGATAGGATATTCCTATTTTATGGCTAAAATCCCTCTTACTTACTGCGCCTTGTGCCTCTTCATAATTTGCTCCAATGGATGTTGCGCTCCTGCTCAGTTGCAACATTGGAACTTTGTAGATAAAATGATAGGGAAGTGTGCTTAAAAATTTAAGAACATCCACACCAAAGCGGAATGTTCTTTCTAGTAATTGAATTGTTTTTTCGTTCATCTTAAAAAGTTTAATCTGTAAAGTTTCTAAGGATGATTTAACTAAAGATAATAAAAATATGGAAAACGGAGGATGAAATATGGAAAACAGATAGCGTAAAATGGATGATGTCTGACCTAAAACGGTTAATGTAAAATCGCGGACGGGGGAATTAATCACTCTTGTTATTTTCATCTCAACTTTTATATTAAATTTCCCATCTTTCATTTCACATTATTTTTCTCCCTCTTCCATCTTCCCTATTACATCCTACATCCCCTCACACAACTCAACCGCACTTTTATAAGCATCTTCATGGAATCCATATTTAAAATAACTTCCGCAGTAATAAATAGGCCCATTTTCATTTAATTTATGGAGCTGCTCTTGTGCCTGCATTGCCGGAACATCAAATAAAGGATGATGATAATCGATTTCCCTAATTACCTTTTCAGGATTTAGTGTATCGGTAGGGTTAATGGAAACAAAGTAATTGGTCTTTTTAGAAACACCCTGTAAACTGTTCATCCAGTAAATGGTGCTTGGCCATAATTTGTCGCCCTTTTTCTCTACCCGATAATTCCAGCTGCTCCAGGCTAGTTTCGCCTTTGGCATCTGTTCTTCATCGGTATGTACCACAGCCTTATTTAACTGATATTTGAATTTAGAAAGCAATTCGGTTTCAAGGGCTGTTTTATCTTTTACGATTTCGAAAGTCTGATCGGCATGACTGGCCATAATTACCTTGTCGAACTCAAACTTTTCTCCTTTTGCGTTTTCTACTTCCACTTTTCCGTTTGTTAAACGCCGCACCGAAACGATTTTGTTGTTGATTTTTATCCTGTCCCTAAACGGAGCGATCAGTTTTTCACGGTAGGCCTGACTTCCATTTTTTAAAGTATACCATTGGTGCTGGGTGTTTAAGCCGAGAAAACCGTGGTTTTTAAAAAACCTGATCAGTGTTACCGCCGGGAAGTCTAAAATCTGCTCCATGGGGGCACTCCAAACCGCAGCGCTCATCGGGATCAGGTATTGCCAGAGCATATCATCGCTGTATCCAAATTCTTTAAAAAACCTACCTATCGAGTAATCCTGGTATTCAGGTTTATCCAAAATTTCGATACTCTGTTTATTGAACCTATTAATCTGCATCAACATTTTTAAATAAGGGATGTTGAACAGGTTTTTCCGTTGCGCAAAAAGATGCTTTAAACTCGAGCCACTATATTCCAGTTTTTTAGGCAGAAACTGAACACTGAAAGACATATCCGTTTTCATTACGGGTGCATCAATCTCTGCAAACATTGCTGTCAGGTTGGGATAGGTTTCATAATTAAAAACCATAAAGCCGCTATCCAGGTAAATGGGCTGTCCATCTTCTTCTAAGGTAATGGTATTGGTATGGCCACCAATATAGTCCAGTTCTTCGAAAAGGGTAATATCATATTGGTGCTGCAGTTTATGGGCGCAGCCCATGCCCGCTATTCCGGAGCCAATTATGGCGAGTTTTTGCATTGTAATAGAGTTGAGATATTAGATGTGTGATAGGAGATTTTAGATGTGAGACACAAGATATAAGACAGATATTAAGCCTTATACCCTACACCTTAAACCATATGCCTTAAACCTTTTGAAACAAATAATGGCATACCATCCATTCGTTCCCTTTGTTATAATTAAACAGTTCGGCGCACGACATGTAAAACAACCTCCAATACACCCACCACTTTACCGCCTGATCTTTACCATAAGTACGTTCTAAAATAGGCATGATTTCATTTTTGTGCTTATCCATATTGCTCAACCATGCTTCTGATGTTTTACCGTAGTTGGTTCCGTTTACCACCCAATGTTTATCAATTTTCAGATCATCGTTGAAGTAAAAGAACAAATGGTTAGAAGGCATAATGCCACCGGTAAAAAAGTATTTGCTCATCCAATCGGTTTCATCAATCACTTCAAACTTATAAGCCAAGGTTTTGTGCGTAAAAATGTGCACAAACAATTTGCCATCAGGTTTCATAAACGAAGCTACCTTATTCAGCAAAAATTTATAATTGCGCATGTGTTCAAACATCTCTACCGAAACTACCCGATCAAATTTATCGGCAATGGTAAAGGTGTTCATATCGGCTGTTAGCACCGTTAAATTCTGAATGCCTCGCTGTTTTGCGGTTTCATCTATAAAAACCTTTTGTGTGGCCGAATTGGATACAACGGTAAATGTACTTTTCGGAAATTTTGCCGACATGTAAAGCGAAAGCGACCCCCAACCGCAGCCCAGTTCTAAAACATTCTGCCCCTCCTGCAGGTCGGCCCTTTTGCAGGTCAGCGCCAGCATATCTTCTTCTGAGGTATCAATATCTTTCACGCCAGGTTTCCAATAACCGCTGCTGTATTTGAGGTGCTTACCCAAGCAATATTGAAAAAATTCGGTCGGAAGCTCATAATGCTGCTCATTCGCATCTGCCGTGTGTACAGCAATGGGCGATTGTTTCAGTTCGGCAACCAGATCCATAAATTTCTCCTGCTGTAACTCTTCATTGCCCAGAGTTTCATCAGCCAAGCGCTGCTTGCATAATTTTCTAATGCCGATACGCAATGCCGTATCAGGAAGTTTGTCGTTTTCTAAAAGTTTATCGTACCACATATGTTGGAATGTAAAATGGAATTATGTAAGATGGAAAATGGTTGATTTACGGTGTAAAACGTATGATGGATTTGCGAGTTTTGCGGTCTATCATCCGCCTTACATTTTCCATTTTACCTCTTTTTCTTCCATGGAAAAAAGGCGCTTGTTGTTTGTTGATATTTTTGATAAGCTACGGGTTTGCTCCGCAGGTTCTGTTCTTCGTTGTTGGGAACCCCAGTAACCTTGGTTAATAAATAGAGTATAATGGCCGGACTGATGATGGCCAATATGCCCCAAGGTGATGCAAGGGCAAAAATAAAATAGCCCATCCAGGTTAACCATTCAAAAAAATAATTTGGGTGGCGGCTATAGTACCATAGGCCTGTATCGCAAACCTTACCTTTATTGCTTGGGTCTTTTTTAAACGCAGCAAGCTGTCGGTCGGCAATCATCTCTCCGAAGAAAGCAATTACCCACACCACTGCACCAATAAATTCTAAGATGGAAATTGCCTGCGATTGGTTTGCCGTTATAATAAAAAACGGAACAGCCAGTATTACATTTGATATGGCCTGAAACTGAAAAAACACGAAGAAATTACGGTCGGCCTTATCGCCCCATTCTTTACGGAGCTGCTCATATCTTCCTTCTTCTTCATCTAAATGCCCGATAACACGTTGCCAAAGATGGATACCCAAACGCAGCTCGGCCACTAAAAACATTCCGCAGATTAAGATTTTACGTGGCTCATAGCCATCTGACAGCAGAAAGGTAATCAATGTAATTACCGGAAAGTTTAATGCCCAAAAAACATCAACAACGCCAGCGTTTTTTATTTTCTTGGCCCAAAGCCAAACGATAGCCATTATTAGGCAACAGGCAATTAATGAGATGAGAGCAATGAATAGTAGATGTCCGATTTGGAGAGGCATAAGGTTTAAGGTAAAAAGTTTAAGGCCCAAAAGCCAAAATAAGCCAGCGTTAATAAACGCTCAGTAAAGCCACCTACACATTAAACCCTACGCCTTATACCTTACTAAGCAATTCTTTAACACCTTCGCCATCTTTTAGTTTGAATAAATGCACTAAAACATAGGCCAAGGTTGCTATGCTACCTAAACATACGAACAAAATTGTAATAGAGATTTTAAGAATAATGCTTTTTTCCTTATAAAACATCCAGAGGGTGATAATGAAGATGTTAGCATAAAAATCCCAAAGTGTGGCCCGCATCCAGGGGATGCTGCCCAGAAAATCCCATTGTTCGAAAAGGTTGCTCTCTAAAGAAGTAGAAATTACCTTATAGCACATAAAAACAAGTAAAGCGGAGAAAACAATTTTGAGGAAATTAATCATCGGATGGATTTTAATTTAAAAAAGGTTGTGGTATATACGGTAAGTTAGGTAAAAAGGATTTTATTTTAAGGTTTCGTGATCAGCGAAATGATTGCAGAACTTTTGAGTAATAACCAACTAATGGTCTGTGGGGACACAGACCATGGTGTCGGGTTTATCCGTGTTTTCCGTGCTTCCGTGGCAAAAAAGATGTTTTGGCAGTATACTTGGAAAAGATTTGAAAGGTATGGCGTTAAGACACAAGCTTGATGGTCTGTCGGGACACAGACCATGGTGTCGGGTTTATCCGTGTTTTCCGTGCTTCCGTGGCAAAAAAATGTTTTGGCAGTATACCTGGAAAAGATTTGAAAGGTATGGCGTTAAGACACAAGCTTGATGGTCTGTGGGTGCACAGGCCATGGTGTCAGTGTCGGGTTTATCCGTGTTTTCCGTGCTTACGTGGCAAAAAAATGTTTTGGCAGTATACCGGGAAAAGATTTGAAAGGTATGGCGTTAAGACACAAGCTTGATGGTCTGTGTGGACACAGACCATGGTGTCGGGTTTATCCGTGTTTTCCGTGCTTCCGTGGCAAAAAAATGTTTTGGCAGTATATCTGGAAAAGATTTGAAAGGTTTGGCGTTAAGACACAAGCTTGATGGTCTGCGGGGACACAGACCATGGATGAGCTATTTCACGCAGAGGCCGCAGAAAAAGGAACGCTGGCTTACGCTGATACATGCGAGTGTTTTATTTCTGCTTAGGTACACACGGAATAATAATATAAGCTTTGAATATGGATTAATTTAATGGTCTGTGGGGACAAAGACCATGGTGTCGGGTTTATCCGTGTTTTCCGTGCTTCCGTGGCAAAAAAATGTTTTGGCAGTATACCGGGAAAAGATTTGAAAGGTATGGCGTTAAGATATAAGCTTGATGGTCTGTGGGGACACAGACCATGGATGAGTCAGCGAGGACACAGCCTATGACGTTGTAATTCCATGCAATATGTACCTTTAACCTTCAGCCTTTAACCTTACCTAAACTTTCCTGATTTTAATGATGCGCATCCAGTGCAATACTTTCATTACCGGATAAGTTGGGTCAAATTCCCACCATTTGGTAGCAAAGTTGGGACTATTTGGTTTTTTATGGTGGTTGTTCTGAAAAAGTTCGCCCATCAATAAGAAATCCCACGGTAAAGAGTTTTTACTGTGATCTTCATTATCATGGTTAGCATAACCATATTTATGTCCGCACCAGTTAACAATTGCGCCATGTAGAGGGCCCATCAAAAAGTGTATAGGCAATAAAATAAACATCCACCAGTGGTTGGCAAAAGCAACATAAAAACCGATATAAAATAAACCACAGCCAATTCTCCAAAACCACGAATCGCCAATTCTATCAATTAATGGCCACTCTGGATAGTTACCCCGGAAAGCAGGTTCGGGCTCTATTTTGTATTTAAGGTAGTTCAGATACATGTTCTTTGTTGCAATCATCATCCCGAAAACATCCTTGAAAAAATGAGGTGAGTGCGGATCTTTCTCTGTATCACTGTAAGCATGGTGCATTCTATGTAAAATGGCATAAGCCCTCGGATTCAAGAACGATGAACCCTGCGAGATTAAAAGTACCAGATAGAAAAACCGTTCCCAAAAAAGCTCCATTTTAAACATCTTGTGCGATGAGTAACGGTGAAGGAAAAAGGTTTGGCTAAACAGGGACAAAAACCAATGACAAAGAAAAAATATGAGGATAATCATGTATGATAGGTATACTTAATAAACGAAGAATGAGCGCGTTTAGTTTTTAAGCAGATATTTCACTGCCTATTAAAGGAAAGGATTTAGCTGTATCAACCCATTACCAGTTAATACAGCTAAAAAATATTATCTACCGAAATCGTCCTGAACACGAACAATATCGCTTTCATCTGATGGATTTGAAGCATCAGTATGCTGCCAGATTTCAGCTACTACACCCCAGTCTTCTAAACCGATTAAACGGTGGCGTTCGCCTTGTTGTAATTTGATCTGATCTTTAGGTGCGTATTTTTTAACTTCACCTTCTTCATCTGTTTGGCTGGTTTTAATACCTACGGTACCGGTAACTACCTGCCAAATTTCGGCTCTGCGGTGGTGATATTGCCAAGAAAGACGGGTATTTGGCGCTACAATTAAGATTTTCGGGCTTAATTTACCACCAATTTTAAGGTCTTCAACATTTAATCCATCAAAATAAGTATCGGCAAACTGTTGCGCCTGTGCTTCGTCTATTACAAAAAAACCACCCCACGGACGGGTTTCATCGCGGTTAACTACATTAAAACCTTCAATTTTTAAACGTTGTGCTACGCTTTCGAATATTTCTTTTTTGTCGTTTGTCATTGATAAAATATTTGTTTTCTAATGATTATCTCGGTTAATATGCTTCGCTTTTTTTTGATGTGGCGCTGCAATTGCGGCAAAAATAAGCCTAATAAATTAAAAAAGGTCATTCGGGCTTTTTATTTTTTAAAAACCTAAAAACCAGCGTAAATAAATTTCAGGTTAATACAACGCAATTCTGTAAAGAGTTTATGTAAAACACACATTTAAACCTTTTTAAACTCCATATCTGGCAGGGCTTTAGTATGTTTGGTAAACATTCTTTTTATGGCCAAAATGATCCAAAAACTAACCATTTATATTTTCTTATTTCTGGCTTTCAGTCAAAAAATATCGGCTAAAGTTTATACTGTAAGTACCGAAAATGAATTTAAAACCATCCAAGCCTCGTTGCTGCCGGGTGATGAGGTAAGTATTAAAAATGGAAATTATACCAACTGGTCGTTACAGATCGGCAACAGTGGTACTGCTGAAAAACCGATTGTAATACGGGCAGAAAAGCCGGGCAAAGTAATTTTTTCGGGACGGGTGGTCAAAGCAATATTTATGGTTTCGGGAAATTATATCCTGATTAAAGGTATACATTTTAAAAATTGCATACTGGAGAAAGAGGCTGGGAACACGGGCACCCTGATTGAGCTTAACCAAACCTTCAACTGCCGTATTGAGGATTGTAATTTTTCAGATAACCAGGCTAAAGTACAGTTTTCACCTTTGGTAATTATTGCTGGGAAGGGCAGTTCGAACAGCATATCATATTGCAGTTTTATATCGAACATCGATAATCAGGACGTGCAGGTAAAGGTTACCAAAGAATCGTTCCCGAAGTTTACGCTGATCCAAAACAACCGGTTTAGCAATAAGGCAAGGGTAAGCTGGAAAAACGGCAATGGGGGCGAATGTGTGCAGGTGGGCCAAGACCCGGTGTTATTGGGAAACCAGCGCCCGGAAACTACCGTGCAGCAAAATACTTTTATCCACTGCAATGGAGAAAATGAAGTAATCAGCAATAAAAGCAGCGGCAACAAATACATCAACAACTATTTTGAAAACAATGACGGTGAACTGGTAATGCGTGGAGGCCACGATTGTATCATTTCCAACAATACTTTTAAAGGCGGCACAGGCGGTATCCGTATCAATGGCACTGGGCATCAGCTTATCAACAATAAAATAGATGGCATTGCCACCGCCATAAGGTTAATGTACGGCATGGCAAAGGGCAAGGATGAGATAGGTTTTTATATCGCGGCCAGTAATTGTATCCTCAAAAACAACAGGATATCGAACGCTACCACAGGCATATTGGTAGGCGATAGCAAAAATGCGGATTGGACAGGGAAATTTGATACGAAGCGGTATCCTTCGCCGGTAATGCAGAATGTTGCTCCTTTCGATAACAGCATCACGGCCAATATCTTTAAAAACGTTAAAACTGAGGTTTTGAATCAGTAAACTGAGTTGGGGCATCTGCTGGAGAAATAGCATGATATGTTTGGCTTATCTAGACCTATGCTTTAAGTTCAGTATCCATTTCCAGCTTGCCAATATCGATTGCAGGGTTGTAAATATCGATTGCGGAGTGGCGAGCATCGGCTGTGAGCCTTCCACTACCAATTGCGAGGCGTACAGCACGATAGATTTGCTTCCACTGTCAATTGGTCAGCGTACAGTGCGCTATGTTTAGCTACAATTGACGATTGGTCAAGGATACTGGAACAAATGTTTGTGTTTTGATGAGCAGCGTAACAAAGAGATAGGAACCTTAAAGCATGTTATACATTAAGGTTCCCAATCCATTTTGAGCTGTTTCAGCCTTCAATTAGGGTTTGGCACATATGCCTTACTGAACTTTATTTACCACAAGGTCATCAAAGTAAATGTAACTGGTTTGGCTTGAACCCCAAACCGCCACATCTTTTCCACCCCTAAAATTGTGGAAAGATAACCTGTTGATTAATCTTTGCGCGTCGTTGGTTGTCCAGCGGATAGATTGATCGAGTACGGTCGTGCCGTTAATAAGCACCTGTACCCATCCATTTTTATTCGATCCGGTGTTGCTTTTTACATATAAATGAACGGTATAGGTATCGCCTTTAACCAAGCTGCCCGATGAAGGGTAAGATTTTCCAAACGTATCGCCACATGGGCCGGCCATATCCCTATGGTACACATATGGTTGAAAAAACACGCGGCTTCCGGTATTGTACCACATTAAGCGCAAGCTTCCGCCATTACCATCGCTGGCAATATCGCAACCTGTATTTCCTTCGCCGATCAGAAAGCCAAAACCCACCTTGCCGCCCCTGCTCCAATCGAACTGGCTGTGGAAACGGACTTTAAAAGTAGCTTCGTAAGCAGAACCGTCAGAGATATCGGCACCGGCAATCAATCCGTTAGAAACCGAATTTGGTGCCAGGGTGGCGCGGGCCCAGTTGCCCGAAATATAAGCCCGATCTTCGTTCCAGCCGGTTAAATTTGCACTGCCGAAATCGGCACTGGCCTCGCTGTAAGAATAAGGTCCATCGGCATGGTTAAAACCGGTATTGATGTTACTGGGATAAGCTTCGGTTACTGCACCTGCTTTTGCGGGAATATTTTCGGGCTGAACATCTTCTTTTGATTCGGTTCCGTTCTTTTTACAGCCCGATAAGCTTACCGAAAGTATAAGCACTAGGGATGCAATAAAATGTGTTAAATTCATTTTTTGGCTCATGTTATTTTTTTTTGGTTTTTAATTTGGTTAGTTTTTCTGTTGAGGGGCAACACCCTATCCTGGATAGTTTATTGCCAGATGTTAATGAGGTTGTTTTTCTTTTTTTGGTTAGCAATTATCTGATAACTAACCTAATCATAATTGTAAACACAAACAGACGGTAAGTGTATCAAAAATCCGAAAAACCCATTAACCTGCAGTTACAACGATTGAAATATTTACCTTACACTCACGTTACTCAGCCAATTTGGTGCCTGCTAGCGAAGGGCTTTCATGTACTTTTAAATTGCAGTTCACAATTACCTTTTTATAATCGTTGGTACTGATATCGCCATTAATGAGCTTCACCAACAGGATAACGGCCTGCTCGCCCAACGACTCCGGATTTTCTTCAATAGAGGCAATTGGGGGCGAACTGAGGTAAGCAATTATTGGATCGTTGCCAAAGCCTATGCACTCTAGTTTTTTATGGGCGGGGTGCTCAATCGACCTTAAAAATTTGATGGTATCGAAAAGCAGTTTTTCTTTGAAAGCAACCAAAGCAGTAGGACCATTTTCAGGATCGCTGAACAGGTTTTTAATGGCCAAAAGGGTATTTTCATCATCAAAGTCGGTGTAGGCCACATGCTCCGCATTAAACGGAATACCATTATCTTTCAGGGCATTGATGTAACCCGAAAAACGATCGTGGCTAAAGTTGACCATTTTGGGCCCGCCAAGGTAAGCTACCCTTTTATGCCCCCTGTTAATAAGGTATTCGGTAGCCATATAACAGCCCTGATGGGTATTGCCCAGCACTTTGTGGCAATTGAGGTTAAAACTGGGATTGCGCGTGTAGTACACTACCGGAATTCCGATTTTCTCAAATTGATCGAGATGGGTAAAATCTGATGTTTGTTTAGAAATGGCTACAATTAATCCATCAACCCTCGAGCCCAGTAAAGTGGCGGCCGCCGTAACTTCCAGTTCAAATTTATCGTGCGATTGACTGATGATGATATTGTAACCGTTTGTGGTTGCCAACCGCTCCATGCCGTAAATACTACGGGTAAAAAAATGGTCGGAAAGATTGGGCAAAATAATACCGATGATCCTTGATTTGCGGTCTCTTAACCTTAAAGCCGAAATATCGGGGGTAAAGTTTAACCTTGCGGCCAGTTCCTTTACGCGCAGTTTGGTACTTTCTTTAATCCGAGGATAATCTTTTAAAGATTTAGAAACCGTTGAAATAGAAAGCTTTAATTCTTTTGCAATCAGTTTTAATGTAACTGGTTTATTTTCCATAAGCAGCGGATGTTTAAATGCGTTACAACTTTTTAGTGCGGAAAATTTGATCAAAAAATGGCCAGAGCGGCGAACAACCACTCCGGCACATTATCAAACCAACAATTTATTAAGCATTTCCGTCATGTTTTTAACGTGATTTCGATTAAGTAATCTTGTCCATTATTCATTTTTTTGCCCTTTAGCTTAAAGCCTTCGTCATGCTATTGAGTCTAAACACCAATAGAAGACATGTTATTAATCGAACTTATTTTCTACATAGTGCTTCCTTTTATCAACGGGACGATATGATTTAAAAAGGAATTTTATCGAGCGGGGGAACATTGGTTTCATATCCGGTATATCCCTTGTTCTGATTAATATGGCCTTCGGTATTAAACCGCTGCGCAGTTGCAGGCACCGGCCAAAGTACATGGTATGGCGAAATTTTAAAATTCACACCCGATATTGTGGGCACTTTATTCCGGTAAAAATCATTTTTTTCGATAATCCGGTCGTAAAAGAAATTGTTATCCGAAAATGCTGCGAGCGTATAGGTTTTACCATTATAGGCCGGTTTTCCGGTCATGGCAAAAATATAGGCAATACGGGTAAGTTCTGTTTTACGCGGTTCTTCGTAATAAAGCTCCCTTGCTCTTTCATCCAATATGGTTCCGATGGTTATGGCAGAGGCATCAGTAAGCAAGGCTGCATTAGCCCGCGAGCGTACCTGATTTAAATCGGCCATAGCCAAGGCCAGGTTACCTTTCCAGTAATAGGCTTCTGCCCTTAACAGGTAAGTTTCTGCCAGTCGGAAAATATACCAATCTGTATTGGTTCCCCTTGGTGGCGACCAATATTTATCAACAGCAAGTGCGTTGGTAGAATTGATAAAGGTTTTATAATGTGGCCAGCCAAAAAAATGGCGGATGGTATCCAAACCTTTGTTCAAGAACATGTTGTTCATATTGGCCGGGGTCATATCAACCAAAGGTTTACCATACAGCGCCCTTTCGGACACATTGCTTGCCGTTTTAATTGCAGGGTTGTTGTATACCAGATCGGTCATGTTCATCCACATGCCCGGGGCGTGGCGGTAATCGGTATTATCTGTCCATATGTTTTTGGTACTGTAAGCGGTACCCCGGTAACGGCCAATTCCCCTTCCATACATCAGGGTTAAAGGAATTTCGGCATTCACGCCATCTACAATGGCCTGGGTTGTGCCCGATGGGGTTTTTAAGTTGGCAAAGTGCCATGCAGGTACACAGTTACGCATTACCTGCGAGCCCAGTTCGGTAAAACCGGCTAGGGTTTCCCTATCAATGGTTAAGAAAAGTGCTTCGCGGTTGGCCGCAATGGCTTTATTATCCATTCTATGCAGGTCCCAGACCACATTTTTAGTGACATCGCCAGCTGTACTGCCAAAACGGGTTCTCATTAGTGCATATTTGCCACTGTTAATTACGTTGTTTGCAGCAGTAATGGCGGCATCAAAATCGCCCAGGGCCAGGTTTACCTTGGTTAATAAATGACTGCATGCGCCTTTGGTTACTTCTCCACGATCTACGTTATCGCTTACCCATTGCTCGGCAAAAAGGAGGTCTTCCTGCATCTTTTTTAAGATTACTTCGCGTTTGGTAGAGTAATAATCGAGTTTAGGTGCGGTAATATCTTTTAAGTTTAAGGGCACATCGCCAAACTGGTGTACCAAACGGTAATAATAATAGGCACGGTAAAAATAGGCCGAACCCAATATGGCATTCTTTTCGGCAGCATCTTTAAAGGTTACATTATCGATATAGGTAATAATGGTATTGGCATAGCGGATGCCCTTAAAACCTTCCGTCCAGTAAAAACCTATCCTGTTAAAATCCGGATTATCCAGATTGGCATCGGGCGTTACGCGGGTGTCCATATCCTGTGCCTGCGTACTTTTATCAGTTGTGCCATCAACCGCCACTTCCGAAAATATAGATTCGGTTACAATGGGCGCCATATCGCCCGTAAATTCGCGGCGTACATTGGAGCCAATGGCGGCGAGGGCGGCCTTCATAGAAGCCAGATTGGTTAAAGCGGTGCCTGGTTCGAGCTTAGACAATAATTCTGAATCGAGATTTGATTTTTTACATCCATTTGCCGAAACCATTACAGCCAAGGCCACAAATGGAATTATTTTTTTATATAGGTTATTCATCTGCTTCATTTTTAAAAGGTAACATTCAGCCCGAAGGTGTAAATTCTTGGTGTTGGAACCGGGTTTCCATTTGCATCTGCCGTTTGAGGGTCCCACTGGTTCCAGTTAGGCGCATAAACCCCGGCATTGCTTACATTGGCATATATTTTTGCTCCCTGCACCTTAAATTTGGCCAGTATATCCTTCGGCACGCTGTAGGCCAGTGCAATGGTATTTAACCTGATGTACGAACTTTTGCGGTATACGTTAAAACTGGTACCACTAAGGCCTGAGCTTAAGCGTGCATAATCGTTAATCGGGTTGGCCGATGTCCAGTAAGGCACAACATAAGAGCTCGATCGGCCAAAGCCTACACTTCCGGGTTGGTTTTTGGCCTGGTTATCGGTTCGTTGCTGGCCCCAGCTGGATACCAACTGGAAAGAAAAATCGAAGTTTTTATAGATATTGAAATCATTGCGCAGCGACCAGTTAAAGCGTGGGCTCCTGTAGCCGATAAACTGTTTATCCAGATCGTTGTAAGCATAGTTTCCATCTACATCCAACAGTTTAAAATCGCCGGGCTTTATCCCTTTGTTAAATTTATTGGCTTCTGCCACTTCATTTTCCTGCCATATGCCCAATATTTTATACTCCCAAATTACATCAATATCTTTTCCGATAAACCATCCATTTCCGAGATCGTCATTCGGGCCAGCCAGCGTGACGATTTTATTGCGGTTGAGCGAAAAATTAACTGAAGTATTCCAGGTAATGTTACCGCCGGTAATATTCTTGCTGGTTAAACCAAGCTCGATACCCCTATTGTTTACACGGCCCAAATTGGCAATAACGTTGGCATAACCCGATACGTTTGGCAAAGATTGACCGATTAAAAGATCGGATGTTTTTTTATCGTACACATCAATTGATCCGTTAATCCTGTTACCCAGAAAGCCAAAATCCAAACCTAAGTTCAATGATTTGGTTTTTTCCCATTCCAAATTGGTATTTCCAAGCCTCGAGTTGTTTACAACGGTATTCACCTCGCCGGGTGTACCGCTGCCATTAACCGTTTGGTATTTACCACCATCCAAGGTCTGTATGGCTACATAAGGATCAATTACGTTGTTGTTATCCCTTATTTCGCGGTTACCGTTAATACCATAAGATAAACGCAGTTTGATAAAATCGATCCATTTAACCGATTTCATAAAATTTTCTTCACTAAGTGTCCATGCAATGGCGGCAGCAGGGAAATTAGCCCGTTTTTTTGAGGCACCAAAAGCCGAATAGCCATCGCGGCGGATAGAGCCGGTAAAGGCGTACCTGCCTTTATAAGAATAATTTAACCTGGCCAACAGGGCGTCGCCGGTGTAAACCTTATCATCGCTGCTTACCGTAGGTTTGTTACCGCTCTGCAGGTTATGGTAGCCCAGTACATCGGTTGGTGCAAAACCTTCGTTGCCAGAAATGGTATACCAGGTAGAATATTTCTCTGAATTGGCCAATAGGGTTACATCCACACTATGATCGTTAGCAAAGGTTTTATTCCACTTTAAGAGATTATCGAGTTGCCAGTTGTAACGGGTTTCTTGAGCCCGTTGGGCAGAGCCGCCCGGAATGGTAACATTGGGGTTTTTAGAAGATTGATGGTTAAAGGTACGGTACTGATCTAAACCAGGGCTAAAATTTACCTGATAGCTAATGCCAAAAGGCAACTGTACCTTGCTGTAAATACTGCCAAAGAGTGTACTCTGTTTCTGTAGCCTTGCATTATAGGTCCGATCAAGAAAAGGGTTACGGGCGTTAAGGCCATTGTCGTCTGTAGGGATTCTTCTCAATGAGCCATCCGCATTATAAAAATCGCCGTATGGGGATAAATCTGGTAGCTGGCTCCATTGTGCTTCTATTGCGCCCTCATCGCGGTCGGCAAACTGTATGTTAATGCCCAGCGTTAAAAATTTGGCTGCTTTTCCTTCCAGGTTCAGCCTGGTTCTAAATGTACTGAATCCGCCACCTGCAATAATGCTTTCGTTTTTAAGGTAACCTAAAGACATGTAGTAGGTAAGTTCTTCTTTTTTACCGCTGAGGCTCAAGGTATGATCTTGCCGCTGGCCGGTAACAAAAAGCATATCGTACCAGTCTGTTGTTTTGCCGGCATAATAGTTAGCCTTTTCGTTGGCCAAAAGCCCAAGCCGGGTTAACCACAAATCGGTAGGGTTGGTAGTGGTTTGGCCATTTAGCCATTGTGTAAGCGTTATGCCTTCGGGCAGGTTGTTAGGGTCGTTGTAAATGTAAGGTGGATTAACCCCACCGCTCCGCTGTACATCTGCACGCCAGTTTAAAAAGCCCGGTCCATCGTAAACCGGCTGATCTTTGGCCAGGGTAGCCATTCCGAAGTTTGTGTTTACGGTAATGGTAGGCGAACCACTTTTTCCTTTTTTAGTGGTAATGGCCACTACGCCGGTGGCTGCCTTTGCACCATAAACCGCCAGCGAGCTTGCATCTTTCAGTACGTCAACAGATTCGATATCGTTGGGATTGATATCCGACAGCTGACCAATAAAAATAACACCGTCCAATACAATCAGGGGCGTGGTAGTACCGGTTAAGGTTGTTTTTCCACGTACCAACAAATCGCCACCACCTTTGGCACTGTTATTAAAACCCACACTTAAGCCTGGTATGTTGCCCCTTAAAATATCGGTAACACTGTTCGGATTTTCGTTTTCCAGTTGCGTAGCCTTAATACTCGAAACGGCTCCGGTAACATCTTTTTTCTGGACGGTACCGTAACCGATTACCACCACATCATTAAGTCCCTGGGTACCATCCTCCATTGTAATGTTGATGGTGCTGCGCCCGTTTATGGAGGCTTCCTGTGTGGTAAAACCAATAAACGTGAATACTAATGTTTGGCTGCCATCAGGCACTTTTATGCTGTATTTACCGGCTGCATCGGTTAGCGTTCCTACCTGACTGTTTTTGATCCTTACACTTACACCGGGCAGTGTTGTGCCTTTATTATCTTTAATGGTACCCACGACGGTAGTTTGGGCAAAAGCATTGATACTCCAGAACAAAGCGAGGAGCGAAACAGCTAAAATTTTTGCCCTACCTGCACAGGCACGCCCGAGGTACAGCAATACTGCTCTTTTATTGTAAATTTTACTCATAAGTTATTTTGGTTAATTGATTAGTTAGGATTGAAATTGGTTGAGAAAGACCAACTTAAATGGAGCACTTTAGCCAGAAAGCAATTGAATGGCGCAAAAATACGGGCATGTAGATTTACTCATAAACTTGGATGATTTGGTTAGATTTATTTTATCTAATATAAAAGGTATCACGGCCTGAAATAAAAAACTATGATCCGAATAAGTTCAAAACAGGCCTTGAATTGAATTTCCAACGATGTAATAAATTGGTGCCTGGCAGTACCCTACCAAAATTTACTGGCTTAAATTTGCAGGGGTACATCAAAACCAAGTACCATCAGACAAAAAAAGGGTGCCCAAAAAATTGGGACACCCTCACTAAACTAACCAACAAAGCGTTAATAACCCGTATTTTGGGTAAGTTTTGGGTTGTTCTTTATTTCTGATGTAGGAATAGGGAAAAGCAGGTTTTTGGTTTGCAGAGCCTGGTTTACGCTTTTGTTAACGTGCCCTACAAAATTATCGAAGCCATTGGTGCCCTCATTGTATACTTTACGCAAGCGTACCATATCAAACCAGATAATGCCTTCGTAACATAGCTCGTGCCAACGCTCTCTCCAAACGGCTTCTTCAAACTGCACCTGGCTTAACCCGGCTAAATCGGCAAGCTGTGCTCTTTTTCTAATGGCATTAACCGCAGTATAGGCCGCAGCATTTGGCGATCCATCGGCCCTGTTCTGTGCTTCTGCATAAATCAGCAGGGTTTCTGCATAGCGGATCTGCGGAATGTTCAGGTCGCTACGGCTGGTTCCTTCTGTTCCCAGTGTACCGTTGGCAATTAAATCGAAATGCTTAAAAATATAAGGCTTGCCACGGTTAATCAAAGGCATTTTAAAACCGTCGGTATAGTAATCGGTAAAGAAATAACCATCCCTGTTTTTTGCCCTCAAATCTCCGGCTTCGTACGATGCATAAAAATCTGCTGTAGGAATTGATGTACCGATCCCATCGATTTTAGAAACCAAAGGTTGGTGCAAAGGCAGATAGGAAGATTGCAATGGATTGCCTGCTCCAGCGGCATCGTTATACTGAATACCAAACAAATGCTCTACCTTATTGTCGTTCTTGGCATCGTGTATGGCGCCGTATGTTGCAAACAAACCAAGTGAAGCCGGATTTGCAGTGGCATAATCAATTACCTCTTTCGCCTTATCGGCAGCCAGTTTATAATAAGCAGTACCTTTATTAAGCGGCTGCCCGGCCATGGTAAGGTATACTTTGGCCAGTTCCGATTTAATTGCAGCTGTTGAAACCCTTCCACTGGCATCCATAAAAGGAAGGCCTGCCGCTTCAGCAGAAACAAGATCATCAACAATCTGCTTGTAAACCTGCTCCTGTGGTGTTCTGGAAGGGGCAAAATTAGGGTCGTTAGGACTGCTGATCGGTTTGGTGATCAAAGGCACATCGCCCCACAAACGCACCAGGTAAAAATAGGCCCAGGCACGCAAAAAGGATGCTTCGCCCAAAATCCGTTTTTTCTGTGCATTATCCATCGGGCTAATACCGGGAACTTTATCCAGTACCAGATTGGTCTGAGCAATTACCTTATAAAAACCATTCCAGTTCTGGTTAACATGCAGGTTGGTTCCATCGTAAATAAGTGAGTACAGGTTGTTCAGATCAGAATTCTGCGCCGTTTCGGTTGATTGTATACCGGTTGGCGCATCGAGCATCTGCCAGTTGTTGGAAAAAATACCTGCTCCACCGCCTATAAACCTAATTTCTGCATAAACTGCCGCAATACCTGCCTCAGCATGTTCGGGCAGGGTATAAAAACTGTTGGGAGATAGATTGGTTGGATCTGTCTCATCTAAAAACTTCTTACACCCCGAGTTGCCGATTATGGCTCCGCTTAACAATAGCAAAGCAGTGATGTTTTTTATGTTGATTTTCATTTTGATATCCTTTCTTAAATTAATATTTATAATCCAACGTTTAGCCCTACCGTAAATGTGGTCGATTTTGGATAGTCGAAAAACGTTTGGCCCTGTGCAAATGCATTGCTGTAGGTGGTAACCTCCGGATCGTTACCGGTATATTTTGTTGCCAGGAAGAAATTCTGAACCGATGCATAAACACGCAGTTTGTTTAAACGCAGTCTTTCTACCAGCGTTTTGTTAAAGTTGTAACCAAGCAACAGGTTTTTACCGCGGATGAAAGAACCATCTTCTACCCAACGTGTATCAACATTGGTTACGTAACCGGCCGATTGATCTCTGATGGCCGCAACTGGTGTATTTTGATTTTGGGGAGTCCAGGCATCTAACACGCTGGCAAAACTGTTGGCCTGTACCTGTCTGTCCTCACCCGAGTGGTGTGTCATGTTCAGTACATCGTTACCATACGAATATTGAAGTTCAACAATCAGATCTAAATTTTTATAACGGAAAGCGTTAGAGAATGAACCCCATCCTTTTGGCGTTCCGTTACCGATAATCTGACGGTCGGCATCGGTAATGGCACGGTCGCCGTTTACATCTAAATATTTAATATCGCCCGGAAGCAGGGTTTTACCACCACGGTAACTTACATACTTAGCCGCCTCTGCCCTTTCGGCCTCGCTCCAGGTGCCTAAGCGTACCAGCCCCCAGAATGAACCTACGGGCTGCCCAACCCTGATAATACCGGTTTGGTTGGTAAAATTCGGGTTACCTACACCAAAAATATCATCTGGTGTGGCCAAAGCAAGTACCTTATTGCGGTTAAGCGAAATGTTGAAGCTGGTTTTCCAGGTAAAGTTATCTGTTTGGATGTTTACGGTATTGATGCCCAGATCCAAACCCTTGTTGCGCATAGATCCAACATTTTTTCTGATTACGGCATAACCGGTACTGCGCGGTACAGGTGCATCCAGCAGCATATCGGTAGTTTTTCTATAATACACATCGGCCTCAAGGTTAATGCGGTTATTGAGTAATCCAAGTTCTATACCGGCATCATACTGTGCGGTTTTCTCCCAAACCAGATCCGGATTTGCCAACCTGCCGATACCGATACCAGTAACCCTGCTATCGTTGATAATGGCCGAGTTATTAACCAATGTGGCCAGCGATTGATAAGCCGGAAGCTCTGAATTACCGCTCAAACCATAACTGGTTCTTAATTTTAAGTTAGAGATGGTTTTGTTTCCCTTTAAAAATTCCTCGTCAGAAGCTTTCCAGGCCAATGCCGCCGATGGGAAAAAGGCAAACTTGTGGTTCTCTCCAAATTTAGACGATCCATCTACCCTTCCGGTAAAGGTTACCAGGTACTTATCCTTAAATGCATAGTTTAACCTTCCAAAGTAAGAGTTAAAGGCCGAGCGGTTTCTGCTCGAGCCAACAGTAATGGATTTACTGCCCGACCCCATATTGTTGTTTCCGTAGAAATCGGTTACAAAATTCTCTGCATGACTGGTGTTGCTAAAGAAATTGGTGGCCTGCCACGAGATACCGAGCAGAGCATTAATGGCATGCGATTCGGCAAAACGCTTGTTATAGGTTAAATAATTTTCCAGCGACCAGAAAGTTTCCCGATCATCGGTTACGTTGGCTGTTCCGTTCTGCCCATCCGATATGCCATATAACTGTTTGGCATTGTACTCATTAATGTTGCGGCTTACAATGTTTGCACCCAGCTGCGTGCGGAACTCCAGATCTTTGCTAAAGCTGATCGATGAATAAATACTTCCGAGGGCTGTTTGTGTAATTATACCATATTTTTGATCGGTTAGGATGTGTACAGGGTTCGATCCGCCCTCTGCCCATGGGATAAGTTTGTTATCGCCCCATTTGCCATCGGCCAGCTTAATCGGGAGAAAAGGAAAGGCTTCGGTAATCATCCGAACGGAGTTTAATCCACCTGTTCCCTGATCTACGATGTTTTCATCCTGATTGTTGTAGCTCAGGTTACCGCCAACTTTTAACCAGGGCTTAATTTTACTGTCAAAATTGAAACGGCCAGAGTAACGTTTTAAATAAGAGTTCAGCAATAAGCCCTGATCATCACGATAACCTGCAAAAACACCATAAGTGCTGTTTTCGTTACCGCCGGTAAAACCAAGCTGATGGTTTTGTGAAAGTTTGTGCTGCGTAGATTCTTTTAACCAATCAGTATTGTACAAAGGATTTCCGTTACTGTCGAAAAATTGCGGCAAAGCAATCCTGGCCGCTTTAGGCACTGGTGTAGAGGCATAATTTCCGGCCGCCCAGCCTACCGGATCGTAAACTTTGATGTTCTCATAAGCCAGATCCTGAACCTTAACATATTCATAGGCATCGAGCATTTCTACATGGTGTGCGGCCAGCGTGTTCATGCCAAACTCTGCATCATAGGTAATGCGCTGCGAATTGGCCGTACCTTTTTTTGTGGTGATGAGGATTACCCCGTTTGCTCCCCTTGCACCGTAAATTGCAGTTGAAGAAGCATCTTTTAAAACCTCTACCGAGGCAATATCGCTTGGGTTGATGTAATCGATGGCGTTACTGTTCTGTGTTTGAGAACCCACAGGCAATGCCACACCATCAACCACATAAAGCGGGTTGTTACTGGTGTTGATAGAACTAAATCCCCTGATTTTGATGTTGGTCTGTCCGCCTGGTCTGCCTGAGTTGGTGTTTACCTGCACACCCGAAATCCGGCCGGCCAGCGCCTGGTTTAATGACGAAGCTGGGCGTTCCTGAAGTTCGGTCGCCTTTACCACACCAACAGATCCGGTAAGATCTGTTTTTTTAACGCTACCATAACCGATTACCACTACTTCATCCAGTTTATTGGCTTCGGAAGGGGCTAATTTAACGTTGATGTTGTTATCACTGCCAACCGTTACATCTTTGCTCTGGTAACCGATGTAGGTAAAACGGATCACATCGTTCGGACTGGCCTCGATGCTGAATTTACCCGTTTCGTTGGTAACCGATGTTTTGCCAGAAGTGATGTTCTTGACGCCTACACCCGGGATGGGCATGTTTTTTTCGTCTGATACCGTTCCGGTAATGACTTTTCGGCTCTGCACCTGCGCCAGTGGGAGCTTATTGGCAGAAAATCCAGCAGGTTCTTCGCCCCCCGGACTCATCGAAAAAGCAGGGTTATTGAGCAAAAAAAGCACAGAAAGCCCTGAAATCTTTAGTAGATTAATTTTCATTAGGTTTTAGGTTTAGTAAATGGTTAGTTATTAATTGTTTCTTCAAACAAATAAAACGTTTTAGTTTACTGCCAAAACAAGAAAATGTAGTGTAGGGAAATGGCAGATAGTGCAATTGGGTAATGATTATTACTGCAGAACAGCGATAGCGACTACACATACACCACTGACTATCTAAAAGACAGCACGCCCAGACTCACGATCATATTTGGTTGTTGATAAAACGATTTATCAATTCAATATTAAGTATTTTATTACAAATTCAAGAATACAATTTCGGT
Source organism: Pedobacter sp. GSP4 (assembly GCF_051857575.1). Taxonomy (NCBI): domain Bacteria; kingdom Pseudomonadati; phylum Bacteroidota; class Sphingobacteriia; order Sphingobacteriales; family Sphingobacteriaceae; genus Pedobacter; species Pedobacter sp. GSP4. Next base: position 246,872 of record NZ_JBPZIR010000004.1, on the reverse strand, counting down.
CCAATAAATTACTTAAACGTATCAATCCGATTACAGTATGATTTCTTTTACAGCCGCAATTACTTTTGAATAAACGCACGGTATAAAGAGATAAAAAAATAAAGCAAAACACTTTAAAAATCAGCAACTTAAATAAAGTCCTACTATTTTTTTGAAAAAATATCGATTTTTTTTAATCTTTTTTTCGAGCAGAGGAGGCGTTTAAAATAGGCTCAATTTTTGAGGCTTGGCGCATCGATAGCTAAGAAATAGATGCGTAGTTTAATGGCTTATCAAATCGTTTTTGTAGGTGTTTGGGATATTAGCTTACAGCTTGGTTACCCAGCTTATTTTATTTATGTGCTTGGGGTAGCCAAAATATTGGATATAGCAGTGCTCTTAACCCCGAACAGGTTTTTGAGGTCAAAAGAATGGGTATTTGCGGGTGTATTTTTTGATATTGCCTTTGTATTCTGCTCCAAACTAAGTGCTATTGGCGGTGCCGCTACAGTAGATGCAGTTATCGCTTTTATTATGGTAGCGGTAACGTATATCATGTTCCGCAAGGTTTATCCGGCAAGTTATAAAACTGTTGCTCCAGAAACAGTATCATAATCGACATCCCCATAAAAACAAAAAACCTGCACCGGATTTTCTGATGCCGGTTTTTTGGTATCTGATAATTGATCGGTTTGAAATAAAACCTTTAAGTTTTTTCCTTTAGTCTTTGCCGGTGCGCTTTGCCCCATTTAATCATTTCGAGAATAATGCTGCCAAAAGAGTGACAATAATCAGTAGGCGAATATTCAATCACCACAGGCGTATCATCAATAACGGTCCGTTTAATAAGCTGGTTGGCACTCATTTCTTTCAATTCTTTAGAAAGCATGCGGGTAGTGATACCCGGAATACTTCTTTCAATGTCACGGAACCGTCGATTTCCGTTGCAGATTGAATTAATGATCGGGATCTTCCATTTACCGCTCAAAACGTACAGGGTATCCTGTAAAGCCTGTATTTCTTCATCCTGGTTACGTGGTTCGGAGAGGATTTCTTTCGATTTTGCTAACAACTGTTCATCGCTCATACTGGTATACTTCGTTATACTACTTACAAAAGTATACCAATATCGCTTTAATTTTGCTGAAACAAAAAAATATTTTTTTATGGATTATTTAAAGGGGAAAAAAGCACTGGTTACAGGAGGAAACAGTGGAATTGGTTTTGCTGCTGCAATAGAATTGAAAGCACAAGGGGCTGATGTGATCATCACCGGAAGAAGAAAAGACGCCGTTGAAGAGGCGGCCTCGGCACTTGGTGTTACAGGCATGATAGCCGATCAAGGAAAGGTTGCTGAAATTGAAAAGCTGGCCTTACAGGTGGAGCAGGATTATGGCAAAATTGATATTTTGTTTATCAATGCCGGTGTATTGGAACATACCAGTGTAGAAAATGCCACCGAGGAAGCTTTTGACCATGTAATCGGTGTAAATTTTAAGGGTGCCTATTTTACGCTCAGCCGGTTTATCCCGCTCTTGAACGATGGGGCCTCTGTTGTGTTCTTATCATCGAACACCGCCAGCATGAATTTGGCCAACAGTTCTATTTATTCTTCGGGCAAGGCAGCCTTAAACGCGGTAATGCGCATTGCCGCCAGCGAGCTAGCGCCACGGAAAATCCGTGTTAACAGTGTAAGCCCAGGACCAACTGCAACAGCCATTATGAGCAAAAGTTATACTGAAGAACAGTTGGTAGAAGTAAACAACTGGATCATTGAAAGGGTACCTTTGAAAAAAATTGGAACAGCAGAAGATGTAGGCAAAATGGTTGCTTATTTCTGTGGTGATGCAGCCAGTTTTATTACAGGTGCCGAAATTATAATGGATGGTGGCATGAGCCTGTAAGCGAAAGGGCGATAAGAGTTGTTAACTTTCTGGCAAATAGCGATAAAAAGTTAACAGCTCTACACCTGCCCAGCAACGCAAGCTAAATAATACTTTGTCCCCACCACTAAAGAAAATCTTTTATAGGTTTGCCCGCAAACTTCAGGGATAAATTACAATTTATTAGAAAGAACAGACCTAAAATCAATCGCTTCGAAATTACCAGAACAACAGAAATTTAGTTGTGCTGCTGTAAATCGGTTATTTACAAACGGGGCATGGTTAGCCATATGCTGTTTGTAGGCGGCAAACGATGTTTTTGTAAAAGCAATCCATCTCTCCTACTTAAGGTAACCGACTCCCAAATACCTCAAAACGGCAATTCAATTAAACCGTAGCTAACATCAGACTAAAAATCAGCACGATACCAATTGTTCAACATTGATATATGTCAATATAAAAATAACAAAAAATGTTTTAAACTGTAATATTAAACATACAAATACTTTTATTTCAGCAAAAAAGAGACTACTTTCGCAGAAACAAACCGAACATGAAAAGTACTGTATCCCTTACGTTATTATGCTGCTTAAGCACTTTGTTTACCAACGCTCAAGTAAATTACCAAGCAGCGTACATACAAATGGCAAAATTTAATACTATCATGTTCGAAATGCCCAAAAAACTATACGCCAACGAGCTGATTGAAAAACTAACCGATCAACGGCGTGAGTTTAACAACAACCGTGGCGCTGGGCAGGTAAATAACCTTCCAACACCTGAGTACATTTTCAATAGGGAAAAATTAACCACCATTACTTTTGAGGGACTCGATTTTATCATAAAAGACAGGCGTGTTATCGGCATTAAAGGTTTGACACTTTCTGAAAAGGCCTTGCAGCAGATTACGGATAAACTATTGTTTCTGGATAAAGTACAGTTCGATTACTGTGAAAAATCGAACAGGGAATATTTGAGTGGAAATGCAGACCTGCAAAACATCAGGAATATCGACAGATGGTTTTTTACCTCGCTAAAAATATTAACCACTACACTGAATGATATTGCTGCTTTTACCAAAAAAGCCAATACCACGGTAATGGTAGAAGCTAACTTGGCAAATATGCGCAAGCCAAATATCGATACCTTTGGCGAAAAACCGGTTGACCAAGCCATTGTTCAGTTGGCCAAATAATAAGCCTTATGGATTTCATTTAAGTTTTAAGCTAATTTCGCTAAATTGGTTTAAAATTAAGCAGTATGAGATCGAAAAAAATATGGGCTAATTTTAGTGTAAAAGATGTTGACCGCACCCGTCAATTTTATACCCAATTGGGTTTTAAGCCTCAAAATCAGAATAGCAACCTTAGGTTGGCCAGCTTTCTTTTTGGCGATGATGATTTTGTTATCCATTTTTTTGAGCAGGGCTCGCAAATAGATGAATATTTAACTCCCGGACAAAACGCCAACGAAATTATATTCACACTTGCAGCAGAAACGGAGGCAGAAGTAAACGAATGGCTCAATGCTGTAAAAGAAGCCGGCGGCCAAATTTTTAACGAACCCAGCCGGGATAAAACCAATTACTACGGTTTCGCCTTTGCCGACCCCGACGGCCATAAATTTAATATCCTATTGATGGAAAGGGGCATGTAGCCGGGAAACTAGAGGATAATTACGGCTCCTTTATTTTTCCGAATACACTTCAGCAATCTGGCCAGATAGGTATTTAAATGCAACAGGTACATCTACTGCAGCATTGCTGGTACTGCCTTCGATAAAGATATAACCTTTATAGTCGATCTGTTTCAGTGCACGCAGATAAGGTTTAAAGTCATCGCCCATTACGCCAGGCAGTGTACGTTTCTCTTTTTCGGCAATTTCGGCAAAACCAACCACTTTTGCGGCTGCAATAATCTCTTTGGGCGATTCTCCTTCACGCATCATGTGAAAAATATCTACATTAAGCCTAAAATTGGGGTGATTAACCAGCTCAACAATTTCGGCTGCCGATTTTAATGAGGTAATAAAATTGGTTTCTGTTGTTTCGAGATTTTCGAGCAGAATAACCACCTGATTTTTTTTGGCAAGCCGGGCCAATTTTTTGGCTAGCACCACGAAATCTGATTTAGCTTTGTTTACATCGTAGCCGGCAGGGATACTGCGCGCGCCCGAACTTCCAAGTACAATATATTTTACACCCGCATACTTCGCCCGTGAAAGCACTACCTCGGTATAGGCTAAAACCTTGGCTTCATCTACCTCTGGTCCAGCTATTTTTAAGGTACCCGGATAAAAAAGGTTACAGGTAAGCACTTTACACTTTGCCGCCTTAATTTTTTTCAGGTTATCTTGAAACTCCTCTTCCGTTAGTTTGGGAGAAAGCATTTTAGGCACCGATTCTCCGATCAGTTTAAAACCAGCCGCATAAGCTAAACTATCCTGTGTTAAACCGGTTACCAGGCCTACGCGCGGATATTCAGGCGAATCGATAATAAAACCAGAAATAGCCAGTGTAAGCAGGCAGGCTAAAAAAGTTAGATGCTTATTTTTCATCGGGATGATCTTTTTAATGGTTAGTTTAAATAGACAAAAGCAATTTAAGCATTTTTAACTTAATGTCATGAATTGGTTAACTGTAAACTGGCCACTTGTTAAATCTGCGTGATTAGCGTAATCTGTGGGCACACTGCATAGGGCTTCCTGCTGATCGAGCAGATTACCGCAGAACTGCCTGTGCGTACTTCGCGCCTTTTTCTTGTTGCTCCATGCGGTTAAAACGCTAAACGCCCACCGCTCTTTCAGTTAAAGCAGCACCTTTTTGGGTTAAAAGGGCTAAGATTACTTGGAAACCTTCCTGCAGTGTGCAGCGATAAATTAAAGTAAAATCCTAAGGATAGAGGGCATTATTTCGGCAACCAATATCAAAAAATAAAAAAGGCACCGTGATTTACAGTGCCTTGCTAAAAATTTATTTACCTCAAATTTAATTCAGATCGAAGCGGTCTAAATTCATCACCTTAGTCCAAGCCGCTACAAAATCTTTCACAAATTTTTGCTGTGCATCCGTGCTTGCATACACTTCGGCAATGGCCCTTAACTCTGCATTCGAACCAAATACCAGATCGGCACGGCTTGCTGTCCACTTCGGCTGACCGCTGGAACGGCTGCTACCGATATACAATTCTTTTTCTTCCGAAACAGCCTTCCAAGCGGTTTCCATATCAAGTAGGTTAACAAAGAAATCGTTGGTAAGCTGACCAGGTCGTTGTGTTAGCACACCATTTTTTGAACCATCAAAATTTGTATCCAAAGCACGTAAACCACCTACCAATACCGTCAATTCAGGAGCAGTTAGGGTAAGCAACTGTGCTTTATCGATCAGAAACTCTTCGGTAGAAACCGGCGCTTTAGATTTACGGTAATTCCGGAAACCATCGGCCACAGGCTCTAGGTAACCGAAAGATTCTACATCAGTTTGTGCCTGCGAGGCATCCATACGCCCAGGTGTAAACGGAACAGTTACCGGTGCTCCGGCAACATGAGCAGCCTTTTCTACCGCGGCTGTTCCGGCCAAAACAATTAAATCGGCCAGCGATACTTTTTTACCAGCTGCCTGTGCCCCATTAAATTCTGCCTGAACGCTTTCCAATGCAGTCAAAACTTTTTGTAACCTGGCAGGATTGTTTGCTTCCCAATCTTTTTGAGGTACTAAACGGATACGTGCCCCGTTTGCACCGCCACGCTTATCTGAACCGCGGAAGGTGGAAGCCGATGCCCAAGCGGTAGAAACAAGTTCGGCGGTGCTTAAGCCCGATGCCAGTATTTTCGCTTTTAAAGAAGCAATATCATTGTCATCAATCAATATGTGGTTTACCGCAGGAATGGGATCTTGCCACAGCAATTCTTCCTGAGGTACATCTGGCCCTAAGTAACGCGCTATCGGCCCCATATCGCGGTGCGTAAGTTTAAACCAGGCCCTCGCAAAGGCATCAGCAAACTGATCTGGGTTTTCTAAAAAACGTCTTGATATCTTCTCGTAAGCTGGGTCAAGCCTTAAAGAAAGATCGGTGGTAAGCATGCTTGGCAGGTGTTTTTTCGATCCATCGAAAGCATCAGGGATAATGGCTTCGGCATTTTTAGCTACCCATTGGTGGGCACCAGCCGGGCTTTTTGTTAATTCCCACTCAAATGCAAACAGGTTTTCGAAAAAGTTATTGCTCCATTGCGTAGGTGTAGTGGTCCAGGTTACTTCGAGCCCGCTGGTAATGGCATCAGCACCCTTTCCCGATGCGTATCCACTGTTCCAGCCCAAGCCCTGGCTTTCTATACCTGCAGCTTCGGGTTCTTTGCCCACATGATCTGCCGAGGCTGCACCATGGGTTTTACCAAAGGTATGTCCGCCAGCAATCAAGGCAACGGTTTCTTCGTCGTCCATCGCCATGCGGCCAAAAGTATCACGGATATCTTTAGCGGCAGCAATTGGATCAGGGTTGCCATCGGGCCCCTCAGGGTTGACATAAATTAATCCCATCTGTACTGCGGCGAGTGGTTTTTCCAAATTACGCGAATGGATATTTCCATCTGCATCATCATCACTTACCAATACGCCATGGTTTTCATCTACCCCGTGCGAACCGTGCGCATAGCGGAGATCGCCCCCCAGCCAGGTTCTTTCCGATCCCCAATAAACCGATTCGTCTGCCTCCCATACATCCTCACGCCCACCTGCAAAACCAAAAGTTTTAAAACCCATCGATTCTAAAGCGATATTTCCGGTTAAGATGAGCAGATCGGCCCACGAAATTTTACGGCCATATTTTTGTTTAATTGGCCAAAGCAGACGTCTGGCCTTATCTAAGCTCACATTATCTGGCCAGCTGTTAAGCGGTGCAAAACGTTGCAAACCGGCTCCAGCCCCGCCCCGGCCATCGCCAACACGGTAGGTACCTGCACTATGCCAGGCCATACGGATAAATAAACCGCCGTAATGGCCAAAATCTGCAGGCCACCAATCTTGCGAATCAGTCATCAGGGCATGGAGATCTCTTTTTACGGCTTCCAGGTCGAGGCTGTTAAACGCTTCGGCATAATTAAAATCCCCTTCCATTGGGTTCGATAAGGTAGAATGCTGGCGCAAAATACTCAGCTTTAACTGATTTGGCCACCAATCGTGGTTTCTGGTGCCGCTGCCGCCTACATTGCTTTTCATGCTGCCATTGTGAAACGGGCATTTGCTAATATCGTTTGATTCTTTTTCCATATGTATAATATTTTGTTAGTAATGCCCTGACCGGTTATCATTGGCTGAGCAGGAATATTATAAATTTAGAAAATTGGACCAACTAATCACAATCATTTAATTCTATAACAGAATAGTTAGAATCTATTATTGCTTTATATCAACACGTTACTAATGAACGATACCAAACTACAGCCTCAGAACCTTTCAAATATTTTAAGCGCCAAAGTTCATCATAGCCATTACCTTAACCTTGTTCATAAAATGTGATCATCCGCTTACAGAGTTTATATTAGGATAATCCAGTTTGACTATAAAGTTTTATCTTGCAGAAAATATGCAGTTTCTGAATCTATTAGTTAGCTCTAGTTGTCTCTTTTTGCTTTTATTCTCCATGCACCTGTTCTTTGCAAAAAGAGGGAATAAAATGCTTAATATTTTGCTATCTCTTTTATTTTTTGCCCGTTTCGGCCAGATCCTGATTTCTACCTTAATTGCCTCCGAAAAACCAATTGCGCTGGCCATCGTTTTTCAGGCCTTTACCCCGCTTTATTTTGCAGCACCGGCCTGTTTTTACTTATACATTTCGGGCTTTATCCACAATAGAGATCATTTATTAAAACGCCAGTGGTTACATTTTTTACCGGCTTTGTTAGCACTTATCCATATTATTCCGTGGCAGGGGCAGTTTAATCTAGATTGGAACACTATGTTTAAACAACTGGCCGAAAATGGTTATTTCTCGCTAAAAATACGTACCGGTGTTTTTCAGCCTGCTTTTCATTATGCATTGAGGCCCATTTTAATTCTGGGCTATCTGTGCATGGCCTGGATCAGTTTAATCCGGAAAAAAACCGATCAGACATCTACTACAGATAAAACCGGTAGGCAGTGGATTGTTTTCTTTTTGCGGATAGCTACCTTTTTTCAGCTACTAAGCCTGTTGCCAGTAATTTTAAGGGGACTCCACATTCCATATACACAAACCTCGTTTGTTGTGCTGAACTGCCTGGCGCTTTTGGGCATTGTACTGTACGCCCTGCATAAACCTTATATGTTTTATGGTTATTTATTGGTAGCGGTTGATTGGAATAAAAAAACGGAGCCTTCACCTTCCCATATCAATATCCCGATAGTTGAAAGTGAATTGCACCATTTGGTACAGGTTGAGCAGGCACCTCAACTGGCAAAACCCGTAAAAAAACTTAACCTATCCGCCGGACAGTTAGATGAATTTCTGTTATCGATGAAAACGGTAATGGAACAGGAAAGGCTTTACCTCACGCATGATTTTCAGATTGTAGATCTCGCCGGCAAGATCAATATTCCAGTTCACCACTGCTCTTATATCATCAACAATTTAATCGGTAAAAATTTCCGCGATTGGATTAATGGTTATCGGGTAGATTACTTCCTGAACCAATACCCCATCAAAAGCGATAAATTAACCATCGAAGCCATTGCATACGAATCGGGCTTTAAAAACCTGGCTACTTTTTACAATGCATTTAAAAAAGAAAAAGGAGCAATGCCTACCCATTATTTCAACAAAGAACTAAGCTAACGGCCCGAAAAAGGCATATTTGGTCTAACGGTTGAATAGTTATAGGAGTATACTGCCCCGTTAACACACCTTTGCGCGCATAAATAATAGTTTTGCATCAGTATCATCGAACTGATTCTGTATTTCGCAGATCGGCCAATTGATCTAAAAAGTCTACCTCTTTATTTCGCTATAAAAGACTTAAAAATGCAAGCCCATCCCACCATGCTCCCACTATTTAAATACCTTGAACAGTTCCACCCACTTTCAAATGGTTTTAAGGCCGACTACGAAAAAAACTGCACTTTGATACAGGTGAGAAAATACAAGCATATTGTATCCCCTATTGATAACAATACATCTGTTTATTTTTTGGTCAGCGGATTGGTAAGGGGTTTTATCAAAGATGGCAAAAAGGATATCAGTACCTGGTTTAGTTTTGGAAACGAAATTATCGGGGCGATACGCCACCCCGACGGACAGTCGGCCCATTCTATTGAGTATCTTCAGGCCCTTGAACATTGTTACCTGATCCGTATCCCCTATAATTTAATGGAAGATGCCTACAGCAGGTATGCCGAGGCTAATGTAATTGGCAGAAAACTTTTGGCCCTACATTACCATGCCGCATCAGACAGGGCTATACTGGCTCGGATTCCCAATGCATCTAAAAGATACCGCAAATTGGAAAGCAGTAATTCGGATTTTGAAAAGGTTCCAAAACGTTATCTGGCCAGTTACCTTGGTATACGCTTGGAAACCATGAGCCGCATCGGCAGCAAACTTTTAATTCCCGATCACGGCGCTACCGCTACGCAAAGGAAATTAGCAGATAGTGCTTAGTTTTTGAAAGAAATATACTATAAAACAAAAAAAGCCACCTTTATGGTAGCTTTTTTTTTGTGGTGGAGAATATCGGATTCGAACCGATCACCTCTTCACTGCCAGCGAAGCGCTCTAGCCAAATGAGCTAATCCCCCGTGTTTATGATTTTAATAAGCGCAAAAATAGCAATTTGTTTGTTTAATGCAAATGTTAATTAATCTTTAAACTTAAAAGCGAACATCGCCATGAAAGAAATCACCGCCATAGCCGATTGGAGGGGATAATTGATAAATAAAAAAAGTACAAACGTGCCAATTAAAAGCATTACAAAAAACATAATTGCCTTGTAAACCGAATCCATGTAGCACATGGCTATAACCGATAAAATATAAAAGGGGATAATTACTGCAGTAATAAACATTGCGGAAATTAAAACCTTAATATTAACCGAACATTAAATAAGCTTTAGCTTTAAACTGTTCGGCTTAAAACGAAGCCAGGCTAAGCGTTTCTTTTTTATTTAATAGCTCCTGATAGGTCTCTACAAACTGTGCCACATGGTATCCATCCATTAAGGCATGGTTAACATGAACCGAAATGGGCATGATCTTTTTGCCGTTTTCATCCCTCACTTTTCCAAATGATATTTTAGGGCAGCTATCCTGATAGGCATAATTTCGGGCATGGGATAAGGAAGTAAAATTTAACCAGGGCAGTGCCGAATAGTGGATCACATTTTCGCCCGATGCAGAAGGGATTAAACCTGTGTTAGCCTGTACTTTTTCAATTTCTTTATTGGCTTCAGTCCTGAAATCCTCAAAATCCTCATAAAAATCCATGTAACCAAAACCAAATGTTCCGTTAGCCCTGTTAATGGTTGCCGCAGCATTAACGGTGCTGTATTTCCAAACTTCGCCAGCTATTATGCGGTAGCTAAAAGGTTCTATCCGGTTTACTGCTGCCAGCGATTTATGCAGGTAAAGCAAGAAGAATGATACCTTCTTCTCTTTTGCTTCTTGGTAGGTAGCCGTACAGTCTACATCTACAGTAACGCCGAAGAATGGCTCCTCAAAAGCGCTAAAAAATTTAAAATGATCTTTTCTGATCCAGGTGTCTATATCTATTTTTTCTTTCATTCAATTAATTTTAACAGTACATCAGATAGTTTTTCCATCTGATAAAAGTTGGGATGCTCTATGGTATGATCAATACTTTCGTGCACCCACGTAGTATGGTAGGGAATATGAACGGCATGACCGCCAATATTCAACACCGGTAAAACATCCTATTTGAGCGAATTGCCCAACATCAAAAAAGCTTCGGGCTTACAGTCGAGGTGTTTGATCAGTTTTTGATAGTCCTTTTCCTGCTTATCGCTCATGATTTCGATATGATGAAAATAATGATCAAGGCCAGATTTGGTCAATTTCCTTTGCTGATCGAGCAGATCGCCTTTGGTGGCCACTACCAAGCGGTACTTTCCCTTCAAAGCTTTAAGTACCTCTTCCACCCCATCAAGCAGCTCTACAGGTTTATTGAGCATTTCTTTCCCCAAATCGAGTAATTTTTCTACAATTATGGGGTCTATTTTCCCCATTGTTATTCTGAGCGATGTTTCTATCATGCTCAGCAAAAAACCTTTTATGCCATAGCCATAAAGCGGCAAATTGGCCATTTCAGTTTTATAGAGTTCGGCTAGTATGCTATGTCGTGGTAAAAAATCTTCTAAAAGACTGGCAAATTGCTCTTCTGTTTCCCTAAAATAGGGCTCGTTTACCCAAAGGGTATCATCGGCATCAAAAGCAATTACAGTAATTTGATTTTTCATGGTTATGTTTAATTTAGCTGCCACAAAAGTAACGCGGCAAAAACTGTTAAAAAAGGACATTTGTCTCGACCTAAAAAATATGCTACGCACCAACCTTGCTTTCTTATCCTTTATTGAACGTTTTTGTACTGAAAATACAGCCGTAAATATTAGCCTGAAAACCTTCAAAGCGGGTTTTAGGTTTATTGAACAGGGCGAAAAAATAAGCAACATTTATATCATTAAAGATGGCATAAGCAAGTGCTTTATTTCGGAAGAAAACGGCAAAGATTTTATTATCGAGTTTTTGGGTAAAGGAGAAGTGGTTGGCGAACTGGAAGCCATTAAAAAAATAGCTTGCCTATGCAATGTAGCTACAATCAGCGAGGTTACGGCCTACGTTATCCCGGATTATGTATTTCTCAGTCTGATAGAGAAGAGTAGCGATTTTACTACAATCTTACTCCAGGAGCTGTCAACCCGGATAATACACACCAGTACCCGCGCAGCTTTCCAACAGCTATACACACTTGAATATGCGCTTTTAAAGCTGCTTAAGTTACAGGCAGAAGAAGATATCGTAATCTCAAAAGATGATATGGCTGCCTACCTGGGCATTTCGGTAAGAAGCTTTAACAGAAGCTTAAAGCAAATTATAGATAAGAGTGGTTTTGATACCCCAGAATTTAAAAACTTACTGCAGCAGCATAGCTTGAAAAGGCTTTTGGAGTAAAATATTGTAAGGTATAGGTTTGTGGTATAGTTATTGCTAAACAGATTTTAATTTTGACAACTGTAACGTTTCCGCAGACAAATCCGTTTAGGAGAAAAAGCAGTGCTTACAGTTAAAGAAAGACTAAACAGACACACACAAAACCTACAAACATGAAAAGAAACAAACATCTGCCCTATTTAAGATTCCCGAGTTGATATATACAGCTTGTTAAACTACAGGCTGCATATAATGATATCCTTAATTATCATTGAACAAGTGCATCAGGTGCTTTCACAGGATGCTGTTTTATCGATTTCAGTTAATCTTATTTAAACATGAGTGCTTATATAAACATCTACACCAACTCACTAACAGACGAACTTATTCCAACAATTTTAAAGCGTTTAAATGAACATGAAAATGTTCTCGATATCAGTTCATCTTTTTCTTTTAGAAATCCAAACGGAAATTTGCCTATTGTATTTAAATGGGACAAACCCAGTTTAGAAATCTTTAATGAAAATAACTTAAAATTAAACTTTAGCACTTCGCTCAAAGCCTTCGATTTAAAAGAATACAAGAAAAAGCTTTTTAAAGATAAAATTATTAAACAAAGTTTCATCCAGAAGATATTCGGGATGTTCAAAAAGAAAAAAAGAAAAGCAGTAAAAGTAATCAAACTAAGTGCGGAGGTTGAGGCACAGCTTCAAAACTATAGCAAGGTATTTTCTATCAAATACCATGCAGGTGATGTTTTTGAAAATCATTTTGCCACCCTGATCGGGGCGATTATAACCGAACTTACCAATGGGGTTTGCCACTTCAGCCAGGAGAATGTTTGGTACAACGCTAAAAACGTATTAAGAGAATCGTTGGTAAGCCTGTACACGCTTGAAGAACTGCCTAACCACATCAACAAAAATGCGGTAGCTGTTGCGAGCTAAAAATATAAGTTTAATGGCCTAGTTTATGGCCAACAGAAATGGCTGGTACTTGCACCGGCCATTTTTGTTTTAAAAGGCTTTTTATTGCGCCAATAGATAAACAATTTTAGGAGATACTTGTTCAATTTGGTAAAAAATACCATTTGAGAATTTGCCGGAATCAGCAAATCTTTCTTTAGTTTTATACTAATTTAGCTGCTCATTATAATTTATATATCCTAAATTCTATTTAAAGCAAAAGCATGAACGTAGAAGAAGTTTTTAAGAACAATGAAAAATGGATTGCCGACAAACTGGCCATTGATCCAAATTATTTTACTGAATTATCAAAAGGACAGAGTCCCGAGTTTTTATACATCGGATGTTCGGATAGCCGTGTTACCGCAGAAGATTTAATGGGCATACAGCCCGGACAGGCTTTTGTACACCGTAATGTAGCCAACTTGGTAAACAACGTAGATTTAAACGTAATGACGGTTTTAAATTACGCTGTGCGCCATTTAAAGGTAAACCATATTGTGGTTTGTGGGCATTACAACTGCGGCGGCGTTAAAGCAGCCATGCAACCTGCAGACATGGGCATATTGAATCCATGGTTAAGGAACATCCGCGATGTTTACCGTATCCATAAAGATGAGTTAAATGCAATTGAGGATGAAGGTGCACGTTACAACAGATTGGTAGAACTGAATGTACAGGAGCAATGTGTAAACCTGTTAAAAACCGCAGCGGTGCAAGAGGCCATTACCAAACGTGGAATAACGGTTCATGGTTGGGTTTTTGATATCCATACAGGCCGCCTAATAGACCTTAAAATCGATTTTGAAAAGATTTTGAAAGATATTAAGGAGATTTATGATCTGTATTAAGTCAGAGGTTCACTGTTCCAAGTAGTAAGATCAAATGTGAAAAAAAACCTCGCAGGTTTTTAAAACCTGCGAGGTTTGAATATGAATGCTGAGTTATCGACTCAGCACTAACTACTTAAGACGCTAGACTTTCCTTAACGTCCCATCCAACCGCCATCAACGGTTAAAATTGTTCCGTGTACGTAATCACTGGCCGGTGACGCCAAAAATAAGGTTGGCCCTTTAAAATCTTCGGGGGTACCCCATCTTCCGGCAGGGATACGCGATAAGATAGAGGTGCTTCTATCCTGATCTTCGCGTAGAGCCGAAGTATTATCGGTAGCAATATAACCGGGTGCAATGGCATTTACATTTACGCCTTTAGCAGCCCATTCGTTCGCAAAAGCTTTGGTTAACGAGGCTATCGCGCCTTTGCTGGCAGCATAGCCTGGCACAGTTATACCGCCCTGAAACGACAGTAAAGATGCAGTAAAAATTACTTTCCCACTCCCCCTTTCAATCATTTCCCTACCAATTTCACGTGTTAAAATAAACGGAGCGGTTTGGTTTACGGCAATTACTTCATCCCAATATTCATCCGGATGTTCGGCAATAGGCTTACGTAAAATGGTACCGGCATTGTTTACCAATATATCGATAACGGGGTGATCTGCCTTAACCTGAGCGGCAAAGGCAAGCGTGTTTTCGCGTTTACCAAAATCGCACTGGTAGGCATAAAATTTTCTGCCCAGCGCTACAACTTCTTTCTCGATGGCGCTGCCCTGAAGTTCTAAACTTGCTGATACACCGATTACATCGGCACCTGCTTCGGCCAAAGCCAAGGCCATAGCTTTACCGATACCTCTTTTACAACCGGTAACCAATGCAGTTTTACCTGCTAAATTAAATATGTTCGACATGATTTTTAAAGTTCAGTTTTTAGATCTCTCCATTCCGCTACGCTTCAGTCGAGATGACGGTAAGAGATTATTATTTCAGTTCGGTAATGGCACAGTGATCCATATCGCCGTAATCTAGGTTTTCGCCTGCCATACCCCAGATAAAAGTATAGTTGCTGGTACCTGCACCTGAGTGGATAGACCAGTTTGGTGAAATTACAGCCTGATCGTTCTGCATCCAGATGTGGCGGGTTTCTTGCGGCTGCCCCATAAAGTGGCAAACGCTCTGTCCTTTAGGAACTTCAAAATAAAAATAAGCTTCCATCCTTCTATCGTGCGTGTGCGCTGGCATGGTATTCCATACACTGCCCGATTTTAACTCGGTCATTCCCATCTGCAATTGACAGGTAGGTAAAACACTGTTCACCAATAATTTATTGATAATCCTGTGGTTTGCTGTTTCCGGAGTACCCAATTCTACAATTTCTGCTTCTGCTTTGCTTACCTTTTTAGTTGGGTAACTATGGTGTGCAGGTGCTGAGTTGATGTATAATTTTGCCGCTTCGCCTGCAGTTGCAGACTCGAAAAATACTTCTTTTGTACCTTTGCCGATATACAGGGCCTCTTTATAATCCAATTCGTACTTTTCGCCATCAGCGGTAACAATGGCCTTACCACCAACATTGATGATCCCCAGCTCCCTACGTTCTAAAAAGTAGTTTGCTTTTAAATCATCAGGATTTGGAAGTGCTATTTTCTGGTCAACTGGCATTGCGCCTCCAACAATGTACCTATCAAAATGAGATAAGGTTAGGTTTACCTGGTTTGCCTCAAATACGTTTTCAATCAAGAAATTATCCCTTAAAGATGCGGTATCCATCTGTTTAACTTCTTTAGGGCTTTGAGCGTAACGGCTTTCGAATTTGTTCATTGGTTAAAATTTGATTGGTAAATAGGATTTGAACTTATATCAAAATCTTATTCGCAAATATATTTATACGGTGCTTATTATTTGTATTAATACTCAACTTTATAATCCTTTTTTATTGTTTCACCGCTCCAGGCTTTTAAACTGGTCCAGGGTGCTGGTGCATCGGTCCAAAATTTATTATCGGCAGGTAGGCCAAGGGTTAAAAAGCCAAGGCTGGCCATATATAAGCTCCCGGTTGAGGTATAGGTATCTGCCACTTCGGGCTGGTGACCATTAAAGCCCAATACCAGCCAGCCATTATCATCAAAATTCTGTTTTCCATCGTAAAGGTTGTGCATTACCTTGGTTAATCCGCCACGAACCTGGGCAGGTTTCACATATTCAGGCAGTTTTTCCATTAAGGCCGTTTGTGCTAAAGCCTGGAAAGCAGCTGTACGGTATGTAATTGAGCGACCGTAAGCTGGATAAGTACCTTCTGGCGAGATAATTCTTTCTAGATATTCTGAATAACGGATCATTCTTTTCAATGCGATATCATAATCGGCCTGTTGCGCTCTTTTTTTATCTACCAGTACTTTCAAAAGGTCAACCAGCATCGGATGGATTACATATGAATTGTAATAATCCATACTAAATTTTTCGCCATCACTGTACCAGCTATCGCCAACGTACCATTCTTTCATTTTATTGATGGAGAACTGAACCCGTGCAGGGTCATATTGTTCGCCAATGCTCAATAAAAAACCTTCTGTTAGGCCAGAAAACAATAACCAGTTATTATAGGCACCGCTTCTTGTGCGCAAGGATTTAAATTCTTCGATAAACCTTTTTTTGGTCACATCATCAAGTGGTTCCCAAAGTGCTTTTGGTGCACGGAGAAAAGCGTGTGCTACGTAGGCCGCATCAACAATGGGCTGGCTTTCTGAACGGTAACTGATATAATCGGGACTTGCCGGATTTACCGAATTGGCCAAACCTTTTAAAAGTTCGGTACGCATGGTTTTTCTGAGCTTGCCTTCTGCGCTTTCATCATCGGGCAGCGCCAACCAAGGGGCTACACCGGCAATAGTACGGCCCAGCGCTTCCAAATAGGTTACTTTGGTTACATTTAAGCCATAGCCAGGTGCCTTTTCTAAGGGCATGTTCTTTTTTAAGGTTTCGTTGGCCAGGTTATGGATAACCGGATACGCAATCCGGTTTAAGGTTTTAACCCAAAATGCACGGTCTTCGGCACCGGTTGTGGCTTTCTTTTGTGCAACTGCGAACTGCGAACAGATGAGCAGTGCAGAAAAAATTAGTTTATGTTTCATTTCCTTTAATATGTGGCTTTAGTATTAAAAACCAAGTTGTTATATTATTATTTGGAGAGCAGATTTTCACGCAATTATTTTAGTTTCTTCCCGCTTTCCGTTTTACTTCTCCCGATGAAACCTGTGAAACAAGCAAGCACACGATAGCACAACTAAAATCGGTGCTTAAATCGGGCTCGTGCTCACTTCAATCGGGTCTAGGTGGCATGGCAAACATTACTATCGAAGGTAGGATACCCAATCAACTGGGATCATTTTTGATGTTGTTGGCACAAACCCATATTTAATAAACCCGGTAGCAGCGGGCATCCCGATTTTTCTATCGGGATAAAGCGAATAACGGGGCTGCTGTTTCCGAAGCATTACTGAACCTTCATTTTCATATTAAACCATAATTTAGTTTAGGTTCTGGCCATTTGCATTCTTACCACCCTACAAATACCATTTTTTATACCTGGCCAAAGCCTCTAAATAGTAGTAATCAGCATATATCAGGGGCACATCAATTTCGCTGTTCAATGGATAGGCGCCTGTGCTGTGCATCAATAAAAAGCCACCGTTTTCTCCTAATTTTGCATGGTAAGCTTCGCTGGAAAGTGAGTAGATCATGGTTTCGGCAGCAGATTTAAAGGTTGTTTTTTCGCTACCTGCAGTGTACTGGCCAAGCTCTAGCAAAGCTGAGGCAATAAGTGCACCAGCTGAGGCATCTCGTTTGGCGAAAGGAATTCCCTGTGCATCAAAATCCCAGAACGGAATTTTATCGGCCGGAAGGTTAGGATGGTTCAAAATAAAGTGCGCAATGCCCTTCGCCTGTTTTAAATATTCAGGATCTTTGGTAAAACGGTACATCATGGTATAGCCGTACAATGCCCATCCCTGCCCACGCGACCACGCTGAACAGTTTGCTGCCCCCTGCCAGGTTGCTTTTTTGAGCACTTCGCCGGTTTGCGGGTTGTAATCAATCACATGGTAAGAACTAAAATCAGGGCGGAAATGATTTTTCAATGTAGTGTTGGCGTGTGTTACCGAAATTTCTTTATACTTTTTGTCACCGCCATTATCACTTACCCAGTTTAGCATTTCCAGGTTCATCATATTATCGATAATTACAGGACATTCCCAATATTTGCTTTTGTTCCAAGATTGGATAGATTTTACAACCGGACGGTAACGGGTAGCCAAAGAGGCCGCCGACTGTTGAATAACCGCTTTATACTCAGGTTTGCCGGTTAAGCGGTAGGCATTGCCGAAACTGCAGTACATCATAAAACCCAGATCGTGGTTACCGGTATAGGTTTGGTTCGGTTCCAATATTTTTAAGGCTGCCTCTGCATCCTTTTTTACGTTTTCATTTTTGGTCTGCTCATAAATATTCCACAAACTGCCTGCATAAAAACCACTGCACCACCATTTAACATCATAGTTTATAGATTTACCTTTATCGAAAGACTGTGGTGTTTTTCCGGGGGTTATATTTTTACCCAATACTTTATATTGCTCAGCAGCAAATTTAAATTCATCGTTAATTAACTGGGCCATTGGTTTTTTTTCAGTTTGGGCAAGCGAAACTGACCCACTGAGCATAAGTAATGTGGCAATAAAATTGATTTTTTTCATGTGTGATTTTTGTTTTTTCAACGGAGATGAAGCCATCGTGACATGATGTAACTGCAACGATTTTTTCATGGTTTAATAGTGTATGTTATTCTTTTATTTTAAAACTTGCTGTGGCACCTGCAAAGGCACCAGTTGGTAGATTACAATTTAAACTTTTCGGTTTTGACAGTCCCGGCAGTTTTAGCTCAACATGCACTGCGGTCTGCTCTTGGGCAGGATCGGCAATGTAAAGCAGCGGGCTTTTGCTGTTCAGGCCTTTAATGTAAACCGTACAGGCCTGATCTACCTGAACCGATATGCCATCAACAGCTAAAATACCCGGCTGATAAAAAACTGCCTGCAACATGTTTAAACCCAAATGCTTTACGGCCTGCACCTGATCGGTATTTTTTAAAATGTGTATCATGCTCTGATCGTATTTTTTTAAGCCTGCAGCACTTGTTCCCGGCACTACAATGTATTGATAGCTGGCATCAGTTGGTTTTGTACCGTGGTTTATCCACAGTTTAAATACCTTATGCTGAAGTTCGGTTTTGCTTTGAAAATGATTAATCCGGTACCAGTTGCCGTTTTGTGCTTCATTACTGATGGTCACATTTGCACCCTGCGGAAAAATATAGCCAATACTATCGTGAACAACCCAGAAGGGTGCCCTACTTAATTCTTTGGGGGCTGTATCAACTGCACCCCTCATCCAGGCCTGATTAACCGTTGTCGTTATACTTTCGCCCGCTTCACTTTTGATACCTGCGCCAAGGCAAACCACCTCCCTATCAAAAAAGAACCAAGCCTTTTTTGCCTGTACACTATCGTAAGCTAAGCTATAACACGATGTGCCATACACCCCATCAGCAACACCGCCCACAAATTTACTGGTGCCCAAAATTCCCCATTCGCTTTTGATGGTCGCACCTGCATCATCGTGATAATCCCGACTGGTTGTTCCGGGAATTTTATCCCACTCCCAAACGGGCATGAGGTTGGCATATTCCGAACCCTCGCGCTGAATATTGGTAGCGCCATCTGGAAGAAATTTACCAAGAATATTTTCATTATTACCCCGCTCTGTTCTTAAAGTCCTGTTTGACGAAGCCTGTACGCTAAAAGTATAGCCCGGCCTTACGTGCAAGGTATAATTGCTTTTCCAATACTGTTTATGCGCCGGAATAACGCCATAAGCCGCCGCTTTTTTTGCTGAAGTGCGGAGGGCCGAAGCATTCCAGTAAGCGGTATTGTCGGGATCAAAGAACCTGATTTTTTCAATCAGCCCACCTATACCACTACTTAGCGAATCTTTGCGGCTTATCCCCCGGCCACGCACGTTAAAATCGTAAAATGCGCCCCTTATGGTCTGTAGAAAAGTATTTTTAAGGTAATCGACCAATATAGCCAGCTGCGCTTTAGGTAAGGCATAGGCTGTTCCACGCAGATAAAATGCAGCATTAACCGAGTTGGCGCCAAACACCCTGCCGTAGCTGGCAATGGCCTGCTGCTTACCATGCTGATAATAACTGCCATCTACCTGTACGCCTTCTTTTCCTTCGTTTACAGCAATTGGTTCGAAAAGATATTTTGCGGCCGAATCAAGCGTTGCTTTATTTTTGGTTAAACAGGCACGGTACAAAAAATGCAGGGCTTCGTCTGAAGTATTGGCGCCATCGCCTGTTTTTAAGCGCCTGATCATCCTTTTAATCAAAGCTTCTTCTAAATCTGCCGGAAGTTTTGTTTTGGCACTCCGCATCAATATCAAACTCTGCCCAATGGCCTGCGGATAAAAAATATCATTGTACCACCAGTTTTTGTTTTTTGGGTTCTTTTCTAACCAGTTCTGCAAAGCTTTAACTATGGCTTGGTGCAGTGCAGCATTGTTGTAAAGTTTATTGGTTGGACGGATGTAAGCCGTAGCCATGTTCTTGATCCGCTTTAAGGGATCGTATTGTGCATCGGCATAATTAATATCGGCCCAGCTGCCATCGGCATTAAGCTGTTTCAGGTTTTCCGAAACTTCATCGGTCAGCACTTTATCTGTAACAAAAAGCTGAAGATCTGCATTGATGCGCTGAAGAATACTATCAAAAGGCTCATTTTGTGCCTTTACCAAGCTGCACATCATGGTGAGGCACGCTGTAAGCACAAGTGATTTAACTGTACAAAAAGCCAAAACTTTATTTTTTATTGCTGTGTGGTTTACCAACATCTGTTATTTTTTATTTAAGCCCCAAAACCAGTTTTGACGTATACTGTAAGGAAAAAGTGTTTTTAGTTTTCCGTCAAAGCTAGCCGAAACCAGCTGTACCGTTTCTCCAATTTTGGTTTTTTTAATTTCAATTTTGACTTTGCTATCTTCTTTACTGAGCTGGTAATTCACTTTTCCGCCTTTGTCCGATGTTACCGTAAATTTATCCATATCGCACACCAGCGTAAGCGCACCGCCTTTTAAACTTTGTATTTTAATATTTTTGGTCTGCCCGTTTTGCCTATCGGCGCTCACTAAAAAGGCTCCTTCTGTTCTCAGTTGTTTAAAGGATGCCGTTTTCCAACTGGATGGAACGGAAGGAAAAACCCTGATTTTATTTCCCCAGCTCTGGATCAGCATTTCCTGTATGGCGGTAGCTGCTGCTAAAGGTGTTTCTATTACCGGGCCCGATTCGCGGTAAAGTGTATTGGCCTGCATAAACCGATCGAAGAGTTCATTTAACCATTTATAGGCCATATCTCCATTGCCCATGCTTGCATAAATAGAGGCCGCACCAGTAAAAGAAAAGCCCGCCAGTGCATTTTTATACGAAAGCCAATTGCTTAAGGAACGGTTAATGAGCTCCCTGTTTTCGGACTGTTCCCAATTAACTAGGGCGTAGGGATAAATCATCAGTAGGTGCGAATAGTGCCTGTGCGAACTGTTCAATGGTACATCTTTTCCAATCAAGAACCCACTATCGCCTACCGGAAAGGCTGCTAAGTTTTTCAATATTAAATCCCATTTATCGGCATCAGGATCTTTTAACTGTTGCTCCTGGTTAATCTTGATCAAAGTTTGCAGCGCCCAGCTTAAACTTGCCAAGGTGTAATTGGCATCTTCTGCACTTTTATATTCGGGAGAATAAGACAGGGGAAGATGATAAATCCCTTTTTCATCTTGTTTAAGCAGGTAGATTAAAAAGTTGGCTGATTTTTTAAGCAGTGGATAAATTTTAGCACGAAGGGTTTGGGCATCTTTGCTGTAAGTATAATACTGATAATAGTAATATAGCATCCATGTTAGGTTTGCCGGTTCGGCTGTGCCTTTGGCTATTTCGGCTTCCGTAATGGGGCTTACCAGATCGTAAGAAGAGCTTCTTCCAATTGCGGCAGCATTACTCCGCCACTTAACCGGCACATTATCAATTAAATGCTGTTGCTGTTCGTTTAGCGATTTAAATAGGGGTTCGCCCAGTTCGAGATGATTGGCTGTAAAAATTGGCGAATAGGTGAGCTGCGTATTTAAATTCCACCAAATGGCTGGCCAGGGCGTAGCGGTAGTCCAAGGCCCCATTAAATCTGCAATTGGCTTATCTGCCCGGGTTACCGAGGCCAGTTTATACAGCTGTATCCAGTAAAAATTTTCCATCCGTTTATCGGGGAGGGCTATAAAACTCTGTTGATAGTAATGGTGCCACCAATTGCGGTGTGCAGCCAAACTTTTGCCATCGGCTTCGAACTTTTTAAGGCTGTTTAAAGCTTCGGCCGATTCATCTTTCGTACCATCGCCATCATAGCCAACACTTACCATTAACCTGGCTATATCTTTTACATCGGTAACTTTATATACTGTAGTGTAACCGCCACCATTGAAAAGGGCTTGGTTAGCTAAAGTATATTCTTTTTCTGTTCTGATTTTTACGGGTGGGTTTTCTGGATAATTTACAGGTTTATCGGTTGGGTAACTTTGCAAGTACCGCGGACTGATGCTCTTACCGGGGTTCCATTTCCATTGTGAAGCGGGTTCTTGTTTTCCCTTTTTGACCGAAACACTGATTACATTTTGATCTGCCTGAACAAATGCTGTAAAGGCAATTTCTCCTTTGGTTGTAAATATGGTGCCCTTTGCTTCTGCATTATAAATATCCAGTTCTATTTTTGCTCCGGTTATCTTACCACTGGTTTTTAGCGTAAAATAGCCAATGGGCAAACGCGATTGGGTGTATAATTTACCTGCACTGGGCATTAGTTTTTCACGATGATCAACCACATCACTCCTACCAATATCGAAACGGATCAGGCTGTCGTTTTCTTTGTAGATATTTGTACCCAATAATCCGTTGCCCAGTATAACCCCACTGTAATAATCATTTCCAATATTATCCCATTTTAAATTTTGGCGCGCCATAAAAGCTGGCCAGTTTACTTCACCAACAGGAATCTGGGCTGCACACCACGAAACAGGTAGAAGGAAAACAAGTACAATAAAGCACCATTTAAGTGTTTTGGCTATATGTTTTGTTAAATGGTTAAATTGCATTTTAGCGAAACTTGATTTTTAACTGTTTTGTATGGCATGGGTTATAGCTGTATAGTAATTGCTGAATACAAAAATTCAAATCTATTCAGAAAAGAAAAAAAGAAGGGGGTAATATTATAACAAAATAGGGGTAAAATCATAACAATATCGAGGTAAATAAAACCAAAAAAAGCCACCAAGCTAGGCTTGGTGACCCCAAACTAACGCTGTACTAACCAACTTTACCGGCACTTAAGCCGATATATCTATTATCACCAGCCTGCATTTTGTATCAGGGCGGTGTTTTTTGCTATTTCTGAGGCCAGGATCGGGAACAGGCCGTAATGGGCGGGAAAATGGTGTTCGCGCACATCTACATATTCGTAGCTGAATACATTGCCTGTTTTGGTTATTTTAACCCCTCTAATCGGTTTCTCGAAATCTACAGCAGCGGTTTTCCACCTTCTGGCATCCCACATGCGGTGTTCTTCCATAAATAATTCTACACCGCGTTCAGTTTGGATAAGCAAGCGCATTTCATCTTGTGTTGCACCAGCTTTAATGCCGTAATTCCCATCCGCTCCTGCTGTTATGCCTGCACGCTCCCTTATCTTTTTTAAGGCATCATAAACCTCGGGCACAGGGCCGCTATATTCATTAAGCGCTTCGGCATAGTTCAATAAAATTTCGCCATATCTGATCAGTCCCCAACATCTTTCACCGTTACCTGTTGAATTCTCTAAGAGATATTTGCGCGGAAAATACCCGGCATTAAAGGCCAAAGGCCCACTTACTGCATCTGTTGTGCCCGAACCAACATAAGTATTTACCGGGGCATTGTTGTTCCCACTCAATATCCATGGTGCACCATTGTATATTACTGAATTGGCAAAGCGTGGATCGCGGTTGAGATATGGATTAGCCGGATCGTAACCTGAACCTGCTTCGGTTATCGCTTTACCATTATTCATCGGAAATTTATCAACCATTTGCTGGCTCACGGTAAAGGCATAGCCTCCCGATCTACTTTGTGGCAGTAAAAAGCTTTCAAATTCGCGCTGTGCACCCCTCATGGCCGCAAATAGGTATTCGCTGTTTACACGCAGCTGAAAAACCTTGTAAAAGCCATAACCTGGTCTGTTTGTTGGACCATTATCTACATAAAGTGAGTAGTTTCCGGTGTTCATAATATCCAGGGCAGCATCGGCAGCTTTTTTCCAACGCTCTTTATCGTAAGTGGCATAGCCTGTTAAATCATGTACTTCGCCCGATGTAGCATATTGGCCTCCGTTAAATAAAGGACTGGCAGCATACAACAGTACCCGCGATTTTAAGCCCATACAGGCTCCTTGGGTTATACGCCCGTAGTTTTGTGGCAAAATGGTTAAGCTGGTCGGCAGATCGGCCTTGGCAGCATCGCATTCGGCAACAATATAGTTTACGCATTCCTGGTAGCTTGATCTTTTTAGGGTAAAATCTTCCGTAATATCATACACTTTATCGCCCAACAGCGGTACACCACCAAAAGCCCTGATCAATAAAAAATAATACCAGGCCCTTAAAAAACGGGCTTCGGCAATCATCCCTTTTTTGGTTGCCGCACTTAGGGGTGCGGAACCAATGTTTTTCAACAGCACGTTTACCCTCCTGATGTTTTGATAGGGAACAGACCACATGCCTGTAAAATCGGTATTGGTTGAGCTTTTGGATATCAGACCAAAGGCTATAACCACACCCGAGTTTTGTGTACCGTTGTAACGGCCGGTAACGCCTTCATCGGCCGCACCGGCATGGCCGCCTGCATCAAGGTATTGGATATCGTATTGAAACCCTACCTGTTGATAGATACGGGTTAAGAATGCCTGCGTATTTATGCTATCGGCAAAGGTTGTTTCTTCGTTTAAAGTAGTTAAGGTGCTTTCATCCAATAGGCCACCCTTTTTGCAGGAAGCAGCCAAAAATAAAACAGCACACATGGCGAATATTGAAATTTTCGTTTTCATTATCATTTTAATTAAAATGTAACATTTAAACCCAGGTTATAAATGCGCTGCGTAGGGTAAACACTAATTACAGTGGTGGTACTGTTCCCGTTTTCAGGATCTACCTGATACAGATCGGTTACGTTTGTCCACGTTAAGAGGTTATTACCGTTTGCATAAACCCGTATGCCCGATACGCGCAGTTTCTTGGCAACTGAATTGGGGAACAGGTAACTGATTTCGGCCGTTTTTAGGCGGAGATAGTAATTGTCCCTTGTCCAAAAATCAGAGAAATTGTTGGTAGCGTTAGGGAAATTGGTTACCGCATTGCCGCCCAACCGTGGAAAAGTGGCTGTGGCAGCTGTTTCCGGGGTCCAGCGTTGCAAATGTATTGGCTGATAGTTGGAGTTTCCGGGGGTAATGGTTTCGGAGTGGAAACGGGTGCTGTAACCGTAAGAACCCTGAAAAAATACATTCAGATAAAAGTTCTTATACCCAAAATTGAAGTTTGCTCCGTAAGTAGTATTGGGTAAATTGGGTTTACCGATTACGCCTTTATCGCTATCATCTATAATTCCATCCTTGTTTAAATCTTCGTATTTCATATCACCAGGGCCAACTGCCGTAGTAGGTTTGGCCACTGTTGGGTCGGCAATTTCGGCTGCTGAATAAAAGCCCAAAAAGTGCCATCCAAAATACTGGCCTATCGGATTTCCGGTTGCCGCAAGCCATGGATAGGCAGGCTGCGCCTCATCCTGATAGATGATTTTATTTTTCGCATAAGAAAATGTAAGACGAACACCTGCCGAAAAATCGTTTATTTTTTCGTTATAGCTCACCTCCCCATCAAAACCCCTGTTATTTACCTTACCCAAGTTAACCGGTGGCAAACCTACCCCGATGGTAAATGGAACACTTTGCCTGGTGGTTAAAATATCGAAACGGTTGTTGTTGAAGTAATCGGCCGTAATTTTTAATTTACCGTTAAACATGTTCAGATCGACCCCAACATCCAGTTTCTTTTCTTTCTCCCAGGTTACATCCAAGTTGCCCAAGCTGCCTTCGGTAATGCCACTGTAGGCGGTGCTGGTAGTACCAAAGTTATAAGAACCGGTACCAAGGGTGTAGAGCTGTAAATATTTTTTGGCACCGCCGATATCATCCGATCCAACCATACCATAAGATGCCCTGATTTTAAACAGATCGACAAACTTGATATGCTCCGAGAAAAATTTTTCTTCTGAGATGTTCCAGCCTATTGAGGCCGCGGGGAACCAGCCACGGGTTTTCTTACCGGTAAAGCGGTCGGTACCGTTATAGGCAGCGTTAAACTCTACCAGGTACTTGTTCTTATAATCGTAACCGCCCCTTAAGGTTGTTCCTGTAACCACCGTTGGTACGCCGGGACCTTGGTTGGCATCGGCAGTGGTGGTTGAGTTAATTACCCTGTTATCGTTGTATAAGGCTAAACCGTACACATGGTGATTGCCAAAATTACGGTCGTAATTTAATGATGATTGGGTATTGATTGTTCTAAAAATACTGGTGTTGCTATACCCGGCAGAGAATAAGGGCGTACGGTATTGCGTTGCATTTAGGGGCAGATAAACACCCGTTGCCGAATTATACAGGTAATAAGGCAAAGCGGTTCTACTGGCACTTACGGTATAACTCTGTGCACTTGCATAAGATAATAATACCTTAGCTCCTAAACCGGGGGTAATAAAATCTAATTTCTGGCTGGCACTCGAAACAATATTCAAATCATTATCAAAGGTTCTCGAGTAGCCTGATTCTGCCAAACGGCCGATAATACTGGTGTTGGCATTGGTTAAGAGCGGGTTATAGGGATAAGAACCATTC
Organism: Pedobacter sp. GSP4; assembly: GCF_051857575.1. NCBI lineage: Bacteria > Pseudomonadati > Bacteroidota > Sphingobacteriia > Sphingobacteriales > Sphingobacteriaceae > Pedobacter > Pedobacter sp. GSP4. The sequence continues at coordinate 220,007 of NZ_JBPZIR010000004.1, read as the reverse complement.
GGATTGGTAACCGGAAAGGCCCAGGGAGGTAAATAACCGCCACTGTAAATCTCTCCAACTATACCGTTTCCGTTTGCATAATAAGCATTGCCCTGCTGCGAATTGAAAGGCTGATTGGTTTCGCCAAAACGTCCTGTCAAATCTAAGCGGATACTTAATGTTTTGGTAGCCTGTATATCTAAGTTAGATCTGAAGTTATACCTTTTGTAATAATAATTGCTGTTTACACCATTGTCCGAACTGAAATCGCGTACGTTACCGTTCTGCCATAAATAGCCTGCAGAAACAAAGTATTTTACACTCTCGGTACCACCCTGAAAATCTAAATTCTGCCTGGTTATTAAGGCCCCGGGCTTAAAAATAGTCTTCCACCAGTCAATATCAGGATGTCCATATGGGTCGGTATGATCGCGGTAAGCGGCAAGGTCTGCATCTGTGGCAAATGCCTTATTGGTTAAATCGCCCGAATTGCGGAGTGCTTCATTATTCAACAGTTTTGCCTCATACGAATTTAGGAACTCAGGTGTATTTACATCCATCTGATAACCCGCCTCCGATTTTAAATTAATACGCGGTTTACCGGCCAATCCCCGTTTTGTGGTAATAACCAATACACCATTGGCGCCTTTAATACCATAAACGGCCGTGGTAGAAGCATCTTTTAAAATGGTAACTGTTTCTACTTCGTTCGGGTCGATATCCGAAACCTGGTTGTAATCGTACTCTACATCATCAACAATAATTAATGGAGAGGCACTACCGGCATAAGTACTTACCCCACGGATAAAGAATGCGGCACCATCTGCACCCGGTTGACCGCTTCGCTGCTGTGAAGTAAAACCAGGCAACCTACCGGCAAGGGTATTTTGGATGCTGGCACTGGGATTCTGCTTAATTTCGGTAGCAGAAATGGAACTGATTGCCCCTGTATTGGTAATTTTTTTCTGCTTACCAAAACCCACTACCAGTACGGCATCTAAATCTTTCGCATCTGTTTTTAAGGTAACTGTAATTACGGTTTTGCCTGCTACACTCACTTCTTGGGTTAAATACCCAACAGATTTTACGATAACCGTTTTACTGCTGCCTTTTAAGGTAAACTGGAATTTACCCTCGGCATCGCTTACCGCGCCGTTATTGGTTAATCCTTTTTCTACGATGGTAGCTCCAGGTATAGGCCCCGAATTATCTACAATGGTACCTTTTATAACCGTTTGCGCCCAAGAAATTCCGGGCAAGAGGATAAAAAGGGTTAATAATTTATATAATATTTTCTGCATAACATGTCTGGTTACGATTTAACAATTTTTAAAATCTCCAATTACCAGCCTGGGTTCTGTGTTAAGTTCCTGTTCTTATTTACTTCGGCCGCAGCGATAGGGTAACGGTACATTTTTGTGGCATCGAAGCTTACATTAAGGGCATTGTACCTGGTGTAAGAAAATGTGCCGTTTGCATTTTTGATAATCTGCATGCCATGTAAGGTGCCGTTCAAAACGGTTTCTGCAATTTTCCACCTGCGGATGTCCCAAAAACGCTGCTCTTCAAAAGCCATTTCTACCCGGCGTTCGTGCCTAATAGCCTCTCTCATTTCGGCCTGGGTCATGGTGGTTTTTAAACCATGCTGATAACCCGAAGTACTTCCAATAGGGATACCGGCCCTAAGCCTTAGAGCTTTCAGCTGATTTAAAGCCTCGGTCCTGTTTACAGCATTATCCGCAGCCTCATTAATGGCCTCTGCATAGTTCAGTATGATTTCTGCATACCTAAAAATTGGGAAATTATGGGTTTGGTTGCTATATGTTGTTGCTGTGGCAAAGGTTTCATTCAAAAATTTACGCATGTAGTAACCGGTACGGGTTTGTACGTTTACGGTACTGCCCGGCTTATCCAACCCGCCATCGTAAGTTTGAACCAGCCTGGTTGGTGTAGCAGACGTTCCACTTAACCACTTTGCATTGTTATGGAAAATGGTGTTATAAAACCTCGGATCTCTGCCTGTATACGGATCGGCTGCATTATAACCCGAGGCCGGATCGGTAATGGCCCTTCCGTTGCTCATATCAAAAGCATCTACCAACTCTTGTGTTGGACTGGTGTAACCCGAGCCCGAAGCATTGGTGGCGGTATAGCCAACGGGTGCATTTCTGGTTTCCAGATCGAAAGTTACCGCGCGCTGGTAAGCCAAAATTACCTCTGTATTTTTTCTGGTATTAAAAACAGTGGTATAAGCACTTGTTAACGAGAAGATGTTCAGGTTCATTACATCTTTGGCGGCCTGCGCCGCTGCTGCCCATTTGGCTAAATCGTTGTTCGGATTATTTAATGGACTGGCATCGTATAATAAGGCCCTTGCCTTTAAAGCAAGCGCTACACCTTGGGTTACCCTACCGTATTCTTCGTCGGCGGCCAAAGTATTATCTGGCCTGGCAATGGTTTTTAGCGCATCACATTCATCAACAATATATTTAAGGCAATCGGCATAGGTGTTTCTTGGCAACTGGATATCATCATTTACCCCTAAAACACGGTCGCCCATTAAAGGCACCCCACCAAAGCGCTTAAGCAGTTCGAAATAGGCAATAGCCCTTAAAATCCTTGCTTCAGCTTTCCAATACACCTTTAAACCTTTCTGATTTAATGGAACCACATCAATATTGGCCAAAAATATATTGGCTTTTCTGATGGTTTTGTAATTGTTGTCCCACGAGTTATCTACAGTTGAAACTGCCGAAATACGGCCGTTTACAAAATACTCGATGGTGCTCGATGGCGATGAACTGATGGCATCATCTGATGCGGCATCTAAAACATCATTACCGATCCTATTGTAACCGTTGGGCAGCAGAAAATAAATATCGGCCAAGAATGCCTTGGCCTGTACACCCAACGAATCTGTTTTATCAAAAATATAACTGATATTCTGACTGATCGGTTCTGTTTCGTACAATGGTTTTTTACATGCCGAAAAACCAACAATAACGATTGTCAATACAGCAACTATTTCTTTTATCTTAATTTTCATATCTCCCCACATTAAAATTTAACATTCAAACCTGCGTTTACCACCTTTTGCAGTGGATAACCATTTCCGTACACTTCTGGATCTACCCTATCGTAAGCCGAAAGCGTAAAGGCATTTACCGCATTTACAAAAAAGCGGATTGAAGCCAGCTTTAACCTATTGGTCAATCCTTTGGGTACCGTATAGCCCAGTTCTACATTTTTTAACCTTACGTAGCTTCCATCATGCAGCCAGTACGATGAGGTGGCCTCGTTATTTGGGTTTGCACCAATGGTTAAACGGGGCTGTGTAGCCGTAGCCGCGGTGGATGGCGTCCATCGGCCCAGGTTCTGTTCAAATGCCTGTCCCAATCCTCCGTTTTGGAAAGCCCATTCAGTTGATCCCGAAACATATACATAGCGGTTTTGAACGCCTTGCAGCAAGGCAGAAAAATCGAAGCCTTTATAACTGAAACCAACATTAAGACCATAAAACCAGATGGGGTTGTTATTTTTGAGCGCCTTAATATCCAGTTCGTTAATTAGGCCATCATTGTTCAGGTCTTTATATTTAATATCTCCCGGCACCGGGTTATAACCCTGAATTTTTGCACTCGAGTTAATTTCGGCCTGGTTCAGAAATAAACCATCGGCGATGTAACCAAAAGTTTGGTCTTCCCTTTGTCCGGTCCGTTCCATCCATGGGTATGGCCTGTTGATTTCGTCCTGATATTGGATAATTTTCTGAAGCGAGAAAACATTCGGTGCAACATAATAATTAAAGTTGCCGATGTTGTTGTTGTATTTCAGCTCGAACTCTAATCCCGAATACCTGCTAATGCCAATATTTTCGGCGGGGTAATTTGTGCCCAATAATGCAGCACTTCTGCCCCTGGTTTGAACCAGATCAAAATTTTCGTTGTTAAAATAATCTGCCGCAAGCGCAAGTTTGTTGTTAAATAAACTGGCATCAATGCCCACATTGTACTGGTTGGCCTTTTCCCAAGTTATATTTGGGTTGGCCAGTGTACCTTCGGTAATGCCGGCTATAGAGGTTGGTGTAGTACCATAGTTGTAAGCATTTCCACTTACATAATATTGGTTATAGGCAAAATACCCTGCATTTGCATTACCCGTATAGGCATAGTTGGCCCTTAATTTTAAGGCGTTTAGCCATGGGGTATCTTTTAAAAAATCTTCTTTTGCCAGGTTCCAGCCTAAACCGAAGCCGTAAAACAATCCATAACGGCTACCTTCTTGATATCTATTTAAACCGCTGTAGCTCAGTGCAACCTCGGCCAGGTACTTTTCTTTATAATTGTAATCTACCCTGGCCGATAGGTTATTAAAAATCATCGGAATCTGGTTGGCCGTTTGTGCACTCTGCGAATTAAACTTTAATAAAGTGCTGAAAGCGTGGTTGCCATATTTTTTATCCAACCCGGTAGAAAAATCGACAAACAGGTTGCGGCTTTGCCCATTATTGGTTGATAGGTTAATCTGTTGCCCATCTACCCCAAATTTTTGGTACACATCTGGGTTGGTACTGGCCAACTTGTAAACGGCATACTGTTTGGTACGGATAATGTTTTCGGATACACTGGTATTAAAACTGGCCAATCCCCTTACCCATAAACCTTTGGTTACATTATCCAGAATTTTCTTTAACGAAATATCTGCAGAAACATCGCGTGTACTATTGTAAAAATAGCCCGACTGTGTGGTTGCAGCCCATAAATTGGTCTGATAATCAGACGAACCTGCCAAAGAACCATTAGGGTTAAATACAGGATAGGCATTATTTGGAATAGCAGCCAGTTGTGCAAAAACATTGTTCCCACCAAAGTTTGATAAAGTAGTTCCTGTGGTAAAAATTGCACTATTGGCACCTGCACCTCCTGGCTGGTTGCCATTTTGTATGCGGCCAAACAGGTTTAAGTTCAGTAAGGTTGTGGGTGTAATATCAATATCGATATTGGTGCGTACCAGGTAGCGCTTATAATCGGTATTGGTACTGTAAGTATTTTTATCATCCTGTTTCAGTATACCGTTTTGATCAAGGTAATCTATATCAAGAAAATACCGCGTAGCATTGCCACCGCCATAGGTATTGAGGTTGTAGCGGCTAAAGGTGGTATTCGGTTTCAGAATGGTGCTGTACCAATCTACATCCGGATGAAATATAGGGTCTGATCCCGTTTGAAATGCATTTAAATCTGCTGCAGTATACCTGGGGGCCCTACCATCATTGGCCAGTGCCTCATTATACAGCGTGGCATAGTTATAGGCATTTAAGGGCTTGGGCAGTTTAATGGCCGATTGCAGACCAGCCTGGGCCGTTAGCGAAATGCGCTGTTTACCTACCTCACCTTTGCGCGTGGTAATCATAATTACCCCGTTAGATGCCTGTTGCCCCAACATTACGGTTGATAAACCATCTTTTAGAATGGTAACCGATTCAATTTCTTCAGGATCAATAGATGGATAATCTCTTGGTACACCATTTACCAAAACCAACGGAGCATTTCCCCTTACGGTAATGCTTGTTCCATCGGCACCTGGCCTGCCACTGCTCTGTAAAGTATATAAACCGGCTAACCTTCCTGATAAGGCATTGTTGATTCCTGCTACCGGAACTTTGATTAAATCACTGTTATACACCGTTGAGGTAGATTGCAGGTTTGTAGCCCTGGGCTTTTCACCATATAATATCGGTGTACTGGCCTGGCGTTTATCGTTCTCTACCAAACTGATATTTAACAAAGCTTGGTTTACCTCGGTTTCCTTTACCAGATAACCGTTAAGTTCAAATATCAGAACATCGCCAGCTACAGCGCTGATCTGATACTTACCGTTTTTATCGGTAGTTACAGCATTACCGGTTTCTTTGATGGATACCTTTACACCAAATAGTGGATTGCCAAAGTTATCGGTTACTGTTCCGCCTACATCTAACCGGTGGTTTTTACTGAACCCAATTTTGTCTGCCGCATGGCTTTTGACTCGTGTTGTAGCAGCATTGGCCATACCTGGGCATACAGCATACATACTTAACGAAAAAAGCATTAATTGCTTAAAGTAAGTTTTCCTCATACAGTTCTAGTTTGTTGTGGTTTGTTGCGCACATTCTTCTAAAAGGACGGCGTGGCATCCCGCTTAAAAGAATCAATTGTTTGGTTATAAATATTTGGTTATTGCTCGGCATCTACTGCTAAATGCATAGGGTCAAATCTATTTAGAAGAGCAAAAAGCGAGGGGGTAAAATCCTAAGCAAATAGGTATAAAATTCTAAATGCAGCCAAAAAAACCGTTTAAAAAGCACGAATGAGCAGATAAAGTGTTAAAATTGCCTGTGCTAACCGAGTTCATTTTATAACAGAAACATTTTGTACTTTTAAACCAGTTAAGCCTAACCATCCCTCATTTTTGTTTCGACATGAAAACCCTGCTAACCTATACATTAGTATTTTTTACCATCGTAAGTAATGCACAGAACAAATATGTTTTTAAACACTTAAATGTAGAAAATGGGCTATCGCAGAGTTCTGTACTATCCATTGCCCAAGATGCCAGGGGCTTTATGTGGTTTGGTACCCGCTTTGGCTTAAACAAATACGATTCGCAATCTTTTAAAGCATACTACAATGAAAAGGCAAATAAAAAAAGCCTTAGTTTTGCAGCATACCTCTCTTCTATTTTAGCCTTAAAAGATGGTTCATTACTCATCGGTACACAACAGGGGCTTAACAAGTATAATGAAGCCGATGATAATTTTGACCGCTATGAGCACGATAGCAACGATCCTACCAGCATTAGCAACCAAAAGGTAAACTGCATTTTTCAGGACAATAAGAACCGGATCTGGATCGGTACCGCCAATGGCTTAAATCTGCTTAACACGAAAGGAAAATATAGCTTTAAACGTTTCCTTTACCAGCCGAAACAGCCTCAGCAGATATACGCCATTGCCGAAGACCACAACGGCACCCTATGGCTGAGCACCACCACTGGCCTAATGAGCATGAGCATTACAGCAGGCAGAACAACCTTTAGGTATTTTAAAAATTTTAGCGACGAACTTGCCAGTGCCACCGATAACCATATTACCAGTATGGTAGAAGACCGCGAAAATAATTTATGGATAGGAACCAAGCAAACTGGTGTAAGCAGGCTTAACCTCAGCACCGAAAAAATTACCACCTTCAAATACTCCAGTTTTAATACACAGGGCATCAGCAGCAATAACGTGCGTAAAATCATGCTCGATCAGGAAGGCAAATTGTGGATCGGCACCCTGCACGGCATCAACATTTATAATCCTGCAAGCAAAAATTTCAGCACCGTGCAAAACGAGCCAGAAAACCCGACAAGCTTGAGCCAAAACTCGGTATACGATATTTTTCAGGATCGGCAGGGAATTATCTGGGTGGGCACCTACTACGGGGCCATTAACATGGTATATCCAAACTACACACCATTTAAGGTGTACAGAAGCGCTACAGCATCCAACGGCCTAAGCAGTAATGTAATCAGCTCCATTATGGAAGATCAGCATCAAAACCTTTGGATTGGTACCGAAGGGGAAGGGCTAAATTATTACGACAGGAAAAACAACACTTTTACCCGCTATAAAAACAACCCGAACAATAGCTCGAGCCTGAGCGCAAACCTGGTAAAATCGGTTATAAGGGATAAAAAAAACAGGATCTGGATTGGTACACATTACGGCGGACTGAACCTTTTTCAGCCAGAAAGCAAGCGTTTTATCAGGTACACCAGCCGCAAAAACGATCCAACATCGCTCAGCAATGATGAAATTACTGCGGTTTTTGAGGATAGCTATGGTAGGTTTTGGGTGGGCACCAATAGCGGACTGAACAGTCTTGATACCGAAACCGGGAAATTTACGCGCAACAGGGTAAATGGCCTGAGCGACGCCGTGCTCTATATTTTTGAAGATGCCGCCCATAACCTTTGGGTAGCCACCAATTCGGGGCTCTACCAGTTAAAAAAAGATGCCATTAAATTTACCAGCCGAGTTGCGGCCAGCCCCGAAATACTAAAATACAACGAAGTTAGCTGTTTAACAGCCGATAAAGACGGTTACCTCTTAATTGGCACCGCCCGCAATGGTTTATTTAAGCTTAACCCCAGCCGCCACAGCTACCTCCGTATTACTGCCCTTGATGGTTTGCCCAGTAACAACATTATGGGCATTTTAGAAGATGATGCCCGCAACTTGTGGATTACCACCGACAAGGGCCTTTGCAGATACAACCCCAAATTAAAAACCTTTAAAACCTATAACGTTAAAGATGGACTGCCCGGTAATGAGTTTAATTACAAATCATTTTTGAAAGATAGCAAGGGCGAGTTTTTTTTCGGTGGGTTAAGTGGCATGGTTAGCTTTTTCCCAAACCAAATTAGGGAAAACAAAAATACCCCTTCGGTTATTTTTACCGGCTTAAAGTTATTTAACAAGCCCGTAAACCTCCATACCGGAGATGGCGTGCTCAAACAGAACATCAGCACCATCAAGTCGATTACATTCAAATCAGACCAGAATATATTTTCTATCGATTTTACGCTACTAAACTTTATCAAATCAGATAAAAACCGCTATGCCTACAAACTGGATGGACTGGAAAAAAACTGGAACTATGTAGATATACCTTCCGCAAACTACACCAACCTTTCGCCCGGAAACTATACTTTAATGGTTAAAGGAAGTAATAACGATGGCCTTTGGACGCAGCATACCAGCACCATGCAGATTGAAATACTACCGCCATTTTACCGTACATGGTGGGCTTACCTGTTTTATTTCTGTGCTTTTGCAGCCATTTCATTTGTATTTGTACGCTATTTGTTAATTAAGGCCGTACTCAAAAAAGAAAAAGAAATTAACGAGCATAAACTCGAATTTTTCACCAACATATCGCACGAAATACGTACCCCTTTAACCCTTATTGTAGGGCCTTTGGATAAGCTGATCGAAGACGCAAAAGATGATCCAGCACTGAACCGGGAGCTACAGCCAATTAAGAACAATGCCCACCGTTTAATGAACCTGGTTACCGAGCTGCTCGATTTTAGAAAGGCTGAAAGCGGAAAAATGACGCTTCAGGTTAGTCCGGGCGATGTGATAAAGTTCTGCCGCGAAATTTTCTTGGCCTTTCAGAACATGGCTATTTCCAAAAATATCGATTACCGTTTCGAAACCACCAATGCAGAAATGGAGCTTTATTTTGATAAGGTGCAAATGGAAAAGGTTTTGTTTAACCTGCTCTCAAACGCTTTTAAATTTACCCCTGCAAACGGAAAAATCAGCTTAAAAATTCACGAAACCGGCCAAACCGTTCATATCCAGGTCTGCGACAATGGCAAAGGCATCCCGATAGAAAACCAGGCCAATTTATTCACCAACTTTTACCAGGCCAATGCCTCAACAACAATAGGCACCGGCCTTGGCCTATCATTATCCAAGAGTATTGTAACGCTGCACCATGGGCACATTGATTTGGAGAGCACACCCAAAAATGATAAACCTTTTGGTTTAACCATCTTTACCGTAAGTTTAAAAAAAGGCAAAGCGCACTTTAAGGCTGCAGATTTTATTTCCGATTACATTTATTACGATAATGCTGCAAATTATAATATTGAAGCCCCTACAAATGCACTAAATCCGGTCGATACTGATGCCTCAGCCACTGACCACAAAAAATACAGCATTTTATTGGTAGAGGATAATGAAGATGTAAGAACCTTTATTAAGCAGGCTTTAAATCCAGCTTATCACATTTACGAATGCGAAAATGGCGCCACAGGCTTAGATCAGGCTTTAACCATTATCCCCGATCTAATTATCAGCGACGTAATGATGCCTGTAATGGATGGACTGGAGTTATGCCGTAAAATCAAAACCGACGAAAGAACAAGCCATATTCCAGTGGTGTTATTAACAGCCCGTTCGGCTTATGTGCACCAGGTAAATGGTTTCGAAAATGGGGCCGATGCTTACATCATGAAGCCATTTAACCTAAAAATACTCGAATTGAATATACAGAACCTGTTAAATGCCCGCGAAACCATTAAACAAAAATTTGCACAGGTAATTACCCTTGAGCCCAAAAACATGGTGATTAATACCACCGAGCAAAATTTTCTGCGTAAAATTATAGAGGTTATAGAAGAGCGCATTGCCGATCCCGATTTTGATGTACCTACCCTTTCTTCTGAAATAGGTATGAGCCAACCAGTGCTGTACAAAAAAATCAGGGCTTTAACCGATCTTTCAGTAAACGACTTTATCAAATCGCTAAGGATAAAAAGAGCTGCCCAGTTATTAAAACAAGGCTCAGGGAATATTGCTGAAATTGCTTATGCAGTAGGCTTTAACGATCGGAAGTACTTTAGTTCCGAGTTTAAAAAACATTTTGGCAAAACACCGAGTGAGTTTATCCATACGGATTAAACAGCACTTTCTATTTCTAATTGCTGTTTACTAAAATGCAAATCCATTACACCTTGATAAACCTGCGTTGCACTGTGCTGCAATAAAGCAGCTTTTGCAAAAAGGTTGGCCAGTGCATAGCGGTTTACCTTGTAATTGTTCTCATACCTTACTGCCAGATAGGCTTCATCCAATACGTGCAGCAAAGCCGCTTCTTCTTCATTATGCAGGTTAAACAGTTCTGCCAGCTCAGGCAAATAGGGCTTTATATAAAGTTGGTGGGTACCAATGCGGTGTGTTTTTTTACTGGCACCAATTACCAAAACCTCAATACTCCGGTATAAAAGATCGAAAAACTGGTGCAGCATAAAAGTACCATGCTCAAAATGCTGTTGCCTTCGGTAAAACTTTGCGCCCGATAAAAATTGTTCTGCACGGGCGGTTTCATAACCATAAGCAAGCTTAACCCGCTGCGCCAAATTATCTGCCGAGCCCAAACTGTGCCGGTTTAAAAAACTTCCGGTTTTGCTAAAGAGGCAGTTCTGTGCTTTACAGGCATCATAAAAAAACAAACTTCCGTTCTGTAAGGCCTGCAAAACCTCGTGGGTATGAAATATCCGGTAGCCATATACCCCTTGGCCATTAAATACAATATTCAGCACGGGTATCAATTCGTTTAAAATGCGGAAATGCTTATTTGAAACCATAATCAGCATTTCTTTTACCTGCCCAGAAAAAAAAGGACTACATACATAAATATATTCAACAGGCACCGCAGCGGTAATCTGCTTTACCAATAACATGGCGGTTTCAGTTTCTGTGCAGTTAGGGTTTAAGTTTTTTTTACGCATAATTACCCCTTTCCTCTTTTGCTATTTCGCCGGCCAGCGGGTTGTTGATAATTAAAAAGAAAGCCTCTATAACCATTAACATATTTTCATATTGTTCGAAAAGAAATTCCTTATCCAAAATTTTAATGCTGCTTTTCATACTAAAGGCTGCATATAACCATTCTAATAGCCCTACCCGCAGCTGTTTAATTTTTGCAGGCACAAAAAAGTATTCGATAAATTGATAAGGGTTAATGGCAAAACGTTCAGGAAGGGCGTTAACGCCATAGGGCAATACCATCTCTGCGGTTTTAAAATGTGGGTTACCGAGCCAATCGCTTTCTGTGGCCACGGCTGTTTCTTTATCGCCGCATGTTTCGTAAATAAGCTTTTTTTCTGCAATTAAATAGCCCGCATTTAGCAGTTGGGTAAACTGGTTGTACAGATAAAAATAATCGGTAGCGCTGCTTACGCAACTCCCTTCAGCAAGTGCGGTGCGGTACCAGTTTTTGAGGTAGGTTTTATGGCCTTCAAGGTTATCCAAATTAAAAAAAGCTTCAATAACACTAAAAGGATTGGCAAACAAAAGCTGATCTACCAGTGGCGATGTACTTTCGAAAACTGCCATATAATGTTGCCTATCAATACTTTTAAAACTGTTACGGCTAATTATCCTTTCGTGGATAAGCCAACAGGCCTCAAGCATTTTTTTAGTGTTTTCGTATATCTGATAAATTTGCGGGTCCCATTCCTGATCGAGCTTGGCCGCTAAGCCTGCAAACAACCAATCTTTGTAAATAATTTTATAACTGGCCAATTGATGGAAGCAAAACACATCCAAAAAAACAAGTTTTGGCTGTTGCATTTCTTCGTTGCTCAGCAGTTTAGGCCAATAATCAAGCAAGATAAGTTCTTTCTCCAAATGGCATTCAGCTGCTTCAATTGCTTTTACAAAGGCAGGATCTGCCAAACCCTGATTAAAAAGCAGATCGGTATATTCGAAAAGTGGCAGCAGCTTTTCATAAAAACCGAACAACTGCGCCGGATGCTGCTGTGGCGAATAATCGGTCTCATTTTGTGGAGGATTTAGCCAGTTTTTTAAAAACATTAAATGATGCTCTACTCTATCAGCAGCAAAAAAGCATTCAATAGCCGCGATAAATTGCACAGTTTCTTTTCTAAAATGATATACTCCTTCCATAAGCTTATATTTTAAATGTTTATATTAGCTAACGAATTTAGCAAAATCAATTAAGTTTAACTACATATTTTACAATAAACTTATTAACATATTTACCACAATGAATGAAAATCAGCGCTTAAAAAGTTTAATGGATTTATTACGGTTTAAAACCCAGAAAGATTTTGCACTAGCACTAAATATTAAGCAAGGTTCTTTATCTGATATTATAAGAGAAAGAATTAATGTTTCCAATGCGATTAAAGATAAGCTGGCACTTAAATTCAATGTAAACGTAGAGTGGATTGAAAAAGGCATCGGCGAGCCGATATTGAAAAAGAAACCTGCGGTATCAGAACCCAAAAAGGGTGTTCCTTATTTTAATTTGAGTTTAGCTGATAAAAAGGATTTTGTAATGAACGACGACCAGGCAGAGTATTTGGTAAATTACCGGCCTTTTAACGATTGTTCTGCCTATTTGCCTGTGTATGGCGATAGCATGTACCCCAAATATGCCTCGGGAGAAATTATAGCCGTTAAAGAAATTACCAATTTTGAAATACTGCAATGGGGCGAAGCTTATGTAGTAATGACAGATGAGGAAAGTAATAGCCTACGCACCATTAAACTGCTTTTTGAGCACAGCGACCCTACTAAACTTATTTTACGCTCATCAAACCCTAATTTTAAAGGCGATACCGTTATCGATAAAAAGAATATTCAGGCATTGTACATCATAAAAGGGAAAATTACCCGCAATACCATTTAACAGCTGCATCGGATATTAAAAACGCAGTCAATTTTTTTAACCAAACTGTATTATTTCTTCACTGGCAACCCGCAGGTCTAAAACTGCCGCCCGCACAAAAATATGCGTTTCATTTCTGCGAAAAAACAGAATTATCAATCTTCCTGCAGATATAAAGGATAAATGGTGCAGATTTAACGCAGATTTTAACTGCAAATATACTCCTCGTTGGTAACGAGGGTTACTCAGATCCGCATTTTTAATGCGTTTAAAAATTGCACCTTAACACGTTGAATCCCAATGTACATAAAAAAGGGAAGTCAAGCTTTAGAAACTTGACTTCCCTGAACAAAAATTAATAGCCTGGGTTTTGGTACATTTTAACCGGATCTAATTTCACTTCATCAAAAGGGATCGGATAATATCTATCTTTTGTAGTTACGTTCGCCAGTTTGGCAATTCCATAAGATGACTGCGGTTTGGCTTTTAAATAGGTAACCAGCTCTGCAGCGGTAAAGTTCCTGATTAAATCGAACCATCTTTGGTGTTCGAAAGCAAATTCGGCCCTACGTTCGTGCAAAATGGCAAGTTTTAAAGTAGGGAATTTTGCGGCATAAGTAGCATCTGTTTTAGCTACCGAATAAACCGGCATGCCTGCCCTTGTTCTTACCATATCTAAATACTGAATGGCTACTGCATCATTGCCCTGCAACATATTTACCTCAGCAAGCATTAAAATTACATCAGCATAACGCATCAATATCCAATCGTTGCCACCATAGCCTGCATTCGTAGCTGCCTGGCTTGCATCGCGGAATTTAGTAATAAACCAATCTTTAACGATTGGATCATTGGCAAATTTCACAGAAAAATCTTTCCTTAAATCGCTTGTTTCGTACTCATTTATCAGATCGAGCTTTACATTGCCACCAATCCCCGTTGATGGTTTTAGCGAATTGATGGTTTCGCCTTTGGCCTGGTTGTTTGCGGCAATGCTCGAACTAAAATTAATATCTCCCTGACGGTAAGAAATCTGGAAAATTAATTCTTTACAGGTTCCTTTTTTAGCTACATCAAATACATCGGCATATGGAATCTCAGCCAAATTTCCAAAAGCCTTCATATTGTAGGCCGCCATCAGGTAAGTATTTGCATTGTTTAAGTTTTCGGTTTTATTTGCTGGCAACGTTGCTGCCATCGTTAAATAAACCTTACCCAAATAGGCATTAATTGCCGCTTTAGAAGTCCTTCCAACATTTGCACCCGTTTGGAAATTAGGCAATGTGCTGTTAAGGGCTTCTTTCAAGTCGCTTACAATCTGGTTATAAACATCGGCTTCAGGCACCCTAAAAGTATTCTCTTTTACTTCGTCGGCGGTGCTAAGCTGTTTGGTTACCACGGGTACAGGACCCCATTTTCTAACCAGTTCGAAATACATAATAGCCCTGATAAACTTAGCCTCTGCCTTGTAGTTTTCTTTGGTTGCAGCGTTGGCAAAAGATACTTTATCAATATAGCTAAGCACAACATTGGCTCTACCAATGGCCTCGTAAAGTGCCAGCCAGTGGCTCTTTAAATAAGAATTGCTTGGTAAAAGCGAAAAGTCGTTAAATTGGAACGGCTCACCAGCATTACTTTGATTATCATTTCTACCTGCATCATCCGAGCGCTCGTCGGTAAACAGTCCGCTGTTCTCGCCCAGGGTATTACTGCTTCTAAGCGATTGATAAACACCATTTACAGCCAGTAGCACATCATTTTCTGTTTTAAAATAATTTTCTACAGCAATGGCATTGGGGTTGCTTTGATTTAGAAAATCTTTTTTACAGGCACCTAAGCTTAAAACTGTACTTAGGGCCAATACTTTATAAATATGTTTTTTCATTTCTTTAATTCTAAAAAGTCAATTTAATACCTAGGTTGTAGGTTCTTGCCAATGGGTAATTTCCATAATCTACACCCGGGGCAAGGTTATTACCTGCACTATAATCTACTTCCGGGTTATAACCTTTATAATCGGTAATGGTAAAGGCATTATCTACACTGGCGTAAATACGCACATTGTTTACTTTTATCGCATTGCTCAGTGTTTTTGGCAGAGTATATCCCAATGTAATATTGGTACATCTGAAATAAGATCCATCCTGAATGTAGAATGATGATAAACGGGTACTGTTGCTTTGCGTACCTGCACGCGATGCACGGTAGTTCAAACCACTGCCTGGGTTCGCTTCATTTCTGTAGCGGTCGGCCACATCAACATATTGGTTTCCGGAACCTTCAAAGTTGTACAGGTAATAATCCTGACCATCTAAAACCTGGTTTCCATACGATCCGTTAAACGACGCTCTTAAATCAAACGTTTTGTAAGAGGTGTTTAAGGCAAAGCCATAGGTAAATTTTGCATATGGTGTGCCAATTACGGTTTTATCTGCATCATTTACTATGCCGTTACCATCGGTATCCTGAAAATATAAATCGCCTATTTTTGCCGGGTTTGTAGACGACGCTGAGCGTGCAACTTTGCCCAAGTTATCGGCCGTAATCCGTCCTAAAACCTTAAACCCATAAAACATCCCAACAGGTTCGCCTTCTTGGGTTACGTGTGTAATATACGAGCGTTCTGCACCAGCTGTAAAAATTGTACTGTTACCACCCAGATCTAAAACCTTGTTCCGGTTGGCGGCAATGTTTCCGCTCAGGCCGAAAGTGAAGTTTTCATTTTGGATAATCTTACCATCAATCTGCAAATCGAAGCCTTTGTTACGCACTTTGCTATCAGCAAGATTGGTTAAAATTGATGATGCTCCGGAAATTGCCGAAAGTAGCTGGTTAAACAATAAGTTATAAGAATAACTTAAATAATAATTTGCCATGATGGAAACACGGTTTTTGAACAGACTGATATCTGTACCAAAGTTAAACTGGGAAGTAGATTCCCAACCCAATCCCTTATCCTGAACGCTGCTTGGCCAAATGGCTGTAGAAATTGCGCTTCCAAATACCGCCCCACCCGGTGCATTTAACTCCTGTTGGATACGGTAATCCGGAATATTGTTGTTTCCGCTTAAGCCCCAGCTAGCCCTTAATTTAACCCTTGATTGCTCGCCCAAAAAGTTATTGTAAAAACTTTCGTCAGATAAATTCCAACCGGCAGCTATTGAAGGGAAGTTACCATACTTGTTTAACGGACCAAACCTCGAAGATCCATCACGGCGGAAAGAACCGGTTAAAAAGTATTTTCCAGCATAATTATAACTAAAACGGCCAAAATAAGAGAGTAAAGTGGTTACTACCTTTCCAGTTCTTTTGTCGAGACTAAAAAAACCTGCTTCAGCACCTTTATCTGTAATTTCTCCGATATAATCATTCTGGAACCCGCTTGCCCCTACACGGATCAGATCGCTTGATGTTTTTTGGGCAGAATAACCTCCTAAAACATCGATACTGTGTTTACCAAACGTTTTATTATAGTTTAATGTAAATTCTGCCAGTTGATCTACCTGATTAAGCGTTTGCGCTATTGCATTGGCAGCCCTAATCGATTCGGGAGAATAAGGCGGGGTATTTCCACTACTTAAGCTGGTTGGCAAATAGTATTCATACTTTTCATTATAGGTCTGCGTTCCTAAATTAGCCTTAAAATTAAGTCCATCTATAATTTTGTAGGTTGCATTTGCATTATAGTTACTTCTTGTGCTCTTTCTGGTAATTTTTAGCTGTTCAACTGTTGCCAAAGGGTTTTCAGGGTTTTGAATACCAAATTCAGATGCAATAGCACCCATTCCAAAATGTACGGGATTGCCATTTGCATCTCTTGCAGGCAAGTAAGGCAGATAAATCAAAGCCGACATCATCGGACTTAAGTTATAACGTCCTTCCTGCACCTCTCTGTTATTATTCTGTGTATAAGAAATATTTGCACCTACATGTAAGCGTTCATTCACCTTACCATCAATGTTGCCCCTAAAGTTGGTTACCTTTTGGTTGGTGTTGGTTACAATACCATCGTTATTCTGATAACCGCCGCTTAAAAAGTATTTAACATCTTTAGTTCCGCCAGAAAAAGAAAGGTTATGGCGTTGGAAAGCTGCATTGCGGTACAGTTCATCCTGCCAATCGGTATTATAAGTAGCAGGAATAGCCTGTTGTGTACTAAAGTTGTACAAATTGGTTGGGATGCGCACACTGCTTCCATTACCTACATTACTTACGCGGGTATCGTTATTATCACTAAACATCGCATCATTCCATACCTTACCCGAGTTCACCCATAAATCTTTATAGGCATTGTTACGGCCATCAATTAGAAGCTGGATAAATTGGTTGGCATCCAATAATTTTACTTTTTTTGCCAATTGTGAAATGCCTCCCTGTACATCGTATTCAAACTTTCCTTTACCATCAGCACCTCTTTTGGTGGTAATCAATACTACACCGCCCGATGCTCTCGAACCATAAATGGCAGCAGAAGCGGCATCTTTTAGAATGTCAATGGTTTCAATATCCTCTGGATTGATGGATACATTGTTACCGGCCGGATAACCATCAATAACATATAAAGGATCAGAACTGGCATTAATTGAACCAATACCCCTCACCCTTATTTTAGTGCCCGAGTAAGGCGCGCCGCTGGTTTGCGATACCTGCACCCCGGCTACTTTACCAACCAGTGCCTGACCAACAGTTGGAGAGGTTAAATTCATTTCACCTGCTTTAACACTACTGATTGCTCCGGTCAAATCAGACTTCCTGATTTTCTGGTAACCAATAGCTACAACCTCGTTTAAGGTGTTGCTGCTTTCTTTTAAGGTAATGTTTATATTTTGGCGGTTGTTTACCATCACCTCTTGGTTATCGTAACCGATATAAGAGAATACCAGAACAGCACCTTCATCTACATTAATGCTATACTTACCATTGGTATCGGTAACGGTTGTTTTTTTTGTTTTCTTTTCAAAAACACTCACGCCCGGTAAAGGCTGGTTGTTTTGGTCGGTAACTGTTCCACTTACCTGTGCAAATGATTGGTGTTTTAACTTTGATGTTATTACATCGCGGTTTAAGGCTATTGCATCCGAATTGCAGATGGCCAGCAATCCTAAAGGCAAAAGCAGTTTCCTGCAAGCACTTTTCATACTTGCGGTTAAAAAAAATGATGTCATCTTTTTGTTGTTTGTATGGTTTTGAAATATAAATCGGGGGTTGTGTTTTTTTGGGCTGAGCTGTAGATTTCACATTTACATAGGCTTATCCTTAATGGTTAACAAGTAATTTCTGAGCGTTCTACAGCCGCAAAAGTAGAAGTGTACTTTTAACACCATGTATCCATTATGTTAAGTCTTCTTACCCAGAAATGCTGCATTTTTAAATTAATATTAAGTCCTATTGGGCATAAAATAAATCGATTTACCAATCGATAAAGAATAACATCAGTTTAATGTTCCTTTAATAACAGAATCCGTTATTTGAACTCAAAAGTTGCTGATGAAAACATTGAATCCGATATTAATGGTTGTGGTGATGTTCTTCGTGGCCTGGTACCAGGAAACCACCGGAAAAATCACAAAAAATACTACAGTTGATGCTTTAGGTGCCTGCCAGGGTATTACTTACCAAAACGGTCGCTATTATCTTTATGGCGACAGGGAAGTTGGGGTAATGCGCGAATATCAACTGCAAAAAGACTCGTTAATTTACCAGAACAGGGAATTTAAGTTTACCGTTAAGGATGAAAATATCATTAAACATCCTACAGGAATTGCCTACCATAAAGGCCTACCCACTTTTGTGGGCAATTCGGTACGCCAAAATGCAGAGGGTACCTTTTGGAAAGCCGTAATTAACTGCATTAACTGGGAAGGTTTTATAAAAACAGGCACCTTAGATGGAAACTTAATCAAAACCATCGAAGATGATGCCTGCATACAGGGAACGAGGCCAGAATACATCAACTACAAAGGAAAATGGTTTGTAGCCACTGCAGATTATGGAAACAAAACAAACCAGGTTCGGCTATACGATCCAACAGCTTTGGCCAAGGCCGATAAAACCAGCGAAAAAGGAATTTTATTCAAGAAATTTAACTGCTCGCCATGGGTACAAAACCTACATTTTATTGCAGATAAAGGGATATTGGTGCTGATACAGAACCAGGTTGAGGGGCGTAAATGGAGATTGACTTTTTTAGATCTGGATAAATCAATCGAGAGTGGACAAGAGGCGGTTTTAAGTGTAATTGATACCGACAAAGCCGACGAACTGGAAGGTTTTACCTTTACCACCAACAAGGAAAAAGGTATAGCGGTAAGTTCATCACGCACAAACAATGTAAGTTTTATGGATTTTAGCTGGAATAAATAACGTTCCACCGGTCGGTGTCCTTACCGATCGCCGCAGAACAGACAGCCCGCATTGCTTCTTCTTTACTTTCCTTTTACACATCTTCGCCGTATCTTTAATCAAAATAAAAGGAAAGAAATATGAATACTGAAAAAGCCATTCTTGCAGGCGGTTGCTTTTGGGGAGTAGAAGAACTGATACGTCATTATCACGGTGTTGTTTCTACAGTGGTAGGCTATACCGGCGGTGATGTTCCAAATGCCACTTACCGCAACCATGGCACACATGCCGAAGCTATCGAAATAACCTTTGATCCAACTATATTATCTTATCGTAAATTGTTAGAATATTTCTTTCAGATACACGATCCAAGTACGCGCAACAGGCAGGGAAATGATGTAGGTACCTCTTACCGCTCAGCCATTTTTTTTAACAGTAAAGAACAGGAAGAAACGGCAAAGGCACTGATAACAGAATTAGATGCTTCGGGTAAATGGCCGGGAAAGATTGTAACTGAGGTAGTACCTGAAACCGATTTCTGGAATGCGGAAGAAGAACACCAGGATTATTTACAGAAAAACCCTTATGGTTATACCTGCCACTTCGAAAGACCAGATTGGAAATTGAATTAACACCCACAAAATCGTCATTTCGACCGTAGTGGAGAAATCTTTTGATGAGGTATGGAAATAAACAAAATGGTCTGTGAGGACACAGACCATGGTGCAAATAACAAAAAAGCAATTTTCGGTTAGAAAATTGCCTTTTTGTTTGAAGTAGAATTTTGATTAACCACTAATCATCATCGTCTTTTTTCTTTTTCTCCAGAATGACAAAGGCACTCCGTTTTGGTGCCGGCATTACCGATTGTTCGCCCTTAACCGATTTCCACACCACCTCATTTAAGTCTAAATCGGGTGCCGAATCTTCTTTTGCAAAGTTGAAAAGTTCAGACCGCCTGCTGCTTTCATTAACGGCTACATTTCTGGTATCTAAATCAATTAGCGGCTGAATTACGGTGTAAGGAGTAAAATCAGGGGTAGCTGTAAAACATTCATATAGTGGCATGGCAGCAGCATCGTACTGGCTCATTGGCGGTAAACCCAAAATCAGCTCCATTGTGCGTAAAAAACCAGAAGTAGAGTACATGGTATGAACAGGCGTATTTCTTTTTACGTAAGGGCCAACCACATAAGCCGGCGAACGGTGTGCATCAACATGATCAGGACCATTCTGCGCATCATCTTCCAATATAAAAACAACCGATTCTTTCCATATTTTACTGTGGGATAAATGTTCCAATATACGGCCAACGGCTAAATCGTTATCGGCAACTGCCGCCTGAGGCGAA
This sequence comes from Pedobacter sp. GSP4, assembly GCF_051857575.1. Classification (NCBI taxonomy): domain Bacteria; kingdom Pseudomonadati; phylum Bacteroidota; class Sphingobacteriia; order Sphingobacteriales; family Sphingobacteriaceae; genus Pedobacter; species Pedobacter sp. GSP4. The sequence goes on along the minus strand of NZ_JBPZIR010000004.1, from coordinate 199,100 downwards.
TATTTCCCTTTCTTTTGTCCGCTGGTATGATCGTTTGAGATCCTTAGAGTATTAAACTGGGGTACCACACCTGCAACCAACAGAGAATCGAAATCGTGCTGCCAGGCATCTACCCTTACCTGATCTTTAATATCCATATCAAAACCTGGCGATGCCGCACACATATGGCCCTGCAACGATTTGATATTCGCTTTGCCATAATCGCCAAATTCGCCATAACTGCGATAACTTATCCCTGCGCGTTGGCAATAATCCCAGATAAAACCTCCTTTTGGATAAGTAACTGGTCTGCCACCCTCAAAGGTTGTGCTGCCACCACGTGCACCATAACTGGTTGGCCAGGTTTTTTCAACTACATCAGTGGCATAGGCAGCCATACTCCAATTGTGTCCATCGGCACTCACCTCTGCATCAACATAAAAATTATCAAGCAGTACGTAATTATCGGCAAAAGCATGCTGGTTAGGCGTAATTTTTCTACCAAAAAGGGTTAAGGTAGAATCGCCATTGCCCTTTGGCATATCGCCAAGCACCTGATCGTAGGTCCTGTTTTCTTTAATGATATAAAAAACATGCTTAATCGGCGATTTTTCTCCCTGTTTACGCGGTATCGGATTTCCAGCCTCACCATCAGCAGTAATGGTGCGCTTATCGGTAAAAGGGGTGTTGGCATAAACCTGTTTGGTGTATACCTTTAACTGCTCGGGTTTTGGCGCATCAATAAAAGATAAGGTGCCCTTAAACAAACCTGCAATATACTGTAATCGGCTATTGGCTGTACTGCCCATATGGTAGCCACTATTATCTACTTTCGAAATTGGTTGAGGTCCCTGTGGGTTGGCCATAGAAGTATTCCCCTTACCGTTGGTAACCAAAATTTTCGAGCCCAGCACCTTAACACTTGTTGGGTACCAGCCTACCGGGATAAACCCTTGACTTTGGCTCACGCCAGGCTTGCTTACATCGAATACAGCAAGGCAATTGTTATCCGCATTGGCAATGTACAATGTTTTTTCGTTGCCACTCAAGGCTAAACCATTCGTGGTAGATCCTGTTAATTGCGTAGCATAAAGCGTTGTGGCAATGGTTTCGATTACCTTATTGTTCAACGTATTAATAACTGAAACCGTGTTATCGTTTGCATTGGCCACAAACAACATATTGCCTTTTTTATTTAGCAACAACTCGTTCGGATGATCGCCTACGGGAATAAGCCCTTTAATACTTTCTGAAGCCAGATCAATAACGGCGACAGATTTTCCGCCCCATAGTGAAACATACAGCTTGCTTTCATCTGCTGCCAAAACACAACTGTAAGCAATGGCAGGAAGCTGAATCTTCTTTAAGATCTGCTTCTCAACAGGGTTGATAATGTATAAACTGCTATCCTCTTTGGTTACGGTATACAATTTACTGTTGCTCTTGTTTACGGCAATACCTGCCGGACAGATTTTCCCCTTGGGCCAGACTGGTCCGAGTTTAATTGTATCGCTTTTGCCCAGTTTATCGTTCTGGATATTGAAATCCAAAATCCAGTTGTCGTTACCACCAGAGGCATAAAGGTGTTTTTCATCTCGGCTAAAAGCAATTCCATACCACGATTTGCTCAATACCTTTTCATCTATAATCTTTTCTGTTTTGGCATCAAGCAGTTGTAACGACTGTGTACTTTGCCCGTTGTTGGTAATGGCGAGGTATTTACCAGAAGCGCTCAGCTGCATATTTAAGGGCAGATCGCCCAATTGCACCGAATGCCCAGCGGGGCTCAGTTTCCATCCATTCGGCAATAAAATCTGCTGAGTGGTTTCGTTTTTGCCAGGCCACTGTGCAAATCCCCTTTGGATAAACACAAAACCCAACAATATAAACAAGTACGATTTTTTCATCTTTATTAATTGAATATGCAATACTAACGGTGTAAATTAAAATTAACCAAGGCCCTAATGGTATAGCCATTGCCCGATGCTACCGAACCAATTTCGCGGATGGCCTCTGATGGGATAACCTGGCTACGGGTAGCATAAAAAACCGGTCCTCCAGAAATAGAGAACGACAGTTTCGAATGGTTTGGCTCCAGGTTGATCGATGGACCGATCATTACTTTTGCGCCACCTTCGGCTTCATCTTTTTCCCAAAAACCTTCTAAATCTTGGCCCAAAGCCTCAATTCCGAGGTATAAAACATTCGAAACACGGTGCTGATACCCGAAACTGGTAATAAAATCCAGTTTATCTCTCGATTGATCGAAGGCCTTTTCAAAACGCAAGTTGCCCGCCATCCTCCAGTTTGTACGGTCGAATGAAGCAGTAATCCGGCTTATTGCCGAACCTGTATTCGACCAATCTCTACTTAAACCTAAACCGGCGCCCAACCTAAAACCAGTTATCCCTTTACCACCAATCAAATCCCTGATTACTTCAGCTTGTTCAGCAGAGGTAACACCTCCCGAATTGGCAAAACCAATTGCTGCTGTTGCATAAAGGGTAAACCGGCTGCCCAGATAACCTTTAACACCAAACTGTTGCCCTAAACCGTCGTACCCAAACTGTCCGTTGGTTCTTTCTCCGTAACTTCCCGAATAGTGGATATTCCAGCGTGGGTTTTCTGCCGTAAGGGTGTTTAAAGAGAATAGAAAGGGTTGAGCTGCATCGGTACCACTCTTCATTTGCGGTGTCATTTCATTTATTTTCTGCGCTGCACAATTTAAAATAGTAGCTGCAAAAACAAACATCAAAAATATCTTTCTCATGGCTTAAAATTTGGTTTCGTTTAACAATGGCGATTGGCTTGCATTTACCTGATACGTATTGATCTTGTCATGCTCATCAACCTCTACAATACGGTAACCTTTGTAAGCGGTGCCCCAATTGCCTCCAATGTGTGCATCGAAAAAATGAGGCAGCTTATCGGTATAAAAAACCGCATCAAGACTGTGGTCGTGCCCATGGAATACAGCCTTAACATTGGCATAACTGTGCAATAGCTTAACCGTATCGGGGCATTCTACAAAAGGGCTTTCAGGCACCCAAAAATGTGGTGGGATATGGAGTACAACAAAAACTGTTTTAAGGTTTTTAAACTTATCGAGTTCCTGTTTTAGAAAATCATTATTGGGGCACAGGTAGGTTCCTTTGGTATCGGAAGTATTGGCCAAAACAAATCCCACACCGTTTTTTTCAAAAGAAAAATTATCCTCATAACCAAAAACCGATTTCCAGATCTTGGCGTCGGCATGGTCGTGGTTACCTGGAATGGCATAAAAAGGTACTTTAAGCCTATCGTAATATTCTTTTTTAACTTCTGATAAAAGCTCTGGCCTATCGTGCACCAGATCACCGTTAATGATCACGAAATTCAATGGGTTTTTATCGTGCGCTTCGTTAAGCCATTTCACAATATTCTCGTGGTGCAACTTATATTCAGTTCCGGGCTGCCCATAATGCCCATCAGAAGCAATAGCGAAACGCAATTTGGGTGCTTTGCCAGGTTTAGCGGGCACGGGATGCGCCTCAGCGTAGGAAGAAAAAACCGGTGAAATACTGGCCACCACAGCAGCGGCCAAACTATTTTTCAGAAAAAAACGTCTGTTAGGCATAAGGATAAGATATGTTTTGTATCAAAGCCCAATATTAGGATCACCAGACTTCTTAAACATAAATTTAATGTTATGATTAAGTTAACAGAACACTAATTATGTATCAATTTTATAACAGAAAAAGGTTATTCTCCAAAGCCTTTCGAAGAAGTTTGAGCAGTTATTGTTTCAAATGATAAGATAAGAAGCCTATGGTTAAAAATCAATTCTGCGTTTATCTTCTTAAATCTGCGGGACACAATTACGGAGTTCCCGCTGATTGCGCAGATCTCGCAGATACAGGCTTGAACTATGCTAAGCATCCGTGTATATCTGTGCTTCCGTGACTAAACAATAAAAATGGTCTGTGGGGACACAGACCATGGCTTATCCATGGCTTATCTTATCCTATCCCTCGGTCTGTGTCCTCACAGAACGAAAACAATAACGCTATAATGAGAAAACCGACAAAAAAGATAAAAATAAATGGTCTGTAGGCCAAAGACCATGGCTTATTCTAAAAAATAATTATCCCTCGGTGTGTGTCCTCACAGAACGAAAACAATAGCACTATAATGAGAAAACCGACAAAAAAGATAAAAATAAATGGTCTGTGGGCCACAAACCATGGCTTATTCTAAAAAATAACGATTGCTTGCTTTACGATCAGGTATACCGCAAGTGCGAATAAAAATATCGCAATAGATTTATTGATGATTAAACTGCTCAATGCAAACTTCTCTTGAATATAAGTTGCAAAGTGCGCATAAAGATAAAGTGCCAAAGCAGAACCAACTCCCGAGCCTAAACTAAAAATAACAAGCGAAAGATAATCGGTTTCAATCCATTGGTGTAAAATAACGTAGTTGCCAAAAAACAGCCAGAAAGGGATCTGAACAGGGTTTAATACGCCCAAAATCAATCCATATAAAACACTGCCACTGCGTTTATCTTCTTTTTTACTGCTGGTTTTAGGTACTTTTTTCCTGTTTTTCCAGGTAATGGTTCCCATCACCAAAAACATAACAATCATAAAGCAGTCTACCAATGTACCCAGCCGCACTTCGCTTACAGCCTCGTTCGGATTAATATCGCTCATGGCCCAACGGGCAAAACGCATCATACCGAAGGTAAAGAAAACCTCTACACAAGAGAACGACAGGATAAAGTACCAAACCTGGCGCATGCCCTTGTTTATGGCAAGCTGTGCAACGGTAAGGTTAATGTTGCCTGGGGGAATGTACCCCATAGCGTTGAGGATAATGCCTATGAAAAACGTTAGAAAAAGCATTGCCGAAATTATGGATTTAAATTTAAATGCGATGCTAAATATTTTCCGGTATACGATTTTTCTACCTTAACCAGATCTTCGGGTACACCTTCAAATACCACTTCTCCACCGCCATCGCCACCTTCAGGACCAATATCGATTACCCAATCAGCACATTTGATCATATCCATATTATGTTCAATCACCAAAATGGTATTGCCCTGCTCAATTAAAGTGTTAAGTGCTTTCAACAGTTTTTTAATATCGTGAAAATGCAGACCAGTGGTTGGCTCATCAAAAATAAACAGTGTTTTGTTGGCATTGTTACCTTTAATTAAAAACGAAGCCAGCTTGATACGCTGCGCCTCTCCACCCGATAAGGTATTGGAAGACTGCCCTAAATGCACATAGCCCAAACCTACATCAACCAATGGATTCAGCTTATTGAGGATCTTCTGCTCATCTTTAAAAAACTCAACAGCTTCATCAATGGTCATATCCAAAATTTCGGATACATTTTTTTCTTTATAGGTTATATCTAAAACCTGCTGTTTAAAGCGTTTACCGTTACAAGCTTCGCAAGGCAGGTAAATATCGGCCATAAACTGCATTTCTATCTTTACCTCACCTTCACCCTGGCAAACATCGCAACGGCCACCCTCTACATTAAAAGAGAAAGCAGCCGGTTTCAATCCCGCAGCTTTTGCAGCGGCCAATCCCGAAAACAGCGCGCGGATATCATCCCATGCCTTAACATAGGTAACCGGGTTTGAACGGCTAGAGCGGCCAATAGGGTTCTGATCTACCAGTTCTACTGCACTTACCAGATCATAATTGCCAAAAATACCATCATAGGCTCCGGTTTGCTCACCGGCGTAGTTTCCGATAGCTTTTTGTAGTGCCGGATACAGGATTTTTTTAACTAAACTCGTTTTACCCGATCCGGAAACCCCGCTAACAGCAGTAAATACGCCCAGTGGAAATTTTACATCAATATTCTGAAGGTTGTTTTCCCTTGCGCCTTTAATCAGCACATGATCTTTCCATTTACGGCGTTTCTCAGGGATAGCAATTTTTTCTATACCAGCCAGATACCGGCCTGTTAAACTGTTTTTATCTTTTAATATTTCTTCGTAATTGCCGCTAAAAACAAGGTTACCACCATGTGTACCAGCTTCTGGACCTATATCAATAATAAAATCGGCAGCGCGCATCATTTCTTCCTCGTGTTCTACCACCAAAACGGTATTGCCAACGTTGCGCAGTGAAATCAATACCTCTATCAGTTTATTGGTATCGCGCGGGTGCAAACCAATACTCGGCTCATCAAGCACATAAATAGATCCAACCAAGCTGCTGCCCAATGAAGTGGCCAGGTTAATCCTTTGCGATTCTCCCCCCGATAAGGTATTGGATAAACGGTTCAAGGTCAAATAACCCAAACCAACATTATTTAAATATAGAAAACGGTTATCAATCTCGGCCAGCAGGCGTTTGGCAATTTTGGTATCGTTTGCATTTAATTTAAGTTCGTTAAAGAAAACGAGGGCTTTGGCCAATGGCATCAAAACCACATCGATAATCGATTTATCGGCAATTTTAACATACGATGCATCTTTGCGCAAACGCGAACCTTTACAATCAGGGCAGGTGGTTTTACCGCGGTAGCGCGATAACATTACCCGGTACTGGATTTTATAGGTCTGCTCTTCCAGCTCCTTAAAAAAAGCATCTAAACCAGCAAAATACTGGTTGCCGGTCCAAAGCAGTTGTTGTTCCTTTTCCGTTAGTGCACTGTAGGGGCGGTGGATCGGGAATTCGAATTTCGGTGCAGCTTTGATAAAATTCTGCAGCCACACGTTCATTTTCTCCCCACGCCAGGGTGCAATGGCATTATCGTACACACTTTTACTTTTATCAGGTACAACCAGATCTTCATCTATACCGATTACATTTCCATAACCTTCGCAACGTTTACAGGCGCCGTAAGGGTTATTGAAAGAGAAAAAGTTAGGTGTTGGTTCTTCAAAACGGATACCATCCAGTTCAAAGCGATCGCTGAAATGTTTGGTGTTGCCATCGGCCTCAAGATAACAATCGCCCTTGCCTTCAAAAAAAGCAGTCTGCGCCGAATCGGCCAAACGGCTTAAGGTTTCTTCTTCCTGGTTGGTTACAATACGGTCAATCAGGATCTGAACGGTTTTATCATCTGTTAAGGCTGCATCTTTAAAATCTGCATCATCCAGTACACTTTCTATCTTTTCTATTTTATCGTTTATCCTAACCCTTAAAAATCCTTTTTGTAATAGGATGGCCAGTTCTTCTTTAATTGTACGGTTATTGTGCGGGTACAGCGGACAAAAAATGGTTACGGTTGTACCTTCGGGCATTTCATTTACATAATCAACCACCGTACTTACCGAATCCTTTTTCACTTCCTTTCCCGAAACCGGAGAAATGGTTTTTCCGATACGCGAAAAAAGCAGTTTAAGGTAATCGTAAATTTCGGTAGAAGTTCCAACCGTTGAGCGTGGGTTAGAGGTAATTACCTTTTGTTCGATGGCAATTGCCGGGGCTATACCTTTAATATAATCAACATCCGGTTTATTCATCCGGCCCATAAACTGGCGGGCATAAGAAGATAAACTTTCTACATACCTGCGTTGTCCTTCTGCATATAAAGTATCAAATGCAAGCGAAGATTTCCCCGAACCAGACATACCCGTTACCACCACAAGCTTATTTTTTGGAATGGCAACATCTATGTTTTTTAGGTTGTGCACACGGGCACCTTTTATGATAATATTTTTGTGCGGATCTTTTTCGGCCTCTTTTTTGCTCATGTATTGTAAAGAATATATTTATTAAACCCCATAAAGTAATTAGGGTTTTAAGAACATACAAAAATAGGGTACTGAGACGGTTAATTTATTTTTTAACATTTTATTTTTTGCTTTTTGATAAAAAAATAACTTTCTTTGGATATTAACAACCTCAGAACCAAACTAACACATCAAAAAAACATAGGAGAGAAGCTATAGAAATTAAACATCTACAAATTAATTTTTAGCAAATAGTACGGGATTTAGTGTAGGTAAACCTATGAATTTACAATCATATAATGATCAGGACCTGGTAAAGGTATATATTGCCGGGAACGAGAATGGATTGCAGGAACTTTTAAGAAGACATAAAAGTAAAATTTATACCTCTATCTACTTATTGGTTAAGGACCAATATCTGGCGGAGGATATTTTTCAGGATGCTTTTATAAAGGTAATCAATACCCTGCGGTCGGGAAGATATAACGAAGAAGGTAAGTTTTTACCATGGGTAATGCGTATTGCGCATAACCTGGTTATAGATTATTTCAGAAAGGAAAAAAGAACGCCCATCATCACCAGTGCGGATGGAATGGATGTATTCAATATGCTACACTTTTATGATGAGAGTGCAGAAGACAGAATGCTCCGCGACCAAACCCACAAAGATTTGAAAGCAATGATCCATTTATTGCCAGATGAGCAGAAAGAAGTGCTTTTAATGCGCCATTACGCCGATTTAAGCTTTAAAGAAATAGCCGATTTAACCGATGTAAGCATCAATACCGCACTTGGCCGTATGCGCTATGCACTGAGCAATCTGCGTAAAATGCTCAAAACAAAAGAGATGACCTATAAAGGGTAGTGAAATTGTTACATAAAATAATTTGGGGCTTGAAATAAAGCATCTGAACTATCGTTAAGTTTATAAAACTTATCACATTCAGTTGCTTATGACAAAAACCTCTACATCAAAAACAAATGTAAATTTAGCTACACCCAACATGTTTCAGCCAAAAACTGATATGGAATCTGACGCAGAAATCGACTTATTTTATGATCAAATCAAAGGTAAGTTAGATAGACTGGCTAAAAATCCTCAAGATGAAACCATCAACAAGATTTTAGCTTATAGCAGATCGAAGTAACAAATTTACACGAGCCAAAAAAGCTTGTTCCACAGGGTGGGGCAAGCTTTTTTTTTGTTTATTGTTTATTCGTCATTGGTTCATTGGTCATTGGTCATGCAAAATGCTTAGTATGGTTAATCGGTTAATTGTTTAACTGGTTAACTGTTCATGTCCATTGCTAAATTGTTTGATTGCTAACAGCAAACTGCCAAGCAGGGTTAATTGATTAACTGTTTAAATTGGTTAACTGAAGCGCCATGAACAACTTAATGTTCTTAATTCCTTAATGATAAAATCTAACTCCAACCTAGTTATTGAATATTGTAAAATAGTTAATTGATTAACTGAATCGCCCTGAGCAACTTAATGTTCTTAATTACTTAATGGTAAAATCTAACTCCAACCTAGTTATTGAAAATCATATAATAGTTAATTGGTTAATTGGATCGCCGTGAGCAACTTAATTTTCTTAATTCCTTAATGGAAAATTCTAACTTCAACCTAGTCATTGAAAATCATATAATAGTTAATTGGTTAACTGAATCGCCGTGAGCAACTTAATGCTCTTAATTACTTAATGGTAAAACCTAACTCCAACCTAGTCATTGAAAATCATATAATAGTTAATTGGTTAACTGAATCGCCGTGAGCAACTTAATGTTCTTAATTCCTTAATGAAGTTAATTGGTCAACTGTACCATATTGACAATTGTTTAATTGTAGGATTGTTAAATCGCCAACTGCACCTATATTTAAAATCCCACCAACAATAATGCATTGCTTCTTCCATCTCACATCTTCCATCTTATATCTTCCACCTCCTATAAATGTCCTAATTTTTACAATCTCCTAAAAGAAAAAGCCCTACCTTTACATAGTGTAAATTTAACACTAACTCCACTATGAACAAGAACTTGCTTCCACTCACTTTAGGCGGTTTGGGCATCGGTATAACAGAGTTTGTTATGATGGGCCTCTTACCCGATATATCAAAAGATTTGGCGGTTACCATTCCACAGGCTGGACATTTAATTTCTGCTTATGCCCTAGGTGTGGTTATCGGAGCGCCCCTGCTGATTATGATTGCAGGTAAGTACCCACCCAAATCGATCCTCATTGCTTTGATGGTCATGTTCACCGTATTTAATGCCTTCTCTGCCTTTGCCCCAACTTTTGATACGTTATTTATGGCCAGGCTGCTTTCGGGTTTACCTCATGGTGCTTTTTTCGGTGTAGGCTCGGTAGTAGCAAGCAGAATAGCCGAAAAAGGAAAGGCAGCACAGGCCGTATCGTTAATGTTTATGGGCTTAACCATTGCCAATATTGTTGGTGTGCCGCTGGGTACTTTTATTGGTCACAATTTTTCTTGGCGCATATCTTTTGCTGTAGTTGTATTCGTTGGCTTGGTTACTTTATTGAGCTTAAAATTGTGGTTACCGGCATTGGAAGCTACTAAAAATCGTGATTTAAAGGCAGAATTAAGCTTTTTCAAAAAAAGAGAGGCCTGGATCATTATCTTCATGATTTCAATCGGAACCGGTGGTTTATTTACCTGGTACAGTTACATTGCCCCTTTAATGACCGAGGTTGCAGGTTTTTCGTCAAATGCAGTTACCTATATATTAATGTTAGCAGGACTTGGTATGATGTGCGGAAACTACATCGGCGGTTTACTGGCCGATAAATTTTCGCCGGCAAAAGCATCTGTAGCCTTACTGTTAACCATGGTTGTAACCTTGACCATTGTACATTTTGTATCATCGAGCCAGCCTTTGGCTTTGGTTATGACTTTTATTACCGGAGCAGTATCATTTGCCTTGGCTGCACCTATCCAAATGCTGATGATCCAGAGCGCAAAAGGATCAGAAATGCTGGCTGCATCTGCAAGTCAGGCAAGTTTTAATATCGGCAATGCCTTAGGCGCGTTCTTCGGTGGACTTCCGCTGGTTTATGGCTTCGATTACACCTCACCCGCATATGTTGGTGCAGCAATGGCCTTAGTTGGTGCTTTCTTTGCTTTCTGGTTAATCAAAAGTAATCAGGGAGCAGCAGAGCCGATTAAAGTGCCTGCCACTTCTTTTCATTAATTTTGAACAAAAGCGTGATTGAATTAATCACTCCCGGTGTAATTAATTCAATCACCAATCTTCCAGTAATCAATTCCTTTCCCTTATACGCCCAAATGTGGCTCCAATAGCAAGTCCGCAAAAACTTTTATTCTGGTTTATATTGGCATGGAGCCCCAACGAGAGGATGTAATGCATTTGCCGAATGCGATAGGTTATTGAAAGAAATGGATTAGCTTTCAGCTGGCGGTTCAAAATTTGCAGTTTCAAGTTGGCATTTTCCACTTGGCACCTGTAATTTTAAACTTTGCTTACCAATGAACCAATGGCCAATGAACTATTGAACAATCCATCTTCCATTATACCTCCTACATCTTCCCTCCTACACACATTTCCTCACTTCCTTTTTTACCCTATATTTGCCAATGCTTAAAAAAGAACGTTATAAACTTTTTGTAGAACATTTTTCGGCCAAGCAGCCAGATGCAGAAACCGAATTGCATTACAATAACCCTTATCAGCTTTTAGTTGCCGTAATTCTCTCTGCCCAATGCACCGATAAAAGGGTTAATATAGTTACCCCTGCCCTGTTTCAGCGTTTTCCAAATGCCAAAGCGCTGGCAGAAGCTACACCCGATATTGTTTTCGATTACATCAGGAGCATCAGCTACCCTAATAACAAAGCCAAGCACCTGGTAGGTATGGCTAATATATTGCTTAATGAATTTAACGACGTGGTACCTTCGGGCATTGATGACTTACAGAAGATGCCCGGTGTTGGCCGTAAAACAGCCAATGTAATTGCATCGGTAATTTATAATGCACCTGCAATGGCTGTAGATACCCATGTTTTCCGTGTGGCCAACCGTTTGGGTTTAACCAATGGCAAAACGCCTTTAGCAGTAGAAAAAGACCTGGTTAAAAACCTGCCAGAACACGACATCCACATTGCCCACCATTGGCTCATTTTACACGGACGTTATGTTTGCGTGGCGAGGAGCCCAAAATGCGACATCTGCGAAATTACCTACATGTGCCGGTATTTTGAGCGCTTAACGGCACAGCAGGAAAGAGATAAATTAAAGGCTTAAAAATTATTTTCAATTTACTATTGACATTAGCCAAAAAACATTTAACTTAGCTAAATATTTTAGCATTATAAATATCAACATTTGATCATATTAGCCGATAATCGATTATATTTACGCCATCAATGAAAAAAGAAATGAGCACTGCAAATCCAGATAAATTAAAAGCCCTACAACTTACTTTAGATAAATTAGAGAAATCTTACGGTAAAGGCACCATCATGAAACTTGGCGATTCTGCCATTGAGCCGATAGATTTTATTTCTACAGGATCAATCAGTTTAGATATTGCCTTAGGCATTGGCGGTATTCCAAAAGGCCGCGTAATCGAAATTTACGGTCCAGAATCTTCTGGTAAAACTACATTGGCTACACACATTATTGCCGAAGCACAGAAAAAAGGCGGTATTGCTGCTTTCATCGATGCGGAACATGCCTTTGATCAGTTCTACGCCAAGAAATTGGGTGTAGATACCGATAACCTTTTAATCTCTCAGCCAGATAATGGTGAGCAGGCATTAGAAATTGCAGATAACCTGATCCGTTCAGGCGCTATAGATGTAATCGTTATTGACTCTGTGGCAGCCTTGGTTCCTAAAAGCGAAATTGAAGGCGAAATGGGCGATAGTAAAATGGGCTTACATGCCCGTTTAATGAGCCAGGCCTTACGTAAATTAACCGGAACAATTGCCAAAACTGGATGCTGCTGTATCTTTATCAACCAGTTGCGCGATAAGATCGGTGTAATGTTTGGCAACCCTGAAACCACTACGGGTGGTAATGCCTTGAAGTTTTATGCATCAGTACGTTTAGATATTCGTCGTATTTCGCAGATTAAAGATTCTGATGAAGTTTCGGGTAACCGCGTTAAAGTCAAAATCGTTAAAAATAAAGTTGCCCCTCCTTTCCGTATTGCAGAGTTTGATGTTATGTTCGGTGAGGGTATTTCTAAAAATGGTGAGATCATCGATTTAGGTGTCGATTTTGGCATCATTAAAAAAGCGGGTTCTTGGTTCTCTTACGGAGATACCAAACTTGGTCAAGGTAGAGACGCCGTAAAACAATTGTTAAGCGATAATCCTGAACTGGCCGAAGAATTAGAAATTAAAATTAAAGCCGAAGTAACCGGCGAGAAGTTAGCAGAGAAATAAGCCAATTTTAAATTTAAAAATATCATAAAAAATGCCTTGTTAAAAATTTAACAAGGCATTTTTTATGGTTTTGAAACTTAACCAAGTTTAGTTCTGGCTAAAAATAGCATTAAAATCTTTCGTTACATATACAATAACCAATAAGGCTGCAACCACCAAAGCACCCAGAATAATTACGCCCCAACTCCCCTTTAGTTTATTCTTATCATTTCTAATCAGCCAATACAGTAATCCAATTAGCGGTATTGCACAAACAATCCAAAATATTAACGATGCTCCAGTCATATAGTTTTATTAGTCCGAAGTCAGAGGTCCGAAGTCGGAAGATTTAATTGGCAATTTAAATTACCCTTCTTAATTATGCTATTCTTATTTAACCATAAAGATACAAAGTCAGTTGGCAGTCTGCAGTTCCTATTGAACAAATGGCTAATGAACGAATGAACTAACACTCCCCTTAAAACTCCATCCGCGCCATCGGCGAAACATCCTGCCCAACAAAATCCTGTTTCAAATATTTTTGATAGCCTGCAATCGCAATCATACCTGCATTATCGGTACAATACTGAAAAGCAGGTATATAAACATTCCAGCCTAATTCTTCAGCAGTTTGCTGTAGGCTATTTCTTAAACCTGAGTTTGCCGAAACGCCACCCGCAATGGCAATCTCTTTAATGTTATACTGTTTAGCTGCCTTTTTTACCTTATTCAACAAAATCTGAATAATGCTGTGCTGAACAGAGGCGCAAATATCATCAAGATGATCGGCGATAAAATTAGGGTTTTCCTTCTCCTGCTTCCTGATAAAGTATAAAATCGAAGTTTTAAAACCGCTGAAACTAAAATTCAGGTCGGCAATCTGCGGTTCAGCAAATTTAAAAGCAAGCGGGTTGCCAAGTTTCGCATGTTTATCAATCAAGGGGCCTCCCGGATATGGCAATGCCAACAGCTTGGCCGTTTTATCAAAGGCTTCGCCGGCTGCATCATCCAAGGTTTCGCCCACAATTTCCATATCGAAATAATCTTTAACCAGTACAATCTGCGTATGTCCGCCAGAAACCGTTAAGCACAAGAAAGGAAAACTCGGCTTAGGATCATCAATAAAGTGCGCCAATATATGCGCATGCATGTGATTTACAGAAATTAACGGTACATTTAAGGCTAATGCAAAAGACTTTGCAAAAGAAACACCAACCAGCAGCGAGCCCAAAAGGCCTGGGCCACGGGTAAAAGCAACGGCATTAATGTCCTGTTTTGTAACCTTGGCATCAATTAAAGCCTGTTGTACGGCAGGCACAATATTTTGTTGATGTACCCTTGAAGCCAATTCAGGAATTACACCACCATAATTTTGATGAATTGTTTGGTTTGCAATAACATTGGCAGTAATTTTGCCGTTGTTACAAATAGCAACAGACGTATCATCGCAAGAGGACTCGATAGCAAGTATAACAGACAAATTATTAATATTTAAGCTGCAAAATTATTAAAAAACTATTTAAAATACTCCTTTGGGTAATCGCATCAATAATTTTGCTGCTGGCGCTTGTTATTTTTTCTCTGCAATTTAAGTCTGTTCAAACTTATTTTGCTCAGAAAGCCGCCGCATACCTATCAAAAGAGCTTAAAACTACCGTATCCATTAAAAGTCTTTACATCAAACCTTTTAAATCTATCGTTCTCGAAGATTTACTGGTTATCGATCTTCAAAAAGATACTTTACTCAGTACGCCCCAGTTTATGGTCGATATTAACCAATTATCGATTGATAAAAGGATTATTGATATCAGCACCGTTCAAATTAACAATGGCCGTTTTTTCCTAAAGGATTTCAAAGATAAGTCTTCTAACCTCGATTTCATCATCAACTATTTTGATTCTGGTAAACCTACTGTAAAGAAAAAGAAAAGCAAGCCTTATGATATTAAACTGGGCCGCATTATATTGAACAAATTTGCTTTCAGGTACAAAAATTTCGGAGCAAAGGATACCATCCAGGGCAAAAGCGTAAATTTTGAGAATGTTGACGTAAAACAGCTGAGCGGAATTTTTGAAGGCTTTGACACTAAAGGCCACTTGATTAAAACCAATATCAAAAATTTAACCTTTAAAGAAAGAAGCGGCTTTTACCTTAAAAACCTAACAGCTGAGACCACAATCGACAGCAATGCGATTGAGCTTAAAAACCTTTTGCTCGAAACCAACCAGAGCCGTTTAACCGATTACTACCAGATGCGGTTTAAAAGTTATAAAGACTTTAACCACTATGTTGATAATGTGCGGATGAAGGCAGTTTTTAAGGATAGCCATATTACTTCACGAGATGTAGCCTTTTTTGCACCCGAACTCAGTACCATGAAACTCGATCTGGATGTAGACGGGCAGATTACAGGTCTGGTTAACAACCTTAAAGCTAAAAAGCTGGCCATTAGAACCGGAAAAGCTACACACATTAAGGGCGATTTCATTATCAAAGGCCTGCCTAAATGGAAAGAAACCTTTATGGACCTGAATATCGAAATGGCCGGAACGAACAAAACCGACCTGGATGAGGTACTGGGAGGCATTACCAACAGTAAAAAGAAAATTGTTCCGGCAATTGTAAATAAATTCGGCAATATTAACTTCAATGGCAGCTTTACCGGATTCCAGAACGACTTTATTGCCTATGGGGAATTTAAAACCAAACTGGGCCGCATTGTTTCTGATGTGAACATGAAAATCGATAAAAACGATATTCCATCTTATACCGGAAACGTAAAATCGTACGATTTTAACCTCGGCAACCTGATCGATGAAAAAAGCCTCGGCCGCATCAGCTCATCGCTGTATGTAAAAGGCCGCGGCACTGAACTGAAGCAGTTAACTGAAAAAATTAACGGCGATGTGGATTATATCGACTTTAACAATTACCGCTACCGCAATGTTAAAATTGATGGAACCTTTGATAAAAAGTATTTTGATGGCAAGTTGAGCATCAATGACAGAAATGTTAAACTTGTTTTTGATGGCGGTGTTAACCTTAATCCCAAGCTGCCTGTATTTAACTTTAACGCAACCATTTCTAAAGCACGTTTAAAAGCCCTAAAACTTTTAAAAGATTCGCTGATGGTGGATGCAAAGTTTACCACTAATTTTTCGGGCACCAACCTCAATAACATTTCGGGGAAATGGCTGATCCAAGAAATTAAGCTGCAAAATCCTAAGGGCACCTACAGTGTAGATTCGGTACAGTTAATGGCCAACGGAACCGGCGCTAACCGCGTGCTCGATATCCGGTCGGATATATTAGACGCCAGCATTAAGGGCGAGTACGATCTAAACTCGATTGTATCGTATTACAAAGCCATTGCCAAAACTTATATCCCATCGTTAAAGGCCGATATTATTAAATACAAGAACCAGATTTTCAAGTTTAACCTGGCCATTAAAAGGTTTGAGCCCATAGCGAAGATTTTTATACCTGGACTGGAACTGGAAGAAGGAGCCACTATAAACGGCGATTTCGATTCGCGGAACAATACCGCTGCCCTTACCGGCTTCGTAAAAAAACTAACCTACAACGGCATTGTGGTAAACAACATTATCTTGGATGAGAATACCACGCCGCAGCAGCTCCAACTAATTGTTACTTCCGACCGGGTGCAGTTAAACGACAGTTTGTTTATTAAGGATGTAAACGTTTCGAACATCCTGCGCAACGACAGTTTGGCCTTCAACGTTAAAATGTCGAACTCGGACGAAGCCAACCAGCTCGATCTGAACGGCTTGGTAGAGTTTACAAAAAACCAGGATACTACGGCCCGCTTAAGTGTACTCCCATCTATACTAAAGATTAACAGTGAAGAATGGCGCATACAGGAGAAAGTGCGTATTGTGCTTAACAACGGCAAAACACAGATCAGCAATTTCGATTTAACAAATGGCGCACAGCAACTTACCATTGATGGACTAATTTCTGAAGATCCCAAAGATCTGATTACTGTCGGCTTTAAAGATTTTAACCTTAAAACGCTCAATCCTTTTACCAAAGGGATGGGCATTAAACTGGGTGGAAATGCCAATGGCAAAACCAATTTATTTGGGGTGTTAAAAGCGCCGAGGGTTAATGATGATATTAAAATAGATTCGCTCAACTTTAACGATATCTACATCGGAACCTTAAGCGATACTTCATCGTTTAACAATGCTACCAACAAAATAAATGTATTTACCCGCATTGTTGCCCAAGATGCAGAAACCTTTAAGCTTACCGGAAACCTTGATCTTAAAGAGAAGGAAATAGACCTTGCGGTTAAGATGGATGAAAGCAAGCTGACCATTTTAGAGCCTTTTGTAAAACAGCTGGTTTCGAATTTAAAAGGGAATATCTCGGCTGATTTAACAGTGAAGGGAAAATTTAATAAACCTCAGATCAACGGCACCTTGGCTTTGGATAAAGGCCAGCTGATGGTGAACTACCTTAAAACCACTTATATAATAACCGATGAAGTAACGGTAACCAATAGTGTGATTGATTTGGAAGACTTTAAACTGAGCGACCTTGAAGGCCACGAAGCCACCGCTACCGGCACGGTTGATTTGAATGACATTAACTACCCTACGTTGAATGTAAAGGTAAACGCGAACAGTTTAATGGCCTTAAACACTACCGCGAAAGACAATTCGATATATTATGGCCGCGCTTATGGTACTGGGGTATTTAGTTTTACCGGACCAACCAACAAAATGAAGATTGATATTAAGGCCAAAACCGAGAAAGGTACGGTGTTTAATCTTCCATTAAATAGCTCAGAAACCATATCTGATAAGGATTTTATCAATTTTGTAAGCAGAGATTCTACTGTACTGGTAAAGAAAACCACCAATTTTGATGGATTGACACTTAGCTTCAAATTAACCATTGATCCGAACACCACGGCCAATATTTATACTACCCTGGGCAATTTAAGTGGCAAAGGTAATGCAGAACTGAACCTCAACATCAATAGTTTTGGCGATTTCGAAATGTCGGGCGATTACATTATTGAGACCGGAAGTTTTGATTTTACGGCCCAAGAGGTGATTAACAAAAAATTTGAGATCAGGCAGGGCGGTACCATCCGCTGGACAGGCAATCCTACTGCTGCGCAGATAAATTTAAAAGCGGTATATGCTTTAAGGGCGAGTTTAAACGACCTTTACAAAGCCGCCAACCGCGATGCCAGTAGCAATGCCAACCAAAGGGTAAATACGGAAGTAGAAATGGGCTTAACTGGCTTACTTTTAAAACCGGATATTAAGCTCGATATTAATTTCCCGGCACAGCCATCTATTAAAGAAGAGTTGCAAACCTATTTTAGTGACCAGAATAACCTAAATTTACAGGCCTTCAGTTTAATTATCAGAAGAAGTTTTGCACCTGGGAATGGTGGCGAATCGATTGGTAACCAATTGAGTTCTACAGCAACCAGTACGGCCACAGAGCTGGTATTTAACCAATTTAACAATGTACTTTCTTCGCTGAATCTAAACTTTGTCGATTTGAACGTACGCTCGTTAAGCGAAGCGAATGCCTCATTTAAATTCTTTAACGACCGTTTGGTGATTAACGCCGGTATTGTAGACCGTAATAGTGTGAATGATTTCACCATCATCGATTTTTCTAAAGATAATGTAGGACGTGAGGTTGAGGCCGTTTTCTTGATTAAGAAAGACGGTAGCTTAACGGTTAAGGCGGCCAATAAACCACCAACCCAGCAAAGTATATTCTTAAACAGTGGGATCAGTCCTACGGCTAATGTAACTTCTTTTGGTTTGGTTTATACCCAGCAGTTTGATACGTTTAAAGAGTTTATTCAAAAAATATCGGGTTCTTACCGCCGTAACCTAAAAAGAAAACAGGCTGAAAAACCCTTTAAAAACAATAAATCGATTAGTAAAGAAGCCATTATTAACCAGAGCAAAGGAAACCAAAGAAGGTAAGGTTTTGGTTTATTGGTCATTGGTTCATTGGTCATTGGTAATTGGTATTGGTTATTGGTAATGCAAAGCCTACTGGTGTCTGCGCTTGTTGTAACGGTTGCGCTTGCGAACGTTTCTAACGAGTGCATTAATAGCCATACGATTCTATCGTAAATTGGCAAACAGTATTTCGAATAAGTCGTGTCTATTAGATCCTGAAACAAGTTCAGGATGACGAGCGCGGAGAGGGATGACAGTCCACAAGAGCCAAAACAAAAAAGCCAGTGATTGAACATCAATTCAATCACTGGCTTTTATTTATTATTTATTAGCCGTTCGCATTTGGCTTGGTAAATTCCCCACACCTAATGCCCAACTTCAAACTAAATACTATCCTTTCATAATGGAGTGTCCCATTTTATCCCTTTTGGTTGTTAAATAACGTTCGTTGTGTACGTTACTCGCAATCTCTATCGGAATATTTTCAATTACCTCTAAACCGTAACCGATTAAACCTGCCCTTTTGGTCGGATTGTTACTCATTAAACGCATTTTGGTTACACCTTCCGATCTTAAAATCTGGGCACCTACACCATAATCGCGTTCATCGCCTTTAAAACCCAATTTAATATTGGCCTCTACGGTATCAAAACCAGCATCCTGTAAATTGTACGAACGTAGTTTGTTGATCAGTCCGATGCCTCTGCCCTCTTGGTTCATGTACACTACAATTCCCTTGCCTTCTTTTTCAATCATCTCCAGGGCCTTATGTAACTGTGGACCGCAATCGCAACGGCACGAACCAAAAATATCTCCGGTTACGCACGAGCTGTGCACACGGGCCAGAATTGGCTCATCAGCACCCCAGGTACCTTTAGAAATGGCCAAGTGGGTAGCATTGTTATCTAACTGCGTATAGGCTGTCATTTTAAAATCGCCCCAAGCCGTAGGTAAATCAATGCTTACTTCCTGTTTAATCAGGCTATCGAGCGTTAAGCGGTAAGCAATTAAATCTTCTATCGAAATAATTTTCAACTGGTGCTGCTCAGCAATTTTGAATAAATCCGGAAGTCGGGCCATTTCGCCATCTTCCTTCAAGATCTCTACCAATAAACCAGCAGGTTTCATACCAGCCAAACGCGCTAAATCTACCGCAGCTTCTGTATGACCTGCACGTCGGATTACACCACCATCTTTAGCAATTAAGGGAAAAATGTGTCCCGGTCTGCCCAACTCTTCAGGGTCAGTTTTAGGATCAACCAGTGCAAGCATGGTTTTAGAACGGTCGCTTGCC
Source organism: Pedobacter sp. GSP4 (assembly GCF_051857575.1). Lineage (NCBI taxonomy): Bacteria > Pseudomonadati > Bacteroidota > Sphingobacteriia > Sphingobacteriales > Sphingobacteriaceae > Pedobacter > Pedobacter sp. GSP4. Next base: position 178,762 of record NZ_JBPZIR010000004.1, on the reverse strand, counting down.
GAGATACCGGTGGTACAGCCGTGGCCAACCAAATCAACCGAAACGGTGAAATTGGTTTCGTAAGCTGCCGTATTTTTACCTACCATCAAGTTTAGGTTCAGTTCTTTGCAGCGCTCTTCTGTTAGCGGAGCACAGATTAAACCACGGCCATAAGTAGCCATAAAATTAATTACCTCTGGTGTTGCGTTTTCGGCAGCAGTTAAAAAATCGCCTTCGTTTTCTCTATTCTCATCGTCTACAACAATAATCACTTTACCAGCTTTTATATCGGCGATAGCTTCTTCTATTGTGTTTAATTTCGTTTGCATTTTATCTAGCATTATGGGGAAAACCCTGCGGAGTGTATTCAAAACCACCTTATTTGCCGCAGCAATAACCCGTACAAATGTACAACCTTATTGAGCAATATTTGGATTAAAATATCATCTGTAAGTAAAGGAAACAGGGCCTATTTTTCCTTCTTTTTAAACAGTTTAACCACGAACTGCTTGTAATAATTTAAATCGAACAGGGCCGAATCAACCGTAGCTTTATAGGTTAAAAAGGCAGCCAATGGCGACAAAACAATTACGGCAATCCACATGCCAAATATAGGGTTAAGGTTACCTTCCCTGGCCGATTTCTCGGCAACAGTGGTAATGATGTGGTATACAAGGAAAAAGGAAATAGCTACTACCACAGGTAAGCCCATACCACCCTTGCGGATAATGGCACCTAGAGGGGCGCCGATAAAGAACAGCAGAATACAGGATGCTGCCAGGGTAAACTTGCGTTGGTACTCGATGGTGGTAAAAATAATTTCACCTTTTAAATCGGTTTGCCTTGGCGCCCAGGTAGGCACATGCTGCATAATATTGGCCACTACATTGGTAGCATTTTCTAAGGCCAGTTTGCGCGATCCGTTAGGGATGCTCTTCAATATTACATCATCTATTTCGGAAGGAACAGCTTTAACCTTAGTATAACCTTTTGTTACATTAAACTGCCTGAAATTATTGGTGAGGTTGGCAATGGTGCGCATTTGAAGCGTATCCATCTGTTTGTTCAGCGAATCGCGCTTGCGTACAATCCCCTTTAAATTGAGCATTGGCGTACTGTTACCAAAAGCATTCGGATCGGTAGAATTGGTTTCGAACGATGACATGTCGAAACGCGGAGAGGTTTCTTTAAACCTTCTGCGCGAGAACACCTGACGCGGGTTGTACATGCCATTGCTACTAGCCTGTTCTTCGTACTGCACACCGTTTTTAAGGTTGAGCACCAAAAATTTACCGTCGGATGTTTTGCTCATTTTCCCTTCTTTGGCCAAGATTACCTTCGGTATGCCGTTGCTTTCTTTATGATCGTAAATCATGATATTGTGCAGCGTGCCGTCTTCTTCTTTTGAATCGACACGGATGGCATAACCCGGTATGGCATTGTTAAAAACACCAGGCTTGATTAAAAAGGAAAGTTTTTTATTGCGGATATCGTACAACAAAGAACCAAATTTCAAATTGGCCTTGGGCAGCATGTAATTCGAAAACAGAAAGGAAGCTACGGTAAGTATCAGGATCACCACAAAGAGCGGACGCATGGCTTTCTGCAGCGAAATACCGGCCGATTTAATGGCCACCAGCTCGTAATTTTCGCCCAGCGTACCAAAAGTCATGATGGAAGATAGCAGCACCGATAAGGGCAGTGCCATAGAAACATTGGCCGCAGAGGCATAGTACATCAACTCCAAAATGGTATACCATTCGAAGCCTTTACCGATGAGATCATCAATCCATTTAAATAGAAAAAACATCAACAGGATAAACATCATAACAAAAAAAGTTGCTATGAATGGCTTCACAAATGCTTTTACTAATAGAAGATGTAGTTTTTTCACCTTACAAAGGTAAACAATGCGGAGATAATATTATGCACCCAAAACACTTATCAGATAATCGATCTGGTTATCCCAGATTAATTTTTTCTCTGCAAGTAGCTCATCGGTGGTAAAATCGGTAATCGAGAGCGCTACATCATTGGTTAGTTCATCCTGTACGATTTCCATCTCAAAATAACATTGAGGTTCATCATCCAGCCATTTAAATTTAACCAGTTTATTTTCTTTAACGGAAACAAGTTTCGCCTTTTGCTGCTCATCGTCCCAGGTAAAAGTATACACCTGGTCGCGGAAATTCACATCATCAGCAAACCATTGAGATAAGCCGTTAGGCTCACTAATAAAACTATACAATATTCTTGGCGACGATCTAACTTCGTACTCTAGTGTAAATTTTTTCTTTTCTGCCATGTTAGTACACTACCAGGATAATTTCCGGACTATTTTTTAATATTATTTTTCTAAAGAAAGGTAATTTATTCTATATCTGCAACACTTATCATTTTTATTGGTTCGGTAGGTTGTTGCATTGGTTCAATAGCCATTCGTTCACTGGTAACTACCTGCCTTTTTGGTTAGTTGGTTAACTGTTTCCAAACTCCCAGCTTGGTCATTGGTTCATTGGTCATTCGTTCATTCGTAACTACAAACTGCCCATTACAAACTGGTTAATTGGTTAACTGTTTCCATGCTCCAAACTCTAAACTCCAAGCTCCAAACTGGCTAATCGGTTAACTGTTTCCAAGCTCCCAACTCTAAACTCCAAGCTCCAAGCTGGTTAAGCGGTTAACTGTTTAAATTGGTTAACTGTTTCCAAACTCCAAGCTGGCTAATCGGTTAAGTGAAGGCTCAGAATTATTTACAAGCAGGAGACCTTTGTCATTCTGAGCGCAGCGAAGAATCTAATCAAGATAAATACCTTTGGATAACTGCCTCCAATTCGCTCGCCAAATGCGATCTGCCAAACACCCTACACACATCTTATAAATGTTCTTTCGCATCAACTGCACCTTCGGGAGACTAGATGGGAATTGGTTATTGACTGAATTGGCCTGCTCCATAGCCCCATTTTAACACCAACACAGCCCCTATTCTACCGCCAAAACCCTTTTTACCAGTCACCAAAAACAATCAAATTCCCTGATGGTTAATGCCTTAAAGTATTTTTTACATTTATTTTTATTAGATTGTATATTTATCCTATATTTGCAGCTCTTAAAAATAACCACAACGGTATTTACGTTATTTAGTAAATATTAACCCGGCGGGGTAGCTCAGATGGTTAGAGCGCAGGATTCATAACCCTGAGGTCGGCAGTTCGATCCTGCTCCCCGCTACCGAATCGGCAAAAGAGGCATAATCCAGAGATAATTCTGGTATGCCTCTTTTCTTTTTACTGATAAGTTGCTGAAAATAAGCTATATACAAAAACACTAAATTTATTTCAGTGGTTCGAACTTTATCATTTTTCTTATCATAACTCATACCACTAGGGAACAGTAATGTTTGGAGTTGTTGCTTAGTATGGTAATCACCAGAAAGCCAGTTTAAAGGTAGCTGAGTGGCATATTCTATAGCCAACCTAACGCATTTTAAAAGGTTCGAACTTTTATTAGACAGGATGAGCAAATTCCGCTCAATTTCTCTTTTTTCGTCCGAATATTTCTCATGGTACTTTGTGTAAAGTTCCTGACTTATATCTTCTTCAATATATCTTTCCTCTAATCGCTCCACCTTCTTCTTCACTTCTCTGTGGCTGTTCTCCAACTCTAAAAGATCCGCTTGCTTATTTTGAGTCAACTGGTTAAATGTTGCAGCAACCTGCTCAACCAATAGTTCTATATATTCCTTGGCAATGTCAATTTTAAAGAAATCAAGTATGTCTGCAAATCTGGAATTAAGAGAATCAGCATTTTTGTTATTACAGCAAGCTTTGGTTTTGCATTTATAATAATGTATATTCTTTTTGCGTGCGAGGTAGCCACTCAACGGCTTCCCGCATTCGGCACATACCATAAAGCGCTTCAAAGGAATGTGCACATTTTCTTCATTTAGTGAAAAACCATGGGGAATCTTATCTAGCATACCGTTAACCTTTAAGAAAAGTTCCCTGCTAATTAATTTCTCGTGATTGCCCACAACCACTTGTCCCTCCAACATATTGTGCACCATCAAGCCACAATAGAATGGATTTCTAAAGATTTCTGAGATACGCTGATGAATCAATTTTAGTCCTTTAGCCGCCAACCTATCGCGAATTACCTCATTTGACACATTTTCATAAGCTTTCCATTCAAAGGCCTGACGAATGAGCCTTCCCTTCCCATTTATAACAATCTGCCTTTTGTTCTTCGATCTGTCAATCTCAAATCCTAAAGGAGGATTAGTCGGCCAATCACCACGCAGTAACATCTCTTTTATACCAGCACTACATTTTTGCTTTCTCAATTGATTGTCAAACTCGCCAAACAGGAACAACAACTTTTGTTGCATCTGACCCGAAGCACTCGAGGTATCAATAGGTTGTGTTACGGAAATTATTTCTATACCTAAGCGCCTCAATTCTCCGCTAAGCCAGATTGAGTTGTCATTTCTTGAAAACCTCTCCAGACTATACACTAAGATAGAAGATATTTTTCCTTTGAATTTTTTCACGAAAGAAAGCATGGCGGTAAATTGCTTTCTCTCATCGTTCTCAGCGCTTTCGTAGGTTCCCCCAAACTGAGCGGCAATATTAAACCCAAATTTCTCTGCGTATAGCATACATGCCTTCAATTGGGTTCCCAGGCTTAAATTATCAGCCTGTTCTTTACTACTAACCCTTGTATAGATAACGCATTCCAAGCTTTTGGAAACTTTTTTATTTTGTTTCCCTTTTGCAAATGAGTCGAAAAAAAAGATGTCTGACATAAATAATACTTCTTTTTATTACACTATAAGATACTAATAATCAATTAATTTATCAAGTTTTTTGATCCTTTTTTTCACTTGCATTAAAAATGATTATAGACATTTTTTTGATAGTAAGGATCACATCCTTAGCCTGCTGCTCGGTAAAATGTGAAAACATTTGCTTTGAAAGCACCTCTTCGATCGTTAGATCATGCTGGCGCACAATAGTTTCTATATTTAAATCAAACTCCATATCCATGACGTTTATTTTGAGTAACAAATATTTTTCGAACGGTATTCTGAAGAATAACAGGATTGGATAATCACATTTAATTACGCTCCTGTTAGAAATAGATGCAAATAGGCATAACCTGGGGTGCATCTATCATTAATGTACTCGCATTTTGAGATGAGCACATGAGTCTCCTGTTAATAATTTATCTTTGCAAATCTGAATGATCTATTGCCAAAGATTCAATTACGCCATCGCGGATTACCTCAAATCCCGCTACACTATCTGTATTGTATATCGCGACTGTTTTTGGTGGCCAAAGTTTCGGGTCGTTTGTTTTATCCCAGTCAATCCCAATGCCTGATGGATAATAATCCCAGTTTTCCCAGGCTCTCTCTTTAATTAAAAGTCCGTCGTAACCCAGTACCCTTGTAAGATATTCATTACGGTTACCTTCCCAGTCCATCCCATAGCAGAGCAGATCAGCAACCTTGTAAAAATCAGAGAGCTGGTCATCGTGCCGGTGATTTAGGTATCGCTCGGAAACTCCTGCGCACAGCAAAATACTCCGGACGCGAGATGCGTCCAGAGCTTTGTCAGCATCCAAAATGCTGGCATCCTTGCTGAGTGTTATCTTATAGATTTTGGCATATCCAAGATTATCAAACCCCGATTCACCTTTCAATCTTGACTTCTGGAGTACGAGATGGCTAAAAAGGCAGGCGGCGTCCTCACTTATTGAAGTATAAAATGCATTTCCGAGAGTGAGAGCGTTCCAGCCAACTCCTTTACCGGACTGGATGTTTATTTTCCCACCGTCCAGTCCAAGCGAACCATGATAAAGTGCCAGCAATTCTGGGTTTATTTCCTTTACTTTCAAACTCCAAATTCCGTCTTTAGGTCTATCGGGTAGTTAGCTGTTAGCACCTCCGTCTTGCTTTTCTGCTTTCCTCCTTTTGCATTAACGGAAACCTGTTGCTTTACCGACCATTGATGCCAGCCATGTTCTTTGGCATATTTTTCCAATATTGGAGATGGGTAGGAAGAGAGCAAAAACTTGCCTTTTATTCCGGCCAGTAAAAAAAGAAGGGCTTCAAAATCCCCTTCAGAATAACCGTCATAGTGACCACAGTCAGAGTTGTAGTAGGGCGGATCACAGTAAAAGAAACTATCTGCGGTATCGCGGCTTGCGATGATGTAAAGCGCATCTGCGCATTCTATCTGGCAGTTCTGGAGCCTGATAGCCATTTCTTCAACAAATCCTTCTTTCTTGGAATTTATTTTTTTTGTTGTGGTATTACCTGATTTATCATATCCCCAACTGCTGTCAAGCTGCGAAGAAAAGCTCTGTGATGAAGTCAACCAGACTGCCCATGCCCTTTTTACCTCCGAAAACATATCCGGATTGTTATAGATCACCGAAGCCTTTCTGTGCAGATCCCTGGAATGAAGAGAGATCCTGATCTCCTTTTCTAGTGAAGTAAAATCCTCCTTCGCTACCCTATAAAAATTCATCAGTTCTTTATTGGTATCATTAATTACCTCAACCTTTGATTGTTCTTTAGCAAAGAATACCGCCGCGCCACCAATAAAAGGCTCACAATAAAGCACATGCGGCGGAATTACCGAAACAATGCGCCTGGCTAATTTTTGCTTACCCCCATAATAGCTTATGGGGGTTCTTAATTTTAGTTTGGTCATAAATTCTAATACAAGTCGTCAATGCTTAAATCAACTTTTTCACCCTCAATCATTACCGACACCCTGCACTTGATATCGGGCGTAGCCATACTTTCTACCTGAAAGCGCTTGCCGTTTAAGTTATATAGCAGGTGATCTTCCTTAAGATCAAGGGTAACCCATCCGCTTGCGCGGATGCGGTCTATCTTAGCTAAAAGCTTTCTCATTTTTTCTTTGCTGTTACAAAAGATTATCTTCCTATTTCCTCGCTTTGGGAGGTATCACCATCCCGCTGGTTTTCCCATGGAAACCGCTCTTCTGTATTGCTGGCATCGATTTCGCTTTTTTGGGAAGTTCTTTGCTCAGCCGAGGCCGTGCTTTCTTTTTGCTCTTCTTTTTTAGGAAAGATTTCATCCTGGCGGATAATGGCCATGTTCTTATCATAAACATCAAGTCCCTTAAACTGGGGATTCGCGGTTACCATTACAGCAACGGCTTTCTTACCCACCATCATCTCGGCCGGTGCCAGATGGCCACTTCTCAGCATTTTCATCATACCATCCTTTCCAAGTTCAGTAAGACCCTTGAACGGATATTTGTCTATGGCATCAGATAGCTCAAACTTGAATTCGGGGTAGAATTTTTTCAGGGGATGATTCCCGTAGGCATCCTGAACATCAAGGTTGAGCTTAAACCAAACCTTTTTCTTTTCCGAACCCTCACTGTTTTCCAATTTGGTGTAAACATCCCGTTCAAGTGAGTTCCCAGAGAGTAGTTTATAGGCCTGTAGCACCGTAATCCGGTTGTCCCTTTCCAGATCAAAGATTTGTCTGATAGGCAAGGCACTTCCGGCCTTATTCAGAGTTACCTCATAATCGTTCAGAAAATACATATCGCTCTGCTTGGAGCGGTTGAAATTCAGCATGAACCTGACCTGATCGGAACCAATTGCAGGATTCTTTTTGGCGTTGGCAGATGTGTAGCTTTGCGTAACTCCGAGGGTAAAAGCAGGGAGTTCCCTGGAAATTGCTGATTCAAGAACATCGTTAAGTTTTGTTCCAAAGCCCAGATAATCCAGGCTCTTTTTTAGATAATCCAAATTTTGTTCATTCATAAGAATATATTATTAATTAATCAAAATAGGCTAAGCTGTCGCTCAGGCTGGGGAGGGCTATAGCCATTTTCCCGGGCGAGGTGTTCGCCAAGGGAGATTGCCAGTTCCTCGATGGACGCATATCCGCAATCCTTTAAAAAAGCAGAAAAGAGAAAATGTGACCGGTAGCCGGTACCGGATATAATATTGGAATCTGAGCGAAACTCCAGGTGTACAACGGTTGGCTCTTTTTCATCATTTCTTTTGCTGGGCCAGTTGTACACATAATTGACATTGACATCGAATCCAAATACCCGGATATCGAGACTTATATCCTGTTTGAAAATTTCTGGAATCATGGGAATGGATTTTACCGGATTTGCAAAGGCCTTAGATTAGTCCTAAATCCGGTGATCTTACAAAACCTATTAAGTGAAAAGAGTGATTCCGCACATGAAAATTCGCATGACTTAAAAGTGAAAATCACATGATGGGATAAAACCAGAAAAGTTGCGTCAAATCCTTTCAGCCATAGCGAAATCTTACAGGTTAATACGATTGCAGGCAGATCATCTCCGAATACAGTCACGAATTTCGCATTGGGGAATACCAAGCTGATGCGTATTATACCTTCCGGAAGAGCAAGAAAACCAAACGTTGCCAGCGCGGCATCCCGAAATTTGACTGAGGTAGCATCCGACAGAACTTTTAGACAATCCCTTTTTTCATAAAAAAGATAAACGGTACGGATACATATCTCTGGCAGCCCGTAAGGAATCAGGTATGCGAAACCATCGCACATAACCCATTCTCTGTCCATATTTATCTAGATATGCCATGACTATAGCCGCGGCTATACTCGTTTTTGAACTCATCGAGTTCTCTCTGCTGCAACATCTCGTCTGAAATTGCGCCATCGTTTTTTTTCAATTCCAGGAATGCTGATTCAAAGCCTAGTGAAAAGGGAGTCTGATGAATACTTGAATCCATTATGGGAGCGAGATCTTTTAATAAAAAACCCGCGGCTTTACCGTCTTTCAAAAAAGTTAAGATAAGTGCTGTACGGCTGGCTACGATCCCCTTGGGCTCACTGGCCCTATGTTGAATCATCGTCCCATCGATTAGCTGCACAATGCGTCCTAGGGCAAAATCCTTACTTTTCTTTACATCTAGTTTCTCTCCGTTGATCTGAAATGGAACCTCTACCCCTTTTGGATCATAGGAAATGAACTCCCTGGTTTCACTATCATATTCAAATACGATAGTCCTATTCGTGCCATCAGGAAAATTAATGGGTTTTGCAATATTCTTAACCTCTCCTGCGACCAGCGCATCAGCTTCAACATCCAATAAATCCGGAGACAGTTTCGGCTCCTTGTAAATAGGATGCAATTTTATCTCGTGGAGACTATCTTCATCCAGGTTTAAGGATAGCTTAGCATCCAGGCTATCAATAGCAAAAGCCTCGCTGACCAGATTCTTTAGGTTCACTAAAGAAGTTCTCCTGCCCGAAAGAAGTGCAGCAATGTCTGTGTCGTCCAATAAGTACCTGGTCCCGTCGTATAGCCCTAGCCTGGATAGCTCTGCAACGGGCAGGGCCTCCTCGATAATTATATTTTTCATAAATTCGTTTTATCTGTTTAAATCAAGATGTGATTGGTTCACAGCTTCGCCAATCTGGTTAGTGTGCTTATCATTTTGAAACTCAGCACCCATTTCGCGTTTGAGATATAAAAGCGCTGCGTAGAGTTTATCTTCCCGGCCCAATGTAAATGCATTGCCGTTCAGGCTTTCATGCATCTTCAGCCTTCCCTGTTTTAAATGGCCTAGAACCTCATAGACCGATCCGTTATATGGAATCTTATCTCCCGTGGTGAGATACCCAGAAGCTTTTCCGGGAGCAGGCTGCATCGCATTCAGGGAAACCTTTTCATTGGTAATCTCCTGCTTTCTTTCTATATCCATGATATAGCCAAGAATACGCTCGGCATCCATGGAAGCAGAAAAGATCTCAAAAGGATTGTTCTCCAGAATCGATATCCAGCTTTCCACATAGGCATAATGCTGTCCCGGGTCATGGCCTATACCAAGTTCCTGTCCAATAAGCATCGAAGCGATTTCTGCCCTGAGCTCCTCCCTGGCATAGCTCGCATCCCCAAAGCCTTTACCCATGTCTCGGTTCAACTGGTCTGGATGCCCCGTCCAGTGTCCCAGTTCGTGGAGCAGTGTAGCATAATATTTGTGGCTTTCAGAAAACCAGTCCTTGTAGGGAAGCGTAATAGCATCCCTTTTTGGGTCATAAAAGGCATTTGCGGAATATTGGTGAAAAATTACTGCGCCTGAGGAGGCAATGAGATTCTCTGCCCGCTCAACCGGTGCCCACTTGGTGCCTGGCTTTTCTCTTTCCAGTTTGGGCATGCCCTCGATCTGCGCGGCATTAAACACGTAAGCATTGCGAACAATGGCATGGGGAAGTTCCCTTGTTTCCTTTATGGGCTTTCCGAGCTCATCATGCATAACCTTTCCTGAAGCGTCGCGCCTGGTTCGCTCATCACTTGTTTTAACGAACTGGATGAGCATGGATTTCTCTCCCTTTCTCACCTGCATTCCGCTTTCCTCTGCCTGCCTGTAGGTCATCCATCTTGGATCTTCCCTACCTGCCATCAAAAGTGATAGGGCATTGATTCCCTTATATCTATTGCCGCTCTGAAAATTGTAAGGCATTAGAAGAGGCATGCCCGCTGAATCCCATGGAATCTGCCAGGGTGCGGTTCCGGCGCGGAGTGCCTCAATTACTTTCTCGGCAACCTGAACGTGCAGGGGTTTATGAACATCTTTTTTATCCATCTTGCTCTTCCTCCGTATCCGCAAAACCAATTCCGTAAACCCAGGCCTCGTCCTGATTCAGTTCCACTTCCTCTACCATGGCGAGTAGTTCCAGTTTTTGCCTTAGGGTCAAATAGGCTGAATTTTCCATAAAATTTATTTGATTAATTTTGGCTACTTTATAGTAGCGAAGAATAAAGTTTACAGGATCGATGTAGACTCCCCCGATGCGCAAACTAAAGTGCAGGTGTTCGCCAGTCACCCTACCGGTAGATCCCGTAACCGCTATAACTTCCCCAGAACGGACTTCCTCGCCCTTTCGAACCAGAATAATGGAGAGGTGGCCATATATGCTTTCAAGGCCTGAATGATCAATCCTTATAAATTTTCCCAGAATTGGATTAAAGCCTACGCCGGATACCTTTCCGGTAAGAAAAGAAAATACAGGCTCATTTCTTGCGTGAAGATCAATGCCACGATGGAAATCCGCAAAATGGGTAATAGGATGTATCCTTTTACCAAAAGCGCTATTTACCTTTATTGAATTCAAAGGCAAGGAGATTTGGGAGTAGCAGGATAGAGAAGAGCAAACAAAAATGAGAAGTACGCCTGCCAAAAGCCTAACGCTCAAAAGAAACCGCTTCGCTGACATTTATATTGTGATTTCGTGAAATATAGTCCTCCAGGGAAATCATGCTCCTTTTCATCACCTCTGGATTTTCGACAGCAATCTTCATCGCAGCAGAGATGTGACCATAATCTGAATACTCCTGTTTCATATTAATATCGAGCAAGTCTTTAAAAGTACCGGCATCCATATCCTTTACCCCAGTCATAATATCCTGATAAAGCTCCCTTTTATCCTTTAGCACAAGGAGGGCATCTGAGGAATACCTGCCAAGTGGGCCACCACCAAAGCCGACGCTAATGTTATCTTTTTGAAGATCCGCTATTGCAATTACACCTATCTGACCCTGTCTGGAAACAGGATCTGTTGTCAGCTGGGGATGTACCACCACAAGCCGGCCGGTTAATTCTTCCATAAAAATTGATTTTAAGATTGAAAAAAAATAGTTTGTTTATCTCTTCATTCCGCCTGCCATGGAGGCTTTGGGACTTTCCCCATTTTTTGGGACGGCAGCCTCGGTTCTGAATTTTTTAACCAATACCTGTATTTCATCATTTATGCGCATGAAGTTTTTACGGAGAATCTCATCCTTTTTTCCTGCGAAATCATAATACAACGGCATATCAGGGTAAGCTTTTTCCTCTGTAGCTAATGCCTCCATATCAAGATTCACCCTGCAGTTGATCGCCGAGGTATCAAATTTTCCGGTATATTCTTCTACCGCATCCGCTGCAAGCATACCAACGAGCTCTCCGGCCTTCAATGATGCGATCTTACCTGCAGGAATCAGCGATTCTAGTTTTTCCGAGAGCGACACCGATGTCTTGGTTCTATCAATGGACAAGCTCTCTGACTGTTGCTTAACTTTCCCAAAAAGCCGCTCCAGCCATTCGAGCGTTTCCTTGTTCCTTACCGAGCCAGAAAGTACATTCCCTACTACCGAGGTAATGGTGGTTGCGGTATCCTTTCCATATTGCTGCTGAAACTGTGGAAGCTCCTGGAGTCCCATGAGAACCGCTACCTTATTTGATCTGGCAGTGGCAATTAGATTTTCAATGCGGTGCACAAATAAGGTTGGCAGCTCATCGATAATCAAGGCCGAGGGCCGGTTTCCTTTAGAGTTGATAAGCCTGGTCAGCCTGTTGAGCACCACAGAATAGCAGGCGGAATTGATATTCTGTGTATTGGGGTCATTGGCAAGGACTAATATAGAGGGCTCCGCCCGGGATGAAATCTTTAAGTTGAAATCATCCGCGGAAAAAACCCAGAACGTCTCTTTAGTAGCTAAGCGGGAGATGAATACCTTTAGCGTTCCTATCTGCCCCTCTAGCTGGTTGAAAGCTTTAGCCTGCCATGCAGTGGCAAATGGAGAAAGTAAGCTCCCAAGCTCAGGATTGGAAAATAGCACCGAAAAAATCTGCTCATAACTGCAGTTCAAAAATGAAAGTACGTGCGGAAAAGTAGAATACTTCCCTCCCTGGTACTGAGAAAAGAAATAAATGCAGGAAGAAAGAAAATTTACCGCACTCTGGGTAAAGAACTGATCGCTACCACCGGATTTATCCCCTTTTTTCAAGGCTTCAACCAGGGCTTCCGCTGTTTCGCCAGCATCGGCGAGCGTTACTATGTAATCTGGTCTTAATACATTTATCCTCCTGCTTCGCTCTACCTGGGTTAAGTTGATGACATGAAAATCAAAGCCTGAGAGCCTGCCCTGCTTTTTACCCAGCAGATAATGGTAATAGGCGATCTGACCCAGGTCGGGAAACTTAAAGTCATAACAGCAGATACAGAATTCCTTAAAGATAAGCTGCCGGATAAAGGGCATAACAATGCCAAAACTCTTGCCCGAGCCCGGGGTCCCGATCAAAAGCGTTCCGCGAAAGATGTTCTCTATGTTAATGAAGCCCGAATGTACTTTCTTGCGGTAATAAAAAAGTGAGGGGATGGTAACTGCAAATGGTCCGTTTACAGGCTTTCTTGCCTGCATAAAGGATTCTTCTTCGGTATTCCACTTATCCTTACCTAAAGAAGAGCTGATAATCTTGGAAACATTATCCATCGCTAGGTGCACCAGGATCGTACCTATCAACAATAAAAAGATATACCCGATATCCTGCCAGCTGGTCAGATAAAAAACCGCAGTCCCCTTTTCACCAAAAAAAAAGATACTGGCCGCCATTAAGACTAATCCCAACACGAGCGGATAAATGATCGCTGTTTTAGCATCAAGATCTTTTTCTTTTTTGCTCAGTGTCCCGATTGAAACCAGCGAGATAAGCAACAACGAGAAAAACCGGCTATAGAGCGGGTGCTGGTAAATAATAATCCGTGACATGCGCACTAGAAACCTGGCGAGCCCGATTTTCTCTGCACCTAAATCAGTTAACAGCTTAGTTGCATAGACAAACATGAGCACATCTAGCAAAAGGGCTAGATAAATGGCAAACTGAAGGAAGCGGTGCAGGCTCTGTTGTTCCTTGCTTTCTTCCATAATGAAACATTAAAAGGTGTCGGCGTTTAGGATATCGGAGTAACTTAATGAAGCGCGAAGATTTCTTCCGGAAATCTGCTTTTCCGATAATTCAATACTGAATTCCTTGTCACCGGGAAAGGTGGTTTTTTTAATGAAATAAATATTACGATAGGATTTCGAAAATCTTTCAAAGGGATAAAGCTGAAAAACCGGCTTTAATTCTATGGACTGGACATTGGTAGATTTATTGATCTTTCTGTCCGCTATCTTAAACCTGAGCTCGTCGACATCAAAGGTGAGATTTGTCGAGTTATGGAAGCTCAGGTCAAGAAGGATGCAATCGCCAAGGGTATAAACCCGGTTTACCACCAGTGATATCCCGAAAGCTGATTCTTTTTTAATTCGGGAATCCCCTCTGCGCTTTAGCAGGGAAAGCGCATTGCTCTTCATTTCGTTCTGTGATAATCCTATCCCCGAAATATCAATGGATCTCATATAGGTTGGCAGGATATCGATTTGTGTGGAAACCAGCTCGGGACTAGCAGGCGATAAAAAGGAGAGTCTGTATTGTGCAATAAAGGTTTCTCCGACAATGGTAACCAGGCCAGCATCGCCGCTGGAGAAAAGAGCGGCAACAGAGTCTGGAATCGCCTTGATCCTGAGAATGTTCTTTTCCGGAAGGTCACCAATCAGCGAACTGCTGGATAGGTCTACATAGGAAATTTTCTCTGGCGAGATGAAGTGGATAGAAACTGAACCCGATATTCCGATTACCGGAATATCGGCAACGGTAACTGAGTGTGGCACTTGCGCATAAAGGGCCAGTGAGCTCAGGAAAATTTGAGCTAGGAACAATATTTTTTTCATGAAATTCTAATAAGATTGTTGTTTTCTTTTAAGCTCATTGGGATCAATGAGATAAACCTGGGTATTGTATCTGACCTTGACCTTATTGGACCGGATCAACTTGTTTACCGCTGTTGTTGTAGACTGGAACATCTTGGAAAGCACCCCCATAACGAGTTGATTGTTGTTTTCTGCCATCTGCTGTATGGTAATCCCTTGCGTGCTTGAACTGCTCATGTCCCTGGTAAATTCGCGAAAGGCGGAAGATGGAACATAAATACCGGCCATTCCGTCGTTGTCATAAACCTGAAGATTTACCGGCAGAATTTCCCCGCCATGGAATACCGATGAGATCACCAAGGAAACCCTTTGGGCAGAGAAGCCTGAAATAGTTGCATAGAGGTAGGTGCCTTTAGGGATCATAAACTTGCCGGCCATGATATCATCAGTCAGCCTTATACGCAGGCGCGATCCGGAAAAGCCTGTAACATCCTGATCAATGATCGCAGAAATAGGGCGTTCGACATCTCCGGAAAGTATGGTA
The DNA here is from genome assembly GCF_051857575.1 of Pedobacter sp. GSP4. Lineage (NCBI taxonomy): Bacteria > Pseudomonadati > Bacteroidota > Sphingobacteriia > Sphingobacteriales > Sphingobacteriaceae > Pedobacter > Pedobacter sp. GSP4. The sequence continues at coordinate 163,672 of NZ_JBPZIR010000004.1, read as the reverse complement.
TTGAAGCCAGCCGAAAATCCATGCGATCTTTTGACCGGAATGATCTTCTTGCTTTTGGCTTCTGCTTCGGCCAGTTTCAGAGCCCGTTCTTTTTCAATATTCTCCTTTACAGCGGGATCATTAGCTTTCCCCATACTGTCGACAAGAGCCATCTGTGCCCGAAAAAGCTGCATGGGATCGGATGGGTTTTTAGAGTTATCAACCTCCTTAGTTACCCTGTTCTCCTGCATTTTTATCTTCGACAGTGCCGAGGCGAGTGCGATGTCCTGCTCAGTTCTGGAAGGGTTCCGCGACTTTACAAAGCTCTGTCCTGCCGCAGAATATCCATGGTTTACATTTTCCGGTCTGCCTGGCAGACCATATTTTGCCTTCATTACCTGGTCAATGGAATCTAGCATATGCTTTTCCCTCAAATTGTAGGATGAGCTTATCTCTGCCAGCTGTTGGTTTTCTTCACCAATACTACCAACAGCAGTGTATCCATCGGCCTGCTTGAATTTATTTCTAAAGGCATCCAGCTTTCCCGAAAGCTCCTGGTTCCTCACCTGCTCGGAAACATTTGCCACGTTGGTCTGTAGCGAATCTCTTCCCAGGACTATTTTACCTTCTTTTCCAAAACTGCTTTTATAGACATAAAAGAAGAGAAAAAGAAAAGGCAGACAGATTATGGGAAGAGCGTACCTGGGCTTTTTTAAATCTATTTTTTTCATATAATTTAATTAATTCTTCGTGTGGCCGGCACGCTCAAGCTCGGCTACCATACTGACCATGAGCAGGCTGTCCTGGCTATTTAGCGTTTCCTTGGCCAATAAAACTTTCAGCGCTTCCCTAATTTCCAGAGTTCTTTTAAGCTTACTTACAGTTGTTCCTATTTCGCTAAGCCCACTCTCAACTTTTAGCAGTGCTTTTTTTTCTAAAGGGGCTTTTTTTGAATCCATTCTCAGCAGCGTAAAGCACAAGAGAAAGGAACTGCCTAGTAGCAGCACCATAGATGAGAAGATAACCTTCGGATATTTTTTGAAAAAACCTGATATGGAGGCCAGGAGGCGTTCGATCAGATCAGAGAACTCATTTCTGAGTTCTGAAAACACAGTTGTCTTTTTCATTGGAATGCATTTTTATCTATAGTTGAAATATCCCTGTTCTCTAATGTCTTCCATCTGGTAATTAACACCGCGTGGGGATTATTATCAGATCTTGTTTCAAGATCGACCAGGCTTCCCTCCGTGATAAGCGAGCGGGTGACGCTTGAACTTCTCCTGTCTATTTTCTGTGTACCATAATACCGGAAATACATTCTTTTTTCATCTAAAAAAATAGAATCGGTTCGGAGCGTGAGTACAGCAGAGGAGGAGAGAATAGAGGTGAAAAAACCTTTTTCCTTCAGATTATTATACTGAAGGGCACCACTTTCATCAATAAGGTACATGGCCTGTTTCATCTGATATTCTATGAACTTATCATCTGGTACCAGCGAAAAGAAAAGAGAATGGAATTTTGCAATATGTGCGCGATATTCTGCTGCTCTGTTTAGCTGCACATCGGTCTGTTTTGCCAGGATTGGTGTTCCCGAGGGGTCAAGAATATAAATACTTTTACGAGAATCCCTAACATATCCATAGGCAAAAAAAGAAACAACAGCGACTACCGATAGACAGAGCAAAAAACTTCCCAGCGAAAGGAATGTGGCTAGACGGATTTTGGATTCGATACTTTTTATCATCATCTCTCTATCCTCCCATTATCTGTCCAGCAACCCTGGTCATGCTTGATGCACCTCTTCCCATAGAACTTGCGGCAGAAGATACACCCGATGTGGATACTATCCATGTTGAAATGCTCGGCACGGTAAGCATGGTTAGTGCACCGATGATAAAGGTTACGATTACCATTCCAAAGGAGAGAACTCCATTGCTGGCAAACCAGCCGAGCTTTTCAAGGCTTGCCCCGCCAGTCCCAACAAGCTCCTGATAACGGGTAATTTCCGCCTCAAGTGCATAATGCTGGAAAAGGGACGCTACATACATCACCAGATATGCAATCCCTGAATAAAGGTTTACCGAGATGAACCTGGCGACCCATGTCGAAAAGGAATCCCTGAAAGCTGGCAGAATAGAGACGGCTACTGAAAAGGGGCCTAAAATAATCAGTATCGTGGAAAAGATGATCTGAATGATAAAAATAATGTAGGTGCAGACCCTGAGTATCCATATAGCGAGTGTTTCCAAAAGAGAGGTAGCCAAAAGTTGCAGACCAACCTCCAGCCGGTTTCTCATTTCCACTATCGGGTTCCAGACTTCGGAAAACCCTTCCTTTACCGAAGACTTAACAGATTCCCATGCATTTTCATACCAGGTATCCGCTTCTGTTTTTGCTGTCTGCGTCTCGGCCTGAATTTTATAGAGCTGATCAGAAACCTCTACCATGAGCTTCGCCCGCTGTAGCCTGAGATCATTGATCTCTGCCTGGCTGCCATCGAACATTGCTGAGGTCTTCTGTTCTACAACATCGGTTGGATACGCAAGGACCCGGGTAAAGATGCTCCACCATAGAATCACCATGGTCAGACCGAAAGGACGGAGCAGCGGCATAATTTCAAGCTGTTTATCCCCGGAGATCATTTCATAGCTTTTGATAGCAAAAAAGATGAGCATAAAAATTGCCGCCAGTGCCTGCGCATCTGCAATAAAGGCATCATAATGAGTCCAGATCGTACTTTTCATCTCATGCAGAAAATGCATCATCCCCTCTTCATACACGCCGTTGCCCTGAAGAAAATTAAAAGTGTCCTTGAACGAATCGGGCACTGCCTGCACAAAAAAACCGGCTGTGCCGGTTATAACATTTAAAATATCCATTGCTTATAGTTTTGATTTTTTAAGAATATCATTGGCAATCTGGATATCGCTCTTTGGGGATGCTGGTCTTTGAACTTCACCGGCCCGTAACTTCTGGACAGACGAGCGGATAGAGAGATAGGTTTTTGCCCTGGATTTCTTGGTTTCCCAGCTTGCCGAGAGTTTTCTGAATTCAGATAGCATCCTGTGGTAGGCCATTATCCTTGATCCCCGGTCTAAGGTAGTCGACCTCGCGATTTCCAGCCTTTCAAGAAGTGCACTGCTTTCCTCCCTGTACCAGTCAAACAGACCCACAGATATTATGTATTTCTGTTCTGCAAGCGAAAGGCCTGCAAGCATATCGGCATCTGCCTGATTTAATAATCCTTCAAACTCGTTGCGATAGTACATTAGCCAAAGGGGATCGGCAAAAGAAAGTGCCGAAGAATAATTGGAGGCCTCGCTCAGCGCAGTATTGCGAAGGGTATCCGCATGCAGTTTGTAGAGATTATCTGTGTTCTGCATGGCTGCTGCCAACATCAGCCGTTGCGTTTGTGGACCGAGCGGGCCAAGGGGTCTTAGATCCGTTTTGGGATAATTGGGGTGAAGCGCCCAAGTAATCCAGTAATCAGGGTTGAGCCCTAAAAATCCTGGTTTGGGCGTAAACTTATCCGCATCCCATTGCTTGAAGACCATTCGTTCCTGCTGGTAGGTAATGTGTTTGTCGGTAATTTTCTTCTGTGACCAGAGGAGCGTTGAGAGCAAACAGAGGAAAAGAAGCAAAAAAGGTTTTTTCATGGTTTTAAAAGTTTTGATTTGAATAAAATATCACTCCCGAGACGCAGATCCTGATTGATAAAGCCCTGATAGGGATTAAGCGAACGGAAGACTCCATTCATTTTTGTCCAGTACATGGATTTTTTCATGCTGAATACCAGGGCACGGATGACGCGGAGCTCTAGGGCAATTTTCTTAAGCAGCGCATCGCGCTTTTCGAAATCCATGAGGACGTTTTCGCCTTCCTTCAATACAAAAGCAGAGACTTCTGAAAATAGGTTTATCCCCCTATCTTTTACCTGGCGGGAAACGTCTTCTGCAAAAAGCAGCAGATGGGGATCTGATTTGGCGATATCAATCATCCCGGCACTTTCCGATGAAATCTCGGCAACCAGTGAGCCGATCTGTCTGACCGCGATTGCTGTTTTGAGCCCCTGATCAACTTCTCTTAAGGAAGACAGGATTAATGACTGAACCATAACGACCGCGCCCAGATTGAGATTAATATCCGAAAGGCGGTTGTTGATCGTATTTAAATAACTGTTATACGTATTTTCAGCTGCCAGACGTACTGCTCCATTTTCATTTACGATATTAAAATGCCCGCGGTCAAAAACTAGCCTTTGAGCTTTACTACAATAATGACCAATCAGCATTAAAAAAATTAAAATAAGCAATTTCATAACATCAGTTTTTTAGGATATCTTTTTTTCGCAGGATTTCATCTACCAATTTTTTATCGGTATTGATAAATTCTGAGAAAGGGTTTAGCTGATTGAAGACCTTTTTTCTTGAAGAATATTGAAGGGTTACCGCCAGTCCTCTGGATGCCCCGGCTATCAGGCGGAGTTCAGTGAGCACATGGGAAAAAAGCATTTTGCGGTCGCTCTGCTTCATCTGGTTGATGTCCTGCATAGAAAGAGCAAGTCCGTACAAAAAATTCAGCAGTGCATGTGCCCGATCCCCCATATCCAGCTCTGCCTGTATGGCCAGAACGGAAAGTATAGAATCGTCCTTGCATAAATCAAAAATCATCCCCTGGCTTTCGGTAATATCAGCAATCAATGGATAGGCTTCGATTCCGATCTGCACCGCATCAATGGCAAGTCCCAAAGTCTTGAACCGGGACTGGATATCCCTGTATTTATTCTTTAATCTTACCATCAGGGTTTTGTTTGCCTCCTCATTTGCAGTGGATCCCGCCTGCCTGTCCCTCGCATCAGACTGTTTTCCGTGTTCTGTTTTGCTATTACCCACAAGCTGGTGCAAAAGCCCGACATTCAACTGCGCATGAGCAGCTATTGATATGAAAATCATAGCCGTGAAAAATGCTGCGCTTTTCATTGCTTGAGCATCTTGGCATTCCTGATAATATCGTCCGCTATGCGTTTATCAATATTGATATATCCTGCATAAGGGTTTAGGGAATTTAAGATTCCGCGCTGCTTTGCCCAGTACATCGTACGGTACATGCCATAGGCCACTCCGCGGAGGATGGTAAGTTCTGTGACGATCCTATTGAGAAGCTTTGCCCGTTCACCGGAATCCATCAGCGCGTCCCTCCCGTCTTTTAATACAAAAGAGCTAACCTCGGTAGCAAGGTTGATCGAACGGGTTTTGAACTCCCTAGCACCTCCTTCGGCAAACAGCAATAATACCGGGTCACCAGAGGCTAGATTAATCGCCTTATTCACATCAATGACAATATCCTGAGAAATCGCATAAATATCCTTAACAGAAAGCAGAGACCTCATTACTCCTGAAACCTCAGATAAGCCTCTGTAAATAGTGGATTGAAGGTCATTTACAATTCCAAGCTGACCAGTTACCGCGAGCTGTGCCCTTTGCACAAGAGTAAGGTTGTCGCTGGTTCGGGACAGACCGCTGTTCATCACCCCTGCATGGGCAGCCGTGGCCGCAGCGGTTGTTGGGTCAACGTATATTTGTGCGGAGGCCGATTGCACGAAGATTCCAAATAAAAAATAGATGAATATTTTTCGCATAAAAATAGAATTTAACTTGTGATGGATGAATTGACTTTCTTGACAAATTCGGGAAGAGAGATTGCGCTCATTTTCATATCGGCAACGAAATGTTCCAGTCCCAGAGGATAAGAACCGTAACGCTTGACATAAGATTCGACAGCAGTCTTTTCGGGTTTTTCGGTTGTGAAGGTTAAATACTGAAAAAGCGACACTTCAACGCCATAGACCTCCCCTATACTTCCGCGCTTAATGTAAACCTCCTTGAATTTCCCGCGTCCGGCCTTATTTTCAAGCGCATTGATGGTAAATATCTTTCGCTGCTCTACCTCACTGAGCGCCAGGAGCTTTGCTACCTCTGCATAATTCCCCCTGAACTTGGATTGATCGAGCAGGCAGATGGTGTCGGAACTGGCCAGAATGGAATCCTTTATTACAGCATTTCCGATAATATCGCCCAGTTCCTGCGTCACCACAATTGGCTCTCCCCAGAATTTCCTCATCGTTTTATAGAGGTAAAGAATGTAGTTAGCCATTAGCGGAGATGCGATTGCCTTCCACGCTTCTTCCAAAATCATCGCTTTTCGCTGGCCTGTACGGTGCCTCATTTTCTGCAGTACCAAATCCATAATCACCAGCGTCACGATTGGAAAAAGAACCCTATTTTCCTTGATTGAATCAATTTCGTAGACAATAAAACGCTCTGTAAAATCTGAGAGATCAGCGCTTTCGTTGAGCAGCCTACCGTACTCTCCGCCAAGACAGAATTTTTTAAGTACATAACGGTACTCATCAAGATCGAAACTGATCTTCTCATTTTCCTTGATCTCCGAAATCTTAACGATCGAATAATGGTAGAAAGAATCAAAACACAGCGCATAATCAGCCTCTCCTAAAAAGAAGTCTGAATAGTAGGCCGAGAGTACATTTGAGAAAACCGTATCCTCAATCTGCGATACGCTTCCCTCTGCACCCTTTAAAAGAAGTCCGATAAGTGTTTTGAGGAAATCCTTCTTTTCGATGTTATATTCTGCTTCAGAAATAAGAAAGGGATTCATCGTGATCGGATTCTCCTCGGTATAGGTGTAATACTTTCCTCCAAAATAATTGCATAGCCCGGAATAGGAATGTCCTACATCAACGATCACGATGTCGTAATTATAAAGCATATACTGTTCAAGCAGGCTGTTCATAAAAAAGGATTTACCAGTACCAGAGCTGCCCAGAACAAATTTTGAACGGTTGGTAATCCTGCCAGATTCCATAGGAAGATCTGCTGGATCTATGCCTACAGGGATTCCTCTCCTATCGGTAAAGCGCATGAGAAACTTGGAGGGCTCATCCCGCATCAGCCGTTCCTTGTAGAACAGGCAAAGGGCCGCATCCGAAGTGGTGAGGAACCAGTCGTATTTTTTCAGTTCCACTGCATTTCCAGGCAAGGCACTCCTAAAGAGTTCCATCTGGTTATAGGCATTCTTGGAGGGGATAATCCCCTGCTGAAATAGGGAAGCTTCAATAAAGTTACAGCTGGTATCCAGAAGTGGAAGTTCGCAGCAGACCAATAAAGAATAGTGCGCATTGACGAGCAACTGGTTTTCCCTTGCCACATCTATGAGCAACTTATCAATATCCTCCACACACATCTGATTGGCTGGATCAGGAACTCCGGAATGCCGCTTGCGTTTCAGCTGCAGTTTGTTCAGGGTAATGCCCTGGGAAGGAATTTCAATTAATTGGTTATAAACAAGACTTTCAATACCCGGAACTGATGACAGGAAAGAAAGGTTGTCCATCGGAAATTCCTGTAGTCCTTTCCCGTCGTTCGCCATTAAATATGGCCCAATGGATTCAGGCATGTCAATGGAATCGATATTGACCAGGCTCATGCAGCGGATCACCTTTTTCCCAATACCTATTTCAGTATCCCCGGCCCTTAAGTTATTGAGCGAAAAATGGTCTGAGGAGAAATCCATGGCAAGCATCCGCGAAATATAGCGTTCTATCTCACCCTGGGGCAGTACTTTTGGTGATACCGATGCTCCTTTCAATAGTTCACAGACCTTGGCAATATTGGATACAAAATCCAAAAGGGCTTTCCTGTCATAAACGTACATTGCCCTTCGTTTGACCTGACGGGTTATAACCAGATAACTAGAGTGCTCAATATATTCCCTCCCTGAAAAATGCTCATCGTATTTTTGCTGAAGGGGTTCACTTTGCACTTTCGCCTGATAAGTTCTTTTAGAGAACACATCCTGTTTCTGAATGATATACCCTTCACTCAATATCTTGATCACATTGAGAAGCAGAAGATGAAAGGCCTGGTAGCCTGCCGGATCAGCGGAATAAATAAGCACCGGATTTTCGATAGAAAGAATTACTGAAAAATCGCCTGACTCACCATAAAGAACGGAAAGTCCGCCTATCTCTTCTATTCCGGCATATGGCAGTTTAAATTCCTGTTTTCCCATAACCTCGCCTTAAATAAATACGATGAATGAATATCTCCCTGGATCTGGTCTTATCATGAAGACCGAATGCCTGCTTGGAATATGTGTAGAGGAGCCCACCGGCTATTGAAAGAATGGTTAAGAGGCCACCGATATACATATTGAGGAGCGCACCGGCTAGGCCTCCTGTGACCAGCCCAAGACCTAAGGAAGAAATTCCATAAGCAATAAACTTCCCTTTGAAACCGCGATAAACAAGGGGCTTTTGAAGCCCCTTGTAAACTGGATACATCCTCATGCTATACGCCAAAGAAAGCCTTGATCACTACCGATACCAGAACCAGAAAAAGGCAGGAACCTCCCCAGCCCATAATTTCTTTGTTGATGTCCTGATCTCCGGAATTCCATTTGATGTAGACACGTACCCCGCCGATAATACCTACCACGGCACCAATCGCAAGGGTGAGTGTAGAAACCGGATCTACATAAGAGGTCAGCGAGGAAGTCGCCGCATTGATTCCTGTTGTTCCTCCCCCAGTCTGGGCGGAAACTGCCTGCACTAAACCCAATAGCGCGGCCAATGACAAAAGTCTTTTGCTTTTTCTTGTCATAAAAAAATTGATTTAAATTGAATAAAATTGTATTTACAGTCCGAAAAGACCGCGGAGGAATACACCGATGAGAGATAAAAAGAGGCATGAAAAGAACCATCCCATAACCTGCGCATCAATGTGGTGCTTGCCCATCTGCCAATTGGCATAAACCCTAAGTCCACCTAGGATTCCTGCGATTGCGCCAATAACCAGTACCAGATCCGAGAGCGAAAAATACCAGCCTTTCACCTCTGCCGAGGCGGAATAAAACTCTGAGATTCCTGGTTGAGCATTAGCGGAAAAAGTAGAGAGCAAAAAAAAAGAAGCTGACGCTGCCCTTAAAAAGAATAAAGAAAACCTCATGGAGTTTAGTAAGGTATTGCCCGCGTATGTTCGATGAGGTTGTCTTTCGCAAGGGAAAAAAGCTGTTTTAGTCCAATGCCTCCACTTGAGCTAATTGGACCTGTTGGCAAATAAGGGGCTGGTTTCTCCTTTTTTTCTGAATCCGTAGGCACAGCCTCCTCAGCTTTCTCTTCCAGGGTAATCAGCTCAGGGGTAAATGTTTGTGCAAAGAAAAGCTCGTCTTCCGGAGTTTCATTCACACCAACTCTTTGAGATAGAAAAAGATCAAAAAATAAGTTCAGTAAATAATAAACCATATATACAATAAAGATTATGGTCAAGAAATTAGTCCAGCTCATGGGTCATATTTTTTAAAGTTTGAGAAATATATTCGTTTAACCAGGGATGGCCTTTTAAAAACTGGTGGAGGGAAAAAACGATTACCCTGGTCATATCAATATTCGAAGTAATCTTTAGTTGCCTAAGCTTATTCATTGTGCGCTTATCAATGCGGATAAGGATTTTCTCCTGCCCATCCATATTAAAGTCCCGCAGGGATGAGAGAAAGCTAGCTAGCCGCTTGGTATTCACGACCGTTTCTTTGGATTCAGTTTTTTTTACACCAATCTTTTCAGCCCCATGACTGGCCTGGGATTTTTCCGGCAATCCCTTTTCCTCTTGGATCCTTGATTTCAATTGATCGGCAAGGGACTTGATTTCGCTCATGATGATATACCTCTCTTCATAAAGCTGCCATAGATAAAGTCCATTGCCGGCATAAAAACTTGAATTAAAGAGGCCGGGACATGGATGGTTCCTACCCGCTGAAAATCGATGCGGTCAGAAATACCGGGAGAAATCTTTCCAAATCTGGATAGTACCTTGTCTACCTCTTCCCTGGTTTCATACTTTACGGTTGTTTTAATCCTATTTGGCACATACACCATGGGTGATAAATTATTGATCTCCCGACATACAAGCGAAAAGAGCACTGTACTGTCTACAGAAAATTCATCATAATTAAACGGGCAGATAATGAGTTCCGCGGAACTGATAATGGGAATCAATAGATCATCGTCCATTTTACCCGGAAGATCAATGAGCACAAACTCATCCCTATTTTGGTTAAGCAGTTCCAGCAGAGCCGGGAAGTACTTAAGATCAGAGGGAATAACCTCGTAGAGGGGATCGTTCTCAAGAATTTTTGCCTTTTCAAACTTGCCTGAAATCGAAGCCTGGTAGTCCATATCCAGAACGGTAACCTTCTTTTTTTTAAGCATTGAGAGGAAATAGGCCAGTAACAGGCAGAGTGTACTTTTACCTGCTCCCCCTTTCTGATTTCCAATTAATATAACCATAAGCATAAAAATTTAACGTGTATTGGTTCTTGCTTTTTTTTGCCTGCGCCTATTCCGTCCGAGGATCTGCTCATCATCAATATCATCAGAGATATCTATATCCAAAGAGAATTCGCCAATGGATATACAATCATGCATTTCAACCTCGTCAGCAGGAAATATTGACTCTGATGGATTTTCAAGGAGCATCTCTTCCTTTGGAGAAAACTGATTTTCATAAATACCCTCCGAAATGGGTATTGACGTTTTTACTTCTTCGGTTTGGCGTAAAGTCTCCATAAATTTAGTTATGGACATAATATCGCCACCTTTAAAAACTTCCTTGGTGGAATGGTCTAAAATGGTATAGCCATATGGCGGCTTGTCACCTTTAAAATGAAATACAAACTGAAGGCCGAATGAAGAAGATAATTTTTCGCTTAACTCAGAGTTATAGAATATTACTTTTCCTTTCTCGCCACCTGGAAGATCTTCCCTGATCGCTTGAATTCTGGAATCGGTAATTGGCCTATACTTTGCAAAAATCTGTTTTAACTGTTCCTTTCTTTTCTGATCAGGTGAAAACCGGGCAATTTTTTGTTCTATTCTGGTTAAGTTTATACTGCCTACTTTTTCACCATACTTTGACAGATCAAGCGTATCCTCCAGAACTTTTAATGCATATCCCTGTCTTTCAAGCAACATCATAAACTGCGCCTTATTGGAGAAGCTGTATTGAAGTGCCCTCGTCAAAGCTTTTTCAGCAGCATGTTTCTCATCATTACCGATAAGTTTATTCAGTACCTTATAAGCCCTGATCTTCTCAAAGCTGTCGGAAATCTTTTTCCCTTCCAGGTCTATTCTTGAAGATACCATATGGATGTGATTATTCTGCGTGTCCTTGTGGAAAATGAGAAGATACGGCTGATTTCCATAACCCATGCCCTCTAGCCAGCCTTCGGCCAGTGTAACTAGTTCCCCCTTGTCCAAGCTTCTGCCCTTTGAAGATATCATTGCATGAAATTGCGGATATACAACCCTGCGGTTTCTGCTCGCTAGGGATGAGAGGTAGTTTATATAATCTCCAGGCCTGATCTCAGATAGCCCTTGCAGCGCCCCAAAACCGGATACCTTTACCAGTTCTCCCTTATTTTTTTCAACTTTATTGGTATTGTACCTAACTGCCCTAAAAGTCTTTGATTTCCAAAGAATTTTCACAATCATAAACTAAGCCTTTAATAATCTGAGTAATTCCCTGGTTGCTCTCTCCATTCCTCTAAATATTGAAATGTAATCAGTAAAAATCGTGTTGAACTGAAGTACAATTTCAGCAGAGAGCATTCCTCGTTTATTTAAAAAGTTCGCATGCCGGGCAAGCTGGTTAATGTTGTTTCCTGACCTACCGATCTCTGCACCGATCTGGTTCAGGTGTTTTAAAACTTCGACAGCATTGATTTTATTTGAAACCGCAGAGGAGATTAAAAGCCTTTGCCGCAAGAAATCACTTTCTTTCAATCCAAGGGAAAGCCAAAGGTTTCGGAGTAAAGCATATTCTTCCTCGGTAAATCTGGCCTTAATGAACCTGGTTCTTTTACCATCTAATTTTAAAGGCCTCCCATTCTTTTTCTTGGTCATATTCAACAATTAAGGGACATCCTCCGAAGAAGAAAAAACTAGTTGCGACGTTTTTTCCATCCCGCTACGCCCCCAAGGCGAAAAAAAGCGGGCAAGTTATAGGGTTTTTGAGCAACAAAAACACAACTTGCAGGCTAAAAAACCAAAATACACCAACTATAACGAAAGGATAAAAACCAAAAAACTTAAGCTTGGTTTATTAGGATTTTGTTAAAAAGTATTCCGGCAAAACAGAAAGCCTAAAGCTATCTTTGCCAGATGGAGCTGCAGGAATTAGAAGAGTTTTTCAAGAATTGCCGGAGACCGGAAATGCCGGTGTTTTTAAATGAGGCAACAAAAGTAACTGACTTTGATTTATTTCTAGAGAGCCATTTCGGGCCACTTAGAGCTAATCCGGAAAGTAAAATCAATAAGCCACTATTAGTAAGACTAAAAATGATGAAACTTATCATTGAGTTTAACTAGCTAAACATATATCCACATATTTCTATATAAGAATATCCACATATACCGATAGAGACATATTGATATTTAAGCATATATAGATAATTATATCTATATAGCTCAATATTTACATAGTTATATATTCATATATCAACGTGTTATACCAAAACCATTCTCTACACTAAAAGGCATAGGCTTAACAATAGATTTTTCAATTTGCCTTAGATCAGCCACAAGCTTTTCATTATAATCCTTAAACCCTGCATATTTGAACGAACAGTCTATACTTCCATGTACATCTCGGATAAATTCCTGCGCAGCAGATTTTCCTGCTTTATCATGGTCAAAATAAAGTTCAATAGAACCAAACTGGTTTGACCTACCCTTGGCAGCCTGTAGAAACGAAAGGGAATTTAACACCAATATGGATGCAGGATCCTGTGGATGTTCGACTTTCCAGCTCAGAAAATCAAAGTAACCTTCAAAGACACCTAGCCTGTCAACAGCCCCCTGCAAAAAACTCATTCCCTTGTGCCCCAGGCAACCCTTAAAATATTTGTTGCGTACCTCCCAGCCACCATTCTCATTTGGCCATGCAGAAGCAAAGTAATTCCTGCGCTTATTGCTGCTGTCCATGACCGAATAATAAAGTTCATATAAATAACCACCTGCAACGCTTTGCACTCCCCTGCCTTTAAGATATGAGCTGATGACATCGTTGCCGATTGATTCATTTACTACTTCTACTTCATATCTTGGAACTTTGAAGGGCAAGGGCCTTCGGGAATTATCAACAGGCACATCCGCGGTTCTCTCAAGGTTTATTTTTGCATACTCTACGATTTTTTTAAGAACCTCAGGAAAGCTTGAGGGATACCAATATGCAAGGCCAAAATCGATTATGCTTCCGCTTTTTATTCCCGATACTCCTGCACCGCCATGGTCAAACCAGACCCCCAGATTATCATTTACACAAAGTGAGGCCGTATATTCTTCACGCAACATACTTAGAAAAAAATACTCTCCCCCCGATACTTTCTGGGGACTAAACCCCAAGTTCTTCAAAAGATCGAGGAGCGACACTTTCTCCTTGATCTCATTAACGTTTAAAAAAGCTGACATACCGATTTAGTTTTAGAATTTTCAGAAACAAAAAAGGGGCTTATCGCCCCTATAAAATAGAACCCAAAAAGAAGGGCCTCTATATATTGTAATTTCGGAACTACTCGCGTCGATTTCTACAAACCGGACTTATCGTCTGCCAATGCGCTTTCACCTTTTTGACGTCATCTCAAAGCTTCGCAAAATTCCCTTCAATTTAAAGGGTAATGTTTCATTCCTGAATGTCAAAGACCAACTCTTTTGTTGGCTCAAAATTCAGTATGTGCAAGACGTGTTATTGACACTATGAAAATAGTGTGAACGATTTTTATAAGGCTATTTTTGCCTTGATCTGAAAGTTATTTATTGGAGATCAGATTTGTTATAAATTTTACATTCATCAGTTTAGTTGATTACTGATCCATTTTTATTAAACAGAAGAGAATTTCATTAAATCACTAGCATTTTATTTACAAAAACTATAACACTTTTATTTAGGTGTGTAATTTTTTTAATCTGGATTATTTTGAGGATATCCTGCGATATGAGAAAAATTATACAAAGTGAAATTGGCAATTTGGTTGATTATCAATTAAACTTAAGTTTTCTGGCAATGTGATCGTTTATGGCATTTCTCATACTGTCTAAATAAACAGTATATCCCTTGCTTTTCCTTCTAGAGATATCAATGAACTTGCGATAAGCGACACCCAGATCTACATTTAAGCTCTTTTCAAGAATATCAACGACCTGAGAAATATCTGCTTTTCCATTATTCAATGACCCCATAAAATATATGCCATAGGCAAGTTCTACAAGCTTCACTTTATCGTCTGTCCATCTCAGGTTTGAGTTTTTTGACAACAATTGAAATATTGAGGATTCTGGGTCGCTGTATAAAAGTCTGATGCGTGTCAATAAAAACTCCCGCAAATGTTCATACGCACGGAATTTAGCAAAGGTATAATCTCCCTTTGTCTCGAATTCACTAAAATTCACTGCGGGAAGTATGTTCTGCCTATTACGCCTTAAAAAGTATTCTTCATCTAGTGCGCTCTGGTCATTGAGATAATATTGGTAAAGAAATTGATTTTGTTCGAAATATCTTCTTAAGAAATCTATTTCCCTTATGTAATAATTTCGGATTGCCTCGTCTGTATCTACTGGAATATTCGAGACAATATTGAACTGTTCTACAATAAAAATTTTCCAACTGTAAAACTTGGGCTTGATCTGTTTAAAGAAAAATATCTCTTCTGCTTCCGAGGAAAAACCTAATCGGTTTGCTAGGGAATTTAAACGGATTGTGCCGCTTTCTATCATTTCAAGGGAGGAGGATAACCTAAGCAGATCACTTATAAGTTCATTTTTTCCAGCATGAAGCTTAGAGGTCATTTCCAGGTACAGCTGTTCAGATTGGGGGATTAACATACACAAAGGATTTAGATGAAAAATAGGTTTATTTTAGGCAGCTAAAATTCAGCCTGCGTTGCTGCAAATTGAATTATTGCAGGCATAGAATCAAGTTAACTATCAGTTGCATAATTGATCAACCCCCTTTGAATTCATTATTTGCAGATAAATTCTAAAGACAATATACGTCGGTTTTTACTTTTGAGAATATGTTTGTCAGCCTAATCAAACTATTCGTGTAACCACCCAAGGCCTCGGTGTAAAAATCTTTTTGACAGGTAAATTCAGTCATAAATTGTGCTAAAAATCAGCTATGAATTACCAATTTATTTTTTTTGAGGAACATCTCACAAGCCTGCAAACGAAAAAAAGTTTTGCAAAAAATTTTGCAGTGGAGTCAAAAAAAAATCTTGAACGAGAACATTCCAGACTGACCAGAGCCTTCAGGGATATGGCCGTTGAACTAAATAATCATAAAAAGTCAAAAGCATATTTAAATTTTCACCAACAGAACTTAACCCTTTTAATGGATAAGACCAGTAGAGAAAAAACGCAAAGGGAAAAAGATCCGGACCACACGATTATCATAAGCACTCTGAAAGCACTGCTGGACATAATGGAAGAATTACTAATCTGGATGAAACAAATCTTTCCGGAAATATTCAATTATAAAGGCAGGATACCTATAAAAATGATTGAGTCAGAAATTTCCGAAATTGAGAATGATTTGAACTTAATCGTTGGAGAATTTGAAAAGAAGAAATTGGATCCTAAACTGATGCAGGTCACAAGATCGGTTTTGGATATAAGTCAGATAGTCAGTTTTAAAGATCTTAATTTTTGGAAAGAATCCTGCGATAAAATCCATCAAGATCTTATGTTGCTTGATTTGATTGATGAGTTTAGCATTATAAAAATTTTCATGGGGCTTGGAATAAATCATCCTGACTTATTTTTTTATGCCAAATGGCATATTTCAAAAGAGATTGAGCATAAGACAACTTTAGGGGAAAAAATTTCTGCAGTCTGTTCCTATCGGAAAGAGATAAGAGTGTTATACAGAGAAACCCAAATGCTCCAGTTTACAAGGAAACCCGATATTCAGCGCACTATAAAAAAATTCCTTCGAGAAGAACTCCTTTTACTCCGGGCTATGGAATTCGTGAATCATGAAGTTGAGGAAGCGGGAATCATGAACGCCAACTATAAAGTTTCCTTTTCCGTTAAACAGCTGGCCTTTTTTGTCCATCTTCAGATGGAGACCGGGATAATAATATGGCAAAGGGCAAAATTCGCGCACCAGTATATTGCAAGGCACTTTAGCACGGTGGAACGCGATTCAATATCTGAAAAAAGTGCTAGAAATGCCCACTATAATCATGCTAGTGAAGATATTAAGAAAGTGATCGCAAAGCTCAGTGAAATGCTAGCATTAGCTCAGGAAAGATATTGAAATTGTGAGAATACTGCGAATCTTGCAATTTGATGAGGGGTTGCAAGACCATAAAATTTCTGCAACTTGACAAAGTTTTCAAATAGCCGTTCTTTATCCCTAAAAAGATATGGACGTAGAAAACTATTCACAGAAACTAAACGCATTTCACTCACTCTCGCCTGGACTCAAAGCATACATCTCAACCATAGCAAAAAAAACTGCATACAAGGCTGGCCAGACAGTGTTCTTGACTAGAGAAGATTATAATTTTTATCCCTTGATTGAAAGCGGGTCATTACGGCTAATGGCAATCGATAAGGATAATGACGAAGAAATTGTTATCCGAACCTACAATGCTGAGGAATTCCTTTATCATTTCCCAAACGTTATGCCAAGGTCGAGATTTGAACTTTATGTAGAGTTTTTAGAGGATTCTTATTTGATAGCGTTTAGCGAAAAGCATTATTCGAACCTTCTGAAATTATTCCCTGATGCGTACCTCTTGAATCTATCCTATACAGCCTGGCATTTAAACATACAGTTGGAACTTCTATTCGGCAACAATAAAATTCCTGATAGGCAAGAACATATATGACACACCTTAAAGTTTACCCTAAATCATATTTAAATGAAACGACTCATCGAAAAACTGCAAAGTCTTCAAAATGCAAGCGAACCTTTTGTAAGCCAACTGGCGGAAATCTCTGTTCAGAAAACTTTCAACAAGGGCTTACTTATTAGCACACCAGATCATTCATACCCAGAACTGTATTTTATCGAAGAGGGCCTTGCAAGAGGGTATTTTATTTTCGAGGGGCAGGAAAATACTTCCTGGATATTACAGAGTGGGTTTATTTTTCCGACTACGTCGTTTTTTTCCTTCACTCACACAAATGAGTACGTAAATTTTTTAAAAGACAGTTCCGGCTATTCAATAAGTCTATCCCAATGGAGTGAACTTGCCAAAGCAAATCCCCAATTTCTAATGATTCTTCTGGAAATCTATGAGGAACATTACCGTGAAATTACGCAAAGAGAACAAATGCTGAGGATCAGACATGCGGAAACAAGATTTCTCTATTTTCAAGACAGGTATCCAGAATTAATTAATCTTCCCATTCATAAGATTCTGGCTTCCCTTCTCGCAATTGAATCAAAATACCTCTTCAAAATAAAAAGGAAATACCGCAGATGACACGGTAGGGAATCGCATTATTACACAAATAGGTGTACGATTATTTCTTTTCCCAAGGGGTGCAAAAAGAGTAAAAATTGCCGAATTCGGGTAGTTAATATTATTTCTGTTGTTTCGAACTTTAATCCACAATCAGATGGGTTTTTAATAAACAAAACATGGAAAATATTTATTCACATAAACGGACGCATATAAGCTATAAAAGCTTGGTATCAAATCTAAATACCGTTGGAATATTCCTGCTGACATTGCTATGGTGTTATGCAGTTTTTGCAAAGCTCGCAGATCTAAAACTTTATCAGCTCCAGATGAAGGATCAACCCTTTTCTGAAGAAATACAACGCGTACTGACATATCTGGTCCCGGTTCTTGAGCTGACCGCTGCTACGCTGCTGATTTTTAATAAACACAAATGGGGACTGTGGCTTTCCTTGTCCCTGATATTGGGATTTACCATATATATCACATTGATCCTAACCCATGTTTTTCCTAATGCCCCATGCAGCTGCGGTGGCTTCATTTCTAAGATGAGCTGGAAAAGCCATCTCTACTTCAACATGCTTTTGTTTTTTATAAATATGGGTTGTCTTATTAGAGTTACCAAAAAGGAAAGGAGGTTAAGCGGCAAAGAGTGAAAAATATAATTCCAAAATTTAATGCATTCAACAGGGCATGGTGCCCAAATCTTAAACTAACTTTTTCGCTTGTTTTTTCGAAGTAAAAAGCATCCTTAAATTATGTATACAGCAATAAAAAATGTAAGCAAAGGCCTAATGGCCGCCGCTTTAGGATTAGTATTAGTATTTGGTGGTTCTGCATTCAAGGCAGATAGCAAAAGGGTACAATATACGTTTCAGTATACCGGTAGCGATAAGTCCCGAACTGAGGTTGAAAAAGAATCTAACTGGACTTATAGTCCTAACGCAGCGGGCTGTGATGAAATTCAACAAGAAGCCTGTCTTATACGAGTAGATGCAAGCTTTGTGAATACAAGTGGCACCCCTACGCTAGACCCTTCACTTAACTTAATCGCAAGTCCCCACACATCAACACGTGCTTATGTAGTATCCAGTGATGATGGAGACATGGACATCGAAAACAAAACTGCCCAATAACCTAAGGGTAAAATATGAGGGGGAAATGAACTCCCCCTTATAGTTTAGTTTTGTGGCATGCCTGAAGATTCAATAATATCAGTGGGCAACGGCAAAGCATAATATCGTGAATCTGGCGCAAGGGTGAAGACTTGACTTCCGAGAACCCGTCTTAGAATTATATTTGCTCCTTCTTTGTTGTACCTTTTAAGGTCAGCAAAACGAAGACCTCTCATCAACAACTCCTTCCTTCTTTCTTCACGGATTTTTCTAATAGCATCAGACTTATCGGTTGCAGTTACAGGCGAAAAGGGCACTGTATTTCTCCAACGGGACTTTAATAAAATATTCAATGTTTCCATAGCCCCAGACAGGTCATTGAGCCAGGCTTTACATTCGGCGCTGTTAAGATAAAGTTCATCTGTTGCAAGGCCTGAAAAGTAAATCGTTCCACTTGCGGTGTAATTCCCCTTGAACTGCTGGTATGGCGCAGAAGCCCGGAAAAATGCAGTTCTTCTTAAATCGTTAATGTTATAACTGGCATACAAGGCAGTATCGACTCTAGAATTTGTAGTATTATTGACTCCAAAATTACTGGAAAGTTCTGCATACCAAATCGTCTCCTTATTAAACTTTTTGATTGGTACTGTGCTACTTAGCGCCAGGAGATCACTATCGCCATTGTAATCCATTAGCTTGCTGTTGAATTTGAGTGCTTCCAGTGTATATTTCAATGACGTTTCATATTCATGACGGTACAGAAAACATCTTGACAACAGCGCTGCTGCGGCTCCTTTTGAGGGTCGCATCACATGCTGAGGGTAGTCGGGCAGTAAGGTTAATGCTAAAGTTGCATCTTCAATTATTTTTTGGTAACAATCGCTTACCGAAGAACGTACCGAGGGGACATTAAAGTTAGATGATGTTCTAAGTGCAATACCTAAATCATTGCCAGAATTTTTTTCATCAAAGGCAAGTCCATGTTGATTGGTCAACATCAAAAAATAAAAGGACCTGTAGAATAAGGCGCTTCCCTTGGCATTGTCCCATTGAGAACTGTTCGCTGGCGTTCTGTCTATGCTTTCTAATAACTCCAGGCAAAGATTACTATTAAAAACAGACGTATACGCCAGACTCCAATCATTGGCATGTCGATAAGGAGTAGGCTTCCAGGTATAAGCTTCTTGAGCCCTTACACTTAGCGCATTGTAACTGTTGACTGTCAGGAAAAAATCATCACTTGATGCTTCGCCAAATGACGGAGTTAACCTCAGGTTCATAAGATTGGCATCGTCCAAAAGTCCTTGTACGTCAGATAAAGTATGTGGAATTACCAATTTGGCATTTGATTTAACCTCAAGGTACTTTTTACAACTCAAGGTAAGTAGCATTGCAGTACAAAGTACAATACTTATTGCAATATTATTTTTCTTCATAATTACTATTTCTATCATGGTTTTAGAATGCCCCCTTTATACCAAATGATAACTGGCGGGAAGGAGGTAATATGTTTGAATAATCCGGATCATAACCGAAATGATTCGCTTTCCAGAGTAATCCGACATTTTGTAAACCTGCGTATACTTCAAGATTCCGAAATGGAAATTTCCACTGAACTGTATTTAATGTGTAACCAAATCGAATATAATCAAGGCGAATGTGGTCTCCCGACATCACATTAATTTCAGATTTACTGTAAAATGCATCCCGAACACTTGGTGCAGGGTAGATGAACGAGGGAACATTAGTTACGTTTTCATCACCAGGCTTCTGCCAGCGAGACTCATATTCATAATTTCCCTGCCCAGTTTCTATTAGCGTTGAATATGCCAGTGCCGGTTTTCTGACCTTATAACCTAATTTGTAATTGATATTAACCGACAAACTGAAACCCCTAAATGACAAAGTATTGATCAAAGAACCGAAATACGTCGGACTGGCAGAACCCAGAAAGGTGACATTATTCCCCGTATTAAAAGATTCATCTGCGATAGACTCGTAATCAGTACTGAGTTTACCATTCAAATATCCCTGTGGATTCCCCTTGCTGTCCAGCCCTCCCCATTTATAAGCTGCAACCGCATATAGTGGATAGCCTTCGATTGGAGTAATAGCATTCCCTGCGGTAAGTAAATTGTAAAAAGCTGATGAATTGTCTCTGCTTTTATATTTTGTGGTTTTACTGGTGTTATAACTAAAATACAGGTCAGTTCCCCAACTAAAATTGCCAGTTTTAAGATTTTTGCTGTGAAGATCGAGATCAATACCCTCTCCCCTCATATTAGCAACATTCTTTGTGATTACATCACGTGCACCCCAACTGGTATAGTCATAGCCCGTTATACCATACAAATCCGTTCCTGTTTTGACGTAATAAGAAAATGATCCGGTCAGAATTTGCTTGGGAAGTTCAAAATCCAGTTTCATATCAACCTGCGAAAGCTGTTCCCATTTCAAATCGGGGTTATTTATTGCATTTATCCTCGTGATTGGAAATCCCGTCAAAGCATTCGTGCCATAAGTGGCAATTGGGGACGCAGTTTTCGTTAGGTCTACATTACCACTGTAGCCAAATGTAGTGGTTAACCGCAGAACGGGCAGCCATCTTAAATTATAAAAGGATTCATCTGAAATCTTCCATCCAATACCTGACGACCATAAGGGCTTCCATTTATCATTTATATCAGCGCCAAAAATATTTGATCCGTCACGTCGTATGCTTCCTGACAACAGGTAACGTCCTTTGAAGGAATATGCGAAATTGGCATACATGCTTATAAAACGGTATGCAGTCTGAGTTAAAGTATTGACACTTCCGATCTGGCTGCTAAATCCAGTTAAGTATTGGCGGTAAAGCCCTACCTCGTCAACTGGAGTAAAATATAGTGGGTCGGATTGATAGCCTAATCTTCTGCTTCCACGAGAAGAAGTATTCGCACTCCTTGCCTCAGCACCGAAAATTGCATTGATGCTATGCAAGCCAAAAACGTTGTTGTAGTTGAATTGCGCTCTTCCTGTTTGTGAGTTGACTACCGAAGAAGAAGAATTCAGTATCCCTCCTCTTGGAACCGGATAAGTAACTATTCCCGTAGAGGCATTTACCTGACTAAACGAATTGATCAGATTTCTGGCCGCATAACTTTGTTCATCGGATGTTCGTTCAATATCTGAGCTCTGCCGTTGATATTGGTAATTTACCTGCAGGTTTAACCCTTTGACGATTTGATACCTAAATCCGACGTTAGCAAATAAGTCCTGAGAACGGGAATCGGTATAGTCATGTTTATAATCTTCTGTGGGATAAAATTTCCAGTCTAAAAGTCTACCTTTTGCCAGTGTATCAGTATATGCTGACCGAAATTCTGTAGCAAGTCCTCCAGCCTGTGCAAAATCCAGGTATGGCGGATACCTTCCCCCAGCGCTCAGATAACCATTCGCAGGACGGCCGGTCTTTCCAGTAAAATTTGTATAATAAACATTAGTACTTAGATTTAATTTTTCAAGCACCTTAAAATCATTGGCAAAATGCAGGTTTAATTTACCTGAGGTATTGTAAACTTCCCCTCTATTCTGATCGTATGCTGCAGAAAGTAAATAGGTATTCCGCTCACTCCCCCCTTTAAGATTTAAACTATACTGTTGGAGAATCCCACGAGTGTAGAAATTGTCCAGATAGGATTGTTGTGTATTATTTCCCGCTAATAAATTTATTCTAGCATCAGCCGTTGACTGAGAGATCTGCCCGTTTCTTCTTGCTAGAAGAACTTCTACAACAGGGGTTAATGCCAACCATGGTGTGGTAGATATCCGATCATTAAAGTAGCCCGATTCGAAAAGTTGTTTTTCAAAAGCGATATAATCGCTACTATTCATCTGCCTGATAGAATTAAATCTTGGTAAATCCTGTACCAATACATTTGCACCAAAGGCAATTTGCATAGGTTGGTTTTGTCTGCCTCTCTTGGTTGTAATCACAATTACGCCATTACCAGCCCTTGCACCCCAAATCGATGCAGCTGCTGCATCTTTTAATACAGATACATTTTCTACATCATTGGGATTAATGTTAGATATATCTCCCTCATATATAAAACCATCTAACACGATTAGCGGATCTAACGGACCATTGATTGTTCCAAGACCACGTATAGAAATGTTGGTCTTATTTTGCGGATTGTTATTACTCTTTCCTACCTGGAGCATTAATCCGCTACTTTGACCAATTATCCTTTCTAAAATATTCGACCCTGTACGTTCTCCTAGAGCTTTCTCACTAATAGAGGATATTGTTCCATTAACTTCATTGGGTTTCAATGTTTGGTAACCTGTCTGAACGGTGACCTCCTCTAACTGCTGGGAATCATCGGTCATTTTAACTGAAATGAATTTTTCATTTATTGAATAAATCCTGAAAATTGTTTTATATCCAGTTGCAGTAATACGAATTGTATCTCCAGGGTTTACTTTTCCTAAAGTAAAATTTCCAGCCTCATCAACTATTGTCATATTCTTTCTGGAGCGAACGCTGGCCGGGATTACATTTCCATCAAAGTCAGTAACCTTCCCTTTTAACACATTTGCTTCCTGAGCAAAAGCTGTTATTGCAGAGAGGATAATGATTATCAGAGCCATACAAAACAGTAGAAAATTCCACTTCATTTTTCTAGTGTTGAAATGATTTGCCATCATATTAATCTTTTTTAGTTTTAAGGTTAAGACTTAAGCCTGCGATAAGCCGCGAGACGTTTTCTTCTGTAAGTTGATCCGCGCGCGTAATCGCTTTAATACGTCCATCGGCACCAATCCAGATATAGTGCGGCATTGTATTGACTGGAAAAACGTTCTTTATTTCAGCGCTATTGAGAATTATGGGTAATGCGAAATCTTTAATTTTTGCCTTTTGCGCTGCCAAAAATTTTTCTAGAACTTCTACAGTATCACTTGCATAAGTATTCATCAGTAAAAACTGGATATTTTTACCATATTTTTTTTGCATAGCATCCATTTTCGGAAATTCGGCTATGCACGGCGAGCAGTATGTCGCCCAAAAATCGAGGACGAGTGCTTTATTTCTAAAGCTCGAAAATTCAGCGCTTTTTTGGTTAAAATTTAGGATTTGCGAAAGGGTAAGATTAGGTACTTTATCGTTGATTGCGAGTTGGCGGCTCGTTGCCTTTGCCTGTGCGAATAGAGTAGTTGAGAAGAAAAATAAAACCGTAGTTAACCGAATGATTTTCTTTCTAAGTAGTCTTTCTAGATTTATCTCTCTATTAGCCAATTTAGCAACATTCCTTGTTGTCTGGCCATCCAATTGAAAACAGCTTAAGCTTAAATTCCCATAAGAAGGTGGAACACATCTCTTGGGTTTCTTTATAAGGTCGATTCCAAAAAAAAGGCATGGCAGTGCCCTAGCGATAGAGAATATCGTTTTTTTCATTGTTTGTTGGTTTAAGTTAGTTGATCGGAAAATTAAATGAGGAATCTCAAATATTGAAGAGAACTAAGGCAGGCGCATTATTAAAGAACCTATTTTCTATCATTAACCGTAGGGTTGACCTGCCTTAGCCTGGCATCTTATTCAGGAGAACAGATAACCAGGCTAATTAGGATGATAAATGTCCATCCGAGAGTATAAAAAACAGAGATTTGAGGACCTAAAAAGTAGGCCAGAAAATAGCATGTTCTGCTGAAATTTGAAGAAATGATGATTTCAAATGCTTTCATGGCTAATCTGTGTTAACCGAAAGTCAAACGGAAAAGGGCCGCCTTTACGCTTTATTTGAAGTGAAGGTGTAGGACCACCACCGCCTCGCAGCGGCCGAACTCAAATAAAGCAGGCGACCCAAATCCGTATGCTATACAAAGATAGCATAGGAATTGAGTTTTACCTACCTCTCGTGTTCGAACGTCCTACTTTTCACCACAAGTTCTTTCAGTAATTACTCAATCCAAATTAATGGAAGTTATATTCTATCGTTTTTCTATATCGTTAATTTTATTAAAGCTAAGATACAAAATATTAACCAAATCCACAAGTGGAGTTGACTTAAATCATCAAAATCAGTCACTTGCACATGTAAATGGTAGCACCTGAAGACGAGTTAATTTTTGTTGAAATCTCTCAATTAGATTTTATGTTGATTGAAAGAGTTAAGGCCTTGAGAATTGCCAGTAAAATGACTCAACTTCAGTTAACTCAGAAGATGAAATTAGCTGATGGGTTTATTTCAAAAGTAGAAACTTTTACAGAACGTGCCAAATATAGCATTAGACATATAAACTTGTTAGCAAGCGCTCTCAATTGCACTATACAAGATATCCTCCCCTTGGAGCAGCCAAAATATGACATGGTCATAGTAACTTTAAGGAGAACAAACAAAATTAACAAAGATGGTTCTTTGTCTCAAAAGAAAACCACTGAGGTGATTAAAATCGAACCAAAAGAAAAAAGTTAATTTGGATATGCAAAGTAATTGAGGGATCATTTTTGAGATTACCCTAAACTTTGACATATGGAACAACTTCGTTGCGTCGTAATCGACGATGAAAAACATTCAATCTCGATTCTCTCAGATTACATTGAGACGAATCCCAACCTAAAATTAGTCAAGACTTTTTTTGATCCTCTTATTGCACTATCAGGAATCAGTATCAGAGACAAAATAGACTTTATTTTTTTGGATATAGACATGCCAGAAATTACCGGCATTGAGCTCGCAAAAAAATTAGTCAATCGAGCTCGATTTATTGTATTTACCACTGCATTTACAAAATATGCCATAGAAGCTTTCGAAGTAAATGCATCTCGGTATCTGGTTAAGCCGATCTCAAAACCGAAATTCATTAAAACCGTTTGGGACATTTTAGATGCAGAAAGAAAAAGAATTGAAGGGATACGGATTGCCCAAAAAAAATATTTCTATGTCAGCATCGGCGAAAGGGGACAGAAATTGAAGATAAGGAAATCCAAAATATTATTTTTCGAAAGCTTGAAAAACTACATGAAAATTGTCACTGAAGATGAAGATTATACAGTCTATTTGACAATGAAGGAAGTTGAAAAGGAGTTTTGGGGCACATTGTTCTACAGAGTCCACCGCAGTTACTTCGTAAATGAAGAAAGGGTTGAAAAAATAGCTGGGAACACATTAAAGCTTGGAGCACACATCATTCCGATGGGCAACAACTACAAGCAAGGTTTTATTGAATTTTCTGAAAATAAAACATTAAGATCCGGCCGGAAGTCTTAAGGATTCAAATGTTGAACCAACATTCAACGATGGCTAATCAACGTTTCATTGGAAATAATGATGATACTGGAAGTAGTCGGATCAGTTTCGGACTTTCGAATTGTTTGCTGCGATCTAAAAACAAATACTGTTTTTTTGACCAGTTTTTTAGGGTTCTGTTTCATGTTTTTATTTTGAAACTAGAGCCATTATTTAGCGTAAAAAAAGTTTTTACACCGCGATAAAATGAGGTTACACCAAGAGCAATTATAGCATGACTAAGAAAATTTTCGAATGGGGAAAAGTGCAGCGCTTGCACCTAATTGGATGGGCAATATTCATAACATTAGAGATCGGACTAATCGGACTTTCAATGGGCTTTTTTGGAAAAGCTTTTAATTATGCCCTCCATTATATTCTTAATATTATTCTATTTTATACGAATGCGCATTTTGTGCTTAAGAAGAGTTTTACGAAGCCTAAACCCTGGACAAGGGTAATTATCTTCATGATAATTCAAATCGGCTTATATATTTTTTTCAGGTCTTATCTTAATTACGTACTGGAAGGAACCCATAAAGGATTTAACATCCCAACAATTATTACTAACCATAAAAGTTTTTTTCAATCGCTCTGGAGAGGTTTGTTTTTTATCGTTCTTTCCTGCTTTTACTTTTTATTTTTGCGTTTCAAAGAGGAACGTTTAAAAAGAGAACATTCAGAAAGAATGGAATATTTAAACGATTTGAAAAATAAAGAGATGCAAAATGAATTGCATGTTGCGAAGTATGAATATTTGCGAGCCCAAATCAATCCACATCTGTTATTCAACACATTGAGCTTTTTGTATGATAGCGTTCGAAAATTTAACGAGGACGCCGGAGAAGCAGTTCTTAATCTGGCTGAATTGATGCGGTTTAGTCTTGAGACGAAGGAATCCCCCGAAGAATTTCCCAAGCTGGAGGAGGAACTGCATCAGATTGATAACCTCATATCCCTTAATAAAATAAGGAAAGACAAAGAACAGTATATCAATCTTTCTTTTCCTGAAGAGGTTAAAAATTTTCGCTTTATACCATTGGTCGTAATCACATTGTTAGAAAACATGCTTAAGCATGGAAATTTACAAAAGCCAAACCAACCTGGATTATTAGATATTAAATTGAGTAAAAACGAATTGTCAATAAGTACTTCTAATTTGATCAACACCAGGATCCACCATTCAGGCTTCAATAAAGGAATGGAGAATATTGAAAAGCGATTAGGTTTGGCTTATGGCGATAAATTTTCATTGTCTTACGGAAAAAGGGATAGTAACTATTTTGATGTCAATTTAATTTTAAAAATTTATCCAGCTCTGTAAGTCATTGATATAATGTATTATTTTGTTGGTTGAATTTCGATCCAAACAGGGCAATGGTCACTGGCTCCCTGCCAGCCCCGCACATGTTTGTCGACTCCACCGTCAATCAGCTTGTCTGACAAATCCGGAGACAGCAGGAAATGGTCCAATCTCAAACCGGCATTCCTTCCAAATGCATTCCGAAGATAATCATAAAAGGTATATATAATTTCATCGGGATACAGGGTTCTTATTGCATCTGTCCAGCCCAGAGCCAAAAGCTTCTTGTATGCTTTTTTGGATTCGGGAAAGAAAAGCGCATTATCCCTAAATCTATCGGGATTATAAAGGTCAAGGTCAGTCGGTATAACATTATAGTCACCGATCAAAATTGTTGGGATGCCAAACGAAAGCAGCTTTTTCGAATGGGCGGTAAGCCTTTTGAGCCATTTAAGTTTATATTCAAATTTTGGACCTGGTGCCGGATTTCCGTTTGGAAGATAAATGCAGCCTATGATCAGTCCACCAATAAATGCTTCGATGTATCTGCTATGGTCGTCGGCAGGATCGCCAGGAAGTCCGCGTTTCGTTTCTTTGATTTCCGTCTTAGATAAGATTGCAACACCGTTCCAGCTTTTCTGACCTTGCCAGATGGCGAAATAACCTGCTTCCTTTAATTTCTTCGCCGGAAAATCTTTGTCCTGACATTTTATTTCCTGCAGACATACAACGTCCGGTGACCGCTCTTTCAACCATTTAAGCAAAATTTCGATCCTTCCATTGACCCCGTTAATGTTGTAGGTTGATAGAATCATTCAAAAAGTTCCTGAGATTGCGTAAAGTAAGCTTTGCGCCCACCGATTTTCTCAGACAAAATCTCCTCGCCCTTTGGTGTCTTTTTTAATTCGGCACCATGTACCATCATAAAATCGCGCAGCTCACCTTTGAGTTCGTCACCGTTTGCTTCTGCGATTTTTAAAATCGCCTCAGCTAACACAGATTTTATGCTTTTGTATAATCTCTTTGCCGCTTTATCCGGGATAGCTTTGGCGACTGAAAAGGGAGAAATCCCGGCATGATAAAGTATCTCATCCGAATAGGAATTGCCAATACCGCGAACAAGATGCTGATCCATGAGCAAAGTTTTTATCGATGTTCTCTTTTTAGCCAGCAAATCAAAAAAATATTCCTCCTCCATTTCCAGCGCATCCGGGACGTCGATAGGTTCAGGATTCAATGTGGGCGTTGCTTGCTTTTGAAGATCGATCAATGCAAATGCATCGCCCCCTTCAAAATGAAACCCTAAAATCTGGAAGCGTGGCGGCTCATCCTGATCAATAGAGATCAGTTCTCCCCTGAGCATTAAGTGAAGACCAAGAACCTGGCAACCCGAAAAAATAAGTTGAAGCGTCTTTCCGGAACGCCGGACATCCAAAAGTTCTCTTCCTTCCAAAGCTTTTTTCATTTCCTTGGCCGAGACATTAATTTTTTTGGATTCCGTAATTTCCAGCGTTTCCAAAATCTGCCCTTTGAACTTTCGGGTTAGTATCTGAGCAAATACGGTTAAATCTGGTAATTCTGCCATAGATTTAAGCGGATATGTATTTTTTTATTTCGAGGATAGAATTTCCCCGCAACAGTGCTGCGGATTTTAGCTCACCCGTACTAATCTGAAACTGTTCAGCCCAATAGCGGAGTTCCCTAGGATCATCTACATTTAGCTCGCCGTCATTTGTCCCAAACTCCTGTGGTTCCAGGGAATCAAGATCGCTTTCAGTTTCATGTCTGTCGAGGCAATCATCAGAAGTGACGAATTGTTGGGAATTGATGTCCTTTTCCACTTCATTTCCAAACTTTGGCTGACTGTTTTGCTGATTATCCATAACTATATTTAGATTACTGTTTTTTTCTAACCGGGTAAAATTGATCATAAAAGGACTGAACATGATCAGGCGTTGTACTGCTCAGAATTTTTTGAACATAATCCACTACAGGATCCCCGGTGGTACTGTTGCGGAGATGAGCCTTGAGTTTTTCATCCCAGTTGTTTACAGCTTCAGCAACAGAATTCCCTCTTCCAAGTATCGATTCATGGATATCCTGAGGGAGCACACAGAGAAAACCCGGAGATTCACTAAAAATCACTGCTCCAAGTTTTCCGGCAAGCCCATCAAGTGAGACATCTACCGACTTACGCCTTGGCATTTGACTTAATATATTCGGCAATTTTCGCCCTGGAAGAACTTCCCGACGCTTTAGCCAGTTCCTTGTATTGAGCAGAAGTTACCCCAGCCTGTTTTGCTGCATAAGCAACTTCGCTTGCATCGTTCAGATCAACTTTTGAATCTTCTCTGCCATCCTGTTTCTGTTTGTTATCGCTCATAATATTAGTTTTTATGATATAACTGATCTCAACTGAAAATGGTTTTAAAATCTAAACAATCACCCCTAAAAAGTGCTTTATGGAAGCATCCAGCCGTGTTAAATCGAGTACTCGATAGCGGGCAGGTCTTCATAAATAAAGGGCGTTGATGGTTCAAGTGTCGACAAGAACTCTTTCGCAATCGTGCAGGCATCCATTTGTTTGGCAGGAAACTGACTGGATGCAATCTCGGTGATTCGCTCATCGCTTAAATCCCCGAACATCCATTCATAGGCCAGCTCATCATTTAAAATTGTAGGCATACGTTTTTTGGAATTATGGACCTGTTCCATAAGCGGATTGGCCGGCGCGGTAGTGACAGCGACTGTCTCAACAATTTCCCCGGTTTCCTGATCGGTCCACTCCTGATAAATTGCCGCCATGTAGAAGTATTCCTCGTCCTTAACAGAAATGTAGTAAGGATACTTAACGGCAGTTTTCAAAGGCTCTCCTGTTTTTTTGTTCTTCGGAAATACATGGCGCCACTCGTAAAATCCCGTTGACAGCACCAGGCATCTTCGCTCGCGGGCTGCCTTTGCATAAATCGAGGGACCGCCCTTTTCATTTGAAAAAAGATTTTCGGCCTTTGCATTGAGTGTTGTATATCCGATATGCCATTTACCGGCAGCATCTTTATATCCGTTGCGAAAATTCTTTGCAGCCTCGCGGTTTTTAAGGTAGGGAGGCAAAAAACCCCATTCCATCTGCACGATATCAAAGTTTGTCTGCTCTGCATCTCTTTTTAATACCGCAACGGGTGAATAGGCAAAACCGTTATGAACAGCCCTGTCGAGAAACTGATAATTTTTTACCGCCTTTTCAAGTTGAAGGAGTGAAATAAACTCTGCTCTTGAAACGCGTTGACCATTGTAGTAACACATAATTATTTATTTTTCAAATGTTCAGCAATCTTTTTACCAAAAAATTCTGCCTCTATCTGTCTTCCCTGCGGAACAGATGTCCAGAATGGCCTGTAACCATTCGCTTCGGTTACGTTTAGTGGTGGTCTTCCATCCGAGAACTCGATCCTATATATTTCACTGCCTCCGATCAGATGTGAGGTAACGATCATCTTAATATCGGGCAGGACAATCTCAAAAGCCTCTTCTATTTTCATCATCTTAAAAATACAAAATCTTGAACCAAATAGGAAATAGTTAGTTGATGCCTATAATTACAAAATACGGATCATCTGCTTTCTTGACAATCAAGTCCAGGTGCTCCTCGAAATCAACCAGGTTTAAGACCTCATCTTTTAAGAACGTAGTGAAGACTTCCATATCTGTTTCCTTTGAAATAACCACCTCAAGGGTTTCACTGCTCTTCCACTGGGTAGACTCAATTTCGGGATAGGCTCCCTTTAATAGTGAGGGATATCCTTGTCTGGAAAAAGCCTCTGAGAGCTTGGATGCGATATCCCAGATATGAGGCGCTAGTTCTTCATCAAGTGTGTCCCATTGAAGACCAAGGTTTTCATCACGCCACATGCTTCCGATGTATTTGCCATCAAGCGTCACCCCGTAGCATTCGCCTGAAGTTTCTACGACAGCCTCTTTTATCCCGCTGTCGGTGGGGATTTCAAAAATATATCTTTCCATATTCAGTCCGGGCTCCAATGGTTTTAACGGCTTAGCCAATTTAAAATGTTTTTTTGAGAAAATTAGATAAGCCGTAGTTAAGGAAAATCCGAAAATACCGCCAATGATCAGTTCACTGCGGTGTGCTTTTGCCCAGCTAATGACACTTTTTTCTACCTCGCTAAATAGGCTGGTTACTTCTTTTCTTTCCATTTTGTAACAACAGTTATTTGAGCAGATAGGTTTTGAAAATCAGGAAGATGGGATAAAATCGATTAAGAATTATTATCCATAAATAAGATTTTAAGATCTATTTTATCAAGGATAGTCATCACAGTAAGGAATGCAAACTTTCCACCAAAACGGGAATGTTTTCCACAATTCATTTTTTACTAACATTTTTAGCTTTATGTTTGTTGTATAATTTTATAATACTAAATATAATAGTATTTAATTCAGTAAGTCATGAATGCCAAAAAAGAATTACTTCAGAAATTGCAACAGGATATCCTGTTATGGCAGGGGTTTAAACCCCATTGCACAGGCAATGCCGAACGCATCGGACTGGGAGAGATTGAAAATTCATTTCCTGGTGGTGTTTTTCCCAAAAAGGCAATTCATGAATTTATCACAATTCAGCCGGAGCATTCGGCGGCCAGTGACGGCTTTATCGCCGGGCTACTTTCCGTCCTTATGGAAAATGGTGCGGCCTGTGTGTGGGTAAGCACGACCCGGAATCTCTTCCCCGCTTCTTTGAGCTTATTTAACGTAGAGCCTGAGCGCATTATTTTTATGGATGTTCAGAGCGAAAAGGATGTGCTATGGATTACAGAGGAGGCCATCAAATGTGAGGGGCTTGCGGCGGTTGTGGCAGAACTTAACAATGTGAGTCTTATAGAATCCCGCAGGCTGCAGCTGGCGGTTGAGACCAGTGGTGTTACGGGATTTATCCTGCGCAAGGACGGAAATAAAAAGGCGAGCACCGTGGCAACAGCAAGATGGAAAGTCAGCCCACTTCCTTCAGTTACGCAGGACGGCTTGCCCGGGATCGGATTCCCGCGCTGGCAGGTTGAGCTGCTAAAAGTCCGTAATGGAAATCCGGGAAGCTTTATACTGGAATGGGCAGGCGAAAAATTTGAAGAAATTAAGAAAACAGGTAATCAACCGATTTGGTCTGATCTGGAGGGCAGACAAATTGGATAGCTATTATGCAAAGGCGTTTTGTTTCGATATGGTTCCGCCAATTACTGGCTGACTGGCAGCTTATCCGCCGCCCTGAACTAGCCGAGGTGCCTTTTGTTTTCGCTGCGCCCGACCATGGGCGGATGATGATAACCGCAGTAAATCCATTGGCATTTAGCTTTGGAGTTGAGGTCGGCATGCGTGCAGCGGATGCGAAGGCCATATGTCCCGGGCTCGAGGTTCTGGACGACAAGCCAGGCCGCCCGAAAAACCTGCTAAGGGGACTAGGCGAATGGTGTGTGCGCTATTCGCCCTCTGTATCCATTGACGAATTCGGAATGGACGGACTGTTACTTGACGTTTCAGGCTGTCCGCATCTTTGGGGTGGAGAGCGAGAATACCTGAAAGAAATTGTAAACAGGCTTAAAAGTAAGGGATATACCGTACGCTTAGCGATTGCCGATACACCCGGCGCTGCATGGGCGGTGTCCCGGTTTGGTAAAGTTACGCCATTGATTCCTTCCGGCGAACATGTAGATGCTCTGCTCAGTCTGTCTCCTGAGGCGTTAAGACTGGAAGATACAGTTCTTGCGAAACTTCGTAAACTGGGATTCTATCAGATAAAAAGCTTTATAGGGATGCCCAGATCGGTGCTCCGAAGGCGATTCGGGGAAGATTTTTTATTGCGGCTGGCTCAGGCTATTGGAACTGAAGCAGAAGCGCTTATTCCATTAAAGGTTCCCGTAGCATTTAGCGAAAGGCTAGCCTGCATGGAACCGATCAAAACCAAAACTGCAATTGAGATCGCGATTCAAAAGATGCTTGAAAATCTGTGTAACAGGATGCAATCTGAAGGTAAGGGATTGCGAACAGGAATGTTGACAGGATACCGTATCGATGGAAAAATTGTGCAGGTTTCCATTGGAACCAGTGGCGCTTCGCATAGTGTGAGTCATTTATTCAAACTTTTTCAGTTAAAGATCGATCAGATCCGACCAGCCCTGGGAATTGAACTATTTGTTCTTGATGCGCCAAAGGTGGAGGATGTCGATGTGCCCCAGGAAGAAATGTGGTCATCCAAGCCCGGCCTGAATGATAATAGTGTGATCAGGTTTCTGGACCGTGTTGCCGGAAAGGTTGGTGCGCAAGCAATCCATCGTTTTTTGCCTGCAACCAGATACTGGCCGGAACGTGCAATATCAAAGGCAGCTTCGGTAACAGAAAAGGCCTCAAATCCATGGCGAACGGATAAGCCCCGGCCGACCGAAATGCTTAAGGTTCCCGCCCCTATTGAGGTAATGGCGCTTATTCCGGATCATCCGCCAAAGTTTTTTATTTATAAAGGCGTCCGCCACCTGGTTTCAAAGGCAGACGGTCCCGAGCGGATTGAGCGCGAATGGTGGATGGATAAGGGAGAGCATAGGGATTATTATCAGGTGGAAGATGAAGAAGGATGCCGCTACTGGCTTTTCCGTTCCGGACACTATGGTGGGGAACAACAACACAAGTGGTTTATTCATGGATTTTTTGCTTAAAGGAGATGGGTTATGGCTTACAGTGAATTACAGATTACCTCAAACTTCAGCTTTTTGCGTGGCGCTTCGCATGCGCACGAACTGGTTGAACAGGCCGAAATCTTCGGTTATAAAAAAATAGCCATAACCGACAGGAATACCCTTGCCGGAATTGTACGTGCGCATGCTGCCTGCCGTGAGAAAAACATAAAACTAATTCCCGCCTGCAGGCTGGATCTGCTGGATGGAGGGAGCCTGCTCGCCTATCCGACGGATAGGGAAGCTTATGGCAGGTTGTCCGCACTATTGACATTGGGCAATATGAGAGCAGAAAAGGGCAGCTGCCATATTTCCCGTGCCGATGTTTACGCCCATAGCAAAGGGATTCTTTTTGCCCTTGTAATGCCTGGCGCTTTGAACCGTCGCTTTGAATATGAGGCTAGCTTTATCGCCTCAGTTGCAGAATATCGCGACGCTCTAGGTGGTCAGCTTTACCTTGCTGCAACAAGATCTTATTTGGGAAACGACGATAAGCTGATATTTAGAACTTCACAGCTTTCCAAATTTTACGAAATACCGGTCGTTGCAACAGGCGACATCCATTATCACAATCCTTCACGAAGAGAACTTCAGGATGTACTGACCTGTGTAAGAGAGAAATGCACCATTCAGGAAGCAGGGTTTCGTTTGCATCAAAATGCTGAGCGGTACATGAAAGAGGTGGCTGAGATGGACAGACTTTTCAGAAAATATCCAAGCGCAATTCAAAACACGATGGTCATTTCCGAAGCCTGCAATTTTTCTCTTGATGAGCTCAAATATGTCTACCCCGAAGAAATCAATCCAAGCGGACGCAGTCCGATGGAGGAGCTCGAATTTTTAACCTGGAAAGGTGCTCATGAATTTTATGGCGAGAAGATCCCGGAAAAGGTTGTTAACATGATCCATCATGAGATGGCTTTTGTGAGGCAGATGGATTATGCCAATTACTTCCTTTTTGTTGAGGATATTGTTCGTGAGGCCAGATCCCGCGGGATTCTCTGCCAGGGTCGGGGCTCGGCAGCTAATTCTGCAATTTGCTTCGTGCTGGGTATTACCTCTGTTAATCCGATGAAGTTTGATTTGCTATTTGAGCGCTTCATCTCACCCGCCAGAAACGAGCCTCCCGATATTGATGTCGACTTCGAGCATGAGCGCAGGGAAGAAATCATCCAGTATATCTATACCAAGTATGGACGTGACCGTGCGGCAATCGTTGCAACCGTCACACAGCAACACCAGAAAGGAGCCATCCGGGATGTAGGCAAGGCAATGGGGCTATCTGTTGATACAATCAATCGCCTGTCAACTTCAATATGGGAGTTTACAGATGAATGGTTCGAGGGCAAGCGCGTTACCGAGCAAGGTCTAAATCCAAATGATCCGCACCTTAAGAAAACACTTGAGCTTACTTCCCAAATGATGGGCTTTCCGCGGCAGCTCGGTCAGCATACAGGAGGATTTGTAGTTACGCAAGGGAAGCTTACAGACCTCTGCCCTATCCTAAATGCCCGGATGGAAGACCGCACCAATATCGAATGGAATAAAGATGATATCGATGCGCTGGGTTTTTTAAAGGTGGATGTGCTGGCGCTTGGGATGCTTACCTGCATCAGAAAGGCTTTTGATCTCTGCCGGGATCATTACGGCGTGCAATATACACTGGCCAACATTCCCCAAGATGATCCAGAGGTTTATGATATGATCTGCCTCGCCGATACCCTGGGCGTATTCCAGATCGAAAGCCGGGCGCAGATGTCCATGCTCCCTAGGCTTAAGCCAAGAGAATTTTATGATCTGGTGATAGAGGTCGCGATCGTTCGCCCGGGACCCATTCAGGGAGATATGGTTCATCCATATTTGCGCAGGCGCAGCGGCGAAGAACCTGTTGTCTACCCCTCGCCGGAACTGAAAAAAATTCTTGGACGCACGTTAGGCGTTCCGCTGTTTCAGGAACAGGCGATGAAAATTGCTATAGTAGCGGCAGGCTTTACCCCTGCTGAAGCTGATGGCCTTCGTCGCAGCATGGCAACATTCAAGTTTAAAGGAATGGTGAACCAGTATGAGCAAAAACTCATCGACGGAATGATGAACAAGGGATATACAGAGGAATTTGCAAAAAGGATATTCAGGCAGCTGGAAGGGTTTGGGAGCTATGGATTTCCCGAAAGCCATGCTGCCAGTTTTGCCCTCCTCGTTTATGTATCCTGTTGGCTTAAACACTACTATCCTGACGTTTTCGCTGCCGCATTGCTAAATAGTATGCCGATGGGCTTTTACCAGCCGGCACAAATTGTTATTGATGCGCGGAAGCATTCGGTTCAAGTTCGCGAAGTTGACGTCAACCATTCCTTTTGGGACAATAAACTTGAGGAAAAATCAGGTAAGTATTTTACGCTTCGGTTAGGGTTCAGGCAGATCAATGGCATTAGAGGAGATGACATGGACATTTTGGTCAATGGTCGCGGAAGTGGTTATCAAAGTATTACCGCAATCAGGGATTCGGGAATATCGATTGCCACCTTGGAGCGATTGGCCGATGCAGATGCATTTCATTCGATGGGAATAGATAGGCGAAAAGCACTTTGGGAAGTTTCTGCCCTAAAAGATATGCCGGAGGAACTATTCAAGGGGCAACCGTCTGAAAGCATATTGGAAACACAGGTTGAACTTCCGTTAATGGGCAAGGGAGAGCATGTCGTTCAAGATTATGCCACTACAGGACTTTCTCTAAAAGCACATCCGGTGAGTTTTGTGCGGACTCAGCTCGAAATGCTCAACATCAGAACATGCCATCGCATTAATAATGGTTCGACAGATGGTCAGCTGGTGAAAGTAGCAGGACTGGTATTGGTACGCCAGCGTCCCGGAACGGCAGGCGGGGTATGTTTTATTACTATTGAAGATGAAACAGGCTATTCCAATCTGGTTGTTTTTGAAAAGCTTTTTGAAACCTATAGAAAAGAAATTCTGCATTCGAGGCTTCTCATGGTGGAAGGCAGGTTGCAGCGCGAGGGACAGGTGGTGCACGTGATCGTGAGTAAATGTTTTGATTTTACAAAGATGCTCGGCAAGTTGGTGCAACGGGAGGTTGATGAGCTTCCAGTGTTGACCTTAGCCGGTGGAGATGAAAAAAAATCGTCCTATCCTTCACAGAATAAACGTGCCCAGGTTCGCGAGGATGCCACGAAAAAAGTGTTCCATGAGGGCAGGAATTTTAAATAATTGTTTATTGTCAAAAGAAAACAGTAGGTAAAAGCAGGGTTAAAATGCAATCTGTAAGTTTTAATGAGATAATTTGTTAATATTGAGAATTCTAAGGAAAGGAACTTTTGCTTGGACACGCAACTTAATTAACGACTAACTCAAAAAAATGCCAATTACTGGTGAAGATTTCGAAAAACTTGTGGCGCCTTTCTTCAAAAAGTTGTTTCAAGATATGGGCTTTTTAGTCATTCAGGTAAGAAAACAGACAGCCGGCACTCAAAATGGTTTTGATATCAGTGTTTTGTTTTTAGATGAGAATGAATTGGAGCGAGAATTTTTTATCGAATGTAAATACTATGCTTCCGCCAAGCTGGAATGGTCAGAGATTTTCAGTAAACAGGTACAGCTTGACTCTTCAAACCACGATGCAACAGCATTTATTGCACTTTCTCCGTTGAAAAACCTAAGCAATATTGATCATAACATACAAGCAAAACAAACAAAAGCATTTAAATTCCCTGTTGACTTTTGGACACCCGATAAGGATGTTGAAAAGATGTTTGCATTGGATAAAAAACTATATCAAAAAATATACGACGAGCCCTGTTTACTTGTTTTGGACGAGGAAAAGGAGCTTCAGCGGCTCAAAGTACTTGTCAATTTGTTGATTAGCAAAAAAGATCTGCTTAGACATGCAAATCTAATAAAGATCCCTGATGCCACTTCACCCATTAACGGTGATGAAGAAATGGTGACATCACTTGATATCAAATTAAACGCAATATGCAAGTCAGATGATCAGTATCGGATTATCTATCACAAAGCAAGAGCTGACTATAAAGTATATCTCGAAAGTTTAGTTGATGTACATTCGGAGCTTAGAACCAATATTTTAAATTGGGAGGAAAATATGAGACTAAAGGCATCGCGACTTACGCATAACTTTAAGATGGACGATTCCTACACTCCCCAAAAGTTCTTCAGTGACTTTTTTAATGAAGCGGAAAAGGAAATATTAACCTTTTATGGAGAAAATGAACTAAAGGGAGATAAAGAAAAATTATTATGCGGAATTGTATTTGAGTTAGCAGCACAATGCCCATTAGATTGGAGGAAAAATGGAACTGATTAATCACTTAATACAAAATATTACCGAGAAAGGCTTAACACCAAGCATCAACCTGGATAG
Organism: Pedobacter sp. GSP4; assembly: GCF_051857575.1. Classification (NCBI taxonomy): domain Bacteria; kingdom Pseudomonadati; phylum Bacteroidota; class Sphingobacteriia; order Sphingobacteriales; family Sphingobacteriaceae; genus Pedobacter; species Pedobacter sp. GSP4. The sequence goes on along the minus strand of NZ_JBPZIR010000004.1, from coordinate 125,336 downwards.
ACCGCTCTTTGTCCAACCAGAAGACCGTATGGAGTTCCGGGCCGCAAGAATTGCGGTAATTCTTGGTATACTTAACACGAAAAATGGATTAAGTAAAAACGTTATTGCATGTGTTGATTTTCTTCTAAGAAATGAAGCCTTCCAGTCTAAATTCATTTTGGAATACTTCAACGGCAAAAAAAATATTGTTGATAAGATTAAGAAATTCGAGACAACACAACAAGTGGAAATTGACTTCAATATTGTCCAATATAAAAGTGTGCCATGGGACATCAGGTTCAATGATATGTTTATGTATTTATATACCAGAAATCTTTTGGCCTATAAATCTGATAAGGATCAAAAAAATATCAGATTATTTCTAACCGATACTGGTAAAACATATTTTGAAAAAATAAAGGATGCATTTCCTCGTGAACATAATTTTCTTGATCTTTTTGGTACAAGCATAGTTGAAGAAAAACTAATTAAAATAATAACTGAAGTAATACCTAATTCCTATTGGAAACAGAATGCCACGTTTGATAATAAATAAACTAATCTACCATATCCAAACTGATGATGGTAAAAAATATGGTGCTGAAATTCCTTTTCGGGATGGTCTAAATATTATTTTTGGACCTAACTCAGTCGGGAAGACAAGTATTGTAACAGGTATAGTCTATGGGTTGGGAGCCGAAAAAGGTTTAGGTGTTTTTAAATCGATACAAAACCCTTTCAAACCGGAATTCTATAAAGAAATAGATAATAAAAGGGTTGCGAGATCTTATTTGTTATTGGAAATCTCCAATGGTGAGGATGTAGTAACGATTTTTCGATACATAGCTGGCGGAGATAATACAATAGCTGCAATAAAATCTTGTCCTGCTGACCAATTCTATACCAACCCAGAATCGGAAAGGCTAATAGTTGTCGGTGAAGGTGTTTTTTCTGAGAACGGCTTTCAAACATTTCTTTTTAGTTTTTTGGGTCTGCGCCAAGTTGAATTACCAACCTATGATCGTAAACTATCCAAATTATATTTCGAGAATATCTTGCCTTTATTTTTTGTTGAACAAAGGGCGGGATGGTCTCAGATTCAAGCCCGTCAGGTCTTAAGGTATAATATCAAAGACATCAAAAAGGTAGCATTTGAATTTCTTTTTGGAATGGATCGTTTTAAAATTCACATCAGTGAGATACGTTTGAAGGAACTTGATTTAGAGCTTAAAAAAATAATTGAAGAGTTATCTGGAAAAGAGGAAAACCTGTTTGTTATATCTGATGGTGAGAAGTCGGAAGATGTACTTATAGTCAATACCGACTCTATTGGTAAAGCCAGTATAAGCGACTACATTAACTACCTTGACGAGCGTTATAAAGTCGAGGCAAATTTGGTAGAAAGTGCGGCAAATCCAGTTACAGACTTTGAAGATTCCAAAATAAATCTTCGCGAGAAAATAAAGGTTGCGAACTATCAGTTGAGGAAAGCTAACGAGAGGCTAGAAAAAATAAGTCTAGAAATAAATGAATATGAGAAATATTTGGAGCGGATACAGCTGAATAAATATAAAAATAAACAGCTTAAAAAGATTAAGGAGGCTGAAACGGAAATAAATATAACCACATGTCCGGTTTGCGAAGCTAAATTGTTGTCTACTGAGGATGACGAATGCAAATTATGTCATAGTGATTTGAGAAAGAAATTGTCAACCCCTGATCAAAATCTGAAGTTTTTGGAAGATGAGGAAGCTACGTTTAAAAAAGTCATTGAAAAGCGATTGTTGGATAGACGCAAGGTTTTTGAACAAAGGAATAATCTAAAAGATGAAATTTCTGGTTTGGAGAAAGAATTAGATCATCAAATTACGACTTTTGCTGGTAGTGACTTTGCGATTTTAAGGCAAAGAATATTGAATGCCGATTCATTATATAAAGACCTCGAACGTTTCAAACGCGTAAGTGAGCGATGGAATGGACTTACATCATTGCGACAGAAAATCAAAACCGATCAGGCTGCTTTAGATAAACTAAAAGCGGAAGTGGACGCTTATAAGCAAACCGCGGATGACCAGAAAACCATCGATACAATAAAAACATTTCTGCAGGAAAACGTAAAAAGCTTAGGCCTTTTTAAGAAGAATCGTGAACTAATAGCTGCGATTAGACTTGATGCATCGGATAACTATACACCATATCTAGACAATTACGACATTTATAACATCAGTAGTTCAAGTGATAACATTAGAATCATCCTAAGTTATTACTTAGCACTATTACAAACATCTATTGAATTGAAAACTAAAGGGAAGATTATTTTTCCAGACATATTAGTACTTGATGAGCCCAAACAGCAAAACTTAGATAACGATTCCCTGATAGATTGTATAAAAGTTATGGCCGATCTGCCGGTTAATTCTGGTCAGATAATTTTAACGACATATAGTGAATTACCTGAAGATAAACTGAAATTGAGTGAATACATAGTGTACGAGATGCATTCTAAAACAGATTACCTATTAAAACCGATTTAAAAATACCTTGAATTTTTATGGAAGTAAACTTTTAAGTAGCTTAATTTCACCAACGATGACAAATTGATGATTTCGCTTAGTCTGATTAGGTTGTTACGAAAATTTGAGTCAATAAGTTCCGCTCAAATTGACCACCAAAACATATTCATTGATGAGAGATTAAGGCCCCAAATTCTTGGATGTTTAATTCGCTGCGGAATCGCCTGGTTAGTGGCTGATTTCGAATCAATGATACCGAAGTTTCCATCCTCTTCACAAATTATAAGAAGCGTTATCAAATTTCGGAGATTTTTAATATCCACATCGAAAATGGAAATTTGAGACACCAGTAAAAAAACCAACTGTATGCAATTTCTCCATGTAACAGGTTACACCGAGGTGTATCTTGAGCCAATCCCAAAAGACACACTTACTTTTGTATCGGGCTATCCTACGGATACGTTGTTGATAAGGCTCTCGAAGATTAATGCCATGCTATTTCAGCAAATGGACAACCAGATGATCGATCCAGAGATACTCAGAGAAGCAGTCTTTTGCGACGTCCCTGGTTTTGAGCGAGTGACGGAATTCCGCCCCCTATTTACCGATGAAAAAAGATGGTTTGCCGAAGGTCCGATTGGTTTGCTGATTATGGACCTACTCAAGAATTTTAAGATGATCGAGACACTGACTCCTATCGAACCTTTGGAGTTTGCTCGAAACCTTTTCAAGACTATGTTAATCTATAATGATCTTTATTATGGCAGGCCGAAGGGAATTGTTTTTGAATCGCTTGAAGGTTTATTCACCATGGAAACAATGCAGCAGGGGTATCTGAGGGCAAAAGGGGTGATGAAAATTGATACCTTTACCAAGTTTCTCTTCATGAGCAAATTTCTTGATAGCGATGAACTGCTTAAAGAAGAAGCGGACATGTATTGCGAGAAGATGAAGATTGAAAACCCCGGGACTTTTGCTAAGTTTTTCCTTGCCGTACTTGGCTCGGCTATCCATCCTCAAAACTGGGGCAACCACATGTTAGACCTTTCTCATTTTTGGCCGGAAAAATTGATGAGGGAATTTGGGGCAGAACCTATGGAATTAGCTGGTAAGGAAAAGGTTTCACTTAATATGGATGTAGTCACCAAGCCATTTTTATTCCTAAGTCCGAAAAAAATTCTCGTCCTCGACTACAATTTTTTCCAGTATGCACTAGAAAATGGTTTCCTGTACTCTTTGTATCACCATAGCTCTGAGAAACTGAAGAGCAAGTTTAAAACCTACGCAAATTTTAAAGCCTATATCGCGCTGGAATTCTTTGAAAAATACCTTGTCGGTAGTCTGCTCGGTGAAATATTTCATAAAAGGAGTCAACAGCTTATCTCCACTGAGAAGTATCAAGATTTTATCGTCCGTGCTTCGAGCTGTGATGTTTTCGTGTTTGAGGTGAAGATGAACGATCTACATCCCAACACCTTCGAAAATTTGGACTATAAGGAATTTACCAAAGAATTTTTGGACAAGCGTTTCCTTTCAGATAAGATAAATGGCAATAAGGATAAAGGGGTAGGTCAGATTATTAGACAGCTTGGACATCTTTCAGAACCGAATAGCGACCTTCGGAACAAGCTTGGCATCACGCGTTCGGAAAAAATGAACATATATCCTGTAATCATCTGCTCAGAGCACCATATGAATATCGCGGGGGTGAATCACTATCTTAATGAAGGTTTTCAACAAAAGAGCAAGAATCTGAAGGGTAATTTCCAGACCATCAAGCCGCTAACAGTCGTCCATATTGATTTTCTGATCAAGTACTTTGGGCCGCTCAGGCGTAAACCTGCGCTTTTTGCCGAATGGTTGAGCGGTTATCATCGCAGCAGAAAGGGGCTTGAAAAACTCTATGATGAGAAAGGAGGCCCAATAACCTATCTTCTATCCAAAAGGTCACTGTTTGGCTACATGGAAATGAAAAAGAATTTCCCAAGCCCATATAAGGCGACTGTAGACGAGATAGAAAAGTGCTTTGATTTGGAGACACAGGGTGTTTAAAATGCACTGGGCATTCGAGGTCAAACGGTATAAAAACGTTAGCTGCCAATGGTTATGCTCAAATCTATACTTTGCAAATAACGCTTATAGCCGCCATTAACTTAATGAAGCGGTTTGGCATAGGCTTAATCTTGGTTGATGGCATCTTCTCTTCTAACTGGCGGCTCATACTTTTTGCCATCCCTGATTGCGCTGCAGATTGAAGGGTTCGAGAATAGGATGTTTTCGATATCGGAGCTTTGAAGGATAAGGCCCTTGATCTTTGTGGTCATAAATGTTAACATATCCTTTCCCCTTTTACTAATAGTTTCCCTATCCCAGCCTTCACTTATGGCTACATCGATTTCATTATATGATCCGGTTTTGAAACGTTCCCTTTTATCTGACCAGCTCCTGTTACCAAGAGATGAGTTTTTCCCGTTTTTAAGAATAGTAAGATTACCTAGGGTATGCAGCAATACCTTTGTTCCATGATAGGCATGCTCTTCGGTCAGGTTTTCAAAAACCGAACTTACCTGCTGTTGCCAGTTGGCTTCATATTCCTGGGGAATAATATGTTCAATGGTTGTTGAATCAAAATCCGAAAGATCTACCTTGTCATTAGTCTCTTTATAATGATATTTAAGGTGTTCCTCATATTCGAACAGAAAATATTTAAGTGCACCCCAGCGGTGGAAACCCTTCGGTCCGCGCTCGTAGCCATATAACCCATTAAAGTAGTTCACCATATTCGCCGTTAAAACTGGAATGTCCAATTGCTCATTCAAACGGGCCATGACAAGCACTGCTGATAGGTTGCCATTATAGATATCCCTTGCCCAGGTAGCAAAGGAACGCTCATCAATTACCCCAAGCCCCTGAATCCGATTACGGAACATGATGCGCTCGAGCTTGTCCAATGCCTGATCCAGTTTCCCTGGTTCCCATTCAAATGATTTTAGTTGAGTGAGAAAAATCTTCATTTCCTTTCCACCATTTAAAAGTAGTACCTTATTTATCATCGGATGACTAGAGTTATGGATTTCGTACCATTTTGGGGCAAATGCAGAAAGCTTCAAGATATAGTCTTGAATTTTTTCATAACTGACTGGACTTTCCTTGGTATTTTCCTCTCCCGAGTCATATTGTTCGGCACGGTTGGAGAATATTTCAAAGACTTTTTCCTCGGCAAGTTTTTCAGAAAAAACAGCATCCTTAGGTGTCCGGACCAATGATAGATGTGCAGATAGAAAGATGTCCTCATCGAGAATCTGTTCTGGATTTTTAGCCAGCCAGTTGTATATGATGCCCCAGGATCTGTTCACGTCATTCCTTAGCGACTTGCGGTCTTCATCCGCCAATCCCAGTTTTTCGGTCAGGTGCATTAGGCGGTTCTTTAGTTTTTCGAGCGTGGATAAAGGCTTCCCCCTGTTGTTCATCGTTTCGAAAACGGCCTGAACGTCAAGATCCTGCTCAATTTCACGAAAATCAAATTTTAAGGCTGTAGTTACCTTCAAAAAGATAATTTCCCGATCTTGACTGGTAAGCGGTTTGATTCTTTGCTCAAAAAAATCCTTGGCCTGGGATAGATTTTTGCTGTACAAGTTAAATTGACTTTCATCAAACACAGTACCGGAATGCTCGAATATTTTATTCAGAAGATAGGCATAGTTCTTGTCTGATTGGAAATAACAGAAACGGTAAATCCTACTGGCACCACTTCTGTTTGATCTGAATATGTATGCTTTTTCTAGGTCTTCCCTTGTTTCATTACAATATCCTTCCCCTGCATATTTTAAAAGTACTTGAAGCAAAATGCTAATGGTGGTCAACCGTTGCTGTCCATCTACTACGTTATAGAAAGTGAAGCCCGTAAGCCATCTTTCGATTTCCTCTGGTTGAGCAGCCTCTACGTAAATGGTTCCAGTATAATGCGGTCGCAAGCATCCATTAATTTCAGAAATCTCCAGTATATCCTCCCAAAGCTCCCGAAGCTGTTTATGTCCCCAGGCATAACCGCGCTGGTAGTCGGGAATCCTATAAATTTTTTGACCGAATAGATCTGAGAGGTTAATAGCTTTCATCGTGCTTTTAAATTGAAATTTAGAGGCCACAAGGTAACCTTTTCTAGTCTTGCAGTCAATGGCAAACAAGCGTTTTTTGCACAAAAAATGAGACTGATAGCCATTGAATATTTTAGTTTCCATGGCCGTAAATCATTTGGTGTTTTTTTCTCTCGGTGCTTTGGAAGGGTGTAAAACGGCAAAGCTTCGGCTAAAGTACAGATGATATCACACCTATTTTTGCATAGAGGAAAAGTCGAAAATCACTTGTCGTTTATCGATTGGAATGGGTGTTTTACCTTTAACAATTGGCACTGCAATAGTCGCTGGCCCAATTTGTTTTTTATGAATATCAGAATAGAAATTTTAATCAGAAAAGGCATGATGTGCAAAACTTGCGAAGCAGAAACTCAACCGCTTCAAAAGTTTGGTGTATGCAGATATGGCGATTTCAAAGCCCAGATTTGCCTGTCCTTTGGAATATCAAAGATTATTTGTATAATAGGGCGGTCCAACGCCCCTAAAAGGGGGCGCAATAAAAAATTGCGATAGCTATGGACTATAACCAAATCATCAAATTAGTTGCCGTCATCGGCGGGTCTGCAAATGTCGGTATTGCGCTCACACTTATCTATAAGTTTATATTAAGGAAGAGGCCTTTGGAGGAAACAGAAGAATTTGACAGCAAGGGAAGGGTATTGAAACGCCATAAAAAATTCAGGTAACAGGATGCAATCTAATGGACGAAAATTTATTCGTGTCACTTTGCTATGCTAGATTTGGCCTTCGGGGTATTGGTTACCTTCCAAAGCTTGTAATTTATATTGTACATAATCTTGAAGGCCGCGCTTGCTTTTCAATCAATTCCTCCCAGTCGATGCTATGGGCATCCCACTTCAGGCAGAACTGTCCAAGATCTAATGATGGAGGCAGCTGATAATTACTTCCGTTCCATCTTTTCGGTCTTATACTAAAATTTATAAAAAAGCGGGGATGTCTAAAGCAGATAAATATTTGGCGCAATCGTATTTGGATGGCATCAAATATAAATATTACTGAGAATGCAATACCCTTAAATAGTGTCAAGCAAGTTTAAGTTTGATAAAAGTCTCAGCAAAACCTGCTGCAAATTCGTGACTATGGTTCACAGTGACCGTTTCTTTGTTATACTGGGCCTTTACAGTCCAATTGTAAGAGCCATGAACAACAGTCTTCAAATCAATGATACAGAATTTATGATGCATCAGGTTTTTGTATGTGCCTTGAGGTAATTTGTAATAAGCTTCAAAGTGCTGTAGAACTTTTGACTTTAGCTTTGCATTAATATCATCGTCCATTGCTACAATCTGGATATTGACACCAGCAATTTTCTTTGCGTGTAATTCCCTTAATAAATCCAAATCTGTTAGCCACGCGACGGCTACCCAGATCAAAAACTTGGCTTTCCTGATCTCATCTATAATAATTCCTCTGTTTTCCTCAAAATATGCTTCAATTTTTATAGGATCTTGTATAAGCGCACCGCTTATCTTATAGCCACCATTTCCAGCATCTACAAACTCATATCCATCTTCTTTGATAACAACATTTATTGTCTTTACTGCCGCATTAAGGTCTAGACCAGATTCAAGAAAATGGACTTTAGACACAACTGTTTCGAGCAAGGCTTGCATTTCCTTAGTGCCATTAATCTCTTTAAGCTTTTCTACAACATACGCATTTCTGGAAAGAGCATTTGGCATCCCCCCGTTCCCCCATTCATAAACATCCTTAAAGCCAACACTATGGAAAAGCGTGAGTATTTCCGGCCCTGACAATTTAGGGAACGATTCTTTATCGCCAGAAATATAGGTCTTAAGTCTGTCTAGTGTCAGGGGTGATAATTTCATTGTGGAGTTGTCCAATTGATTACGGCTAATCTAGAAATTATTATCATTATTATTCCATCCAGCTTATGGGTATTTATGCTAACTTATTAATTTTAACCAATTACAATATTTGTGGTTAGATTATATCCCGATTTAAAAAAAATCTAGCCATTTTTCCACTTTTATATAGAAAAACAAATAGCTCCAATAAATCGACAGAACAATACGGAATTAGACTACGTGCATCTGGCGGAATAAATAAAAGACTAATCTAATTAAAGATTTCGCTTGGGGTGACCAAGGTCATTATAGGATTTTTGAGTCAATTTGTATCGTTCAAAATTGACCACCTAAATATATCAATTGCTAAGGCATTTAAGAAGTGAAGGTCATTACTTGGGCTGGTCAACTCACTATGGAATCGCTTTATCAATCTTGCCGAAATCTCTGGTAACGGTGATAACGCTCATACGATTATCTCATTCATTGTCTAAGTGTTATTGTGACTATAAATAACCAAAAAAGGGTATATTCATTGTTTTTAAGTATTAGTATGACGGCGGGACAATTAAAAGGAACATTACTAGAATACATCGTAAGAAATTTGATGATAAACTGCGGTTTTGCATCCGTTATACCAGATGGACATTACATCTACCGGCAAGATGGATCAGGGCTGTTTTTCATAAATGGCAAGGGTGCGGCGCATGACGCTGACGTTTTAATGGAACCTCCCATACAGATGCCATTTTCTTACCCATCTAGGCTCTTGTTTGAATGCAAGAGTTACGATAGGAGGATTGGGCTTGATGTAGTTAGAAACGGCCTTGGTCTTCGGTACGACATAAACGAATTTGAAATCGTAACCGATGAGACGATTCAGCGAAGAAAAAACAACAGGCGTGACACCTATGCCATTTCAAGCAGAAAAAGATACCATTACCAGGTCGGCATTGCTTCAGTGGAGGAGTTTAGCCGGCCAGCTTTTGAATTTGCCGCAAACAATAAAATTCCGCTTTTATCGATGCGTTGGTTTTTAAAAAACTCCACTTGTGACCTATTCCATAGGATAAACGACACCTACCTTCACGACATGTCCGTAGAAACCAGGGGGCTTTTATATAAATTTCTGAAAGATAAAACCCCCGATTCAAAAACTTCCAGTTTATACGATGATTTGTTTGAATATCTTCTTACTGATAATATATCGGGTCAGATTTTAAGGGATTTTGAGGAGGTAATCAATAATTGCGTTGTTGGGCTATTGGAGACCGGGGACCTGCTTTTTTTGTTTGCTAATGAAAGAGGTGTTGGCAATCTCTTTCGGGAGCAAGGCCAGGGGGGTAATATGGAAGCGAGGTTACATTATTATGCTGATGACGTGACCAAATGGACATTGGCAATTAACAATTACCGCAGTCAGGTATCGCGTCCAATCGAACTTGAATTCAATGTCCCGATAGGCTTGCTATACCAATGGCGTGATTTTAACTATGATAAATATGCTGGATATACAATGAAAGGTGCGTTTTTTTCCAGGATCTTTATTTTCTCGCAACGAGCCAGCAGCTATGGCTTGCCTTTTACAGTTGTTAATTTAGATAGCGAATGGCTTGAAGAATTAAGGTCCAGAGGAGAACAATAACTATTCACACTAAAACACTTTATACAAATCTCAATGACAAGCAAAATCGAAAGCCTTGAAGAATATATAAGCTTAATTTCAGGCACCTATTCTTGTGGGCACCACGTTTTTAGAGGGGTAAGCAATGCGCAGCATAAACTTATTCCATCTGTCGGCCGTAATCCGCATTATTCAGACAGAGACGAAATAGAACTTTTTGAGCAGTTTAAGCGTAGGGCACATTCAACGGTTGTAAGTCAGCTCAAAAATGACTGGGACTGGCTGGCGGTTGCACAACACCATGGCTTGCCTACCCGCCTTTTGGATTGGACTTCCAGTCCTCTGGTCGCCTTATATTTTGCAACAAAGCCAAGGATAGTCAATTACGCTATTGAACCCTGTTCTCCGAATGGTGGCTGTGTAAGCGTACTGCATTTTTGCAATTACATTGATACCAAAGGGCATGAAAACCCTTTTCAATATCCAACAGTTGGTGTCTTCCAACCACCACACATTGCCACAAGAATTACAGGACAGGCGGGTTTATTTACTATTCAGCCAAGCCCGAATGAAGAGCTGACTTTTGTGAAAGACAAAACCCTGCCAGATGAAATAGAACGGATAGAATTTGACCAATCTGCGGCAGCGCATATCCAAGGACAACTATTTAAAATGGGCATCAGGGAAGATATGCTGTTCCCTGACCTCGACGGTTACGCCAACGGTATAAGGATTAACGAGATACTTGGTGCACACCATTACAAACAGTGTTAGATTTAAAATTTTAGTACCTTTAGAAACGCTGATGACCTTTTATATTATTAGACCTTTACCCTAAAATGAGCGAGACAACCCCAACCGTCAATATTTATTTTGATAGCCCTAAAACTTTTGACGCGGGTAATATCCTTTCATTGAACGGCATTACAGGCCTGTACTTTATTTTTAGTTCTTCTATTCAGATTCAATATCCCTTTGATCCTTCCAGGCTGCTTTACATTGGCATGAGCGAAAAGAAAACCAACAGTATAGGAAGCAGGCTGAATGGTCACTTTGGCGGTAAATCAAAAAACGTCGGTTTGGTGAGTTACAGAAAAGTTGAACCGCTTTGGTTTACCTACATCAATTTCGAAATGCTTAAAAGTATCTGGGCTTTTCGCGTTGAGGATTTGGAAAGCTATTTCATTTTAAATTTTGTGGAGCATTTTGGCATATATCCGATTTGCAATAATAAGACAGGTCTGGATGTGATGAGTAACAATATCGCAACCCATTTCAAGATCGACTGGAACTATTTTAAATAACAGCTATGAGTAACGACGTAAAATCCGGCAAAGAAATTTTGGACGACTTTTTCAAAGAGATCGAGAACATTCCAAACGTGGACAAAGTGCTTGCACGGTCCCTGGCAACCCTATATGACCAGGGCAAGCTTACCGACACAAACGTGAAAAATGAATTACACACTTTAAGAGAGCAAGATGCCAATCAAAATTAAGCAACTTCATATTTCCGGGTTAAGGGGTGTCCAGGAACAGTTCGCCTTAAATCTTGGTGAAAAATCCATCCTTTTATACGGGGATAATGGCACTGGTAAAAGCAGTATATCGGATGCACTGGAATGGTATTACACTGATGCGGTATCGCACCTGGGTAGCCAGGAAATAGATTTGAAAGATGCGCTTAGAAACGCTTACCTGTCTGGGGAAAAAGAATCGTCGATCAAGATCAACTATAGTAAACCGGTCATTAATGCCGAAAGAAAGCTCTATTATAAAAAAGGAAAATTAGTTACTGAATTTTCAAATGATACAACCGATTTTGCAGAATACCTTGAACGGTCACGAAAGGAAAACTTGTTACTGCGCTACCAGTTCCTGCGCGATTTTGTTGACCAAACAAAGAGCGACAAGCTAAAAAACCTGTCGGATATTATCGGTTTTTCCGAAGTGACAAAAGCAAAAGAAGTACTAAAGAAGTCTTTCAACTTTATCAAAGCTGAAATCAAAAACCAAAACTTTGAGAACCAAATCAATACTCAAAAAACTACCTTAATTGAGAAAATAGGGGCGGCTTTTAGCCAAGAGGCTAATCTTTTTGAGAAAATCAATGAAACCATTGCTCCATTATGTTTGGGCTTCACCGTTGGGTCAATGGCCGATATAGATAATGTCTTGGCTAAATTGAAAACACCTGCATCCTCCAAATTCGTAAACGAGCTGAGGTTTCTGGAAACTTGTCAGGCCTCACTAACAGACCTCGAAAAGGAAGTTGATTTCATCGATACGGAATACACTAAATACCATGTAGAATTTAATAAAATTGCCGATGATGTAGGATCTATCATGCAGACCTATCTTGCCGAACTCTTAAAGGTTGGGAATGATGTCATCGTCAAAAAATTCCATAAGGACGAAAGCTGTCCGCTTTGCTTACAACCAAAAAATCTGACCGACTTACAGGCAGAAATAAATGTGCGTCTTCAGGAAATAGGAGAAGCCGCTAAAAAGAAAGCGGTTTTCGACAGTTCAAAAACAAGCATGGTGGCCATTGCTGCGGAACGTATAAAAAGGCTCGATGCTTTGGCAACCGACCTGTTGTATAAAGATCTGGCCAATTCAAAAATCAGTAAGGCTGTTGCTGGATTGAAAGTCAAGATTGGACTGTATCAGAAAGCTGCATTGGAAAAGGTTACCTCTGGTAATAGGTTAAGTGATGCATCTTCCCTGAAACTTCACGCTGCGGATTTTCTTGAAAACGTCGACATAGCTGCCCGGATCTCAAAGATAAAAACAGCCATTGCAAGTGATAACACGACGGTGCTATATGCTAATATATCAGCTGCCAAAGATGCTTTTATGAAAATCAAAAATTTCGAAGAAGACCGGGAGAAACTTGAAAAACAAAAAAACTCGCTTGAGATCATCTTTAACGAGTTTGTAAAAAAACAAAAAGAAGGTCTACAGAATTTTATTGATACCTTTTCGGGTACCATCAATGATTATTACCAGTACATGAACCCTGGTGAACTTTTTGAGAAAATCCGTATCGTCACCATTGGCGAGGATGACGAGCTTAACGGCATAACCATTGAATATAAATACAAGGGTGAATGGGTATCACCACCTCAAAAATATTTTAGTGAATCTCACCTGAACTGTTTTGGCATTTCATTCTTTTTGGCTTCGGTAGTCGCGTTTAACAAGGAAAACAAGTTTTTGATACTGGATGATATAATTTCCAGCTTTGATACCAATCACCGGAAAAAATTTGCTGACCTTTTATTCGATAAATTTTCGGAATATCAGATTGTCCTGCTTACCCATGAAGAACAATGGTTCCAATATGTCCGTCAGATTGCTAAGAAAAAAGGCTGGCTGATTAACGAAATCAAATGGACAGAGATCAAAGGAACACATTTGAGTGAATTGCCAGATGATCTGAAAGAGATAATTGAATATAACTTAGCTAATGGCAATGTCACATTATTAGGCAATCCTATAAGGAAATATTTAGAGCATATTCTGAAGAAGATCTGTTTGAACTTGGAAGTAAAGCTGAGTTTCAAGTATAACGAGGTGAATGAAAAACGGATGCCGGATGAAATGATCAACGAGCTTAAATCAAAGATTAATAAAGCTAGTGCGGAATTAAAAGTTAACCTTCCGATTATAGATAAGTTGTCCAGTTCTTCTGTGTTCGGTAATCTGCTTTCTCACGATAATCCTTTCGATCCGAAACTCGGGGACCTAAAGGCTTTTTGGGCCGACATCATCGCCTTTGAAAAGCTTTTTCATTGCCAAAACAAAGAATGTAAAAAACCGGATGTGTCGCTACGAAATTACGACACAGTTGCCAAAAACATTCGCTGCGGTTGTGATACCACCAAATATGATTGGAAGAATTAATTCAATTAAATCATTATTTAAATCAATAATATAAAATTAGATAAGACAATCCTACGGTTAAATGCTCATTTTAAATATAATATCCATTGTATCGACACTTGTTGAACAAACTTTTTTTAGTAAAGTTATTACCTCAGTTTTATAAGAGGAAAACTCATACAAATTAAATTTAGCTGTAAGGCTTTCATCTTTAGGACTCTTTGTTTTGTATTGATCTAAGACCCATTCCAGCGCACTACGATTACCAATTTTGTATTCCCAAGCACTATTGGGTATACCACGGAGCTCGGTGTTCTCATCGATTGTTATTATTCCCGATATCTTATCTGCCTTAAGTTTTGTTCTGGGATTAGTTTTATTACCAGTTTGAACCTCCGCTAGCGGATATAATTTGGCATTTTCATAATTTAATTGGATGGATATTAATGTTTTACCCCATGATTGCCACTTATAAAAATCCTCATATAATGGAATCTTAGGAAAGTCACGTTGAAGGTTTAGTTCATATTTAGAGAGATAAATAGGAAAGTGAAGTATCCCATAGATGTATTCAAAGATTTCTTCTTTTGAAATAGATTTCAACTTATAATGAGTAATAAATTTAGTTAATGCCCAATCTGAAATATTATCAATGCGGCCTTTTTCATCATAACGATAAAGCGGAAAACATTTTGTATCTCCAGTGTAGTGAAGATCGGGATAAGTATCAACTATAAGAAATCGAAAGTCAGATCCGTTCCCGTTAATACAAATTGCGATATTATTGTTACTACTAAAGAAATTTTGATTATGGCTTATCACATCATTCAAAACCGAATTTAAAGCCAATATTTTTTTGGTGTAAGGTCTATAGTTACATTTAACAAAAGAAACGGATTTCTCGACAGCAAATATTTTTCGCGTTAATTTATTTTTTAAATCACGACTCCACTTGATTTCTTTTGCATATTTTTCAAAATTGCCTGCGTTAACACAATTGTTATAGATCTTAATAAAATACTTGATTTTAGATTTTAGATTTTTCTCATTGAAATCATAAACCCACTCATCTCTATTAGTAGAAATTCCATTGGAAGCCAAATTAAAAATCGACTTACTACCACCTTTAATGTACATCGGAAGCAATTTATCAAAGTCATTATCTGTGTTGTTCAGCCAGTTGCTATTTTTATCTGGATGAATATGAGTGAATGAGGCCGAGGAAATGGAATTTTCTGTAAACCATTGAAGTTTTTGCTCTTTTTTCCAGTTATCATCGAGTGCGGTATAAAAAATACTGCATTGTGCACCCTTAACTCGGTTTTGTTTTTTGATCAAAAACATAACTGCAACACCAGTCTGAATTCCAAAAACGTTGTGAGTTGTACCAGCGATTTTAGGATTGGCTCTGACATCACTTATGGTATCTATAATATAAGCCTGGTCAAATTCTGTTTGAATAACTTTACGAAAACCATCAAAGGTTTTACTATCAATAAAACTCCGATTTGTAACAAATGCAATAATTCCCTTATCTTGAATTCTATCGAAAGCCCATCTATAAAAGCGGGAATACATATCATAAACTTTTGTTTTTTGAGCTTTACTATATTTTATGAAAGTATCTTTTATCCTTTTATCGATTTCTGGGTATTCCCTATTCTTATTGTTCTCATTCTCATTAACTTGATTTGCATTATATGGAGGATTACCAATTATCACCGAAATCTTTCTAGTATTTTGTTTGATGATACGAAGGCTATTTTCTTGGGAAAATGGAGCAAATAGATTTGTTTGCTTCCCCATAAAAGTAAATCCCAAATTATCAAGAGTATCTACAAAGCATAGATTAGTAAATTCTTCATATTTACCCATTTTTTGGTTATAGGTAAACTCAATATTTAAATTACTAATGTAATAAGGCAATATTGCGACTTCATTTGCGTGTAGCTCATTTTTATATTTAAACTCTAATTTATCTTTAGGAATATAATCTATTATATCGGTAATAAATGTTCCTGTTCCAGTAGCGGGGTCCAGAATTTCAACACCTTGGTCGGATAAAAATTTATTAAAATGCTGATGTAATAAAAAATCTGAACCCTTAATCATAAAATTAACGATTTCGTTTGGAGTATATACTACCCCTAAGCGATCAGCAGCTTTTGGATTATAGCTTTTATAAAAGGTTTCGTAAATTACCTTTAAAAATTTTTGCTTCTCATGATGATCAGCGATTCCAGCCGCGGCAGCATTAATCGCTTGATAATAATGTTGAACGCTTGATAGTGCCGTTTTTCTGACGGTACCGATAAAAAAGGTATGAATTACCTTTTCTAATTCACGGGCAATATTATTTTCTCGATGAAATTGATTCTCATCAAATATTGTATTAAAGACATCCTCAGTTAAAATATGCTGGATAATCATCTCTCGCACATCGTCGGACGTCACATTGGGATTTATACTATCGTGACATATTTTTAAGAATTTTTTGCTGTATTTTTTAAACTCTTTATTAGATTTTTCTGCTTTCTCAATAATTTCTCTAATTGTCGCGGTAACTTTAGGAATATCCAATTTAAAAAGTTCAATTGCTTGACGAAAATGCTTAACCTCTGGCCTTTCATAATTTATAAAATCAGTTAAAAGGTTGTGAAGAGCATTTGCATCTTTCATTGATACGCGACTTGTTTCTAGCCCGTTATGAAAAAGAATTGCCGTCTTGCTATCTTCGAAAAGTATATTTTGAGTAGGGTATCCTTTACTGAACTTTTTCTGTACTTCTTCGTTTATATCGTCACTTTCATCTTTACTTTCCCAATACCCCCAGTCTTGTCGCAACGAGTCTTTTAAAGTACCATCTGGCGTAACCTTTTTATTGCTATTATTCGCCTGAATACTCACTTCCGTTACTACCTTTAGACCCTTTCCTTGTGCGTATTCATTTAATAGATTATGGAAAGCACTCCTTATAGCAGTCTCTTTTTTTGTCCCACCAAAGTGAATGATATCTTCTACTTCTTTTTGATAATTGTGAATAGCGAACAGGCTCATTGAGATTATAAATATGAGTGAAAGATACTTGTTGTCGCTAGCATTTGCAATTTATGTATGTATATTAATTCATTTGCCAGCCCTAAGTTTCACTTTGTATTAAATTAAACTTAAATTGTAATGCGCTATTTTGTTATAGCTTCAAAGCTGATGATAGAATATTTCAATATCCCTATAACATCATCAACATAAACCGTTTTTAATAGACCCTTTCGTGAAAATAGGAATTTCTCTCGAACCCCTTGTAATTAAAACGCTTAAAACTAAGTAAAATTCGTGCAACGGTATCAAATATTAGTTGTGCACATTGGGAACCGAAAAACAACTTGTGCAATTTCTGTGCAAATGTCACCGCAAATTAACCGAATTAGAGTGCATAACTTATTTAGAAAGCCTTCATCCTTAAAACCCTCTGCTTACAGGAAATCGGGCCAGGTATTACAAATTCAGTTTCCCGAAGGTCGTCGCTCCAGTTTGGTGAACCTCCAAGAGGGCGTGTTTGATATTCTTGTAGTCGATAATTTTATGTAAAAAGCATACAGCGCCAGCTTTCTTTGCCTCCTCTATGTAAAAGTTTTCTATCTCTGAAGTTAGGACAATCACTTTCGCGTGGGGCCATTTCTTCAAAATTTCTTTTGTCAACTCAAGACCATTCAATTTGGGCATGCGCAGGTCCGTTAAAAACAAATCAGGCAAAGTCGAGCAATTTTCTGAGAAAGTAAGAAGCTCTCTGCCATCACTAAAAGCGCCAATGACATCAAAGCCACTTTCGACCAACATTTCTACCATTGGTTCCCGAAACCAGCGCTCATCTTCCGCATAGGCGAGAGTTATTTTATTTGCACTCATAACATTATTTTCCTACCACTATATTTCCTCGGAAAGCTTTTCTCAATATACAAAAATAAAATTATAGGGTTGAAAAGAAAGCTTTTATTGGCTCAAGAATATATTTTGGCTAGCGCAAAGCTTCTCTCAGAATATTTTCGTCAAAAGTATTGGTGTTCTCTGCAGTTAAGGAAATACAATTATCGCCTGCGGTCTCTGCGTCTAACCTTTTTACTAAAATCAGGATAAATTATTACCACTTCTGATAAAAATAGCTATTCCAATACCCCCACCTGCCAAGAAAATATTGATGTTACACGCCAATCTTCAACCAGAAGTCTTTAGTTAAGGAAACTTTTAAGAAGCCTGCTTCTAAAGTTTGTAAGTCTCACCTTTTTGATAAGGTTTCGAAGTCGACCAATTAAAAAGTGAGATAACATTGGTGATGAGGATTTTGATTCCATATAATGGAATGCTATCTTAGCCTTGAGAGCGTTAATTTAGATATCGGGGATATGGACACCGTTCAGTCCCCGTGTCTATTTCTAAACTCATTGCACATCTTGCCTTAGTGAACGCTAGTTTCATTTAGTTCAATTACTATTTTTCTGAAAAATGCTAATCCCACGGTATGGCGGCTATCGTGAATTGTTCACAAGAAAATGACTGGAACTTTTTTCCGTTTTGCACCAGTTACCTTTCTCCCAGATTAAATAAAAAGCCCTCGTTTTCGCTTTCAATTACAAATACTATTTTATCTTTTAGAAATGCCTTTCTCGTATAGCGCTTTCACCCAACACGGTCAGATGGAAATCGGTTTCTAATTTCCAAAACGAAACGATTCGAAGCATTCTGCACCAGGCGTAAAAGTACTGCGAAAATATAATGTTCTTTAATCCGGTTCGGTTGAAATGATCATCGCTTAAACACTTAAGCGTGGGACAGTTACAGAACGAAACAAAAAAAAACGGCAGCCCTAAAATATATTTTAGATAAACCTAAATTTATTTTTAGTCTTTTCTGTTTTTATTATTAGATTTACAAAAAATCAGATAACATGCAGAAAAGATTACCCATTGTCCTGCTTTCACTTATGAGCCTAGTTGCTATAATGGTGTCCTGTGAGAAGATAATCCCTTCTTCTCCAAAAGAGGATGAAATTCTTGATGGCCCGGTGGAAGGACTCAGCTATGACCAGCTCAGACGTTTCGCTTTGGGAGATGCGGCCTTTAACAATGAGATATTTACTCCTGCGAATGGCCTTGGTCCTGGCTTTGTTGCAACCAGCTGCGGAAGCTGCCATGCTGGAGACGGCAAAGGCCATCCCTTTACTACGCTGGTCCGTTTCGGGCAGACCGATGAGACAGGCAATAAATTTTTGGACCAGGGAGGCCCACAACTGCAGAACAGGGCTATTCCCGGGTACAAACCTGAGCAAATCCCAGCAGACGCCAGCTTTTCAAAATTTACACCGCCTGCCAATACCGGCCTTGGCTTTCTCGAACTGGTAGCTGATGCAGATATACTAGCTATGGCTGACCCCCAGGATCTGGATAATGACGGCATTTCTGGTGTCCCAAATTACGCAGTGCTTCCGTCATATGTTCAGGCCTTTAACAACGCTATTGCACTGAAGGGAAAATATATCCATCGTTTTGGAAAAAAGGCGGCAGCATATAACCTGCTCCACCAGACTGTTAATGCCTACAACCAGGATATCGGGATAACTTCAAGCTTTGATCCTGTGGATGCCTATACGCGGATGGTGATTGATCCTGAAATTTCCACACTTACAGTGAATAACGTGGTGTTTTATCTACAGACGCTAAAAGCGCCCATACAGCGCGATGCCGGAAATGCCGAAGTTGAAACCGGCAGGAAACTGTTCGAAAAGATCAACTGTTCAGGCTGTCACAAGCCTACCCTAAAAACAGTTTTTTCCCCAGTGGTTGCTCTATCCAACAAAGAATTCCATCCCTATACCGACCTGCTGCTTCACGATATGGGACCTGGGCTGGACGATGGTTATACGGAAGGATCGGCTAAGACCTTCGAATGGAGGACCCCGCCCCTATGGGGACTGGGACTTTCGATGAATTCACAGGGTGGATCTTATCATCTGCTGCATGACGGAAGGGCAAAAAGCATCGAAGAGGCGGTAACCCTTCATGGAGGAGAGGCATCTGCAAGCCGCAACAGGTTCAACCAGCTGTCTGGGGCAGAAAGAAATGCCATGCTGAGATTTTTAGAATCACTATAGAAATGAAAAGAAAAGATTTTATAAAAGGCTGTGGAATGGCCTGCCTTGGAGGCCTTGGGATCACCACGTTGATCAGTGGATGCAGCAGCCTGGTGCCGGCGACGGGCGAGATTGCAGGGGATAACCTGGTCGTAGAAATGAAGGACTTTGAAATCAGACAGGAAAAAAATGTCCAGTTCAAAAGATACATTGTAGTCAGCAATGACCTGCTCCGATATCCCATCTGTATCTACCGGCATGATGAACTGAATTATTCTGCACTATGGATGCAGTGCACCCACCAGGGAACCGAGCTCCAGGCTTTCGGAGACAGGCTTCAATGTCCGGCCCATGGAAGTGAATTTGACAATAAGGGCAGAATGACAAATGGTCCGGCAGAAGCAAACTTAAGAACTTTCCCCATTACCATAGAAAAAACCAGGATCAAAATTTCACTGAAGGCAGTATGAAAAAACTCTTTACGCTTATCATATCTATTGGTATCGGTCAGATGGCTTTTGCCCAGATCGACCCGAAACTTTTAAGGGCCAAACCCAGTGATACAGCAAAAAACTCACTCAACATGGATGCAGTTTATGAACGGCCTTTTATTGCCGTGGGAAAACTTCCGGTATCAGTGGGCGGGTATATGGAAGCCAACTGGCAGTATCAGGGTACAGACGGGATCTCTGAAGGACAGCAGTTCCAGTTCAGAAGGATGACGCTATTTGTAGCCTCAACCATTTCCAAGCGCATCAAGTTCCTTTCCGAGATCGAATTTGAACCTGCTGAAAAAGAAATAGCGGTTGAATTTGCTGCGCTGGATCTGGAACTGCACCCCTTGCTTAATTTAAGGGGTGGAATGATATTAAATCCCATTGGTGCATTCAACCAGAACCATGACGGTCCTAAATGGGAATTCACCGACCGTCCGATCGCCATGACACAGATGCTGCCTGCAACCTGGAGCAGTGCAGGATTCGGGATTTATGGCAAGAACTATAGCGGTGACTGGATGCTGGGCTACGAGTTATATGCCACAAGCAGCTTTGACGATTCCATTATTGCAAACCCTGAAAACAGAACCTCTCTGGCTGCCTCAAAAAGGAATCCGGAAAGGTTTGAAGAAATTGCAAGCGGGCAGCCGCTTCTAACGGGAAAGGTTGCGGTACGCAGGAACAATATAGGCGAACTCGGCGTATCCTATATGGGAGGTGTTTACAATAAATGGCAGTCGGACGGAATTGTTATCGATGACAAACGCAGGTTAAATGTTTTCGCCATAGACTTTAACACTACACTTCCCAAACTTAAGACCTTCATCACCGCTGAGTGGGCATGGATCAGGGTAGATGTTCCCGACACCTATTCCCAGCAGTTCGGGAGCCGTCAGATGGGCGGATATATAGATATTGTTCAACCTGTGATCAAAAAAACGATTCTGGGCTGGCAGCATTCTGTTGTAAGTTTAGCCTGCAGGGTAGAGTATGTGGACTGGAATGTAGGGAAGTTCAGGGAGACCGGCGGGAATATTGGTGATGAACTTTTCAGCGTAATGCCCGGCATCAGTTTCAGGCCAAGGCAACAAACCGTGCTGAGGTTTTCCTACCGAAAACAGTGGCAGAAGGATATCCTTGGAAACCCGCCTGCCAGAACCGGAGCGGTGCAGTTCGGGGTGTCAACCTATTTTTAATGATACCAGCCAGGATAAAAGCGACAAGAAGCCTAAGAGTATATCCCATTCATTGTCCAAATCCATTTAGGGTGTTTGGCCTGATTTATTTTTTATGCGTTCCCGCACCAAATGGATATTATTTTGCTTTCCCTGCGAGAGCATAGACTTGCAATAAGGCGTAAAAAAACGGTGGGCTGATAGAAATGCAAGTGTTTCTTTATCCCAATGGCTTAGGTCCACATCTGCCCTTTTCTGCATTTCGCGCGCAACCTTTGCATCGGTGATGAGAAATTCCTCATTGCCCAGGTTATAGGTATCCGCATCACAGATAATTTCTTCAAGGATATTGCTAGGGCTATGTGGAATGGAGGTGGAGAGTATGCAGCGGCCGATGGCGGAAATGATATCCGGTGCAATCCCTTTATCTGAAAGAAACTCTTCCATCAGCCGCACGCTTCGATGCTCATGGCCGGCAGGAGGCCCAGTTAGCTGCCCGGTGTCATGAAACCATGCGGCAGAGAAAAGTATGAATTCCTGAAGGTCATCCAGGCGAAAATTGGAAGCGATTTCCTGGGTCCTTTTGACCACAAGTCTGGTATGATCCAGATCGTGGTATGCCAGGTCAGCCTGCCAGTGCTCCTCAAAAAGATAGCTTACATAAGCTTGAACATCTCCTATAAGCATACTGAAGATGTTTCTGCGCCTGCGCTTAAAAAAGTATTTACCTGTTAGCAGGATCACAGACCCCGCTAGCACACAGATCAATAATAACTGATAATAATTCATAATATTCTTATTTTTTTAATCCGCCTGTCCTAAAGAGATAATAGGCACTCTGATAATAAGAAATGGCTTCCCTTCCAAGTGTTTCAGAAGATTTCGCCGAGGTCTGTGTATTGGTTTTGAAATCATAATGATAGCTCTGCGGAGGCTTCCTTGGACTGAGTACCACAAGGGTGTCGCTACGGAGATAACCGAGCTTTTGATAGGTTCCTAGCAAGATCCTTGGGCGGTACCCGGCTGATCTAACATCCATACCGAAGTTATTGCTCTCAAAGTCCCATTTCAACAGGCCGAACAAGGTTGGATAGAGATCTATCTGTGAGCAAAGGCTGGGAATTATTGAAGGGGGCTGTCCATTGAGGTTGTATATCATCGCCGGGATATGGTAACGGGAGATATCAATCTCGTTCTTTCCTGCGCTTTCCGCGCAGTGATCGGCAACGAATATAAACACGGTATTGCTGAACCATGGCTTTTTCCGGACCTGTCTTAAAAATTCCCCAATGGCATAATCGGTATATTTTACTGCGCCCTCTCTTCCCGTGCCTGGTGGGATATCTATCTTTCCTTTGGGATAGGTAAAGGGCCGATGGTTGGAAGTGGTCATGACAAAATCGTAGAAAGGTTTCTTTAACGAGTGCCTTTTATCCGCATCACGGATTACCGCAGCGAAAAGATCCCCGTCCGAAACGCCCCAGGCATTTTCAAAGCTCACTTCGCTATCGCTCAGGATGGTCCGCTTTCCCAGATAGGCATCACCCATTGTAAGCTTCCTCCCCCTATCTGTTATGTCATAGCCATTGCTTCCGAAGAACTGGTTCATATTGTCAAAGTAACCGTCCCCGCCATAAAAAAAGCCTGTGGAATACCCACGTTTGGAAAAAATACTGCCTATTGTGCTCAGGTTTGCATTATTGCTCCTCCTTACAATACTATTCCCCGGTGTTGGCGGAACGGCGAGGGAAAGCGCCTCCATCCCTCGCACGGTACGGGTGCCTGTTGCATACATGCGCTCAAATAGGATGCTCTCTTTGGCCAGCGAATCCAGAACAGGTGTCAGTTTTTGTGTATTGCCAAAAGTGCCCATATAATCAGCGCTGAAACTCTCCATGACCACCATGATGACATTGGGTTCCGTCTGGCCATTACCGGCCAGAACCGATCTACGTACCGAAGGACCTTTGAAAATAAACCTGCTAGAGGAAGAGGAGAGTTCTTTTCTTACCAAATTGAAGGCAAGCTGATTTGTGAGCATCGGATAAAACTGATCGTAGCTAAGTTCATTCGCCTTGAAGGCCGCTACGAAAGAATATATCCCTGCTTTGGAAATTTCTGCCGCATAACGGTTACCGCTTTTATCCCCCCAGGAGTTATCTATCTCGATCGTATAGAATATTGCTGTCAGAATGATCAGGGCTGTATTTACCGATCGACGGGCAAAAGGTGTAGCAGACTCGAAGCTCTTCCTGAACGCCCCCTTCATAAGATAGTTCCATAAAAAGGAGATTATGACAACAGCTGAAATCAAAAGCGGCAGCGGATAGGACTCGTTGATGTTGTGCACAACCTCATAAGTATAGACCAGATAATCTACTGCTATAAAGTTAAAACGGCTCTCAAATTCCCGCCAAAAAGTAAATTCTGCGAAAAAAGAAAATACCGAAATCAAGACCATCAGAAAAAGAAGGATATGGGTAAACACCTTGTTAAATCCAGTCCTGTTCCATTTTTGGGGAAGGATGAGCAGATAAAAGGCATAAATTACACTGAAATATGTGGCCACCCCAAGATCGAAGACGAATCCTTTAGCAAAGGCGGTGAGGATTTCTCCAAATCCCAGCCCCGCCTTTCCGAGCGAAATCGCAGTAAAACTGATCCTCAGCATGGTCGAGACACAGATGAAGAAAAAGATAAAGAAATATAGTACACTATATCGGCTTTTCATAAAAATCTGCTTCATGGTTTATTTTTTAGATCCGGGGGTGTTGATAACAGAATCGTTGTTTTTTTCGTTGGTATCCTTGTCCCAATGTGAATTATAGAAATGTTTGGCTTTAAAATAAATGGCGAGTGCCAGCAGCAGCGCCAGTATCCAATAAAATACCATCAGGAAAACCGATTTCTTTGGCCCCTTGGCCTTTTTCTTTTTTGGAGCTGTTCCCCCACCCCTGGCAGCAGCAGGCCTGGGCCTGTTGTTTCTTTTGATCTGCATTTTATTCAATGTTTTAAGATCGGTCAGGAGCCTTGTGGATACCTTTCCGCGGTTTGGATTATATTTTGTGTGATCAGGGGATAGTCTTTGCACTGCCATTATCCCTCCAGGCTGATAAACCATTGCTGGGCCCTGTTGATGGCGACCTCAACAATATTGAGCTCGCTTACCTCTTTGGTAATTCTAAGCTCGTTGGCGATCTCGATCGCTTTTTCCCTTACCCTTGGGTCAAGGTCCTTCATCTCAAGTGGAAAATTTTCTGGTGTCCAGTCCATAGGTTTTTAGTTTTAAATTAAATTATTTTTGGATCATGCCCGAGAGCACATTGATTGTCAGGGCAACTATTACTGTATTAAAGGCAAATGAAAGAACACCGTGCATCCATGCAAGCCTTCGGATCCGTTTGGAGGAGATTTCTACGTCAGATACCTGAAAAGTCATTCCAACCACGAAAGCGAAATAGACAAAATCCATATAATCGGGATCTTCTCCTCCCGGAAAGATCAGTCCTCCGGGTTTTTCTATTTTTCCTTTCTTCTCATGCTCGATGTCACAGTAATAGAAATGTGCATATCGCATGGTAAAGACCGTATGAACCAACCACCATGAGCTAACCACGCAGAGCAACGGAATAACGATAGTCATAAAAAGGCCCTGATCGGTCTTTTCCGAATTTTCACGCAAAAGGATAATAATGGAAAAAAGACTGGCGAATGCAGCAGCTATGGCAAAAAGAAAAATGAGCGTCCTGCTTGAATCCTGCGCATGGGCATCGTGTTTTATCTGACTGGGATGCGAGGAGCTAATGGTTGTCCATGCAAGCGCTATGCTGGTTGTTGCATAGCTTAGCCATACAACCATCAACCTGACAGAGGCTTCCAGTTCCGTAGCATAGCAAATACCAAGGACGGCAAGAGCAACACCCAGGGAGAGGTAAAGTTTATGGTGCGCATCGAACTGACTGATTTTAGCGATAATATTCATCGGTTTAGATTAAATAATGAGCCCCAGAACCATAAACAGAAGAAATCCTAAGAAAAAAGCCGCGGTAAAAAATGGAGAATCCTTTTCTTCATGGGCTTCGACAAGAAGTTCCTCGGTAACTAAAAACAGTAATGCTGCGCTACCAAATGAGAGCACAAGTTCCAGTACTTTTTCTCCTGTAAAATGCAGCATAAAAAAACCTCCCCCTGTTCCCAATAGAAAAACCAGGCCAAATAGCGAGAGCACCCTGATCAGCCTCCTTTTGGAACTTCCAAGCTTGGTCAGCCTGGTACCTACTGCAAGTCCCAGCGAAAGGCATTCCATCGCAAGTGCCAGTGCAAGCAGGGTTCCTTCTTTTGATCCCGCTGCAAATCCTATCCCTAAAAGAAGACCGTCCAAGAGCAGGTCAATGCCTACCGCGATAAGCATTCCCCAAGGCAACAGCTTGCTGTCGTTTGTTCCGCCCATTTTGAGCTCAAGCCTGGCGGTATACCATTTGATCAGAAGCATGGCCGAAATACCCAAGGTAAAACCTATAATTATCGCGGTTGTATCATGGATCCTGATCATATCTGGCAAAAGCTCGACTGCCACGACTGAAAAAACTACCCCTGCAGCAAAGTGGAGGATCGTACTCTGCACAGCAGCCGTGGGCTTTTTCCAGGTTACGATCATTCCACCGACTATAAGTAAGACGACCGGAAACGCTGCAAACAGCAGTATGTTTAATGAAATAAGTTGTTTAGCCTGCATAATTCTTTCTTAAATAAAATCTATAGGCACCAAAGGAAAGGTACCCTAGATTGAGGTCGAGGCATGTGCCGATAAGAATCTCCATGGGGGTCAGGAACAGATATTTCAGCACTGAGCCAAGTGTCGAGTAAGGCAGATAGATGATGAAGAATAGAGGTACTCCGGTAAAGAGCACACTAAAAACAATTGCATGAACGGCAGGAAATATGAGATGCTCCACAGCGTCCATATCAGCGATATCGGCACCAATGTTCAGGACGATTGCCGGCACGCTGAATATGATCAACAGGTACAATACCCATTTTGGATAGTGTTTCCTAAGCGTTTTGGTCAGCCTGATACGGTCGCAATCCTGGATTGCAGCCATCAGGGGGAATGTATTGATCATTGCCCAAAGCGTTGCCAGACCATATTTTGCACCGCCCCGTGAATAGGTGGAAATACCTGATGGGTCATCGTCACTCGCACCGGTAACGATGCCCGGCCCCAGGGCTTTCAGGAATTTTTTAACCTTTTTGAACATGCCTTATTTTTTCCTCTTTTTCGGTGCTTTTTTATTATGTCCGTTGTCGTAAGCAAGTAAGCGCAGCGCATTAAACACTACGACCAACGTCGATCCCTCGTGGGCGATTACTGCCGGTCCGATCGAAGCGACACCCAGTATGGTCAGTGGAATAAGTGCGGCGACAACACCAAGGGAAATCCAGAGGTTCTGTTTAATGATGCCCCGGGCTTTACGGCTAAGCCCGATGGCAAAGGGAAGACTTTCCAGCTTATCGCCCATCAGGGCAATATCTGCTGTTTCCAAAGCAACATCAGATCCCGCAGCGCCCATAGCGATACCTACGGTACTTTTGGCCATGGCCGGGGCATCATTCACGCCGTCTCCCACCATCGCAACCATTTTTTCTGATTTGGCGAGTTTCTGTACTGCCTTGACTTTGTCTTCCGGCATAAGGTTGCCCCATGCCTCGGTTACACCGATCTGTTTAGCTACCGCTTCTGCAACCTGTTGGTTGTCCCCGGTTAGCATAATCATTTTTTTGATCCCCAGCTCTTCGAGTTCTTTAAGCACATGTTTTGCCTCTTCACGGGGAACATCCATAAGGGAAAGAATGCCGATGAAATCTTTATCGACCCTGACAAGCATTGAAGTATGTCCGCCCTTTTCCAGCTCTTCAACCTGTTTGAGAATATCTTCGGGTATTCCATCCTTTTCAAAAAGGGCCTTGTTTCCAATGAATACTTTTTTACCGTTGACCTCAGCCTGAACACCTCTTCCGGTAATGCCTTTCACGTTATGTGCCTCAGGAACGGATTTTTTCTTCATCTTTTCGAGTGCGCCTTTTACAATTGCTTCGGCCAGCGGGTGGTCGCTGAGTTTTTCAACTGCAACAGCAATACCCATTAGTTCCTCTTCTGACATGTCGTTCAGTGGAATCACGTTTGTGAGCTGGGGCTTGCCTTCGGTAAGTGTTCCGGTCTTGTCGAACGCGATGGCGTTGAGTTCGCCCAGATCTTCCAGTGGCCGCCCTCCCTTTATAAGGACTCCGCCACGTGCAGCCCTTGCAATACCGCTAAGTACTGCGCTTGGGGTAGAAATCGCCAAAGCGCACGGGCTGGCAGCAACCAGTACGGACATCGCGCGGTAGAAACTTTTGCTAAAAGGCTCATCGATAACCAGGAATGCAAAACATAGTGCGGTCACAAGAACCAGTACAACTGGAACGAAATACTTTTCGAACCTGTCGGTAAATAGCTGCGTTGGGGATTTTTGTTTTTCCGCCTCATTTACCATTTTGATCAGGCGTGAGATGGTAGAATCCTTGGCTTCCCTGATTACCTTAACCTCCAGAACCGATGCTCCGTTGATTGTTCCGGCAAATACACGGAACTGGGGCTTGATGGTTTTTTCGGCAGAATAGTCCTTTGATGCGTCCGGTACGGGTGATTTGTCCACTGGCACACTCTCTCCTGTTATAGGGGCCTGATTGACACTGCCCTCACCCTTTACAACCACTCCGTCTGCCGGAATCTTGCTGTTGGGCTTGATGATAATGACATCTCCAAGCTGAAGCTCTTCGATGCGCACTTCAGATTCCTTGCCATCCCGGACAACCAGGGCTGTCGGGGGAGCCAGACTGGTAAGGGCAGCTATGGATTTTCTTGCCTTGCCCATCGCATAGTGTTCCATCGCATGTCCCAGACTGAACAGGAAGAGCAATAATGCGCCTTCGGCCCAGGAGCCCAGGATCGCTGCGCCGATTGCGGCGACCAGCATCAGAAAGTCGATCTCAAAGCCACCTTTCAATATAGTTTCAACTGCTTCCTTGGCCGTAAAGAAACCGCCAAAGAAATAGGCTGTTATGTAGAGTGCAAGGCTTGCCCATTCGGGAACACCGTCTATGAAAGAAATTCCAAATCCTATCCCCAGCGCCGCGCCACAGATAAAGGCGAAGATCATTTCCGTGTTCTTCCCGAAAATCCCGCCATGTTCATGATCATGGCCTTCCTCTTCAGCATGGTCAAGATGAGCCTCTTTCTCCTTTTCAGCTTCTTTTCCCTTCCTGGATGGTTTTTCAGAAATAGGCTGTGAAGAAGTTTTGGTTTCTTCCTTTACCGGCTTCGCTTTTGTTTCTTTGGAATCTGAGCCTTCCTTCCGGACTACAGGCTTTTTGGCAGATGATTTGGTGTCGGATTTTTTCTTCTTGTTTTCCATATCGGGGTAAATTGATTTTTGTTGAATATTCAGGGCAACCGCTTTATCTGTATTCTCTGCCCGTGTGGGTTCACTTTTTTTAAAAAGATGCCTCCCTAACGAGGCACCTTTTATTCAATGTGTGTACTAAAAATTCTTTGTGGGGACTTTACTCTTCTTCGCTGTTCTTCATTTTTGACAGCAGATCATATGTACCTTTAAGTACAACCTTGCCTGTAAAATCCCGTCCCGAAGGCATAGTTACCTCTATATAACCGCCATCGGATATACCCGTTGTAACCTCTACCATTTCGAAATGATGGCCGGCCTCAGTGGCGCTTTCTTTGTTTCCCGACTCGTTTTTTGCTGGTTCCTTTGCCTTTTTTTCCGCCGAGTTCTGGACGAAAATGTATTTTTTGCCCTCAAAGTCTACAACCGCTGCAGAAGGCAAAGCCATTACCTGCACGGCACCTGTTTCGATGAAAGCCTTAAGGTAAGTACCAGGGATAAACCCGGCGCTTCCCTGGGCAATAGCATGAACGGTCACGGTCTTATCGGCATTGATCTCACCGCCTACCAGCTGTACGACAGCAGTACGCTGGGTTGAATCATTGGTGAGTGAAAAAAGCACCTTCTGTCCTTTTTTTACCTTTTGTGCATCTTTCTCGAAAACGTTGAGCTCAACGTGGAGATTCGAACTGTTTACGATTTCGAACATTGCATCATTGGGGGCCACAAATTTGCCCGTATTTACGTTAACCTTGGTTACATAGCCATTGATCGGCGAGTAGATATTTATCTGGCTACGGATATTGCCGGCGTTTAGCGAGGACGGATTGATATTGATCAGTTGAAGACGTTGCTTTAATGCATTTTCCCTTGCAAGATTTCCCAGATAAGCTGCTTTGGCCTGTTGGAGTGTTTTTTGAGCATTAACGTTTTGCTGGGCAAGGGTCTGTTGTCTTTTGTATTCAGAATCCGAAAGTTCAAGCTGGCTTTTGCTCTCCAGGTAATCCTGTTGCATCTGCACATATTCCTGATTCTGGAGTATGGCAATAACCTGACCTTTGCTCACCTTTGTCCCCTGTAAAAGCGGAGTGGATTTTACAATACCGCCCATCTGAGTGGTAATGCTCACCAGGTTCTGTGGTGGCACGTCAATAAAGCCATTTACTTTCAGCATACCGCTGAGTGCACGGAGCTCGGGACTTCCCAGCTCTATCCCTACAGACTTGAACTGTGACTGGCTGAGCTCTACTGAGTTGCTTTCCTCGGTGGCCGTGCTGTCTGCAGAGGCTTCTGTTCCAGCGCCATCTTTTTCCTTGCTGCCGCAGGAAGAAAGCACTACTGCCAGTGCCCCAATGTAAGATAATCGGCTGAGGGCTTTTAATATTTTTTTCATTTTTATATTGTTATTGACCTTTTAGGTACTGTAATGTGTATACTGATTGATTGTATTGGTTGATGGCCTCCAGATAGCTGAAGCGGATATCAGAGTAGGTACGCAGGGCCTGCAGATACTCTACATAGCCGATCTCCCCTGCCTGAAATGCAATCTGGGACTGCTTTAGGATCAGGTTGGCATTCGGCAGGGCACTGTTCTTATAATAGGCGATACTTCTGGAATTTTTCTGAAGGTCCTGGAAGGCCTGCTCATACCTTCCACGAAGATCTGTCTGGGAAAGGATAAAATCGCTTTCGGCTACCTGCTTATCTATCTTTGCGGCTTTTATCCTTGAGGAGAAAGGCTTAAAGAAAAGCGGTATGGAGATCCCGGCGGAAACTCCCTGAAAACGTTTGCCTCCATTAAAATAAAGATCCTGACCGCCAACATTCTGTGCTCCGATAATGGACTGGTTGAAATAGCCGATACTGAAATCGGGGCCGGAGCGTGAGCGCTCGAGCCTTACCGTCTTGTCGGCAATATCTATCTGCTGGGCCTGCAGCGCAAGAATTGGATTTTCTGATGTAATGGTATCAGCCTGGCTAACATTCCAGACTACCTGGCCAAAGTCCGCGTTCATGATACTGATCTGTTCCCTGGTATTGAGCAAACGCTTAAGTTCGGCGGTATAGGCAAGGATATCAGCTTCGTTCTTGCTCATCTGGTTGCGAACCTCATTATACTGAGTTTCGGCGGTAGTTTTTTCAAGCAGATTGGTCTCTCCTGCCTGGTACCTCAATGAGGCGGCCTTCAGAAAGTTACTGTAAACACTGTCCTGGCTTTTGTAAAGCTTTTGAAGGGCAATGAAATAGCCCAACTGGGCGTAAACGCTTTTCACCTGATAGGAAAGTTCTCTTTGTGTTACCTGAAGGCCGATTTCGGCTCCCCTGATCTGCGCATCATACAAGTTGCGCTGACTTTTGAACAGCCCCGGATAGGGTATGTTCTGAGAGGCCGAAAAGTTATTGTCGCGTTTGATGGTATTCATCTGTCCGTACTGCACCTCAAAGCTGGTCTTTCCAAGATCTGTTGAGGATCCCCTTAGCGCCTGTTGCCTGCCAATCTGCAGGGTTGAGGATTTCAAAGCCTGGTTATTACTCAATGCTGTGCTCAAAGCCTGCTCAAGGCTCATACCCTTGGTGGGAACCGTCTGCGCCTGCGCCTGTCCCGATAAAATGAAAAGTCCAAAAAACACCGCTAGGGTAACTACAGTTGTTGGAAGGGCAGTTTTTTTGCTTTTCCAACCTTCAAAATAAGTATATAGCACTGGAAGTACGATTAAGGTTAATATGGTGGAAGTAATCAGTCCCCCGATTACTACGGTTGCTAACGGTTTCTGCACCTCAGCGCCTGCTGCACTGGATATTGCCATTGGAAGGAACCCAAGAGAGGCTACAGTTGCGGTCATCAGTACAGGTCTCAGACGGATAGCAGTTCCCTTGAGGACAATGTCCCTTATACTATATTTATCCATTTTTTTCAATCTGTTGAATTCGGTAATCAGTACGATTCCGTTGAGCACGGCTACCCCGAATAATGCAATAAATCCAACACCGGCGGAAATGCTGAAAGGCATTCCCCTCAGGATTAATGCAAATATTCCCCCGATTGCGGCCATCGGAATAGCAGAAAAAATCAGTATCGACTGTTTTACAGATCCAAATGAGAAATACAGTAATAGCAATATCAGTAAAAGTGCAACCGGAACGGCAATAGAAAGCCTTTGTGTCGCCTCTTTTAAGTTTTCGAACTGCCCTCCATAGGTAATGTAATATCCTGCGGGCATTTTGATCTGTTCGTTTATTTTCTGCTCAATCTCTGTTACCACACTCTGGATATCACGGCCACGGACATTCAGCCCCACTATGATGCGCCGTTTGGTATCCTCACGTTGAATCTGGTTAGGGCCGATCTTAAACTCTATGTCAGCAAGTTGGTCAAGGGGAACCTGATTGCCGTTCGGGGCAGTCACATAGACATTTTTAACATCATCAATACCCTGGCGGTTCTGTTGGGAAAGGCGAACAATGATATCGTAACGCTGCTCTCCCTCGTATACCAGCCCCGCAGACTGTCCTGCAAAAGCAGTATTGAGTGCCTGGTTAACCGTTCCTATGCTCAATCCATATTGTGCAATCCTATCACGGTTGATCTTTACCACTATCTGCGGCAGACCGGTTGCCTGTTCCAGATAGAGATCTTTTGCGCCCTCTACACCCGAAACAATTTTCCCGATCTTTTGGGATATACTGGTGAGGGATTCGAGGTCATCTCCGAAAACTTTGATCCCAATATCCTGTCTAACTCCCGAGATAAGTTCATTTGAGCGTAATTGGATTGGTTGTGAAAAACCGAAGCTCACGCCGGGAACTTCTTCAAGTGCCTTACTCATCATCTCTGCCAGTTCTTCCCTGTCATGGGTAGTGGTCCAGTCTTTTTTATCTTTGAGTATTATGGTCAGATCACATGCTTCCATTGGCATGGGATCGGTAGGAATCTCGGCAGCACCAACCTTACCAATTACTTCTTTCACCTCTGGAAATTTTTCTACAAGGATTTTTGAAGCCTGATTTACTTTATCAATAGTCTGGGAAAGGGAACTGCCGGTAAGTAGCCTGGTTTCTACCGCAAAATCACCTTCCTCCAACGTGGGAATGAATTCTCCCCCCATCCGGGTAAAGATAAAAATACTGATGACCAGAAGAACAACCGATGATGCCACAACAATTATTCTTTTATTGAGTGCAGCCTTGATCATTGGAGTGTAACGGCGCTGAAAAAAATCCATCATCCGATCTGAAAAATTCTTTTTGTGGGCAACTTTTTTGCTTAAGAACAGCGAGGAAACCATAGGAACATAGGTAAGGGACAAAATAAAGGCTCCCAATATGGCAAAGGAAACGGTTTGTGCCATAGGACCGAACATCTTGCCTTCAATACCTACAAGGGCAAGGATGGGAAGATAAACGATCAGAATAATGATCTGTCCAAATGCCGCAGCGCTCATCATCCGCACGGCAGATTTTTCAACCTGCTCATCCATTTCGGCCTGTGTATAAGCGCGGCCAAGCTTATTCCCAGAGAGGATGTGCATTGTGGCTTCCACAATAATTACGGCCCCATCGACGATAAGTCCGAAATCTATCGCGCCAAGACTCATCAGGTTTCCCGATACGCCAAAAAGGTTCATCAGGGAAATCGCAAATAGCATGGCAAGCGGAATCACTGAGGCAACAACCAGCCCGGCCCTAAAATTTCCAAGAAAAAGAACCAGGACAAAAATAACAATCAGGGCGCCCTCGATGAGGTTTTTGGCTACTGTGCCCATGGCACGATCAACAAGCGCACTTCTATCTAAGAACGGCTCAATGGTTACCCCCTTCGGTAGAGTTTTACTGATTCTGTCTATCTTAGCCTTCACCTGTTTTACCACGTTATTGGCATTTGCGCCTTTCAGCATCATTACTATACCGCCAACAGCCTCACCTTCACCATCCTTTGTTGCACGGGTAAGTGCGCCATAACGGATGGAACTACCGATCTGTACGGTGGCGATATCGTGGATAAGCACCGGGATTCCGTTCGCATTGTTTTTGACAACGATCTTATTGATG
Source organism: Pedobacter sp. GSP4 (assembly GCF_051857575.1). Lineage (NCBI taxonomy): Bacteria > Pseudomonadati > Bacteroidota > Sphingobacteriia > Sphingobacteriales > Sphingobacteriaceae > Pedobacter > Pedobacter sp. GSP4. The sequence continues at coordinate 91,084 of NZ_JBPZIR010000004.1, read as the reverse complement.
TCATCAAGATTGCCGACCAGGCCTTCGCTCCTAATAAAATAGGCATTTGGCTTTTTGTCTATATAGGCGCCCCCCGTGTTCTGGTTGTTCTGTTCAAGGGCTGCGAAAACATCGCTGATGCTCAGGTTAAGGCTCCGCAGCTTATCGGGATCAAGCGCAATCTCATACTGTTTCAAAAGGCCACCGAAACTGTTGACCTCTGCAATGCCCGGCGTACCAAGGAGCTGTCTCCTTACAATCCAGTCCTGGATGGTGCGCAGCTCGCGCGCGTTGAATTTCTTTTCGAATCCAGGCTTTGCATGGATCACGTATTGGTATATCTCCCCAAGACCTGTTGATATGGGTGATATTTCTGGATTACCAAGTCCTGATGGGATGTTATTCTTGGCCTCGGCAAGCTTTTCGTTTACCTGTTGCCGGGCCCAGTAGATGTCAACATCATCATGGAATACGATAGTTACAACCGAAAGTCCGAACCTTGAAATGGAGCGTACCTGCTCTATTTCAGGTATGGTGGACATGGTCTGTTCTACGGGATAGGAAATAAGCCTTTCTACCTCCTGGGTAGCAAGGGATGGGCTAAGGGTTATGACCTGAACCTGATTATTGGTGATATCAGGAACGGCATCAATGGGAAGTTGTCTCAGGGAATATACGCCCCATGCGATCAGCCCCAAAGTGAACAGGGCTATTACAAGCTTATTCGCTATTGAAAACTGAATAATTTTTTTCAGCATTATTTGTTTAATTAAGTAAAAAATAAAAAAACCAGATCAATGCACAGCGTAGCCTCGTATGGATTATACGGGCAAAAACATAGCATCGAAATGAAGATCGATTTTTAACTTAATTTAGGCGGCTGCCAAACAGATAATGGTAAAGAGATAACCTCACCCATGTAAGCTTCATTATATTCTGAGCTTATTGGTTTTGAGATTACCACAAGAGGTGTTGAAGAAATAACTTCAGAAGTGGTATTACAGCAGGAACAAACGCAGAACGGTGAACAGAAATCACTGCGTTCTTTTTCTGTAGAATGGGTTGTTATGCTTTTTTCAGTTAATGGTCCACCATGCAACTTACCCATAGCCAATACGTCAGCGCATGGAATGCAGCTGAGTATTACGATAATGAAGCAGAGAAACAAACTGGATATTTTCACTTTCAAAATTTTACCAAATATATAAATTTATTTAGGAACATTTTTTTTTAGTCCTGGTTTGAAAAAATTTAATACTTTTTTATTAAAATAATCATAGCCTATAGGTTTTCACCCATCATTCAAAAGTTCCACCACTTGAACAACCAAACGGAAACCTTCTTTGCCCAAATCAAAAAACTTCATATAATCTGGGTAAAAAGGGAAGGAAGTTTTCATTTATTGATGAGATAAGTCCAGAGGTAAGCCTGAATCTTCCACTAACAGACCTTATCGGCCAGCATAGACTCTTCTGATGGGAAATGTCTTTTAACCGCACCGAAAGCTTCAATTATTCAGCCAGCCAGGGATTTTTTGGCCATCAAATCCCTGGCCCGGCTAAAATGTGAATCCACTACCCAGAAAAGTCGATTACTACAGGTTTAAAGTTTGAATTTTATCCCTCCGTTTACTACAAACCCATCTACAGGCGCATAGATGTCCCTGAAAACAGGGCTAGTAATGCTACCTGTATAGATCGAATCAAAGCTGGTCTGCCTGGTGTCCGTTAAATTCTCAAAATTCACAAAAATTGAAAACCGTTCCCAAAGCTTTTCTGCCATCAGACCAGCTGTCCAATAGCTTTTACCAGTGGCACCATCGTTTAACTTCTGTTTGCTGAAATAGTATGCTTCGGCACCGATCTTCCATTTATCTTCAAGCTCATACATCAATACATTATTTACCCTGTGCTTTGAAACCAGCGGATAATTTGTGCTGGTGCCTCCTGTATGCTGGTTCACATCCGCTAATGTATAACCGATGAAAAGTTTAAAATCACCGTAGGTTACTTTGGCATTTGTTTCCATTCCCCTGGTATCTAAATTACCTTTAGGCTGAACATAGGTCAGGTTGGCTCCATTAGCAGCAGTCAGCAATATCGGGTTATTGATACGGGTATAAAAAAACATCTGATTGATGCTGAATCCAACCGCTCCGTCAAACAATGAGGTGCGATAGTTAACATCATAGTTGGCGCCATAAGAGCGTTCCGCCTTTGTATTGGCCACATCTAAAGGCGCTACATTTCTGAACTGGATCCGCTCAGCATCTTCGGTAAATACAGTTGGTGCCTTATAACCCAGACCACCGCCTAATCGGGTAGAAAAATGTTCATTGATCTTCCACAATCCGGAAATTCTTGGTAAGAAGAAAAATCCGTATTCATTGTGGTAATCTCCCCTTACTCCTGATTCAAGACTAATTTTTTTAGATATGTTCCAGGTGTTCTGTGCAAATGCCCCAATGGTATTATAATTGTAACTTCTGAGTGCATTGTCACTGTTCTGGTCTTCCTTAAAATTGTCGGTCAAAAAGTTCACCCCCAACACCCAGTCTGCTTTTTCTCCGTTACGGCTATAATTGGCCTCACTGTAGGTTGACACTTGAACGCCTGAAAAAAGGTAATTTGGCAACCCAATACTCCGGTCGTAATAGCTCACCGAATTGCGGATAACAAGCTTTTCCTTTTCGCTCAGTCTATGATCCAACTCAACCTGAGAGCTGTAACGCCCGGTTTTATTCTCCTCAAAATAAGAATGGGCAGCACTGCCATTTCCCTTCACATATTCCAGGTCGCCGCCAATCCGTTTTTCAGTTGTGGCGTTGATTCCGGCCAAAAGCGTAGTCGCATCATTGAAATAAAAATATAGTTTGGGGTTCAGGGTGAAACGGTCAAACTTGGGGATAGCGGTTAAGCCAATATCAGAAGGATCATAGGCAGTCCCTTTGTTGTATGCACCATAAACCGTGATACCTATTTTATCAAATTTCTGTCCATAAAAACCACTGGCATCCAGTCCCAAAGCAGAAGTACCGTTTAAAAGGAAATTAAGCTGACGCGCTTCAGTCGGTTTTTTAGAAACCAGGTTCACCAGTCCAGCAATTGCTCCACCTCCGTAAAGGGTGGACGATGAACCTTTGATCACCTCTACCTGCTGCAAATCCAATGGGGCAATCTGAAGCAGGCCCAATCCACCCGAGAAACCAGAGTATAATGGAAAACCGTCCCTAATGATCTGGGTATATTTTCCGTCCAGTCCCTGTATGCGGATACTGGAATTTCCGCTGGTCGCAGAAGTCTGCTGGGTCTGGATGCCTGTGCTTTCTGCCAGCATCATGCGGATGTCGCCAGGTTTCATATTACCTTTTTCGTCCAGTTCTTCCCCGGCGATGACCTCAACCCGTGTAGGAATATTATCAATGGTACGGCTGCTCCTTGTAGCTGAGATCACTACATCCTCTAGTTCCTGGTCTTCTTCAGCTGCAGTAAGTAAAATAGTCAAAACGTTAGTTTCAGCAAGGGGAAAGGTCAGCGTATCAGTTTTGGTCTGATAGCCTACATAACTAAACTGAATGATCTGTTTACCTGAGGGTATACCATTAATACTTGCATTACCTGCACTATCTGATTTAGCGCCAATGGTCGTTCCAAGAACTTTTAACGTAGCTCCTGGAAGTACTTGGTTTGTCTTTGCGTCTTTGATGACGGCTTTATATCTATTTTGGGCAAAGGCGGTAACTGTAAACAACAGTATAGCCAAAACCACAATCGTTCTTTTCATAATGATCTTTAAATAATGATTTCGATAAATATGTCCGGTTAGGACGAGGGAAAAATAAACTACGAAAGTTTGGGCGGCTGCCAGATAGAAATTGAAATGGCCTGTAGCTGAAGTGGGATGTAAGCCGTATTATGCTGTACAGGTAAAAGCTGGGCCGCAAAAACGATCGTTGTCCGTGTAGTGATGGTAAAGCCGATACAGGTACCACAGACATAAAACGGTGAACAGCCTTTGCAACAATTATCGTTATGTTCACTGCAAGCATGTTTTTCCGCTTTATCGGTTTTCAGTACATGGCTATCTTCTCGCGCTAAAGCGCAGCATGGTACCGCGGTTAGCGTATATACGATGAGAGATAAAACCAGGGCAATGAATTTCACGGTGTAAAAGTATAAAATTTACTAATACTCTGTGTTGTTGTTATGTGATATAATAGATTGCAAGATCTGTAAATGAAGAATAAGAGCCTGGCACCCTCAAATTTGACTGTCCAATTGATTGGGGTTATTTCGCAAGCTTCAAGGCATCAGCAAACTCACCGGACAGGGGGACTGTTTATGATAGCTGTGGGGGATGCTTCCACGTCGTGCTCGACACGCTTGAATTCAATTTCAATACTATTTGCATCGGTTGTAGAACAGCCTGCATTTAAGTGAACATAAGGTAACAACCCCTTGGGTCACCGTCGTTAGGCTTTCCGAGGGATCCCAGGTTGATCACATGTTTGAACTTTCAATATGGGGTTTCCAAATTCTGTGATACGGCTTGTGGAAGTGCACCACAAAAAGCAGATCTGCATCAGCTTCTTTAAGCATTTCCAAAACATAGTCTGCATCTGTGTCTATCAGTATGTATTCATCTATACTACTGGTACTGCCGTGCGCGAAAACAAGATTTAGTTTTTCACCGCTCAGTTTATATTCTAACCTGATATGCGCCGGAAGCGTTTTCAAATATCCCCTGTTATCCTCACGCAACGGCCATCGGTAACAGCATCTGCCTTTTTCCTCTACTAAAAAAATATCAGTCGATTTTGGCATTTCTCAATCTCAGGGAATTCAAAATAACGGAAACCGAGCTAAAACTCATCGCGAGTGCAGCTATCATGGGAGAAAGTAAAACTCCAAAAAACGGATATAAAATACCAGCCGCTATCGGAATCCCCAATACATTGTATCCCAGGGCAAAAAACAGGTTTCCTTTGATATTGCCCATTACTTTATGGCTCAACAACCTTGCTTTTGCGATCCCGTTTAAATCCCCCTTCACCAATGTAATCGAGGCACTCTGGATAGCAACGTCTGTTCCCGTGCCCATGGCAATCCCGATATCAGCCTGGGAAAGTGCAGGGGCATCATTGATGCCGTCACCTGCCATGGCTACCTTTTTGCCTTCGGCCTGTAGTTTTTTTATTTCATTCAGCTTATCTTCAGGCAACATCTGAGCTTTGAACCCATCCAGATTTAAAGTTGCGCTTACTGCCCTCGCTGTATCCTCATTGTCTCCGGTAAACATGATTACCTTGATGCCTTCCTGCTGGAGCTTTAGAATAGCAGCTGTGCTGGAATGCTTGATCTTATCCGAAATCACAACAAACCCCACTGCTTTATTTCCAACGGCCAAATAAGAAACCGTCTTGCCCTGCCTTTGAGCGGCACTAACCTGCTCGGACAGACTAGGATCAATCGCCGCTTTAACATGCTCCATCAGTTTTTGGTTCCCCAAAGCCAGTCTTTCCCCATTCAGACTGCCTGTTACGCCCTTCCCGGTAACGGCCTCAAAGTCGGATATAGCCTTAACGGATATTTCGTTTTCCTCCCCATAACGCAAAGTTGCCTGTGCCAATGGATGTTCGCTGCTGCTGTTCAAAGCCACAATTTTCTCCAGGATCTGTTTTTCGGTAAAGCCCTTATCTACGCTAACCACACTTTCAACCGAGGGCTTTCCCTCTGTAACCGTACCAGTTTTATCGATGACCACTACATCAATAGCATTCATTTTCTCAAGAGATTCCGCATTTTTGATCAGTATACCAGACTGAGCGCCCTTCCCTACTCCCACCATTACCGACATTGGGGTAGCCAGGCCTAGCGCACATGGGCATGCAATAATCAATACCGCGATTGCATTTACAAAAGCATAAACATAGGCCGGATCGGGGCCGTATACTGCCCATACCACGAACGTTACAATAGAAATCAATACCACAACAGGCACGAAATAACCTGAAATTTTATCGGCCATCTTTTGGATGGGCGCTTTTGAGCGGCTGGCGGAATTGACCATTTCGATGATCTGGGAAAGCAGTGTTTCTGAGCCTACCTTTTCGGCAAGCATGACAAAGGTCTTTTTACCATTGATGGTTCCTGAACTGATTTTATCCCCTATCTTTTTCTCAACAGGAAGGGGTTCTCCTGTGATCATGGATTCATCAATTACAGCTTCCCCGTTCTTAATACTACCATCCACCGGAATTTTTTCACCAGGCTTTACCCTCAGCAGATCTCCTTTCTGAATATCATCAATAGATACTGATATTTCCTTATCCCCGACCACTTTTGTTGCTGAATTAGGTGCCAGCTTCAACAGCTCCTTAATGGCGCTGTTGGTTTTGCCATGCGCCCGGGCTTCCAAAAGCTGACCGAGCAGTACCAGCGTAAGAATCACGGTTGCCGCCTCAAAATAAACGAAAACGGTGCCGTGATGTGTTTTAAACTGATCAGGAAAAACTCCGGGGAATAGAAGGGCGACAATACTGAAGCCCCAGGATACCCCGGCACCAATCCCAATCAGTGTAAACATGTTCAGTTTCCAGGTAATGATGGATTGCCATGCACGCTGAAAGAACATCCAGGTTGCATAAAAGACCACCGGAATAGAAAGAAAAAACTGAACCCAGTTCCAGTATTTAAGTTCCATTAGATCAAACAAAGGATTGCTGGGAATCATTTCCGTCATGGCAATAACAAAAATGGGTATGGTAAAACCTGCTGCAATCTTGAACTTTTTGAGCAGGGTTTCATAAGTTTTATCTTCTTCTTCAAGGTTTGTCCCTGTAGGTACCAGGTCCATTCCGCAGAGCGGACATGATCCTGGTTTGTCCCTGATAATCTCGGGATGCATGGGGCAGGTAAATTGAGATGCCTGTTTCTTGGCAGGCTGTTTTACCAGGTCCATCCCGCATACAGGGCAATGACTTGGCTTATCATAAGTCTTCTGACCTTGACAGTGCATAGGACAATAAAACAGGCCTCCCGCTTCATTTTTATCATCATTTTCAACCTTGGGACTTTGCTCATGGGTTGAATGATCATGATTAGGATGTTCTGAAGATTTTAGAACATGTTTTCCCTGAACTGCCATTTCAATACCGTAATGTCCGGCGGCAGAAAGAGCCTCCTGCAGCTTTTCCGTCGGGATATGTTCTTGCATAGTTATGACGGCTTCAGCAGGTTCAAGGGTCACCTGTGCAGAAACGCCATCAATCGCATTCAGCACATTTTCGACTTTGCTCCGGCAGCCCTGACAGCTCATTCCGGTTATTTTATAGGTGTGTTCCATGTTTTTGATTTGTTAATAGCTTAATGTCAATCCGGCGCCATAGCCCATATCACTGTCATAATGTGTTGAAAGCCCAAAATACTTAGTAACGATGTACCTGAATCCGGCCATATATTCCTTATCGGTATTGACCATAAACTGGAAGCGCAGTCTTTTGGAAACGGGGATATCTTCCCTCATCAGCTGAAACCTGACATTCCCCTTGTGATCGAGGGAAGCATCTGCAACGATCAGCAGTGGTAGGGTATATTGAACTCCCAAATGAAATACCTGCCTGAAATTTTTGGTATTTCCCTGCCCGAAAAGGTTGTTTCCCGGCGAAAGTGATTGCCCGAAAACATTCTTGTCCAAGGGATCAACCGTTCTTTTTCTAAAATCCCATCCGATATAGGGCAATAGCCATTGGTTTCTCCCGATATATCTTCCAAAATGACTTTCACTTTCATAGCCCATTTCCTTGTCAAACCCAATCCGCCATTCAGTGGTAAAGCGGTAACGGGTATTGGCGAGCATAATCTCTCCGTCGCTGCCATTGGTTTCGATTCCGATGCGTGCCATTGGATGAAATGCCCTGTCATCACTGAAAAGTTTTCGCTGTGCCAGCTTGGGGTCCGGGATTTCGGGATTAGGCGGAGAATTCTCATAACTGAATACCCTTCCCATACCGCTCATCATGTGATAGAGAATATGGCAGTGGAAGAACCAGTCGCCTCCTGGCTCTGTTGCTGCAAATTCAAGGGTATCCCGCTCCATGGGCATGATGTCGATAATGTTCTTCATCGGGGCATATTCTCCCTGCCGGTTAATTACCCTGAAGTCATGGCCATGAAGGTGCATAGGATGGCGCATCATACTGTTGTTGTAAAGGATTATCCTAACATTTTCGCCCTTTTTTATCAGTATCTTATCGCTTTCAGAAACGGTTTTGTTATCCAGCGTCCAGACGTAACGGTTCATATTTCCTGTAAGGTCAAACTTAAGTTCCTTCCATGGGCCTTTTGGCAGGGTTGTTTTCTTTGGATCTCGAAGCATATTATAGTTCAGAGTAACGATATCGGCGGTTTCTGCCTCCATATTCATCCCTGCCATGCTCTTGTCACCAGACATCTGCATACCAGGCATCCCCTTCATTTTTTTCTCTGTTTTTGAATTTTCTTCACCGGTTACCTCCGGGTACATCACCGTATTCATATCCATGATCTGGTTCTGCATCTTCATGCCTTCCATCTGTACCATATTGCCGCTCATATCCATCATATCGTTCATCATTTTCATTCCGGCAAAATACTTCAGTTTGGGCATTTTCTCTGCATGGACCTTTTCTCCCTTGCCCAGCCATAGTGATGCTGATCCAGTACGGTCTTCAGGAGTGACCAAAAATTCATAGCTCTTATTTTCCGGAATCGTGACCACTACATCATAGGTTTCGGAAACCGCTATAATCAGCCTGTCGACCTCTACAGGCTCCACATCATTTCCATCGGTAGCGACAACGGTAATCTTGCCCCCTGCATATTTAAGCCAGAAATAATCTGAGGCTCCACCGTTTGCAATACGCAGCCTTACCTTGTCCCCAGCCTTGAACTGCGGCTGTTCGTTCTGATTTTTCCCATTGATGAGAAAGGCTTCATAATAAACATCGCTCACATCCATGGCATTCATGCGCTTCCATTCATTGGCTACCTTTGTTTTAAAATGTCCGGTCCTGATCGCTTCTGCATAACTCTGGGTAGTCCCTTTTTTGATGGCAAACCAGTCGTTGGCATTTTTCAGGCTTCTATGAACCTCCTCGGGCTTCATATCTGTCCATTCGCTAATGACTACTGGAAGGGTTGGAATATCCCACTCCGTACGTTTGTTCATGATAAATGCCCCATACATACCTATCTGTTCCTGAAGGCCGCTGTGGCTGTGGTACCAGTGCGTTCCATGTTGGACGATGGGAAACTTATAGATGTAGGTAGTGTGCGGTTTGATCGGCATTTGGGTCAGAAAAGGAACACCATCCATCTTGTTCGGAAGAAAAAGTCCGTGCCAGTGCAGCGCGGTTTCCTCGTCGAGATTATTGTGCACGTAGATCAGGGCGGTATCGCCCTGCGTAAAGGTCAGTGTGGGCATGGGGATCTGACCGTTTACCGCAATTGCCCGCTTTGATTTTCTCCCATAATTTACCGTTGTATCGGCTATGTAAAGATCATAACGCACGGTACGTGGTGGAAATTTATTCGCAACGGTCTTAATCGGGCCCAAATTGGCCTTTGCAGTTTTGATATTTTCCATGTCAGAACTGTTATCATCCATTGCCATGCCCGCCATATCCCCCATATCCTCACTCTTTTTGGAACTTTCCTTTGTTCCCCCATTCTGTTCAGGCGCTGACCTGGGCTTTTCCCTGATTAGCTTCATCCCGCATTTGGGACAGTTGCCAGGTTTGGAGTCATGGATCTCAGGGTGCATTGGGCAGGTATAGGTTACTGATTCCTCTTTTGGCTTACTTTCCAATTTTTCTGCCAGCATTTTCATGCCTTCCATAGCTCCCTTTTTTGTACCTTGCTTCTTTTTGCCCGGATCAGCTGTCTTTGCCTTATCCACTTTACCTTTCTGCAGGATAAGCTTCATTCCGCACTTTGGACAGTTACCGGGTTTTTCCGATTGTATTTCCGGGTGCATCACACAGGTATAGATTACCCTGGACTGACCAGCACTGCCGTTCTTGTCCGTTTTCATTCCCTTCATATCCTGGGCGGAAACCACAGAATAAATTATCAATAAAAAGACTGTTAATATATTTTTCATTTCTTTGTTAATTTAAAGAGCAGTGAGATTCTTTCTGTTCAAACTATCCCTTGAATTCTGTACCCACTTTATGAGTATCGACTTTTCCCTTGGATCTAATATTGCATTTCTGTGGATCAGGCTATAAGAGGAAAGCGGCATTGTACCATCTTTTAAGCTATTTTCTATGGCCCGCAGTTTGTTCTGACGCCTCCGCAAGGTATAGCCGGCAAATTCATTAAAGTTCAGCTCCTCTTTTCCCGATCGTATGTGACTGTTAAGGTACCAGTGAAGCGGCTGAACATAGGCATACCATGGATATTCCGTGTTGTTGCTGTGACAGTCATAACATGATTTTTTAAGTATCCCCTGCACATCATCAGGCATAGGAACAAGTGTGGATATATCCTGAGGCATAGCCTGCGCGCTTTTATTGCGTGCAGGCTGTAAGATCTGCATAAGCATGAAGATAACTAATAGCCCAAGAAAGGTTTTTTTTATGCCCGTCATTTTTGTGCTATTTCAGTTCTTCTTTGACAGTGCCACAGGTGGGCATCGTTTTTCCAAGGTAAGGGTTTTTGATCTCCTTTATCTCACTCACCCAGATTGCACCCTTGTTATTGTTGTACATGGGACAACGGTCCACATACAGGGGCTTGTCAGTGCCAAGGAGCTTGATCATATCGTACATGTCTTTGCTCAGCATATCGAAATGCTCACGTTGATGGGCAATATTGCCTGCATTGGAACCGATATGCTCTGCGTGCTCTTTGGCATCATCCCGAATATCGCTATATGCCCTGGCCTGCTCCGAAGTCAATGATTTTTCATCAAAACTGGCGAACGCTGCGACCATTTCACTGCCTGCGGCGGCAGCTTGTTTATCATCGTCCGTGGTCAGGGCATTTTTCAGTTTCAGATAGCCGGATAAAAGCGCAGCCGTTTGGGATTTTTTTACATTATTGGTTTCCCTAGAAACATTTTTGGTCGTGGAATCCGCAACAGCGGAATCTTGCTTTTCATTTTTGCCATTTGTACAGGCGGCAAGGAAAAATAGTGGGCCCAGAAGGCTATATATTAATGTTTTCATTGTTTTTGATATATCTTGAATAAATTATTTCGAGCTGTATGTAGAATATATGCATACAGCTATATTGAACGGACCAAAACATCACAATGCTAAATGTCCGCTCAATAACAATATGAATTATTTGATAGTCTCCTTTACTGCACCACAGGTCAGCATCTGCTTACCGAAATAAGGGTTTTTGATACCAGCGTTATCAGAAAGCCAATAGCTCTTTTTCAATGGACAATAGGTATAATAAACAGGCGCTTTGGTGAGTTTAACGGCTTTTGCCAGTTTAAAAAGATTGGCAGAAAAAGTTGCGAAATATTCTCTCTGATGGGCAATATCCTTACTCTCCGATATGTGCTTGGCATCAAAGGCAAGCTTATCCTGTAAACCTATAAATATATTCATATCGGCTTCTGGCATTGACTTCATGTCCATGCTGCCCAGCGCTCTGGAAAACTCAGTGGCTTTTGAGGCGGCGACTGTCGCATCTGCATTTATCAATGCATTTTTGATATCGTAATAAGAAGTTAAAAGTGACTGTGTCTGGCTATTTTGCGCAAGGACGCGGCCAGTGAAAACGATTGCCAATAGGGCAACCAGAAAAAATATTTTTTTCATGATTTTAAGATTAAATGTTTACACTCTTTCCGCAGGAGTTTTGGCCGCGCGAAAGCCAGGCACCATGTCAATGTAACACGGGCTCTATTGGTAATTCTTGGTGAAATCTTATATCTGAAAGCTATTGATGGAAATCCGGATGTCCCTGTTGGGTGGCCGCTCCCGCTGTCCGGCGTAAACGCTCTTTTTGAGAGCCAGTTTGACAGAAGGAATTAAAAAGTTGTAATTATAATCTGGAAGCAATAGAACAGGTAGGATAACCTGGTTTTTAACGCTTTGGGGAACAAGCTTCCCCTGAACCACAAGGTCGTTGACCAGAGTCTTGCAACAGGGATCTTCTTTTGAAAGATTCGGTCCATTTGAAGCACTGTGTTTATGCACATGTGCACCTTTATGCTGATGATCATGTTTGTGATTATTCTTTTTAGAGGAAACATGTACATCACTTTCTCCATGATTATCTCTTTCCATTCCAACTGCACAGGCAAGGCCAACAACAGTGTTGAGCAGAAAAATCACTAAAAGAAAGATGGCTTTGGTTTTCATCAGACTACAAATCTATATAAAGATGCAAAATTAAATTTATATAATTTCCCATATCTTTTATATAATTATATTAGAAAATCACCTCAAATTTCTGACATTGAACTTGTTTCAATATTTTTCGGCCCCTCGAAAAGTAATTTCGTTTCGCAGACTCCGACCTGTCAAATGCTGGATTTGCTTTTCACCAAGGTCCAGACAGTATTAGCGCAATCAAGCTACATACTATGCCAAATTTTACTTACCATGGGTATTTATCCATAAGATATGACGCACCAAATCATAACCTTACCCTCCATTTTTGAATATCGATTCACTCTCCAAGAGGTAGGCTCTACTGGTGACCACTATTTCACCTAGTGAAATGCCAGACAATACCTGCACATAGCCCCCGTTCCCTGCTCCGGTATTGACCTTTCTTCCAGAAAAACTTCCATCACGATTTTTGATCCATACCTTATTGCCTTTACCTCCTGCTAGTATTGAAGATGTGGGCACAGCAACAGCATTCTGTTTTCCATTACCAATGGAAATGTATGCCAACATCCCCGGCCTGATCAGCCCCTGCGTATTTGGAACTGCGATCCGGATGAGCACAACCTTAGATTCATCTGATAGTTCAGGATTTACAAATTCCACCTTGCCTTTAACAACCTGTCCGTTCAGATCTGGAAAAGAGACATTCACCATGTCATTTTCCTTATAGTTTCCGCTTTCGCCGGCATATAACTGCGCCTCTATCCATAGATTGGCTAACCCTTGCGTTTTTAATATAGCCATCCCTTCAGTTACGTAATCACCCTCGTGGATGGCTATGTCGCTTACCGTTCCGTTAACCTTGCTGTATATGGTAACAGTGGCCGAAGTTTTGGACAAAGAAGAAAGATTTATGATCTGGGCGGAGTTCAGGCCCCATAACAATAACTTGTGCTCTACTGTCTTGATCATGGCCTCATAATCGACGTCAGGATTATTTAATACCTTCTGCTGCTGCCTGGCCAAAAGGTATTCTTTTTCGGCTGATAACAGGTCTTCGCTATAAATGGAATACACTGCCTGACCTATTGTTATTTTTTCTCCAACGGACCTAACAAATAAACGCTGTATGCGTCCGGCCACTCTTGCACTGATCTCTTCCGCCTTACTTTCGTCCGTGGCAACTGTTCCGGTCAGAAGTTTTTCGCCCCCTGTATTTTCTTCCCTTACCGTATCAACTGTTATGCCTGCCAACTGAATCTGGCTTGCTGTCAATGTTATTTTTTCCGTGGCAGAATTTCCTGATCCAGTAAGTTCGACCTTGATCAGTTTCATGCCACAGATCGGACAGTTGCCGGGATGGTCTTCATGTATCTGTGGATGCATGGAACAGGTATAGTAAAATTTGCTTTTTGCTTTTGCCGCCGGCTCTGCTTTTTGTTTGCAGCTGTTAAATATACTTACTGAAAGCACAATAATCAGTAAGGCACAGATCCTTTTCAGGTTAATTCTTTTTATGTTATTCATGACCCTTTGTTTTGATGAAACTCTCACTGTCTGTTAAATACCCTGCATCTACTGCCAGGGTATCGGTTGCGGAAAGGCCTCTTGTTATCTGTATTTCGTTCCCTTTGAAAGTCCCAATATTTACACTATGTGCATAGTATAAGCTGCCTTTTTTTAGCCAGATTATTTTTGTCTGCCCAAGATCCTGCAGAGCAGACCTCGGTATCCAAAGCCCTTTGGATTTTCCCGTCTCTATTGAGGCATTGATTAGACTGTTTACCTTCAGCTGATGTTCCATATTGTCCAGATAAACCCTTGCGCTAACCGTTTTGTCACCTTGCTGAAGGGTAGGTTCAATAAAATCTACTTTCCCATATAACGTTTTACCTGGCAGATCCGGCAGGGTAATCTTAACCGGTTGATTTAACTCTAAGCTGGCCAGTGAATTTCTGTCGATCTTGATAATGGCCTGGAACAGGGCAGCCCAGGTGATCAGCTCAGGCATAATCTGGTAAGGGTGCCTTAAAATATGAACCGGCCTATGGTCCGACAGAGAAAGCCTGCGTTTTTTAAGGTAGACGGTAAAAAGAAGAATTGCGCAAAGCAGCAACCCTCCCGGTAAGCTTCCCCTTGGAGAGAGGATGATTTGTCCGGGTTCAGCAGCAAAAGCAGCATAGTTCCCTGCAGCATAAACCAGTTTATACCCGATAAGAAAACCTAAAAATCCATTGGTTATCCATTCCCATAACAAAATCTCCTTCTTAGGCTGTATAATAATCTCAACAGGTGCTATATGTCCTGCAGCCTCCTTTCTTTTAAGCTCAGCAGAAAACAGCAGGTAACCAGAAATAAATGCCAGGGCCACAAAGAAACCGAAAGTCTGAACGGGAAGCGGAATATATATTCCAAATAGGTATTCAATAAGATGGGTCAGGGTTGGGAACATAGGCAGAAACTGAAAAACCGCAACGTAAAAAAATATATTAGCCGCCATCAGGAAATTGCCCCAAGTAGTCCATAAAGTGGGGACCCTTTAAAAAGCAGATCCCCACTGATCCTATTTGGATAACAATAAGTCTTAAGCCAGCAAGCGTTTGAGCCACTTTAATTCAATATATAAAATTAAATGCCCAAAGACTAGTAAGCCACGCCTCAGAAGCTAATTATGACCTCATTGTTACGATTCATAGTTATGGTGGTACCTTTAAAAAGTCGCACTGATCGGGCTATTTCTTTCCGGGTCGATCAAAAAACATAAAGATTAACAAGGGATAAAAAATAAAAAACAATATGTGATTTTTGTCAGCTTTATCCCTGGACGAAGTGTTAGGTTTACTTTGGAAAAAACGCGCTGCATGTTTTAATTAGGGAACCATAGAGAGTTTCTTTGTAAATTTATTATACCCTTTATTCTATATCCAAAAAATGTATTCCAATATTTTAAAGAATTTTGGCGCAGGCCTGCAGTATAGTTATCTTTAAAATCCAAAACAGCTAAAATGAAAGATATGACCATTGCGGAATACATCGAAAGACTTTTTCCCCAGTTTGAACCTGCCCTTAAGACCATCCTTATCGAGAATGCGACGCTTAGGGATTTTCAGGGAGGTGATATGCTCATGCAAACTGGGCAGAATATGCGCTCCACGGTGCTTATCGTAGAAGGCATGGTAAAGCTCTACAGGGAGGGAGAAGATGGACAGGAATTCTTTATGTATTATCTCCAGCCAGGAAATGCGTGTGCACTTTCCATGATATGCGCAACCAAACAGGAAACCAGTCAGGTAATGGCAAAGGCCATTGAACAGACCAAGGTACTCATGATTCCGATTGCCCTGATGGATAAGCTGATGCGGGATTACAGAACATGGTATTACTTTGTCATTGAAACATACCGTATGCGCTTTGAAGAACTCCTCTTTGTCATCGATAATATCGCCTTTAAGGCAATGGATGAGCGGCTGGCCTTTTACCTGAAAAAGCAAGCTGGAGATTTAAACACAAAAGAACTGCACCTTACCCACAGTGAAATTGCATCTGATTTGAACACCTCCCGGGAAGTAATTTCAAGGCTGCTTAAGAAAATGGAGCAGGCAGGAGAAATTAAGATGTACCGTAATTACATCGAATATTTAGCCTAAGCCCATAAAAAGAATAAAGTTATTTTTACTGCGAAAGGCATCACTTCTTGAAAATATAATGAGTGTGACAAAAGTCACCAACATTGGTAGATGATAACTCGATTTTTGTTAAAAAATAACAGAAATGGAAATCATTGCATACGTTGCATCTGCCTTAATTGGAATTTCGCTTGGATTGATCGGCGGTGGCGGTTCTATCCTCACCATGCCGGTACTGGTTTACCTATTTGGGGTTAATCCGCTATTGGCTACTTCTTATTCATTGTTCATCGTTGGCTCTACAAGTTTAGCAGGTACAGTCGGGAATTTTAAGCGTGGGCTGGTGAATATTAAAACAGCTTTGCTGTTTGGTAGTGCATCCATCTCAACTGTATTCTTAACCCGCAAATTCATTATCCCCCTTATACCCAAGATAATAATAAAAATCGGCGATTTTGAGTTAACAGAAAACATGCTCATGATGGTACTCTTTGCAGTTTTGATGGTAGCGGCTGCAACAGCGATGATTAAAGGTGCAAGAGCAGAAAGCAGCACCCGAATAGAAAAACCCCCACTTCACATCGGTAAACTGTTTTTATACGGCATTGCCATCGGCCTCGCTACTGGTTTTTTGGGTGCTGGTGGTGGCTTTCTACTTATTCCTACACTTGTTATTTTAGTGGGCTTACCCATGAAAGAGGCCGTAGGTACTTCACTTTTCATCATAGCGCTTAATTCGCTCATCGGTTTCACCGGCGATCTTGGACATTTCCATATCGACTGGATCTTTCTCGCCAAAATTACTACCGTTGCCATTGCCGGTATCGTGGTAGGTGGAATGATAAACAAAAAAATAGATGGAGGAAAACTGAAGAAAGGTTTCGGGTGGTTTGTACTGGTTATGGGTTGCTACATCATTCTAAAAGAGGTAATATTTAAGTAACCTTCAGAAACAAACTCCTTGTGTGACAAAAGTCACCAACGACCATATCGTTAAGGATTAATTTTGACATACTAATTTAATCATCATGATTATAGAACAAATTTACACCGGATGTCTGGCACAAGGTGCCTATTATATAGAAAGCAACGGAGAGGCGGCCATTATCGATCCGCTTCGAGAGGTTAGTCCGTATATGGAACGTGCACGGAAGAACAACGCAAAAATAAAATACGTGCTCGAAACACATTTCCATGCCGATTTTGTATCCGGACACATTGATCTGGCTAAAGAAAGCGGCGCAGAAATCGTTTACGGGCCGAATGCAAAACCCGACTTTGATTTTTACGGTGCGAAAGACGGAGAAGTGTTGCGACTTGGTGGGGCAAAGATTAAAGTGTTGCACACCCCAGGACATACCATGGAAAGCACCTGTTTCCTGGTTAGCGATGAGCAAGGAAAGGAAATAGCACTGTTCTCCGGCGATACGCTTTTTATAGGCGATGTGGGAAGACCCGATCTGGCACAGAAACCGGTCAGTGAGCTTACAAGTGAGATGCTAGCAGGTTATCTCTTTGATTCTTTACGCAATAAGATCATGCCTTTAAGCGATGATATTATGGTTTATCCTGCACATGGTGCGGGTAGCGCATGCGGAAAAAATATGAGCAAAGAGACCACCGATCTTTTGGGAAATCAAAAGAAGACCAATTATGCGCTAAGGGCAGGCATGTCCAAAGACGAATTCATTAAAGAGGTTACTGATGGTCTTTTACCGCCTCCTGCATATTTTCCTGAAAACGTCATGATGAACATCCATGGATATGATAGTTTTAACAAAGTGATAGAACGAGGCATGCAAGCCCTTAACCCCGATGCTTTTGAGCGGGTTGCAAATGAAACAGGAGCGGTAATTCTCGACACAAGAGCTCCAGAGGATTTTATAAAAGGCTTTCTCCCAAACTCGGTAAATATTGGCATCGATGGAAATTTCGCCCCCTGGGTAGGAACTTTAATCCCGGACATTAAACATCCTATTTTACTTATTACAGATGAGGGTAGAATTGAAGAAGTGCTCACCCGTTTATCAAGAGTAGGATTTGATGGTGCAGTAGGTTACCTAGATGGCGGCGTCGTTGCCTGGAAAAAAGCTGGTCAGGAAACCGACGAGATAAAATCGGTTTGTGTAGCCCGGCTGGCCGAAATCGGCAAAAAAGCGCAGGTAAATATTCTGGACGTCAGAAAAACAAAGGAATACTTAAGCGAGCATGTCGAGGGTGCTGTCAACCTTCCACTGGATTATATCAACGAAAACCTCGGCACCGTCGATAAAACCAAGACCTACTTTGTTCACTGTGCAGTTGGTTACCGTTCTGTTATTTTCAATTCCATCATGCGCTCACGCGGGTACCACAACCTCATCGATGTGGCTGGTGGTTTTAAGGCCATACAGGAAAACGGATGTATTCCGACTACAGCATTTGTATGTCCAAGTACCTTAATATAAAAGGGATATGAAAAATGAGAAAAAATCGCACTGGGAAAAGGTGTATTTAGAAAAAAGTCCTGACCAGGTCAGCTGGACGCAGGTCTACCCCACAGTTTCAATGGAGATGATAACGGGGTTCAATCTGGATAAATCTGCTCCGATAATCGATATTGGCGGGGGAGACAGTCTGCTTGTGGATTTTTTGCTTCAGGAAGGCTACAGCGATATTACCGTAGTGGATATATCTTCCCGGGCATTGGAAAAGGCAAAGGCAAGGCTTGGAGAACTGTCTGGCAGGATACACTGGATCGAGACAGACATCAGGGATTTTGTGCCGCAAAGAAGTTATGCAGTCTGGCATGACCGGGCCACTTTTCATTTCCTTCATTCATCAGAGGAAATCCATAGTTATGCAAACACGGCAGGTCAGTTTACCGGAGAATACTTGGTCATGGCGACTTTTTCGCTCACCGGACCAGAAAAATGCAGTGGCCTGCCCGTTTCAAGATACAGTGAAAGAACGCTGCGCGAGATATTTAGAGAAGGGTTTACCGAAATAGAGTGCAGGCCGCAAGAGCACACTACCCCAATGCAAAGCACGCAGGATTTTCTGTTCTGCAGCTTTAAAAAAAATACAGAGCAATAAGAAACGAATAAATACAATGAATAAACTACTTCAAATGATCAGCAGTTTTTTTTCAAAAGGTGCGTACAACCTCGATGGCTACCACTTCAAAAACGAATTTACAAAAAGCAGTGACGCAGTCCTCTTAGATGTAAGGACAAAGCCTGAATATGCCCCAGGCGCGCTTCCTTCAGCCATATATATCGATTTCCTGGGTTCTGCCTTTTCTTTAGAACTTGCAAAGCTGGATAAGGCCAAGCGGTATTTCCTCTATTGCAGAAGTGGAAAGCGTTCCTCCTCAGCGGTATCGGAGATGAGAAAACTTGGGGTGGAAGCATTCAACCTGGTTGGAGGTATCGGTACCTGGCCAAAATGAAGAAATATATTCAAGAAATATTGATCTATTCAACGCTGCCGGCCGGATTTCTTCGGGATGGCAGTTTGCTAAAATGATTCAGCACTTACTTGCTCAAACCGCCACAGGCATTACCTTTTAACAACAACAAAAACACCCATATTAACATTTCATTTAAAAAAACATGATTGATTTTATTAAACAACCCTGGCCTTGGTATTTCTCGGGCAGCATGATCGTACTCATTATGCTCATCCTACTTTTTTTCGGAAAGTCCTTTGGCTTTTCATCAAACCTGCGAACGATGTGCAGCATAGCCGGAGCAGGCAGGAAAGTAAAATTTTTTGATTTTAAATGGAAAGACCAGACCTGGAACCTCATGTTCCTTATCGGCTCGGTAATAGGTGGATTTGTTGCTACAAATTACCTTAGCAGTCCATCTCCCGTAAAATTATCATCCGCCACAATCTCCGATTTAAATCAATTGGGCATTAAGTTCGATGGTGGGTTAAATCCAACCGGCCTGTTTTCACTGGAAGCAATGAAAGATTTAAAAACGCTGGCTATTTTACTCATCGGTGGTTTATTAGTCGGTTTTGGATCTCGTTATGCAGGCGGTTGTACTTCTGGTCACGCCATATCCGGGCTTTCGAATCTGCAAGTACCATCACTAGTAGCCGTAATCGGTTTCTTTGTTGGTGGCCTGATCATGACTTTCCTCATCATGCCTTTTATCTTTTAAATCTAAAAAAAATGAAATTCATAAAATATATTCTTGCAGGAACACTTTTCGGAATCATCATGACCAAGTCTGAGGCTGTTTCCTGGTACAGGATCCAGGAAATGTTCCGTTTCCAGTCTTTCCATATGTATGGAATTATTGGTACGGCCGTTGTACTTGGCGTAATTGCAGTATGGCTGATCAAAAAATTCAAAGCCAAGGATCTGGCCGGAAATCCGATTGTCTTCCACGATAAGGACAAGGCCTATATAAAATACCTACTAGGCGGCACCATTTTCGGCCTGGGCTGGGCACTCACCGGCGCCTGTCCCGGCCCCATGTTCGTCAACCTTGGGAGCGGATATGCCGGTATGGCGGTGGTCATCCTTGGTGCGCTCCTGGGCACCTATCTATACGGAGCGATGAAAAGCAAGCTCCCTCATTAATAAAATAGAATCTGATGAGCAAACTAAGGGCTATAATAGACCATAGATGTCCCAGGTGCCGAAAGGGAAAATTATATACCCATTCCATGTTCCATTGGAAATATGATCAGATGAATAAAAAATTTGCCTGCTGCAACCTGAACTATGAGATAGAGCCGGGCTTCTTTATCGGAGCGATGTATGTGAGCTATGTTTTCATTGTCGCAGAACTTGTCAATGCGGGCATTCCGGCATTCATGATCTTTGGCGAAGAAGAGCAGTGGGCAATCATCGCAACCACTATTTCGCCGGTCATCCTACTGTTCACCTTCAACTACCGCTATGCCAGAACCCTTTTGCTCCATGTCCTCTCTCCGATCAAATATGATGAAAGTGCAGGCAGAAACTGCTGAGAAGATTTTGGGGCGCTGTGACAAAAGTTACAGTGCGAAGAACCGCTAAAGGGTAAATTTGATGTAAACCTGGCAAAGGCAGGAATCATACCGTTAAACACATTAATCAAAAATAAAAACACATGAAAATAGAACAATTTGAAGACAAGCACCTCTCCCATTACAGCTATGCGGTACTGAGCGAATGCCGGAATGAAATCATATTGATCGATCCCTCCAGGGATCCGTCTGCATATTACCATTTTGCCGAAAAACACCAGGCCAAAATAGTTGGTGTTATCGAGACGCACCCGCATGCGGATTTTGTGAGTGCTCATCTTGAAATCCATCATAAGACCGGCGCAACAATATATTGCAGCAAACTCAATACGCCGTCCTACCTGTTTTCCCCATTTGATGAAGACCAGACGATAACCCTGGGAAAGATCACCTTAAGGGCAATCAACACCCCGGGGCACTCTCCGGATAGTATCAGTATTTTGCTCGAACACGATGGGAAACAAAAAGCGCTATTTTCCGGAGATACCCTTTTTATCGGTGACTGCGGAAGGCCGGATTTAAGGGAAAGCGGAGGTGATTCAATGGCGGAACGCAATTTCCTTGCCGCCCAAATGTACCATTCATTAAGGGACAAACTGATGAAACTCTCAGATGAAGTGATTCTGTATCCGGCACACGGGGCAGGTACGCTCTGCGGAAAAGCGTTGAGCGAGGCCAATAGCAGTACCATTGGTGCTGAAAAAAGAAGTAACTGGTCACTGCAGGAAATGACTGAGGCCGATTTTGTGAGCGCATTAAATGAAAACCAGCCATTCATTCCATTTTACTTCCCTTTTGATGTGGCCTTGAACAAGAAAGGCGCAGCACCGTTTGAAGATTCGGTAAGTGCGGTTCAGATCATGGAATCCGGTGAAAACTTAAAACCAAATGCCCTAATTATCGATACGCGAAGGGAAGATGTTTTTAAGAAGGGACATATAGAAGGCGCTGTAAATATCATGGATGGAAACAAATTTGAAACCTGGCTGGGCAGCATTGTGAAGCCTGAAGAGCCTTATTATCTTATGGCAGAAAATCTTGCTACATTGCATAGTCTTATCGCGAGGACCGCATCCATCGGGTATGAAACGCAGCTTGCCGGCGGTTTTATAAACGCAGTAGAAACTGTCCCGGATGAGATTATCGATATCCAAAATTTTAAAGAGAACCAAAATGGATATACCATTGTGGATGTGAGGAACAAGACAGAGCGTATGGAAAACAGTATTTTTGAGAACAGCATAAATATTCCACTGGGAAATTTAAGGGAAAGGGTAAACGAAATTCCGCTGGAGCAACCCGTAGCAGTACACTGCGCCGGTGGATACAGAAGTGCGGCTGCAAGCTCACTGATTGCATCCGTTATTGATGGCAAGCAAAAGGTGCTTGATATTGGTGAGGCCATTAAGGATTTTCAGAATTAATATTTTAAAAGTGTGAAAACAGAAAGAAACAACGAGGATAAACTGCAGGTATTTGCCCGGTTTGGAAAATATCTCGTATGGACGTCATTTCTATTCGTTGTGATCATGTTTTCTCTTGTTTTAGCACTCAGCGGATTTCATCTTCCAAAAAGTTTCTATGCGGATAAGCCTAATCCATCCATTCAAAAGAATCAAATAAAACCTTTAGAGCGCCGTGTTGCTAAACCCGAATATTGGAAGGCGCCTGATACGATGCAGCTTCAGGGCAAAGCTGATGCGGATCTGATCAGGTATGGCCGGGATTTGATTGTCCGTACGGCATACTATTTAGGGCCGCAGGGTATCGTAGGAAAGCTGACTAATGGTATGAATTGTCAGAACTGCCACTTGGATGCAGGAACCAGGCCCTTTGCGAATAATTTCTCCATCTTTTATGCAGGTTTTCCAAAAATGAGCGCAAGAAGCGGTAGAAAGGAAGAAGCCTTTGAACGGATTAATGAGTGCTTCGAGCGAAGCATGAACGGCAAAGCTCCGGGAAGAAATTCCAGGGAAATGGTCGCCATGTTGGCCTATTTAAAATGGGTTGGAAAAAAACAGGATGCCGCACATTCCATTGCGGATAATTCGGTAAAAAAAATCCCATATCTGGATGTGCCTGCAGATCCCCTGAAGGGGAAAATGGTATATGCCTCCAAATGCAGCAGCTGTCATGGAGAAACGGGCAAAGGCGTTGCCTCACCTGATGGAAAAGGATATATGTACCCTCCCCTTTGGGGCAGGGACAGCTATAACGATGGTGCAGGAATGTTCAGGCTTGGAAATTTTGCAGGATTTGTCAAAAACAACATGCCTTATGGCGCCACCTACAAAGATCCGAACTTAACGGATGCGGAAGCCTGGGACGTAGCTGCATTTGTGAATGCGCAGCCCAGACCGCACCTGGATTCCAAAAACGACTATAAAAACCTGTACACAAAGCCAATAGATTATCCCTTCGGGCCATATGCAGATCACTTTAGCGAAAAGCAGCATAAATATGGTCCCTTTATTGACATGGCTGAACAGCACGCACCTATAAAACAGAAAAAATAGAAACATGAAAAAATTACTGATCTTACTCCAGCTTGTCATCATGATGGTCATCACCACCAATGTATCTGCACAGGAGACAAAAAAACCGTTTACGGGTGCTGTTGCAAAAAAGAAATCATATAAAGCGCTATATGTACTTAACAGTGCCGAGGAAAAACATATTTCGGGAACACTCAGGAACATCAACAATGCTTTGGAGGATCCAAGATTGAAGGGAAAACTGGAGGTTGAGCTTATCGCCTTCGGGGATGGCGTGGCGGTTTATCGCAAGGATGGAAAGTTCCTTGAGCAGCTTAATTTGCTAAAGTCAAAGGGCGTAATTCTTGCGCAGTGCGAGAATACCGTTCGCGAGCGGAAAATCGATAAGTCAGATCTCTTCGATTTCATCAGCTATGTGCCAAGCGGCAACGGAGAGATCATCATCCGTTCGGCGGAAGGATGGGTAATCGTTCATCCCTAATGTAAAAACCAAAACGGCAGTGAATCTTTAAAAGGTGCAAATTGGTATTTCGATACGATGCAAAGATTAGGATCAGTTGTGCCGGATCCATTTCACCCGGGGCCGCAAACGCCGAAAATTATTGTCATGTTTAAATATCAATGGCTTATGCCGGCAACACTAAAATTCAAAAGGTTCGACAAAATTGTCTATCATCGTATGTGCTGTGCGGAGTAACGCATTTAAAAATGCTAGGGAATTTATCGAAAAGCTACATAATTAAAACAGTACTCGCCCAAACAGCATTGATAAAATTTTGTTAATCAGGCATGCGGTGATCCGTCAACCAATATTATCAATAATGGAAAAAGAAGAACAAGCCATTCCTAAATCAAACACTGGTGACCATCTGGCCAACGAACGGACTTTTCTTGCCTGGATAAGAACTAGCATAGGAATTATGGGCTTTGGTTTTGTGGTGGTAAAGTTTTCACTTTTTATCAAGCAGATCACTCTCGCTCTTGGGGCCAAAGCCGTCGTACACCAAACCGGCAACTCACAGAGGATAGGAATACTTCTTGTCGGGGTAGGCGCACTGACCATCATCCTGGCATTTATGCGCTATCAAAAAACTCATACACTTATTAATCAAGGCAGTTATTACCATTCCTCTACACTCATCAAAGTCCTTACCGTGGTTATTTTCATTTCAAGCATGCTTTTGTTGATATATCTTGTAAGAACGACTTAGCGGATCTCTGACATGGAAACACTGATTGTGAGCACGAATACCAAACTTGAGAGAACCCGTACTTTATCACCGGTCAAATATGTTTCGCTACCAAACGCAGCAGGTCGTGAATATCGAAAGGCTTTTTAATAAAATTCTCTGCAGCGCAGCCCCTTCTAATGTCATAACGGTCCGCATGAGCACTCATCATGATAATCGGAACATTCCGGGTTTTCTCTAAGGACTTCAGGTAACTGCAGACTTCAATGCCGTTTCCATCGGGGAGCATAACATCCAGCAGAAAAAGATCTGCAGCATGATCACTTAGCCCTGCCATAAACGAGCTTACCGAAGAAAACGCGGAAACCCCGTACCCCTCACTGTTAAAAAGAAGCTGTAATACTTCGGTTATACCCTCATCATTTTCCAAAAGATATATCATCTTTTCCATTTGTCATGCATATTGTGGGTTGCCCCTGGTTATAATAAATCTGATTTGCCATTCCTACGAATGTTTTTTAAAGGTCTAAAAAGGCCCCTACTTCCTCAATTTTCGCTTCTCATTGAGATGGCCGGTTTCCAGGTTCAACCGCTCCAGCAGGTAACGCAATAAAACCTCTCTATCTTGGTTTGCGGGGTGATATGCGTTATCTCCACCCTTTGCTGAGGATTTATTATGGTCAAAAGTTTCAAATGGTTGTGAAATATTTTTCTCTGTCATAATTTAAATTTTAGGTTAAATATTTTGCCTATTATTTTTTAGTTCCTGAAATTGCCAGA
The DNA here is from genome assembly GCF_051857575.1 of Pedobacter sp. GSP4. Taxonomy (NCBI): domain Bacteria; kingdom Pseudomonadati; phylum Bacteroidota; class Sphingobacteriia; order Sphingobacteriales; family Sphingobacteriaceae; genus Pedobacter; species Pedobacter sp. GSP4. Next base: position 65,673 of record NZ_JBPZIR010000004.1, on the reverse strand, counting down.
GCCAAACGAAGTCCAAAAAAGGAAACCTGCCCTCCGCTGCTTTTCCAACCCTCATAACGAAGGCCGAGATCTGCACTATAATGCTTCGAAATTGGAATGCTGGCACCCAAAGTCGGTCCGTAGGCAAAAGAGGTATTCAGCCGGTCTCCAAGAGTATTTGCTGCACCAAGCTCAAGGGCAGCGTAATAGATACCTTCAAAGTAATATTTTGCTCCGACTTTAATTGGAACAACACCATTCATGCTTGTTGGCTCTCCTAAATAATCGAGACGTTTTTTTACCTCATCCCTGTAGCGGAAAGTCATATAGCCCGCAGATCCGGTTAGGTTGAGGTGCTCCGAAACCTTGAATTCCACCTTTGTTGATGCCCCATATCCGTTGACATAAGTTTTAGCCGTCTTACCGGTCGGAAAGCCCATGACAAAGCCTACCGATATCTTGGGGACGGCAGTTTGATCTTGCGCCTTTACCTTTACAGTCATTAATAACAGGAAACAGATCAGAAAAGGTTGAAATGTCCATCCGGCATAGGCACTCATAGGGAGGTCCTGTAAAAAATGTTTAACTCGGCCGCAATGCTTTCCAGGTAAGGGGCAAGCTTAAAATCTCTTGATACAAAGGATATTACCCCTTGTTTTTTACATTCCCAAACCGTCCCAACCAGCTCTCCCTCGATGTAGACCTGGTTGCATCTTTTCTTTGGGACATCTATGCAAATGTGTTTTCCCCCGATTTCAAACTCATGGTTAAATTCTAAATCTTTCATATTTTCCTTTTTTCTTATCTGACTAATAAAAAGATTTGCCGGGCGGCTAATATCCGCCCGGCAATGTTTTATAGCGTCTGACCGCTTTTGATCTCATCGTTCGCGGGCGAAATAATCTCTGTCCCGGCTTTGATGGAACCAAAAATCTCGGTCATCTCTGTTCCCTTCATCCCTTCCTTAATGTCAACGAGCTTGGCTTTACCATTTGCAATTTCCACTACGTACTTCCGTTCTGTAGAACGCACGATAGCAGAATTAGGCACAAGAAGCGAAGTCGCACCGGATTTAAGCGGGATTTCAACCTCGGCATACATGCCGGCCTTCAACCTGTTATCTTTATTGGCCACGTCAACCTCGACGATTTCCTGGCGCATGTTGCCCAGTGAATTTGCAGACCGGCTGATCTTGGCCTGGCGCTGTTCCCCCGGCAGCGCATTGAAGCGGAACTTGACCATCTGGCTTAGGTCCACTTTGTCTACATAATCCTCAGGTATAGAAACTTCAAGCCTCATGTGGGTCAGGTCCTGCAATACCAGCATGGGTAGGTCCGAAGATTTGCCCGCCGACACCAGTGCTCCCGGTGATACATTCCTGTCAACGATCACCCCGTCAAAAGGCGCATATACTTTCAAGTAGTCCTGCATGGTACGTACGGAGGATACATTTGACCGCTCAGCCTCAGCTATGGCCTTATCTCCTTTCATCCTGGAAAGCGCATTATCAAGTTCTAGCGGAGATACCGAACCTTCCTCTTTTGCTGCTTCTTTCAGACGTCTGTATTTCTCACTGCTCGCCGATGCGGTCTCCCGTGCCTGCAGGTAACGGGAATTTGCCGATTGCAATTGTGATTCGAGTTCCGGTGCTTCCAGGGTCATCAGCAGCTGGCCTTTGGTCACCTTAGAACCCAAATCGACCAGTATTGCTTTCACAAAACCATTGGCCTTGGGAAAAATGTTCACCTGGTTGAAAGGCTTGAGCACCCCGGGAATGCGGGTAAAACTGGAAAGGGCCTCTTCTTCGACCTTTGTGGTTTCATATTTGGCTTCCTTGCCGTTTTTTTCGGGACTGATGTTCACGGGCTTCTGGTTTCCGCCACACGCGGCCAGAGTACTTATAATTATTATGATGGGAATGAATCTGGTTTTCATGTTGTTTATCTTTTAAATTCTTGTTTTTCTAGGCATTAGGTTTGGTTCTTTTAAGCTGCTTTTTTTCTGTACCCAAGCGAAAACCTGCGGAAGGATGAAGAGCGCGGCAAGGGTTGAAAAGAATAGCCCACCAATAACAGCCCTGCCGAGCGGCGCGGTCTGTTCACCGGATTCGCCCAACCCAGAGGCCATCGGGATCATCCCGGCTATCATCGCAAAACTGGTCATCAGGATCGGCCTTAAACGAATCCCGGCACTCACCACTGCCGCCCGGGTAGAATCCTTGTAATCCAGCCTGAGTTTTTCGGCGTTGGTCACGATAAGTATCGCATTGGCCACTGACACCCCGGTGGACATGATCATCCCCATGTAGCTCTGCAGGTTAAGCGTAGAACCTGTAAGCAATAATGCGGTAAGCGACCCAAGGATTACAGCAGGAACGGTCGAAAGAACCGTCAGCGAAAGCTTGAAAGACTGGTAATTGGCCGCAAGCAGCAGGAAGATCACCAATATCGCAAAAGCAAGTCCGCCCTGAAGAGAAGATAGTGTTTCAGTCAACAGGCTCGACATACCTTTCACTTCAGCAGTTAGTCCCTTAGGAGGCGTGCCTACGGACTTTAGTGCCTTTTCTACATCAGCAGTTGCCGTTCCAAGATCCTTTTTATAAATGTTTGCGCTCACGGTCAGAAAGCGTCTTGGCCCGGAGCGGTCATATTCTCCTGGAAGGTAACTGGTATTGAAAGTAGCGATGTCGCCCAGTACCGGACTGCTCTGCCCTTTAACCAAAGGAATTTCTTTGAGCTCATCCATTGTATTCATGACATACTCTGGAACCTGTACCTGTACCTGGTAGGTATAGGCGGTTTTTTCATCGAGCCATTGGTTCTTCTCAGTAAATCGGCTGGATGAGGTACTTGCAGTAACTGACCTTGCGATATCAACCACGTTCAGCCCAAACTGCGCCGCCTTTAATCTATCAAGGGTAATAGAAACCACGGGAATGTGCAGGGGTTGAGCAATCTGGATATCACGGAGGTAATCTATTTTTTTAAGTTTAGAGAGCACCTTATTAGCGTAAGACTCGATCTGGTCCATATCTTTTCCTGCTACTCTGATCTCAATAGGAGTTGCAGCGCCTTGGCTCATAATCTTTTCGGTCATGTCAATCGGCTCAAAGGTGATACGTAGGTCAGGAAGTTTATAAGCGATGTTCTTTCTCAGCGCATCTTTCAGCTCATCCATATTTACCTTATAATCTTCATCAAGGTTCACCTGAAGCACAGCCTCATGGGTACCGGTATTGAAGATATATAAGTTACTTGTTCCGTAACTACTCGGAATAAGCCCAACGTATCCCGAACTAACTGCGATATGGTTATCTACTGTCTGATTGATAATGGAAAGTACCTGCTTAAATTTCTCCTCGGTGCGCTCTAATCTGGTACCGTCCGGCGCTTTGATGCGTATCTGGAACTGTCCGTTGTTGAGCTTTGGCATCATATCCTTTCCAATAAAAACAAATCCCAGTCCTGCAAGAGAAATGACCAGAACTAAATAAATCCCGACAATACCTTTTTTCATCGGCATCCACCGCTGGATGATTGCCATAAACCGCACCTTCACCCTTTCAAAGAAATCATTTTTTTCCGGTTCATCCTTTTCATTTTGCAGATGCTTTTCTACCTGCTCTCCTTGCCTCTCGTCCAGGGCCTCTCCTGCATGAGCATGGATCTTACCATGGTCATAGTGCTGGTAACGTTCTTCGTTTATCATCCAGTTGGATAGAATGGGAACTAAGGTCTGGGCCACGATGAAAGAGACAACCATGGTGAAGCCAATCGAAAGGGATAGTGGCAAAAACATCGCCTTTGGTATACCGTTCATCATAAAAGATGGTGCAAATACGGCCAGAATACACAGCAGGATGAGCAGCAGCGGGAATGCGATTTCTTCACAGGCATCGTAAATGGCTTCGCGTTTGGGCTTGCCCATTTCCAGGTGCTGATGGATATTTTCGATCGTCACCGTTGCCTGATCGACCAGGATCCCTATTGCAAGTGCCAGACCGCTCAAGGTCATGATATTTATGGTCTGACCGAACATGCCTAGTAAAAGCACCCCAATTAAAATCGATACCGGAATGGTGATCACCACGATAAGACTGCTTCGCAGATCACGCAGGAATAGCAACACCATTAGGCCCGTTAATAGTGCACCAAGACCACCTTCAGTGATCAGGCTTTTTACCGAGTTGATAACGGCAACAGACTGGTCAAATTCATAAGAGATGTGGACATCGTCCGGCAAGAGGCTCTGCATTTCGGGGATTTTGGCCTTTAAGGACTTTACCACTGACCAAGTCGAGGCGTCTGCTGTTTTGACCACAGGAATATACACAGACCGTTTCCCGTTGATCAATGCATAATCCACGGTAACATCCGCTGCATCGGCAACCCTTGCCACATCCCTTACCAATATTGAAACGCCGTTTTTTGTAGCTATTGGAATGTTGTTGAATTCATCGACCGTTTTAACCAGGGAGTTCATAGAGGTCACCATCATGGTATTGTCCAACCTTAGATTTCCCGAAGGAGACATGACATTGAACTTGGATAAAGCCCCTACCACCTCGTCCGGAGTCAGATTATAACTCCTTAATTTGCTCGGATCTACACTAATGGTAATCGAGCGGGAATTGGCACCGAATGGCGGTGGCGCTGAAAGCCCTGCGACAGAGGAAAACATGGGCCTGATACGCGTTGCCGCCATATCATAGATTTCTTTCAGACTGCGGGATTTGGCCGAGAGTACAAGCTGGCCTACTGGCAGTGAAGAGGCATCAAAGCGGACCACCTGCGGAGGCAAAGCGCCTGGAGGGAAGAACTTCATGGCCCGGTTAACCTGCAAGGCAACTTGGGCAGAAGCCTCTGCCATATTGGTGCTTTCATAAAAACTCAGCTTTAGCATCGTCAAACCCTGAATGTTTTTGGCGGTAATATTCTTAACGCCATTAACATAAAGAAACTGATCCTGTAGACGAGTGGAGAAGAAGCCCTCCATCTGTTGTGGAGACATACCTCCGTAGGATTCAATAACATATATTGTCGGCGAATTAAGCTGGGGGAAAATATCTATTGGGATCTTCAGCGCACTGAGAACTGCAAAGAGCAGTAAACTCGCGGTGATCACCACTGTTGTAATCGGCTTTTTCAGGGCCGAGGTAACCATTGACATATCTTTATTATTTTAATGTGTTTAACAGTGAATCTACTTGGTTGGTGGCGATAGCCTTTTGAAAAAGCGCCCGGATGTACAGATATTTTGCGTTGACAAAATCGGTTTCTGCACGGTAAAGGATGGTCAGGGCTGCATTGAGCTCAATGATGTCGGTCAGCCCGTTCTTATAAAGCGAGAGCTTCTGGCGATACCCTGCGGCCGCTGCCTTTAGCTGGTTTGGTATTTCATCGAGTCTTTTATGCGCGGTACTGATCTCAAGTCCTGCTTGAAGGGCGGCATTTGATAACATTAACCTTTCCTGCTGTAGTTCCTTTAAGTAAAAATTGCTACTGGCCTTTTGGGTCCTAAGCTTCAACTGACGCCTGCGCAGATCAAATAAGTTATAACTGATCCCTACGCCCACGAGGTAATTTTCCCGTTGCCATTCCAAGCCATTCGAGAGACTGTTGAAATTATCATTGGCATCAATGCTTGATCCCCTTGACCAGGCAGCAGCTTGCAGGCTTACCTTTGGATTATAGGCTTTTTTGACCAGGTTTTCCTTCTCAACGCTGCTTAGATAATTGCTTTTGTAGAAATCAAGCAGCGGATGGCTTGAACTGTCGGTCAACTTTACCGATAGGTTTACCTCAAGCGATTTTAGCCGATCCAGGATCGTACTGTCAGCGACAATACTTTCCGGATTTAGCCCGCTGATTGCTGCAATGTCGAGCTGAACCTGTCTGTAGGTATTGTCCATTTCAATATAGTTCAATCTTGATTTGGAGAGTTCGGCCCCTGCGATACTGGTATCCACACCCGGACGCACACCGCTTCTGGCAAGGGATAAAATCGAACGGTTGATCTGCTCATTGCGACTGATATTGCTTGCTTGAATGGATAGCATGTCCTGAAGCTTTAGTAGACTCAGGTAATCATCAATAGCGATGGCCCTTGTCTGGTATCGGCGCTGGGCAAACTTGGATCGTTCAACGACAAGTTCTGATTTGGCGACTGCATTCTGAGCTTTATAGGCACCAAAATTATAGACCTCCCAATCAAGGGAGACAATACCAAGATTAGTAAGTGTAGCCTTGGTAGTGCTTTCAGTCCTAACACCTCTGGAATTGGAGGGAACTATACCAAAGGCCATATAAGGTCCTGCCACGTTATTGTTTGAGCCCAGATCTGCCTGATAATTAAGCTTCAGATTTGGAAGGGCATTCGCCGCGGTCTCTCTTAACTGGGCGGCACGTATATCAACTGTTGCTGAATCAGCGGCCAGTGAAGGTGAAAAAGCGGTCACGTGATCGATCAGATCAACGATCCCGATGGGCTTTGGGGAGGTTTGGGCATGGCTTTCCAGCCCCATATATAAAAGTGGGAACAAACAGAAAATCTGTTTAATACGGATCATGTCTTTAAATTAAAATTTAAGGAAAAAGATTTGACGGACGTCTTGGACAGGAAACACGGTGATTAACCGGCCGTCGTCACTTCATCATTTGAAGGACCTGTCAATAAAAGAAAATTGAGATAAATCTCAGATCCGAAAGACCTGGTTGGAAATATAAATTGGGACTGATCCGGCAATCCTGTATCTGATCTCAAGAAAATACCTGTTTAGGTTAGAGGCTAAAAGCGAAAGCCCCAAAAATAAGATGACGCCGATAAGAAAAGCTTCCAAAACAGGAAGCACGGTTTTCTTGCGTTCATCAAGGATACACTTAAATTGTCTGGTAATTTTTGAATCCTTTCCAAGCGGAGAAAAGCTACCTTTGTACTGCGCAGCTGATTTTATTCCCCGGGCGGACTCTAAAAGGGAGAGGTTGGATAAAAAAAAGATATTGCCCAAAGAGATAATCAGGTACAGCAAGACGACTCCAATTATAGAGCAATTTGGTACCTGCTTAACTTTCAAACCCTTCAAATTTAACAACCTAAATATATAGGCGCTAAAATCTGCATTAATCTAAAAAGATGAGAGGATAAACCGCAACAAAACCGTTACAAAATATCAACAAATATTAGGTTACGATATTTCTCACCCTACTTTCGATTGTCATCGAATAATTTCTTTTTCCTATACTGTCCCTCCATCTTGTTGTTCAAAACTTTATCAAAATTAACCACAGCTTCACAATGCTCAAAAAGGGTCGAACTTCCGCGGGTTGACCCTACTAAGTGGCAATATGAGGCATCTAAAAAGTATGCCTCTTATTTTTTAAACATTAAGAACTTGAAAATAAGTCACTTACAATAGATTAAATTGAATTTTTCGGTTCGAACTTTTTAGAATTTTCCCTAAAATTAAGATATACCGCAACTATTTATAAAACACCAATTGTCTAGACATCAGTGTTGAACTCCATAAACTGCTATCTAATTAGCCAAATAAGCATGTGGATTAGTTTCAATTGCGAACATCGATCAGCTTGAATATTATTCAATTATAGGATAAACGGGGGGAAATCCGTTTGGTCTAAATTTTTTTACAATTATGCGCAAATGCCATGTAGCTTGCATTTAATTTAGAAGGTACATACCCTCGGTTTAACAACGTGATTGATTTAACACCGCCATTGAAATGAAATTTGTATTTTTTGTTTTTTGAAATAATTTGATGAAGCGGGAATTGAAAGTTCATGCATTATTTAATGCATTCCTCAACTCGCATCTAGCCTTCATTTTCATAGAATTCGAATTATCAAGTACTCATCATCAAAAACTGAAATTCTTATTTGAATAATGGAATGAGTTTATGAGAATCATATCCTAAAAAACCCATTTTTTTAAGGCTAGAGAAAGGACATACCAAGAACAACCTCAAACCTTGGTAAATATCAAATAATGAGGGAATAATGAAAATAAAATGAATGGAATAAATTTGCCTATTTATAAAAATGAAAGGGCAACTAGAATGCTGCCCTTAATCAATTAATGCTCACGGTGATTGGCATCTTAAGCAGCTACTCCTGTCATTCTTCTGCATTCTTCCGCACAAGCCTTACAAGCATCTGCACATTCCTGACAATGCTGGGTATGATGATTACTACACTCATCTCCGCATTGCTGGCAAATATCTGCGCAAATACGGCAAATGTCTTGAGCAAAAGAGCTACCCATACTCATCAATTGAGCGGCAGAGTAGCAGATGGCTGCACATTGCATATCAAGCTCAATACACCGCGCCATCATTTTCACGTCTTCTTCCTGAGTGCATGAACTTGCACAATGATTGCAAATTGAAGCACACTTTAAGCATGCATCAATACAGTTTTTCCATTCATGGTATCCCATAACTTTAATTTTTTAGGGTTATAAAAAAAATTCCTATATAGATAACATGGTTATTTCCAGGCGGTTTCATTTTGTTTAAGAAAAGCTTTAATCCCGTGATATGATGCTTGTTTAAACGGTAGAAGAATAAGAAACTGGTTCTCGTATTCAAATAAGGAGGAATAGTGATAAATTAAATTCTCAACACCTACTTTAAGATTTTGCACATCATTTTATTAGTATTATATTTGCAATACGGAAATGGTGTCCTTCCGATTCAACCGCTTTTTTCAAAAGCTGATGGCACCTACAATAGAAATTCCAGCAGGTAATAAAATCTGCCGGTCAAAGTATTGTAGGTGAAAAAATTAAAAATAAATTCTCAACTCTTATTGCTGGCAGCTATCTTAATTGCGCTTGTCTTACTTTGTCTGTCTGCCAAAGTGAGATCAGTGTTAGCAATGGTCCTGCCGGTTGAAACTGAATGGTTCTTGTGGATAAATCAGCACCATAATGCATTCTGGGATACGATCATGTACTGGGCCAGTGATAAGCGTTTTTGGCTTCCTTTTTATGCCTTCATTATTTATTGCCTCTTCCAGAATTTCTGCAAAAAAATTTGGCAGGTTCTTATTACCATTGCGCTACTAGTTGCTAGTGCAGATCAGATTGCTTCAGGACTGATTAAAAACACCGTTAAGCGTCTACGCCCTTCCCATGAACCGAATCTAACTACGATCATTCATTTAAGTAAAGCAGGTGCGGGTGGGATGTATGGATGGCCATCCGCTCTTTCATCACCTATCTTCAAAAGCATTCTTTCCGCTGGTTCGGCATTTACCGGATCATTGCCGGAGCAACGGTTCTTGTACTCATTTACTTTGGAATTATTCAATAACGGAAAATTAACATAAAACTATGTGGTGGATCTACGCGCTATTATCAGCTTTCTTTGCTTCCCTTACGGCCATCTTTGCAAAAGTCGGCGTAACCAATGTCAATTCTGATTTGGCTACTGCCATACGAACGGTGGTAATACTGATTGTAGCCTGGGGGATCGTAATGGCCAGAGGCGAACTTAAAGGAATTACGGAACTGTCAAAGCATAACCTGCTATTTCTTTTTTTATCTGGCCTTGCCACCGGCTTGTCCTGGATATTCTACTACAAGGCTTTGCAGATCGGGAAAGTGTCCCAGGTCGCCCCTGTTGATAAGTTGAGTGTTGCCCTAACTATTATACTTGCAATGGTGTTCCTGAAAGAAGCTCTTACCCTGAAAGTATTCTTTGGTGCCCTGCTGATCATTGGGGGAACACTGGTTTTGATCTTTTGAGAAACTCAATTATTTGTAAGCAACCGAAATACTAAAAATCAATATAAAACAAAAAACTATGAAATTAACTAAAATTCATGCCCGTGAAATTTTGGATTCCAGGGGCAATCCGACAGTAGAAGTAGAAGTCACTCTTAACGGAACAACAGCAAGGGGTATTTCTCCATCCGGGGCAAGTACGGGTGAAAAAGAAGCCGTAGAGCTTAGAGATGGTGATCCAGAGCGCTATAATGGTAAAGGCGTGGAAAAAGCAGTAAAAGGGATTAACGTCGAAGTCGGCAAATCAGTCACCGGCTTATCCTTTGAGGGTCAGCAGGCCTTCGATGATCATATAATTGGTCTGGATGGAACCGAGAATAAATCAAGGCTCGGCGCAAATGCGATGCTTGCGGCCTCAATCGCCTTCGCCCGGGCTTCGGCCGTTGCAAAAGGGATTCCCTTGTATAGGCAGCTAGTGGAAAGGGAAGGTTACGTAATGCCCGTACCGTGCATGAATGTCATTAATGGGGGAAGGCATTCTGATAACAACATCGATTTTCAGGAATTTATGATTGCCCCTCATAACGCCCCCTCGTTTAAGGAAAGTATCCGTATGGGCGAAGCTGTTTTTCATTCCCTGAGAAGTCTGCTAAAAGCGAAAGGCTATTATACCGGAGTTGGTGACGAAGGTGGGTTTGCGCCAAATCTGAGTTCTAATGAGGAAGCCGTCCAAATCATCATGGAAGCGATACATATTGCCGGTTTTGCTCCAGGCAAGGATATTTCCCTTTGTCTTGACCCAGCGACCAGCGAAATGTGGAATAATGGAAAATATGAATTTTATAAAAGTTCTAAAGAACGGATCACAACAGATGAAATGATTGGCTTTTGGGAAGGATGGTTAAAAGAGTACCCAATTATCCTGTTGGAAGACGGGTTGGGCGAAAACGATTGGGAGGGATGGAAAAAGCTGACCAGCCTTTTGGGAGACAAAGTGGAATTGGTTGGAGATGATATATTCTGCACCAACCCGAGTATTATCCAGCAGGGAATCGACCAGGGCATTGCAAACAGCGTACTGATTAAATTGAACCAGATCGGTACAGTTTCCGAAACGCTAAAGGCCGTAGAACTAGCCCAAAAAAACGGTTACAATTGCTTTATTTCTCACCGCAGTGGTGAAACTGAAGACACGACAATTGCGGATCTGGTTGTCGCTACCGGTGCGGGGCACATCAAAACAGGAAGTGGCTGCCGCTCTGAAAGGGTATCTAAATTTAACCAGTTGCTTCGGATAGAAGAAGAACTTGGTGATAGGGCATCATTTGCAGGAATCAATACTTTTTATAAAAAATTATAAATCAGCCGCTAACCTACAATGAAACATAATAAATTTTTATTTGAACACCTTTCGGTTTTTAAATATGCGGTTCGATGGACGCTGCTTATACTTCCTGTTGCCATTGCAATAGGAAGTATGGTTGCCTTGTTCCTTTGGCTGCTAGGCTGGGCCATTCACTTTCGCTTTCAGCATACCTGTCTCATTTTTCTGCTACCTTTAGCAGGTATTGTGATCCACCTGATTTATCAGTCAGTTGGTAGGTCCTCAGAAAAAGGAAATAACCTGATCATGGATGAAATCCATAGGCCGGGTGGTGGAGTGCCCAGGCAGATGGCGCCAGTAATCTTAATAACTACAGTGATTACCCATTTGTTTGGCGGATCGGCTGGAAGAGAGGGAACCGCGGTACAAATCGGAGGAAGCATCGCAGGAATGTTTAGCCGCTGGTTTAAGCTAAATGAGGTAGACACCAAGATGCTCCTTACCGCGGGAATTGCAGCCGGGTTTGGGGCGGTGTTCGGAACACCGCTCACCGGTGCCATATTTGCAATGGAAGTTCTGGCCATTGGAAGAATAGAGTACAAGGCTTTACTTCCCGCATTAATTGCCAGCGTGCTTGGTGATCTTACTGTCTCTGCCTGGGGCATCCATCATACCGCTTATCACATCGATCTCATAGAGAAAAGTGCCTACTTTCTATCTGAATACCTGCCGGTAAACCTACTCCTGCTTAGTAAGGTTATTCTAGCATCCACATTGTTTGGTCTGGCCAGCTACCTGTTTGCTGTAATGGTGCATGAGATCAAGGCCTTTTTTTCTAAAGTATGTAAGATCCAGTGGCTTATTCCTGTTATCGGTGGTCTGATTATTATAGGCTTGACTTACGCCATCGGGAAACCGGATTACTTAAGTTTGGGCGTGGATAGCGAATACCAAGGAGCCGTTACAATTCCCTCTGCTTTTCAGCCTGGTGGAGCAGATACTTGGAGCTGGTTATGGAAGACCATTTACACAACTTTAACATTAGGAACTGGATTTAAAGGTGGTGAGGTAACGCCTTTGTTTTATATTGGCGCAACATTAGGCAATGCACTTTCGACCTTATTAAATGCTCCAGTTAGTTTGTTTGCTGCCCTTGGATTTATTGCTGTTTTTGCTGGTGCAACGAATACACCCCTTGCCTGTACGATTATGGGTATAGAACTTTTTGGTAGTGAATACACCATGTTTTTTGCGGTAGCCTGTTTTACAGCCTATTTTTTCAGTGGCCATTCAGGTATATATTCTTCACAGCGTATTGCGGTACCCAAAATATTTACGGGAACATAAAATATTGACTTATCCTGTTCCTGTGGATTATCATAAAGAGGTGAAATTTTTATAAGATCCTTGACCAATGCAATCAGCAATTTATATCAAAAAACAACGCTATATCGACCGCTTTCCTTCCTCTCTTTTCTAAAGCATCAAGTACAGATGATTTAACTGCCTATGTTGTTTTAATAAGGTAGAGCAGTAAAAGTATACTGGCTATGAAAACTAAAGCGGTTAAAACTTTAACAAAAAGTGTTGAATGGTAATACACCCCCTGATTCAGTTGTTCTTTCGTTGAATTATATCTTAAGTAAGAACAAATGATAGTAATTGCTCCCAGGGCAACTAGAAAAATCCCGATAATGCGGGAATCTCCGGTTTGGTGCAGGGGCACTTTACTCCCCAGTGCGGCACTGATCTGCTTGATAAATAGCGAGAATTTCATCACCACGAAGCCAAATCCCATGATACCAATACTGGTTCTGATCCAGGCCAAAAATGTTCTTTCATTAGCCAAATGGTCTCCTGTATGCTGTTTGGTGTTTTCCTGATCTTGAATTTTCATCTTGTTCTGTATCGGTATATTACAGCAATATATTTGCATGTTATGTCAATATCGATGCCAGTTTGGAGATGATAACCCTGGTATCCCGGATGCAAGTAAGCCTGTTTGATTCAGTGCCGGCAGGATAGCAGGTAACTGCAATTTCTTCGATAAACGATAAGCCTGATAGGTCAATAGATTCTTTAACCTCTTGTTCAATGCTTTTCATTAGGATCATGATTAATCGGGGTTGATATGTTCTGATTTTATGAGCTAATTGCTCTATTCCCCCCTGCCTCTGGTTTTTTCTGATTTTAACTGACGATTTATCAATAGGTGTACAAGTTAGATGTTCCAAAAAGCATCCCGTGCCTTTAAAGAACTGCAAAAAATCTTCTACAGATTTAAAATCGCCAAATACCTCACTAAATGCAAGATAAATTGTTCGAAACAGATTAGTATTTCCCAGGTAAAAATGTTTATCGTCACCTCCAGGAGCTTCAGAAACAAAGAGCAGCAGCACTTTAGCTGGCTGATATTGCCTCGAAATTTCGGTAACACTATACATTATAGTTGTAGCTTTTAGCGAAGCGCATAAATAGTTCCGCCAGAGCGTCCTGCTGACCATGAAGCTGAATGAAATGAAACGGCCTTTCGATAACCATATCCTTGATATCTATGATGCGGCATTCATTATTCTTGAGCTCTTTCAATATGGAGTGGATAGATAAAAAAGCCAGGCATTTGCTGTGAATCAAATAGGATTTAATGCTTTCGGTACTACCTAACTGCATTTCTATATTTAAGTCCCCTACCTTTATCTGGTGTGCTTTTAAAGCATATGCAATAACATCTAGTGTACCAGAACCAGGTTCACGAAGTAATAAATCATAATCCTTCAACTCATTCGGTTTGATCATTTCCTTTTTCATGGCATAATTGTGACCAGAACACACCAGCACCAGCTCGTCTTTTAGATATTGTTCGTATTTAATCTGTGGGTTCCGGGAGATGCCTTCAATGATTCCAAAATCTATTTCCTTAGCAATCAAACGCTGCTCTACATCTTCTGTGTTTCCGGTAACCAGTTGAATTTGTATATCCTTAAACTTATTGTGAAACTGTGCCAATACAGGTGGAATGATATATTGTGCCACAGTACTGCTGGCACCAATCCTCAATATTCCTTTATGCTGTTTAGTAAGTAGATTCATATCATATTCCAGTTCCCGGTAAGTTCCAAAAATCTGTTCTGCGTAATGCAACAATAATTCGCCGGCTGGGGTGAGGCTGATTTTTTTGTTTCCACTGCGTTCAAATAATGACATTTTGAACTCCTGCTCTAATTCTTTAATGTGTTTGGTTACAGCAGGCTGACTGATAAATAACTCTGCCGAGGCCTTTGTAAAATTCAGCCTTTTAGCGACAGCATAAAATACTTGCAAACGGAAATCTATCATACACGGTTTTAGTAGATAACCTAAGATACAAACAATTTGTTTCAACGGGTACTGACATCATAACCTTACGTTATCATCAATAACTTTTTATGCTTTTTCTGATGAGTAGAATAAATGCACATTTGTAACAGAAAAATATTGGTTATGAATAAGGAATCAACAGAAAAAGAAATCAGACAAGCACTTATATATACAGCCAGGACAACGGCTATCATTGCGTTTCTATTTGTTGCTTGTGGAACCATTTTCATCTGCACTTTATTTTTTAATGGGCAGCCAGATGTAGTGACAGCAAAAACCAAACAGGATGTGGAAACCGGTATAGCTGCTGTTAACGTCAAAAGCCAGGTTGTACCTGCTGATGCCTGGAAAGCGCCTGATGAAAATACGATTCCGGCGGACACCAAGTACGGCCAGATGATCAGGTATGGCAAAGAATTAATAGCACATACGAGCAAATATTTTGGGCCAAATGGATCCATAGCCCGTATTACAAATGGTATGAATTGTCAGAATTGTCACCTCGAGGGTGGAACCAAACTGTTCGGAAATAATTATGCTGGTTTTATTTCCAGTTTTCCTAAAATGAGTGGCAGATCAGGAAAGGTTGAACCTGCATCGGCACGTATTGCAGAGTGCTTCAATCGAAGTCTTGCAGGCAAAGTACCAGACGAATCTAGTAAAGAGATACAGGCAATGCTGGCTTATATGAAATGGCTTGGAACAGGTGTAAAAAAAGGGGAGAAAGTGTTTGGAACGGGAACCGAAAAATTAAAATTCCTGGATAGGGCAGCGAATGTCAAACATGGAGCGATTTTATATACCAGTAAATGTCAAAGTTGTCATGGTGCAAATGGTGAGGGAATACTCGATGAAGACAAACTAACTTATGTTTATCCGCCATTATGGGGCAAACACAGCTACAATGATGGCGCAGGGATGTATAGACTCAGTAACTTTGCGGGGTTCGTAAAGAACAATATGCCATATGGTGCCAGATATGGAGATGCGCAGTTAAGTGATGAGGAGGCCTGGGATCTCGCTGCTTTTGTGAACTCACAGCCAAGACCACATAAAGATCAGGGAAAAGATTACCCTGATTTGTTAAAAAAACCTTTTGATGCGCCATACGGACCATATGCCGACAAATTTTCTGAAAATCAACATAAGTATGGTCCATTTGCACCAATTGTAACCTCCGAAAAACAAGTAAAACTAACAACTAAATAAATCATCAAAATCTAAAATCATGAAAAAAATAACCTTAATCTGTACATTATTTTTGCTGATCGCAGCAACCTCGGCCACTTTTGCCCAAGCTACACCTGCTAATTTTACAGGGGCAAAAGCCACCCTGAAAAATTATAAGGCACTGTATGTAATCAATAACGGTGATGAGAAAAAGATTGCAGGAACACTTCGAAACCTAAAAAATGCACTCGACGATCCCAGGTTAAAAGGGAAAATCAATGCAGAACTTATTGCCTTTGGAGATGGCGTAGCTGTTTACCAGAAGAACGGATCTTTTGAAAAAACATTGTTAGAACTGCAATCCAGAGGAGTAATTCTTGCACAATGTGAAAATACCGTCAGAGAAAGGAAAATCGAAAAAAATACCTTATTTGATTTTATCAGTTATGTACCCAGCGGCAATGGTGAAATCATCATCCGTCAATATCAGGGATGGGCAGTTGTACATCCTTAAACCAAATAATTAGAAAATCATGAAATATATAAATCACACCTTTTTAGCCACAGTTGCATTTTTATTGCTTTGTGGAAATGTTAAGGCCCAGGATCATCGCTTTGATCCGCCCTGGAATACTCCACCTGAAAGTAAAGTTCAGTTCACAGTACCTGGAGTAGACAATGTGCCTGATCTTTTTGGAGACATTAATGATCCCCAACTGGTGGTTTTCTTTGCCGGTAACCAGTTTATGTGCATTGACGAATTAATTGCAGCCTTTAAAAAGTCATATCCACAGTATCAGCGGGTATTTGCCGAAACGCTTCCCCCAGGCATTTTAGCCCAACAAATAAAAACCGGTAGCATTGTGGTGGGCAACATGAGAATTACCTTAAAGCCGGATGTTTATACAGCTGGTAAGAACCGGATAGACATGACCCCTGAATGGTTTAGCAAAACGACTTTATATGCTAGAAACAGGTTGGCAATCATGGTCCAAAAGGGAAATCCGAAGGCATTGAAGTCACTCAAAGATTTAGCAAATAAAGAGCTGAGGATCAGTATGCCCAATCCAGAGAATGAAGGGATCGGTAAACGTATTGAAGAAGCCTATGTGAAAGCTGGAGGGGAAACATTAAAATCTACCATCATGGAAGATAAAGTTAAAGATAAGACTACTTATCTTACCATGATCCATCATCGCCAATCACCAATGAGGATCCTATACAACGAAAGTGACGCCGCTCCAGTATGGTATACTGAGGCCTACTATCAGAAAATGATTGGCCATCCTGTTGAGCTCATTGAAATTCCTGAAAAAGAGAATATCCATGCGCAATATATAGCGGGACAGTTAAAAGATGCGCCACATCCGGCCGCTGCAAAAGATTTTATGGATTTTTTGATCAGTCCGCAGGCTGCTGCCATCTACAAAAAGTTTGGTTTTGATTTACCTTAAACATAAACACAATGAAAAATATATTTTTAACCATATTGTCAGTCGTTGCTGTAGTGACCATTGGGAATGCACAAATCCCAAACGATACTTTATATGTCTATGGTCCCGGTGGGCCGCTCGGACCGATCAATGAATGTGCGAAGGTTTTTGGAAAGCAGCATGATATCGTAATTAAAGTCACTGCCGGGCCAGATAATGAATGGATGCCGGATGCAATGAAACATGCAGATCTGTTCTTTGGAGGAGCAGAATACATGCTTTCAAAATTCATGTCTGACCACCCAAACATGATAGTGGCGAACTCTCGGACAGAGTTATATAAACGTGCGGCAGCGATCCTGGTACGGCCCGGCAATCCTAAAAACATCAAAAATCTGGGCGATCTCTGTAAACCAGGTGTGAAAATTCTTGATGTGAATGGGGCTGGGCAAATGGGGCTTTGGGAAGATTTGGCAGGTCGACAAGATCTGATTGCAAACATACAGCAGCGTATAGCAGGTACATTTGCAAATTCGGCATTGGGTATTGCTGCATGGAAAAATGATCCTCAATATGATGCCTGGATAACATTTGGCTCCTGGCATAACCGTTTACCAGACCTCACCTCAATGGTTAGGATTCCTGTTACACAAACAGTCTATAGAGGTACACCTGTAGTGAGGGGTAGCACTGGTACGCATAAGTCGGAAACTGAGGATTTTATCAAGTTTATGCAATCCGATAAAGGACATCTCATTTTCAAAAAATGGGGTTGGGAATAAATAATGTCTAAAAACTTATCTTCTATAACATGAAGTTATGGAAGATAAGTTTTAATGATTTGATCGGGGTTTATTAGTTATGGATCTTTGAATTAGAAAATAAAGACAATCAAAATTATGACACAAATCAAAGACAATTCAAATTCTTCTAAAATAAAGGCGGGTAACCTGCTAAACTTAAATTTAAACACCCGTAAAATTATCTTCATCCTGGCAGTTTTGCTGTGCCTCTTTCCATTTATGTCGCCTCCTTTAGCCTTATTGCTAGGATTAGTATTGGCGCAACTAATGGAACATCCCTATCTGCATTTAAATCACAAGGCCACAAACCTGCTGCTAAAAATTTCTGTTGTCGGGCTAGGATTTGGAATGAATGTATTCAGTGCAATGAAAGCAGGAAAAGAAGGCGTACTGTTTACCGTAGTTTCTATTTTCGGAGTGCTTATCATTGGTTTTATCCTGGGAAAAGTATTTAAAATAGAACGTAAAACATCTTTTTTGATATCAGCTGGAACGGCGATCTGTGGTGGAAGTGCTATTGCTGCATTGTCGCCTGTAATGAACGCAGAAGAAAAACAGATCTCCGTTGCAATGGGTACTGTTTTTATACTCAACTCGGTGGCCTTATTTCTTTTCCCCGCTATCGGACATGCGCTTAACTTGTCACAGTCACAATTTGGTATGTGGTGTGCCATTGCTATTCACGATACCAGTTCTGTTGTTGGGGCAGCCAGTAAATATGGTGAACAAGCACTACAGATAGCCACAACTGTTAAGTTAGCCAGAGCACTATGGATTGTTCCCGTAGCGTTTGGTACATCTTTCCTGTTCAAAAGCAACAATAGCAAAGTTAGTATACCCTATTTTATAGGGCTATTTATCCTGGCAATGATCGCCAACACCTACTTACCTTTTATTAAGCCTTTTGCGCCCTACTTTGTAGCATTAGCAAAAGCAGGCTTAACTTTAACCTTGTTCCTGATAGGAAGCGGACTCTCATTTACTATCTTGAAAGCAGTGGGGATAATGCCACTGTTACAAGGCGTAATTTTATGGATAGTAATTTCAAGTGCTGCATTATGGGCAGTTATATCTTTGGTTTAAAATACATTAGTTACTGATCATCACCAGCTTTTTTGAAAGATCATCAATAAGAACCACATGTTTATAATCGGCGCCACCTGTTCCTACACTCTTAATTATCCCCGAGGATTGACCGCTAAAAGCTCCTTTTTCATCGGTCTTAAAAGAATTGATGACATAATCTGCGTTAAACGTATCATTTGAGGAGTTGGTTAACGCTAAAGTATACGAAGTATTTGGCTCGAGTTTTTTAAAGTCCTGTTGGACAAGATCAGTCAAGCCTACGCTTCTTACGTTTAGCATGCCTGATGACATTGAATTATCCTTATTCATCAATTTAATCACCTGACTTTTGTCTGCAAGATTAAGCGGGGTTAAATTTTCTTTTGAGGCATTTGCAGGGCTGGCATTAGCGGCGTACAACAATGCTTGCGGACATTGTCCAATAGCAATGGTTTTTACAACGGCCATTTTTACCAGATCAACCACTTGTACCTGGTCATCATTTTCTAATCCGACATATGCAAATTTACCATCTGCCGAAGTCCAGACGCCATGTGGCAATGATCCTGTCGCAACGCTATCAGTAAGCTTGAAATCTTGTGAAACACTAAATACTTTTAAGCTGTTTTCTCCGCCAATGGTTGCCAGCATCACAGGTGAATCATTAACTAAAGTAAAAGTGACATGGTTGGTAATTGGACCTGTATTTAGTACTGTATGTATCGTATTTGTCTCCGTGCTGATGACAGTGATCTTCCCTACATCCTTATGTGTCAATGCAATCCATTTCCCATCAGGACTACAGAATATATTTGGAGAAAATGGACTAACTACTGGAATACGCTTTACAATAGCATAAGAAGTTGCATTCACTACATCCACTTCTGCAGTAAAGCTGGAACAAATATAAGCCCATTTTCCATCTGGAGTAAAAGCAACCATTCCCGGGCCGTCGGCTACTGGAATTTGCTTGATTTCAATCAGTTTATTTGCATCAATTACGCTGATATACGATTCTCCTCTTACCGATATCCATGCCTGTGATCCTGAAGGGTTAAAGGTTGCC
The DNA here is from genome assembly GCF_051857575.1 of Pedobacter sp. GSP4. Taxonomy (NCBI): domain Bacteria; kingdom Pseudomonadati; phylum Bacteroidota; class Sphingobacteriia; order Sphingobacteriales; family Sphingobacteriaceae; genus Pedobacter; species Pedobacter sp. GSP4. The sequence goes on along the minus strand of NZ_JBPZIR010000004.1, from coordinate 45,735 downwards.
TCATGCGGTGAACGTCCGATATAAACAGTTTTTAAAACTTTATTTTTTGCTGTTGAAATAAAGGTTACTGAATTTGATCCAATGGAAACCGCTGCTAGTAATTGCCTTTTAGGGGAATAACCCAGGCCATGAACCAGGGCCTGTCCCTTATATAGAGGACTTAAGATATCAGGTTGGGGTTTACCAAGAACAATATTTCCTAATAGCGTTTGTGTTGAGGGATCTAAGACAGAAACCGTATTAGATATCTGATTGCCTGTATAAACCCTGTCTTGGGCATAGATTGATTGTGCTTTTGATTGTAGGGCAAAACTGAATATTAATAGCGTAAACAAGGATATCTTTTTCATATGTTAATGGGAGTTTGTAAATGTCTTCATTTGTTGGATTTCTATCTGTTCATCTGAGATAATATTCTCGGCCAGTCTTTTTACATTTTTATTTTTTCCATACCGCAACTCAACTTTAGCCATGTCGATGGCAGCCTGATGGTGAGGAAGCATTATCCTTGCAAAGGACAGATCAGTATCAGACAATTGTTTTTCTTCAGGCATTTGTTCCATCATCACTTTCATCATCTTCTGGTTGGCGTTTTGATGTTGGTTGCCTGTAGCGATAAATCCTTCAGGATGGCTGAGCAGGAGTCGCATTTGCTGAATCTGGGTTTGTTGCTCAGCTTTGATACTTTTAGCTAGCTGAATCATTTCTTTATTTTTTCCGGTCTTAATCTCTTCTTCTGCCATATCAATAGCACCCTGGTGATGTGGGATCATCATTTGTATGAAATCTCTGTCTGCAGATGTGGTAGCTGATATTTCATCCATCTTCATCATCATATGAGCCATTTGCCCAAGGAAGACATTTTTTTTAGTTGCCATTTGCATGTGTTCATGTTGTGCTCGTGCAGAGAAACTAGCAAATAGTAGAAGTATAGACGTGAATCTGATCATGGTTTGATGTAGAATATTAATTGTGATAAACTGTTTATGCCAAACAAGCCTTATGCGATAACCGCAAGATCCTGAAATTTGTTCTTATTGAGCTATATTACATCTACATCAATTGGCGAGATAAAATTAACCATGTAAGTTCTTCTGTCTAAATCATGCTCCATGGGTTGCGTTTTGCCATTTTGATCTGTCGCTCTAGCCATTAAACTATATCTTCCAGTCTTAGCAGGAACCACCCATTCAAATTCAAATAGCTGCCAGGCGAAAGGGATAGCAGGACCAATTAATTTTGCTGGTTGCCATGAATTTCCTTTATCCGTGCTTATTTCTACTTTCGATAGGTTACTATCACCTGACCATCCTGCACCCCTTACTTGATAAGGTTTTCCAGCCGGCACCGCTTCAAACAATACCGGCCTTGATATTTCAGACTTAACCAATGTAGTGGTTACGGGCGTCAAGGTAGGTAGTCCTTCAACACGCTTCCAGTAAGCATATTCAATCGTCTGCCAATAGCCATCAAACGGCTTTTCAGATGCAGTAATTTTCATCAGCCATTTCACAGATGCCATACCATACCATCCTGGAATAATTGCCCTTGCCGGGAAACCATGTTCAGCACTCAATGGTTTTCCATTCATTTCATAGGCGATGATGATGTGATCCTGCATTGCTATATTTAACGGAATGCTTCGGGCGAATTTGATTTTTCCTGGTGATTTCGGCTCTTCTGTAATCATCCCCTCATCATTCCCTTCCAAAATAATGTCTACCGTACCCACCTTTATGCCAGCCTTCTTTAACAATACGGATAAAGGTACTCCTGTCCATTCAGCATTGCTGATCCCACCTTGTTCCCATCCTAAACCCTTCACTTTTGGGGCGAGGTTAGCACGTCCGTTTCCGGCACATTCTATAGTAGCCATTACCTTTTTTGCAGGAAGCTTTTTAAGTTCGCTCAGATTGATCTTTATGACATGATTGGTGTTGCCGCCAATCTCTAATTCCCAATTTGTAGCATCAATATTGGGAATATTAAAATGACTCCTGATGAAGAACTGGTTATTTGGAGTAATCCTGTTTTTTAACGTAGGAAATGGAAACTCCATATTTAATGGCTTTTTCTCTCGCGTAATAAGTCCTGGAAAGTCATTGTCTTCTCTGGTTTGTTGAATCTCCTTCGCCGAAGCCCAGGATGGTATTGTTGCGCCAGCTATCACCGGGATAATTCCAGTAACAAAATTACGTCTGTTTAACGTGTAGTTTTGTGATGTTTTGTCGTTTTTCATTTCAATAAATGTAGGTGATTACAATATAGCCAAAAATCTCTCATAGGATAACTTGTATTCTTCCTTTTTCTTGATGGTTGAAAGGAAACAACTGTAGACTTTACTTCATCGCTGGCCTGCTAGAAAAGACACAATAGTTCTATAACTGTTTATCAAATACTCATCTCAATTTCTATCAAAAAACGGTGGAATAGTGATAGGACTAGCAGTCATCTTTCAAAAAACGAGGGAATAATGATAACGGAAATACTGGAGGAGCTATATAAAAAGCTCCATCCAAATTTCTAATTTATACTTAAGATTTGTCAATAGCGACACGATATGTCGGATCTTCATATATATTAACATCAATAACACTTTCAGCGTTTTTAAGTAGTAGCCTACAATCTTCGCTTAAATGTTTTAAATGAAGTTTTTTACCCGCGAGATGGTATCGTTCTGTTAACTTGTTTAATGCTTCAATAGCAGACATATCCGACACTCGACTGTCCTTAAAATCAACAATTACTTCAGATGGGTCTTCATTAACATCGAACTTTTCAGTGAACGCTGTAACTGAACCAAAAAACAATGGCCCATAAATTTCGTAGTGCTTGGTGCCACTTCCATCCACGAATTTTCTTGCACGAATCCTTTTTGCACTCTCCCAGGCAAAAACAAGTGCCGATATAATTACACCAATTAAAACTGCAAGGGCGAGGTTATGAAGCCAAATGGTGATCGCAGCCACCAGTATGCCAATAAATATATCTTGTTTTGGCATTTTATTGATGATCCGTAAACTGATCCACTCAAAGGTTCCTACGGCCACCATGATCATCACGCCTGTAAGGGCAGCCATTGGAACTAAACCAATTATCGGTGCGCCAAACAGAATGATAAGCAAAATAGTGAGTGCTGCCACTATGCCCGACAGGCGGGCTCTCGCCCCTGCTGAAAGATTTACCAAAGTCTGAGCAATCATTGGACATCCTCCCATACCATAGAAAAAGCCATTCAGAATATTGGCAATACCCTGAGCTATTGATTCACGGTTACCATTCCCCCTGGTTGCAGTAATTTCGTCTACTAGGTTAAGTGTTAACAGCCCCTCGGTAAGCCCAACTCCTGCCATGATCGCGGCATAGGGCAATATAATTTGAAAGGTTTCAAATGTCAATGGAATCTGAGGAATGTGAAATGGTGGAAACCCTCCGCTGACAGAGGCAATATCGCTTACTGTTTTAGTATCGATACCGAACCCGAGGACGACAAGAAAAACAACAATAATAGCAACCAGGGATGGTGGTACCGCCTTTGTTATCTTTGGAAAGAATAGTACGATAGCAATGGTAAGCGCAACCAACCCGGCCATGATTAAAAGTGGGCTACCGGTCAACCAGGCCTCTTTTCCATTGATGATGGTTTTGAACTGTTCAATCTGGGCCATGAATATAATAACTGCCAGTCCATTAACAAAGCCATACATTACCGGTTGGGGAACAAGTCTGATAAATTTCCCAAGCTTGAAAAGACCTACCAGGATCTGAAAGGCGCCGGCGAGGGCTACAGCGGCGAATACATATTCAATTCCATGCGCCTGCATCAAAGCAATCAGCACAACTACGACTGCTCCTGCACCGCCTGAGATCAGACCTGGACGACCGCCCAGAACTGAGGTTACAAGCCCCATAATAAAAGCTGCATAAAGACCGACCAAGGGGGGGAAACCCGCAAGGATAGCGAAGGAGAGCGATTCAGGCATCATGGTCATGGCCACAGTGATGCCAGCCAAAATTTCGGTTTTGTAGTTGACTTTTTGAGATAAGTCAAAAAAACGTGTACGTAAGAACATACCAATAAAATTAAAGGTCAAAAATTATAAAATAAGGGGCATTGCCCTAGCAAGGGATTATGCTAAGGGAGAAAAGAGTCACTGAAAGAATTCAGGGCTTTGTCACAGGGTTATATGAAACTTGTTTAACTTTTCTCATTTCGATTGATGCAAAAATAGAAAAATATTTTTAAAATCTGTCATTACCTATGGTTTTGCTCTGGTGTCTGAATTAACAGGAGGCAGATTTAGACCGTAAAAATGAAAATGTTATATTTGAAAAATATGCCAATGTCGATCAACAAAAAGGTTTTTAAAGACTTTTTCAACTCTACAACATCAAGTGGGATTATCTTATTTTCCTGTTTAATTTTGTCTTTAATAATAGCAAACTCGCCACTGGGTGAAGGCTTTGATAACTTTTTAGCGAATCAAATTGGATATGAAACCACCAGTTTACATTTAAAGTATTCTGTTGCGCTATGGATCAATGATGGCCTGATGGCCATTTTCTTTCTTTTGGTGGGACTTGAAATTAAAAGGGAAATTGTGGAAGGTGAACTTTCCTCACCTAAAAAGGCAATACTTCCGATTATATGTGCGATTGGTGGTGCCATTGTGCCGGCAATAATCTATACCATATTTAACCGTGATACGCCAACTGCTAGCGGATGGGGTATACCAATGGCTACAGACATTGCTTTTGCACTAGCCATTCTATCGCTCCTGAGTAAAGGTTCCACTTTCCCTAAAGATCTTTCTAGCTGCCCTGGCTATTGTTGATGATCTGCTTGCAATATTAGTAATCGCGGTATTTTACTCTTCGGATCTCCACTATATGAATATGGTTTATTCCGGGGCTATATTGATACTACTGTTCCTCTTTAATCGCTTCGGGTTAAAGAACCTTGCCTTTTACCTAATTCCAGGTATTTTTATCTGGTACTTTGTTCATCACTCAGGCATTCATGCAACTATTGCAGGAGTTTTGATAGCGCTTACACTACCCACAACAGCAGATCATAAAGAGTCTCCACTGGAAAAACTAGAGCATGCACTTACTAAACCCGTTAATTTTCTGATCATTCCAATATTTGCACTGGCCAACACCAACATCCGTTTTGAAAACGGCATGGTAGAAGGGCTTTTTACAGGTCTGGGAATGGGCATTGTGCTAGGTCTGGTTATTGGTAAATCTTTGGGTATATTATTTATATCATGGCTCAGCGTAAAGCTTAAGCTAAGTGAGCTACCTGAAAATGCAAAATGGGTTCATATCCTTGGTGTTGGCCTACTTGCAGGTATCGGGTTTACCATGTCCATATTTATATCAATCTTATCCTTCGCTGACCCGCTGCTTGTTCAGGAAGCAAAGTTTTCAATTCTTGTCGGCTCCGTAATATCAGGACTATTAGGTTATTTGATTTTAAACCTTAGCAGCAAAAAGAGAGATCAGAAGAATTAAAATTAATATTCTGATAAATTTGTTGTTTCATTAATAAATCGTAATATTGCAATATTATATGGGACTTACAAAAACCGAAATGTTTACCTCCGAGCAGAACCAGCTTGCTCAGCTATTAAAAGCAATGGCTCACCCTGCACGTATTGCTATTCTGCAAAGAATACTAGTTTTCAATACTTGTATTTGTGGAGATCTTGTAGAGGAGCTGGGTCTTGCCCAAGCTACAATCTCCCAGCATTTAAGGGAATTAAAGTCTGTCGGGATTATCCAGGGTACCATCGAAGGGGTTAGCGTTTGCTATTGCATAAACCCTGAAACATGGAAATTACTGGAAGCCCAAATCGGTGCCTTCCTTGGATCATATAAGCTAGAAGCTAGCTGCTGCTAGCTTTTTTTAATCAAATCAATCGTTTAATTGCAATATAAAAATACTTAAATCTTTAATTATGAAACTATCAGAAATAAAAGCCCACTTGGCGCAGGCTGAAAGCGTAAACTTTCAATTAGAAAACGGTACACCAGTTCCTGAACATTTCCATGTGACCGAAGTTGGTGTTGTTACTAAAGATTTTATTGATTGTGGCGGTACGGTACGTCATGAAAAAGTAGCCAACTTCCAACTTTGGGATGCCAACGATTTTGAGCATCGTTTGAAAGCAGGCAAGTTGCTAAACATCATATCTCTTTCTGAAGAAGTATTGGCGATGGAAGATCTGGAAATTGAGGTAGAATACCAGGCTCAAACTATTGGTAAATACGACCTTGGTTACGATGGTAAAAACTTCCTGCTTATTGCTAAGACAACAGCGTGCCTTGCTCCGGAACTATGTGGTGTTCCTGAAGTAAAACAAAAAGTACAATTTCAGAATCTTGCTGCTTCAGGATCAGCGTGTACACCAGGTGGCGGTTGCTGCTAAATAATCAATCATAAACTATGTCTGCAAACAACTGTGCACCTGCTGCCGAAAGAAGAAAATTAAGCTTTTTAGACCGGTACCTTACACTATGGATTTTTCTAGCGATGGGTATCGGTGTAGCTACCGGCTATTTTCTACCATCTTCCTCCGGATTTATAAACTCGTTTTCCAGTGGAACCACAAACATCCCATTAGCTATCGGACTGATCTTAATGATGTATCCGCCACTTGCTAAGGTGAAATATGAAAAGATGGGAGAAGTTTTTAAAGACACTAAAGTCTTAAGCGTATCCCTGGTTCTGAATTGGGTAATTGGTCCACTTCTAATGTTTTTTTTAGCAATCACTTTTTTAAGAGATTATCCGGAATATATGGTTGGGCTGATCCTTATTGGCCTGGCAAGGTGTATTGCTATGGTGGTGGTCTGGAACGAGCTTGCAGAGGGTAACAGGGAATATGCAGCAGGCTTGATTGCACTGAACAGCATTTTTCAGGTATTGCTCTACAGTGTGTTTGCTTATATCTTTATTACCGTTTTGCCACCTTTTTTTGGTCTGGAGAGCCTTGAAGTAAACATCACCATTTCCGAGATTGCTAAAAGCGTAGGAATCTACCTGGGGCTTCCCTTTGCAATGGGTATAATCAGTCGGTACGGCCTTATTAAACTGAAAGGTGAAGACTGGTTTCAAAACAAGTTTATCCCGCTGATTTCCCCAATTACTTTGATAGCGCTACTTTTTACTATCGTAATTATGTTTAGCCTGAAGGGCGAACTGATTGTACAAATTCCTATGGATGTAGTAAGAATTGCTATACCCCTTGTTATTTATTTTTCTATCATGTTTGTGATCAGCTTTTTTGCTGGCCGTTACTTCGGTGCAGACTATTCAAGAAGTACATCAATTGCTTTTACGGCCACAGGAAATAATTTCGAACTGGCCATAGCAGTTGCTATTGGTGTTTTTGGAATCAATTCGGGACAAGCATTTGCGGGCGTTATTGGCCCTTTGGTTGAAGTCCCGGCACTGATTGCCCTGGTCAACCTTGCTTTTTACTTCCGCAAGAAATACTATCCGTCAAAAAAATTAAACACCATACATTAATGAGAATTGCACTTTTTTCAGATATCCATGCTAATCTTCCTGCCCTGGAAGCCTTTTTTAAACACGTTGAAACCAGAAACACTGATGCAATTTATTGCCTTGGAGATTTAGTTGGATATAACATCTGGCCAAACGAAGTAATAGATGAAATTCGCAAACGAGGCATACCAACTATCGCAGGAAATTATGACTGGGGCATTGGCAGGTCTAGTGATGATTGCGGTTGTGCCTATAAAACAGAAGAAGAAAAAGCATTAGGTAAGGTTTCTATCTCCTACACAAACGAAGTGGTAAGGGACGAACAGCGTGCTTATCTAAGAACCCTTCCTGCTCACATTAGACTAGAATACCAGTTGAACCACGATAAACGCAATATTCTGTTTGTACATGGTAGCCCCCGTAAGGTCAATGAATACCTTTTTGAAGACCGTGATGAAAAAAGCATGCTTCGGATCATGGAACAGGCAGATGCAGATATTATGTGTTTTGGCCATACCCACAAGCCTTATCATAGAATTTTAAACTCAGGGAATGAAGGTGCGGATCATTTCAGGCATGCCATTAATATTGGCTCAGTAGGTAAACCAAAAGACAGCGACCCAAGGGGTGGTTATGTTATTTTAACCATCAACCCTGATAGTACAGTAAACAATAAGGACAGTGTTAAAGTCGAATTTATTCGCTTTGAGTATGATATAGAAAAGGCAGCTAAAGCCGTAGAGGATAGTCCTCTTCCGAATGAATATGCAGACATGTTGCGTAGAGGATAAGGTATGAGAATAGCACTATTTTCAGATATTCATGCCAATCTACCTGCATTTAAATCAATGTTAGACGATATGGATGACCAAAAACCCGATGCCGTTTATTGTCTCGGTGATCTGGTGGGATACCACATCTATCCAAACGAAATTATCCAGGAGATCCGTAAGCGTGGAATCGGAACTTTGAAAGGTAATCATGACCAGAAGGTTGAAAAATTAATTACAACCCCGAATAGTCTCCAGGAGCCAGGGAAGAATTATGCGTATCATTTAATCAGCCAGGATAATAGAGATTACCTGAAGACACTGCCTGCGCACATTAAATTGGAATACAAACTACAATCCGAAACACTCAATCTTGTTTTTGCCCACGGCAGCACCAGAAGTATAGATGAATATATTTTAATAGATACGGATGAAAAGTATGTTTTAGATATGATGCAGGAAGCAGGTGCAGACATGCTCTTTGTTGGTCATTCTCACAAGCCTTACCATCGTATTTTAGAGGATAATGATAATAAGTTTAAGCACGTAGTTAACCTCGGGTCGGTAGGAAAGCCTAAAGACGGAGATCCCAGGGGCTGCTATGTGATACTTACCATTGCTGCAGACAGCTCCCTATCAGATAAAAACAGCATACAGGTAGAGTTTATAAGGTTTGAATATGACGTAGAAGCCTCAGCAAGAGCTATTGAAAATAGTTTGTTGCAAAGTGAATTTGCAGATGCATTGCGACTAGCCAAATAACACTAACCAAATGGAGGTCAACACCAGAGACTATGCGCCAATAGAAAAGCAGCTTGCAAAGTTCATGCGGGTCTTGGCACACCCAGCCCGGATGGCTATAATGATCCGGCTTGCAAGGAAAGAAAGTTGTACTGAAGGAGTAATAAACGATCTGCCAATTGAAGAATCTTCAGTTGCAAAGCATCTTAAAGCCTTAGAAGTTGCTGGACTTATAAAAGGGAATACCTCAAATTTACGATCACGTTATTGCATTAACTGGTACGCCTTTTGGATTTCTCTGAACAATTTAATTTGCTATTTAACAGTTTTTTAGAGCAAGCACCAATTCAAAGCTGCAAGACCAAGGTTTAAGCTATCTATGATAGTTCAGCTAGGGGTTCTAATACACGGCAGAGCAAGAGAAATATTGCGATCATTATTTCTCTTCTTCCAATTATCAAAAAACGGTCGTTTCTTGATAATACAAAAATGGGCGAAACAATTCATTGAAGAGGCTATTGGAATAGATTTCAAAATGATAAATTCCTTGGTAAAACTTATAGTAATTTCTTTTTACGATACTGCCTTTCCACCTTATTGTTTAACAAATTCTCAAAATCAACTATCGCTTCGCAATGCTCATAAAAGTTCGAACTTCCGCGGATTGACTCTACTGATTAAAAGCTCATCGAAAGATGGGCTTTTTTTGTTTGAAGCTATTTCATTTTACTAACCGAGGCTAAGACTCTTTTCTATTCTCTAGTACGTAGAACTCTTGCGGAACAATAGGAACAGCGGGCACTACTTTCTCCTTAACGAAAATAAAGATCCAAAAAAAGAGCGCTCTGGAGCGCTCTTTTTTACTTATAGTTCAACACCTTAGGCAGCATCGATTGCTTCACGAAGTGCTTTTGCTGCTGCTGCCGGATTTTCGGCACCGTAAATAGCTGCTCCGGCAACGGCAACCTGGGCTCCAGCTTTGATTACTGCCGCTACGTTGTCGATATTTACCCCACCAGCAATAGAAACAGGTACGCCTGCTCTTGCGGCCTCATCAATTAATACATGAATAGAGTAACCTTCCGTCCATTGCTCATCCAGTCCTGCATGAAGTTCAACAAACTCAACGCCTAATGCAGTCACCTCTTGCGCTCTTTTAACCCGGTCGGGGTAACCGATGGTATCCACAACCACACCTTTTCCATGCGCTTTTGCGGCTTTAATTGCACCAATTATTGTTGCATTTCCTGCTGCGCCCATTACCGTTACCAAATCTGCACCCGCTTTAAAAGCAATATCTGCTTCAAGCTCACCTGCATCAGCAGTTTTAAGGTCTGCAAATACCAATTTATCGGGGTGTGCATGCTTCATTGCGGTGATTACCCCAGATCCCATGTTTTTGATCAATGGGGTGCCCAGTTCAATAATATCGACATAAGGTGCAACCTTTGCGGCCAATGCCAATGCTTCTTCTGTTGTTAATAAATCTATTGCTACTTGTAATTTTGCCATGATTTGTATGTATTTAAGTTTATTTAATTCATCATATTATTCGAGGTTTGCGTGGCGCTTCCACAGTTCCTCTGCGGGTGTTCCGTCCATTTTCCATAACGATTGAAAAACAACGTCCATTAATAGCAGCAAAAATTGCTCGAAGAGGCTACCGGCATATTGCCTGGATTTTGTGCCCTCCAGCTCCTGCTTTCCGGCAGCCGGTATGATAACGGTGTGAAAAGCTAATTTTGCCAGGTCAGATGCTGGTGCGGTTGTAATGGCGATAACTTTTGCCCCTACCGCAACTGCTTTTTCGCCAGCCCTGACCATTGAAGGGGTTGTGCCTGAGCCTGAGGCCACCAGCAGCAGGTCTCCTTGCCGGATTGCAGGGGTTGTAGTATCGCCCACAAAAAATACCTCGAGGCCCAGGTGCATCAAACGCATTGCAGCACCGCGTAACGAAAAGCCCGAACGCCCTGTGGCTACAAGAAACACACGGGGCGCCTGCTGTATTGCCCCTATTAAAGGAATCAGGTTTTCGGTATTTATTTTCTTGGCCAACCGTATGTTTTCATCCAGTACCAGATCGAGGTTTAATTGCAGTTCCCAGTTCAACTGCTGAAAATCCAACTCCTCATTATCCATTGTCGTATTGTTCATTTGCTTTACTTGAATGGGTTCAAAGGTATAGGGATGAACAGAGAGTGCTTTTACACAAACAGCACATTTAATGGGACAATCTGGAAATTTTATAGATAGAAAGTCATAAAAGACACCCTGATAATTTGTCATTTCCGAATTGTCCTCTAAAATTACCCTTTTGTCCAACGTGGATTATGCTAAGTGCCTATCTTTGCATCATGTATACCGAAAATGCAACTGGCCTGGGAAAGGCGGTACTCTACATCCGCAATCTAAATAACTGTCCTCCAAGTTATCTGAACGATCCGGATAGAAAGGATTTCTTTGAGATTGTATGGTTAAAGAACGAAGATCCACTACACGGCATATCTGATCCGGCTTACCGTATTAAAGGCGACTGGGTATATTTAATCCCACCCTACCGGGTGCACCAGCTGAACAAGGCGGGCAAAAATGGTGAACTGATCTCCTTTAAAAGGTCTATGCTGGAAGAAGAAGATAAAGATTTCCTGTTGGATTTATTCAGGATCTTCAACGTACAGGGAGAGTTCTCGTGTATTAGGCTGGAAGAGGGTGCCGCGAAGGAACTGGGCAGTATCTACAGCATCATGGAAAGTGAATACCAGAAAGGGAATAATTTTGAGATGATGAAGGCCCTCCTCAAAGTATTACTGCTGAAACTGATATCGGTGAAAGAGCTGGAATTTACCGGTCACGATATCCATCAAAAGCGGGTGTACGAGTTTTTGATGTTATTGGAAAGCAATTTTCAAACCGTTACTAATATTGATTTTTATGCAGGAAAATTGGGAATCAGTTCAAAAAGGCTTAACCAGATTTTGCGCGAAAAACTGGATAAAACAGGTACGCAGATCATCCACGACAGGATTATCCTCGAGGCGAAGCGAAAGATTATCCATAGCGAGGTAACCATTAAGGAAATTGCCTACGACCTGGGTTTCAGTGATCGGCCGTATTTTAGCCGCTTTTTCAAGAAACAGACCGGCCAAACTCCCGAGGAATTCCAGAAAACGGCCCGTGCACATATCGAATCAAATAAAAATACGCTGGTTTAAATTAAATTGTCTAGTATAGGCTAATCATCAAAAACGCATTGTATGGTTTTTCATATCTTCGCTTAAACAGAAAACCAAGGAAAGTACCAAACCACCGATGAAAACAACGCTCATTTCCCTATTGCTTACCTTCCTGCTCACGCTGCAGGCACAAAAAAAAGAAAACGACCTCTCTACTGAACTGTTAAGGGGAAAGGTAAAAACCCGGACTGAGACCTGGTATTCTGTTAGCAGAAACGGCGACCGTTTGTTTGTCAAAAAAACCAAAACAGCCTACAATCCGGATGGTTTTAAGACCAAAGTTACCACCATCGACGAATGGAACCATGACATCAAAAGCTGGGATTATAGGTACGACGCCAAAGGAAATCCCATCAGCGAGAGTCCTGAAAGGGGCATCACTATGAAGACTGCAAAGGATGGCAGTAGGACAGAAACCAGTAGAGACTATTCAAGCCTGATCACAATCAAAAAATATGGCAAGAACGGGATTCTACAGGAAAGGCTGACCACAGATCAGCAGGGCAAAACACTATCCTGGGCAAAAATGACCAACGATAAACTTGGCCAGCTCATCAAAGAAGAAGATTTCAGGGCAGACAGCACGCTCAGCCAAACCATACTCAGAACTTACGATGCTTATGGTAACCTCACCGAAATATCCTACCTCGATGCTAAAGGCAAACAAACGGCTAAATCAACCTACACCTATGGCCCACAAAATGGGGCCCTTATCGAATACGCTTCCTACTACATCCAAATGGGATACTTTCAGCGTTTTAAAACAATCAAGTTCTCCAAAGCAGATCATAAAAACAACTGGCTACAGTCTGTCGAAACGCGCGCCGGCGAACCCGACTTCCTAAAAATCAGGGAACTTGAATATTATCCAGACTAACATAATTTCGAAGTAAATCTTATTAGTCTATATGGACTTCTTGGTTAACTTCAATCTGCTGCTGCTGTTTATTTTCAAAGTATAGGCTGATGTCTTTTGAAGTAAGCAAACAGACAATAAAAAATAAATTATAAATTTGAATTACAAGAATGGTCCACGCAAACCAGTTATCCAAGCCAATCGAAAGGAAATTCTTTGCAAATTCTAAAATGGAATATACGAACGTAAAGATCAATATCCATTTAGCAGTCCTATTTGCATCAATGGTGAGCAGCATAAGGAAAGCACTAAATAATATACGCCCAATTTGCCAGCCTAATCTATCATGACCCAAATTGTAATTGTACACGCTTACAATAAATAAACTTGTCAGTAATGCAACTGCGCAAAGTACAATCAGTTTACGTTTACCTATTTTGACCTTAGCCATAATATTGCTTTTATACCTCAACCACCTAAATAGTCAACACCTGCCTTATTTTCCACTTTCTTAAAGGGCATAAAACGACAGTCGGGGTTCCATTTATTACCCACGTATTCAAAGCCCGCTGTTTGCATGATTTCCATCACTATGGCTGTTTGCCAGCTACGGGCAATAAAAGGTTTTTCATGGTAGGCAACTTGTGCATAAGTACTATCTCTATTTAATTCATCATCATAGCTTAGTGCCACCAGATCGTGGTAATGGTGCAATTGCTTTTCTACATCGAATTTCACGGCACTAAACCAATGGGCATACAAACCATTAAAAGCGGGTTCTGAGTGGCTGTTGATAGCCTTTACCGAATAATCGATAATGAAATTTGAAACCGCATCATGCTCTTCGAAATAAGAAAGTACGGCCAATCCAGCCAAGCGAACATTATTTTGAAGAAAAATACCAAGCCGCATAATTTCTTTTAAGCCGGTAAGCATGCACATAGAGGCATTGCCGCTGCCTATAAAAATAAGGTCCTGCTGCTGTGCGTGCCGATAATGGATGTCGGTACAATCAGCATTTAAATAATTTAACCCGGGGAAAGGAGTAAAATAAGTATCTTTGTCCAAACAACTGTAATGATTATCCGGAAAACTTTTGGCTAATTCACGACTTTCGTAACCATTGCCCGCCATGATTTCCATAATGTGATGCCCCTTTCCCAAACCATACTCCTCCAATAGCTCAATCAGATCTTCTGTTTTTGGATCGGCTTGGTTATAAGTTAGGCTGTACACTAAATCGTAATGTGGTTTCGGGACTGCTTGGCGGCAGATCTGGTCGACAATTTCCGGCGCTATTTTCACCTCAGCTAAGATCAGCTGTCGGATGAGTTCGATCATAAAGGGTTAATATTTTTCAGATTTTTCTTGCGCTAAACGGTTGGTTAGCCTAATTTTCGCCTGAGTGAGTTCCATTAAATCCCGCTCCATGGCCTCAAGATTAAAGCCCAAAGGATTTTTATCGCCTTCCATAAAATCCTGGGTTATGATGGCATAAGCCTCATCATTATAGGTTTCCCAGAAATCCCAGGTCATTTTTTGTTCCTTCCCCAAATGAATGCAGGTCAAGTGTTGTTTATCATAGGCGAGTATGGCCACCGCATGCCCACCCCACGACCAAGGTTCGTTATCACCCGTAAGTTCACCAGGATTGACTTCCCATATTTTCTGTTTCAGAATGCTATTGGGGAGCTGAAGCCCAACATAGATTCCGCCAAAAAGGTAAATGGAGGCTTTTACAATTTCGCGGCGATCATGCGGCACCGTAGCAAACACCCGGATGCGGTGCTGCTCTATGCCATTTTTACGCCAGTATTTTAAGGCGTCGAGCATATACACGCCATCGTCGTTTTGCTTGGTAATGGGATCGTAATTAGAGAGGGTAATGTATGTGTTTACAATGGCTTCTTCCGTAATTTCAAACGCTGAACTTGCATTGGCTGTCCAGCATTCAATCATATGCCCTGCAGCGGCGCAGGTACAATTGTAAAGCCTGTTGTTCCCAAATACGTCCCATTTATTTTTCTTCGCGGCTGTCCAGTCATGTGCGTCTGGAATCTGCAGTTGATGAATGGCCAGGTAATCGCTTATCTTAAAACTTCTCGGATCTTTAATGGCCTTAGGTTTTCCACCCTTAACCTGCCCAGTGATATTTTCCATATCCAATGCTTGCTATCCGCCAGTTTTACCGCTCTTACCCATTTTTTTCTTTTTACGTGGCAAACGTTTAGGTGCAACTTTAGGTTTTTCTTCTGCTGTGGTTTCTATTTTTTTAGCCATATTGTGGTTGTTTAGATTGACAAATAATTAAACGGAAGCATAGATTAGCCAGATTTGCCGCCACTGTTGCCCATTTTTTTCTTTTTGCGGGGTAACCGCTTTTGAGCCGGTTTTGAGGCCGCAGCTACTTCTTCAGCACTGTCTTTTTTCTTTTCCATATTTAAAAATGTCCATTTAGCAGGATATGACATCGCATCCTACCAAATGATTTTACAATGTAGACATTTTTTAGGTTTTCTGCTACGCCCAATTTTACGGGCCAATGCCCTTGGTGTTAAGTGGTACAGCTTTACCGATCACAAGATTTGAGTATTGGTAAGCTAACCCAAGCGAAACTCGCTCGGCGTACGCTGATATTTCTCGCGAAAGCTTTTGGTAAAGTTGGCCAGATCGTTAAAACCGGAGTTAAAAGCGATATCTTTAATTCTTTCGTTCGAAATTAACAGCAGCTCAGCAGCCTTTTCGAGCCTTTTTGTCTTGATGTAATTGGCAGGTGTATCGTTGTAATGCCTAGCAAATTCGCGTTTAAAGGAAGAAACACTTAAATTATTCAATTGAGCCAGGGCTTCGATATTTAGCTGAGCAAAGAGGTTGGCTTCTATAATCTGCTTAAAAGTATAGGTAGTGGGCGAAAAAAGCTGGGCAAATATGGTCTGTACGGCCCGGGCGTTAGGGGTTTGGGCCAATAGCAGGATAATTTCTTTCAACTTTAGAACAAGTATATCTTCATTAACCAATGCAGGGTGCTGAAAATAAAACAACAGGCCTTCGATGTATTTTTCGATCAAAAAATTGTTGTTTAAAACCTCTACACTCTTGTTCGAAACCAGCTGACCGGCTGCCTGCAAAATAACCGGCATCTCGCGATCGTAAATCCGTTTTAAAATATCGGGATGAAAATTAACCACCATAATTTCGTTAACGCCACCATTATTTAAATTACTGATGGTTTTGCTGGCCTGCACACAATTTAGAAACAAGGCGTGTTTATGGGGAATGTTTACCCGCTCTTCGTTGCGGTGGTATTGCATTTCACCTTGCAGCATGTACAAAAAGCAGGCATTATCGGTAATAGGAAAATCGAAAGTAAAAGGAGCCTTTATCCTGATGTTCTGCACAATGGCTTTACCAAACAAGTCGTATTTTTTATGGTCAATGATCATCTTAAAAAACCTTCAGCTATAAAAATAGAAAAACTAATGCATGGTTTGGCTTTTCTAGCCCATACATTAGCTTATTAGGTGTAAAAAATTGCTTTACCCGAAAAACATCAGCTTTTACTTACTGCATTTCTACCGCCCTGCGCTGTTTAACATACTGGTAAGTGGCACCGGCAATAAAGGCGATTAAAAGCACCAGCAATGTTTGGCCAATAATAGGATCGGTTGGGCTTTTAGCCAATGGGTGCCCCAGCGGAACGCGGGTAAAAGTTTCGTTCACCGTAGGGATGAGCGACAAAAAGAAACTGAAAGAAAGCAAAAAATTCTCAATGTTGCGGGCCTTATTATTGTTCCTCCGTTTTACCGAAAGCCAAAAAGCCACCACTACTAAAATAAAAATGAATAGTGAAAAAATATGCCCTGGATTAAAGCCTCCATGTTTGGAAATGCCCAAAGCGGTTAAAGCGGTTACACTGGTAGTATAAAAATATATTTTCCCGCTTAGCTGTGTTAAATCAATTTTGCCAAAGCGTACAAATGAAATAATTGCCGCTACAATGGCAGCGACACCAATAATGGTATGAAAAATACCTAAACCTGTTAGTCCCATAGTCTTTTTGTTTTATGTATAATTGTTGTTTACAAAAATGGCTATAGTAAGGTTAAGGGCTTTTGTTTATCCGTTCAATTGATTGGTAATCTGGTTCAAATTAGGTTTTAAGTGATGCGACAGGTTCATAAGGACAAGCTGAATCTCAGAGTTGTCAACTTTCTAGTAAACTGGCTATTAAACATGACAACTCTTTTAGTTTACCGCTTAAATAATGGCCTAGAAAACCTTACCATACTCATCATTACCAGGAGGAACGACAGTCTGTCACGATTTTCGGGAAAACAATTTTTACATTGGCAACCTTGCTAGAAAGATTGCTTCGTCGGCTGAAAAAGCCTCCTCGCAATAACGATTTTTGGATTAGATTGATCAAAAGATCTTCGACAGGCTCATCTGACAAGCTTTCCCAAACCAACATTCTACTTTATTTCTTCTTTAACGTCTGCGTTCTGATCCTGCTGAGCGTTTCAGGCGTCATCCCCAGAAAAGAAGCAATCATAGCCTGCGGAATACGTGTAGCAAAACCGGGGTATTTTTGAAGGAAGTTGAGGTATTTCTCTTCAGCCGTAAAACTAAGTGAGGCATTGATACGGTTTTGTGAGGCAATAAAACTGCGCTGCAATATCGCATTCACCATGGCATTAAAAGCTGGGATTTCGTTGGTAAGCAGATCGAAGTTGGTTTTGGTAAAGAGTACCAGTTCACTGTCTTCTATGGCATCGATGTTATAGCTCGAAGGCGCTCCCGATAGCAGGCTTTCGCGGTCGCCCATCCACCAGTTTTCTGTTCCAAATCCAATTACATGTTCGTTGCCCCTTTCATCAACCGAGTAGGTGCGTAGGCAGCCTTTGGTAATAAAGGCATTATATTTCCATACATCGCCTTCCTGCAGGAGGTATTGTTTTTTCCTGAGTTTTTTGATCACGGCAAGTGAACGGATGCGGTCTGATTCGGAAGGGCTGAGCGCTGCTTTTTGCTCAACATAGTGCTGAAAAACTTCGTACATAACTGCTGTTAAAGTTAATACAAAATCCCCTCATCGGCATTAAAATTTCAAAATGATTGGTGCAGTATCCATGCGCTTGATCTAGATCAATTTCTTTCTTATTTGAGATCAATGTACAGCTTCGCGCCTTGTGGCACCTTTGTAATGTTCAAAACGGACAATCATCAATTAAAAAACAAGGAAATGTCAAAAACTATTTTTATTACAGGAACAAGCACAGGATTCGGCAAACTTACTGCCATTACTTTGGCCAATGCCGGCCATTCGGTTATTGCCGGAATGCGCAACATTAACGGACATAATGCCCAAGCAGCTGCTGAACTTTCGGCAATTGCCAATATAGAAGTTGTAGAAATCGATATCACCAGCGATAGCTCGGTAAATGATGCCATTGTTCAGGTAATTGCAAAATACGGAAAGATCGATGTATTGGTTAACAATGCTGCAGTAAGCGGTTTTGGTTTACTGGAGGGTTACTCGCTCGATCAGGTTCGCAAAATGTTTGAGGTGAACGTGTATGGCGTGCTCCGCACCTATCAAGCAGTTCTGCCTGCTATGCGCAAAGAAAAATCGGGACTGATCATCAACATTACCACAGGGGCAAGTGGCCACACGCTTCCTTTTATGATTCCATACATCTCTTCGAAACTGGTTGTAGAGAGCATTACCGAGGGCCTTCAGGATGAGCTAGCTGCCTACAACATCGAAAATGTGAGCATACAGCCGGGCGTTTACCCTACCGAAATGACCAATGGAAGCAAAACAGGTGTAAATGCCGATAAAGCTGAAATTGTGGCCGAATATGGCGATGCGGCTACCGAAAAATTCAACGCTTTGGGTACAGCACTGTTTGGCAAAATGGCTAAATTCGATATGAATCCTCAGACTATTGCCGATGGGGTATTGGAACTCGTAAACATGAAAAAAGGCGAACGCCCATTACGTTTCCCAATGGATGCCATTGCCCAGGGAACTGACAAAGAGTTTATC
This sequence comes from Pedobacter sp. GSP4, assembly GCF_051857575.1. Classification (NCBI taxonomy): domain Bacteria; kingdom Pseudomonadati; phylum Bacteroidota; class Sphingobacteriia; order Sphingobacteriales; family Sphingobacteriaceae; genus Pedobacter; species Pedobacter sp. GSP4. The sequence goes on along the minus strand of NZ_JBPZIR010000004.1, from coordinate 26,570 downwards.
GATGCCAGGGCCGCTATAAAAGCAAAATGGTTGGCAGCTTATAACGACTAGGCGAACCGCCCTATTACAGTTGCTTTCTTTTTACAGTTAAAACATCTCTCCTATGTGTTGAGATGTTTTAACATTTGTGGCTTTATAAAAAGCTTGCGGAGCACTAAGGATAATGGATGTTATTTGAAAATCTCTTTCGGAAGGATGGCCGTCCATGATTTGGGAATTGCGCGGAGTCCGAACAGCTTAGTAACCACTACAGCAGTGTTTTTATTGCTACTGAAAAAGGACTGCGTTACTCAAGATTTTTAATTTGCTTACCTGTAATGGCCCAAGGGGTTTGCATTTCACTCATGCTCACTCCCCCATGCCCTTTCTACAAATGCCCCTATGGCCATGCCCATGAAAAACCATTGTTGTTGCTTTTTTCATCTTTTTATTTCTTTTGTGGAGAAATTTAGCGTCGATTGCTTATCAAAATTTAACCAAACGATCTGTAAAGAATTTTACCGTTTCATTTAATCAGGCCCATTAGTTCACCTAAGTTATTGATGATGTGATCGGGATTGGCCGAAGAAAGCTGCTGCGAGGTATGTGCGCCGGTAGTAATACCAATGCTTAAACCACAACCTGCATTTTGCCCCTCTTGTATATCTATGGCCGAATCTCCTACTTTAACTACGCTTTTGGCATCATTAATGGCAAAAAACGCCATGGCATACTCAATCATATCAGGAAAAGGCCTGTTTCTCGATACATCAGAGGCGGTTACCAAAAGATCGAAATCTTTTCCCTGCAGCCAGCCTAGTTTAGTCAATATCTGGCTTGCTGTAGTACGGTCGTAACCGGTATCCAGTGTAACTTTGATATTTTCTGCTTTAAGCGCGTTAAATACCTCAACAGCATTCGGCTGAGGCAATATTTCCTCCACGGCATAAGCTTCGGCTAAGCTAACAATGAAATCGTTATAGATTTTATTTTCCAATGCTTCATCTATTACGTTTTCTAATGCTAAAATAGATGCAATGGCCTGTTTCTTTTCTTTACCAGCACCTTCTGCCAACACATCATCTAAACTAAAGCTATAACCTGCTTCATTAATCGCATTCTGTAAAGTTTTATATACCAAGTTGTTTTCATCTACTGTAGTCCCGGCCATATCAAAGACTACCATTGTTGTTTTTTGCTTACTCATTGTAAATTCAATTTTTTATTTGCCAAAATGCCAGTTCAAATATAATAAAAGGGCTTTAAAATGTTTAGCAAAACTAAACAGTGTTCATAAAAAATAAACATCAACAAGATTAAATTTGTGTTAAGTTTTATCAGGCGATACCTATCTGAAGTGTTAAACGCAACATCACAACAGATGAGATTAGGTTTCACTTAAAGAAAACAGCATTTTTAAAACAGATGAAAAGCATTTGATTTAGTTTTTGCCTAACTTACCGCAGCGAAATGCAAAACGGAGAACATTTCGTTTTCCAATTAGCATGCAGTGCAAAACCAATTAGCACAAAGATTAAAAAATGGATAAAACCTTTGATTTAAAACTTAGAAATACAGAAGTAACCGATCTGGAAAGCCTTTTTGAATTCCAACTTGATAAAGAAGGCGGATACCTGGCGGCATTTATGCCAAAAGACCCGACCGATAAGCTGGCATACCTAAGTAAATATACCAAGCTGTTGGCAGATCCTACCGTAAATAACCAAACCATTCTTGTAAACGGTACTATTGTTGGCCATGTTGCCAAGTTCGTTATGCATGGCGATACCGAAATTACCTATTGGATTGACAGAAGTTTTTGGCGGCAGGGCATCGCTACCCTGGCGTTACAGCAGTTTCTTTTAACTGAGCCCAGCAGACCGATTTTCGGCCGTGTGGCTTTTGATAATTTTGGTTCGCAAAGGGTTTTGGAAAAATGTGGTTTTGTAAAAATTGGAACGGATAGGGGTTTTGCAAGTGCCCGGCAGGCCGAAATTGAAGAGTTTATTTATAAGCTCGATAGCTGATCATAAACCGAGTTTCGCTATGTAATAGAGATGAACATCACAATAATATGCAGCACCAAGAATTTACACCTCCGGAAGCCTTACAGGATGCCATAAAATGCTTTTGGTACAACCGTAGAGATAGTGGCGCAGTGCAGGCTGATTTTGAAGTACTGCCCGATGGCTATGCTGAAATTATTTTCCACTTCGGGAACAACTGCAGCATCTTTTACAATGGCGCCCTACAACAATTACCATCGCCTTTTATGATGGAACTGCTTAACCAGCCCATTCACTTTTATACCCAGAACCGTTTAGAAATTATTGGTATTAGGTGTTACCCATGGGCCGTATTTGATTTATTGGGACTAGTACCTGGTAAACAGGGTGTACGCATATTCGAGCATCCCATTGCACAGCTTCAGCCGGTACTGGACAAACTAATTCGCACCAATCAAATTGATGCAGCGATGGCCACAATAGAACAGTATTTTTTGGATACGCAGTTGGGCATTGCCACAAATAGTGTATTGTTTAAAGCCGGCGCAGCCATGAGGAAAGCCAAAGGCAATTTACAGGTAACTGATGTTGCCGCAGCAGCGCATGCCACTGTACGCACGCTCGAAAGGAATTTTAAACAATCATCTGGCCACACCGTTAAAGATGTAACAACCGTAATGCGCTTTGAAGAAGTAAGGAACAGGCTATGGCTACAGCCTGATACCAGCCTGAGCAGCCTGGCAAACGAGCTGGGCTATAGCGATCAATCACACCTGAGCAGGGAATTTAAACGCTACAGCGGTACCACGCCTGCAGCATTTGCACGCAAAGCAAAGAAGCAGGCCATCAGCCATCACTTTATCACCTTTCACAGGCCTGATTAAAGCCTCCGCAAAATAACCTTAACAAGGTATCTAATCGTTTTCTATCGGCTCCCAAAGCTCTATGGCATTCCCTTCCGGATCGATAATATGGATAAACTTACCATAATCGTAAACGGCCAGTTCATCCACAATCTGCACACCGTCGTTTTTTAGCTGTACAACCAGTTCTTCCAGGTTTTCTACCCTGTAATTGATCATAAAATCTTTATTGGATGGATTAAAATATTTGGTATCCTTCGGGAAAGTGCTCCAAGTGGTAGAACCTTTTTTCTCTGGATCTTCAAGTTCCCGCCATTGGAAAGTTGTTCCATAAGGGCTGGTTTCTATGCCGAGGTTTTTAGCATACCAATCGTTCATTTTTCCGGCATCTTCACATTTAAAAAATATGCCACCGAGCCCAGTTACTTTTTTCATAATCGTTGTTGTTTATATTTTGTTGGAGAGCTATAGTCCTAAAGCTAAGCTTATCGCTTTAAATTTAATAAAAGGCACGCAAGATATTGCGAAAGGCAAGAAAAAAAACCGGTTATCTGTCGTTTTTCCTTTCAATGCAGATTGTCGTGTTTATACAAGCCTAAAACAGGAGCATTTGAGAATTTTGTGTTTTAATACTTGATGATGAACACAATATTCCAAAATAAAAAAACAGTTCAAAACCCATCCGTTTATGATGTAATTATTGCAGGTGCTGGCCCAGTAGGCCTGTTTCTGGCCTGCGAACTGGCCCTGGCCAAATGTTCGGTATTCATACTCGAAAAGGCAGAAGAACTATTCAATCCCTTAAAGCAGGTCCCTTTTGGCATCCGCGGATTATCTGCCCCCTCTATTGATGCTTTTTACCGCAGGGGACTATTACAGGAACTCGAACTGCATAAACGGTTAAAAAATCCGCACGCCCATGCAGGCAAAGAAACACGCCGCCAGGTAGGCCACTTTGCAGGCATTCCATTTTACGAAGATGATATTGATACCACGCAATGGGCATACCGTTTACCAACTGCAAATCCAAACAGTTTAATTTCAGAAATGGCCGAAATTGAAACCGTGCTTTCGCAACGTGCAACAAGCCTGGGTGTAGACATTAAACGCGGATTCGCCATTAGCAACTTTAACCAAAGCGAAGATGCGGTAACAGTTGAATCTGTTAGCCAAACTTTTAAAGGTAAATGGCTTGTGGGCTGCGATGGGAGCCGGAGCACGGTACGCAAAATGGGCGGCTTTGAATTTGATGGCACCGAGCCCGAATTTACCGGCTACTCCGTACAGGTTGATATAGCCGACCCGGAACAGCTTAAACCGGGCCGAAATGCAACTGCTGCAGGCATGTATCTACAGTCGCAACCGGGTTATTTGGTGATACAGGAATTTGATGGCGGGACTGCCCACCATAGCAAAGAACCGATTACCTTAGCACAGGTACAGGCCGTGCTGCGCCGTGTTTCAGCAACTGATGTTACTTTAAAAGCGCTGCACACTGTAACCACTTGGACCGATAGGGCTAGGCAGGCCACCACTTACCGCAATGGCCGCGTATTTTTGGCCGGCGATGCCGCACATATCCATTCGCCACTGGGCGGGCAGGGACTTAACCTTGGCTTAGGTGATGCCATGAACCTGGGCTGGAAACTGGCGGCAACCATCCATCAAAAAGCACCTAACGGTTTACTAGACAGTTACTACACCGAACGATACCCCATTGGTGCGCAGGTATTAGATTGGTCGCGGGCGCAAGTGGCCATTATGAAACCCGAACCACAGGCCCGTGCGCTTAATGCGATTTTTCGCGATCTGATTAGCACGCGCGATGGTGCTACGTATATTGCCAACCGCGTATGGGGTATTTCTACAGGTTATAACCTAGGCGACAATCATCCCCTATTGGGTCAAAGCACACCCGACTTTGAACTTAATATTGGCCAAAAAATAGGCGCATTAATGGACGATGGCAAAGGGATATTACTGGATTTTACGATGAATGCTCAACTTAAAGCATTGGCCGCCGAGTACAGCGAACAGCTTAACTATATTTCTGGACACGCAGCAAACCAGCTTGGCCTTAGCACCTTGTTGATACGGCCTGACGGGATTATTGCCTGGCTTGCAGAAAATGAAGTAGACTACAATGAACTCGAAAAGAGCCTTGGTCTGTGGTTTGTCCGCAATTCGGAGTAGCTGATACATAAAATTAAATGGCAGGGAAATTATCCTTGCCATTAATTTTAGAGAATATGTGTTTTAGGTAGTATTTCAAGCTACGGTTTAAGGATAAGATCGGCCAATATGCCTATTAAGACGGCAATAACGGTAAAGCAAATCATCCCCAGAATATATGCGACCAATGCTTTTAGATAGCTCGATGCCTTTTTAGGGTTAAAAAACTGTCCTATTCCCCAGCAACAATACAAAACACCCGCCATTCCCGAAAAAGCCAAAACTTTTATTTTGGTTATGCCTTCAAAGATCGAAAATACGGAAAAGATGAGCATACCCATACCGAGTAAAAAGCACAACAGGATCAGGATTTCAAAAAAATTATAGCCGTGCTTTTTAAAAAACAGTTTTAGCCAAAATGCAATAAATACACTCATGATGATATTGGCATAACCATAATGGTTTTGTAACCAGGTATAAATTCGTGCAACGTTAGTTTTCTTTACGCTGCTAAAATTGATGTAACCATCCTCAATGTGGAAGGAATGATCGATAATGGTATAAATCAGCGAAGTAACAATAATAAAAATGATGGGTTTTACGAGCCTGTTCCTGTTGTCGGCAATGAATTCGCGCACGCTTTGCCCGGGCCTAACCAATAATTCTTTTACGGTATATAAAATTCCTTTTTCGAAATGTAAAACATGTTGAATTTCGTGCAGAACGTAATGCCAATCTACCCGCTTAAGCTGTAACTGCTGACCGCATTGCGCGCAGAAATTACCGTTAACCGTAGTGCTACAGTTTTTACAGTTCACCAAATTATCCATTAGCCTCTAGTATTTTCTGTATTCCGCTTTTTAATCTCATCATTTACCGATTTTAAGGAAATGAGCAATGGTACCCAGGTAATTGGCAGTACCAGTACCGGTAAATACAAAATAGGTTCGGCTTTGAGCACGTATAAGGTTACAGCGCCAATAACACCCAATACGGCGAAGCCTATTAATACCCCATTTAAAGTTGATTTGCTTTTGGTTAACTCAGTTAAAGTTAACGATGATGATTTTTTCATAACTTGAAGGATGGTTTTTATCAAAAGTGAATACTAAAATCCTTTTAAAGACTACACTTTAGTGTAAATTTGTTTTTTATCATTTGAGTAAATGGGCAACAATAATTCGGGTTTACTTACCAAAAATAGGGTCAGAGAAATAACGGCCGAAGATGAGCTTCAGCAGAAAGATTACTTAGAGCCTGTTAAAGCCTTTGCGCGCTTAACCTACGAAAGTATTTATGTTATCGATTATGAAAAGATGGCCTTTGAGTACGTTTCGGAAAATCCTTTGTTTTTATGCGGAAAATCTGCCGATGAAGTGCTGGCCCTGGGCTATGAATTCTATTTCAAAAATGTACCTGAAAACGACCTCAAACTGTTGGAACAGATTAACGAAGCAGGCTTCGATTTTTTCAAAAAAGTGCCAAGCACTGAAAAAAAACAATACAGTATTACTTATGATTTCCACCTGATTAACAAAGATGGCAAGCCCTTTTTGATCAACCATAAACTTACCCCCTTGTTTTTAACCAATGCCGAGCAGATTTGGAAATCCATGTGTATTGTATCCATTTCGCACCATAAACAGCCAGGCAATGTTTACATCACTAAACAGGGAACTGATGAAATGTGGACACTAGATACAGCCAATAATTTTTGGCGCAAACTGGAAAAACCTAAACTTACCGAAAGGGAAATTGAGATTTTGCGCTTTCATGCCCAGGGCTTAACCATTAGCCAGATAGCCGATAAAATATTTGTTGCCCCAGATACGGTTAAGTATTACCGGCGCCGCATTTTTGAACGTTTAAATGTAAACAACATGGTCGAAGCACTTTCTTACGCGGTAAACAGTAAAATTATATAGGCTTTAGCTAAACCCCTCATCAAACAAAACACTCAATAACAACATCTTACCCACAATATATATTTTTTAACCAAACACTTTGTATTTCAAAGTACTTTATTTAACTTTGAAATACAAAGCACTTTACATCATACTATATTTACGCATTAAACTGAAAATTTAACTAACTTCTAATAACCAAATAATTATGACACTGACAAACAATTTCTCAACAGCAGCAATTTTCCGTGCCCCATTGGGCAAAAGAATGTTAATCGGTGCGGCAATCGGGCTGGTATTGATTATAATTTTCCTATCGGGTACAGGTGGTGGAAAGCCAGAGTTTGGAAAATTCTGGATGGCAAGACCGCTTATTTTTGTACCGGTAGCAGGTGCACTGGGCGCCCTATTTTTTCACATCGTGAATAGCTTTGGCTTTCAACAGCCAGCCATAAAAGCATTAATGGTGATACTTGGCAGCATTGGTTTTATTGTAGCACTTTGGATGGGCACCGTTTTAGGCTTGGTTGGTACTTATTGGCACTAAATAAATTGGCTGTCTCTTTCATTGAGGAGACAGCCGATTTAAATGTATAATTAAGCTAAAGCTTAACCATTTCCCCTGTTTTGACCGATTCATCGCAGGCAAATGCAATTTTCAAGCTGTTTATTGCATCTTCTGTTGGTCTGCTCAAGTCAATATTTTCGCGTATAGCCTTTAAAAAATAACGCTGTTCGCGGTTGCACAGCTCCTGATGGTCGGGTTCATCGCTCAGATCAATCCATTCATCTGCCCTGGTAAATTCATCACTGGCATCCAGCTCGGCATAATGTACTTTTATCGATTCTGTTTTGGTATGTGCATCAATATTATCCGAATTACCGGCCGCTGCCGCAGCTTTGGCCACTATAGATACTGCTCCTTTTGGCCCGAAAACATCCTTGATAAAAAAGGCGTTATCGCTCACCATTGGCCCCCAAGCGGCCTCATACCACCCGATGGAACCATCATCGAACCGGATCTGCAACTGACCGTAATTATAGTTCCATTCTGGCACTTCATCGGTAAGTCTTGCCCCAATGGCACTTACCTGCACAGGCTTGGCCTCGGTCATTTGGCACATAATATCAATATAATGAACCGCGCAATCTACAATGGGGCTTAAGCTTTTCATTAGGTTGCGGTGAACTGTCCATTTAGGGCCATGGCTCTGCTGGTTTAAATTCATGCGCATCACTAAGGGCTTGCCCATTTCTTTAGCCAGTTCGGTAAACTTCTCCCACGATGGGTGGTATCGGAGTATATAACCCACCAACAATTTCTTCCCAGCTTTTTTCGCCGCATCGGCCACCCGTTGCGCACCTTCTACGGTATCGGCAAGGGGTTTTTCTATAAATACATGGCAGCCGCTTTCGAACGATTTTACCGCGTATTCTTCGTGCGTATCAGGGTAGGTAGAAATGCACACGGCATCGGGCCTGGTTGCCGATAGGGCTTCGTAAAAATCACTGAATAACGGGTAACCGCCTCCAAGTTTCTCATTCAATACATTTTTACTGTTACCGGTCGAAACCAGTCCACAGATTTCGAAGCCTGCCAAGTTATGGTAAGCCTTAGCATGAGATGCCCCCATGTTGCCACAGCCTACCACCAGTACTTTTAAATTATGTTCTATACTCATCAGCCTTACATTACACACCGAGACTCCAACCCTGGCGGTACTCGCGTTTTACAAACTGGTTTACTTCATCAAAATTGGTTACACGCATATTCTGCTTATCCCAAAGCATTTTAATATCCCTGCCCGGATAGGTAAAGCCTTTACCATCGGCCTTTGGTTTCTGTACATCTATCCCTCTAATGGCCAGGTTGGCAATTAAAAGCGTTTCGGTAAGTGGGCCGGCTATTTCGAAAGGAGAACTCAGTTCCATTTTACCGTAACCGGCAATAGCAGCCTCAGCCCATTGCGTGTAATGGCCTTCTACATCACCCGGAACACGTGTGGCTTTAGGTTTGGTACGATCTGATTCATTTTTGGTTAATGGCAGCAAGCGTGGATTGGCACCGTACGTATCGCAGATCATTTTACCGCGCGTACCAATAAACAGCGTACCGTTATCTCCGAAGGATTCGTTTGGCAGCATTTCTTCGGGGCGCTCTGGTTTTATGCCACCATCCATCCAGTGCATCTGTAAATTGCCTTTGGTTTTCTTGGTTTTCTCAAAGGTCATAATTACATGGCTCGATGGCGGGCAGCTTTCAGGGAAATAACCGCGTTTAAATTCATCTACATATACACTTCCAACGCTGCACTCTACGCTTATCGGGGTGTCGAGATCGAGGATCCTGAATGGAGGTTCAACCAGGTGGCAGCCCATATCGCCTATGGCGCCGGTACCGTAATCCCACCAACCGCGCCAGTTAAAGGGCACCAGTTTATCTACATAAGGCTTAAACGGCGCACTTCCCAACCACAGATCCCAATCCAGTTCGGCAGGGATATTGCCACCTGTAGCAGGCCATGAAATGCCCTGTGGCCATACCGGACGGTTTGTCCAGCAGTATACCGTATGTACCTTACCTATTAGCCCGGCATCCAACCAATCCTGCAGTTTACGTACCCCTTCTCCTGATGCACCCTGGTTACCCATCTGCGTTACCACCTGATATTTCTTAGCTGCTTGGGTAAGCATTCTCGCTTCGTAAATATCGTGTGTTAAGGGCTTTTGTACATATACATGTTTGCCCAATTGCATAGCTGCCATGGCTTGCATGGCATGGTTATGATCGGGTGTTGAAATAACAACGCCATCAATATTTTTAGCTTCTTTATCCAGCATCTGGCGGTAATCTTTGTAGTATTTAGCCTTAGGGAAACGTTTTACCGAGTTTGCAGCGCGCCTATCATCTACATCACATAAAAATGCGATATCAGATTTGCCACCTTTAAATACCCCGGTTAAATCGCTTTCTCCTTTACCCCCTACCCCGATTCCGGCAACCTGCAGCCTATCACTGGGTGCTAAAAAGCCCTTGCCCAGTACATGGCGCGGTACAATCATAAAACCGGCTGCCGCAAGGGCAGTGGTTCTGATAAAATTTCTTCTTGAATGATCAGCAGCTGAATCTTTTATTTCTTCAGTCATAAATCCTTATTTGGTTACTTTTTCTTGTTTAATTCTTTTACCCTGATGTTTCTGAACTGCACCGGCGATCCATGACCAAGGAAACCGATGTGGCCACTGTCGCGTAATAATCCTGGGTGTGGTTTATGGTCGGCGGCACCGTTTTTCCTTGCATCGGTAATATCGCCATCCAGAATTACAGTTCCGTTTAAAATTACTTTTATTTTCGGACCATTTACTACAACTTCTTCATAATTCCAGTCGCCAACAGGCTTTAAAAAACCTCTTTTAGCTGGGATGGTACCGTAAACAGAACCGTGGTACTGATACACATGCAGATCTTTGTAAATGGGTGCCTCGTTATCCAAAATCTGAAGTTCCATACCTTCGTAGGCCGCATCACCCTCAAAAGGTGCCCTGATACCCAATCCATTATTGGCCCCAGGCGTTAACTGAAACTCAAAACGGAATATAAAATCGCTGAATTCATCTTTGGTAAATAAATTACCTCCAGAACCTTTACCCGGTTTAGGCCTAATGGCTATATTTCCATCCTCAATTACATAATCGGTTGTATTACCGGTCCAGCTGTGCATATTTGTACCATCAAACAGCACTTTGTAGCCTTCTTTTTTCTCCTGTGCACTTAATTCAAAAGGTTTTGGTCTTGGTATTTCCCTGATGTAGATATCGCGGTAAGCCACCGGCGATCCATGTGCCTGTAATTCGATCTGCTCTTCGGCAAAAATCGGCAGGTTTTTATCCCAGTAATTTTCAAGTATCACATTATCGGTAACCAACTGTCCGTTTAAATATACCGTTACCCTATCTCCGTGCATCAAAATCCTAAAGGTATTCCATTCATCCAGTTTATTATCGGCTACTACCAGTGGTTTGCTCGGATTTACTTTGTTGTTATATAAACCGCCAGATCCAACCTGTGCGCCAACATTTACACGTGCATTATCCCAAATCTGTACCTGTGGTGTACCGCGCAGATAAATACCGGCATCGCCCTCTCCTTTTTTATCATCGATGATTTTCCAGTCTACCAGCATTTCAAAATCTCCGTACTTTTTCACGGTAGCCAGATTATTGCCATGGCTCTGAAACTGAAGCTCGCCATTTACGACTTTCCAGCTTTCTTTCATTTCGGCATCAGCCTTTTCCTGTGCAGCGGCAAGTGTGGCGGCATCCATTTTTGCCCTTTTAATCGGATCGGCAACCAGGCCTTTCCATCCGGTTAAATCAGTTCCATTAAAAGCCTCTACAAAACCTTCGCCTTCTTTCATCTCGGCCAAGTATTTGCGCAGGCCTTCTTTCTGATATTCGCTATCTGCACCTTTAATTACCTGGATGGTTTTATTCAGCAGGTTCTTAACAATTGTTCCATTGTATTTACCTGCCATGGCAATGTTCATTACCGCAGTGGCTGCTGCCTGTTGCAATTCGGCCTGATCGAGGTACCGGCCTACAAAAACCAGGGTATTGAAGGTTTTAGCCTGCTCGGCCGATTTTAAGATCTGTTGTTTTTGTGAAGTAGTTTTGGCTACATCCATGGCGTTGCGGAGCATTAACAGTTTTTGCTCGGCTGTATTTTCGCTGGTATTGATCAACCTTAAATAACCTGCTAACGCCTGGTTTAAATAATCTGCATTAGTGGTTTGTCTGGCAATTTTGATCAGCTCATCTGCCGATCCACTATCTACCCATGAAGATAGGGCCTGTAAAGCAGCTTTTTTATCTGAATCGTTACCATTGTTATAAGCTACAGAAACTGCTTCGAGTGCTTTTTTACCACCCAAACTGGCCAATATTTTATAGTATAATGGCTTTTTCTCAGGTGTTGCTGAAGCCATTTGCTTTAAAATTAGGGCTACCTGCTCTTCTTTTCCGCCTTTAATGGCGGCAATAATGGCGTTTTGTACACTTATTAATTCGGATGGATCGGTTGTTTCATTCATTAACGTAAACAGCTGTGGTAAATCCTGATTGTTAACAGTTGAAGACAACGCTTTAAAAGCGGCATTTTTAACTTCTGGATCTTTATTTTTAAGCGAAGCATAAATGGTAGCCAATTGCGCATGCGCCGCACGCGAGGCCAGCACATTAATTAAAGCAACCTGAACTGCCGGTTTAGCCTTAGGAATAAAAGCAGCTACCTTGGCTGTTAATCCATCTCCCTTTATCCTCAATATGGTATTGCTGTACGCAGATAACTCGGTGCTATCAGCTTTTGCCATCGATTTAAGCAGTACATCTAAAGCTGCTTCCTGTCCAATATTACCAGCAGCAGCTATTGCCGCCAGTTTAACATTTTCATCTTTGCTGCTTATTAATTTGGTAACTGCAGGCAAGGCCGATTGAACTTTTGCCTGGGACAGCATCTGGATAATGGCCACCTGGGTTTCGGCATCAGTTTTGGCTAATTTCTTGATCCATGCATCAGCAGTTCCCTTACCCGCAAGCAAATTGGCTGTTGCAAACTTTAACGCAGCAGCACGGTATTCAAAATTGGCATCGTTTAAAGCCTCCAATAAATAATCTGGTTCTGCAGCTGCCACAATTTTTAATGCAGCGGTACGGGTGTGTACCAGATCGTCGCCTTTGGCTTTTTCCAATATTTCTTTAGCAATAGTGGTAGCCAGTGCTTTATCTGTTAAGTGATTTGCGTATACTACATAATCAGCAACCGCATTGGTTGCTTCTGCCTTAAACGAAACCGCATTGGCACTGTTGGCCAATATTTCTTTCGAAGCCGGATCGGCAATGTTGGCCAAGGCAAACAGGCTTACCTTAGCTAAATCGCCATTCGGTTTACCTACAAGTATATTTTTGATGGCCTCGGCTGCTTTTGCCGATTGGGTATGCCCCAAAGCATCAATAATAGATAACTGTGCTTTGGCACTGGCCGAAGGAAGTGCATTTAACAAAGCAGCTTTTGAACTGCTGGTATTTATTTTTACCAAAGCCCTCGAAGCTGGATCGGCCAATACTTCGTCTTTTAAATAAGGGGCAATACAAGCCACAGATTCATCATTGCCAACCAGCTCAAACTGGCTGATGATAAAAGCTTTATTTGTATTATCGTTTAATTGTGCAAGCGCTTTGCAATAGGCTGTAGCACTCATTTTTCGGAAGTTTTCTTGCCCCGCCTGACTTACATATGCCGAAAAACCGCTTACGGCATACTCAATTACGGCGTTACCCTTACTGTTTGGAGCCAGTCCGGTAATTAGTTTTACATAACCATCTTCTCCCAGTTCGGTAATTTCCTGCATGTTTCTTTTCAGTTGCTTGGCATCTTTTGCAGGCAGCTGGGCCAATAAATCAGCAATGCGGGTGGTGGCGGTACGCTGATCGGTTTTATCTTGTGCAGTTACAGCATTTTGCAAGAGTACAATAGCCAACAGCACAAATATTAATCTCTTTATCATTGTTGTAAATTAAAATCGTTTGTAAAATTTAGTTTAGCTGAACTACATAGTAAATGGTGCACGCATTACCGGATTGATCAGCTTATTGGCTGCTTCATCATCAATAAATTCCTGTTTAACGGGGTCGAACTTTAAAGAACGGCCCAGCCTTAGGGCAGCTAAGCCAATATTTACAATATTACAAGAGCGGTGTCCGTTTTCTTCGTTCAGGGCAAACTGCTGTCGGGTTTTTACCGAGGTTACAAAATCTGTCATTTGCGGCGCAGGATCAGGAAAGGCAGCGAGCTTACGTTCTAAATCGGGAATATCAGATTTAAAGCCCGGATAAAGTTTGCCTTTGGGTCCTTCTATATAAGGTACATTGGCATCTTTACCCTCTCCATCCAAAATAATCTGGCAGCCATCTGCATAGGTGTAGGTAATTCTTCTCCAGGTACCTACGGCATCACTGTGCTGCTGTGGGGCGTCTACTTCAACAGAAATTGGATTGGTATCATCCTTACCTAAAAAATATTGGATGGGATCGATATAGTGCTGGCCCATATCGCTCAAGCCGCCGCCATCGTAATCCCAATAACCCCGAAAAGTACCATGTACCCGGTGTGTGCTGTAAGGTTTAAACGGTGCGGGGCCTAACCACGAATTGTAATCAAGCTCTGCCGGAACAGGTTCAACAGGCAGATTTTCTTTACCCACCCAATAAAATTTCCAGTCGTAACCAGTATGCTTGCTAACGGTAACTTTTAAAGGCCATCCCAATAAACCACTATCTACCAGTTTTTTTATGGGCTTAACAGTGGTTCCCATCCCGTAAAAAGTATCTTTAAACCTAAACCAGGTATTTAAACGGAACATACGGCCATGCTGCTGCACCGCTTCCATAACCCTTTTGCCCTCTCCAATGGTGTGGGTCATTGGTTTTTCGCACCAGATATCTTTGCCGGCATTTGCGGCATCAACAGCCATGGTGCCATGCCAGTGCGGGGGTGTTGCAATGTGTACAATGTCTACTTCAGGTAATTTCAGTAATTCGCGGTAATCGGTAAAGGTTTTTACCCCCTTATCCAGCATGGGCAACGATTGGGCAATATGCCTGCTATCCACATCACAAATGGCCACCACCTGGGTACCATCATAAACAAAATGATTACGCCCCATGCCGCCAACGCCGATTACAGCTTTGGTTAATTTATCGCTCGGGGCAATAAAGCCCTCTCCACCCAGTACATACCTGGGCACTATGGTAAATGCAGCAAGCCCTACTGCCGTTTTTTTAATAAAGTCTCTTCTGGGATTTGATTGTTTTTGTGGTTCTTCTTTAGTTTTCATTTGCTGTTGATGTATAGAAAATAAACTGACAATGATAGTGGTTAGCTTAACCGTTTTAGTTTAATTAATAGCAGGCATGATTAAAATAGGATAATTTGGTTAGTTAATGTTAGGAAGAAATAATTGAAAAGACAAAACATCACTAATTTCTTTACGCATTAAAAAAACTTTACTAAATTTTTAACATAAGTTATCTATATTTAGCGAAATAGCGTAATTAAATCCATGAATCTTCATCTATTAAATAACATATTAAAACCGGCAGCCGGAAAACAGCTGACACAAAAATATCAGCTTATTAAACACCTTTTTAACATGGGACCATCATCGGTATCTACCCTTTGCGATACCATGAACATGAGCGCTCCCAGTATTTTGAAACTGATAAGCAGCTTAATGGATGAGAACTGGCTGGAGAAAAAGGGCTTCGGTGTGTCTATGGGCGGAAGAAAACCAGATCTGTATGGTTTAAAGGATAAAAAAACACTCATTATCTGCATCGATATAGAATTGTTCAACACCAAAATAGCCATTATTGATAACAATTATAATTTTGTATTTGAAGTCAAAAACATTCCGCTTCCCATCTCTAAAAGCCGGGCAGATTTCTTTAAGATTTTAAATACGCATATCCAGGATATCCTGACTGCACAAAACATTACAACCGACCAGTTAATTGGCTGCAGTGTGGGCATGCCGGGCCTTATTGATGCCGAAAAAGGAGAAAACTACAGTTATTTTCTAAGTGATGTGGAAAACATTTCGTTAACGGCTGCATTTGAAAACATGCTAAAACTGCCTGTTGTAATTCAAAATGATGTAAATGGATCATCAATGGCAGAATTTACGCACGGAATGGCTAAAGGCAAAAAAAATGCGCTCATTTTACTTATGGACTGGGGCGTTGGGCTCGGCATTATAATGGATGGAAAATTAAGACAGGGAACATGTGGTTTTTCGGGAGAACTTGGGCACATCCCCTTTGTTGAAAACGGTGCCCTGTGTTATTGTGGCAAACATGGTTGCCTCGAAACCATCGCCTCAGGTAACGCTTTATCAGAAATGGCCAAAGAAGGGATTTTATCCGGCAAAAATTCGATGCTGAATAAGCTGAGCAGGGAAGAGCTGGAAAGGATTGAACCTGCGGTAATTATCAGGGCAGCAAATAAAGGCGATCAATATGCCATACAGCTGTTATCCAATATCGGTACTTATATGGGCAAAGGAATCGCTGTACTCATCCAGTTATTTAATCCCGAACTGATTATTTTGAGCGGAAAAATAGCTGAGGCCAAGCAATATATTACCTTACCCATGCAACAGGCCATCAATACTTATTGCATGACCCAGATTAGGGAAAAAACCGCCATTGTATCTTCCGAACTTGGTGAAAATTCGAGATTGCTAGGCTATGCTACTACCGGAATTGATCATTTCCTGCAGGCCTATATCAACAAAGCCAAAAAAATAAAAAATAATTTGTATCTATAATTCTATTTAGAAAAACCTTATAGCTATATTATACGTAAATAGATGCAAACCAAACAGGCAGATTTTTAAAACAGCAGGGTAAGCCATTGCCAATAGGCAGGCAAAAACACTGATTACCATGCAATAAACTGCACTTGGTCGTATTTTTCTTATGATTAACTAAAAAATACAACTATGCTTCATCCTAAATCATCTTCGTTTGTAGCTCCTTTAATCCGCTTCTTTGAGCAATATCATACTGTTTCCGATCAGCTGATTGCCGAATATGAAAAGCATTGCACTTTAATCAGGGTGAAGAAAAACAAACATATCGTTTCGCCGATTGATAGTAACGCAGCCTTATACTTTGTAAACAGCGGAATAGTTCGGGGATTTATTAAAGATGGAACTAAAGATATCACCACCTGGTTCAGTTTCGGGAACAATATTGTTGGCGCCATCCGCCATCCCGATCACCGTGCTTTTCATTCAGTAGAATACCTACAGGCATTAGAAGATTGCGAACTGATCCGGATTCCTTACACTTTAATCGATTTTGTATATGCCAATTATGAAGAAGCCAATATTATTGGCAGAAAACTATTGGCACTGCATTATTACGCTGCATCAGAACGGTCGATACTGGCGAGGATACCCAATGCGCTGCGGCGTTACCGACGCCTTGAAGAAAGCAAAAAAATAGATCTGAATAAAATACCGCTGCGTTATCTTGCAAGTTATTTGGGCATGCGCTTAGAAACATTGAGCCGCATCAGGAGTAAAGAACTGCACAAAGATACGCATGAAGAAATGGTTCTTTCGGCAGAAAAATAGTATTCCTCTAATAAAAATTTAAACAGTCTTGAAAATTAATCCAAGACTGTTCAAAGCTAAAATATTATTGAGCGAAGTAATTTCTAAGTTCGCCGCTGTTTTCACTGTAGTTCCAACGGATCTGATCAGCTTTGCCATCGCCATTAATATCGGCATAATAAAAATTGGTATCTGTGCTCTGCGATGTTCCGCGCAAAGAATATACCGGGCCATCGAAGGTATTGGCAGTGGTGGCGTAATAAGCCTTAATCTTACCTAAGTAATTATTAGGGTTCCAATATATCTTATCGGCCCTGCCATCACCGTTAATATCGGCAAAGTAGAAAACCGTTGTGGTAGAAACACTGGTTGCACCCGAATTACTGAAAGCAGTTGAAGCCGTAAATGTTCCATCGCCATCTGACAGGTATACCATGGTTTTACCATTGTTTAAACTTGGATGCCATAAAATTTTATCTGCTTTTCCATCGCCATTTACATCGGCATAATAAAAGGTTGTGCCTGCAGTTGTACTTGCTCCTTCTGCGCCAGATACTACACTTGCACTAAAATTACCGTTAGTTGTAGCCAAATAAACCCTCGTGTGCCCAGAATCGTAACTACCGTTCCAGTAAATTTTATCCGCTTTCCCGTCGCCGTTTACATCAGCAAAATTGTATACAGTTGTTGTTCCAGCACTTGTTCCTTCCGGATTATCTACTGCAGTAGCGCTAAAGTTCCCGTTGGTAGTAGCCAGATAAACCAAAGTATGGCCCGAATTGGTGGTTGGGTCCCAAACAATTTCATCATCTTTTCCATCGCCGTTAACATCGGCATAATGATAGCGTGTTGTAGCCAAAGCCGATGCACCTGCGGTATGCTTTACTGCCGGCGAAATAAAAGTGCCGTTGCCGTTTGAAAGGTATACCTGTGGTTTACCTCCGTCATAGCTATACCGCTGATAAATTTTATCTTTTTTACCGTCGCCGTTTACATCTGCAAAATAATAGCTGGTGCTCGCGCTGGCACTTAGCCCGTTCGAATCGGTATGTGGGCCGCCAAATATTGCAGGAACATAATCAGCCATTACCGGCCAATGGTCTGATGGCCAATATCCGCCGTAACTTGTAGTGATTACCTTTGAGCTGGTATAGGCCATCGCCCTATCGCTCATCATCCAGTCTAATTTTTTAGTCCCTGTTGCTGTCCAACCATGAAAGGTTAAATCGCCTTCACTATCACCTAGTGCATCTACCACATCCAAACCATCTTTCAAAATACCGATTTCTGTAGTACCTGGAACTGCGTTGAAATCGCCAAAAACAATTTCAGGAAGATTTTGGGTATTTTTCTGCTGCACGGCACTTACCAAAGCATTCGCATTCTGGATCCTAACCGTTTGCGAATCGAACTGCCAGTGACTGTTGCACACAAAATATTTTTTAGCCGTTACCTTATCCAACAATACCACCCAAGTACCGGTATTGGTTGGGCCGATACTTGCCGTACCACTTTCTTGTAGGGTGAAACGGCTGTTTTTGAAGAAAATGGCTTTTGGTGTGCCGGTTATTGAAGTATCGTAGTACTCCCCATAACCCAAAGTTGTCATTTGCCCCCGAAACCAGGTTTCGAAACTATTATCAGAAAATTCCTGCAAACCGAAAACATCAGGGTTATTATCAACAATAATCTGACGGATGTTTCCCTGTCTTTCGGTAATGGTCTGTGGGTCTCCAGCATCATTGTGCCTCACATTGAAAGATAATACCCTGATTTCTGTCTGTCCACCTACCAATTGGGCATTGGCAACTGCCAGTTGATTGCGGTGTAAAGCTGTACTTTCGGTTAATGCTTCTACAGGCGCTTCCTTACAGCCCGAAAATGATGCAACAAGTGCGGCAAATAATAATGTGGTCCAGATACCTTTAACACCTTTGTTTTTTGTTGTTTGAGATGAACATGATTGATCATCAGGCATAAAAATGTTTTTTTTGTTTCTTTTCATTGGTTTAGCGTTTTTATTTTATTAGAACCGATACAGCGTTTAGCCAACAGTGCATCAAAATCTGAAAAGGACTATCCGCTGATGGTCGCAATTCCCTGATCTTAAACAAATTTGCAAAAAAGAACCTAACAGAAACAAAAGGAAATATTATGAAATAATTAAATTAACATTATTAAATGTTTTAAAACAGATTATAAACCCTCTTCAATAAAAAATGCGCCATCGAAAAGCATGGCGCACCTATATTTACTGAACCTATAAACCGTTAGGTTGGATTTAAAAATTGGTATTGATAATTAACTGGCTTCTGCTCGAATCGATAAAATCGAGGGGGATAATGCCGAATCTACCATGGGTGTTATTGGTAAAAAAAGTACTGATTTTTGGGTTGATAAAATTAGCCACGGTATTGATATTCGGAATACCGAAAATACCTGCTTTGTAACCACTGCCATAATTTAGATAAAGCCTGTTCGAGGTATCGTTCTTTGCTGCATTAAGCTGGGTTTCAACACTGGTCCATTTGTTATTTACGTCGTTAACATTGTAAAAATCCTGCACCTTTAAGTTGGCAGCTGCATTATTGATATCGAATGTTGTATTATCGGCCCATGCTGTTGCATCTATTCCTTTTGGCGATGCGGCAGAGAACCGTCTCAATAACCTGATTTTGCCCCTGATGCTGCCCAATGTTGGAATGTTATTGCCCAAATCCCATTTTGATGGATTTTGCTGCACATAGGTATCAAAAGTCTGTTCAAATGTACGGGTGTTATTAGAAGGAGTATGCTCTTCTTTAACACTCATAATAATGGTTTCTGTAGAATTGCTGTTCAAGAAATTAATACAGGCATTTAAAACATCTGTAAAATTAAGATTTTGATAAATAGCGCCGTGATGAATGGCAAAACCATTATCAATGTGCCTGCAGCGTACATCTAAATACCTTACACCAGCATTTAACTGATCGGCAATACTCAGGTTCTGGCATTTTGCTGTGCCCGAAATAGGTTCTTGTGTAGCGCCCGAATCGTGTGTACCAGGAATAGAAATGGCAGCAATACTGGTCTGATCTGCTATGTTACCCATCCAGTTGTTTAACGATGCACTTAAAAGCTGCGCGGTTGATAATGCAGCTTGCTTTGAACTGGAAAGGGAAACACTTTCTTTTAGCTGTTCTTCTTTCTTGCAGGCACCGAAGGTTAATACCAGTGCCACCAAAAGTGGTAATTTTAATTTTCTCATAGTTTTTAGGAAGATTTATGGTCTATTTGGTTCAGTACATTAAATATAGTAAAAGGTTTTACTAAATCGATTATCTAAATTACGTGAAGCACTAATTAAACAGTCAGGGATATTAAGGACAATTGGTAAATCGGGCGTAAAATAGGCCATAATTTATTACATCATGGCCTAAACTAATCAACTAACTAAACCTTATAAATACTAACCAAATATTTATGGTTCAAAAATAAGCCAGCCTTATTAATTGCAAATTAAATCGGTGTTAAATGGGAAACAGGGAAGTGGGTTTGGAGTGATGGAGGAAATGAAGAACGTTAGCCATAAAAAAAGCACATGCCAAATCCATGGCATGTGCTCAATAAAAGCGTCTATCATCCCGGATTGAGCTTTTTGTTGATCCTATTTTTAACCCCAGCATATGAGTACAAGAGGTTAAAGCCTTTTACAGAAAACCTGTCTATCATGTCTAAAAATAAATCAAGTACAAGAGCCAGAGATGGCTCCTGCATTGATTGCGTTAATCATCCCAAAAAAACGCTTAGATAGCCCGCCTATCTAATGGTACAATTATACTTACAAAATAGATTCTATCATTAATTTGAGGTTGTTCAGTATTTGCCAAAAATAATGGACAAGCTAAAGCGCTTTATAACAGATACATAGAAAATTGAAATCCACAACAAGAATAGTTACTTTGGTAACTGTTAAAATAGTTATATTGCACAGCCAAAAAACAAATGACTCTTTCTAAAAACGTAAAGCTTCAAAAACTAGCCGCATTTCTTTTAAAAAAGCAGTGCATCATTGCCATTTATGTGCTATTGGCAGTTATTGCTGGTTACAAGCAGTACCATCACCATTCCTACAATAACTACCTCATCTTTAAATATGTGTACTGGCATACAGTTGATCTGCAAAACCTGTATCTCAACTATCCAGAATACCAAGATAGCAATCATTATGGTCCTGTTTTTTCGATATTGATTGCACCTTTTGCATTATTGCCAGATGGTTTTGCCTGCATACTCTGGAATATTGCCAATATTTCGGTTCTGTTGTGGGGAATTTACAGTTTGCCACTAAGCTGGAATAAAAGGGCCATCATTGCTTGGATATGTGCACACGAAACATTAACTGCCCTATTTAGCTTTCAGTTTAATATTGCCCTAACGGGGATTATTCTGCTCAGTTTTTCGTACCTAGTAAAAAAGAAAGAAATACAATCTGCTTTTTTTATTGCTCTGGGTACTTTGGTTAAGCTATACGGAATTGTCGGCTTGGCATTTTTCTTCTTCTCCAAAAACAAGTTAAAATTTATCTTATCTGGCATAATTGCCTTTGTCTTGCTGCTTGTATTACCAATGGCCATCTCTTCACCGGCCTATATCATACAGTCGTATGGAGATTGGTACAGTTCTCTTGCGCATAAAAATGCGATAAATGCTTCGTTAACCTCATTTCAGGATATTTCTATAATGGGAATGGCCAGAAGAATAAGCGGCGACGTAACGATTCCCAATACCCCCTTTTTACTTGCCGGCTTACTATTGTTTGGCCTGCCCTATTTACGCGTTAATCAATTTAAATATGTGGGTTTTAGGCTCATGTTATTGGCGTCCACCTTAATTTTTACTGTAATATTTAGCAGTGGTTCAGAATCGCCAACTTATGTTATCGCTTTTACAGGGGTAGCCATTTGGTTCACCACTCAGCAAAAGCCCAAAAAAGGTTGGATAATTGCACTATTTGTATTTGCCTTTATCCTCACCAGCCTATCGCCAACCGATATTTTCCCTAAACCTGTTAAAGAATTTATTCGTCTATATTCGCTCAAAGCCTTACCTTGCATTATCATTTGGCTAACCATAATCTATCAAATGATGAAAGAGGATTTTGAATCTTATCTGATTGCTGATAATGAATAAATTAGTTTCTATAGTCATCCCTGCCTACAACGAAGCCGATAATATTTTTGTAATAGCCGAAAGCATTAAAAAGGTATTTTCCACGCTCAATTACGATTACGAAATTATCCTCGTTGATGATGGAAGTGCCGACCATACGTTAGAAAAAATAAAGGATTACGCTGCCACCGCCGAAAATATATTCTTTTTGGAGTTTTCCAGGAATTTTGGCCATCAACTGGCAGTTAAGGCCGGCATGGACCATGCCTTTGGCGACTGCGTAATTTCTATGGATTGCGATATGCAGCACCCACCTGAGCTGATCCCGGATATGCTTCAGAAATGGCAGGAAGGTTTTGAAGTGGTTTATACCATCCGCGAAGAGGATAAAAGTTTATCGAAGGGCAAAAGAAGCTCTTCCAATCTGTTCTATAAAACCTTAAATTGGTTATCCGATATCGATCTTGAGCCTGGTGCAGCAGATTTTCGACTTCTCGATCAAAAAGTGGTAAATGTATTCCGCAATTTCCACGAAAACGAGCCTTTTCTTAGGGGCTTGGTAAAATGGTTGGGCTTTAAACAATTTGCAATCCGGTACAACCCCGCGGCGCGTTTTTCGGGCAAAAGTAAGTATACGTTAAAAAAAATGCTTCGCCTGGCCTTGCACGGCGTAACCTCTTTTAGCATAAAACCATTATATTCTGCAGTTTACCTTGGTTTCATTCTTTCGTTCGCATCAGTACTTTACGTTCCTTATATCATTTATGCCTTTGTAAACCATGTTGAAGTTTCGGGCTGGGCCTCAGTAATTATGACCATCGTTTTTTTCGGTGGCTTACAGCTTATTATTTTGGGCATTATAGGTATTTATGTAGGTAAAATGTTTATGCAGTCTAAAAACCGTCCAAATTATATTATCCGTTCAACTAATATCCAACATAAATAAATGGTTCTTTTAAGTTTTGATATTGAAGAGTTTGATATGCCCTTTGAGTATGGAAAAACGATTTCTTTTGAAGATCAGATTTCCATTTCAAGGGCAGGTACAATTGCGATATTGGATATTTTAGATAAATACGAAGTGAAGGCAACTTTTTTCTGTACTGTTACCTTTGCAGAAAACATTCCTGATCTGATTAAAAGAATTACAGATACTGGCCACGAGCTGGCTTCGCACGGTTATTACCATTCCGATTTTAAACCAGAGCACTTGCTTCAATCGAAACAAAAACTGGAAGAACTATCGGGCAAGGAAATTATAGGTTACCGCATGGCGAGGATGATGCCGGTTGACGAAAAGGAAATTGAAAAGGCTGGTTATACTTACAATTCGTCCATCAACCCAACTTACCTACCTAGCAGGTACAATAATTTTGGCATTTCGAGGACATATTTTATAAAAGATAATGTGCTGCAGTTACCAGCCTCAGTAAGTCCATTATTTAGGTTTCCATTATTCTGGTTATCTTTTCATAACCTGCCCTTGGCTATGTATAAAACACTTGCCAACTGGACCTATAAAAAAGATAATTACCTAAATATCTATTTTCATCCCTGGGAGTTTACCGATCTGGATGATTTTGAGCGCTTTGGTTTCCCTGGTTATGTAAGAAAAAATACAGGTGCAAAAATGATCCAGCGAATGGAAAACCTTATCGTATGGCTAAAAGCAAAAAAAAAATATCCATTCGGAACCATACAGCAGTTCATCTCTACAATACCCAAAAAATAAGGCGTTGTGCTAATCTACTTGTATGTTTCTGCCAATTTTAAGGCATTATAGGCATTAACAATTCCTCCGCTTACGCATATCTCGCTAAAAGGAACACGGACGTTTTCGCCTCTATCGTTTTTATACTTTATTTTGTGTGCCACTTTCGAAACGGATTTCATAATGATTTCCCTTACCTGAGCAGGTTTCAATTCAGGATAGTAACTTAAAATAAGGCCAGCTAAACCAGCTACTACCGGTGAGGCCATACTTGTTCCGTCTGCTTCATCATATTTATTATCAGGCACGGTTGATTTGATTAAAAACCCCGGGGCAAAAACATCTACATTATATTTGCCATAATTCGAAAAATCGGCCTTAAGGTTATCATCATCCTTGTATGCACTTGCACCAACTTCTATCCAATTACTGGCATGCGGAAGATTAAATTTGGCCGAATCAATTGGTATTGGTTTAACCATTGGCACTCTGTCGTATCCAGGGCGCATGCCCATTCCATTGTTCTGGGACATTGGCTTTGGAGGCGTAAAATCAGCCTTAAGCGGCTTTTTATGCGCATCTTTGTAAGCTTCAGACTCTTTACCATCGAAAAACTTATTGGGATAGTTCTCCTCTACATCGTTATTCTGGTTATCGTTACCAGCGGCATGTACAAGTAATACACCTTTACTTTCGGCATATTTTACTGCCTCATCTACCGCTTTCTTATCCCACTTGTAACTTTTACCAAAGCTCATGTTTATAACCCTCGCCCCATTATCAACTGCGTAGCGGATTCCGTTGGCCACATCTTTATCCCTTTCATCACCCGTAGGTACTACTCTAATCGCCATAATACTTACCCCATTAGCCACCCCCATAATTCCTAAAGTGTTACTGCGGTCGGCACCGATAATGCCCGAAACATGCGTACCGTGGAAAGCATCTGGCCCCTTAACATCATTGTTTCCATAATCTCTTTGATTAGCGTTGCTGTAATCGTCGCCAACAAGTTCTGCACGCATGTCATATTTCGGATTAAGGTTATATTTAAGCATGGCATCATATTGTTTATAGCCATCCTTTATGTTTTTGTAAAATTTTTCAAAGCCACCATCCTCTTTCGCCCCTTTTCTGATAATCGTTTTAACCTGTTCTTCTGTTTCATCATCAGCCCTGTATCTATCAATGTCTTCTAAAGTCGGGATTTCCTTTTTATTGATTTTCGCTACAGAATCTAAAACCTTGTTAATTGCAATAAGCACAGAAAAGGTATTGCTGGCATCTTCATATTTCTTGCCAAAATCGCTAACCATTTTTTTATAAAGCCTGAATTCCTCTTTTTGAGTGCTGTCCAAAGGGGTTAAATTGGTTGTAGATTGGTATTTAGGTGTATATATCCTTAACAACCTAACCAATTCCAGATTATCAAATTCCAGATTTCCCTTTTTTGAACCGATAAAATTCCAACCATGAATATCATCCACATATCCATTGCCATCATCATCTATTCCATTTCCGGGGATCTCCTTTTTATTGGTCCACAAAACTCCCTTCAAATCAGGATGATTAATATCTACACCACCATCAATCACGGCAACAATGATATTTTGTTTTGGCTTTTTATCTTTCAATAACTCGCGGTAAGCCTTTTCAGTGCTGATACCGAAATATCCATTTTCCAATAAGTCGAGGTTAAACCAATTTGCAGGAAGCTGTACATTCTTATTTTGCGCAAAAACAGCAAAGTTAATACACGATAGAAAAGCAATAAAAACGAGTTTCTTTAGGTTCAGATTCATCATAGCATTATGTACGTAATACTACAATAATACGGTTTTATTGCCTTGAGAATGAAAGATTTTACATTTTTTAACAAGCAGGATATAAGCGTATAAAAGCATAAAAATCAGTACAATTAGATCTTCATTTGAGCTACAGGCCAAAATCATCATTGCGGGTTTATGATTTCTCTTTTTTGAAGCGCAAAACCTGTGCCCATGGTAAAGGTCCTGTCCTGCTGTGCGTTTCAATCCTTTTGGAGATTTTCGGTGTAAACGGGTTATTGCCAACCAAAAGGGATTTCCACTACCATCAGCGCTATTTAACTTCTGATGGGGTGAATATTTACGGAACATTGTTCCCCGGTGATCAGCGTAATCTGAGGGAAAACAACGGTAAAAGCTATTCACTGCTCCCGTTGACCATTAAGGAATTAAGAACATTAAGAAAGCCTGCTGTATCAGCCTAACCTGTGGGGAAACCAATAAATATTATCGGATTGCTATTCTGACAATTAAAGGGATCAAGGACATTGAGGATCTTTCATCACCTGCGCTGTCAAAGCTGAAAACCAACTTAATCTTCTTAACTACTTAATGGTTTAAAAGCTTAAAGGAAAAGACCAGGGCCTAAAGCTGTTGTATTCCATTTTTTGCTTTAGTCTATGCTTTAGTCTTTAAGCTTTCCCCTCAAATGCCATAAAACAAGAAAACCCTCCAATATTTCTATTGAAGGGTTTCTCTTTAAGATCTGGCACCGACCTACTCTCCCACGTGTTACCGCAGTACCATCGGCTCTGGTGGGCTTAACTTCTCTGTTCGGAA